>NZ_JCAXEI010000005.1:0-433678 GCF_059758925.1 Pedobacter sp. GQ55 | reverse complement strand
TCTCACTGTTTCTCTTCCTCCGAAGCGGGATGCAAAAGTAGGAAAATTCAGCCACCACCCAAACATTTATACACTTTTTATTGCAAAATATCCCTAACTCACTAAACCACAACCAGAAAAATTAACAGCAAGTTAAAATCAGGTTAATTCTTTATCTCAAAATACCACTTACCAAGTGCTCTTCTATATAATATACTATAGCGTAGTATTACCTATAAGTATAATACATCATCGTCTATTCCCTCACATCAAAAAATCTTACAAACGACAAAAGGTCGTTCAGAATCGTTGGAAAGTCGTTGAGAAAATATACTAATACTGACCTGTAGATAACAACACCAGAGTACAAGCCTCTATCGGCTCAATATCATTTGCCAACAGCAGTTCTTCCAATTCCTGATTTTCAGTTCCAGGATTAAAAATAACTCGTTTAGGTTTTGTTTCTAGTATATAGTTATAGTAACCATTTTGCAAATGCGGACCTATATATAATGTAACCGTATCAATGTCATTATGCAGATGCCCTGGTTGCTCAATCTCTTCTCCGGCCACTGATCCTTTTTTTATGCCAACATTGATAATATTGTGTCCTTTTGATTTAAGCATATGCGCAGCTTTATAGGCATATCTGTCCGGATTAGGGCTCGCCCCTATAATTAGTGTTTTTTTCACAATCTAAAATTTTAATAACAATGAGATTTGCCCTGCATGATACGCGTGATGCTGCACCAAACCATTAAATAACTCAAAATAGTTCATTCTCTGACCCGAAACCTGATTAACAGCGGTTTTCCATTGGTCTTCAGAAATTTCTCTCGCAAGATTAAGCAGTTTTTCATTAGCTAAACGAAAATCACTTAAAATGGCATCCCATTCCTGCATTGTTTCTTCTTTAGGCATAGGCCAATCGCCTTTTTCAGGCTCCTTAGCCAAGTTGCCTTCCAATCTCGAAAAGACTTCTTCTGTCCATGAAGTTAAATGCAATACAAGTTCAGCGATAGTATGTGCAGTCGGAATTGGTCGTTTAAATATTTGATCTTTACTTACCGACGAAATAATAGCGGATACACTGTTGCCATGCCAGGCATCTCCACTATATCCTTTTCTGAGCTCATTTGCGAAATCAATCATACGAAAACAACAAATAAAAGGTAAATGTGTTTAGCTAAACTTTAAAACTGCATTGGCACAATTAACACCGTCAATAGCAGCCGACACTATACCTCCTGCATAACCAGCACCTTCAGCACAAGGATATAAGCCCGCAACCTGTGGATGTTGAAAAGTCTCTTTGTCTCTTGGAATCCTAACTGGTGATGAACTTCTACTTTCTACCCCCACTAAAATAGCCTCATTCGTATAATAACCTTTCATTTTTTTTCCAAACAGCGGCAAAGCATTTTTTAGACTTGATGCTACAAAATCTGGCAGCGTTTCTTTAAGCATTACACTCCGTGTTCCAGGCAAATAAGAATTTTTAGGTAGATCTACTGAAATTCGCCCCTCTACAAAGTCAACCATCCTTTGGGCAGGCGCAACCAGATCTCCCCCACCAAGCCTGAAAGCAGTTTTCTCTATTTCCGATTGAAAATGCATCATTCTTAGCGGATCGTCGCCTTTAACATCATCAAGCGTTATTTGCACCACCGTTCCGGAATTCGCAAATGGATTATTCCTTTTTGATGGCGACCATCCATTAACAACAATTTCATCAGCATAAGTTGCACAAGGGGCAATTATCCCCCCCGGGCACATGCAAAACGAGAACACGCCTCTGGCACCCACCTGCTCAACTAAACTATAATAAGCCGGAGGCAAAAATTCACTCCGGATATCGCAATGGTATTGAGCTGCATCTATAATAGATTGAGGGTGCTCTATTCTTACTCCCAGGGCAAATGGTTTGGCTTCAACAAGGATATTCTTTTTATGAAGCAATTCATAAATATCTCGTGCCGAGTGCCCGGTGGCTAGAATAACAGCGTCAGACAATAGTTTTTCTTCCCCGTTAATCTCTACACCTTTTATCTTTCCAAAATCAATTAAAACGTCCGTTACTTTTTGGTCGAAACGCACCTCTCCTCCTGCGTTTAAAATTGTTTCCCTTATTGCAGTAATTATATGGGGCAATTTATTTGTACCGATATGGGGGCGGGCATCAACAAGAATATCTTCCGCAGCCCCGTGCTGAACAAAGGCCTGAAGCACTTTATTAATATCCCCACGCTTATTGGATCGGGTATATAATTTTCCATCTGAATAGGTTCCAGCTCCCCCTTCACCATAACAATAATTAGATTCAGTATTTACAATACCTTCTTTGTTTATTGCTGCTAAATCCCTCCTTCGTTGTTTTACGTCTTTACCACGCTCAACCACTATTGGCTTTAATCCGTTTTCGATGCACTGAAGTGCTGCAAATAATCCGGCCGGACCAGCACCAACAATAATCACATGTTTCGCATTGCTAACATTTTTATAGTTAACAACAAACGATTCGGTCAATGGCGGTTCATCAATAAATGTTCTTACCTGCAGCCTGTATATTACTTTTCTTGAACGGGCATCAATTGATCTTTTAAGGATTTTATACCCGCCAATTCGAGAAAAGTTAATTTTTAAAGCTTCAGAAAGGTTTCTTTTAATCGCAGATATGTCGTCGATCTCTTCTGGAGCCAGGGTTATTTCGATGTCTTTTTGCATAATTATCGTCAGGTTTTTATCCTGAATTGATGCAAAGGTACATCTTACAATATTAAAAGATTCTTACTATTTTAAACATTAGACATAAATTTGAAAGCTTCTGACTTCTTTTGGCAGTACATGAATTGTAATTATGTCAGTTATTTTACAGCGAAAAAATTGCCCCCTCTTTCCCTAGAAAATTACTTTTCTTGAAAGCGAGTTATTTAATTTTTTAAGAATTTTATAGGCTTAACAATGAGAAATACCACCATTTTGAGTTTTTAAAAGGTTTTCACGGCGGCGATTATATTATTGACTTCTGCTGGAACCAGCGTAATTTAGATGTCTTTTTGCGTTATTGTTGTCAGGTTTTTCTACTGAACTGTAACAAAGGTACAGAAATTGAGTTCTAATGCGTAAATTAACACTGAAAAACAAAACAGAAAAATATGAAAAAAGTAGTTTTAGTAATTGTAGGAATCTTAGTCTTATTAGTGGCAGTAAGTGGTTGTGGTTACAACGGCTTGGTTAAACTGGATGAGGATGTAAAAACCAAATGGGCACAGGTTGAAACACAATATCAACGCCGTTCTGATTTGATCCCTAACCTTGTAAGCACAGTTAAAGGTGCAGCAAAGTTTGAACAGGGTACATTAACTCAGGTTATTGAAGCGCGTTCTAAAGCAAGCCAGATCACAATAGACCCTGATAAATTAACCGAAGAGAATATGCAAAAATATCAGGCTGCTCAAGGCCAGTTAAGTCAGGCATTAGGCAAATTAATGGTTCTAACTGAGAATTACCCTGAGCTTAAAGCTACTCAACAGTTTAGTGAATTATCAGCTCAGCTGGAAGGTACTGAAAATCGTATCACAGTAGCGCGTAAAGATTTTAACGAATCGGTTCAAACTTATAACACAAAGGTAAGATCATTCCCGAACAACATTACTGCAGGCATATTCGGATTTAGCCAAAAGGCAGCTTTTAAAGCTGATGTTGGTGCACAAAATGCACCAAAAGTAGAATTCTAATATACCATAACAACATTTAAGGGTAATGTATGTTTAAATGAATAAACATACATTACCCTTATCTTTATAAAAGCAATCCAATTATGGGGCCATTCACAGAACAAGAACAAGAACTAATTTCCCAAACCATATCCGATGCTGAAAAAGCTACTTCAGGCGAAATCAGAATTGCCATAGATAAGCATTGCAGCGGCGACGCATTTGAAAGAGCAACATCCTACTTTTCAAAACTTGGGATGGATAAGACATCAAGACACAATGGTGTATTGATATACCTTGCTTATGTTGATCATAAGTTTGCAATAGTTGGCGATAGTGGAATTAATAAAGTTGTACCTACAGATTTCTGGGAAACAACTAAAGTTGCAATGAGAGCTCATTTTGCCTCCGGCAATTTAGCTCAGGGCATTATAGCAGGCGTAATTTTGGCAGGAGAAAAACTTGCAACGTTTTTCCCTTCGCAAAATGACGACATTAATGAACTGCCAAATGACATTATTTTTATGGATCAGAATAAAACCACATAAGCTATGAAAAAACTAATCGTAGCATTATTCTTACTTACAACATCCATGATTGGGTTTGCTCAGGATTTTCCGGCAAAGCCAACCAAACTGGTAAATGATTATACTGGCACTCTTTCGGCTGATCAATTGCAACAATTAGAACAAAAACTGGTTGCATTTGATGATTCAAGCTCCACTCAAATTGCGGTAGCTGTATTAAAATCTGTTGGCGACTATGATATCAACGAGTATGCGCTTGAACTTGGTAGAAAATGGGGAGTTGGTAGCTCAGGGAAAAATAATGGGATAATGATCGTGGTTGCTCTTGGCGACAGAAAGATCTCTATCCAAACGGGCTATGGTCTGGAAGGAGTATTACCAGACATTTATGCAAAACGTATTATCGAAAACGAGATAAAACCATATTTTAAAACCGGAGATTATTATCAGGGACTTAATGCAGGTACTGATGCTATTATAAAATATACCAAAGGCGAATACAAGAACGAAAACCCAAAAAAGAAGAATGATGCGGGTGGAGGAGCCAGCATGTTGGCCATCATCATTATCATTGTTGTCATAATCATTATCCTTAGAAGAGGTGGTGGTAGCGGTGGCGGCGGACAAGTAATTGGTGGTCGCGGAGCTGCCGACGCTCTTTTCTGGAGTATGTTATTAGGCGGTGGCCGAGGTTCTGGCGGTGGCTGGGGCGGAGGTAGCAGTGGCGGAGGCGGTGGCTTCGGAGGCTTTGGTGGTGGTAGTTTTGGTGGCGGTGGTAGTAGTGGTAGCTGGTAAAGAATATGTTAAGAAGAGACTTAATTACAGCAGAAATTCAAAAACTTGCACAAGTTTTAGCCCGTATTATGGGTTTAAAGCTAGAAGGCAAATTGGCTGAGGCAGATGATCTGTTAATGGAATCATTGGTAAATAATTTTGGAATAACACCTGAAGAACTATTCTCTAGTAATTCTTCTAAATTTGAGGCACTGTTAACTGAAAAGGAATTTCCTGCCGAAAAATTAGAAATGCTGAGTCAGTTTCTTTACTCTCAATTCGATCCTTCGGTTATTAACCCAAGGAACGATTCTTTTGCTGAGAAGCTTTATTTAATATACTACTTGCTGGAAACAAAGCATCACATTATAAACATGACTAATCTTGACCGCCAAAAACTGGTTGATCAATACCTTAATACCTAATATGGAAATAAAAAAATGGCAAAGACTTTCATCAAAATATCTGGTGAAAGAAAGATGGGCGACATTACGTGTGGATACCTGTGATTTGCAAAATGGCGTTATAAAAGATGACTATTATGTACTTGAATACCCGAATTGGGTTAATGCCGTAGCAGTAACTGAAGACAATAAAATAATTTTGGTTCGCCAATATCGCCATGGTGCTGATATTATATCCTTAGAAGTTCCTGGTGGTGTTATAGATGGCGATGAATTGCCTGAGGTAGCCATTAAGAGAGAATTATTAGAAGAAACCGGTTATTCTTTTAAAAGTTCAGAATTGATAGCTACGTTATACCCCAATCCGGCAACATCTACAAATGTTACCTATACCTATTTACTAAAAGGCGGCGTTAAAACTCACGATCAGCACTTAGATGATCATGAAATCCTTAACGTTGAGGAATATACCATCGAAGAGGCTAAACAAATTCTAGTAGACAATAAAATTGATCAGGCATTACATTCAGCCGCATTATTTTATGGGTTAATGAAGCTTGATGTTTTAAAATAAACATTCAACTACAAAAAAAGACCCTGCAAGTTTTACTTGGAGGGTCTTTTTTTTGCGATAAGACTTGAGCTCTAATGATTTAGCTCATTTTTAATTTCTTTTGTATGTCGTGTACGTAACCTTTAAACTTCTTATCTGTATCAATCAGATCTTCGACTGTTTGGCATGCATAAATTACCGTAGAGTGATCTCTTCCTCCAAAAAAGGCTCCGATAGTTTTTAATGATGACTTAGTATGGCTCTTGGAAAGATACATGGAAATCTGTCTTGCCTGAACAATTTCACGTTTCCGTGTTTGTGATTTCACCATATCTACAGGAACTTCAAAATACTCACATACCAGTTTCTGGATGTATTCCATAGAAATCTCTTTGGAAGTATTTTTAATAAAGTTCTTCAACATTTGTTTAGCCAATGCCAAATCGATGTCTTTTTTGTTTAAAGTTGATTGAGCTAACAGGGAAACCATTGCACCTTCCAGTTCCCTTACGTTATTGTCAATGTTGTGGGCTACGTACTCCACTACTTCAGAAGGTAGTTCGATACCATCTGCATACATTTTCTTTTTAAGAATTGCTATTCTTGTTTCAAAATCAGGAATCTGCAAGTCTGCAGAAAGGCCCCATTTAAAACGGCTTAACAATCTTTCTTCTAGTCCGGCCAGATCTTTAGGTGCTTTATCTGATGATAAAATAACCTGCTTACCCGATTGATGAAGATGATTAAAGATATGGAAGAATATATCTTGCGTTTTTTCTTTACCGGCAAAGTTGTGTACATCATCCATGATGATTACATCCATTGCCTGATAGAAATTCACAAAATCATTAATCGTATTGTTCTTTAATGAATCTACAAATTGCTGACAGAATTTCTCACATGAAACATAAATTACCAGTTTGTCCGGCATGTTACGCTTAATTTCATTACCAATAGCCTGAGCAAGGTGTGTTTTTCCTAACCCTACTCCTCCATAAATCATTAAAGGATTAAATGAAGTACCTCCCGGTTTTGCGGCTACGGCATACCCCGCTGATCTTGCTAAACGGTTGCAATCCCCCTCTATGTAATTCTCAAACGTATAGTTAGAATTTAATTGAGGATCAACATTAAGTTTCTTTAACCCCGGAATGATAAAAGGATTCTTAATGTCTTTGTTTATAGAAACAGGAATTGGCATTGATTGAATCTTCGCCTCTGCCCCATTTCCATTACTCGGCATGTTAGTAGTATAAGGAGATCCCGTATTAGAAGATTTATCCACAACGATGTTATACTCTAATCTTCCCTCATCTCCTAATTGCTTTTTAACTGTCTTACGAAGCAGCCCTACATAGTGTTCTTCCAACCATTCATAGAAGAACAAACTAGGCACCTGTATGGTTAAAACTTTGCCTTCCAATTTCAATGCTGATATCGGCTCGAACCAAGTCTTGAAACTTTGGGTCGGTATGTTATCTTTTATGATTTGGAGACAGTTTTTCCACACTTCTGTACAAGTTTTTTCCATTGTTATTCTATAATTTGTTGGTTTACAGTAACGATACGAGCATAAAAAAACTGCTGTTTCGAGAGATCGAATATTCAAAAAATTATCAACAAAAAAAACTTAATTTTCATTTATTTGGTAACTGCTTAGGTAGCAATAACCTACCCTTCTTAACCTGAATTTTTTGTGTTAATAACTATTTATTAACATCCTTTTTAATATTCTCCAAAAACATTACGTAGCGTATCTGCTATTTCACCTAGCGTGGAATAGGCCTCTACGGCTATTAAAATATATGGCATTAGGTTCTCAGTCCCCTTTGCTGCTTCCCTTAAATTCTTCAACGCCTTTTCAACAGCAATGTTATCTCTTTCTGCTTTTAACTTGTTTATCTTCTCTGTTTGTATTGTACGAATAGATTCATCAATAGTAAATACCTCGGTTATCCCCTCTTGTTCCTGTGTAAATTTATTTACCCCAACAATAACCCTGGTGGCCTCTTCCACCTCAACCTGGTACCGGTAGGCTGCATCTGCGATCTCGTTTTGGATATACTCGTTTTCTATCGCATTTACTGACCCGCCCATCGCGTCTATTTTATCTATGTACAGCTGCGCTGCTGCCTCAACTTCGTCTGTTAATGTTTCTACAAAGTAAGAGCCGGCCAATGGGTCAACTGTATCTGTTACCCCACTCTCAAAAGCAATTACCTGTTGTGTGCGCAAGGCGATTTTTGCTGCCGCTTCTGTCGGCAACGACAGTGCCTCATCATAACCGTTTGTATGCAAGGACTGTGTGCCTCCTAAAACTGCAGCCAGGGCCTGATTGGTGACTCTTATTACATTATTAAGTGGCTGTTGGGCTGTAAGCGTAGACCCACCTGTTTGTGTGTGAAAACGAAGCATTTGAGCTTTCTCATCTGTAGCCCCAAGTTCCTTTGTTATTTTCGCCCACATTCTTCTGGCAGCCCTGAATTTGGCAATTTCCTCAAAGAAATTATTGTGGCAGTTGAAAAAGAAAGAAAGTCGCTTAGCAAATACATTAATATCCAATCCCTTCTCTAATGCAGCATTCAGATATGCCTTTCCATTTGCCAGCGTAAAGGCCAGCTCCTGAACGGCGGTTGAACCTGCTTCCCTGATATGATAGCCTGAAATGGAAATTGTATTCCACTTAGGCACTTCTTTACTGCAATACTCAAAAATATCTGTAATAATCCTCATAGAGGGTTTTGGCGGATATATATAAGTCCCCCTTGCGGCATACTCCTTTAAGATATCGTTTTGAATAGTGCCAGATATTTGCTTAATATCAGCTCCCTGTTTTTTGGCCAGGGCAATATACATAGCCAACAAGATCGAGGCTGTAGCATTTATTGTCATAGATGTGGTGATCTTTTGCAACTCTATCCCATCAAACAAGATTTCTATATCTTTCAGGGAATCAATTGCAACACCGACCTTGCCAACCTCACCTTCGGCCATATCGTGGTCAGAATCATATCCAATCTGGGTGGGAAGATCAAATGCAACAGACAGGCCCATTGTTCCTTGTTTAAGCAAATAATGGTACCGCTTGTTGGATTCCTCTGCAGTCGAAAATCCGGCGTATTGCCGCATAGTCCACAGCCGGCCTCTATACATATCTTTCTGAATCCCTCTGGTAAAAGGAAATTCTCCTGGGGCCTCTGTTAAAGGCTTCGAAGTAGTATATATTTCTTTTATTTCAATACCGGAAGTAGTGGTAAAACTTTTCTCTTTCATGGTTAAAATAACAAATGAATGTCCTTTTTAATAAGATCTAATGTTAAATCATAAGGGTTATCAGCTATATCAGTCATATGCTGCAATATCTTTCTACTCAAATCTACACCGGCAGCTTCCACCGGTAATCCTCTCGCAGCATTGCTAACCATGGTTAAAGTATCATCCTTAAGTTTTCGAACAACATCCCATGTTTGGGCACTTACATATAACTGTTGGGCAACATTATGCTGATATTCGGATCTTATTTCATTAAGTAAAACCGATTGAAGATCCACAACAGAAATACCCTGCTGATGTACGCGAATCAGTAAATTTGCAGGATTGATCCTATCCACAAAAACAATCAGACGTTCATAGGCCTGCAACCGCAACGGAAGAATCTGCAAATGTTCGTCTTTTTTAGGTTCTGATGGTTTTGTTTCAACATATTTTGTGTCCAGATACCTTCTCAGGTCATTTATAAAAAGATAATATCCTGCTGCAACTGTTATAATACCACCTGTGGCTAGTGTGGCAACTTCTGTTAAAAAGTTTTGTACGTTCATTCAGCTTTGTTTGAATACAGTAATAATTAGTATAGAGTCTCAGCAAAAATGTACATTTTATTTATATTTACCCCACTATTTGATTTTTTAAATGACCAGATAGAGGTCTCTATTAGAGATAGCTATAGCGTTTTTATAAACAATTATGACTAAATTTGTACTTCCTAATTTTTAATAATATGAGTAATACAGTTGATACAGCATTTGCACCGGTAACTTTTACAGAAGGCGCTGTAAAGGAGCTTTTTAAATTAAAAGATCAGCAAGAAATTTCTGAGGACTTCGGGTTACGCGTAGGTGTTGACGGTGGAGGCTGCTCTGGAATGAGCTATGTACTTGGTTTTGATCAGAAAAAAGACGGTGATCAGGAATTTATTATAGATGGCATTAAAGTCTTCATGCACAAAGCGCATCAGATGTATTTGATGGGAATGCAGGTAGATTGGCAAGATGGATTAAACTCAAGAGGCTTCACTTTCAGTAACCCAAATGCAAGTAGCACTTGTGGTTGCGGAACAAGTTTCTCAGTTTAAGTTCCTATTCTTTTGTAACATTATACATGGTCTCGTTGTCTTAACAGCGGGACTTTTTATTTTTATCCCTTTAAGAATATATTTCATCTGAAATGACCTATACTGAAAACGTAAAACTAGCCCTTCAATCAATAAAAAGCAACAGGTTGCGTACCATGCTCACAGCATTGATCATCGCAATTGGTTTATCTGCATTAGTAGGTATATTAACGACGCTCGATGCTGTTAAAAAAAGTATGACTGAAGCCTTCTCCAGTATGGGAGCCAATGCATTTACCATCAGAAACAGAGGGTCGGGCATAAGGGTTGGTGGCTCTGGCCAAAGGCCAAAACCATTCCGGTCTATCAAATATGAAGATGCCGTAAGTTTTAAAGAAAGGTTAAATACTCCTGCAACAGTGGCGATCAGTGTATTCGCTACCGGAGGCTCAACAGCTAAGTTTGGTGCTGAAAAAACTAACCCGAACATCAATATTCAGGGTATAGATGAAAATGGATTGAACTCACAGGGGCTGAATCTTTCGCTTGGACGTAATTTTAGTCCTGCCGAAGTAGTGTCGGGAAACAACGTCTGTATAATAGGCAATGAGATTAGAACCAAACTTTTCAAGGATCAAAGTCCGATAGATAAAGTCATTAATGTTGGAAACAACAGGTTAAAAGTTATTGGAGTTCTTGAGTCCAAGGGGCAAAGCATGGGTTTTAGCGGCGACAGATCCGTCTATGTTCCTCTGCTAAAGGCTAAGTTGATTAACTCCAACTCAAATCCTTCATATACCATAACCGTAATGGTACCAAGTAACGATCAGATGGATAACATTATTGGCGAAGCTACATCAGAACTAAGAAAGATAAGAAAAGTAAAAGTTTCAGAACCTAATAATTTTGAGATCACAAAAAGCGATTCCCTTGCCCAAACCCTTTTCGAACAATTAAGGTATGTGGTGTTAGGAGGAATTGCCATTGGGGCCATCACACTAATTGGCGCATCCATTGGCCTAATGAATATTATGTTGGTTTCTGTAACAGAAAGAACCCGGGAAATCGGAATCAGGAAGGCCATCGGTGCAAATCCTTCTGTAATTCGTAAACAATTCTTAATAGAGGCCGTTATAATTTGTCTTATCGGAGGCGCATTCGGCATATTCCTCGGAATAGCCATAGGAAATCTAATCTCATTTGCAATGGGAGGATCATTCATAATACCATGGGAATGGATTATGGGCGGATTTGCACTTTGTGTTGGCGTAGGTATTATTTCGGGCTATTACCCTGCAAAAAAAGCCTCTAAACTCGATCCGGTAGAAGCTTTAAGATATGAATAAAAAAAGGGAAGATAATTATCTTCCCTCGTATTGATTTTCGTAGTAAGCCTGGTAATTCCCGGAGGTGACATCAGAAAGCCATCCTTCATTTTTTAAATACCACTCTACTGTTTTTTCTAATCCTTCTTCAAACTGTAAACTAGGTACCCAGTTTAGTTCATTTTGAAGTTTAGTAGAGTCAATAGCGTAACGTAAGTCATGACCAGCTCTGTCTGTTACAAAAGTAATCAGCTTTGCCGATTCCCCTTCTGCCCTACCTAGTTTCTTGTCCATGATCTTACATAGTAAATGAATAAGATCTATGTTTTTCCATTCGTTATGACCACCAATGTTATAAGTTTGTCCGGTTTTAGCCTGATGGAAGATAACATCAATTGCGCGCGCATGATCCTCTACCCATAACCAATCGCGAACATTCTCGCCCTTACCATATACCGGTACTGGTTGTTCATTTTTAATATTATTGATTGCCAATGGTATCAGTTTCTCCGGAAAATGATGAGATCCGTAATTGTTGGAACAATTAGACACAACTATATCTATCCCATAAGTATCATGATAAGCTCTTACAAAATGGTCAGAAGATGCTTTTGAAGCAGAGTAAGGACTATGTGGGTCATAAGCTGTAGATTCAGTAAACATTCCTGTTTCGCCAAGCGCACCGTAAACTTCATCTGTTGAAACATGGTAAAACCTTTTCTTATCGTAGCTACCTTTCCAGTATTCACGTACCGCATTCAAAAGATTAACTGTTCCAATAACATTGGTCATCACAAAAGCTGTCGGATCAGTGATTGATCTGTCAACATGCGATTCAGCAGCTAAGTGAATAACTGCATCAAAATTCTCTTTACCAAATAAATCATTTATTACAGTTGCATCCGTAATGTCAGCTTTAACAAAACGGTAATTCGGTTTATCCTCAATATCGGTAAGATTTGCAAGGTTACCGGCATAGGTTAACTTGTCCAGATTTACAATCATGTAATCAGGATAGTTATTTACAAATCTTCTTACAACATGAGAGCCAATAAATCCAGCTCCTCCGGTTATTAATATTTTTTTCATAGTCTATAATTCTTTAGGCAGTCCAAGTTCCAGAGCTACCGAAGATGTTCTGTTTTGATATATTTTAGCGAGCACAGCATTTAATCGATCCTTTAAATCAAACTGCAGGTCTTCATGTAGTTTGTAAAATTTATTTAATACTGAAACTGTCGACTTAACAAAGTAAACAGAAAGTTTTTCATTGAACTTATGCAGTGGCGAAAAAATACCCTCATTAAAATCTATTGGAGTTTGGTTTAATAAATGAATTCTCAACTCCATTTCTGTAGTAACATCCTTTGTTACCTTAAAATGATGACTGATGCTCCCATTTAATTTGCGCATTTTCAATAGCGTATCCTTTGAAGTGAGTTTTCTATTAGATAAAAGCTCTTTGGCCGTTCCATCTATAGTTGCCAATAGTTTTTCATACCGTTCTACCAGATCATGTTCGTCTTCGAGCAACTTAAAGTGCAAATGTTCCGTTAAAACCTTATCCTTTGCAATTAGTCTGAGCAATAATTTATCCTTTTCCTTTTCAGGAAGAGATTTTATCTCCAGTTTAAGGTCCTTATGCTCGCTTAACAGCATATTAAAATGGATTGTCTTTTAGGTATTTCTCCCAGTTCCAGGCAGACGACATCATTACATCAATATCCAATTCTGCCTTCCAGTTTAAATCTCTCGCAGATTTTGTTACATCACCCCAAACTTTCTCGATATCACCTTCTCTCCTGGCTCCAATAGTGTAATCCAGTTTTTGTCCTGTTGATTTCTCAAAGGCATCAATAATTTGTAATACTGAAGATCCTTTTCCGGTGCCTAAGTTAAACACTTCGTAATTTGAATCTGCTTTACTACCTTCCAGGCGTTTAATAGCTGCAACATGTGCTTTAGCTAAATCTACCACATGAATATAATCTCTCATTGCACTACCGTCTGGAGTATCATAGTCATTACCATAAACAGTTATTGGTCCGCGCTTTCCAATGGCCGACTGTGTAATGAATGGGACAAGGTTTTGAGGAACACCAATTGGCAACTCACCGATTAAGGCAGTTTCGTGCGCACCTACCGGGTTAAAATAACGAAGTGAAATTACATTTAGCGAAGGTGTAACTGCACAGGTTTCCTGCAAAATTTCCTCAGCTATCTGTTTTGTATTGCCATATGGCGATTCTGCTTTTTTTGTAGGAGCCGCTTCAGTTACCGGCAGTACATCTGGCTGGCCATAAACGGTACATGATGAAGAAAACACCAATTTAACTGAACTGTTAAACGCAGTAATCAGGTTAATTAGCGAATAAAAATTATTTTTATAATACTTTAGTGGCTGTTGTACAGATTCTCCAACTGCTTTAAAAGCTGCAAAGTGGATCACTCCACCAATATCAGTATTTTTCGCTGCAAATTCATTTACCTTTGCTTCATCACATAGGTTAAGCTGAACAAATTCTGGCTTAATTCCTATAATTGCTTCTATTTGATCAAGTATTTTAGGGTTAGAATTAGAGAGGTCATCAATAATTACCACCTCATATCCTGCATTATGCAATTCAACTACTGTATGTGAACCAATAAAACCGGTTCCCCCAGTTACTAATATTTTAGACATTCTTATTAACGATTATATGTTGTAAAATCTTTATGTTCCTTGTTTATTAAAGCATCAGCTGGCAACGATTTAAAATATTCGTAGGTAATCTTTAATCCTTCTGCACGACTAACTTTTGGTTCCCAGCCCAAAATCTCTCTTGCTTTTGTAATATCCGGGCGGCGCTGTTTCGGATCATCCACCGGCAAATCTCTTAAAACCAGTTTCTGACTTGTTCCTGTTAGTTTAATAATCTCCTCTCCAAATTGCTTAATTGTTATCTCATCCGGGTTACCAATATTTACCGGCATCACGTAATCACTTAACAATAACCTGTAAATACCTTCTATCAGATCATCAACATAGCAGAAAGACCTGGTTTGAGACCCATCACCAAACACGGTTAAGTCCTCACCTCTTAAGGCCTGACCAATAAAAGCAGGTAAAACACGTCCATCATTTAGTCGCATTCTAGGGCCATAAGTATTAAAAATCCTAACTATTCGTGTTTCCACGCCATGAAAGGTATGATAAGCCATAGTCATCGCTTCCTGAAAACGTTTGGCTTCGTCATAAACCCCTCTGGGCCCAACCGGATTAACATTTCCCCAGTATTCCTCAGGTTGTGGGTTTACATTTGGATCTCCGTAAACTTCTGAAGTAGAAGCAATCAGCATCCTTGCTTTTTTATTCTTTGCTAAACCTAACAGATTGTGTGTTCCTAAAGATCCAACCTTTAAGGTTTGAATAGGAATTTTAAGGTAATCAATAGGGCTTGCAGGCGAGGCAAAATGTAGAATATAATCTAACTTACCAGATACATGAACAAATTTCGAAACATCATGATGTGCAAATTCAAAACTCTCCAGACCAAATAAATGTTCTATATTTTTCAGATCCCCTGTTATCAGGTTATCCATGGCAATAACATAATAGCCTTCTTTTATAAACCTATCGCACAAATGCGATCCTAGAAAACCGGCAGCACCGGTTATTAAAACTCTTTTACGTCCCATTAGTTTATTAGCTTACGGCCTACACTATTATAGTAATAACCTAAGTCAATCATCTTTTCTAAGTCGTATAGGTTACGGCCGTCAAAAATAACCTTGTTAGTCAATGTCTGCTCCATTCTTTCAAAATCAGGATTTCTAAAAACAGACCACTCGGTTGCAATCAATAATGCATCTGCACCTTCCAAAGCTTCGTACTGATTGGTTGAATATTGAATTTCATCCCCTATCAACGCTTTTACGTTATCAATTCCTTCCGGGTCAAATGCAGTAACCGTTGCACCGTGTTTCACTAGCTCTTTAATAATATACAAAGCTGGTGCCTCACGGATATCATCTGTTTCAGGTTTAAAGGCTAAGCCCCATAAAGCGAAATGCTTGCCTTTTAAATCATTTTTATAATATTTTAAAAGCTTATCAACCAATACAACTTTCTGTTTTTCGTTCACATTCATTACTGCCCTCAGAATCTGAAAATCATAATTATGTTCATCTGCAGCTTTGGCTAATGCTTGTACATCTTTAGGGAAGCAACTTCCGCCATAACCAATACCTGGGAACAAGAACCTTTTGCCAATTCTGGCGTCAGATCCAATACCTTTACGTACCGCATCAACATCAGCCCCTACAATTTCGCATAAATTAGCTACCTCATTCATAAATGTGATTTTGGTAGCAAGAAATGAATTAGCAGCATATTTTGTCAGCTCGGACGATCGTTCGTCCATAAACAATATCGGATTTCCTTGTCTAACATACGGGCCATATAGCTCCAAAAGCAATTTCTTCGCTTTTTCACTACTGGTACCAATAACCACCCTATCAGGTTTCATAAAATCATCTACAGCTACACCTTCACGTAAAAACTCAGGGTTAGAAACCACATCAATTTCTACTGAAGTATTTTCTTTGAAAACAGCCTGCACCTTATCTGCTGTTCCAACCGGAACTGTCGATTTATTAATAACTATCTTATATTCAGTAACCAACTTAGAAATATCTTTTGCTGCTCCTAAAATATACGATAGATCTGCCGCACCATCGCCACCTGGAGGCGTAGGCAAAGCCATAAAAATAATTTGTGCATCCTTAATTCCGGCTGCAAGATCAGTAGTAAAAACTAACCTTCCCTGAGCAATATTTCTGTGAAATAAAACATCTAATCCGGGTTCATAAATAGGAACTTCACCATTTTGCATTTTGAGCACTTTGGCTTCATTAACATCAACGCATATTACGTCGTTACCAGTTTCGGCCAAACAAGTACCGGTAACTAAACCTACGTACCCTGTTCCTATTACGGCTATTTTCATATATTAATTCGGTTTTAATTTTATTGAAGTATCTTCGGCTAAGATAAGAAATAAACACAAAATGCTTTTGCTTTATAATATCGCGATTCAACTTTATGGTTTAATTATTAAAATATTCTCCCTGTTCAATAATAAAGCTAAACTTTTTGTTCAAGGAAGAAAGAATATTTTCAAAAAAATACTAAAAAAGATAGATCCCGCTAAGTCAAATATCTGGTTTCACTTCGCCTCACTTGGAGAGTTTGAACAAGGTCGGCCTTTATTAGAAAAAATTAAAAGTACTTATCCCGAAAAACAAATCATAATCACTTTTTTCTCCCCATCGGGATATGAGATCAGAAAAGACTACGCCTTGGCTGACGGGGTATTTTACCTGCCACTTGATACACCCGGTAATGCCAAAGAACTCATTGCGGCAATAAATCCTGAAATAGCGGTGTTCACTAAATATGAGTATTGGTATCATTATTTCAAAACCCTTCACAAATCTGGCATCCCACTTTACATTATATCCGGTATTTTCAGACCCGATCAGATTTTCTTTAAATGGTATGGTTCATTTAACCGCAAAATTTTAAGTTTTGTAAATCACTTTTTTGTGCAGAACGAGGAAAGCAAACAGTTGCTCAGTCAAATAAACATAAACAATGTAAGTATCAGCGGAGATACCCGGTTTGACCGGGTCGCAGAGAATGCAAAATCGCCAAAGGAATTTGAAACAATCAGAAAATTCTGTGATAACAAGAGTACCCTTATTGCAGGAAGCACCTGGCCAGCTGATGAGCGTTTACTAGCCGCACTCATTAGCGCCCACCCAAACTGGAAATTTATCATTGCCCCTCATGAAATAGATAAGGCGCACATAGACGAAATTGTAAAACTTATCCCTGAAGCAGTTAAGTATTCAGCATTTACAGATCAATCTATTAATGCCCAAACGCTGATAATAGATAACATTGGTCTTTTATCATCTATCTATCAGTACGGACAAATCGCTTATATAGGCGGGGGATTTGGGGTAGGGATACACAATACCCTGGAGGCTGCCGCATTTGGAATACCTGTAATCTTTGGCCCCAAATACGATAAATTTCAAGAGGCAAAAGACCTGATTTCTATAAATGCTGCTATTAGCATTAACAACGCTGAAGAATTATTTAGTGCATTCCAAAAACTTACAGCGCATAAAACTTCGGGTGATCTTGCAAAAAGATATGTGCATACTAAAACCGGATCAACAGATCAGATCATTAAATACATCGCTCAAAATTTTTAGCTCACCGCCATTTCTGCAATGGCATCAATAAACTTTGGATGATCATTCAGGCTTTCAACCAACTGAACATGCTCGCCACCTAAGGCCTTAAATTCTTCATGATATTCAACGGTAATTTCATAAAGTGTTTCCAGGCAGTCGGCCACAAAGGCAGGGCTAAATACAAGTAAACGTTTTTTTCCTTCAGCAGCAAGCTTCTTTAATACGTCGGTTGTATATGGCTGTACCCATGGCTCTTTGCCCAAACGCGATTGGAAGCAAACAGTATAATTTTCTCTGGAAATATTCAATCTCTCAGCAAGTAACCTTGCTGTATCGTGGCCCTGAGCAGAGTAACAAAACTTATTGGTATCGTTTAAAGTTTCGCAGCAATTGTCCTTTTTCAGACAGTAATTACCCGTATGGTCGCACTTTAACAGTTGTCGCTCCGGAAGCCCGTGAAAACTAAACAATACGTGATCATATGTCTCAGGCTGATATTTCTTTGCATTTTCTGCAAAAACATCTAGCATCAATTCGTTATCGTGGAATGAATTTACAAATGAAACCGGAGGTATAGTGGTCCATTTACTTACAATTTCCATTACACTCTGTATTACAGAACCACTACTAGCAGAAGCATATTGAGGAAACAAAGGAATTATCTTTATACTTTCGACCAAACCGGCTTTCATTTTATCTAAAGCAGACTGAATCGAAGGGTTCTGATACCTCATTGCCAGTTCAACATGATATTCATTTCCTAATTTCTCTTGAACTAATGCAGCTTGTATTTTGCTATAATATAGTAATGGGGATCCGTTTTCATCCCAGATTTCTTTATATAATTTTGAAGTTTTAGGGCTGCGAAAAGGAACAATTATACCTTTAACCAATAGTGTACGGTTAAAAGCATTAATATCAATTACACGCTCATCCATCAAGAACTGATCAAGATATTTGCGTACATCTTTTACTTCCGGACTATCCGGAGTTCCCAAATTCACTAATAAAACGCCCTTTTTTCCCATAATTCGGCCCAAAATTAACTTATTATACTTTTATAATCTTCCGTAAAAACAATAATTACTTTTTAATGATTTTGGAGAAAGGCTTTAACCTCTTCCATCAACCACATAGGCGTAGATGTAGCACCGCAAATTCCAACCTTATCTTTAGGAGAAAACCAGTTGAAATCTATTTCTTCAATATTTGAAATGAAATATGAATTGTTGTTATACTTTTTGCAAACATCATATAAAACCTTTCCGTTAGATGATTTTTTCCCCGAAACGAATATGATCTTATCATAGTTTACCACAAATTTCTCCAGATCAGTATAACGGTTAGAAACTTGTCTGCAAATGGTGTCGTTTGCCTTAATGTCATATCCCCTATTTATGAGTTCGTCTTTTATCTGGTAAAATTTATCCGTGCTCTTAGTTGTTTGACTATACAAAGTGAATTTCGAAGGCAGATCTACATGATCCAACTCTGCCAAATCCTGAAAAACAATAGCTTTGCCATCAGTTTGCCCCTGCAAGCCCACTACTTCCGCATGACCATGTTTACCGAAAATCAGAATTTGCTCCTCATCATCGTGTGAGTTCTTAATTCTGTTTTGAAGTTTTAAAACAACCGGACAAGAAGCATCAATTAATGTCAGTTCATTTTCCAATGCAAGCTGGTAAGTAGTTGGAGCTTCTCCATGAGCCCTGATCAGAACTTTCTCCTTCTTTAAGCTCTGCAATTGCTCATGATCGATTATCCTTAAACCTTTATCAGTTAACCGCTTAACCTCTTCATCGTTATGCACAATATCGCCCAGGCAATACAAATAATTCTCATGATCTAAAATATCTTCAGCCATATCAATAGCATAAACTACCCCAAAGCAAAAGCCCGACGCCTTATCTATAGTAACGGTTAAATCGTATTTCATCTTTCTTCTGACACTAATAATATACAAAATTACACAAAAAGAGTTTCATATTCTTATATCTTATGTTTGACTGATGTCAATACCTTAATCCAAAGCCCCTTTAATAACAGTCCAAAAAGCATGATCATTTGAATTGGGTGGAGCAAAACATTTACAAAAGGATTTTGTGCCGTAAGAAAAGATATCATTACCCTGCTTAGAAAAATCAATCCAAAAGGTAAAACCAAAAATACCGGTTCAAAATTGATCAACACAATAATAGGTCCGGCAATAACCAGCACCAGGTAAATTAACACGGCCAATATGTTATTTCCAAATGTCACCAGCAATTGCGATGAGACCTTATCAAATCCTATCTTTTCATCAATATAAGCGAACTTATTTGCAAGTAAAACTTCTGTTTTCCCATGCCAGTCACTCGACTTATAGCTACTTGCTTTAAAAAACATGCATCCGGTATTAGTTGTTGCAAATATTTGATGGGCACTCAATCTCACCAATCTTAACGGCAAAAGATTCAACAAAATGAAATCACTTAAAGGATAAACCAACCGGCTAAATAATCCGCAAAATCTACGATTAGGAACTATGCTCAACAAGTCCAGATCAAACACCTTAACACGACAAATAAGATTGTTTATCAGCCCTTTATTAATAATTGTATTAACATCTAAGAAAAGAATAAAGCCGCCAGTTGTTTCAGCTACTGCTTTTTCTGTTGTCTCTGAATGTTTTTTAACAACAACTTCTACATTCGTATAATCCTGAGCATTGATAGATGCTATCAATGAAGAAGGATCATCATTTTCATCCGACAAAGAAATGATAACTGAAACCTTATCCGTAAAGTGTTTCCCGTAATAGCCGAGTTTTGGATTGGATAAGAAATTAAATAACGTAACTGAAAACCGCAGCACAAGAAATACAAGCACAGCATAAACAAAAGTGATCATATTGTTTTACTCTGGCTTTTAACTGCATATCCATAATGTTTGTTATACTCACTTTTGAGTAGCTGCAAACTCACATACTCCTCCGCTTCCCAGGTAGCGAGGTAACTCCTTGCCTCTGGTTTTCTGCCGCCAAAATAATCTGTAAGATTAGCGGAAAATATAGTTTGAAATTTCTTCTTGGAAGCATTCACAACCTGCATCACCCCTTTTTCAAAAGTTATGCTACCGATGTAGCTTGTATAGAGTTTTCCCTGGGGAAACATAAGCACCAAATTATCGGGATCATCAAGTAAGCTCCCTGCATATGTTAATGTTTGCACCACATCCTTTCCTTTCGTTTCTGCAGCAAAAGCGCCCAAATATTTTAAAAACCATAACTTCTCATAATCCTCTTTCGTAACCAGTACATGAAACTGTTTCTTAAACAATTTTTTGTTTAAATAAAACATCAAAAAGCCATCCCACCAGCTAAAATGATTGGCCAATAAAAGAACGGCCTCATTTTCTTTGATCTGAAGTTGATTAAAATTGTACGAAGAAAAGTCCTTCTTTATGATATATGTAACATACCAGGAAAAGAACTTAAAAATTACAGGGCTTTTTTGGGACTGGTACATCCCTCTAAAATGAGAAAAATTAGCCTCAAATGCAAACGACTAGCTTAAATAAACCCTGTCTTCCTCACCTTCAACATCCATAACCACATCAACATGTTCCTTTAAAACAGTAGCCATCTCCAGGCCAACAAAATCAGTAGCTATTGGGAAAATTTTATGGCTCCTGTCTACCAGGACCACAGTACGGATTTTTTTGTGTGGTGTATTCAGGAAAACACCTAAACCATAAGCAAGTGTTTTACCGCTATTTAATACATCATCAACAAGTATGATCACTTTATTTTTCCAATGCGACTCATCTAAATCAGTATTCGCAACCAATTTAGTATTCAGCCTGTCAAGATCTATTCTGAGCATCGTGATTTTAAGATCAGAGATTTTTGTCAATACCTTCTTAAGCCTTAAGGCTAATTTATAGCCCCGGTCCCATATTCCTGCCAATACAATTTCCTTCTCGTCTAAATTATCTTCCAGAATCTGGTATGCAATTCTGTTGATCTTTTGCTGTATCTGTTTTTTATCTAGAATAAGTAATTGAGATTCTGCCATCTGGTATCACATTGTTTATGCTACAAAAAGAACCATTTTAAGGTTCATATTCAAACTTAGATAAAAATATTTTTATATGCGTTTAAAAAAAGTTTACAAATCGTGCAACGTTTACGCCTCTGTTGCGTCTAATCAATAAACCCTCAATCTAAAACCAATTATGAAAGCATCATCTATACTCAAATCAGCACTAACACTACTTGTGTTTTCGGCATCTGTAATATCATCAAATGCCCAACAAAATAAAGACGTTTCCATAACCAACTTCAATGAAGTTTCAGTTTCAAGCGGAATAGATCTATACCTTACACAGAGCAATTCCGAGAATATTCGTATCAATGCTCATCCCGATCTCCTTAAAAATGTCATCATCGAGAAAGAAGGGAACAACCTAAAAATCAGATATAAAGACGGTGTTAACTGGGGTCAGTTATTTAAAAATCAAAGCATCAAAGTTTATGTCAATTATAAAACGTTAAAAGCCTTATCAGCAAGCGGAGGTAGTGATGTGTATACTCAAAACACACTGAAAACCGATAGATTGTCACTAAGTGCATCAGGAGGTTCTGATTTAAAATTAGATGTAGTTGCTAAAGATGTTGCAGTGCACACAAGTGGCGGCTCTGATGTTGATTTAAAAGGAAGTGCAACAAATATGGAGGTTGCTACAAGTGGAGGCAGCGATGTAAACGCGCTGGATTTCGTAGTTGATTACGCAAAAGTAAGTTCAAGTGGTGGTTCTGATGCGAACATTCATGTTAATAAAGCATTAGAGGCAAGTGCCAGTGGAGGTAGTGATATAAACTACAAAGGAAGTGCGTCAGTAAAAAACAACTCCAGCAAAAGCGGAGATGTAAACCGATTAAAATAAAGTTTAGTTTTAGTTTTTAGTTATTCCTGCCAAACGGATGTCTGGCAGGAATTTTTTTATCCTTTATTTTTATAAGGATAATAAATAAAGTTAGCCCCTTCAGGTACAATTACAAAAACGCACATAAAGTCTTCCGGCTTTTTGTAGCTTTTCAAAAACAATGCTTTTTTTTCCGGTTGGATGATACCTTTTTCTACAAACTCTTCGAAAGTAGAGGCTTGTATAGTCCATTCGGTATTTAATTCCTTTCTATCCAGAATTACCTCCCCAATATTTACTTCATACTGGTGGGCAATAAAAATGGGATTAGCAGATATTCCTTCCAACATTATTTCTACGGCAATCTCTTTAATAGAGTCTGCATATAAATCTAAATCCTTTTCTAAGCTTACCAAAGGGCTTTGTTTTTTCTCTTCTGCTTTTCCACCTTCTGGTTCCTGTGGCAATAATTCTTCTATATCCATCTTAATTATTCTCTAAAGTATCTTCCGATGTGCTACCTGCAAATTTCAATAACACTACATTTTCAACGTGCTGCGTATGAGGGAACATGTCAACAGGTTTAATACGAACTACCTCATATTTTTCCTTTAACAGGGCTAAATCTCTGGCTTGGGTAGCTGCATTACAACTCACATAAACAATTTTATCAGCTTCCATTTCAAGCAGTCTTTCCACTACATCCACATGCATTCCAGCTCTTGGCGGATCTGTAATTACCACATCGGGCTTACCATGACTTGCAATAAAGTCTCTTGTCAGGATATCCTTCATGTCGCCTGCATAAAAAATAGTATTGCCTATTTTATTAAGCTCCGAATTAAACTTGGCATCTTCAATAGCTGTTGGCACATATTCAATTCCAACTACTTGTTTTACACTTCTTGCTACAAAATTAGCAATGGTACCAGCACCGGTATACAAATCGTAAACCAGTTCATCACCAGTAAAACCTGCAAACTCTTTGGTAATTTTATACAACTCATGAGCCTGATCAGAATTGGTCTGGTAAAAAGACTTAGCCCCAATTTTAAACTTCAGCCCATCCATTTCCTCAAAAATATGGTCTCTACCTGCATATGTAATGACATCCTGATCAAAAATAGTATCATTCTTTTTTTGGTTTAGAATGTAAAGCAACGAGGTGATCTCCGGGAAATTCACTTTCAAATGTTCCATTAAACCATCTACCTGTTCTTGTTCTGCATAAGCAAAAACAACCACCACCATTACCTCACCTGTAGATGAAGTGCGTATGATCAGGTTTCTTAAATTACCTTCATGATTGCGCAGATCATAAAAAGTTAACCCGTTTTCCAAAGCATAAGCCCTAACACTATTCCTTAATGTATTAGAAGGCTCAGCCTGCAGGTAACAATGCTGGATGTCTAGAATTTTATCAAATCTTAGTGGAACGTGAAAACCAAGTGCATTCATTTCCAAATCCTCATTCGGACCGCTTAAATCCTCTGGCCTATCTCCCATATCCTGCTTATTCAACCAGCGTTTATTAGAAAACGTGTATTCAAGCTTATTGCGATAGTATTTATTTTCTGCAGAACCCAAAATTGGCTCCATTGCAGAGGTATCAATTTTTGCAAGACGCTGTAAAGCAGCCTCTACATTTTTATGTTTAAATTTTAATTGAGCATCGTAGCCCATGTGTTGCCATTTACAACCACCACAGGTGCCAAAGTGCGGGCAAAAAGGGTCAACTCTTAGATCAGAAGCCTTATTTAAGTTCTCAATTACTGCTTCAGCAAAATTTTTCTTTTTCTTTACTATGCGAACATCAACCACATCACCCGGCACGGCTTTATCCACAAATATAACTAGTTCATCTGCTTTGCCAACTCCTTTGCCCTCTTCGGCAATGTCAATAATACTTAGATTAGGGATGATGGTTACTGTTCCGGCTTTTCTATTTCTACTCATTATGCCGCAAAATTAGATAAAATTTCAGACATACTAATCTCCATAAGGCATTCAAAACACCTTTAAAAGAAAAGAAAATGCAATATCAAACTCTACTTGCCAAAAACTTTAAGGATTAAACCGAAAAAGCCCTCAACCATATTAAAGCTCATATCAAACTTCTCATCAACCATTACAGAAATCTCTAAAACCTCTCTACTCATAATATATTGACGTGTATAGCCAAATATAGATGTTTTTATACCGAATACCAAAACGGTACATGTTAAGGTTTTGTAAAGAAACCTACAAAGCGGCTTTTACCAGGAAGGGAAGAAGTTCTTTCTGAAAGCTCACAAAGTTCTTGCGTACGTCGGAATCACTAACAGAGGTAAAGGCGAATGAGAATACAATGCTCTTGCTTGCTTTTAATAAAAATGCCAGACCTTCTTTACGCGATGGGTTATTCTTAAAATGATCAAGCTCTAAATAAGCAGAAAGCAATAGAGACTCCAACTGATCGGATAAATGCTTTAAAAAATCTTGCGAGTTTGCATTTTCCCTAACAAAATCCCAACCGATAAACTCATTACAAACTGTATAAGTAAGTCTGCACGTTTTCATTACAAGCGCCTTAAGGTGCTCTTCTTCATCAGCAAACTGAGCTTTATTTTTTAAAATTTCATGAAGGTTCAGGTCCAGATAATTCATCAGGATAGCATCCAGAATCTGTTCTTTGCTTTCAAAATACTTATATATAGTTGCTTTAGCTATTCTGGCTTTTCTGGCAATCTCATTAACACTTGTTTTATGATAGCCGTACTTTCTGAATAGCTCTTTTGCAGACCTGATTATACTTTCCTTTATTTTCTCTGGTTCCATTAGTTACTTACATTTATAGTCAGGCCACCACGAAGTGATGTAGTATAAGATTTTAAATTACGTACAGCCGGCGCTTTTTGTGGAGTTCCGTCAAGCAGCAAAAATTTAGCTCCTGTACACGGGTCAGTCGCTGTAATTCCGGTCGAGTCCGGAACAACTGCACAGCCACCATTTTGAGGGTTTACCGAACTGGCCCTATCAAAGGCTCTGTAACCACCAGCAATCGCAACTATCATCAGGCCTTTAACACCCTGATTATCGACCAGCAATACATTGTTCTTGGCTTTAATCTTAAATTCCTGAACGGTCACATTATATTCCACAAAAACATTAGGAATCATTTCACTTTCTTTGCCACATCCCCAAAAAGTGATCACCAACAGAAATAATCCGACTATTTTTTTAATCATTATATTAATGACGTTTTATATTGCTTTAAAAAGCGAGCATCATTTTCAGAAAATAAACGTAAATCTTTAATTTCGAATTTTAGGTTGGCAATACGCTCAATCCCCATTCCGAATGCAAATCCGCTATATTTCTTGCTGTCAATATTACAATTTTCCAAAACATTAGGATCAACCATTCCACATCCTAAAATCTCAACCCAACCGCTATGCTTACACATCTGACAGCCTGCGCCCTTGCAGATGGTACAAGAAATATCCATTTCAGCTGATGGCTCTGTAAAAGGGAAATAAGACGGGCGGAAACGAACTTTTGTGCCTTCTCCATAAAGTTCCTGTACAAAATAGAACAGCGTTTGCTTTAAATCTGCAAATGAGACATTCTCATCAATATACAAACCCTCGACCTGGTGGAAAAAGCAATGTGCCCTTGCAGAAATGGCCTCATTACGATAAACACGACCTGGCATAATTGCTCTGAATGGGGGCTTACCCGCCTCCATCATTCTTACCTGAACAGAAGAAGTGTGCGTACGCAAAGCGATGTCTCCTTTTTCGCCTCCCTTTTTAATAAAGAAAGTATCCTGCATATCTCTTGCCGGATGTTCTTCCGGGAAGTTTAATGCAGAGAAATTGTGCCAGTCATCCTCGATCTCCGGACCTTCTGCTACAATAAAACCCAGTTTATTAAAAATCTCTATAATTTCTCGTCTAACCAAAGCCAATGGGTGGCGGGCTCCAACTTCAAACCCCTCACCAGGCAAGGTTAAATCTATATCAGCACTTGCTGAAACTTCTGCTACCCCACCCTGATCTTTCAGTGTTTGATATTTTGCTTCTGCAAGTTGTTTAAATTCATTTAAAACCTTTCCCAGCGTTCTTTTTTCTTCTGGTGAAACGGCCTTAAATTCATCGAAAATATCTTTGATAATTCCTTTAGTACCAAGGAATTTTATACGGAATTGTTCTAATTCATCTGCTTTATCAGTCGAGAAAGCATTTATTTCTGCTGTATACTGTGTTATCTTGTCTTGTAACATGGCGACAAATATACAGCTATTTATGCAATATATTTATAATGGCTGAGTCCAAAAATCGTCATGAAGCATCACTCCATAAAGAAAATAGACTCAGCCGCTTAGTTTTATATTACACCCAATGCTTTACCAACTTTAGTAAATGCTGCGATGGCTTTATCTAAATGATGCTGCTCATGAGCAGCAGATAATTGCACGCGGATTCTAGCTTTGCCTTGCCCAACCACCGGATAATAGAACCCGATTACATAAATACCTTCCTCGAGCATTTTAGCCGCAAATTCCTGAGCAAGCTTAGCATCATAAAGCATAACCGGAACAATCGGATGTACACCATCTTTAATGTCAAAACCAGCTTCAGTCATTTTCGCACGGAAGTAAGTAGTATTACGTTCCAGTTTATCCCTTAAGTCAGTAGTTTCACTTAAAAGATCCAGAACCGCTACGGATGCACCTGTAATTGCAGGGGCAAGTGTATTTGAGAATAAATACGGGCGAGATCTTTGGCGCAACATGTCAATAATTTCTTTCTTACCAGAAGTAAATCCTCCAGAGGCACCGCCAAGTGCTTTACCCAGGGTACCTGTAATAATGTCAACCCTATCTATCACATTGAAATGCTCATGAGTACCACGGCCTGTTCTACCCATAAAACCAGTACAATGCGACTCGTCAATCATTACAAGCGCCTCATATTTATCTGCTAAATCACAAATTTTATCTAAAGGAGCCACAACTCCATCCATAGAAAAAGCCCCATCTGTAACAATAATGCGATGTCTGGAATCCTTAGCAGCAATTAATTGCTGTTCCAAATCTGCCATATCCGCATTTTTATATCTAAAGCGCTTTGCTTTACACAAGCGCACTCCGTCGATGATAGAAGCATGGTTTAATTCATCAGAAATAATAGCGTCCTGATCATTAAACAAAGGTTCAAAAACACCACCGTTAGCATCAAATGCAGCTGCATATAAAATGGTATCTTCTGTACCTAAAAATTTGGAAAGCTTTGCTTCCAGTTCTTTATGAACATCCTGAGTACCGCATATAAAACGTACCGACGACATTCCGTAACCATATTTATCTATAGCTTTCTTTGCCGCTTCAATAACAGCCGGATGAGACGATAGTCCCAAATAATTATTTGCACAAAAATTGATCACCTCCTGCCCAGTGCTGATTTTAATATCGGCTCCCTGAGGGGTTACAATGATACGTTCACGTTTAAATAAACCGTCTTTTTCTATTTGCTCCAGTTCTTGTTCCAGAACGGGTTTTAAAGTTTTGTACATATTTATAATAATTAGTGCAACCAAAGTTATAAAAATATCGTCTTGTGGTGGTAAAGCAATTAAACGATGGTTGCAAACTTTAACACAAAAAATCTGTTTAGTATTCACAACTAATCCGATATTTAAGCCTTAAATCCAATTAATGAAGAATATTTTTTTAACGCTATTTCTTTTAATAAGCGCCCTTAGCCTATCAGCACAACAGCTTAAACTTGGTGGTACAATAAAAGACACAGAAGGACAATCAGTACCATTTGCTTCTGTTTACATAAAAAATACGACCATTGGAACTTCTGCCAATGTGGATGGTATTTATTCGCTAAGCGTTGAAAAGGGAACTTTTACCGTTATTTATAAAGCAATTGGATATAAAGCACTAGAGAAAGAAATCACTATTAATGATAACCTGACAGAAGACATCGTAATAACACCGGAAACTTACACCCTGGCCGGAGTTACCATAGATGGCAATGCAGAAGATCCTGCTTACGAAATCATCAGGCAGGCCATTAAAAAAAGGAAAGAACACCTTACCGAAGTAAAGGCTTATAAAGCCGACGTATATATTAAAGGTGTACAAAAACTTGTAGGGGCACCCAAAAAGTTTTTTGGAAAAGACATTCAAAAAACGCTTAATCTGGATACCAACAGAAAAGGGATTTTATATTTATCAGAGTCAACCTCTACATTTTCATATGAACGCCCAAATAAGATTCATGAAGAAATGGTGTCTTCAAAAATTGCCGGCCGCAACAATGCCTTTAGTTTCAATAAAGCATCAGACCTGATCATAAATTTTTACGACAACATCTTATTAGAAGATAAACTAAGTGCCCGTGGCTTTGTATCACCAATTTCCGAAAATGCCTTTCTCTATTACAGATACAAATTGATAGGCGTTTCTACAGAAAACGGCGCGATAGTTAATAAAATCCAAATTATTCCCCGCCGGGAACACGATCCTGTTTTCAGAGGTACTATATATATTACGGACGACAGCTGGCATCTTGTTAACGCTGAGGTATACTTAACCAGCAACTCAGGCATCAACCTTCTTGATACATTAAATATCTCGCAACAGTTTATTAAAACCGAGAACACTTATATGCCATCGAACATCAATTTCCAGTTTAGTGGTAATGTGTTTGGCTTTAAGTTCGAGGGTTATTACATTGGGGTTTACAGCAATTACAATCTCCACCCGAACTTTCCGAAAAACTATTTCACCGGTGAAATCCTCAAAATAACCAAAGCAGTAAATAAAAAAGATTCCCTGTTTTGGCTTAATAACAGGCCGATTCCACTTACAAAGGAAGAAAGCCAGGATTACGTGAGAAAGGACAGCATAGCCGCGCTTAAAGTTTCAAAGCATTATCTCGATTCATTAGAACGTGAAAACAATAAATTTGGAATTGTAAAGGCCGCTATAACAGGATACACCATAAACAACAGGTACGCTCAGAAGTATTATAGTTTTGACCCTATATATCGTTCTATATTTTACAACACGGTTGAAGGTTTTGCGCTTAAATACGGAGTAACGTATACGAAGCGCCTTCAGGACAGCCGTTATTACAGCATACGACCAGAGCTGAGGTACGGATTTTCTAATAAAACCTTAACGGGGAACCTATCTGCAAATTACTACTACAACCCCGTAAAACGTGCAAACATTAGTATCAGCGCCGGTTCCGGTATTTACGACCTAAACAACCTGGGAACAATGAGTCTTTTGGGCAATTCCATTAACTCCTTACTGTTCGAAACCAACTTCTCTAAATTCTATAAAAAGGAATTTGCGAACATTGGTACAACAAGGGAACTCTCCAATGGACTTCAGGCATCGCTGACTGCAGATTATGCCCGCCACACCAATCTTGAGAACTCCACAACATTCAAAATAAAGGATTTAAAGGGCGAAACTTTTACATCTAACAATCCTTTTAATCCAGATACAGAAACACCATTGTTTCCAACATATAAGTCATTAGCAATTACAGCATCATTAAATTACACCATTGATCAGCAATATATAACCCGCCCTGATGGTAAATTTTACCAGGGGTCAAAATATCCGGTAATTAACCTTACCTATAAAAAAGGCATCAAGGGATTATTCAATAGTGATGTAGATTACGATCTGGTATCATTAGAAGTTTCTCAAAACCGCATCAGTGCTGGTTTGTGGGGTTACTCATCATTCGTTGTTGGCGCTGGTAAATTCATCAACAATAACACAGTTTACTACCCGGAGGCGAAACATTTCAGAGGCAACAACTCTTTACTCGGGCTTCCGAATTTAAGAAAGTTCTTATTTCTCGATTTTTATCTTTTCAGTACAGATCGTCAGTATCTTGAGGCGCATTTTGAACATAATTTCTCTGGCCTTTTAACAAATAAAGTTCCGCTGTTGCGCAAATTAAAACTCGAAGAACTTGTTGGGGTCAACTATTTGAGTCAGCCAGTAAAGAGAAATTATACAGAGTTTTACTTTGGCTTACAAAGATTAATTTTCAAAGCCACATATGGCTTTGCTTACGATGGCAACAAAAGGGTAAATCATGGCTTTAGGCTATATTATGGATTCTAGCCATCAGCTGCTAAATTGAAAAGGGACTGCGTAATGCAGTCCCTTTTCAATAAAATCTTTTGCTGTTATATATCCAGTTTTTTGCGGATATCTGAAGGGATACCTTTTTTATGCAATAAAAATGCTGTGGTTTTATATTTCACAAAGTTTTTGGTTACATATAAATAGCCTTTATAATCGTTAGTAGCACCCCAGGAGTTTTTAACGATGTAATATTCTTTACCGTTCTGGTCTTTAGCCAGTCCTGTAATTTGCATACCATGATCATCAGTAGTTTGATAATCATCAAATGCTGCCTGACGTAAATCAACTGTGATTTCTTTTTCAGCCTTCGGACCACCGAACATTGCTTTTTTCTCTTCGTCAGTCATGCTATCAAAGTTCTTTTCAGGAACATAAGCAACACCATTTTTCCAGCTAAAGCCTTTTTCACTAACATCAGTTGCCCATGCAACGCTATAACCACCTTTTAAAGCATTATCGATAATTTTAGTGATATCATCCATTTGTACATTGTACACCTGATCATATGACCAGTTATCAGGCACCATTAAAACTGCTTTTTTATAATAAGGAGAGGTATTGAAAGATGAAAGTTCAACATAATCTTCAGGATTGATTCCTACAACCTCTTTAGCAAAGGTTTTTGGAGTGTATTCTTTTCCTTCGTAAGTGAATTTTTCTGGAACAGCGCCCATGCAAGAATCGATAGTGGCTATATATTTAGTTTTCCAGTTGGGATCAAGCTTACCATCTGGTGCTTTTACTGCATTTTCCAGAATAGCTTTTGTAAGACTATTCATTCTATCTGATGACCCAGGAGTTCCATAATCATTACCACTGTAAACATCCTGAGGTAAAGCGCCATATTTAGCAAACATATTAATTACATCATGACATGCACCACCATCGCCTAATGTTAAGGCCCCATGCATACGCACATAGTTAATTCCTTTTTCAACATAAGCATTACGGGCAGTAAATAAATCTGCAAGATCTACAGGTTTTTTACCCATTCTAATCATTTCCGACTCTAAAAAAGAGTTGGTGCTGTAGCTCCAGCAAGTACCAGATGATTTTTGATTTTTAACAGAAGTAGCTTCAGTATTGATAACCGGAGTAAATTTAAAGCTGGTTGCGCTGTTTTCGCTTTGGTTGTTTTTTAATGAATTTACAAGGTTGTCTTGCGCAAATCCAACGGTTGATCCAAGTAGAAAACTTGCCGTCAACCACAATGATCTCATCGTAGTGTTAGTCATTTTTATAAATAATAAGTTAGTTTTATTTGTGTTTTTAAATAACGCATACAAACTTAACAATAATCTAACTAAGGTGGTAGGTTTACAATAATGTTACAAACCTATTTGTCTATTCTTAAATTGTACTCACCCGGACCTAACGCGGATATGCCCCAAACATCACACGGGTAATACCTCCAGTAAATCCCTGTTAAAACCGCATTACATTTATATAAGTAGTGAGTATTTTTATGAAGGAATCGACAAATCTCATTTCAACACAGATTCACTTATTTTTTTCTTAACTTTGCACCGCATTAAACGCCGTTTGCATCGGTATCAATGAATTATGAAAAAATTCCAGACACTACTTTACTATTGCTATAGTCACATAGCCGAGGCAGAACAATTTGCTGCTGATCATCTCACATTTTGCAAATCTTTAAATCTTGTTGGCCGCATCATTGTTGCTGATGAGGGTTTAAACGGTACCGTTTCGGGAACAAAAGAATCCTGCGAAGCATACATGGCAGCTATAAAAGCTGATGAACGATTTGCTAAAACTGACTTTAAAATCGATGATGTTGAAGAGCCTTCATTCATCAAAATGCACTGTCGTTACAAAGCCGAAATTGTACACTCGGGATTAAGAGACCCACATATCATAGACCCGAACAGACAAACAGGCAAACACCTGGAACCTGCTGATTTTCAGAAAATGATAGATCAGGAAGATGTGATAATACTTGATGTACGTTCAAACTATGAGCACAATTTAGGGAAATTTAAAAATGCAGTAACCCTGGATATGGAGAATTTCAGAGATTTTCCTGATAAAATAAATGAGCTTGCTAAGTACAAGGATAAAAAAGTACTTACCTACTGCACAGGTGGCATAAAATGCGAAAAAGCATCGGCCTTGCTGTTACATCATGGATTTAATGATGTTTACCAGCTGCATGGCGGGATTATCAAGTATGGTAAAGAAGCCGGAGGTGAAGATTTTGAAGGTAAATGCTACGTTTTTGACAACCGTATTGCGGTTGACGTAAACACGGTAAACCCAACAATAGTATCTAAATGCTATAATTGTGGCAAGACCACTCCAAAAATGATCAATTGCGCCAATCCGGAATGCAATGAGCATGTCACACAATGTGATGAATGCGGAGAGGCTTTGCAAGGGTGCTGCTCTGTTGAATGTACCACAAATCCTCGTAAACGCCCTTATGATGGAACAGGATATTATGTAAAAGTACCACAGCCGGTAAACGCTTCAAGTAAACAACTATCTTAGCTGTTGATGAGCAACGGACCCCTTAAATACTTTATATTTTTAATCTTTTGTTTTGTATCTGTTTCTGCTCTTGCAGACGACATCAAAAGTATTGGGGTTCCTTACATTCAAAATTATCCTAAATCAGTTTACCTTTCCGGTAACCAAAACTGGTCTATTGCCAAAGGCAAAAACGGCATTATGTATTTTGGGAATACCCAGGGCCTGTTAACTTACGATGGCAAATACTGGCAACAATATGAAATGCCAAACCGCCAGATTGTTCGCTCGGTAGCTACCGATGATAACGGTATAATTTATACCGGAAGCTTTGGTGAATTCGGGTATTGGAAAATAGACCATAAGCGTTTAAAATATACTTCCCTCATCGACCTTATTCCGAAGGAACATAAAATGACTGATGAGATATGGAAAATCTATGTAGAGGGCAAACGTGTTATCTTCCAGTCCTTTTCGAGCATATATATTTACAATGACAAGAAAATAAGTGTTGTAAAAATACCTGCATTCTTTCTGTTTCTGCATAAAGTAGATAAACGTTTTATAATTGAAGCCTTAGGAAAAGGCCTGTTTGAGCTAAGTGATGATAAACTTGTCCCTCTTAAAAATATTGGCCCGCCACTACCCGGAAGCGTACTTTCGATCCTTCCTTATAAAAACGGCAGTTTATTAATTGGTACCAGCAAAGATGGTTTGTTTCTATACGACGGCGAAAAATACACTCCTTTTAATACGCCTGCAAACACCTTCCTGCAAACCTATCAATTAAATAACGGGGTTAAAGTGTTAGGGAAATACTATGCCTACGGTACAATTTTAAACGGCTTGATTATTATTGATGAGGATGGAAACATTGTACAAAGGATCAATAAATCAAGTGGTTTACAAAACTATACGGTACTTAGTATTTATGCGGATGATGATCAGAACTTATGGGCTGGTCTTGATAACGGCATAGACCGTATAGAATTAAACTCTCCTCTTTACTTTTATTTTGATAAGACAGGCCTTTTTGGCACCGTATATTCGAGCATTATTTATAAGAACATAATTTATTTAGGAACCAACCAGGGTCTTTTTTACAGTCCATGGGTAGGTGGTAAAGACAACTCCTTCAGTTCTTTTGATTTTAAGCTGATACCCAAATCGCAGGGACAGGTTTGGGACCTGAGGATGATTGATGGACAGCTTCTTTGTGGCCACAACGATGGCACTTTTAGTGTTACCGGAAACACAATTGAAAAAGTGACTGGTATAAGCGGGGGCTGGGTTATTAAAAAGCTGAACGACAATTACCTTATCCAAGGTACTTATAATGGCCTGGTACTATTCAAAAAGGACCCGGCTGGCCAGTGGAAATTTGATTCCAAAATTAAAGGTTTTGATGAGCCATCAAGATATGTAGAACAGGACTCTAAAGGTGACATTTGGGTGAGCCATGCTTACAGAGGTTTATATAAATTGGTATTGAGTCCTGATTTTAAAACAGTCACAAACATTAAGTATTACGACGAGCGTAATGGGCTGCCAAGTACTTATGGCATTAATCTCTTCACCCTTGAAAATAAACTGATCTATTCTTCCAACCAGGGCTTTTTAACCTACGACGAGATCAGCAACAACTTTAGCAAGTACACGACTCTGAATAAAGAACTTGGATCTTTTTCTCAATCCAATAAGATCATTAAAGCAGACTATAAGAAATATTGGTTTATTAACCATGGTAAAATGGCGCTGATCAATTTTTCTCAACCGGGAAAGATAGAAATAGATTCTAATCGTTTCAGTGTTTTAGATGGAAGAATGGTTCAGTACTATGAAAACATCAGTAAGATCAGCGACCATATTTATCTGATCAGTGTTGATGATGGGTTTGTGATTTACAATGAGTTAGATTCACTAAAGCGTAAAAAAGTAGCGCTTCCATCTGTTTTAATTAGAAAAATAGAAGATATTACAGACACCTACTCTATTATTAGTGAGGTTGGAAATACAGATTCAGAAATTGAAATACCTTTTAGCAGAAACAACATCAGGATTTCGTACGCACTTCCTTATTACAGACAAAGCAGCATCAAGTTCCAGTATTTCCTGAAGGGCTATTCTAAACAATGGTCTGACTGGAGTTCTGCCTCGCAAAAAGATTTCACTAACCTTAGTGCAGGAACTTATACCTTCCTTGTTAGGGCTAAGATTAATGATGAGACCATAAGCAAGGACACTGAGTTTAAATTTACTATCCTCCCGCCTTTTTATGCCAGTAATTGGGCTTTCGTTTTATACCTGATTGGTATTGTCTTTTTACTTATTGCTTCCAAGCGCTTTTACGAAAGAAAGCTGATGAAAGATCAGCAAGCCATTTCTGATAAGTTGCAGGCAGAAAAAGAGGAATTCCTTAAAAAAGAAGCAGAAGCAACTGAAAGGCAAATCATCAAATTACAAACAGAGAAGCTGCAGGTTGAACTTGCGGGTAAGAACAGGGAACTGGCTAACTCGGCCATGAGTTTGGTTTACAAAAATGAGCTACTGCAGAAACTAAGTCAGGAGATGCTGAAGCTTAAAGATTCAAGCGGAAAACCATTGGCAGAAGAACAGCTCAGAAAAATCCAAAAAGTTATCGATGAAGGCATGAACGATGAGCGTGACTGGAATTTATTCGAGAGCAGCTTTAATGAGGCGCATGAGAGTTTCTTCAAAAAGCTTAAAGCCAATCACCCGGATCTTGTACCTAATGATTTAAAACTTTGCGCATACCTGCACATGAATATGAGTAGTAAGGAAATGGCATCATTGCTAAACATTTCGCTAAGGGGTGTAGAAATACGCCGCTACAGACTTCGTAAAAAGCTTGATGTACCCCACGACAAGAACCTTGTGGAGTTTCTAATGGAGCTATAGCACTACATCATTACCTCTCATACCCCTTTTTTTAAGATTGATTTTATAAAATTCTTTTGACCCCTTGTTGTAGGTCTAAATTTTGTTATGTCGGCATAGAACAACGTTTTTAGCGAAACAAGACGCCTATTTCGATTGTTTGAGAAAGTATAGGTTTCCATGATGATGTATTAATGTTGAGGCGTTTTATTTGTTTTAACTCAAATACTCTCGGAGATTTATACAACTAACAACTAAATTTTAAACAGCATGAAAAGAATCTTTACAAAACTTTCTGTTTTAACTTTTTTATGTTTTCTTTTTATCAACGCAGCTTCTGCGCAAGATATTACTATACGAGGTGTAGTAAGTGATGGCGCAGATAAAACCACCCTTCCAGGGGTAAGCGTTTTAGTAAAGGGAACACAAATTGGGACACAAACAGATGCAACAGGAAAATACGCAATAAGTGCTCCGGCCAATGCGACTCTTGTATTCTCTTACATTGGATATAATCCAACGGAGATGCAAGTAAACAACAGAACAACAATAAACATCGAATTAGCTACTTCTGCACAGCAACTAGAGCAGGTTGTAGTCGTGGGTTATGGTACACAGAAAAAGATTGATGTGACCGGATCAGTAGGAAATGTAAAAGGTGAAGACATCGCCAAACAAGCCTCTGTAAACCCTGTAAGTTCGCTCCAAGGTAAGGTAGCAGGCGTAACCATTACCAATGTGGGTGCACCTGGTGGAACTCCGCAATTAACCATACGTGGTGCAAGTACGATTTATGGTAAAACAGGAGCTTTATATGTAGTAGATGGGGTTTGGTATGATGATATCAACTTTTTGAATCCTGCCGACATTGCTGATATAAGCATTCTAAAGGATGCTTCGGCACAGTCTATTTTCGGTATACGCGGTGCCAATGGGGTTGTACTGGTAACGACTACCAAAGGCAAAAAGGGAGATCCCATTATTAACTACAATGGATCCGTAGGCTTCCAAAGAGTTACCAATAAAGTTGAGATGGCTGATGCTTCGGAGTATGCAACAGCAGTTAATGAGGCCTATGCGCTTCTTGATGAGCCAGCATTATTTGCCAACACTGATCTTGGTAAGGGAACCGACTGGTACGGTCTGATGTTAAGGGACGCGATGGTGACTAATCATCAGATCTCTATTAACGGTGGTACAGAAAAATCAACCTACAACCTTTCGCTTGGTTACCTGAATCAAGATGGAATTGTAAAAAACAACAACTATCAGCGTTACACCGCAAGGTTATCTAATGACATTCAGATTTTTGAGCCGCTCAAAATCGGATACAACGTCACGGCCACTTCGAGCAAATCGAAGGACGCGCCAACTGCACTATTCAGAGGACTTTATGCGGCTTCTCCAGTAGTACCTGTATTTAATGAGGACGGTTCTTATGGTGATCCTAATGATTTTAATTTAGGGAATGGCAGTAACATAAACCCTCAGGTAACAATGGATTTCTTTAACCAAAGAACAACCAAATATAAAGTTACAGGAAACGTGTTTGCTGAACTGAAACTATTAAAAGACTTTACCTTTAAAACCAGCCTGGGTGGCGATTTTGGTCAGGAGGAAGTAAGGGGCTATATACCAAAATACGAAGCCACTACTGCACAGAACAACACCATCAGTAAGCTAAACATAGACAGGGTTGAAAACAGAAACTGGATCATAGAAAATACTCTGACCTATGATAAACAATGGGATGACCATAGGTTAACTGTACTTGCCGGACAAACCGCACAACGTACAAAATTATACAGAACCTTTGCATCAGCTGAGAATGTACCTTACAACTCAGAAAGCGATCTATATCTGGCACTTGGCGATGCAGCGTCACGATCTATTCGGGATGAGGGTGAGCTCAGTACATTTTCTTCATATTTTGCAAGGGTAAACTATGCCTACAAGAACAAATACCTATTGAATGCTTCCTTCAGGAGAGATGGCGCTTCTCAATTCTATGGGTTTGACTCAAATCCATGGGGTAACTTCCCTTCTATCGGTGCAGGCTGGGTAATCACCAATGAAGACTTCATGAAAGATCAGAAGGTATTTAGTAATTTAAAACTTCGTGGAAGCTGGGGTAAAGTAGGAAATGCTGGGGTACCTTTCAATCCTTCTACACTTACAGTTGACCAGGCTGCAGAATTGATTGCATTTTTTGGTGGAAACCCTCAAACTGGTGCAAGTATCAGATCAATTGTCCCTCCTTCATTACTCTGGGAACGTAGTGCCGGAACAAACGTAGGTCTGGAGATGGGCTTTTTGGACAACCGATTAAAAATAGAGACCGATTATTACACACGAAAAACTGAACAGGCCATTTTTAATATTCCAATCCTTGGAAGTTTAGGAACTACAAACAGTACAATCTTAGGTAACCAGGCCGACATTAAGAATAGCGGAGTTGAATTTTTGACTACATGGGCTGACAAAACTGAAGGCGGGTTAACGTATACAATCAGTGCGAATCTGGGCATCAACAACAATAAAGTCTTGAATGTAACCTCGGGAGATAACCCGGTTTATCAAGGCGGAGTAGGACTGACCAGTGGTTACAGATCTACAAGAACTGTTAACAACAGACCTATTGGTGAGTTCTTTGGTTATCAGGTTGCAGGTGTTTTCCAAACAGCCGAGGAAGTTGCTGAATGGACAAACAATAAATTTTCAATAGGTGACTTCAAATTTGCAGACATTAATAATGACGGCACTATTGATGACAGAGACAGAGTAGTGTTGGGTAATCCTAATCCTAAATTTAGCTATGGGATAAATACCAATTTTGCTTACAAAAACTTTGATCTTACCCTAGATATTCAGGGCGTTGCAGGAGTAGATGTATTAAACGCCAATCTGGCTAACCGTTTTGGTAATGAAAATTATACCAAAGACTTTTTTGACCACCGTTGGACTGGCCCGGGATCATCCAATACTTATCCATCAGCAAATCTTGCCAATGAGCTTAACAAGGCTCCCAGCTCTTTTTATGTGGAAAGTGGTGATTATATCCGCCTAAGAAACATACAGCTGGGCTATACCCTACCTCAAACTTTAACCACTAAATGGAAGGCAAAGAACCTGAGGGTATTTATAAATGCACAAAATGCGGTAAACCTATTTGGTTACAAAGGATTCAGCCCTGAGGTAGGTGGCACTCCTACAAATGCAGGAATAGACACCAATGTGTATCCATTATTCGCTACTTATAATTTCGGCGTTAACTTAACATTCTAACTGAATTGAATATGAAAACATATATAAATATACAGTCCTGCTTCGTTGCAGCGGCCCTAAGCGCGATGCTTTTTACGGCTTCCTGTAAAAAGGACTTTCTAAATGTTCCACCTCAAGCTCAACAACCAGATGTTCAATTCTGGAAAACACCTGAGGATGCCCTAAAAGGAGTAAATGCTATGTATGCGCAATTGCGCAGCTGGAATAATGTTGCTTTTAACGCCCTGGTTATTGAAAGTACGGGATCAGACGAAGCCGATAAAGGCAGTACACCTACTGATGCTACATTTTTTAATCTCTTTGACAATTTTACTGTGACCTCAACACAAGGTTCTTTGCAGGATTTTTGGACCGGGCAATACCAAAACATCAATCTTTCCAATCAGGTATTGGATAACGTGCCAGATATAGAAATGGATCAGAATTTAAAGGCACGCTACCTTGCAGAAGCGAAATTTATACGTGCATACTCTTATTTCAGACTTGTCCGTGCTTATGGAAATGTGGTTTTAAGACTTCATGTTCCTAAGGATGCGACAGAATACAACATGCCTCAGTCGACGAAAGAAGAAGTATATGCACAAATCGAAAAAGACCTGACAGAAGCTGCAGCAGTTCTTCCTCCTTCTTATAGTGGTGCTGAACTGGGTAGGGCAACAAAGGGTGCCGCTTTAGGTTTGATGGCCAAAGCAGCGATGTACCAGCAAAAATGGGATCAGGTGCTGTCGCTAACAAATCAGGTTATGGGATTAGGTTATGATCTTTTTCCGGATTTTGAAAAAGGATTCAGAACAGAAAACGAGAACAATATTGAATCTGTTTTCGAGATTCAATGCGAATTGTTACCTGGAAATTCTGGAGCATCAAACTCGCAGTATAGTCAAGTTCAAGGTGCTGCTGGTGTTCCTGGTGGTGGCTGGGGCTTTAATACACCTTCAGAAGTTTTGGCTAATGCCTTTGAAACCGGCGATCCAAGAAGAAATGCAACCATTCTCTTTAAAGGCGAGACTACTCCTCAGGGAGATGTGATTCCCAACACTGTGCCAAATGAAAGATATAATCAAAAATCATATGTACCATTTGGGATGCGCGTATCTGGTTTTAATGAAGGAGCACAGCAAAACATTCGTGTCTTGAGATTCGCAGACATACTCTTGATGAACGCAGAAGCGGCCAACGAACTTGGAAATCCAACACTTGCCAAAACATCATTAAATCGTGTAAGAAAACGTGCACGTGGAACTAATGTGACGATCCTGCCCGATGTAACCACCAGCGATAAAGCAGCATTACAGGAGGCGATCTGGCACGAACGACAAGTAGAGCTGGCAATGGAAAGTGACCGTTATTTTGATGTAATTCGTCAGGGCCGTGCACTTCAAGTGTTTGGTCCGAAAGGATGGAAAGCGAACAAAAATGAAGTCTGGCCAATTCCTTCAACCGAGATAGACCTAAGCGGTGGTTTGTTAAAACAAAACCCCGGCTATAATTAATTCACTTCTAAAAGGTTGCTGCTTTAACAGTAGCAGCCTTTTTTAGTTATAAGCGCATGATAAAAATCAGTCACTTTTCAATCCCCCTAATATTTTCATTAGTTTTTGTTCTATTTACAAATCCTGTACTGGCGCAAAAAAAAAGCAATAAAATAACGGCTGACCTCTCAATTAAAAAAAACCTTACCGATGACCAGCTTCTTGATCTGGTACAAAAACAAACTTTCAGATACTTCTGGGACTTTGGACATCCTGTTAGCGGCATGGCGCGCGAACGTAGTAACCGATCTTTTGACTACGGCGATGAGGTAGTTACCACAGGTGGTACCGGGTTTGGCGTTATGGCTATGATAGTAGCCGCCGAGCGTAAATTCATTACTCGTGAACAAGCGGCTGAACGCACAAAAAAAATAGTAGACTTTTTATGGAAAGCAGATATGTTTCATGGCGCTTTCCCCCATTGGTTAAATGGAGAAACCGGAAAAGTAATCCGCTTTAGCCCAAAAGATGATGGTGCAGATATCGTTGAAACTTCTTTATTGTTTCAAGGTTTATTAACTGCCCGACAGTATTATACTGCAGATAATCCTGTCGAAAACGACATCAGAAATAAAATATTATGGATGTGGGAAGGAATTGAATGGAACTGGTTTACTCAAAATCAGAATGTTCTTTACTGGCACTGGAGTCCAAACAACGGCTGGAGCATGAACCATCAGATTAAGGGATGGAATGAGTGTCTGATTACCTACGTGATGGCAGCATCATCTCCAAAATTCCCTATCAACAAACGCGTTTACGACGATGGTTACGCAAATAACAACACCTTCTTTAATGGCCGTAAATTTAATGGTATTACACTGCCATTAGGCTTTGATTACGGAGGCCCGCTATTCTTTTCACATTACTCATTCCTAGGTTTAGATCCACGTGGTTTAAAAGACAATAATGCGGATTATTGGGAGCAAAACAAAAATCACACGCTTATTAACAGGGCTTATTGTATAGAAAACCCTAAAAAATACAAAGGCTACGGTGCCAATAGCTGGGGCTTAACTGCCAGTGATAGCTGGGGTGGCTATGCAGCTCATTCGCCAACAGAAGACCTTGGTGTAATTACCCCAACTGCAGCTTTATCTGCCTTCCCATATACTCCAGAATATTCAATGGAAGCACTAAAACATTTTTATTATGATAAAGGCGACAAATTATGGAGCGAATATGGGTTTGTTGATGCCTTTAGCGAAGAAAAAAACTGGTATGCAAAATCTCACCTCGCTATAGATCAGGGGCCAATCATTGTTATGATTGAAAACTACCGCAGCGGCTTATTGTGGAAATTATTTATGAGCAGTCCTGATGTAAAAAGAGGTCTTAAAACCTTAGGATTCACAAGTCCCAATTTATAGATGATGATGAAGAAAATATATATTTCAATATTGCTAATGCTTATTGTAAGCATGGGCGCATTTGCCCAAAAAAAACAACTAACCTATTGCAATCCAATTAATCTGGATTATGGCTATACTCCTATTCCTAATTTTGCTGAGCAGGGAAAACACAGAGCTACAGCCGATCCTGTTATTGTAACCTATAAAGGCGATTATTATCTGTTTTCTACCAATCAATGGGGTTATTGGTGGAGCAGTGATATGTATAACTGGAAATTCGTTTCTAAAAACTTTCTAAGACCGGAACATAAGGTCTATGATGATCTTTGCGCACCATCGGTATGGGTGCAGGGAGATACGATGCTTGTTTTCGGTTCTACCTATTCTAAAAATTTCCCGATATGGATGAGTACGGATCCTAAAAAAAATGAATGGAAAGAAGTTGTTCATGAATTTGAGATTGGCGGATGGGATCCTGCTCATTTTGTTGATGACGACGGTAAGCTATACATGTACAATGGTAGCAGCAATAGCTATCCCCTGTATGGCATTGAGTTAAACCGAAAAACTTTTGAACCGATAGGCACCCGTAAAGAATTACTCCTGTTAAATCCGGAACGTTTTGGATGGCAACGGTTTGGAGAATATTTGGACAACACCTTTTTAGATCCATTTATGGAGGGTGCCTGGGTAACAAAGCACAACAGTAAGTACTACCTTCAATATGGTGCACCAGGCACAGAATTTAGCGGCTATGCCGATGGTGTGGCTGTTGGGCCTACCCCTTTGGGACCATTTGAACATCAGTCTATCCCTTTTTCATGGAAACCAGGTGGCTTTGCCCGTGGTGCTGGCCATGGTGCTACTTATCAGGATAAATGGAAAAACTATTGGCATGTTTCTACTATAGCCATCTCCGTAAAAAACAACTTTGAACGCCGCCTTGGTATTTGGCCAGCCGGATTCGATAAGGATGACGTAATGTATATGGATGCTGCCTTTGGCGATTATCCTCATTACTTACCCACTGATGCTCAGGATCATTTAAAAAGCGGTTTTACCGGGTGGATGTTGTTAAGCTATAACAAGCCGGTAACTGTATCATCAACACTTGGATCGTACTATGCCAACAATGCTGTTGATGAAAGCATTAAAACTTATTGGAGTGCAAAAACAGCAAATAAAGGCGAATGGATACAAACTGATCTTGGTAGCGTGTCGACAGTAAATGCGGTACAGATTAACTATGCAGATCAGGATGCTGAGTTCCTTGGCAAACGACAAGACATTTATCATCAATACAAGCTGTGGTATTCTGCAGATGGTGTGAAATGGAAAATTTTAAAGGATAAAAGCACAAATAAAACTGATGTTCCTCATGACTATATTGAGCTTGAACAACCCGTTAAGGCACGGTTTATAAAACTGGAAAACATACACATGCCTACAGGGAGATTCGCTATTAGTGGCCTAAGGGTTTTTGGTAATGGCAATCAGTCGGCACCAAAAAGCGTCAGAGATTTTGTTGTACTAAGAACCGAAAAAGACAAACGCAGTGCATGGTTAAAATGGGCACCTGTAGAAGATGCTTATGCCTACAACATCTACATAGGCACTGAGCCTGATAAGCTGTATAACTGCATTATGGTGTATAATACAAATGAATACTGGTATAAAGGGATGGACAAAAATAAAACTTACTATTTTAGCATCGAAGCAATCAATGAGAGCGGAGTCGCTCCTAAAACAGAGGTTGCCAAAGTTAATTAGAAAATTAAAAAATTATGAAACGTCACTTCTATTTCCGTCTACTTTTTGTATTACTGGCAAGTCTGTCTGTTAACTCATTTGCACAGGTGAAACCTTTTTGGAACGATATCCAGAAATTTAAGCATCAGGACAGTGCATCAATGCCTGCCAAAAACAAAGTTGTATTTGTGGGCAGCTCGTCTTTTACGCGCTGGAATGACCTGGAGACAGTTTTTAAAGATTATCATGCCATTAACCGTGGTTTTGGAGGTTCTACGCTTGAGCAGGCGAATGCGTATATCAACGAGCTTGTGTTTGCTTATAAACCCAAGCAGGTTGTAATTTACAGTGGAGAAAATGACATTGCAACAGGTACAAGTGTTGAGCAGACGTACGACAGATTTGTGACGTTTTATAATAACCTTCGTAAAGGTCTTCCCAAAGCAAACATCGTCTATATTTCTATGAAGCAGAGTCCTTCAAGAATGAAGTTTGCAGATAATGTGAACAAAGCAAACACCATGATAAAAGAGTACATCAGTAAGCAAAAAAATGCAGTTTTTATTGATGTAAACTCCAAAATGCTGGACAGCAGCGGCGCTCCAAGACCAGAACTATTTGTAGAAGACATGCTACATATGAAACCAGAAGGCTATGCCATCTGGATCAAAGAAATAACACCCTATTTAAAAAAATAACACGAAAAATGAAAATATCTCACTTACTATTCTTGTCTATGTTTTTCTGCATCGGCGCAACATTTGCGCAACAGAAAAAAAAAGTTCCCGCAGCTGATCAAAAGATGAATGCTTTTATCAGCAACCTATTATCTAAAATGACTTTAGATGAAAAGATAGGGCAACTCAATTTGCTAACCGGTGGGGAAGCAACTACAGGATCAGTAGTAAGTACAGATGTTGAAAGTAAAATCAAGAAAGGCCAGGTAGGTGGTATGTTTAGCTTTACAACACCTCAAAAAATCCGCAAGGCACAAGAGATCGCTGTAAACGAAAGCAGACTTAAAATCCCAATCATTTTTGGGCAGGATGTAATCCACGGCTATAAAACTACCTTTCCTATCCCACTGGCTTTGTCTTGTACCTGGGATATGTCTCTTATCCAGAAGACGGCACGTATAGCAGCTGTTGAAGCTACAGCTGATGGCCTTAACTGGACTTTTTCTCCAATGGTTGATATATCAAGAGACCCAAGATGGGGAAGAATCTCTGAAGGATCGGGAGAGGATACTTATTTAGGCAGTCAAATTGCCAAGGCAATGATTAAAGGTTATCAGGGCGATGACCTTTCTAAATACAACACCATGATGGCTTGTGTCAAACACTTTGCACTATATGGCGCTGCAGAAGCTGGAAGAGATTACAACACTACAGATATGAGCCTGGACAGGATGTACAACGAATACCTGCCTCCATATAAAGCTGCTATTGATGCTGGAGCCGGAAGTGTAATGACATCATTTAATGATATTAATGGTGTTCCTGCAACCGCTAACAAATGGTTAATGACAGATTTGCTACGTAAACAATGGGGCTTTAAGGGTTTCGTTGTTACGGACTACACCGCTGTGAACGAACTGATAGATCATGGTTTGGGTGATTTGCAGGCAGTATCTGCCTTATCGTTAAATGCCGGAGTTGATATGGATATGGTGGGTGAAGGATTTTTAACCACCCTAAAAAAATCGGTACAGGAAGGCAAAGTAAAAACACAACAAATTGATCATGCCTGCCGCCTTGTGTTGGAGGCTAAATACAAGCTTGGGCTGTTTGAAGATCCATATCGTTATTGCGACGAAGAACGTGCAAAAACCGAAATACTTAAACCCGAGCATTTACAATTTGCACGTGAAGCGGCAACTCAATCCTTCGTATTGTTAAAGAACGACAAACAGACATTACCTCTTAAAAAAACAGGTACGGTTGCATTAATAGGTCCTTTGGCCAACACTGGATCCAATATGCCAGGTACATGGAGTGTAAATAGTGATTTAGCCAGTACCTCTTCCCTTCTGGCAGGTATGAAAGCTACTTTAGGGTCAAACGTTAAAGTATTACATAGCTTAGGTTCGAACTTATTGGCGGATGAAGCGTATCAAAAAAGAGCAACTATGTTTGCTCGTGATATTCCCAGAGACAACCGTCCGGAAGAAGAAGTGATCAAAGAAGCCGTAGGCATTGCAAAACAATCTGATGTAGTTATTGCGGCTCTGGGAGAAGGTTCTGAAATGAGTGGTGAAAGCTCAAGCCGGACCAATCTGGAAATCCCCGAAGTTCAAAAACGCTTATTACAGGCCTTACTTAAAACTGGCAAACCAGTTGTTTTAGTTTTGTTTAGCGGTAGGCCATTGGTTTTAAATTGGGAAAATGAGAATGTTCCGGCAATACTTAATGTTTGGTTTGGGGGTACAGAAGCGGCAAAAGCAATTACCGATGTATTATTTGGCGATGTAAATCCATCGGGGAAACTGACCACAACATTCCCGCAAAATGTTGGTCAGATACCATTGTATTACAGCCATAAAAATACAGGTCGCCCATTAGAAGATGGCAAATGGTTTTCTAAATTCCGTTCTAATTACATTGATGTAAGCAATGATCCCTTGTATCCATTTGGATACGGATTAAGCTATACAACCTTTGATTATAGTGATATAAAACTAGACAAGGATAAATTTAAATCCGGCGAAACGATCAATGCGAGTGTTATTGTAAAGAATACCGGATCAAGGGAAGGCAAAGAAGTAGTTCAGCTTTACATCAGAGACCTTGTTGGCAGCTCTACCCGTCCTGTCAAAGAATTAAAACACTTTGAAAAAATTGATTTAAAGGCGGGAGAAAGCAAAACAGTTAATTTCAAAATCACTGTTGATGATTTAAAATTCTTTAACTCGGAACTTAAATATCTGGCGGAACCGGGAGATTTCAAAGTGTTCATTGGCACAAATTCAAGAGACGTTAAGACTAATCAGTTTACGCTGCTTTAGTGCATTTAGTTTAGGAGCCATGCTATAGTTTACCTCCTCATCCCGAATCCGAGGGATCTCTGGGTTATACCAATACTTTGTAATCAAGAGATCCCTCGGATTCGGGAGGACGCCATCTTTAAGCAATCGTTATCCCTATATCCTCTCATTTTTAAAAGACTACAATTTTGTTTAGATTAGTAACATGAACAGGATTAAATTAACCGCTTTTATGGTCTTGCTATTAGGATTAAATACGATGGCTCAGGACTTCAAGAAATATGATTCAGGGAATTTCATTGAAGGGAAAGACAGCATTTATTATAGGATTCTGTTTCCCGAGAACTTTGATCCAAATCAAAAATATCCAATACTGTTCTTCTTACATGGAAGTGGAGAAAAAGGAAATGATAATGAGAAACAGCTTACCCATGGCGGCAAGTTGTTTTTAAAAGATAGTGTTCGTAAAAACTTTCCGGCAATAATTGTATTCCCACAATGTAGCAATGATAGCTTCTGGGCAAACATTCAATTCAAAAATAATGAAGGTGGCAAGCGGGAATTTAATTTCCAAACAGGAGGCAAGCCCACAAAAGCCATGCATGCATTGCTGGGTATGATAGATAATTTTTTGGATAAGCCCTTTGTGGATAAGAAAAAGGTTTACGTGGGCGGCTTATCTATGGGAGGAATGGGTACTTATGAATTACTACGACGCAAGCGCAAAACATTTGCAGCCGCTTTTGCGATCTGTGGTGGCGATAACATTGCAAATGTTCAGAAGTACAAAAAGGTACCGCTATGGATTTTTCATGGAGAAAAAGATGATGTAGTACCTGTTGTGCTTTCTACATCCATTGCCGATCAGCTTCAAGTATTGGGGAAAACTCCAAAAATAACGCTTTATCCCGAAGCCAATCACAACAGCTGGGACTCTGCCTTTGCAGAGCCGGAGCTGTTGCCATGGCTATTTTCTAATCAGAAATAATGGGTTTTATATGGCAGAATTTATTCTGCCATATTGTGATAAACTGCCTGAACATCGTCGTCCTCTTCCAGCTTATCTATTAATTTAAATACATCTGCGGCCTGCTCTTCTGTAACTGCGGTAGTTGAAAGGGAAATGCGCTCAAGCTTAGCACTTTTCATTTCAACAGCCAGATCTTCAAGTGCTTTTTGCATTTTACCGAAGTCTTCAAAAGCGGTTTGAACAACAGCAATATCATTTCCTTCTTCATCAGCCTCAAGATATAGTTCTTCCAGTCCTGAATCAATTAATTCAAATTCCAGTTCTTCAAGATCCTTTTCTCCAGGTAAGAATCTGAATATTGATTTACGATTAAAAATAAAATCAAGAGATCCTGTTTTACCCAAAGTACCGCCTGTTTTATTAAAATAGCTACGGACGTTGGCAACCGTTCTGTTTGTATTGTCTGTTGCAGTTTCAATTAAAACGGCAACACCATGCTGCGCATAACCTTCGTAAACATACTCTTCGTACCCATTCTCATCTTTATTTGATGCACGTTTAATAGCCGCATCAACCCTGTCTTTAGGCATGTTTACTGCTTTGGCATTTTGTATAGCTGTACGTAAACGAGAGTTGGTATCAGGACTTGGTCCGCCATCTTTAACGGCCATTACAATCTCTTTACCTATCCTGGTAAATTGTACGGCCATTTTGGCCCAACGTTTAAATTTTCTTTCTTTTCTGAACTCAAATGCTCTTCCCATTTTATTCTCTTTGGTGGTTAGTAAGTAGTTAGCACTAACTACTTGATATTTATTTTATTTTTTTAAATTTTTAATCATGTCAAGCGTAAGTTTTGAAAGGTCAAACTCAGGCTTCCATCCCCATTCTTTTACCGCAAAGCTATCGTCAATAGACCTTGGCCAACTGTCTGCGATGTTTTGGCGAGGGTCATTTTCGGTGTAAGTTAATGTAAATTCCGGAATATGTTTTCTGATCTCCGCTGCTAAAATCTCTGGGGTAAAGCTTACCCCAGCAAAATTATAGCTGGAACGGATAGTTAGTTTTGATGCCTCAGCATCCATCAATTCTATAGTACCACGGATGGCATCATCCATATACATCATTGGTAATTCTGTTGCGGCATTTAAAAACGACGCATAAGTTCCTTTTTTTAACGCATCATGAAAAATATGGATGGCATAATCTGTGGTTCCTCCACCTGGGGCAGCTTTCCAACTTATTAGGCCCGGATAACGGATACTACGTACATCTAAATTATACTTTTGGTGGTAGTATTCGCACCAACGTTCTCCGGCCAGTTTACTAATTCCGTAAACGGTATTGGGATCCATTACACAAAACTGAGGGGTATTATCTTTAGGCGAATTTGGCCCAAAAACAGCTATAGAACTTGGCCAATATACTTTTGCCGTCTTATAGGTAATTGCCAAATCTAAAATATTAAGTAACCCGTTCATGTTAAGGTCCCAGGCAAGCTTAGGATTTTGCTCGCCGGTTGCAGACAACAAGGCCGCCAGTAAATAAACCTGTGTAGGCTCATACTTCTGAAAAATAGAATTTAAAGTATCTTTTTCCAGAACATTCACAAATTCAAAAGGGCCCGAATTCTTAATGTCATAATCAGGACGACGGATATCACATGCAATAACATTAGACTCTCCACACACTTTACGTAAAGCCGTTACCAGCTCTGTGCCGATCTGGCCGTTAGAGCCTAACACTACTATTTTCTCAATCATGACTGATTTGGGTTTCCACAAAAATAAATAAATGAATGAACCTATTCAAAAATGTTTAGTGCAACCAACATTTTACCTGGATAAAACCGATATTGGGGATACTCAATTGGATGGATTTTCGTTAATTTCTAAAGTGCGCTTTATTAAGTAACAAAAACATTATATATTTACTTTAATTGTGTATTTAGAACACTAACTATTTATTTTTTCTTAATATTACAAAACAAAACACACTTAGAATACACCAAAACACCTAAAACACCAAATATGGACAGACGAGAAGCAGTGAGGAATATGGCCTTCCTAATGGGAGGGGCTTTATCTGCAACTACGATAGGAGTATTTCTTGATAGTTGTAGCTCACCATCTACTAAAACCAATGGCAAATTATTTGATGATAATCAGCTTAAGCTGATTACCGAAGTTGCCGACATCATTATCCCTACAACCAGTTCGCCGGGTGCAAAGGCAGCAGGAGTAGGTCCATTTATTGCCTTAATGGTAAAAGATTGTTATCCTGAGGATGCTCAAAAGGCATTTGTGAAAGGACTGGATGCTCTTGAAGAGCAATCTAAAGACCAGTTTAAAAAATCTTTTCTGGAAATTTCCCCGGCAGAGCGTACACAACTGCTTAGTAAAGTCAGAGAAGAAACTATTGCTGCTACCAAAGCTGAACAGGATAAACAAAAAGAGGCAGATGCACAAAAAACTGACCCTGATAAGGCAAAATCTCAAACCGAAAATGCCGGCTTCACATCAATTCTACCAAAAGACAAGCCGAAAACAGAACCACGTTTCTTCTCTATCATTAGAGATCTAACCTTACTGGGTTACTTCACCTCTGAGATTGGAGCAACAAAAGCAATGGCTTACGTTGATATCCCTGGCCGCTATGATGGCTGTGTGGATTTGAAACCTGGTCAAAAAGTTTGGGCATAAACCTTTTATAGCATTAAAATGAGCAATTTAAATACGAAAGCGACAGCTAACAATACATATGACGCCATTGTTGTAGGATCTGGAATTAGTGGTGGCTGGGCAGCAAAGGAACTAACAGAAAAGGGCTTAAAAGTTCTATTACTTGAAAGAGGAAGAAACATTGAGCACATAAAAGACTATACTACTGCTACTAAAAAACCATGGGAGTTTGAACACCGTGGAAGAATAACAGAAGCACAAAAAGAAGCACATCCTGTGCAAAAGAGAGATTATCCATACTCTGAATTCAACGAGAGTTATTGGGTAGATGATCACGATTGTCCGTATACAGAAATTAAACGTTTTGACTGGTACCGTGGATTTCACGTTGGTGGAAAATCATTGATGTGGGGCAGACAGAGTTACCGCTTTAGCGACCTTAATTTTGAAGACAACCTTAAAGATGGACATGGTGTTGACTGGCCAATCAGATATAAAGATATTGCTCCATGGTATGACTATGTAGAGAAATTTGCAGGTATCAGCGGACAAGTAGAAGGTTGGCCGGCATTACCTGATGGTCAATTTCTGCCTCCAATGGAGATGAACTGCGTTGAGAAAGATGTAAAAAAACGCATTGAAGATAAGTGGAAAAAATCGAGAATCATGACAATTGGCCGTACAGCCAATTTAACTGTTCCTCATGGCGGAAGAGGATCTTGCCAATACCGTAATCTTTGCAGCAGAGGCTGTCCGTTTGGAGCTTATTTTAGCACTCAATCATCTACTCTGCCTGCTGCTATGGCTACAAACAACCTTACTTTACGTCCTTTTTCATTGGTAAACACGATTATCTATGATAAGGAAACCCAAAAAGCAAAAGGTGTTGTAGTAATAGATTCAGAAACAAAGGAAACGATAGAATATTTTGCAAAAATCGTTTTTGTAAACGGATCAACTTTAGGCTCAACTTTCCTGTTGCTTAACTCTACATCTGCTGAGTTTCCTGATGGATTAGGTAATGGCAGTGGACAATTGGGACACAACTTAATGGATCACCACTTCCGTTGCGGTGCATCTGGAAGAGCGGAAGGTTTTGACGATAAATACACTTACGGCCGCAGGGCAAATGGAATCTATATACCTAGATATAGAAACATGGGCAACGATAAACGCGACTACGTAAGGGGTTTCGGCTACCAAGGCGGTGCAAGCAGAGGAAACTGGCATGCTGATGTTGCGGAAATGGCATTTGGCGCTGAATTTAAAGATCAAATGACTACCCCTGGCGCATGGAACATGGGATTGGGAGGTTTTGGTGAATCTCTTCCATATTTCGAAAACCGCGTTTACATTGATAAAAGTAAGAAAGACAAATGGGGCCAACCGGTATTGGCTATTGATTGTGAGTTTAAAGATAACGAACAAAAAATGCGCGTTGACATGATGAATGATGCGGCAGAAATGCTTGAGGCATCAGGAATTAAAGATGTAAAAACTTATGACAACGGATCTGCTCCAGGTATGGCAATACACGAAATGGGAACTGCCCGTATGGGACATGACCCTAAAACTTCGGTATTAAATAAATGGAATCAGATGCATGAAGTAAAAAATGTATTTGTAACAGATGGTTCTTGCATGACTTCAGCTGCATGTCAGAATCCATCACTAACATATATGGCTTTAACAGCAAGAGCTTGTGATTTTGCCGTTAGTGAATTAAAAAAAGGTAACATTTAATGAAGACAAGAAAAATTAGAATGGGCATGGTAGGCGGCGGTAAAGACGCGTTTATCGGTGCCGTTCATCGTATTGCCGCGAACATTGACGGCCAGGTAGAGTTTTGCTGCGGAGCATTGAGTATAAACCCCGAAATCGCCAAAGAATCTGGTGAAATGTTATTCCTTCCGGAAGACAGGGTTTATATGAACTTTGAGGAAATGATTGAGAAAGAAAGCAAATTACCAGCTGACAAACGTATCGATTTTGTAACTATTGTTACCCCCAATTTTGCCCATTTTGCTCCTGCAATGATGGCTTTGGATCACGGGTTTAACGTGGTAATTGAAAAACCAATTGCTTTATCTCTTGAAGAAGCTAAGTTGCTGCAACAAAAAGTACAGGAAACTGGCTTAATTCTATGCTTAACCCATACTTACTCTGGCTACCCAATGGTAAAACAAGCCAGACAAATGGTAAAAGAAGGAAAACTAGGTGCCATCAGAAAGGTGTTGGTTGAATATCCTCAGGGTTGGTTAAGCACCCTTACTGAAAGAGAGGGAAATGCTGGTGCTGCATGGCGTACAGACCCTAAAAAAAGTGGAAAAAGCGGTTGCATGGGCGACATAGGTACTCACGCTGCACAATTAGCTGAATATATTTCTGGTGCAAAAATCGCTAAACTATGTGCTGATCTTAACATTGTGGTTGAAGGCAGAGGTCTTGATGATGATGGTAACGTATTGTTAAAATTCGATAACGGAGCCAATGGTGTGTTGGTTGCATCACAGGTTGCTGCAGGCGAAGAAAATGCATTAAAAATTAGGGTATATGGCGAAAAAGGTGGTTTAGAATGGAATCAGCAGGAGCCAAACACCCTTACTTTAAAATGGCTTAACGAACCTGCGCAGATTTATCGTGCCGGTCAGGCTTACCTTTCTGATATTGCCAAACACAACACCCGTGTACCGGGAGGTCACCCGGAAGGTTACTTAGAAGCGTTTGCAAATATCTACAGAAACTTTGCATCAACCGTTTCAGCAAAGATTCATGGTACAACCCCTACCGAGGCTATGTTAGATTTCCCTAAAGTGGAAGATGGCGTAAGAGGTATGGCATTTATTGACACAGTAGTGGCTTCAAGTCAGTCTGATCAAAAATGGACAGATTTTAAAATATAAAAACATCATGACAACACTTAAAGGTCCCGGAGTTTTCCTTGCTCAATTTATTGGTGATGAGGCTCCTTTTAATTCTTTAGATGCTATTTGTGAATGGGCGGCAGGCTTAGGCTTTAAGGGTATCCAGGTACCCACGCTTGACGCAAGGTTTATTGACCTTCAAAAAGCAGCAGAAAGCAAAACTTATGCGGATGAATTAACCGGTAAGGTTAGATCATACGGTTTGGAAATCACGGAATTGTCAACACATTTACAAGGTCAGCTGGTTGCCGTACATCCAGCATATGACCTTGCATTTGATGCCTTTGCTCCCGATCAGTATAAAAACAATCCTAAAGCAAGAACAGAATGGGCTGTACAGCAATTAAAATACGCTGCAAAAGCTTCTCAGAACCTTGGTTTAAATGCACATGCCACATTTAGTGGTTCATTGCTATGGCACATGTTCCATCCCTGGCCTCAACGCCCGGAAGGGCTGGTTGATGCCGCTTTTACTGAACTTGCAAAAAGGTGGACACCAATATTAAATGAGTTTGATACCTGCGGTGTAGATGTATGTTACGAAATACATCCGGGTGAAGATCTTTTTGATGGTATCACTTATGAAATGTTCCTTGAAAAAGTAAACAATCACCCTCGTGCATGCTTGCTTTACGATCCTTCTCACTTTGTTTTACAACAGCTTGATTATATTCAGTATATTGATTTTTACCATGAGCGCATAAAGGCATTCCATGTTAAAGATTCAGAATTTAATGCAACAGGTAAACAAGGAACATTTGGTGGTTACCAAAGCTGGGCAAACCGCGCAGGAAGATATCGTTCTCCCGGCGATGGGCAAGTAGATTTCAAAACCATATTCAGTAAGCTTGCGCAATATGATTACAAAGGATGGGCAGTAATGGAATGGGAATGCTGCATTAAGGATGCTGAAGTTGGCGCCAGAGAAGGTGCGGAATTCATTAAAAAGAATATCATTAAAGTAACCACTAAAGCATTCGATGATTTTGCTGCTTCTGGTGGTGACGATGATTTCAATAACAGAATTTTAGGTTTAGATAAATAATACAACACAAATGAAAAGAACATTATTAGTTTTAGGCTGTTTAGCAATCTTTATGGCCTCATGTGCAAGTCCGGAAGAAAGAGCAGCAGCAAATAAAGCTGCAGATTCAGCTAACACATCAGCATCGGCTCCTGCAACTGAAGCCACCAGCCCTGCTACTGATACTGCTGCAAAAGAAGCAGCTCCAGCACCTGCAGCCCCGGCTCCAGCCGCCGCTGCAGAAAAAGGGAAAGGTGAAGCGCTGATTGCTAAATCTGATTGCCTTGCATGTCATAACAAAACGCAAAAACTTGTTGGTCCTGCTTACATAAATGTGGCTGGTAAATATCCTGCAACGGAAGAAAACATTGACCATCTTGCGGATAAGATCATTGCAGGTGGACAAGGTGTTTGGGGTGCAATTCCAATGACTCCTCACCCAACATTAAGTAAAGACGATGCAAAAGAAATGGTAAAATATATTTTATCACTTAAAAAATAATTCAACCTACCTAACCAAATAGAACCATGGAAGAAACAAAAAAAGATCAGAATGCTACTAACAGACGTAGTTTTCTAAAAACATCAGCTATTGCTGCATCTGCATTTATGATAGTTCCGCGTCACGTTTTGGGCGGAAAAGGATTTTTAGCTCCTAGCGACAGATTAATTGTGGCGGGAATTGGTGCAGGCGGAAAAGGTCAATCTGATATCGCTGAATTTGCAAAAAGCGGGAAAGCCGATATTGGTTTTTTATGCGATGTGCATGATTCAAGGGCTGCGAATAGCGTAAAAGCTTTCCCTAAAGCTAAATATTATAAAGATTGGCGCGAATTGATGGATAAGGAAGCTAAAAATTTTGATGCAGTTTCTGTTTCTACTCCAGATCATAACCATGCCATTATTACTCTTGCTGCAATGCAATTGGGTAAGCATGTGTATGTGCAAAAACCTTTAACTCATGATATTTATGAGGCAAGAGCTTTGACAGCTGCTGCTAAAAAATATAAAGTGGTAACCCAAATGGGAAATCAGGGTGCATCAAATGATGGCCCAAGACAAATGAAAGAATGGTATGATGCAGGATTGATTGGAGATGTACACACGGTTTATGCATGGACAGATCGTCCGGTATGGCCACAGGGTATTCCATGGTCGGCTAATAAAGCTCAGGTACCGTCAGATCTTGATTGGGATCTTTGGTTAGGTACTGCTCCATACAAAGACTATGTAGATAAATTGGTTCCATTTAACTGGCGTGGCTGGTGGGATTATGGTACTGGTGCACTTGGAGATATGGGCTGTCACTTGCTAGAAGCTCCGTTTAGCGTTTTAAATTTAAAATATGCGAGCGAAGTTCAGGCGAGTGTTGGTTCGGTATATGTTGATGAGTTCAAAAGAGGATATTTCCCTGATAGCTGTCCTCCATCAAGTCATGTAACCTTAAAGTTCCCTAAAACAACCAAAACCCAGGGTGATGTTACTGTACACTGGATGGACGGCGGTATCCAACCTGAAAGACCAGAAGAATTACAAGCAAACGAAACCTTTGGAGACGGTGGTAATGGCACCTTATTTATTGGTACAAAAGGTAAAATGATGAGCGAAACTTATAGCGCAAATCCGAAATTACTTCCTTTAACTAAAAACAAAGACATCAAAGTAGCAGAGAAATTTGCCCGTGTGCAAGGTGGTGCAAGTGGCCACTACAAACAATGGGTTGAAGCTGCTATTGCCGGTTATGGCAAGCAGGAAGTAAGTTCTCCTTTTGAAATTGCAGGCCCGCTTACAGAAGCCTTATTAATGGCAAACCTTGCCATACGTGGTGTTGATGTTCAACGTAAAAACAGTGAAGGAAAAATCTCTTATCCTGGCCGTAATGTCAAATTACTTTGGGATAATGACCTGATGAAGGTTACCAACCTTGATGATGTGAACCAATACGTGAAACGTGAGTATCGCAAAGGCTGGACTTTGGGCGCATAAAACATAAAGAACAATTTTAAACCACATAATGAAAAAATACATTTTCTCTGCGCTGATCTTAACAACAATAATGAGCTGCAGTAGTACAAAAAGTCAAAAAGGCACAAAAGGATTCACCAAACTATTTAATGGTGAATCCACTGCCGGATGGCATACCTATGGAAAAGCAACCGCCGGCAGTAAATGGAAAGTAGAAGACGGCACACTTCACTTTGATCCAAACGGACAAAATGATGGTGGAGGTGATTTAGTGACAGATAAGGAATACAGCAATTTCCACTTAAAACTGGAATGGAAAGTAGCTCCTAAAGCTAATAGCGGTATTATTTTCTACGTACACGAAGACCCGAAATATAATGCTACATACAGTACAGGTTTAGAAATGCAGGTTCTGGATAACGATGGTCATCCGGATGGAAAGATAACCAAGCACAGAGCGGGAGATTTGTATGATCTTGTTAAAAGTAACTCTGAACCGGTAAAGCCTGTTGGAGAATGGAATACAGCTGAAATAATCAGTAACAATGGAGCGCTTGAATTAAAACTCAATGGCGTTAAAGTGGTGACGACTACACTTTGGGATGAAAACTGGAAAAATCTGGTTTCAAAAAGCAAATTTGCTGGATGGGAAGGATTTGGAACTTTCAAATCAGGAAAAATAGCTCTTCAGGATCATGGAGATGCTGTTTGGTACCGTAACATTATGATTAAAGAATTATAATTTAACTTTTAAAGATTAACGAAAACCCGAATATGAATACGACTAACCGTGTTAAATTATCAATCATGATGTTCCTGGAATTTTTTATCTGGGGATCATGGTTTGTTACCTTAGGTACTTTTCTGGACAAGAACCTTTCTGCTTCTGGTTCAGAAACTGCCGCTGTTTTTTCAACCCAATCATGGGGAGCTATAGTTGCCCCTTTTATTATCGGCTTAATTGCTGATAGATTTTTCAATGCAGAAAAAATCCTTGGTGTTTTACACCTCCTTGGTGCTGCTTTGATGTATCAAATGTATACTGCAGCAGATATATCTGTTTTTTATCCATACGTACTAGGCTATATGATTCTTTATATGCCAACACTTGCTTTAGTAAATTCAGTATCCTTTAACCAAATGAAAGATCCGGAGAAAGAGTTCTCTCCTATCAGAATCTGGGGAACTATCGGTTGGATTACAGCTGGACTAATCATCAGTTATGTATTCATTTGGGATTCACCTGAGGCCCTGTCTGCAGGTTTATTGAAAAATACTTTCCTTATGGCCGGTATCGCTTCATTAGGCTTAGGTTTATTTAGTTTCACACTACCTAAAACGCCACCAAAAGTAGCTGCCGGTGAAAAAGTAAAGATCGGTGATATTTTAGGCCTTGACGCTTTAAAACTATTAAAGGATAAAAATTTTGCTATATTCTTTGTTTCTGCTATCCTAATTTGTATCCCTCTGGCATTCTATTACCAAAATGCTCACCCTTTCTTATCTAATATCGGTGTTGAAGGGCCTACTGGTAAAATGGCAATAGGACAAATTTCAGAAGCGCTATTTTTACTATTGATTCCTTTTTTCTTCAAAAAATACGGATTCAAGAAAACCATCCTTGTTGGTATGCTTGCCTGGTCTGTTAGGTACTTATTGTTTGCCTATGGAAATGCAGGAGAGCTTAGCTTTATGATTCTGATTGGTATTGCATTGCATGGTATTTGCTATGATTTCTTCTTTGTATCAGGACAGATCTACACCAATTCTAAAGCTGGTGAAAGATATAAAAGTGCTGCTCAGGGATTAATCACACTAGCTACATATGGTGTTGGTATGCTTATTGGATTTGAAGTTGCAGGATGGATTACAGATACATACAAAGGTGCCAATGGTGCTGCCGACTGGAAGATGGTATGGCTAATCCCATCTGGTATTGCATTTGTAGTTTTCTTATTGTTTGCACTAACTTTCAATGATAAAAAGAAAATTGAAGAAGAAGCTATTGCCCATTAATCTATTTGAACCAAATCAAAATTTAGATATTTAAAAAAATGGAATCAGAATTAAGCAGAAGAACTGCACTGAAAAATATTGTTGCCGGAACTGCCGCTTTAGGTGTTTCGGCAGCTTTGCCCGCTTTTGCTCTCGAGCCATATAAGTCAACTATGTTAAAAGGAAATGTAAATCATTCTGTTTGCCGTTGGTGCTTTGGAAGCATAGATCTTGATACTTTATGTATAGAGGCAAAAAAAATTGGCATTAAAGCCATAGACCTTGTTGGCCCTAATGACTGGGCTACTTTAAAAAAACATGGCTTATACTCTTCAATGTGTAATGGTGCAGAAATCAGTATACCAGATGGTTGGAATGATCCTAAATTTCATGCAACGCTAATTAAAAACTATTCAGAAATGATTCCGAAGGTTGCCCAAGCGGGTTACAAGCAATTGATCTGCTTTAGTGGAAACCGTAGAGGTAAAGACGACGAGACAGGATTGAAAAATTGTGTTGAAGGCTTAAAACAAATACTTCCAATTGCTGAAAAGCATAATGTAGTAGTGGTTATGGAGCTGCTGAACAGTAAAGTTAACCATGAAGATTATCAGTGCGACAATACCCCTTGGGGTGTTGAGCTTTGTAAAAGACTAGGCTCTGAAAACTTTAAATTGCTTTATGACATTTACCACATGCAGATTGATGAGGGTAATGTAATCAGTACCATAAAAAGTAACCACCAATACATTTCTCATTATCACACGGCCGGAGTACCCGGAAGAAATGAGATTGATGATACTCAGGAACTATTTTATCCTGCCATTATTAAAGCTATTTTGGCTACTGGTTTTAAAGGCTATCTTGCTCAGGAATTTATTCCAAAGAGTAAAGACGGTATGAAGTCATTAAGCGAAGCAGTAAATATTTGTGACGTATAATTCAAAAACTATGAATTCTAGAAGAAATTTTATTAAACAGGCAGGTATTGCCGTTGCAGGTGCAGCGTTATTGCCATCTTTTGCCTGCAGCAGCACTCCTGCGGCAGCGGGGGCTCACCCAATTGGCCTACAACTCTATACCTTAAGAGAATTACTGCCTAAAGATGTTAAAGGGGTAATAGAAAAGGTAGCTAAAGCCGGCTACAAAGAAGTTGAAACCTATGGCTATACTGCTGATGCAGGATTTTGGGGATTGGATGCCAAAACATTCAAGGGTTTGCTTGATGCGAATGGATTAAAAGCGCCTAGTGGCCACTTTGGCTTAGATGGCTTTATTAAAAGCGGCAATCTGGATGAAGTTAAACCTTTAATTGAAGGTGCTTTAACTTTAAATATGGAATATCTTACCTGTCCATATCTTGATGAATCATTAAGACCTGACCTTGACGCTTTTAAAAAGGTAGCAGCAAGATTAAATGAAGCAGCAGAATTGTGTGCTAAATCCGGATTACAGTTGGCATACCATAATCACGACTTTGAATTTAAAAAATACGGAGATACGACTGGATACGACATCCTGCTTCAGGAAACGGACAAGAAAAATGTTCAGTTTGAGCTGGATTTATACTGGGTTGTAAGATCTGGGAATGATCCTCTTGCATTATTTGCGAAACACCCAGGCCGTTTTGTGATGTGGCATGTAAAGGATATGGATAAAGCAGATAATACCATTAATACAGAAGTAGGCAGTGGAAAAATCGACTTTAAAAGCATTTATAAGCACGCTAAAGAATCAGGCCTTAAACACTTAATTGTTGAGCAGGAGAATTTTTCAAAGGATCCTTTTGTAAGCATTAAGCAAAGCTTTGATTACGTAAATCGCGAACTGGTTTAAGAAGATATATCTTAACAACAAAAGGGAAGTGGTTTACAAAAATCACTTCCCTTTTTTGTTTATAAGTACCCTGGTTTGCAGAAACATTTACTTAATGCTGAAATATTTCACATCTTTGGGAACTTATTAAACATAAAACCTTTATAATTAATTAAAAACAAGTAAAAAACAATTAGAAAAAAATGAAAATTGCAGTAGTTGGAGCCACCGGTCTGGTAGGCACCGTAATGTTAAAAGTATTAGAAGAGCGTAACTTCCCGTTAACTGAATTGATCCCTGTAGCATCTGAGAAGAGTGTTGGTAAGGAAATCTCATTCAAGGGTAAGAAGTATGCTGTTGTAAATATGGAAACTGCAATTGCAATGAGACCCGACATCGCATTGTTTTCTGCAGGTGGTGGTACTTCATTAACATATGCTCCTCTTTTTGCAGAAGCTGGTACAACAGTAATCGATAATTCCTCAGCATGGCGTATGGATCCTTCAAAAAAACTGATCGTTCCTGAAGTTAACGCAAATGAATTATCTATCGATGATAAGATCATTGCAAACCCTAACTGTTCAACCATACAAATGGTGGTGGCGTTAAAACCACTTCACGATAAATATAGAATCAAACGCGTCGTGGTTTCTACCTACCAGTCTGTTACCGGTACGGGTGTAAAAGCTGTAGAACAACTAATGAATGAGCGTAAAGGTATTACTGATGGCCCTATGGCTTACGCATACCCAATTGATTTAAATGTTATTCCTCAAATTGATGTATTCACTGAAAACGGATATACTAAAGAGGAAATGAAAATGATACTTGAAACACGCAAGATCATGGGTGATGACAGCATCAGGGTTACTGCCACTACAGTACGTATCCCAGTTATGGGTGGTCACTCTGAATCAGTTAACATAGAGTTTGAGAATGATTTTGACCTGGCTGATGTAAGAGATCTGCTAACCAAAACAGAAGGTATTATTGTTGTTGACGATACAGCTAACCTTAAATACCCTATGCCTAAAGATGCTCATGAAAAAGATGAAGTATTTGTAGGAAGAATCAGACGTGATGAGTCGTTGCCAAACACATTAAACATGTGGATTGTTGCCGATAACTTGCGTAAAGGTGCTGCAACCAATGCAGTTCAGATTGCTGAGTTCCTGGTAAGAAAAGAACTGATATAAAATATCTGTAAAAAACGTTAGTGATGTAGAAATAGCTCGATTGCTATTTTTACATCACTTTTTTTTTAAAATGCCTATGTTAAAGAAATTTTTCCTTTTACTGTTCTTATTGTCTCAAAGTCTTGTGTATGCGCAGGCGCCTGTGCAGAAACTGGAACAGGCCTTTAATAATTTCCTTACCGACCCACAGGCAAAATATGCACTCACCTCTTTATGCATACTGGATGCAAAAACAGGACAAACGATCTTCGGCAGAAATGAGAATATAGGCCTGGCTACGGCGTCTACTTTGAAAACCATTACCTCAGCAACTGCATTTGGATTACTAGGTAAAGATTTTCAATACCAGACAACATTAGCCTACAGTGGCACCATCGATTCGGATGGGACATTAAAAGGAAACCTGATTATTGTTGGTGGCGGGGACCCTACATTGGGTTCATGGCGATATGAAAGTACTAAAGAAGGGGTGATCTTAAATCAATGGGTAAATGCCATAAAAGCTGCCGGGATTAAAAAGATTGAAGGAAAAGTTATAGGTGATGATGGTTTATGGGGAAGCCAAACAACCCCTGATGGATGGATTTGGCAAGATATAGGCAATTACTATGGCGCAGGAGCTTCGGCATTGAGTTGGAGAGAGAATCAATTTGATCTTCATTTAAGGGCAAATAAAGCTGAGCGGACTGTAACAGTATTAAAAACCGTCCCTGAAATGCCTTACATTAAATTTGTAAATGAATTGAAGGCGGGCGCTGAGGGCACGGGGGATAGGGTTTACGCGTATTTACCTCCACTTGGTACTACTGCGTATTTAAGAGGAAGCTGGGCTATTGGGATTTCAAAATCCGGAGTTTCGGCAGCATTGCCTGATCCCGCTTTTGATGCCGCATTTAGATTACAAGATACTTTACATCGCATAGGCATAAGCGCTACAGAAACACCTACTACAGCCAGACAGTTGACAGCCGAACAAAAACCAATGCCAGTAGTAACCCAAAAATTAACAACATTAAGCTCTCCTACCCTCAGTGAAATTGTATACTGGTTCAATAAAAAAAGTGTGAACCTATATGGGGAACACTTATTAAAAACGATTGCCTGGAAATCAGGGAAAGAAGCTACCACACAAAACGGTGCGGCTACTGTAATTAACTACTGGTCCACAAAAGGAATAGATAGTCGCGCTTTAAACATTTTGGATGGCAGTGGCTTATCCCCTGGTACCCGAGTAACAACCGCCGCAATGGCAAGCGTTCTTTTTCAAAGTCAAAAGGAAAGCTGGTTCCCTGCTTATTACGAATCCCTGCCGGAAAACAATGGCATGAGACTTAAAAGCGGAAGTATCAATGATGTTTCGGCATATGCCGGATATTACACCGACAAGAACGGCAATAAATACATCATTGTAATTAATATAAATAACTATTCGGGTTCCGGGATCAGCAAAAAACTGTTCCGGGTTTTGGATGCCCTTAAGTAAAATCGATAAATTGCAGCAATTATGAAAAACACCTTTTACCTGCTCTGTTTAAGTCTTTTAACTATTCCTGCCTTCGGTCAGAATGCTATTCCTGATACCGAAGCTACAACAGAAACTGTTGCGATAGTAAACAATGCACCGGATATTGCAATTATACCAGAACCGGTATCAGTTATTAAAAGTGAGGGATATTTTGTGCTTCCCTCAAATGTGGTTATACAAGCGCCGGCAGTGACAGAAATAAAGCAGGTGGTGGCTTTTTTACAGGAAAGACTTTCTATTCCTACAGGGAGTTATGTTGCTGAGGTGAGTACTCCGTCTGCAAAATCAACCATTAACCTGATCTTAAATGAAAAAGCAAATTCGGCGTTAGGTAAAGAAGGTTATCAATTGTCGGTAACACCCAATCATATTACCATTAAAGCAAACAAGCCAGCAGGCTTATTTTATGGAGCTCAGAGCCTTATTCAGCTATTTCCTAAAGAAATTGAGAGTAAGGAAGCTATTGAAAATATAGAGTGGAAAGCACCTTGTGTAGAAATAATAGATTATCCCCGAGTTGGATGGAGAGGTTTAATGTTTGATGTCGCCCGTCATTTTTTCACTAAGGCAGAAGTGAAACAATACATAGATGCAATGGTAAGATACAAGTACAATATCCTGCATTTACACCTTACTGATGATGAGGGATGGAGGATAGAAATAAAAGGGTTACCAAAATTAACTGAAGTAGGTGCCTGGAATGTAAAAAAGGTAGGTGAATTCGGGAACTTCTTCCCCCCTGCCGCTAATGAGCCCCGAAACTATGGAGGCTTTTACACACAAGATGACATAAGGGAACTGGTACAATACGCTAAGGACAGATTTGTAGATATACTACCAGAAATAGATGTTCCCGGACATAGTTTAGCTGCAATTGCTTCCTATCCCGAATTATCATGTACCCCGGGTGCCGAGAACTATCGTGTGCGTTCCGGTGAGCGAATTATGGATTGGTCGAGAGGTGCCCCTCCTATTGCTTTAGTAGATAACACACTTTGCCCTGCTAATGAAAAAGTTTACAACTTTTTAGACACCGTAATTACGCAGGTAGCCCAATTATTCCCCTTCGAATACATCCATATGGGTGGCGATGAAGCTCCGTTTAATTTTTGGGAAAAGAGTGATAGCATTAAAGCCTTGATGAAAAAGGAAGGCTTAAAAAATATGCATCAGGTTCAGGGCTATTTTGAAAAGCGGGTACAAAAGATTGTTGAATCAAAAGGAAAGAAGTTTATGGGTTGGGATGAGATTCTGGATGGAGATATGCCCCAAAACACTGCAGTTATGAGCTGGAGGGGAATGAAATATGGGATTGAAGCAGCTAAAAGAAAACACGAAGTAGTGATGAGTCCAACTACTTATGCTTACTTAGATTATATGCAGGCTGACCCCATTACAGAACCCAAGGTGTATGCCTCATTAAGGTTAAGTAAATCTTATGAGTTCGATCCTATCCCAGCTGGTGTTGACAAAAAATACATTAAGGGAGGCCAGGCTAACTTATGGACTGAACAAGTCTATAATATCCGCCAGGCAGAATATATGACCTGGCCAAGAGGCTTGGCCATAGCCGAGTCAGTGTGGTCGCCCATTGAAAAGAAAAACTGGAACAATTTCTTTAATCGCGTTGAGCAACATTTTAAAAGGCTTGACGTAGCTGAAACCAAATATGCCCCGAGTGTTTATGATCCTATATTTAGTGTAAGCAGATCGGCAGATAAGCAGCTTATGATTGAATTGAGTACGGAGGCGCCTGGGCTAGACATTTATTACAGTTTCGACAACTCATTTCCCGATCGTTTTTACCCTAAGTACACAGAAAAGCTATCCCCGCCAAAAGACGCTACTACACTTAAAGTGATTACTTACAAAGGAAAACAACCAGTAGGCAGAATGTTGTCTATGCCTGTTGACGAATTAAGCAGGAGATCTAGAAAATAAGATATTGAGATACTTTGTTCACATTGGCTATAACGGCCTACACTATAACGGCTGGCAAAAACAACCTGGGGTATTAAATGTACAAGGTGTGCTTGAGAAAGCACTTACTCAGGTATTAAAAACCCCTGTATTTATTATCGGCTGCGGGCGTACCGATGCACATGTACACGCCAGTCAGTTCTTTTTTCACATGGATATAGAACAGGCATGGGATTTCGATCTCTTGTTCAGGTTAAATAAGCTCCTGCCTGCAAATATTGCGATATTTGATATCATAGCTATGGATGGTTTACAACATGCCCGATTTGATGCAGTACAAAGGTCTTATGACTACTTTATCCACACTTATAAAGATCCTTTTCTGAATGGCCTCAGTTCCTTCTATTTGCTTGAAGATCTTCATTTTGATAAAATGAAACAGGCGGTTGAAATACTCCCAAATTATAAAGATTACAGACCTTTTTGTACCAGCCCTGATAAATATGAACACACCATTTGTAATGTCATGTCTGCAAATTTGGCTGTGGACTCCACCGGAGATAAGTTACGCTTCCAAATCTCTTCAAATCGCTTCCTAAGCAAGATGATCAGGATTATCATGGGCCAGGTTTTAAAAATTGGAAAAGGAATTTTAAGTGTAGATGAGTTTGAAAGTTACCTGATCACAAAGCAAACTCCTGCATTAATTACACCTGCCCATCCCCAAGGATTATACCTGTCAAAAGTGACCTATCCATATTTAAATCTACCTCCCAGAACCGCTTTTTCATCTATACTTCAGAAGCAGACAGACCTTTCCTGGAAAACATTATAATATATTGATTGTTAATATCTTGCTATTGATTATTTAATCTGAATTAGTTAGCTTTAATAGACCATTATAAAATAGGAGGCATTATCATGACTGTTATTCAAAAAATCGAGCGTTGGGGCGATCTACATCATGCCAAATGGCTAGACATCATCCGTATTGCTTTAGGTATTCTCATTTTTAGTAAAGGCATTGCAATAGTTAGCAACACTGCAGTACTTCAAGATCTATTGTTACAGAATAATGTATTTGGTTTTTCTGGAATGATGGCAAGTGTAGCTGTTCACATTGTCGGATTTGTGCACCTGGTTGGAGGTCTCCTAATTGCTATAGGCCTGCTTACACGGTTTGCATCTGTAATACAGATTCCGATACTATTGTGTGCTGTTTTTTTCGTCAACCTATCACATGGCTTTTCAGCATTGAATTCTGAATTGTGGCTTTCAATTATTGTACTGCTGTTATTGGTTTTATTTTGGGTTATTGGATCTGGCCCCTACTCAGTAGATTACTCTATGAAAAAGCGACAAGATATTAATAGATAGATAGCCCTATAACGATTCTGCGATTCTTAGTATCTTTCGGCATATTTTATATGCATGAAAAAACTGCTGCTTGCCGGATTGCTATTATATACTTTGCATAGTTTTGCGCAAAACCCTACGTTATCCTATTTCGAGCTTACCCGCAACGGGTTCAATGAAAAGAACGCCTTTGAAACCACAGCTTTTGTGGAACAGCATTGGCGTTTGCCCGGCAATAAGGGTTTTAATGAGAGCATTTATTATGTAGAAGGTCTATTAAAAAAAGCAGGGTTTGTAGCCGAACAAAAAGATGAATCGGAAGGCTTATTAACCTACCGCATTGAAAAGCGTCCGATGAAACAAAATACATGGGAGCCGGTTAATGCCACAGTAGGCATTGAAGGTGAGCATGAACCGCTATTAGAGTTTAAAACAAATCGCAATATGATTACGATAAACTCTTCTTCAACCCCTATAGAAGGTATTACTGCAGAGGTGATTTACATAAATCCAGCAGATATTAGCTCAATAGATGATAAGGACATTAAAGGTAAAATTGTATTCTCCGAAATTGGAACAGGGAGGTTATTCAATGTCGCCATCAATGCAGGAGCACTGGGAGTTTTAGGGTATGCAATGCCTGATTATACCCAACCGGAGAAATATCAAAACGCCATTCAATTTTCAGGAATTAATAACCCAGATGGTAAGGGCTGGGCCATCAACCTTTCTTATAGGGCCAAAGAGCGCTTAAAGAAAGCAATAGCAAAAGGTCCTGTTAAACTAAACGTTACCGTAGCAACAAATACTTATCCTTCAGAAGAATTAACCATAGTTGCTAACATAAAAGGGAACACTAAGCCTAATGAGCGTTTTGTGTATAGTGCTCATGTGCAGGAACCCGGCGCAAATGACAATGCGTCGGGAGTAGGTACGTTAGCTGAAATGGCAAGACTTACTGCATCACTGGTAAAATCCGGGAAACTTACACCTCAAAGAAGCCTAACCTTTTTATGGGGTGATGAAATTGTTTCTACCCAGCGATACATCAAAGAAAATAGTGAAAGAGCAAAAGGAATTATGTGGGGAATGAGCCTGGATATGGTTGGAGAAAACACAGAGAAAACCGGAGGATCTTTCCTTATAGAAAAAATGCCCGATCCTTCCGCTATATGGACAAGAGGTACAGATAAACATTCAGAATGGGGATCTGGTGATGTAAAGGAGGAGGACCTTTTCCCTCATTACTATAATGACCTGGTTATGAAAATTTGTAATGACCAGGGCAAGCATGCAGACTGGAAGGTTAACTACAATCCTTTTGAGGGCGGTAGCGACCATACGCCTTTCTTGAAAAGCAAAATCCCGGGTTTATTAATGTGGCATTTTACAGATGTTTTTTACCATACTGATAATGACCGGTTAGACAAAGTATCCGCAACAACGATGAAAAATGTTGGTATCAGTGCGCTAACCACTGCCTACACGCTAGTAATTGCCGATGAGAACACCGCATTGTTTACCATTAATGAAGTAAAATCGGCTGCTTTAATTCGATTAAAAACAGAATATAATTTAAGCAAACAAGTCATTATTAGTGGGAAGTCTGCTATCCAACAGGAAAAGCAAATCATATCCACCTGGGGGAAATACTATACCGCCGCCCTGGCAACGATTTCTTCAATCCCCGTAAAAACAAAAACAACAAGAGTAGGTTCAGCAATTAAATTTGCTGTTCTGGAAGTAGAAAAACAAACAAACCAGTATTTAGAAGACTTGAAATAACTGTGCTACAGCTTTATCTGGAGTCAGATTTACGCCATCAACAATTAAAAAAGCTCGTTTATAGAAATGATCCCTTTCCGTTAGTTTTGATTTGATAAAGCTAATCATCTGCTCCTCATCCATATCCCTTAATAAAGGGCGCTTTTCTTTACCTTTTTCCAACCTCCTGGCTAAGGCAATTGGAGGCATTTCCACATACATTGTAATGCCGTTGCTATTCATCCATTCCATATTATCAAAATAACATGGAGCACCCCCACCGGTTGCAACAACACAGTTCGTAGGATAATTATGTTCTTTCAGTAATTTACTTTCCAGTGTTCTAAAAGCATCTTCTCCCTTAGCTGCGAAGTAATCTCCAATATTGGACCCTACTTTATTTTCCAGCACCTGGTCAAGATCTATAAAATCATAACCTAATTTAGCGGATAGTTTTTTACCTAAAGTACTTTTACCGCAACCCATAAATCCAATCAGGAATATCTTCATTCTTAAACCAATTTTACCCTTGGATCAACAAAGGCATATAAAATATCTACAAAAATATTGATTACTACAAAAACAAAGGCAATAAAAAGTATAGAACCCATAACGACCGGAAAATCGGACATCTCCAAAGCAGTTACAGTAGTGCGTCCTAAACCATTATAACCAAAAATATACTCTACAAAAAACGAACCAGCAAGCAGGGAGGCAAACCATCCCGAAATAGCGGTGATAACAGGATTTAGCGCATTTCTAAGTGCATGCTTGTAAATTATTGCATTTCTCCCTAAACCTTTTGCCCGCGCAGTTCTAATGTAATCCTGTGCAAGAACATCTAACATCGCGCTTCGCGTTAACTGCACAATAATGGCCAGTGGCCTTAAACCCAGGGTTACCATTGGTAGCCACAGGTTTTTCCAGGTGGTTACCTCACCCTCAAAAGGATCATAGCTATACAAGCTGCCAGACATATTTAACCCGGTATAGTCGCTAAGTACAAAGCCAAAAAACCATGCTATAATGATCCCGGCAAAAAAAGCTGGTGCAGATATCCCCAAAATAGCAAAAGCATTGGCAGTCTTATCAATCCAGCTATCTTTATGAACTGCTGACAGTACCCCTAGAAAAACACCTATGATGGTGGCAAATATCATGGCTGTAAATGCTAAAATAAAGGTATTGGGAACCGTTTCAGTAAGAATAGTGGTTACATCACGTTTAGTTTGATAAGAGCGTCTTAAGTAAGGCCATTTAAGCGCAACAACATCATTACCAACAGAAAACAGTTTTACATAATGATACTTTTCCTTCGTCTCCTTATCATTATCGTGGAGCCCTATTGGCGATAAGTCATTTAAATAAAGGAAGAATTGTACGGGTCTTGACCTGTCTAAACCAAATTCTTTGCGCACAGCCTCTAAAGATTGCACATCAGAACGTTGTCCTAAAGTCATCCTTGCAGGGTCTCCCGGCAATACATTAAATAATACAAACACTACTATAATTACGCCTGCCATAACGGCAAATCCATATATGAATTTTTTAAAAGCGTATTGTAACATGATTATTTAGCAAAATACATTTTAGTAAGTTCATCAAAAGAAGGGACATTATTATAATGCCATTTATTAATAACAACTCCATTCTTCAGTAAAAGCACACCTGGGTTTGCCCTTACCATACTTTTTAAAGGCACAGCATCAGCATAAAAAACCTCACTAAACAGTTTCATTCTTTTGCTGTAGGCATCTGCATCCTGTGCTGAACTGGAGGTTAACATTATAGATCTGATATTAAATTGTTCCGTTGCATTTAATGCCAATGCATTTAATTTAGTTATACCTTCCTCATTGGAGTCTTTTAAATTATAAGCTACAATTACCAGGTTGTAATACGGGTTTTCTATTAGTTCTTTTGTATAATCTGTACCAGAAGCATCGGTTATTTGCAAATCCTTAATTTTAGGCTCGTAACCTTTTTTAATCAGCTTGCTTTCGGGATCACCGATAATTTCCCAGTTATCATCCTTCCATATCTCCGTTTTCAGATAATCTTTATCACTCATCACCTTGGTTTCACCCGTCTCCTTATTCTTCATGTTGTACATGATTAAATACTCATCAGGCGTTGCTCCTGCAGGTATCTTCATCAAATCAGGCAAGCTAGCCCCAACTTTATAAGGCAGAAAATCTAGTATCGGCAATCTGCTATAGGTGAACTGACTGAACATCAATGAAAAAGTAAGTACAATCGCAAATAAAGCACTTTGCCATCTGGCGCTTTCAGTAACCGGGTTTATCCTGTCCCTGTTTTTGAATAGGTAGATGATCATTACCAATAAAACCAGATCTTTAGAAAAAGATTGCCAAGGCGTTAAAGGAATGGCATCTCCAAAGCATCCGCATGAGGTTACGACTTTAAACGCAGCCGAAACAAAGGTTAGAAATGTAAAGAAAATAATAACCACCAATAAACCAGTAGTTACCTGTTTGCGCCAAAAACCAAAAAGTAGTAAAGCTCCCAGTACAATTTCAAATACACAAAGCAATATGGCAATTCCTGTAGCCATACCACTAAGAAATGGCATATGGAACACTTCAAAGTACTCCTGCAATTTATAACCGAATCCAAGCGGATCATTGGCTTTTATCAACCCTGAAAATATAAAGAGGATACCAACAAATATCCTTGAAAAGTTTAATGCAGCTTTCTTCATTGTTTACCAGCTATTTTACGCCCAACTTAATTAAAGCAAAAACAGCATAATTTAACATATCCTGATAATTTGCATTTACACCTTCGGAGGCCAGGGTATGCCCCGAATTGTCTTCTATTTGTTTTACCCTTAAAATTTTCATTAAAATCAGATCTGTTAAAGAGCTGATGCGCATGTCTCTCCAGGCTTCACCATAATCGTGATTTTTGGCAAACATAAGTTCTTTGGTTCCATTTACCTTCTCATCAAAAAGCTTCTCTACTCTTTCTACCCCAAGTTCATATGGATCATCTTCTCCAAGTTCAAGTTGCATCATGGCAATTGCACAATAATTAATAATTCCTATATACTCAGAAACGATGTCTTCTCCTACTTTAGATACTTTCTTTTCTTCGAGCGTGCGAATTCGCTGTGCTTTAATGAAGATCTGGTCTGTTATAGAAGCCGGCCTTAATATTCGCCATGCTGTTCCATAGTCGTTTGTTTTCTTTAAAAAAAGCGATTTGCAAACCGCTATTACCGAGTCAAATTCTTGTGAAGTGTTTGTTGCCAAAACGATTAAAATAATAAGTTTACATCCGTTTTAATACAGTATCCTAATTGCGTAAAATCATTTAAAGATTTTATCTAAGTTTGTATTCAAACAATGGCTAAAGATACATTTTTAAACCGAAAGACTACACTAAACGTCAAAGGCAAGCTGACGGATATCAGTGCTCCATGTGTAATGGGCATCCTAAATCTAACTCCAGACTCCTTTTACAATAACAGCAGAGCCGGCTCTTTAGACGATGCATTGCAAAGAACGGAAGCCTTTCTGAAAGATGGGGCTAAGTTTATAGATATAGGAGCATACTCCTCTCGTCCGGGTGCAGCAGAAGTGAGCCCAGACCAAGAGCTAAAAAGGATAGTTCCGGTTGTAGAGGCTATCACAAAAAAGTTACCTGAGGCAATCATTTCTATAGACACTTTTAGAGCAAGGGTAGCTAAAGAAAGCATCGAGGCTGGCGCTCATATCATAAATGATATCGCTTCGGGCGACATGGATGAAGCCATGTTTGAAACTGTTGCGGCGCTTCAGGTTCCATACATTATGATGCATATGAAGGGAACACCCCAAACCATGCAACAACAGACAGAATATAAAGATCTTGCATTAGACATAACAGATTATTTCTCAGTTAAACTTGCTAAACTACAGAAACTGGGGGTAAAGGATATCATTTTAGATCCCGGGTTCGGTTTTGCAAAAACTTTAGATCAGAATTATCAGCTACTAAATCAACTCCGGGACTTCAGCATCTTTGAGCTTCCCTTACTTGTGGGCCTTTCCAGAAAATCTATGATCTATAAATTTCTGGGCTTAACCCCGCAGGAAGCGCTTAACGGAACTTCGGTACTGAATACTATAGCGCTATTAAAGGGGGCAGGTATATTGCGTGTTCACGATGTAAAAGCTGCAGTAGAGTGTATAGCTTTAGTTCAAAAGACGCAGCAACAATAAAAATCCATAACTTGGCAGTGATGAAAGGCTTAGAATTCGATTTCTTAAAGGTAACAATTACAGATGCGGTAGACATTATTCTTGTCGCTTTAATTATCTATTACATCTACAACCTGATTAAGAATACCCTCGCAGTGAACCTGTTGTTAGGTATGGTAATCATATTGGTCATACATTGGGTTGTAGATGCATTAAAAATGAATTTACTATCCACCATCATTAACCAATTCATGAGCGTGGGGATAATAGCCCTCATCGTTATTTTCCAGCCAGAGATCAGGCGTTTCTTATTACTCATTGGAAAAAATACTTTCCTACAGCAAAACAAAGCCTGGTGGGGCTATTTATTTGGGAGTAAAAACATTGAGCGCGATAATTTAGTAAGGATAAAACCTATCATTGATGCTTGCAAAAGCATGAAAAAATCCAGAACAGGTGCGCTAATGGTATTTGTAAAGTTTTACGATGACCAGCTTTTTGCCAACAGCTGCGAGCTAATAGATTCAAAAATATCAAAACGATTGCTGGAAAGCATCTTTCAAAAATATAGCCCACTCCATGATGGGGCCGTTGTTATTGCCGAAAACAAAATCAAAAGTGCAAGTTGTATCCTGCCTTTAACCGATAATGATAAATTACCACCTCAGTTTGGCCTTCGTCATAGAGCTGGAATTGGTATATCCGAAACTACAGATGCCGTTGCGGTAATCGTTTCAGAAGAAACCGGAGAGATTGCCTATGCTAAACAAGGCCGCGTAAGAATGAACGTGTCTTTTGGAGAGTTGGAGAAACTGCTAAATAAGGATTTTTAAATTCAGTGATCTGTTAATCGGGAAAAAGATAGTGCCCCCTGCTTTCCTTAAAAATCTTCTTCTTCGATGAGGCCTAAGCGCTGCTGCTTTTCGCAACAGATGCCGGACTTAGCGAAGAACGGTTATTTTTCTCCCTTTTATTTTAAACCTTACAAAACCTGTATTCTCTATAGATTTTAAGGTAGCAGAGATGTTATCAAACCTCGAAACGGATAAACTAAATAGTTCCTTACGCGCATTTTGGTTGGAATAAATTATTTCAACATTGTACCATCTTGAAATACTTTTCATTATAGTTTCCAGGCTTTCATCTTCAAATAAGAAGAGTCCGTTCTTCCATGCAACTGCTTCTTTGGTATTTGCATGGATGATTTCCAAATTGCCTTTTTTATTTATAGACTGCTGGCCTGACTTGATGATATTGTTGGAATTAATTTTACCGTTCCCCTCCAATAGGGTAGTTTTTATGGTCTCATCATCAGGGTAGCTGCTAATGTTAAATCGCGCAGCTTCAACCTCAATACGCTGCTTTCCAGAAAACACTATAAATGGCGTATTGCCTTTGGACTCATCCCCTGCCCCAATTGGCTTGGCTGCAATCTGAGCAACCTCAAAATAAGCCTCACCCCTTAACTCTACTTTACGCGCTGCGCCCGGATCAAATGATGCCGGATAAGTTAATTTAGAGGCTGCATTTAACCACACCTTAGTGCCATCTGGTAAACGAACCTGATATTGGCCGCCCAAAGGGGTTTCAAGATTATTAACACCTACATTTTTGACTGTATCGGAATTAAGCCCGCTTTCATGAACAGCATAAGTAATTTGTCCACTGCCTGTTCTTACAATACTTGCCCCAGACTCATCAGCAAGAATTCCATTAGGCGCCTGATCAAGACTGATCTTTTTACCGCTTGCCAAAGTTAATATTGCCCTGCTACTGCCTGCATGAATGTCTCTTTTAGCAAACCTGTTTTCTTTTAAGGGCTTTGGGTGATGGTTATAAAAAATTGCTCCAATCGCACACGCTATTAACGCCAAACAGGCTATTGCTAAATATCTAAATGCCCATCTGTCGTAAAATATTGGCTTCTTCTCTGGTTCTTCACTCATTTTTATACTTCCTTTTCAGTTTTAGTTAAATTTTATCTTAATGAACCGGGGCCTGTACAATTGAGGATCCGTTTCAAGATCTTTAAAGAAATCAAAAGAATTAACATTATAACTAATTAAAAGTTCTCCTTTTTCAGATAAATTTGGATGAGCCTTAGCGTTGTAAGAGAAATAGCTTTTCTTTTTTAACGCATCAGCGCTATCCCACAATTTTATTATTGGTCCAAAAGGCCCTATAGGGGTTTTTCCTAAACGCATCCCCACCGCTCTTCCCATGCCACCCTGCTGGAAAATTAATGCATATCTTCCATCTGGCAATACTGATAAACTAAGTTCATTTGAAACCTGATCTGTTATCGCTTCAGCCTTCTTAATATCAGCATTCCACGTCGCTCCATCCCAGAAACTCCACTTAGCATAATCATCAAATTCTTTCGGCTTTACCCTTGCTACCAGCAATTTTTTGACCATCCCTTTGACCCCATAAACGTAAACATATCCATCAGGCTTAGGTGCACCGGCTTTGGCTGTATTTACAAAAATACCTGCTCCAAACGAGCCCATTTCCTTTTCAGTTTCATTACTGCTTAAATAAAATGGGGTATCTTTCTGTTCAAAGGTTTTATAGGGAGGCTCTTCTTTTTCGGCGATTTTGATTAGCGTATTGCCTACCTCCGAAAAACCAAAAGCACCATCACCTACCTGTTTCACCCTGTAACCAAAAATATAGATGGCATTGTTCTGCTCCTGGTTTACAAAACCATCTCCAAGCCAATAATAATCTGTAGGGCCGGTTAAAGGAGTTTTTGGTATAAACACAGTTTCCGGGTTATCCTTATGGTCATTTTTCCAAAAAAAAGTTATGTTCTCCTTTACAGGTTTTGTGCCTTTTAATATTGCTACACTATTATGGATCATTTTAGCTCCGGGCTCCATTTTATCATCTTTAATGTTCCCGATCATACTATCGCTAAAAATAAATAGTGTTCTTTTAGCTTCTGGTTTACTTGATTCTACCCCATTTAATGGAATGGTATAAATGCCATCACCGCCAAACCATCCACTATTTCGTGCAAATAAATTTGTCCACTCTGGGGCCTCAGTTGCCGTAAATTTTATATTCGTCAAATCCTGAGCATCAGCATTGGTAAAAGAGCCGGCAAGGCAATATAACAAAACGATTTTTTTAACGCATGAGGTAAATTTAAGTCTATTCATCAGGCATAAATATATTAAAAGTATTATAGATGCTTCTCTAATTTATCTGCTATATGTATCTTATGCTGTCAATTATTAATATTGTGTCAATGAAAATTCAGTTAACCTTTTCGAGTGTATTTGTTAGGAGAATTACCCTTTGCATCTTTCTTTTAGCAAGTGCCCTAAATTCATTCTCTCAGGATCAGAAACCAATTAAATTTACGCTTCTGCTCAACAAAACCGTACAACAAATACACAACATCGGCGGGTCTGGTTGCTGGTATACAGAGGAAATTGGCAAGCAATGGCCATTAGCTGAAAAACAACATATTGCCGAATTGTTATTTAGCAGGGAATTTGAAAAAGATGGTAAGCCAAAGGGTATCGGCTTATCTGCATGGCGATTTAACATTGGCGGGGGTACTGCTGAACAGGGCGACAGCAGTGGTATTGCTGATCCTTCGCGCAGAGTGGAGTGTTTTTTATCTCCGGATGGAACTTACGACTGGAACAAACAACAAGGATACACCTGGATGTTACAGCAGGCAAAAAATTATGGCGTAAAAGATCTGATTGCATTTGTAAACAGCCCTCCAGTACAGTTTAACAAGAATGGTCGTGGCTACAAGTCACAAAAAGATGGTGCTACAAATTTAAAGCCCGATAAATATGATGCTTATGCAAACTTCCTGACCGAAGTAATAAGGCATTATGACAAAAAGGGGCTTCATTTTAACTACATAAGCCCGATAAATGAGCCTCAATGGGATTGGCTAAAGCAATCTAACCAGGAAGGAAGCCCCTGGACAAATGAAGAAATGTTTAACACCATTAAATCTTTAAATGTCAGTTTAGCGAAGCAAAAACTTAGTACAAAGATTCTGACAACCGAGGCTGGCCAGCTTGATTATTTATATGCAGACAAGGGACGGACCTCGCGCCAGATAGACAGCTTCTGGAACCCAAAAAGCCCTTTATACATAGGTGGTTTTAGCAATAGTACAAAGTTTGTTGAAGGCCATGGGTATTTTACAGAAAACGGCGACAGTACGCTAATAAACACAAGAAAATCTTTAAGAGATACGCTAAGGAAATATAATGGTCTGGAATACTGGCAATCAGAATACTCAATGCTTGGCAATGGTTATAAAGATAAGATTGCAGGCAGGCCAAGCGAGATGGATCATGCATTGTTCCTTGCAAAGGTAATTAACCATGATTTTACTGTAGGAGATGCCTCTGCATGGCATTTCTGGAATGCATACGAGCCCGGAAATCCATTAAACCCTCGCTACTTTCTTATTGCATTAAATCCGCAAAGAGCAAGCAAACCTGAAAGCAAGTACACCATCACTAAAAATCTGTGGGCATTAGGCCACTACAGTCTTTTTATCCGCCCTGGTATGATTCGTGTGGAAACACAAAGAAACGATGGTTTAAATGACATGGAGATTGCCCAGCAGGTTATGGTTTCTGCATTTAAAGATCCGAAAGGGGAAAGTCTTGTGATAAATGTAATTAACTATACGGGTGAAACTCAAAAGACTGATTTCGTATTGAAAGGGCTACTTAAAGGACAGCTTTTAAAGCTTGGAAAGCATTATGTAACTTCTGAAAAGCAGGAAGACAATATTCGCCCCTATCCAACTGGGGATACATCTCTGCCTCCCCGTTCAATAAGCACTTTTATATTCTCTGCTCTTTAAATAATATTAAACGCAAAGAGAGGGTATTTGATTGATAGATTCAAATACCCTCTCTTTATATTTTTTATTTCTAGCAGTATTGCTCAAAAGCACCAATAAGGCTATCAGCAATCATTTGAGCTGGACGGCCTTCAATTTGATGACGTTCAATCATGTGAACTAATTTACCATCTTTAAATAAAGCCATAGAAGGTGATGATGGAGGAAAAGGCAACATATAACCTCTAGCTCTGTCAACCGCTTCTTTTTCCATACCAGCAAAAACTGTTACCAATTTCGTAGGATGTTTTTCATTTGCTGCGGCTAATTTTGCTGCCGGACGCGCGTTTGCAGCTGCACAACCACATACCGAGTTCACTACTACAAACACAGTTCCTTCGCTTGTAATGGCGCTATCAACTGCTTCAGCAGTTTTTAATTCTTCAAAACCTACGGTTGTAAGTTCAGCACGCATTGGTTCAACTAAATATTCTGGATACATATGCTTAATATTTTTTATAAATTTCTTTTTTGAGTATACAAAGGTACTGTACCTGCAACTAGCATCAAAGCATTGGCGATAAGACCAATATAGTTTTGACCTTTAAATTACTTTGCTCAATTTAAAAAACAAGCGTACAGTTCCATCGTATCATCATTTCTTAGCCTTGGCCTTCTTTCCAAACTGTCTTGGATAGTAGGAAATTGTGGTCATAAAATATTGTTTCAATACATTTTGCGTACCGGTAGTGAAACTATTAGAACTTCCATAATTGATCACGCTGCTGTTCTGATGCAATAAATCCAGGGCCGAGAACTTAAACTCTGCGTTATTGCCTTTAAGAAAACGGTACACCGCACTGGCATTCCAAATGGTAAAATTGATGTCTTTAGTATTGGAAGATGAGCTGTTGTTAAAAGTGATGTTACTGTTTAAAGTAAATTTCTTGGTTACATTGTAACTACTACTCAGTGTTGTACCCAGGTTTTTACCACTATATCCGGTATTAAAGGCCTCTTGTCTGGATTTATAGGTAGAGTAAGATTGGTTCAGTGCTACCGCCAAATAGCTTTTATAGGTGTAATTGACATTAAAATTGGAACCCGTATTTAAATTGGTCGAATAGGTAAACACATTGTTGGTATACCCGGGATTTCTGTTGGTATTGAGGTTGGTGTTTAAATCCAACTGTAATTCTGAGGATTTAAATTTATACGCTTTTCTGATATAACCATAAAAGTTGATGTACTTATGCCCGTCGGCATTTACCAGAAAAACGGTTCTCCTATTCTGTTCGTCGATCAACAGACTATCCACTATATTATCATCAATCTTTCCGGCATTTATCCTCAAATAATAATTAAGTGTGTTTTTATTTGACTGATCATTGCTGCTAAAACTGAATGAAAGCTCTTGCTGCACAGATTTTTTCAGGTTAATATTCCCCCTTTGCAGGTAATATAGATTTGTACTATCGGTTAAAGGTGCCAATTGTCCAATCTCAGGGATACTGATAGTTGTGGAATAGTTAAGATCATAACTTCTTGAAGTCTCTCCATATTGATGGTTATAATAGCTTATTCCGGCATCAGGAGCAAACCGGCTGTAACTGCGTTTAATGTTCTGAAATGAACGGTCCGACTTATTATCCTGACTAATCAAAAGCTGTTTTGGATGGAACCGTAATGTCAGTGATTTATAGTAACGGTTAGATAAACTTTTTGTAAAAGACCTCTGAATTCTTATTCCGGGCGTTTCTTGAATCACATTTGTTTGAATTTGGTTATTTAAGTATGGATTCACACGATAAACATTGTCGATAGTATCCAAATCCTGTACATTGTTGTCATTCTTATCAGACTTAAGGATCAACTTATTGGTAAGGTCAACACTCAATTTTGAGTAGCTTTTATTCCCAAAAATTATTGACTTTAAATCTGGCAGTGAGAAGTTGATCTCTTGTTTTATACCGTTAGTGTGTGTGTCGTATTTGCGGTTAAACTTCTGATTTGATGCCGCTCCGGTAAAAGACTTAAACTCGGTAATATTCAAACGTTCATTGTTATTGTCGTATGCGTATAAATCATAATCTAAGTTAAAACCTCTGAATCTCATCCTTGGTCTGATGATATAGGGAGAATAACCGTACTCGCCTTTTATATAGAAGCTCTTGTTTTCATAATTACTGGTATTCATGGAGTTATTCGTACTGGTAAGCACATTTTGCAGATTGCTTGCCGAGCGAAATGTTTGTGCTACACTCTCCCCGGTGTTTAAGCTCACATTCTGAGAGACTCTTAGATTGTGCCCCTTTTTGGCCAGTTGGTAGTCCGAGTCGAAGCGTTGTGTGGTATTGGTAGAGTTATTCGTTGTGTTGCTATTTTCTATAATTTTATCCGTGCTGTTTACTGATGTAGTGGTTTGTGCATCTGACAGGTAATTGCTATTTCGGTCTTGCAAAAAGTAGTTGGCTTTAAGCGTATTTTTTCGCTCCCATGTAGGTTTTTCTATAAAATTATAAGTAAAGTTTGCCCCAAGTGCTTTAGGCCTGGTTATTCCTTCCGCCCTAAAATCAGGTTGGTACTCTATATTCGTACCTACACCCTTAAATGTACTGTTAGACAGCAGATCGTCCGCGTTATCTGCTATTTTATTAATATTGTTAATAGCCCCTACAATACCGATCTGCATTTTTGGCGAATACATATTGATACTTGCGTCAGTTTCAAAGCGGTTGTTTGTTCCGTATCCCATGCCGATTTTTCCAAAGTAACCTATATCCTTACCCTTCTTGAGTTTAATATTCATTTCGAGGGTAGAATCTGCGGGATTGGTATTTTGCTGGCTTCTTGCTTTATTATAAATCTGTATTTTCTCAACCGCGTTTTTAGCCAGGTTTTGCGTGGCAGTCTTTATATCTCCTCCAAAAAAGGATTTTCCGTTCACCATTACGCTTTTGACCTCTCTGCCGTTCACTGTAATTTTCCCATCACCCCACAGGGTTACGTTCGGTATTTTTCTTAGCAAATCTTCAACTACTGCATTGCTATCCAGTTTAAAAGCTGCGGCATTAAATTCGAGGGTATCTCCATTCATGCTAATCGGCGGTATGCTGATCACAACATCGTTCAGCATAATATCCCTGCGAGTGGCAATTATCAGCCCCAAATCAATGGTGTTTTTATCTGAGGGAACTGTAAAGTTTTTTCTTGAAGTTAAATATCCTACGTGGCTAACCTCTAGTCGTAAAGCAACATTTACCGGTAAGTTTTTAAAACTAAACTCACCGTAATTATTGGTCACCTGATAACTCACAAGAGTGCTGTCTGAAGCCTTATAAACAGTTGCAGTAGCCGACTTAAGCACATAATTCTGGGCAGTATCCCGTGCAATTCCCTTTGCACTTCCCGGAAGAACAGTTGTGTTGTTTTGAGCTTTCGCAGTCAAAACGGATACAGCCATTAAAAGGGCTATAGCCAGAGCGTAAATTTTAGACATGGAGCGTTATTTTTCTTTTGGTTTCAATTGAACGATAATCGGATTGCTTTTTCTACTCTGGGTTTTAAAGAATTCAGTCAAAACAGGATCATATTTTCTGTTCTTCCCATCATTTTGCTCTTTAACGGTAAATAGTGCGAGGGAAGAATAGCTGGTATAAAAATAGTCTTTGCCTACTATAAGAAAACCACGATTTGTAAAATCGTAATGATAGTTTAAATCTGTAATTGGCAAAAATTGAGAAACAGAATCTGGTTCAATATCGGAGACCGATGTCAGATCATTAGAATTCAGGTTATATACAAAAGCTCTTTTTTCATCACGACTCCAGCTCCAATTTCTAACCTGAAAGTATAAGTTGTTCCCATGTAAATAGGCATTGGCCATTTCATAAAAGATGTCTCTGTTTTCTTCAAAATAGTCGTATCGCTTACCGTCATATTTAGGATTGCTGTCATAATCCAAAGGCAAAGAGTTTGCCGCCGGAAAGAATATCTGATAAGCTAGTGAAAGTTGTTTTGAATTCAGTTTATAGATATTGTACAAGTAATTTTTTACGTAAAGGAACTCATCAGGATTACCATAATCATAAACTCTGCCGCCATGCCAGCCTTCGTCATTTTTATGTTCATCTTTTTTTTGAGGGAAGTACATTTTTGATTTCTTACCGTCTTTTATTAAGCTCAGATGGTATCTGGTGCTGTCCTTATCTTCTTTATCATAATAATATTGGTCTATGATGGTACCATCACTAAACCTTTTAGAATCGGCATATTTATCAACAGTATCAGCGGTAATCTTCTTTACAAATTTACCTGTCAGATCAAAGTAGTGGGTTCGTTTTCCTGAAGCAATAGTAATCAGCGTTTCCCCATCTACAGGTTTAAGATTAAATCCATAGAAATTCTGCTTGCTTTTGTCGGCCGGATCTTTTTCTATTTTATTGGCACTGATCTTAGCAACATATTTTCCAGCTTTCGTAAAGATTAAGACAGCTTTCGTTTCCCAGTCAAAAACTATGTAGTTCTCCTCGGTCATTTTGAGTTGATTAATCGAACCAAATAGACTTTCTTTAGTGGTCTCCAATGGGATAAAATTGACTTCGTCAAAAAATTGAGATACAGATGCCCCGCGTGCGCTGGATGGATCTATCCGCAGGGTAACCATTTTAGAACTATCAATCTTACTGCCTTGAGCCATAGCATGGCAATAGGAGAAAATGCAGATTATTAAACTGCTGAGAGCGAATTTTAACATAGAGGCGTCATTTGGTTCCTTAAATATATTAATTTTCAGATGACAAATGATTTTATATGACGTTCAGCTCCCATTTTTAACATTAATTAACATCAAGACAAAACACAAAAAAATGCTAAACGGCCCCGCTCTTGGCTCAATGGATTAAAAAGAACATGGTTTAGAGTCAGAAAGCGCAGGTATATAACTTGCTAGAGAAAGTTGGGATTACCTTTGAAAAGAAACTTGGGTTAATTAGCGGAGTGTAGTTTTTTAATAGACTTTCGCTGACCTAAGTGCGGGGATCACCCCCGCACTCGTTCAAAACCGGACGTGCCACTTTCATGGATAATCTCATTCTTGTATAATGGATTTTCCGTCATTTCTAACGGTCTCAATAATTGCTGTGATATCCCCTATGCTTTTATCATCAGTTAATGTTGCGGTACAACGAAGCCTAAACCGATTATCCAAACAAGCCTCTTGGTTAACATGTACCATTACTTCCTCTCCTGAAAACCCAATGTTATCAGCCAACAATGTAACTTCCCTGATTACCATTTTTAATGAGCTATCACAGGTTACATGGTGAATGTAAATTGTAGCCAGATTCAGAAGAGAGCTCATCAGTATCGCCACTGGCATAGCCGGGAAGTGAGGAAAATGACCCGTACAAAAATCATCCTGTATTTTACCCAAAGTGGCCGAAGCTGAGGAATCAGAGAATTTAATATCAAAAAACTGATTTTTTTTAAGATATGGATTTTTCTTCCCAAAATCTGGCGATGCTTTATAAAAATTATAATAAAGCCGTTCGAAGATTGCCTGGGGAATTACATGGAAACCGACTTCTATTCCACAGATAAGTTGATTTTGTTCATCTAAAAAGCAAGCCTTTACAGTTGCCTTTCTCTTATTAAAGGAGGTGCACTCAGCAATTGCAATTAATTCATTTCCCGCATAATGTTCCTTCTCAATTGTTCTTTTATAAGTTCCGCTATAGGCAAGATAGTAGTGTTTTTGCTTTACTGGATTAGCCATGGCGCAGCAAACTGATCCGAGGATGGCAAGGTGCCTACAAGTCTCTGATACTGCGATCGGAAGAATTTCATCTCCTAAAGGCTGTTCAATGTCTATTCTTGCAGTAGCAAAATTATTTGCATCCGCATGTACATCTTTCAGAGCATAATAGGGATGATGTACATCTATCAATTTAAAGATCTCATCTATTGATATCATTTTTTCAAAATTACCGGTTCGGCGTAGTTCGATAGCTTTAGACTGGATATCGACCATGTCCATGCTTTTAATTGTTTGCAGATTTTCCATGATATAGGGTGTGGGGTTAGGGTGATTTCTATTGGGATCTTCTTCTTTGAATAATCTCTATCTAAATGATAGTATCTCTACACGGATCTGGTGTTAATAGCCTTAAGCCTATTAAATCCTGTTATGCACCAAAATGACCATAAAAAGCCTTCAATTACAAATTACCAGTTCTAGAAAATAAAAGCAAGTAGACTCGCTATTAAGGGCAAAACTGAACAATATGAACATATCATTCTCCCATTTTTATTCCCCCTGAGGGATTACAAGGATCCTGTAATACGCATAAAAAACTTCGCCGAATTGATGCCTTTGCAGGGAATATTATTGAAAACTCGGAAGAAAAAAATAGGTGACCTGATTTGGACACCTCTTTAAAGGTAACAGAATATTATCCTCAAACACAATGAGGCTATTTAATCATCTACTGTTCAATCGAAATGAAGACTAGGAGTGCATATTTTGGGAAAATGGCAGGTTGTCCCGAATAGGTAAGGAAGGAAACGGAAAAATAGTGGTAATAATGAAATATACATCAATTAAAAAACAAAGAAAATGAAATCAAAAACTTAATAATGCCATACATAAAAAAGATCAATAACAGTGAATAAACGGTGAAAGTGTCACAAGAAATAACAAAATACGGACTACTAAATTAAAAGAGATTTTCTAAAAGTCATTATTACATCTAGTGGAAATTTACCGCAGCATGAAATCGCACTTTGAAATTGGCCAAACTAATGCGTAATTTTGTAGCAGAAAAACAGGCACTTTTGATTAAAGTGGGCAAATGGTGGGCAACTGTAAATTACACAACGAACAACTACCTGTAAATCATATACTTAAATAAAAACAATATGTCATCAGTAGAGACAACTTACGTTCCTTACAAAGTTAAGGACATTTCACTGGCAGAATGGGGCCGCAAAGAAATTGAACTAGCAGAAGCAGAAATGCCTGGTTTAATGTCATTACGCGAAGAATTTGGTCCTTCTCAACCATTAAAAGGCGCACGTATTGCAGGCTGCCTTCACATGACCATCCAAACTGCAGTTTTAATTGAAACACTAGTTGCATTAGGTGCTGAAGTTACCTGGTCATCTTGTAATATATTTTCTACTCAGGATCATGCTGCTGCTGCTATTGCCGCTGCAGGTATTCAGGTATATGCCTGGAAAGGTTTAGATGAAGCTAGCTTTGACTGGTGCATCGAGCAAACTTTACATTTCGGCCCTGAGCGTCAGCCATTAAACATGATCTTAGATGATGGTGGCGACTTAACCAACATGGTTTTCGATAAATTCCCTGAGCTTATCGCTAACATCAAAGGTTTATCTGAAGAAACTACTACCGGTGTTCACCGCTTATATGAGCGTATGAAAAACGGAACATTGCATTTACCTGCAATCAACGTAAACGACTCAGTTACCAAATCTAAATTTGACAACAAATACGGTTGTCGTGAATCATTAGTAGATGCAATCCGTCGTGCTACTGACATCATGATGGCTGGTAAAGTAGCTGTTGTTGCAGGTTACGGTGATGTTGGTAAAGGTTCTGCTGAATCGTTAAGCTCACAAGGTGTACGTGTAATTGTTTCTGAAATTGACCCGATCTGTGCTTTACAAGCTGCAATGGAAGGTTATGAAGTTAAGAAATTTGCTACCGCAGTTAAAGAAGCTGATATCATTGTAACGACAACTGGTAACTGCGATATCGTTCGTGCTGAACATTTCAAAAGCATGAAAGATAAAGCGATCGTTTGTAACATTGGTCACTTTGATAATGAAATTGATGTTGCCTGGTTAAATAAAAACTATGGTGCTACTAAAGTAGAGATCAAACCTCAGGTTGATAAATATACTATTGATGGAAAAGACATCATCCTATTGGCCGAAGGTCGTTTGGTAAACTTAGGCTGTGCAACTGGTCACCCAAGTTTTGTAATGTCTAATTCATTCACTAACCAAACTTTGGCTCAATTAGAATTATGGATCAATACAGATCAGTATGAGAACAAAGTTTATGTGTTACCTAAGCATTTGGACGAAAAAGTAGCCCGTTTACACTTGGCTAAAATCGGTGTTGAACTTGATGTTTTAGATACGCATCAAGCAGAATACATTGGTGTTCCCGTTGAAGGTCCGTTTAAACCAGATACTTACAGATACTAATCACTCGATATATATAAAAAGAGGGAAATTACATTAGTAATTTCCCTCTTTTTATTATCAGATATATCCATTATTTCTGTTGAAACTCATCCTCAACGCTTTCGCTCAAGTCGTACATCATCCACTGTTTACCTTGAATGTCTTTTTGCTTATTCTTTAGGAGTTTAATAAAATCCTGAACCCCTAGTGGTTCATTTCCATGAATTAAAACTATACTCCCTGAGTTGGCAGGCTGACCTTTTGCAAGCCAAGCATCACTACCAACAGGAATAACCCCATAAGAAAGCACACGTTTTACCACTTCTGTATCTGACACAAGCCCCGGAAAACGAAAGAAAACAGAAGGTAACATTCCGATTTAAGTTTTAGCCTGAACTGTACTTTCATTCCCATCTCTTATTGCCTGGTAATGAGGCGACATGATCTCCACCCCTGCCTTGTCAAACGCCACGTGAATATTTCTATGAAGCTCAGAATAAATAACCGCCATTATACTTGGGTCGTTTATGTATGCATTGATTTGATAGGAAACATACCAATCCTCCAAACTGGTTTGTAAAACAAAAGGTGTCTTTTCTTTAATAACGCCTTCAGTTGCAAGTGCAGCTCCTATCAATAGCTCATGGGCAGTAGTCCACGGAATATCGTAACCCAAAGTAAGCGTACTGTGGATAATCAATCCTTCATTAACAGACATGCTGGTATAATTCACAGTATTTCCATTTAAGATGGCACTGTTAGGTATTGTAATGATTTCGTTTTTGATTGTTTTGACACGGGTAACTAATAGTGATTTCTCTAAAACAGCCCCGGTAGTATCGCCAATTTTCACTACATCTCCGATTCTGAAGGGTCGCATGTAAGTAATCACCATGCCAGCCACACCATTGCTAATTGCCGATGAAGATCCAAAAGAAATAAGAATCCCTAAAAACACCGATACGCCTTTAAATATGGCCAGATCTGACCCCGGAATATAAGGCCATATCATCACTATCATAAAGGCATTCAATAAAATCTTGACAATGTTAAATGTAGGTTTTGCCCAGTCAGGATAAAAACCGCTAACCTTTAGCCTTTCGGTCTCAACCTCGTAAGCTAAAAACTTAATCGCCTTTTTCACATAATGGAACACTGCAACAATTACTGCAATAGTAATCAGCTTGGGTACGAAATCAATTAATGCACCAAATATATTTTTCAACGGATTTAACACAAACCCGATCAAGCTATCGCTCCAGGGTTTTGTCCATGGGAATAACCTGAAAATAACGGGAAGTGTAAGGTAAATCAGCAAAAGGATTACAAAGATTTTAATCAGGTTCAGGAATTTGCTGATTAGTATCAGCTCCCTTCTTCTGTCGATCAGCTCATAGTCCTTAATCTTCAGATGTCCAATTCTTTCATGCAATCTGAAACTCAACCAACTATTAAATTTATTTGAGTATTTGTTGAGAAAAAATATACATACGCCCAATACAATAATGATCAACAAGCCTAATCCTGCTCGCTTTAAAAGTTCTGATACGTTGGTTTCTTTCCGGTAATTATTGATGCTATTTATAATAATTTCCTGATAAGCTTTAGCCATAACCTCTTTATCCATATTCACGGAATCTGCATCGGCTTTTGATACGCTCAATAAAATATCACCTTTATAAACAATGCCTACAAGAGTAGAATCATCGGCTGTTATTAAAGAATCGGACACAAAAAGGAGGTCCTCAGATAGGGACGCCACTTTGGAAGAAGTTCTTTGTGCCCTTTCTGATGCAGACAATGAACCAAGCTTGTTTTTAATGTGAAAGAGTGTGTCGGTATGTGCAATTACAGGGTATCCTTTAAACGCAGCTGTATCTTTCTGTGCATAAACAACATGCTGAACACAACAGAAAGCGACAAATGAGATCAACAATTTCAATGACATATATCGAATGATTATAACTGATAGCAAAATACAGAAATTTTTTACCTTTACTTGCATATTTATATTTTGGGATAACATGACGAAACTTTCAGTAAACATCAATAAAATAGCAACCCTTCGTAATAGTCGTGGAGGAAACAATCCGGATCTTGTTAAAGTAGCATTGGATTGTGAACGCTTTGGATCGGAAGGAATAACAGTACATCCAAGACCTGATGAAAGACACATCAGATATCAGGATGTTTTTGATTTGAAAGCAACAATAGCAACAGAATTTAATATAGAAGGTAATTGCAGAGAGCAAAAATTCGTTGACCTGGTTTTAGCCAATAAACCTGCTCAGGTAACCCTTGTTCCTGACGCCGAAGGTCAAATTACTTCCAATCATGGATGGGATACCATAAAGCATAAAGATTACCTGAAAGAAATGGTTTCTTTATTTAAATCTGCCGGAATTCGTGTTTCCATTTTCGTAGATCCTGTAGTGGAAATGGTGGAGGCAGCCGCCGAAAGTGGAACCGACAGAATTGAACTTTACACTGAGGCTTATGCCCACAATTATTACGACAACAGAGAAAAAGCCATTTTACCATACATCGCGGCTGCACATAAGGCCAATGAGATAGGTCTGGGCATTAATGCAGGCCATGATTTAGATTTACACAACCTAAAATATTTTGCTGAAAGCATTCCGGGATTACTAGAGGTTAGTATTGGCCACGCATTAATCAGTGATGCCCTTTATTTAGGTTTAGAAAACACCATTCAATTATACCTTAAGCAATTGAAACACTAATCTACTATGCTCATACTATGAAAAACCTTACATTATTAGCTATAGCAGCAACATTGATTTTCTTTATATCATCTTGTAAAAGCGGTGGTAATTTAGACGAGGGTACGGCCGAGGATGTAATATCAGCGCACCTGAAAGCGAATCCTGAATACGAGAGCACTAAAATAAATATTGGAGAAATTAAGTTCAGAAGTAAAAACGATCAACTGGAGCTGCAAAAGTATAAGGCGCTGGAGGAAAAAGGGCTTGTTGAAATGGAACTTCAGAATCAAAAAAAGAAGTTCTTATCTAAAGACAGTGTATACTTCTATTTAATTACACTAACAGATAAATCAAAACCTTACATCATTAAGCACGATACACATAGTGCTACCGTAAGGGCCGTTAATTATGTGCTTGATGAAGAGAAGCCGATTACGCTTATAAAAGGCGACTCAAAAATAGCTCGTGTTACGGTTTCACTCAAAAAAGAAATGACAGATTTCTCGATATTCTTTAAGGATAAAAACGTTGGCAGCAACTTCATTACCAAAACTTATAAGTTGAAGCTTAAGAAAGAAGTGGGCTGGATATTAGTTGGTGGTTAAAAGGCTATTTTTTTATTACCTTTGCGCAACTTTTTATTCAAAGAATACATGAGCTTAAACATTCATTACCAAGAAGACTTTAAAGACCGCCACATTGCGCCTAATACAGATGACACAAACGCAATGCTAACCACGCTTGGCGTTGGTTCTGTTGACGAATTAATAGAACAAACTGTTCCACAAAAGATCAGGTTGAAACAACCGTTAAATTTGCCAAAAGCAAAATCTGAAACAGATTACCTGAGCAGCTTAAGACAAACTGCTTCTTTAAACAAAGTTTTCAAATCATATATCGGTCAGGGATATTATGATACGCTAACTCCGGGTGTAATTTTACGTAATGTAATGGAGAACCCGGGATGGTATACTCAATATACTCCTTACCAGGCTGAAATTGCGCAAGGTCGTTTACAGGCTTTGTTGAATTTCCAGACGATGGTTATTGACCTTACCGGTATGGAAATAGCAAATGCATCACTTCTTGACGAAGGTACTGCTGCAGCTGAGGCCATGTTTATGCAATATAGCTTGCGTAAAAATCAACAAGCAACTAAATTCTTTGTTTCTGAATTGTTATTCCCTCAAACAATCGACATTTTAAAAACCCGTGCAAATCCTTTTGGAATTGAATTGGTAATTGGTGCTCATGAATCGTTTGAGCTAAATGAAGAATTCTTTGGCGCAATTATTCAATATCCTGCCGGAAACGGTGAGGTATTTGATTATACTGGTTTTGCTCAAAAAGCACACGAAAAGAATGTTAAAGTTACGGTTGTTGCTGACTTACTTAGTTTAACCTTATTAACTCCTCCGGGAGAGTGGGGAGCCGACGTTGTCGTTGGAACAACACAACGTTTTGGCGTACCAATGGGATTTGGCGGACCTCACGCAGCATTCTTTGCAACTAAAGATGAATACAAACGTTCCATTCCCGGACGTATTATTGGTGTAACCATCGATAGTAATAACAACTATGCCTTACGCATGGCTTTGCAAACAAGAGAGCAGCACATCCGCAGAGATAAGGCAACTTCTAACATTTGTACTGCACAGGCGCTATTGGCTATTATGGCTGGGTTTTACGCTGTTTATCATGGTCCTAAAGGATTAAAGCTTATTGCTGAACGTACACATGGCTTGGCCATTACCCTGGCTAAATCGTTAGAAAAAATAGGTTATAAACAATTAAACAAAACTTATTTTGATACCATCCAGTTAGACCTTGGCGATTTAGTTGATTCGATACACAGAGAATGCATCGACAATGAGATCAACCTTAACTATAAAGGCAGTGTAGTTACCATAGCTCTTGATGAAACTACTTCAGTAGCAGATATAAAGCTATTAACAAAAATATTCTCAAAAGTAAAAGCAATTGCTGCTGATGCTGCTGAGTTGGCTGATGAAAACGTTGAAACTGTAATTCCTGCAAATTTACAACGTACATCTGCCTATTTAACACATCCGATATTTAATGCACATCATTCTGAGCATGAAATGTTGCGTTATATAAAATCATTAGAGACTAAAGATCTTTCTCTTTGTCATTCTATGATTGCTTTGGGTTCATGTACGATGAAGCTAAATGCAACAACTGAAATGATTCCGGTTACATGGCCTGAATTTGGCAAAGTGCATCCTTTTGCTCCTGCTGATCAGGTAGCTGGATATTATACTGTATTTAATGAGCTTGACAGATGGTTAAGTGAAATTACCGGTTTTGCAGCTATGAGTTTACAGCCAAATGCTGGTGCGCAAGGCGAGTATGCAGGTTTAATGGTCATCAGAGCCTACCATCAGGATCGTGGCGATGCTCATCGTAACATCGCTTTAATTCCTTCGTCTGCTCATGGAACCAACCCGGCTTCTGCAGCAATGGCCGGGATGAAGATTGTGGTTGTAAAATCATTAGAAAACGGAAATATTGATGTCGAGGATTTAAAAGCTAAAGCTATTGAACACGCAGCCAATCTTTCTTGTTTAATGGTAACCTATCCTTCTACACACGGTGTTTTTGAAGAAAGCATAGTAGATATTTGTAACATCATCCACGAAAATGGTGGTCAGGTTTACATGGATGGAGCCAACATGAATGCCCAGGTTGGTTTAACCAGCCCTGCAAATATTGGTGCCGATGTTTGTCACCTTAACTTGCATAAAACATTCTGTATTCCTCACGGTGGTGGTGGCCCTGGTATGGGTCCGATTGGTGTTGCAAAACATCTTGTTCCTTATTTACCGGGACATGCCGTGGTAGACATCAATAATGATAAATCTATTCATGCAGTTTCTTCGGCCCCATGGGGTTCTGCCTCAATTCTGATCATATCTCATGCTTACATAGCAATGATGGGTGGCGAAGGATTAACCAACGCTACAAAATATGCAATACTGAATGCCAACTACATGAAGGCTCGTTTAGAAAAACATTACCCTGTACTTTACTCAGGTGCCAATGGCCGTTGTGCACACGAAATGATCTTAGATTGCAGAGGATTTAAAAACTTTGGTATTGAGGTTGTTGACATTGCAAAACGTTTGATGGATTATGGATTTCATGCTCCTACTGTATCTTTCCCGGTTGCTGGAACCTTAATGGTTGAGCCAACAGAAAGTGAGCCTAAGCATGAGTTAGATCGTTTCTGCGATGCTTTAATTGCCATCAGAAATGAAATAACTGCAGTTGAAACTGGTGAGCTTGATAAAACTGATAACCCACTAAAAAATGCTCCGCATACTGCAGCTATAGTAACTGGTAATGAGTGGAATCATGGCTATAGCAGACAAACCGCAGCCTTCCCGCTACCTTATGTAGCCGCTTACAAATTCTGGCCATCGGTTGGAAGAGTAAATGATTCATTTGGTGACAGATCATTGATATGTGCTTGTCCGCCAATTGAAAGCTATGCCGAAGATCTGGCTTAAAAACTTATCATAAGTCAATTTAGGCGGTTAAACCTTTTGATACCTTTGCTTTCTAAAATGTATCAAAAGGCTAAAACAGGCCTTAGTATTAAAAAATTAAATAAAAATACAATGAAATTAAAAATCACTTCGCTGGCATTACTTCTAATAGTATTTGTCTCTTCGGCATTTATTGCTCCTGTGTTTAAGGCGACTACCTATAAGGTGGATGTTGAGAAATCATCACTCACATGGGTTGGCAAAAAACTTACAGGCAGCCACAATGGAACTATCGATCTTCAGTCGGGAAGTTTAATTTTCAATGATAAAAAACTCGCAGGTGGTAATTTCACTATAAATATGGCAACAATTAAAGATGCCGACAAAAGTGAGAAATTAGAAGGCCATTTAAAAGCAGATGACTTTTTTGGAGTTGATAAATTTGCAACCTCTGCTTTTGTAATAAAAAAGATTGCAAATACAGGAGCTAACACTGCAAATGTAACAGGAAACCTTACCATTAAAGGAGTTACAAATTCTATCACTTTCCCTGCAACTATTGCCTGGAACGCTGACGGATCTGTAACTGCTACCGCCGAAAAAGTTACTGTTGACAGAACTAAATTTGGCATCAAATTTAGATCAAAAGGGGTGTTCCCTGATGTTGGCGATAAAATGATCTATGATGATTTTGAGCTGGCTATAAAGCTTGTAGCTAAAAAATAAAAAAAACAGAAACCAAAAGGCCATTATTCATTTAATGGCTTTTTTTTTGCTCTTATATATATACCTGTTAAAACATTAAAATATGTTTTAATTTTGGACTTAACATTTTCCGCTCTCTACTAAATTTATGGCAAACTCTAGAATCAATATGCTTGTTATTGATGATGATGACATCAATATATTTATCATAAAAAAAGTGATAGAAAAAACGGGCTATGAGGTAGATATGATTTCGAAAAGTAATGGCCAATTAGCTGTAGATTATTTAACCAGCATCGCCAATAATGTAGAAATTTTTCCACACATTATTCTGGTAGACATCAATATGCCTGTTCTTAATGGATGGGAATTTTTGGAAGTCTATGAAAAACTTAACATTCAGCGCCAAAAAGTTTTCTTGTATATGCTCTCTTCATCTGTTTATGAATATGACATCGAGAAAGCTAAGGGATTCAAAGCCGTTAATGGATTTATTTCTAAACCATTAACGATTGAGAGACTCAAAGAGCTTTTACAGTTAGTTACTCCTTAGCTTATTTTAAACTGTCCATCGGTATAGGTTATATAACCGGTAGCTTTACTTTTTGCATGATAAAAAAGACAATTCCAATTCTCTTCTGCTGCTTTTTTACCAAACGCTTCTCTTAGTTCCATTGCTTTTCGGCCATCAAAATCATACTTGGCAATAAACCTCCTTAAAAGCTCTTCTGGTTCCGGCAGTACATCGCCTCCAAAAAACACTTTATCCACACCATCGTCCAATAAAAATACCTGATGAAATGGACAGTGTGCTCCTGTTAGTTCATAACTAATCTCATCCGTTAGCTGACCGGAGTTTTCAACAAATTTCAGCTGTGCATTACGTTGTAAAAATTCAAATATTTCTGTTTTATAAGATGAAGAGGTATTGGTAAAGGCATTCTCCCACTCTCCATGCTGAACAACATAAGTTGCATGCGGAAAGCTTAATTCCACACTGCCATCTAGCTTGTTATGGACCATACCTCCTGAGTGATCAAAATGCAGGTGAGACATTAAGACCATATCTACGTCCTCAGGATCAAAACCAGCCTTCCTGATATTTTTATGCAAAATCAGCTGCCCATCCTCATCACTATACCCTAAGCCCGTATCGAACAAAACAAGGCTATTTTTCAGCTTAACTAAAAAAGGTTGTACATGAATAAAAAGAGAGGCGGGGCGATCTTTAGGATTATCTTTTTCGGCATTAAAAGGGATAAATTTTTTAGTAGCGTCTACAGAATAAGATCCTTCGTATAAAGTGAAAACTTGCAATGGCGTAGTTATTAGTAAGAAAATTAAATGATATCTTTACAACAATATCATTGCAAAGATAGGGAACCTCCATGAAGTTAACACGCTGGCAATAAAATAAACAGAAGTTTATGCAAGCTTCGCAGAGAAAAAGAAGACAGATATTAAATGAAAAAAAGATGGGTGCAGGCCGCAAAGGGCAATACAGAAACAACAGATTTGCTTGCACAACAATTAAACATAGACAATAGCCTAGCACAAATATTAATTCAAAGGGGTATTTCTTCCTTTGATATCGCACGTGATTATTTTAGGCCGCAAATGTCTCATTTACATGATCCTTTTTTGATGAAGGATATGGATAAAGCCATCGCACGAATTGATGCGGCCCTAGCCAAAAGAGAAAAAATATTAATATATGGAGACTATGATGTAGATGGCACAACATCAGTCGCGCTTGCATTCAGTTTCTTTAGTCAATTTACATCAGACATTGAATATTATATCCCTGATAGGCATAAAGAAGGCTATGGCATTTCAACAGCTGGAATTGATTATGCTGCAAAAAATGACTTTACTTTAATCATTGCTCTTGATTGCGGAATAAAATCTAACGACAAAATTGCTTACGCTAAAGGCTTAAATATAGATTTTATCATTTGCGATCACCATTTACCGGGCGATGAACTTCCAGCCGCAATCGCAATACTTGATCCAAAACGTAACGACTGCCCCTACCCTTTTAAGGAGCTTGCAGGCTGCGGTATTGGCTTTAAACTTGCCCAGGCGTATTGCCACACGCATCAGTTAGCGGCCGAAAAATACGAGCAGTATATTGACCTGGTAATGGTAAGTATTGCCGCAGATATTGTCCCTGTAATTGATGAAAACAGAATCCTTGCGTATCATGGCTTAATTAAGTTAAACGCGAAGCCTTGCATTGGGTTAAAGGCGCTAATGGATATTTCCGGTAAGAGCAAGGATTACACGCTTACAGACGTAGTGTTTACATTAGCCCCGCGCATAAATGCGGCAGGAAGAATGGATCATGCATCGGAAGCTGTTAAAATGCTACTTTGTACAGAAAGCACGCTGGCTCAGGAACAGAGTTTATTTATCAATTTACAAAACACAGAACGCAAAACATCCGATCAGAACATCACCGCAGAAGCACTTGCTTTGATTGAAGAATGCGACATCCTTGTTAATAAAAAAACAACGGTGGTGTATCATGAAAGCTGGAATAAGGGTGTAATTGGCATTGTTGCATCCAGACTGATTGAAAAATACTACCGGCCAACGGTTGTACTTACGGCCTCAAATGGATTGCTTACAGGTTCAGCCAGATCCGTTGCAGGATTTGATCTATACGAAGCATTGCTAGGTTGCCAAGACCTTTTGGTCCAGTTCGGCGGCCATAAATTTGCTGCGGGGCTAACTATAAAACCAGAAAACGTTCAATTATTTTCCGATCGTTTTGAAAATATCGTTGCTTCAACCATTACCGATGATCTATTAAGCCCCGAAATAAATATTGATACAGAAATTGAATTTCAACAAATAGATGGTAAATTTCAACGTATTGTAGCACAAATGGCCCCATTTGGCCCGCTGAATACAGCGCCGGTTTTTGTTTCACATAATGTATATGTTACGGGAAAACCTTACGTTGTAGGTATAAAACATTTAAAATTAAATTTAAAACAACAAAATTCCACTATTTTTGAAAGCATTGGATTTGGATTAGCAGAGTATGAATCGCTTTTGCAACCAAACCAACCCTTCTCTGTTTGTTATACAGTGGAAGAAAATATATGGAAAGATCAACGGCGCTTGCAACTAAACATTAAAGCGATAGAGATTGATAACTAATATAATTAGATGATATTAAGAGCTGAAAATCTGATAAAAAAATATAAGCAACGAACTGTTGTTAATGACGTTTCATTTAGTGTTAGTCAGGGTGAAATTGTTGGTTTATTAGGCCCAAATGGAGCTGGGAAAACCACTTCTTTTTACATGATTGTAGGTCTGATTAAACCAAATGAGGGTACAATATATTTAGATGAGGAGGACATCACTACCGACCCAATGTACCGAAGGGCACAGAAAGGTATTGGATACTTAGCTCAGGAAGCTTCAGTTTTCAGAAAACTTTCAGTGGAAGATAATATCATGGCTATTTTAGAAATGACTAAAATGAGCAAAGAAGAACGCCATGAACAACTGGAAGAACTGATTACCGAATTTAGCTTGCACAAGGTACGCAAGAACCGTGGCGACCTGCTTTCAGGAGGAGAACGCAGAAGAACCGAAATTGCCAGAGCGCTTGCTGCTAGTCCAAATTTCATTTTATTGGACGAGCCCTTTGCAGGAGTAGACCCTATTGCTGTTGAAGAAATTCAGACCATCGTAGCCAAACTAAAACAAAAAAACATAGGTATTCTGATTACCGACCACAACGTACAAGAAACTTTATCGATCACCGACAGAGCTTATTTACTATTTGAGGGTAAAATCCTTGAATCAGGCACTCCGGAAGTACTTGCTGCCAATGAAATGGTAAGACGAGTTTACTTAGGCTCTAATTTCGTATTACGAAGTAAAAACTTATAATTCACTACTTAAACAAAAGCATGGCAATTGTAAATTCAATTTTTACCTGGTATATGAAAAAGCGCGTTCACCAGATTGAGCTTTTTATGAAGTACCCACATGATGTACAGGAAGAATGGTTTCAAAAACTAATTTCCAGTGCTGAGGATACTGAATGGGGAGAAAAATATGATTACCGTACTATTGAGACCCCTAAGCAATTTAAAGAACGTGTTCCCTTACAGAATTATGATACGCTAAAACCATATATAGAAAGGATGCTAAAAGGAGAACAAAACATTCTCTGGCCGTCTGAAATTAAATGGTTTGCCAAATCATCTGGAACAACAAGCGACAGGAGTAAGTTTATTCCTGTATCTGAGGAATCTTTACAGGAATGTCATTTTAAAGGTGGGAAGGACATGTTGTCGATTTTCTGCAACAACAGACCTGACAATGAGATTTTTACAGGAAAAGGATTGGTCCTTGGTGGTAGCCACCAAATCAACCAGCTCAATGAAGATTCTTTTTATGGGGACCTTTCGGCAGTCCTGATTAAAAACCTACCGATGTGGGCAGAATATTACCGCACACCGAATATCTCCATTGCATTGATGGAGAACTATGAGGAGAAGATGGAAAAAATGGCAGAAGCCACCATCAAAGAGAATGTGACCAATATTGCAGGAGTGCCCACATGGACAATAGTATTGGCTAAAAAAGTACTGGAAATAACCGGCAAAGCCAATTTATTGGAGGTATGGCCAAATCTAGAACTCTATATTCACGGAGCAGTAAATTTTAAGCCTTACAGAGAACAGTTTAAAGAATTGATTCCTTGTAATCACATGTATTACCTGGAAACCTATAATGCTTCCGAAGGTTTTTTTGGCATTCAGGACGAAGTAGATTCTGATGAACTTTTACTGATGCTTGATTACGGTATTTACTACGAATTTTTGCCGTTTGAAAAACTTGATGATGAAAACCCTGACACGTTAACTCTTGAACAGGTAGAACTCAATAAAAACTACGCCATTATTATTTCTACAAACGGTGGTCTTTGGCGATACATGATCGGAGATACTGTTCAATTCACGAGCTTATCTCCTTACCGAATAAAAATAACCGGCAGGACAAAACACTTCATAAATGCTTTTGGAGAAGAAGTTATTATAGACAATGCCGAACAAGCGATTTGTAAAGCCTGCGATGCAACAGGCGCCGTTTTTAAAGATTACACCGCTTGTCCTATTTACTTTAAAGGCGAAGAAGTTGGGGGTCATGAATGGATCATCGAATTTGATCATCAACCAAACGATTTTGAACGTTTCGTAGATGTACTGGACCAGACTTTAAGAGAGGTGAATTCTGATTATGATGCCAAAAGATTTAAAGATATGGCACTACGTCGTCCTAAAGTACACAATGCGCCCAATAATACTTTTTATAACTGGCTAAAATCAAAAGGTAAACTTGGAGGACAACATAAGGTTCCCAGATTGGCAAATGACAGGAAATATGTAGAGGAAATATTGCCTCTAATGAAATAATATTTTTTTGTACAAGATAATGGTGATTTAATTTTTTTTAGTTAAATTTAAATAGCTAATTCTTAATCGCTTATGAAAACAGTACAACAAATACTTAATACTAAACCTGTACAGATTTTCTCAGTTACAGAAAACTCATCTGTTTTAGAGGCGCTTCAGTTGATGATGGAAAAGAATGTAAGTGCATTGCTTATTCTTGAAGATCATAAGCTACAGGGTATATTTACAGAAAGAGATTATGCTCGGAAGATCATATTGTATGGGAAATCGTCGGCCGGCACTCCGATAAAAGAGGTAATGACGCCCGATCCAATCACGATCGTGCCGACGGACAGTATAGACCTCTGCATGCAAATCATGACGGACAAACATATCAGACATTTACCGGTAATGCAGGACAATCAATTACTTGGAATGGTTTCAATAGGTGATGTGGTTAAATTCATCATTGCAGATCAGAAACAAACCATATCTCAGCTAGAAAGCTATATCAGTAGTTAAAGAACTTTATCAATCTAATATTAACTGTAATCTCAATTAAAATTGAAAAACTCGTATCATGATTAATGATACGAGTTTTTCTTTTATGCAGAGTCTTTCCTAATGCTCTACCAGATTTTAACTCTTTTCTCTGGTGCCAGGTATAAAGAATCTGTTGGTTTTACATTAAACGCAGTATAAAACTCCGGTATGTTCCTAACTACACCATTAACCCTAAACTTAGCTGGGGAATGGGGGTCCGTGCCTACTTGATTTCTTAAAGCTTCATCAGTAGATTTATTTAACCATACCTGAGCCCATCCAAGGAATACTCTTTGCTCGCCGGTAAATCCATCCATAACCGGTGCTTGTTTACCATTTAAGCTTGCATTATAGGCCTTAAGCGCAATGCTTAATCCTCCAAGATCTCCTATATTTTCGCCAAGTGTAAAATCTCCATTTACATTCAGATCAGGAAAAACCTTAAACCCACTGTACTGCGCTTTCAAAGCACTTGTTCTCTTTTTAAACTCACTTTGGTCCTTAGCTGTCCACCAGTTACGCATTGCACCTGTGCCATCAAATGTACTCCCCTGATCGTCGAAACCATGGCCTATTTCATGACCAATCACCGCACCAATACCTCCATAATTTACGGCGTCATCTGCGGTCATGTCAAAAAATGGCGGCTGAAGGATTGCGGCAGGAAAAACAATCTCATTCATACTAGGATTATAGTATGCATTAACGGTTTGCGGTGTCATCCCCCATTCCGTACGATCAACAGGTTTACCTAGTTTATTAAAAGTGCGATTGTACTCGAACGCTGTGGCTCGTTTTTCATTACCAAACAAATCGTTCTTTGCAATTTTGAGTTTACCATAATCTCTCCATTTATCAGGATATCCAATTTTTGGAGTGAACTTACTTATTTTTTCAAGTGCTTGTTTTTTAGTTTCCGCACCCATCCAATCAAGTTCTTTAATACTCGTCTCATAAGCTTTCAATAGGTTGCCAACAAGTTTAAGCATGCGTTCCTTTGCTGCAGGCGGGAAATGCTTTTCAACATATAGTTTGCCAACTACCTCGCCAAGGTTTCCATTAACTACATCGACAGCTCTGCGCCATTGAGGCTTCTGCTCTTTAACACCATATAAGGTCTTAGCATAGAAATTGAAATTCTCCTGATCAAGTGCAGCGTTCAAAGCAGTTGCAGCGCTTGTAACAGCACTCCATTTTAGATAATTTTTCCAGGTATCAAGCGGAGTATTTTTTAAAATGGCATTTAGATCTTTCGTATATGCTACCTGGGTAATAATTAATGTGTCATGGTTCTTAACTCCTGCCTCTGCAAGCAAAGTGTTCCAATCAAAATTCGGCGTTACTGAGCTCAGGTTCTTAATCGGAAAACTATTATAAAGGCCAGCCATATTTCTGGTTTCTTCCTTCTTCATTTGCTTTGAGGCTATCAGCGTTTCCAGCGCCATTATCTGAGCAGATTTAGCTTTTGCATCAGGAATTCCGGCAAGAGTTAACATCTTTTCAATATGTGCCACGTATTTAGTACGGATATCCACAGATTTCGCATCCTTTAACGAATAATACTCACGATCTGGTAAACCTAGACCACCTTGCCAGGTATACAGCATATACTTTCTTGGGTCTTTCAAATCCTCACCAACACTTAGATTGAAAGGGATCATATTCCCTATCTTATTGGCATAAGCAAAATAGGAAGCCAAATCTTTTCCTGAAGCGATAGCGTCTATCTTTTTGAACTCAGCATTTAAAGGCGCAAGTCCAATAGAATCACGAACCTTCATATTCATATAAGATTCATAAAAATCACCTATTTTCTGTTCGTCAGAGCCCTCCGCAGGATTGCCTTTAGCAGCATTCTCTATTATTGCTTTAACATCTTCCTGCGCTTTATCATTCACCATAGACCCAACACCATATGAGGCCTTATCAGAAGGGATCTTTGTATTCTTCATCCAGGTGCCGTTCACATAGGCCGTAAAATTATTCCCCGGTGCCACGGTAGTATCCATATTTTTAAGGATGAGGCCTGAATGCAGTTCTTGCTTTGGTTCCGAATTGTTGCAGGATGTCATCAGCAGTAAAGAGCAGGCCGCAAAAGGGATGCTGAAAGATTTTTTTATTTTCATTTATTTAAAAATTTATGAATAAGAAATAAGTGTTAAACCAAATTTAACAAAAGATTACTACCTAACTTCTATATAATCCATAATATCTTAGTTACTTTATCGCAACAAAAATTTCTCCGCATACTTCAAAATCAGGTACTCCACTTAAATTCATTTACCAATTGCTTTAAATCTGCATCGGTTATCTGAGAGGGATTTGAAAATTGCTTTTCAAGTAGATGTTGAGGAACATTCAATGACCCATTGTTTGTTCGGATAATTACACCGGCATCTGTGTATTTATGGGCGTAAAAATCGCCGATCATTGGATCTAACTCTGTGAGTCTGATCAGTAATTCGTAAAGTACGTATAGAGGTGTCGTCACTGCGCAAATATAAATTAACTGCATTTTAATATGCAATTATCATTATGTTAACATAATCAAAACCCTTAACAATAGATTTATCACAATTGTTCCCGATAAGGCTATATTACCATTTTTGATAATAATCAATTTTTAATGCTGACTTAATATTAGCCTCCTAATTTTATAGTAATCACCAAACGTTAAGATTATGATCAGCACAAAGATTCTGTACAATGCTGTTTTTAAAACAGATCAGGTAGATGACCTTGATAAATTTCAACCTTTGCCTGAACCTACCGGTAGTTACCCATACCGATTAAATCTTGGAAATCGCTTAAACGAAACAGCACCAGGAAAAATGGTTTTTCATATGGTTGGTGATACCGGCGGATTGAAATCTGTTGATGCTCAGAAACAGGTGGCTGGAAAAATGGCAGAGCAATACCTGTGTGCAACAAGCGAACACGACAGACCGGCATTCCTATACCACCTTGGAGATATTGTTTATCATTATGGCGAGGCAGAGCAATATGATGAGCAGTTTTTAAAACCCTTCGAAACCTACCCTGGTCCTATTTATGCCATCGCTGGGAATCATGATACAGATATAAATCCAGACTGCGATTTACATTACGAAAGTCTTGAAGCGTTTTATGCTGCTTTTTGCAATACTTGTCCTAAAACAATTTATTTTGGTACCGACAGCAATAGAAAAAGCCAAGTTCAACCGCATGTATTCTGGACAATGGAATCTCCTCTGGCAACAATAATTGGCCTTCATACAAATGTTCCTAAATACGGCCACATTACGAAGGAACAAAAAAACTGGTTTGTTAAAGAGCTACAAGATGCCGCCACTCTTCGGTCCGATAAGGCTATAATTGTTTGTATGCACCATGCGCCATATTCTGCAGATACAAATCATGGGTCGAGCAAATCAATGATAGAATTTCTGGAAACCGCTTTTAAAGATGCTGGTGTAAAACCAGATATTATTTTTAGCGGACATGTGCACAATTACCAACGCTTTAGTAAACAATATGAAGATGGAAAAACACTACCATTTATTGTTGCAGGAGCCGGTGGTTTTGACGAATTACACCAACTTGCAGATCCTTACGACAGCAATTACTGCGCTAAAAGCGATTTATTCAATAAGGTTCAGCTTGATAGCTATTGCGACAACAGACACGGCTTTTTAAAAGTCAGTATCGAAAAAACACCTTTTAGTTTCACTATCCAAGGTGAATACTATACTGTTCCAAGTTTAAATACTGATGAAGAAGCCACTTTATTTGATAGATTTTCAATCGATCTGACCGGAAGATAATAAAAGTCAGACTTTTAGGGTAAAAGTATTGATTATGACACTCTAAGGACAGCTATTTCTATAAAAATCAGGAATTTTGATTTGTTTAAATCATTACTGCTTAAACGGTGTTTATGCTTATAGTATTGAGCTTTAAGCATTATTAATCCGTAAATTTATAGAAAGCCCTCAAAATGACAGATTTGGATAAAAGTATAACGGTTGGAACCCTATTTGGCTTCGTTATATTACTTACCTTGTTTGAAATGTACTTTAGTTACGTCCATGATAAAAAACACTATCAGAAACGTGACACACTTACTAATGTTTATCTGATGGCCAGCGCCTTTGTAGTCAATATCCTTACAAAGGCAGGTACCTTTATGTTACTTCAATACTTCTATCTTCATTATCGTTTGTTCCAAATTTCAAATGTGGTGATTTACTGGATCGTACTAATTCTTGCTCAAGACTTTTTATACTGGCTTTTACATTACACCGGCCATTATGTTCGGTTCTTTTGGGCCATGCATGTTACCCATCACTCTTCCGAGCATTTTAACCTTACCACAGGCTTCAGGTCTACGGTATTTGAACCCCTATACAGGGTATTCTTCTATTTGCCTTTGGCAGTAATGGGATTTAACGCAGTTGACATTCTTTTTGCCTACCTGGTTACTCAAATCTATGGCAATATTGTACATACTAAATCGATTGGAAAATTACATCCAATAATAGAATTCCTTTTTGTTACACCTTCACATCACCGTGTTCATCATGCAAGTAATATACGTTACCTCGATAAGAATATGGGTATGGTTTTAATCCTGTGGGATCGGATATTCGGGACATTCCAGGCAGAGATACCAGAGGAAGAAATAAAGTATGGATTAACAAAGCAGCCAGAAGACTCTGGTCCCGTAAATATAATTTTTCATGAATTTATTGCGCTGTATGCGGATGTTAAAAAAGCACCTACATTTAGCGATAAATTAAAGTACATTTTTTACCCCCCAGGATGGAGCCACGATGGCAGTACACAAACGGCAAGGGTAATGCAACGGGAATTATAAAGTGAAAAAACTAAAACAAATCATCGAAGATATAAAAGTTCAGGGCCACAATCCTGAGCTTTTGCAAGCAACGCTCTGGAAATTTATTTGTTACTCCCCAAAAATGCCAAGTCGTTTACATCAGCAAGATCTTTTAAATGCTGCTAAAACCTCTACCTTAAAAGTGTATGATCAATATTTTAGCAAATCTGATTTGAACTTTAATTGTTTCAGATGGGGCAATGGTTCTATAAAGGTTTTGCTTACACACGGATGGGGCTCTAAGGCAATCGATTTTAGCGAGTTGATCGATGTTTTATTGCTTAACAAAGATATTGAGATATGGGCCTTCGATGCACCAGGGAATGGGAGCTCTGAAGGTGAACTGAGCAACCTGATCCTTTTTGCAGAGGCCATTAAAGAATTCCAAAAAACTTATGGGGCTCCCGATGTAATGATAGGCCATTCACTAGGTGGTATGGCCAATACGTTGGTTCTACAGGAAACATCGCAATTCCCTAAACTCCTGATCAGCATTGCACCCCTGGTTAATCTAACAGAGAACTTCAAATCGTCTATGACAGCTGTAAGCATCCCTGAAAATGTACAACAACGTTTTTTTAGTGAATTCGAAGCGCTTTACCAAATGAGTACCAATCGCTTTTTATTAAACGACATGTACACTTTTTCTGACGAGATAAAACACCTGCTCATCTATGAAGTTAACGACTATATTTCTCCTGCAGGTTTTATTGAAACATTCCTAGAACAGTACCCAACAATAAATGCTTCCAGGTATGATGATACCACTCATGCTAAAATAATTATTGACCCGAGGGTAATCATAGAAATAGATACTATAATTAAAGAGACATTCTAGCTTTTACCTCATTAATTTTGGAAAGGTGTGCTTCAAGAAGTTCTGAATTTGAGATGCCTGTTTCCTGGTCAAAGTTTTGATGAAAGGAAGGAAGCGAAAAGGTTGTCAATACTTCTGCACCTAACTTTGGAAGCCTGATTATTGCCGCGTTCATGACATTACCACCTCCAAATCCACCAGGGGAAGTACTCATTAGCAACATGGGCTTGCTTTGGAAAAACTTGCTGTTGGTACGGGAACACCAATCCATCACATTCTTAAAGGCCGCACTGTAGCTTCCGTTGTGCTCCGCCAGCGAAAGGATAATAAGATCAGTCTCCGATATATGGTCTATTAGCTTGTAGGCCTTTTCCGGATACCCATCGTTTGCCTCTCTATCTACAGAGAATAATGGCATCTCGAAATCATTTAAATCTAACAGTGTGACATCATGATCTTTAAAAAAAGAAATGGTGTGGATAACCAATTTCCGATTAATTGAATGGCGACTGGTGCTTCCTGCGAAGGCTAAAATCTTCATTTGATATAGTTAGTTTTTAATATTTCTAATTTGTTCCGGCAGGGGAACAAAATCAATTTCGCCTGGTACCGGGGCAAAAGATTGTGAAAGCCATTTTGCCTTTGCTTCCTCAATCCTTTCGCGGGTAGAAGCTACAAAATTCCAATAAATAAAACGTTCCTCAGCAAAAGGTTCTCCGCCAAATATGTATACGGTTGAATTTTCCTGCATTACAAATTCGCACAGCTTACTGTCTTTGGCGACCAGGAGTTGCTTAGGCCCAAAGGTATGTCCTTCACTTTCAACCCCACCCTCAAGAATATATAGGGCACTTTCACCGAACAAATCTTTACCTATTTTAACGGTTTGACTTTTGGTAGTTTTTAGCTCCAGAAAATAAAGCGGACTGTATACCGGTACCGGTGAGAAGTGTCCAAATACATCACCGGCAATAAGTTTAAAATCAATTCCATTTTCTGTCCAGCGTGGAATTTCATCTTCATTAAAATGGAAAAACTCTGGTTCCATTTCCTCAAGGGCTTTTGGCAAAGCAACCCATATCTGAAGCCCGTGGAGCATTTTATTAGAAGTCCTTAAATAGACTGGCGTTCTTTCTGAATGGACAATCCCGCTTCCTGCAGTCATCCAGTTTACCTGACCTGGTTGAATTTCAGTCTCATTGCCTAAACTATCTTTATGCATTATGGCCCCTTCAAAAAGATAAGTTAAGGTAGAAAGTCCAATATGTGGATGAGGTGGTACATCGAAATTTTCATGATCACTTAAACTTGTGGGGCCCATGTGATCTACAAAGGCAAATGGCCCAACCATTCTTTTTTCACGGAAGGGCAAAAGTCTGCCGACCATAAAATTGCCAATGTTACTTGGTCTTTCTTCGATAATCAAGTTAATATTTGACATGCCATTTAAATGATTTTAACTGTTCAGATTAAACAGATAGATTTGACGTAATGTACTGTGAATTTACGTGAATTAGCTTACTATTACAAGATTTTTCGATAAATTCAGAAGGCCCAACAGTAAAATTGAAGGGCCTTCTGATTGTTAATAAATAGTTTTTAAGGAGTTACTGCTTATCCCACCATACTCTACCAGATAATTTATCGCCACCCGGCACTGCAGCAGATGCTTCTTTATAATTGGCAGCATTTTTCGCCCCCTCTTCTACAGGGTATGGGAAACGACGAGGAATGGTACCGTTAGTTGCATTTCCAGGGTATACAACCGGTGTTAATGCAGGAAATCCACTTCTACGCCAGTTAGACCAGGTTTCATAAAAATCAAGCATGGTATTAGTATGAGCCCAGTATTGGTTGTTAATCATTTCTAAACCATTTGCCGCACTGTAAGGATGTGCATTCGCGTAATTCACAGCAATACCTTCTGAAATTGCCAGCGATGCATCATATTGTCCAAGAAAAGTAATTGCAGCTGCAACACCATTCTTATAATGATCAGCCGCAACACCTCCTATTCCCCATCTTTGTGCTGCCTCTGCAAGCAATAATTCACTTTCTGCATAAGTAAGAATAAATGTTACCCCGTTTTGCTTTATCATTGCCGGATTTGGAGATGAATAGTCAGAGAAACTGGTAAATGATGGATCCTGCCTAACGTCTCTACCAGCTAGTCCACTTAAATCCTTACCATTTGGCATTCCTTTTTGAGCCGCGGCAGCTGTAACATAAAGTGGATTTTGCGCTTTGCCACTCTCTGTTAAATACAACTGTGTTACAGCAACTTTCTCCAGGCGAGGGTCATTATTATTTTTTAAAAAGTCTATAAAGGTTTTCGACCATTTAACATAATAATTTTCCTGTCCGCCATCACCTAGCAATACCTGGCTGTTTCTGTTTTGAGTTACCCTTGATCCAGCTGCATCATGAGCCAGAAATGCATTATCTTTATTATCATTCATTGTTTTACCAACAACTTTTTGAACATATGTTTTTGCAGTGGCTTCATCAATCTTAGTTAACCTCATCGCTAACCGCAGCATTAAAGTATTGGCAAACCGTTTCCATTGAGCAATGTTCCCTTTGTAAATAACATCGCCCGTTACTGCATCTCCAGTCTCATTCAAAGCAATCGAAGCTTCCTCAACCTCTTTTAACAAATCCATATAAATAGCTTGTTGCTTATCATATTTAGGCGTAAAATTACCAGTGTACACTCCCAATCCAGCTTCTGAATAAGGAACGTCTCCATACAAATCAGTAAGTCGCTCAAAAATCAGTGCTTTCCAGATGCGTGCTACCTGATACACATTATTTAACTTTGGTTTACCTTTTGAGTACTCCACAACATCAACAATTGGTCGTACTTGCTCTATATAAGCACCTACACTACCATTCCCCCAATATGCAGCCGTATAGCCTTCATTCAAAAGATACTTATCGCCCGCCCAATAACTAATTACTGTCGAAAAACCTTGCATCATTGTGGCAGAGTAAATCAAATTTCCGCGCCAGGTATCATATGCAAAATCTATACTTCCTGTATAAGTAAGTTGTGCTGAGGTTAATGTATAATTTGGATCAAAACTATTCGGCCCATAGGCAACTGGATTGGTATTGATATCCTTAAAATCTTTTGTACAACTTGTACTTACTAGTACAGTAACAAGTAATACCAGGCTATATTTGTTTAATATATTCGTTTTCATTTTTCTTTATCTTTAAATAATTAAAACTTAACACTTAGGTTTACGCCGAAAGTTCTTACTGGCGGCACCCCTCCTAACTCCATTCCTGGAAAAGTAGCATTGTAGCTCGATTCAGGATCGATGTTATCTGTTTTCTTCATCAGAATAAATAAATTTCTGCCAACCAGACTTACATTTAAGCTTTTTACTTTGTTATTAAACATTTTTGCCGGGAAATTATAACCCAACGTTAACTGTCTGAATTTGATAAAACTCGCATCCTGTACAAATTTATTAGATACGTTATTGGCGGTATTTTCATAGAATTTTGCCGCATTATTTCCAAGAGTTTCACGATCTACAAGGGTATTTTTATGTAATCCGAAAATATATCCATAGTAATCGGTTGCCGAGAATACCTTACCACCCCATTTTCCATCAATAAGAAAAGAAAGACTTACCCCCTTATAATTAAACTCATTATTCCAGCCTGCAAACCATTTATTATATGCCGATCCATATGCTTTTAAATCTCCTCTTGATGGTTCTCCAAGTGCATCTTTTAAAATTGCGCCGTTAGCATCATACTTATAATCGTATGCCATTACCTGAGCGGCGGCTAACCCAGGTAGATTCTGTAAAAAGCCAACGCCTGATCTGGAAGTTGCCAATAGTTGAGAAGGCAATCCTTCTGCTAAGGAAAGTACAGTATTATCATTGTAGGTTCCATTTACTGATGAAGTCCAGGTAAAATCTTCATTTTTAAGAATAACTCCAGAGATTAGTGCCTCTACCCCTTTGTTTTCAATTTCTCCAGAGTTTAATACTGCTCCGGAATAACCAGTTGTGCTTGATGTAGTAACTACAGATATCTCATCTTTTGAACGTTTTTTGTACCAGGTCATATCCAGGTTTAAACGATCGCCAAAGAATCTCAATTCAGTACCAATTTCCAGCTCAGTTGCTTTAGATGCTTTCAGTCCGGGATTAGGAATACTTAAGTTATTTATGATACCTAATGGATTTCCATTCAATGTTTCACTTCTGAAACCATAGGTAAGTAAGGTTTGATATGGATCCGTTGCTTGTCCAACAATGGCATATCCTGCTCTTAACTTACCAAAATTAAGAAATGAGGGTTTCCAAAGTTCCGAGAATACAAATGAACCACTCACAGAAGGATAAAAAACGCTTAGCTTATTATCCTTTCCAGGAGTTGCAAGCGTAGAAAACCAGTCTGATCTGCCACTACCGGTTACATAAAGTACGTCTCTATAAGAAAGTTCTAAAGTACCATACACCGAGTGAGTTTCTGATTCGGTCTTTATGTGTCCAACTGATTTATTTTTAGCATTTAAGATATTGTAAACTCCAAATACTGCAAAATTAGTCCCATTATTTGTTGTTTGATTAATCCTGGTATTTCTGAAACTTGCCCCAACATTTGGAGTAACGGTAAACTCATCACCTACAGCAAATGATTTCCCCAATAATAAATCGGCATTAACGTCAGCAAACTTGGTTTGCTGCTCGGCGATTTTACCTGGTTCATAATATGCAGTTCCTGATGGCACTACATTTTTATAAGTATCAGAATAAGCATCTCGACCTGCACGCCCCTGAACAAACAGGCCATTATCAAAAGTATAACGAGCATTGAAAGAGCTAATTAGCCGCTCGCGTTTAGTGTCATTCACAAATTCATTTGCAGCAAACCATGGATTGGTAGCAAATGCATTTCCAGTATTGTACTTTAATTCATTCCCATCTGCATCTTTACCTGGCTTTAGATCATTTACGCTAACGCTGGTGGGTAAAAACACCACATTATAATTGGCATTACCGGCACCGTCTGATACCATTGGCCTATTTTTAGCCTGCTCCAAAATATAATTAGAGCGTGCATCAATGTTTAAGCGTTTAACTGGCTCAAATGTACCCACCAAATTAAATGATTGTCTATTCAGACCTGAATTAGGAACTACAGAATTGTTATTTACATCATTAGCAGAAAAGCGGATTGCGCCTCCCTCAAATGTTTTGTTTAAGGCAAGTGTATTAGACCATGTTCCGCCATTACCATAAAAATCCTTTATATTATTACGCTGCGCTGAATATGGTCTTGAAACACCATCAAACTGAACTACACTGGTTCCGTCTAATTTTGCACCCCAGCTCGACCCACCAACTTGCGCGGCCGCAGCTTTGTCTAATGGTTTTGTACCGTTAGCCCCCTGCCCGTATACATACTGCCAGTCAGTTCTGTCCATGATCTGCTCAACCACGTAATTACTATTAAAGTCAACGCTATTTCCTTTACCACTTTTAGTTGTAATAAGAATAACACCTGCTTTAGCTCTTGAGCCATAAAGTGCTGATGCGGCTGCACCTTTCAATACAGAGATACTTTCAATATCGTCAGGATTTAAATTACCCACAGCATCTCCCAGATCCGGGGCGTTGTCCCACTGGCTACCTGAGTTTCCATTTGGATTGATGTTGTTTAAACCTGTAGGCTTATTTTCCATTGGCACACCATTAATTACATACAGTGGCTGATTACTTTGGCTAAGGCTGGATACACCACGAATGGTAACACTTGTAGCTGCACCTGCACCACCTGAAGTTGAACTGATGTCCAGACCCGCAACTTTACCCACCAGGGCATTGGCTACGTTGTTTTCTCTGGCTTGTGTTAAAGATTCGCCCTGAACCTGAGAAACAGAATACCCCAGTGCCCTGCGTTCCTTTTTAATACCCAAAGCTGTTACCACAACCTCGTTTAACAATTTGGTGTCTTCTGTTAATACAACCTGTAAGTCTGTTTTACCATCAACGGCTATTTCTCTTGTTTGGAAACCAGCATATGAAACCACCAGAATTGCATTTGGAAGGGCAGATATTGAGAACTTACCATTTATATCGGTTGATGTTCCTGCACCGCTTCCTTTGATTCGAACCGTAGCCCCCGGTAAAGGACCACCATTAGAATCCTTGACTGTGCCACTGATTTTAATATCTTTTTTCCGGCTAATTACAATCAGCCCCGCGCCGGAAACAGAATAATTTAAGTTGGTGTTGTTAAATATTACAGCTAAAACATCTGTAACCAAAGTATTTTTTACCGACAATGTAATATCCTTATTTATAGGAACATTTGCCGAACTGTACACAAAATGATAATCACTTTGCTCTTCAATAATCTTCAAAACTTTGCCCAGTTTCGTCTTGGTAACATCTAGTGATATCTTTTGCTGAGAAAAGACAGATGCCGAAACATTGAGACATGTAATAAAAATTATAATACAGGTTAATTTCATTAAAATAATGAATTTTAAGAACGTCCTGACATCGGGACGCACTTGCAGTAAGTAATAATTAATCATATTTTTGTTTTTTTGGTTGCTTTAGTATTTGGCAGCAATCTGTTTGCGCATAAAACTGCCAGTGCTTATATCAAAAAAATTATTGGGGCGGTGCGTCAACACCGTCCCTTTCTAATTATTTAGATATGGTAATTTGATTCCCTTTTATTTCATATTTAAAATGTTCTGCCCCTTGAAATGCTTTTAATGCCTGCTCTATATTTTCATCTTTAAACGTTGCTGTAAAACGATATTTCTCTACTTCACGATCATTAAAAATGATCTCCACGTTGTACCATCTTTCCAAATCTCCTTTAACTTCAGCAAAAGTTTGATCTAAAATCTCCAGCCTGTTTTGCGTCCAGGCCATTTCTACAATTGTGCTGTCGTTAACTTTGGTATATTGATTAATAGCTATTTGTGGATGTACAACTGCAGGTTTTTGTGGCTTGATGTCACTAGGCAATTCTTCAGTTTTTTTATAAAAAGTAACCTTCTGACTTGGCCTCAAGGTTATAGAACTCCCCTTGGTTCCTTTTCCCTCCATCACAATCAAACCTTTAATCAGCACTGTTTCAGATGTTGCCTCTCCGGGGTATATTTTAACATTAAATGAGGTGCCAAGCACATTGATGTCAAAATCTTCAGTATGTACCTTAAAGGGTTTATTTTTATTATGTGTAACATCGAAAAAGGCCTCCCCAACTAAATTAACCTCTCTGTTTTTCTCATTAAAATTCTTATCCAACGTTAATACACTTTTAGCATTAAGTAAAACCACAGAACCATCAGATAAAGTGATTTTTTTCTTTTCGCCACCTTTTGTACTAAAATGGGTAACCAAACTAGCGTTTGGGATATTTTCTTTAGGATTATTTTTAAAGACAACCGCAACGCCTACCATTAGTAGAATTGCTGCTGCAATTTTTAGCCACATATAATTTTTATGGATAGGGATAATACCAGCCTCATTTTGAGGTTCAATATTATTTTTCAAGAGGTCTACCTGTTTATTTAGTGGTTTCTTGTTCCCACTTAATATCATATACAAGCGTTTTGCTTCGGCAATAACAGTCTCTTGCTCAGGATGTGCTTTAATATAATTTTCCCAGTAGCTAATACAAAGTTTATCTGTTCCGGCACAATATAGCTGGAAGGTATTATCTACTAAGAAGTCTTCAACATTGAAAAGACTACGATCTATCATAACATTTGGCTTTTATAATACCAGTGCCTAAAATATTATGTTTTTCCTAAGAAAATTTTACTTTTTTTTACTTTATGCAAATAACATTGCTTGACGACATCGTTTTACGTGTTATTTGCGCACTTTTTATGATCAGATTGTTTTATCAGTCTTTCAACTCTTTGCGCAATATCTTAAGTGCATCATAAACCGTATTGTAAGCGGTTTTAATAGTTTGCTGAGTCTGATCAGCTATTTGTTCATAGCTCAGTCCATCAAAGAATTTTAGATGAATTAATTGCTTTTGCCTGAAGGTCAATTTCTCCAAGGCATTTTTCAGTTTATATCGCACCAGTTCATCGGTCTGAACTTTTACTATAAACTCTTCGTACGACATTTCCATCCACTCGCCCTCTGCACCTGCATTTTGCAAAGCATCATTAATTTTTCGCTTACGCTCCAACAGCCGTAAAATCTTACGTTTTAAAAATGTACGCAGGTAAGCAGGCACATTATCAACTCTGTTTAGTTGCTCATGCTTTTCCCATATGGTAATAAATACCTGGTCGGTTGCCTCCCCTGATGTTTCTGCATCACCGCAAACACGGATACCAAAATTAACCAGATCATAATAAAGCGCTTTATAAAGATCAAAAAATGCACCATTATCACCTCCCCTGATACGTTCCCATAATAAATGATGCAAGAGCTTATTCTCCATTTGGTTAATTTAGATTAAGACAATGTTAAGAAAATCTAAGGAATATTTACATGATCAGATTTTATTTATTCTTGTTAATCCACACCATAAACAGAAACGAACAAACTAGCGGCAAGATGTTGATTCGCGCTTAATCAAGCTGGATTTTAGGATATGGTTTTCATTTGGTTCAAAATACTTTTTATCCAATATTTTGAATAAAATACCAGCCGCCTCTTTTCCAATTTCAAAAGCAGGCTGTTCAATTGTCGTAAGGGATGGATTTAAAAGTGGCGCAGTGTTAAGATTGGAAAAACTTATAATTTTTAGATCCTTCGGAATATTTAGATTTAACTCGCGAGCAACATAGTAACAAGGCAAAGCAAGATCCTCAATAGAAGAGATAATGGCATCGGGCTTCTGACCAGCCACCATGGCTTTTATATTTTCATAATTCTTACTGGTGTTTTTATCATAATGAACAATCATCTCATCTGTATATACCATATTATACTTCTCTAAAGCTTCCTGATACCCGGCAAACCTATTTTTACCCGTTACCAGGTTATTAAGCGCAAACAGATAAGCAATCTTTTTACAACCACATTCTATTAAATGACATGTTGCATTGTAAGCACTTTCGTAATCATCTGTAGTTATTTTTACAGCGTCTATATCTTCAAAAACCCTATCAAAGAAAACAACAGGTATTTTCTTAACCAGCTCTTTAAAATGCTCATTGTTGTTTGTGTTACTCGAAACAGAGATCAATATCCCGTCTACCCTGCCGCTTAAAAGGCTATCAGTAAAAGCAATTTCTGTCTCACTGTTTTCGTGGGTTTGATAGATCAATACATGATAGTCGCGTTTCCTGGCTATTTCCTCAATCCCGTTTATGGCCAGTGAAAAGAAATTATTAGCAATCTCCGGAATAATAACAGCTATAGTTTTTGTTTTATGGCTGCGGAGGTTACTGGCAGATGGGTTACGTTCATATTTTAATTTCTTAGCCAGGTCCCAAACCTTTTGCTTGGTTTCCAAACTAATTTCATAACTGTCATTTAATGCTTTTGAAACAGTGGCAATAGATATATTTAATTCTTTAGCTAGCGTTTTTACAGTTACAGTTCCCTTCATTTACATTTAACTTTGAAAGTTTTTCCCAATAATGGTCATGTTTTTACTTAAACGTATTCGTAAATAAAATGCCCGCTTAATCTCAGAATTAATATTTTTATATACAGCTTTGATAAGTGAGACCACCCTAAGGTTTTGCTTTTAACCAAATGTAATATAATTAATTTAACTCATTTATATGAGGGAAACTGATTTAGCGCAAACCAAATATGAATCATCTTGACATCGCCGATTATATAGTTTTCTTTATTTATTTTATTGCGATAGCCGGCTATGGTTATTACATTTATCATAAGAAAAAAACTACCTCCAGTAGTGCCAAGGATTTTTTCCTGGCAGAGGGTTCGCTCACCTGGTGGGCTATCGGGGCATCATTGATTGCTTCAAATATTTCTGCAGAGCATTTCATTGGGATGTCCGGCTCTGGCTTTGCGCTGGGTCTTGCCATTGCTTCTTACGAGTGGATGGCAGCCGCCACACTGATCATCGTGGCTATTTTTATCATCCCGGTATACCTGAAGAACAAGATCTTTACCATGCCGCAGTTCTTATCAAAGCGGTATAATGATCAGGTAAGCACCATTATGGCTGTATTCTGGTTGTTGGTGTATGTTTTTGTGAATCTTACTTCTATCATTTACCTGGGTGCATTAGCCATCTCCTCTATATCACCCATCAGCTTCGAGTGGAGTATCGTAGGACTCAGCATCTTTTCCATGGTGGTCACTTTAGGGGGAATGAAAGTTATTGGCTATACCGATGTGATCCAGGTACTAGTCCTGATCTTTGGCGGTTTGATTACCACTTATCTTGCCCTCTCCTTACTTTCCAGAGAATATGGATTTGGCGAGGATATTTTTAAGGGGCTGTCTATCCTAAGAAAGGAGGCACCAGATCATTTTCACATGATATTTGATTCATCTGATAAATACTATAAAGAACTGCCGGGGTTGTCTGTACTAATTGGTGGTATGCTGATCAACAATCTGGCATACTGGGGCTGCAACCAGTACATCGTACAGCGTGCATTAGGCGCCGATTTAAATACGGCCCGTAAGGGTATTTTATTCGCAGCGTTTTTAAAATTACTCGTACCGGTAATTGCCGTCCTTCCGGGAATTGTGATGTATGTGCTTCACAATAAAGGCTTATTTGTTACAGAAATGTCGGATGGAGGTGTATTGAAACCTGATCATGCTTATCCAACCTTAATGAATTTATTGCCCGCAGGTTTAAAAGGTGTGGCATTTGCTGCCCTTACAGCTGCCATTGTTGCTTCATTGGCGGGTAAAGCAAACAGTATATCTACCATTTTTTCGCTTGACATTTATAAAAAATACTTCAACAAAACAGCGTCTGATAAAAAGATGGTTAATGTTGGCCGATGGGCGGTTGTGATTTCCATGCTGGTTGCGGCGATTGTAACACCATCCTTAAAATCACTTGATCAGGCTTACCAGTTTATCCAGGAATATGTGGGCTTTATTTCACCAGGAGTACTGGCCATATTCTTGCTGGGCTTTTATTGGAAACGCACCACAACTGCGGCAGCTATGACGGGAGCACTGATTACAATTCCACTTTCAACTGTGTTAAAGTTTCTTCCTGTCTGGACAAATGGTGCCTTCCCGGATTATCCTTTCCTCGACAGAATGGCTATTGACTTTGTAGTCATTGTGATCCTGATGATTGTGATCAGTTTGAGCAGGCCTCAAAAAATTGCTAGTGAAAATGCAATTGAAGTGGACACCTCTATGTTTAAGGTCAGCACTAGTTTTGCCATAGGTTCTATTCTTATCATGGGCATACTTACTGCTTTATATACAGTGTTTTGGTAAAAAATAAATAGAATAAATAATTAACTATAAAAAATTAAGCATTATGAAAGAGTCAAGAAAAGAGGAAATATCTCCATTGTCTAGCCTCGATGTGTGGGAGGACGATGTATTAAAAAGATACCCGGAACCCGGTGTACCTGAAAAAAAGAAAGAAGAATTTAGAAATTACGATAGCCCGGAAAATGATTCAGTACGCGAATTCTATCGTTTGAATCACAAGTACCAAACCTATGGGAATGTACTTGCAAAAAAAGCTAACTTTTTACAGTTTGATAAAAAAGAGATGCCATGGTGGGCCGCAATGGAATACCTGAATACATTAATTGATGATTCAGATCCTGACACATCACTAGATCAGTTACAGCATCTATTGCAAACTGCAGAAGCGATCCGTGCCGACGGACACCCGGACTGGTTTGTATTAACCGGTTTTATACATGATCTTGGTAAGGTGTTATGCCTTTTTGGAGAGCCTCAGTGGAACGTTGTTGGCGATTCATTCCCTGTAGGCTGTAAGTTCTCAGATAAAATTGTGTACCCTGATTTCTTTTCAGCAAATCCCGATAGCACAGATGAACGCTATAACACTAAATATGGCGTGTACACGCATCAATGCGGACTCGACAACATCCATATGTCTTGGGGACATGACGAGTATCTATACCACATCACCAAGAATTACCTACCGGAACCGGCTTTGTACATGATCCGCTACCACTCCTTCTACTCACAACACCGTGAACACGCTTACGATCACCTGTTAAGCGCTCACGATCAAGAAATGTTTAAATGGGTTGACAAGTTTAACCCTTACGATTTATATTCGAAAAGTCCTAAGCCTCCCGTTGTATCAGAACTCAAACCGTATTACGAAGATCTGATCGCCAAATACTTACCAGCAACGGTTAAACTTTAAACCAGCTGGTAAGTTATTAAAAGAAGGTGTCCAAAGAGTGTACTATATGGTACACTCTTTGGACACCTTCTTTCTTTTAACCCGGATCGCAATCGTCTCTTTTAAAAAAGATTGTGTATCAGTATCTTTATAAGAAATTAACTCATCTAAACCAGATACTCGAACTATGAAAACTAAGGCTGTTCATATTATAACAAATATTTTTATTTGTGTTCTGCTTAACCTTTTCAACATTTCACCATGCTGCTCTCAGGTACTTCCCAAACAAAATCTAAATCAGATCATTGCTAAGCTTAATACACAAAACGACAGTCTTTCTATTGAAAAGCTTTACTTGCAAACTGACAAATCATCTTATCTCGCCGGAGATACCTTGTGGTTCAAAGCTTATTTACTGAACGCTTCCTTTCTAACCTACTCTAATAAAAGCGGGGTACTTTATCTGGAACTTTCAAATGACAGCAATCGACTTATTCAGCGAATTATGGTTCCTGTAAACGGCGGAATGGCATATGGCTATATAGGATTAGCTCAAGATCTGATGCAAGGAGGATATACTTTAACAGGATACACCAATTGGATGAGAAACTTTGGAGAGAGCTACCTTTTTAAGAAACATTTTTATGTTAGTACTGATGCCGGATCTGAGTGGTTGATCAATTATAATGCACGCTTAATAAAGGACAGCAACAAGGACAAAATTGAGATGGGGTTAAAGATCACTCAGTTTGACAAAGCTCCTATAGGATTAAGAGAAATGCAGTTGAGTATTTCCGATGGTAAAAGAACATTGTTTAAAGACAAAGTTGAAACAAGTTTAGACGGTGGCTTAAAGTTAAGTTTCGATTTACCCGAGAAGACCTACTCAAAAAACATCTCTCTGGGGATTCAGGACTTGCGCAAAAGTCAGGGCAGTCGTAAGATTTCGATCCCCGTTATACTAAACCGGCCAGAAAAAGTCGACCTGCAATTTATGCCCGAGGGAGGAAAATTGATTGCAGGTCAACAAACCAATATTGCTTTTAAGGCCTTAAATGAAGATGGATACGGCGCAGCTGTATCAGGCAAAATCTATAACAGCAAACAGCAGGAAATCACGTCTTTTACGACTACACATTTAGGAATGGGGACATTTAATCTTACACCTGAAAATGCAGAGACTTATACTGCCAGAATTCCGTTGCCTGATGAGAAATATCAGACCTATCAACTTCCATCTGTTGAAAGTACCGGCATAACCTTAAACGTTACGAATCGGTTTAAAAGTGATTCTTGTGAAATAATACTTACGCCTACACCAGACATCGTTGCTGCCAATCAGACTTATTACCTAGTTGGTATGGCTAGAAATGCAGTTTGCTGGGGTGCTTTGGTTAAATTCAGTAAAGGGCAGGTTAAATTCACTTTAAATAAACAGGTCTTTCCGAGTGGTATAGTTCGCCTCATTTTAATGAACGAGAACAAAATTGGATTGAATGAACGTATGTTTTACAACGATCATGATGATCAGCTGAGTATCCAATTGGAATCCAATAAAAGTGAATACCTGCAAAGGGAAAGTATTTCTTTAAGTATGAAAGTGAGTGACAATACCGGAAAGCCCATACGAGGTAGTTTTTCACTTGCAGTAACAGACAACGGACAGGTTAAAAAAGACAGTATCGCAGAACGTTCAATAGTAAGCTACATACTATTAACTTCAGACTTAAAAGGCAATGTAGAAGATCCCGGTTATTACGATGATGCTGCAACTCGTCCCGAAAAATGGCAGCATCTTAATCATTTGCTGATGGCGCAAGGTTGGGCAGGTTACGATTGGAACGAAGTCTTTAAAACCGTTAAGTCATTGATCTATTCCAGTGAGGAAGAGTTTTTAATAAAAGGTAAAGTCACAAATGCCTTTAATAAACCAGTCGCTAAATCTGCAATTACATTATTCTCAAAAAATCCATTACTCGTGCTAGAGAGTATTACTGATGATTATGGACATTTTATTTTTAAAGGAGTTGCTCCAATTGATACCCCTACCTACTTTATAAGCGCTAAAAACAAGAGAGGAAAAAGCTTTAATGTGGGCATTGAAATGGATGAATTTAAAGCACCCGTTTTCTCACCGGCTACCAATTCGATTGTCCCATGGTTTGTAAATATTGACACCAGCACCTATTCAACTGTTAATAATCGGGTGGCTTTAAAAAAAGAACAATTACGCGTTACAGGAGGGAATTTGCTTAAAGAGGTAGTTATTAATGCAAAAAAGGTTATTAAAGGTTCCAAAAACTTAAATGGCCCTGGTGGTGCAGATATCATTATTGATGAAGAACAGTTAAAAAAAGCCGGCAGAACTACTCTGGGTGATCTCCTGAGTAAGAATGTTAAGGGATTCGGTATTAGAGCTGACAAAACTGGACAACTCCATTATAAAGTGCACAGTATGTTTGTCCATCTGGTTATCGACGGTATAAATACTGAATTCTTTATTTTGCCGGAAGCATCACGGTATCAATACCTCAAAGATATCTTTGATTATTACGATGCCGAAGAAATTAAAGGAATTGAGGTAATGGTAAGTGGTAAGTATCAAATGAGTTATACCAGTACTTACCTCAAACCGCTAGATGTGCCATGGGATCATTCCTTTATTGAAATAACTACTCGGGGTGGAAAAGGCCCTTTCCTAAAAAAAAGCGTTGGCACTTATCTATATAAGCCAATGCCTTTTATCACTCCAAAAGAGTTTTATAGTCCGAAGTACACCGCAGGTAATATCTCTGACATGTCTGATATACGTTCAACAATATATTGGACGCCAAATATCATCACGGATAAGGACGGGAAAGCAACAATTAGCTTCTATGCTGCCGATAACCCAGGTACCTATACCGTAATCATTGAAGGAGCTGACCTACAAGGTCATCTGGGCGTTAAGAGAAAGCAGATCATTATTAAAAGGTGTCAAGATTGCCCAGCACCGCTGATAGCTCCATAGATATATTCCACAAAAAAGCCCATTTTCAATTAAGAAATGGGCTTTTTAATTGCTCCCTCTGCTGGGCTCGAACCAGCGACCCTCTGATTAACAGTCAGATGCTCTAACCAGCTGAGCTAAGAAGGAGTCTGGCCTTCCAAAACGCTCCTCATCCGTCGTTAAGGACGCATAACCTATTCGTTTTGGGAATGCAATATTAGGGATTTTAATTATATCATACAATATCAGAAGTACAATTTAAGGTATTTTTAAGTTAAGCTCCAGGTGAACCGGCTCACTCATTGCTTCATTCAGCTTGCGTAGGCCTTCCTCTTTGACACCCGGGTAGCAAAGCCCCTTTAGTAACCTTTCATAAAGGTATAGACCTCCGATACACCTATAATATAGGTATGTAACCCGGATGTACTCCCCAACTTTTTTGCTTGATCCCGAAAAATTCACTTTCGAAAACTTGAAATATGGAACCGCTAAGGTGAGTTTCCTTTTTGCCATTATCTATCAGATTAACAGCAAATTACGGACTAAAAAAGAGGGCAAGCGACCGCTTTACCGTGCTCGCCCATTATGGCTCCCTCTGCTGGGCTCGAACCAGCGACCCTCTGATTAACAGACGGACGCTACCCATTTCTAACAACATGTTTATCAATTATTTACAAGCTATCAAAGGAATCCCGTTAAATATTTGTAACGGTTTTTAATTATTAACGAATTTAGTACATTCTTTATAATACATAGCCTCTGGTTTTAATTTTTCCAAACCGAGGCCCAGAGCTTAACTAGATGTCTTGATTTTTAGTTTCGCACTCAGGTCGTGGAAATAACTTGGGTACCATATTTCAAGTGCCTTTGGATTCTTTATAAATCTAGAGATGTCAGCTTTGACAAAGTCCATTTTAACACTTTCGATCTTTTCACTCAATAATTTCCTGAATTCCTCTTCATTGATGGTCTCTTTCAAAAGGCCGGCCAGGAACTGGTGGGTCAGCGGCTGATTAGACAGCTCTCTTAGTGCTGCTTGAATATCCATTATAAATATCAATAAGATAAACGGTTTTTTTCGTTTATCTTATATTAAAATTACACAAAACAGTTAAAAATGCAAAATATTAACAAGATAAACGATTGATAATCGTTTATCTTGTGTTATTTCAACAGCATATTAAGTTAAAAGGTAGAACTTACTAATGTGTATACTCAAAATGCTTTATAAAATCTTTGCCATTGGAAATACTAATAAATTTGCTCCCCTCGCCAAATTCAAACAGCCTTAATTACTACTATAGGATCGAACAAAATAATTCTTAGCAACAAGGGGAAGCGACTCTGGTTTGTCCAAAAACCAACTACCTACACCACTAAAGCAAAAGGTTAAAAAACAAAATCCGGTTTCCCGTAATTATAAGCAAGTTTAAATGGCGAGCTTTATAAAATTGGATGTCAGGTTGTTGAACCAATCGCTCTATAAACTATTTTTTCCTTGTATGCCCGCTGTATAATTTTGTTGAAATTCCCAATTATAGGATTGCGCAACGGCTATTATTGTTGTGCGTAGATTTTTCTTTTCAGAATGTCATTGACAATCCCAACCCATATTCTCTTCCATTATAAAAAGGCATAACAATTCCATTTGTCTTATCTTCGTCTTTAAAAATCGTCTTCTTAATTAATGGATGAATCCAATAAGCAACTTTAGTACTTAAAATTCCGATTCCAGCACCAGTGGCAACATCGGTAAGCCAATGCTTTTCGTTGGACATTCTAAAAAGACCGGTGCCAGCAGCAACCGCATAGCCGGTAATACCATACCAATCCGATATATCCCTATATTCCTGGCGTAAAAATTCAGCACCCATAAAAGCCGTGGCGGTATGCCCCGAAGGAAACGACCTGGTGTCTGAGCCATCTGGTCTGGTCACTTTTGAAGCTTTTTTTATGAGGTTCACAGAGCCACCCATAATGAGATATGCCGTTGCCAAAACAATGGTTCTATCTTTAAAATTGTTTTTTCCGGGTATGCCCAACCCATTTAAAGCATATACAGATAAGAACGCACTATATTGAGCATAATCGTCCCAATTTACTTTCTTGTCATCATGTTCCCTAAATTCATTTTTTGTACTGATATTGATATCCTTTAAAGCAGGGCTTACAAGACCAACAACTCCATATCCGATTAAAGCAGTTGAAATGATGAGTGATTTGCATTTGAATTGAATGTTTTTATTGTTTTTTGTTGAGTCAATTGAAGCGCTTTGTCCGCTAACCTTTAAAACGGATAAGAGCAGCAAAAGCACAGTTATTATTTTATCCATTGATTTTATTCATTTAGATTATTCAATTAAGCACAGAAACACTGTGTCGATATGCTTTGTCGCATCGCTAATTCCCGATTTTCACTACACGCACAACACTTAATTACTTAATCGTATAGATTTTAGTATCCATTTCTGCAAGTCTGAAATAGCCAAAAGCGTAATTTTTGCTATTGGTCTGATTGACAATATTACCGCGGACCGCACTTGGTGTTGTAGGGAAAGGGTTGCCATCATTACCAGAAGCCAGTATTAATTTGAACATGTAATTGTAATAGCTTTTTGAAACCCCGTATAGTCTTATGTCCACCTGGTCCCCGGCTTTAAACTTTTCATGCGAATAGGACTCCTGCATTAAATTACCATTACTATGTTCATCATCTTCAACCTCAAGCTCGGGAAACGCCGTGTGAGGCTGGGTAACTCTGGTTAGATAAGAATTGATCTGACTTGCATCATCCTTATAGGAAAATGTGATTTCAATTTCATCACCGGTCTCACCCCCTTCATTGTTCTGATCAATATGATCTTCAATCTTAGGAACAGCGGTAAATGTTTCCGATGCAGTATAGGTTTCTCCGTTTAAAACAATTTTTAAGTTATAAGTCTGACCGATAACAGGAAGGAAATTGCTGCAAATGTATTGCCCTGTTCCAGAGGTTTCTACAAAAATAAAAACCGTATTCAACGCGTTTGTTACCGTAATTACTGCTCCTGAAACACTCGGGAATTCGGGACTGTAATAACCTGTTGTGGTCGACAATACAATCTTTTGTTCATTGCCTGCTGTATTTTTTACCCAGTCTATAGACGCATCTACAACCAATCTTGGCGATGCTGTCTTAAGATCCACATCAATAGCTTTCTCGCATCCTGTCACAAACAGTCCAACGGATAGAATTATAATTTTTTGTAGTAGTTTCATTTTTATCTTTTTATAAATAGGTGAGTTGCTTTTAAAATTTTACGTTGTAGGTTACACTGGGAACAATGCCGAAAATGGATACTCTTCTTGTCTCACTTGTTCCTGTATCTTCATTCTGTCTAAAAGCGTACGATGCAGCATTGTTTCTGTTGTAAAGATTGTAGATACTGAAATTCCATTCACCCTGCCATCCTTTTTTCTTGTCGGGTTTAGGAGTATAAGTTGCAGATACATCTACACGGTGATATGCAGCTAAAGAATTTTCATTTCTTACTCCATAACTCGCAACGTTAATGCCCTGATATAGGTATTTTCCATTAGGAAATGTTGCTGCTTTTCCGCTTTGGAAAGTTAGAATAGCCCCGAGTGACCATTTTGGACTTAAAGCATAAGCGCCGGTAACAGATAAATTGTGCAATTTGTCATAATTTGCCCTGTACCAATCTCCGTTATTTATACCCGGTTCATCTACATTTCTGCCTGGTGTTCTTTGTTGTGCTTTAGAAAGCGTATAGGAAACCCAGCCCGTCAGCTTTCCTGTATTTTTTTTGAGCATCATTTCCAGACCATACGCTCTTCCTTCTCCGTTTAAAAGCACACTTTCTATTGCATCTATTCCAAGTAAATCTGCGCCGTCAATATAATCTGCTTTGTTTTTTACTTTCTTGTAGAATGTTTCAGCTTCCAAAGAATACTTATCATCTTTAAAATTGTGAAAGTACCCCAGTGCTACCTGATCTAAAATTTCCGGTTTAAGGTATTGGTCAGAAGGCGCCCATATATCAAGCGGGCTTGCAGAAGCAGTATTGGAAATTAAATGAACATACTGGCTCATTCTATTGTAACTAGCCTTGATGGATTGATCATTGTTTAGCGAATACGCAATGGCAAGTCTGGGTTCCAGGTTACCAAAACTCGCTATCTTTTTGTTTTTCAAATAGTTAATCATCCCTGTTGGCGTAGCCTCTTCATAAATATGAAGCTCCTTATTGTAAACAACCGGTAAATTATTAGCATAGGTGTACACTTCCTGCGCGCCTAATCTTTGAAAATTACTGTAGCGAAGTCCATAATTCAGAGATAATTTGTCAGAAAGATTTTGTTCAGCACTGATATATACAGCATTTTCAAAAGCATATTTCTTGGCCAACTGGTCCGGATTGACAGCTGAACGCTCTCCAAACGACCTGATTGTACCAGGATTAAAACTGTAGTAAATTGAATTTACACCATAATTTAAAGTCAGGTTATTTGAAACATAATGTTTAAAATCATATTTAAAATTGTAATTTCTTACCTCTGCTTTCCAGTCAAGACCAGCGGATTTTACTTTGATCTGGTAGTCATAATCACTATAAATGGCAGATGCATTAGAGAAAATCTTATCTGAGAATATATGGTTCCATCTGAGATTAAAAAGTTTATTACCGTAGGTATTTATAAAACTGTTATTAAAATTCAGGTTGTCGTTACCAAAATATCCTGATACAAAAACATTATTTTTATCATTGAATTTGTAATTAAACTTGGTGTTCAAATCGTAGAAATTTGCTGAATTTGGTTCATTTGCCATTTTCAAAAAAAGATGTGCGTAAGATCCTCTTCCCGCAACCACAAAAGAGCTTTTTTCTTTAACAATAGGACCTTCAACAAGCAACCGGCTTGAGACCAATCCGATCCCCCCGTTAACATGAAACTCCTTGTTATTTCCTTCTTTTTGATAAATATCCAGTACCGATGATATACGTCCGCCAAAATTAGCGGGAATTCCTCCCTTGTAAAGTTTTAAATCTTTGATTACATCAGCGTTAAAAACAGAAAAGAAACCGAATAAATGTGAGGTATTATAAACAACGGCTTCATCAAGCAGCACCAAATTTCCATCAACAGAACCTCCCCTGACATTAAATCCCGATGCACCCTCCTGAGCATTGGTAACCCCGGGAAGCTGTAAGATCGATTTTAAAACATCTACTTCACCCATAACGGCCGGCATCTTTTTTATCGTGGCAATAGACAGTTTATTGGTACTCATTTCAGGTTTGCGGATGTTTTCTTTTATGGTATTGGTTTTAATCACAACTTCACCCAATGTTTTATTGATTTCGGTCATCCCAAAGTTCCTTTTTGTGTTTTCGGTCAGCGTGATGGTTTCTTCTATATTATCAAAGCCTACGTAGCTTACGATAATGGTGTAAGTCCCTTTTGGCAAGGTTGTGGTATAAAACCCATAAGAATTGGTCGTGATGCCTACTTTCGCTTCTGGAATGTAAATATTCACGCCAATTAGTGTTTCGGTATTGGACTTATTAGATATTGTGCCGCTAAGGGTAACTTTTTCCTGCGAATACCCATGGACTACAAAGGCAAAAAAGAGTATTAGAAACGATGGAATTCTGCTTTTCATTTATTAAAGTTTTGAGTTAAGTGTTTCAATTTTTGGCTAAAGTATATTTTTGCAGAATCCGCATATTTTATATATACAAAATGCCTTACTTTATATATTAAAGCAGCTTTTACATCTAGTAAAATAAATGCGCACTAAGATTTCAGCGACAGAAGCGGGGTTTTTAACTCATAACAAAGGTTTACGCTCTTTAAATCTTATTTTGGTATATTATTAAGGTGCTTTTGTATAGTAAAAATTTATATTTCTGGCGTACTGCTACATTTGCTCGAAATCTAGAATAGGCTTATGAATAAAACTTTACACAGAAAAACTATGGATGCCAATTGTATCCTTCAGTTGATCATTTCAGAAAAATACCGGTTTCAACGTCATTTGTTACTAATCGCGTTTTGTATTGTTGTTTTGTATTACAGTCCGCCGGATTATGTAGAACCTTTCGAAACCTATAACCGACTGGCTATTTTTTCCCTGATCATTTCACTGGCTTACAGTAATATGTATTTTTTTGTACCTCAATTTTTATTCAGAAAAAAATACCTGGGTTATGGTCTTTTTGTGCTTTCAGCGATGATTCTTTCGTTTTACATCCATGAAGTTTTTTCCAGTTATTTTAAATCTGATTTACTGCCTTACGAGGATGACAGTATTAACTTTTTTACCTTTTCCTTTATGATCATGGTGCTTATTATTGCATCGGCAGCAGTTAAACTATTCCAGCAGTGGATATCTGATGCCCAACTGATTCATGACCTCGACCTGGCAAAAACTAATGCTGAACTGGAACAGCTCAAGAATCAAATCAATCCGCATTTCCTTTTTAATATGCTCAATAACGCTAATGTTTTAATTGAAGATGATCCTAAAAAAGCTTCGCAGGTTTTGATGAAACTAAGTGACCTGCTTCGTTATCAGCTTTATGACAGCTCGAGAGATAAAGTTTTATTAACCTCAGAAATCCATTTTCTAGAAGATTTTTTAAACCTGGAAAAAGTCAGAAGGGATAATTTTAATTTTTTAATATCCAAAGAAGGAGAATTGAGCGGTGTTCAGGTTCCCCCCTTATTATTCATTTCGTTTGTCGAAAATGCTGTAAAACACAATAATGACTCAGCGAAATTATCCTATGTAAATTTGTTTTTTAATGTTTGCCATTCCGAGCTTTTTTTCAAATGCATCAACTCAAAACCCACTGTAAAAGCAGTTAATAAATCCGGAGGATTAGGTCTGGTTAATATTAAAAGAAGATTAGAACTCCTGTTCCCTTCTTCACATCAATTGAAAATAGAAGACAATTCGGAAACCTACTGCGTTACCTTAACTTTAAAATTATAAAATGAACTGCATAATCGTTGACGATGAGCCATTAGCAAGAAAAGCAATCCAAAAACTGGTTAACGAGACAGAAAATCTGGAATCCATAGCTTCATTTAACGGAGCAGATGCTACAAGAGAATTTCTGGCAAAAAATGCTGTTGATTTGGTATTTCTTGATATTCAAATGCCAGGAGTGAATGGAATTGAATTTGCCAGAACTATTCCTAAAAATACTTTAGTAGTATTTACTACCGCTTTTCATGAATTTGCCTCTGAGAGTTATGAAGTCGACGCTATTGACTATCTGATCAAACCTGTAAAATTAGAGCGCTTTCAAAAAGCGGTTGAAAAAGCGCAGACGTATTGTAAACTATTCCATACTGATCATACAAGCAGCAATATAGAAAACATAACCGATGATTATATTTTTGTAAGGGCAGACCGCAGAATGTTTAAAGTATACTTTAGTGATATACTTTATATTGAAGGGTTAAAAGATTATGTTATTATTTACATAGAAAATCAAAAAGTGATTACACTGATGAATATTAAAACCATTCATGATTTGCTTCCAAAAAGTTCTTTTGTCAGAGTCAGCAAATCGTACATTATCAATGTAAATAAAATAGATTCTGTAGACAACAATACTGTATATATTGGAAAAAACGAAATACCGATTGGCAATATTTATAGGGATTTCTTTTTTAATGAATTTGTAACAAAGAAACTTTTGAATAAATAATAAAAGGCCTTCTCTCGTACCTGTCAGAATAAAATATAAATATTTAAGTTATTCAAAAGGCAAACGGCCAATTTAGAGAATGATTTAAACATAGTTGTGCAACAGCCACTTGATCCCGAATTCCGCTTGATCCTCCATTGATCCCTATTGTGTGCAAATTTCCTGCAAATAGAAAAGCCTCACCTTTATGGTGAGGCTAACTACCTCATTTTGAGCTCCCTCTGCTGGGCTCGAACCAGCGACCCTCTGATTAACAGTCAGATGCTCTAACCAGCTGAGCTAAGAAGGAGTCTGGTCTTCCAAAAACGCTTCTGATGTGTTCCTAGGAACATAATATCTTGTTCGTTTTGGGAATGCAATATTAGGGGTTTTAATTTATTTATGCAATATTTGCAGAGAAAAAATTTAAAAAAAAATCAATTATTTCATATGAGCCTGATAATCATAGGTACTGTAGCTTTTGACGCGATCGAAACTCCCTTCGGAAAGACAGATAAAATAGTAGGTGGTGCCGCAACTTATGCAAGTTTAGCTGCTTCTTACTTCTACAATAAAGTAAAAATTGTTGGTGTTGTAGGCGACGATTTCCATAAAGAGGACATAGATACGTTTACCGAACATGGTATTGATACCGAAGGACTGCAAATAAAAGAGGGAGAAAAGTCTTTCTTTTGGTCTGGAAAATATCACAACGACATGAATAGTCGCGACACTCTAGTTACTGAACTTAATGTACTAGAGAATTTCGACCCCATTATCCCTGAGAGCTACCAGGACTGCGAATACTTAATGTTAGGCAATCTTACTCCAATTGTACAGCAGACCGTCATCAAACGTCTTAAAAACAAGCCTAAGCTAATTGTTTTAGATACAATGAATTTTTGGATGGATATTATGATGCCAGATCTTTTAGAAACCCTTAAAATGGTAGATGTTCTTACCATCAATGATGAGGAGGCGCGTCAACTTTCTGGAGAATACTCATTAGTTAAAGCTTCTAAGAAAATTTTAGCAATGGGCCCTAAATACCTGATCATTAAAAAAGGCGAACACGGTGCCCTATTATTCCACGAGGATAAAATTTTCTCAGCTCCGGCATTGCCATTGGCAGAGGTATTTGATCCAACTGGTGCAGGAGACACATTTGCCGGCGGATTTATAGGTTACATGGCTAAAGTAGGGACGGTGAACTTCAACAACATGAAAAATGCGATAATCTTTGGTTCTGCCCTTGCTTCTTTCTGCGTAGAGAAATTTGGAACAGAAAAAATCATTAACCTAACCTCAGCAGAAGTTGCAGCACGTGTTCAGGAATTTGTAACCCTAAGTTCATTCACAATAGAATCATAAAACTTAATCTTAAGTACATAAAGAAACACTCTTATAAGTATTTCTTTATGTACTTAATTTACCTATTGCCGTAAATTTCTCAAATACGGTTTCTGTATGAGGTGCATCCGGTAGCTCATCTGTCAGATCCTGGCCTGCCCAATGTTCATAATGCTTGCCATTCCCCCACAGCCTGCTATCTGTTACATCATAAATAATACCTCTGTAAGCAACCCATATCTGTGGTTTGTCCTGCCCATTCCGTAATGCAAGCTGTTGCTTTGTATAAATTGGCAGCTCCATTATGCTTTGCTTTTACTTTTAATCACTTCAAATAAGTAAACACTTAACAGAAGATTACTCATAAGGTAAAAGAAGCTTTCAAATGGAATTGCTCTTACCTTTAATTTAATGGTTTCCTCAAATACATAGGTAAGGATTGGTAAGCCCCCAATAAGTAGATATAACAAGCAAAAAGGAATAAGCAGTGCTATATAACCCCTGTAAAACTTATACATGAACCTGAGCTTGTTCACATACTCTATATAAAAAAGGAACAGAAACAGAACAGAAAAAGTAATAACACTATACATTTTAGTGTGTGTAAAAAACAACATAGCAATAAGCACTCCAAGCAATAAATTACTGACAGACAGGCTAAATTTCTCCAGATTATTTTTCGGAAAACGCGCATTCAAAACCACATAAATATTTAGCCCGGCAAAGGCCAGTATAAAGTGAAACAAGATTTCTTCAATTGGTAATTGAAGAATATGAGCTCCAACAGTATATTCAGTGTTAAATACTGACAACTTGAATTGATTAAAGATCAACGCTACAACTGAAAAAAACAATCCTGAAGCCAGTACTGCCGGAATCATTGGCTTCCAACTCCTGATTGGACTGACCTTTTTATCCAAGGCCAACAAAAATGATAAAAGAAGCAGTGCCAGATTGATCAATAAATAATAGTAACTCATGTATAGAAATAAATTCAGCCTCAAAAATATGATTTTGACCCAGTTAAACAACCTTATCTCCTATCTATATATTCTAAGAATTAATTGTTTGCCTAACAAAACTTTTTAAGTTAATTTTAAGTAACCAAAACAAATAAAAATGAAAATAATTAAAGTCTTAGCGGGCATTATTGTAATAATCATTGCCCTCTTCTTTATCATTGGTTTTTTTCTTCCAAAAACTTACAGCGTAAGCAGATCCATTGAAATTAACAAACCTGACAGTATAGCTTATCAGAAAACACTAAATTTTAATGATTTCGGTCTATGGAATCCATGGATGCAAATGGACAAGGCAGCTAAACATACCGTAACAGGCGATGGTATTTCTGTTGGATCGAAGTTTAGCTGGGAAGGAAAAGAGGTTGGAACCGGAAGTATTACAATTGAAAAGCTTAACCCAAATAAGCAGATCGACGAAAAACTGGAGTTCATTAAACCTTTCCAAAGCACAGCAATTACCTCATTCTACTTTGAGCCCACCGCTAATGGCGGCACAAAGGTGACATGGGACTTTAGAGGTGAAAACACATCTATTTTTTCCAGATGGTTGTCGCTGGCATACGACTCTATGATCGGAAAAGACTATGAAAAGGGGTTAGCAAACTTAAAAGCTTTTGTAGAAAAGTAAATAAGACACAGTCGTATTAAGACACGATCGTCATCCTGAATTTATTTCAGGATGACGATCGTATACAGAACAACATTGTATAACCAACTCTTTTAAACAATTTCTGCTCCAAGGACGTCCTTAGAATATGTTTTTAGATATTTCTTTAAAATCTGACGGGCAACATGTATTCTTGTTTTTACAGTGCCAATTGGAATATTCAGCATTTCAGCAATTTCATGGTATTTATATCCCTCAAAATACTTAACAAATGGAATATGATATTCCGGCTGCAAAGTAGCCAAAGCCTTATTTATGTCACCTATAACAAACTTACTGTCACTGGTATTTTTCGAAGCGCTGTAATGAAGATTTGCAGAGGAAATATCATCCGATTTAGTAATTAATGCATTTGTTTTTACCAAACGACGATAATTATTAATAAAGGTATTTTTCATTATAGTAAATAACCATCCTTTAAGATTTGTTCCTTCTTTAAACTTACTATAGTAAGTTACGGCCTTCAACATAGTATCCTGCACCAAGTCGTTTGCGTCTTCAATATCTTTTGTAAAATTTAAAGCGAATGACTGTAAAGAGACCGAGTGGTCATTTAATTTGAGGTTGAATTCATTTTTTGTCATAATGTTTTAAGTTTTGGGTTAAAAAAGCAAACAAACAGGGATTTATGAGTGGCGCTCACCAGTTTGTTTAATCTTACACTCCAAAACATATACAACATGTGTACCAAAAAATAGATCCTAGTGTTATGAAATTAATTTTCGATGCCTACAGTATCGAAGGGAACGTTGTCACAGAATATTTACTTCCCTTTCTAATTGAACACCAAACTTGGCATTCACATCATTTATGATTTGTTCTGAAAAACTATACACTTCCATCCCCGTAGCAGTGCCGTGATTGACCAGAACCAATGCCTGATTCCTCCATGTACCTGTTTGTCCGACGACCACGCCCTTAAACCCGCATTGCTCTATTAACCAGCCCGCTGCAAGTTTTACTTTACCCCCCGGAGCCGGATAATGAACCACATTCGGATGTTCAGATTTTACTGCTTCGAACTCATCGCTCGTAATAACAGGGTTTTTAAAGAAGCTTCCGGCATTCCCAATTGTAGAAGGATCGGGTAGTTTGGCAACCCTTATTTCAGAAACAACATTAGAAATATCTGCAATTGTAGGAACAGCAATGCCTTTATTATTTAACTCGTCCTGTATGGCTCCGTATTGGGTATTAATTTTTGCAGATTTACTTAATTTAAAGCTAACAGATGTAATGATATACTGACCTTTCAGTTCATTTTTAAAAACACTATCTCTATATCCAAAATGGCAATCTTCAAAATTGAATACTCGTTTTTCGGATGTTGTTATTTCATAAGCCACACAAGATTTAAAAACATCTTTTAATTCTACGCCGTAAGCACCTATGTTTTGTATTGGTGATGCCCCCACAGTTCCTGGAATAAGGCTAAGATTTTCAATACCGGCAAACCCATTTCGTACACAGTACTTTACAAGATCATTCCAAACCACTCCTGCCCCAGCTGTTACAATAATGTCATCTCCCTCTTCAATACTCGAAATCCCCGGTATGCTAATTTTAACTACCAGGCCGTTAAAATCTTTAGTGAACAACACATTGCTACCTCCGCCTAAAACCAATAAATTCTGCTGTCTAATAAGCTCCGATTTCAATACATCCTTAAGGTCCTGTTCAGAGAGGATTTCGGCAAAATAATTTGCATCTACAGCTATACTAAATGTATTGTAAGGTTTTAATGATTTATTCTTTTGCACGTCTAACATACAGGTTTCAACAGATTAAGTAAACACTACAAATGTAATTGATAAGCCCTGTAATAAACATGTTAAAATCAATATTTAAAAATTTTGACTATTTTTCATGAAATTTTACCGCAACAGGCGCATTATACTATTATAGGGCGTTAAGGTAAATTCAGGAACAGTAAGGGAGAACATTAATATTTCTATGGAAAATCAGGATAAGAAAAGAATTTTAATTATTGAAGCTGCGTTAAAAAGGTTTGCTCATTATGGATTATCAAAAACCACGATGACAGAAATTGCCAAAGACATTTCTTTTTCAAAGGCACTTCTTTATTACTATTTCCCTGATAAATTAAGTCTTTACGTAAGTTCCATTGAACACCTTATGCAAATCATGAGCAGAGACCTGGTTAAGTCTATCGATAAAACCACAACTGCGACCGAAGGTGTACTTAAATTACTCCAAAAACGTCAGGGTTATATTCAGAAATATTATAATTTATTTGAGTCGAATCAAGTAATCAGCACTGAACTACCAGAAGGCCTTTATGAAAAATTCCAAAGAGCCAGAACCTTCGAGGCAATTATCATCGGTTCTCTTTTTAGCAGGGGAATAGCGAGCGGCGAATTAGCAATAGAAGATCCTAAATTAGCTACAGATATATTCATTGACGCACTGTCAGGGATTCACTTTAATATCCTTAGCAGAGATAAGATTATGTTCCCTGGCAAAGAGCAATTCAAGCAAATTTTTGCAAAAGAGAAAATGCTTGCAGAGATTTTTCTAGCTGGCTTAAAGGCCAAATAGCCTGACACCCCCCTTCTTACGCCACAATTACTGCATCTGTAAAAGGCTGTCAACCACAGCTTTCATTACAAACCACCCTATTTTGTCATAATTTCGTCAGTTTAATGAGATTTTAACACTAAAATTCTTCAAGTAAAATAATGGCAGTATTTTTGACTGTTGAATTAAAAAAGTCAAAAAGTAAAAAAGTAAAATGGTAGAAATTGATAAAAAAAGGGATGCTATAATTGAGGGGGCTATTAAACGTTTTATTCACTATGGTATTAACAAAACCACAATGAATGAGATCGCTGAGGATCTATCAGTATCAAAACCTTCATTATACTATTATTTCCCAGATAAAAACAGCTTGGTATTTGGTGTTATCGACAAGATATTCTCTGATTATTTTGAAATAATTGAAAAAGATAAATCAACTGAGATGTCTATTAAAGATCGTTTAACCGGCTTTATAGAAGTTAAACACCGTTTCTTTCAAAAATACTATATGCTTCATTTATCTGGAGGCAGCCCGGATTCATCCTTAAATTCTGATGAATTAAGAGGACATTTCATGAAAATGAAATTGAAAAATGAACATTTCCATGCTGAGATCTTCAGAGCAGCAATGGAGAGAGGAGAACTAGCCAAAGACGATGCTGACAAAATTGCGGAGCTATATCTTGAGAGTTTAGCCGGAATTACTTCTCTATGTATTTTACATGGTAATAAGGAGCTGTTTCCAAGCAAAAAAGAAATGAAGGCGATGCTGGAAAAACAAATAAACCTCTCGAATATATTCCTTAAAGGATTAAAATAAACAGACGACTAATTATATTATATGAACACTATTATTAAACAGATAAAAACAATCCCACTATTATTATTGGGCTTGGTATTATCAAATACAGTTAGTGCACAACAAACGCTAAGCTTAAAAGATGCGTTAAATTACGCCATCCAGAATAGCGCAAATGTGCGAAAAGCAAAACTTGATATTGACGGGGGGAAATACAAAACCCAGGAAGTTAGGGCTCAGGCTTTACCGCAGATTACAGGTAATGCAGGTTTAACTTACAATCCTATTATTGGCCAATTGGTAGCAGATATAGGCAATGGCACTACACAATCATTTAAAATGGGTCAAAAATGGAATTCATCTGCCGGGGTTCAACTTTCACAGCAATTATTCAATCAACAAGTTTTCACGGGTCTGCAGGCTGCAAGATCAAGTGAGGAGTATTACAACCTTACTGCTCAATTTACGGAAGAGCAGATCATAGAGTTAGTTGCCAATAATTATTATCAGGTGTTGGTAAACAGACAGCAAATGAATGTAATCGACACCAACATCAAGAATGTAAAAGTTATTGAAAATATCATTTCCAATCAGCACAAAAATGGCTTGGCTAAAAAAATTGATGTTGATCGTATCAATGTTAACCTTACCAATTTGGAAACACAGCGCTCACAAATTTTAAATGCGATTACACAATTGGAAAACCAGTTAAAGTTTTCGATGGGCATGCCGGTAAGTACCAGTATTACCTTACCAAAAACAGAACTTACTGAAGTAACCCAATTACCTGAACTTGCAGATTCTATTGGTTTAGACAACAGGACGGAAATTAAACTCCTGGATATTCAGGACAAACTTTTATCACTACAGCGTAAAGCTTACGTAGCGGAGTATTATCCAAACTTATCGTTAACAGGGAACTATACTTATTCCAGTCAGGCTAATAATTTCGATTTCCTGACTACAAATAAAAAAGCTATTGGTTTTGATGCATCAGCCATTGGGTTAACCTTAAAAATACCAATTTTTAACGGATTCCTGACTCGTTCAAAGGTACGTCAGGCCGATGTTGATATTAAGAAAGCAAAAGAGGACAGAAGAGAATCGACAAACTCATTAAACTTAGCTTATGAGAATGCTAAAATCGAATTGCGCAATAACATTAACACCATTAATGCACAAAAGAAAAATGCTGAACTGGCAAATGAGATTTATAAAAGTACGCAGAACAATTACAACAATGGTTTGGCGAACCTAACGGATCTACTGGACACAGAAAATTCACTTACTGAAGCTCAAAATAGCTACATCCAGGCTTTATTAAATTACAAAATAGCCGAAATACAATTAATCAAATCGAACGGAAATATTAAATCGCTAGCAAAATAGAAATGAAAAGAGTAATTATTATAATTGTTATAATCGTTGTCGCCCTTGGCGCAATAGCTTATGTTTTAAGCAACAACAAGAAGAAAAACGAAGCAAAAACGGCCTTTATCGCAGAAGGTGGTGGTGCTGTTGCTGTTCGAATTGCAACTGTAGAAAAGAAAGTAGTTGATCTGGATTTTGCTGTCAATGGAAACTTCGTACCTAAACAAGAATTAAACTTCCTTTCAGAAAATGCTGGTAGGGTAAGTAAAATTTACGTTGATGAAGGTGATCGTGTAACTAAAGGACAAGTTTTAGCACGTGTTGATGCTGAAATTATCAATACTGACAAAGAAACTGCGGAAGCAAACTATCAAAATGCTTTAAGAGATGAAGCCAGATACAAAAGTTCTTATGAAACTGGTGGTGTAACCCAACAGCAATTAGACCAGGCTAAATTAACAACACAAAACGCAAAATTGCGCCTGCAAGCTTCACAGCGTAAAGTAAGCGATGCGAATCTTAAATCGCCTATTAATGGTATCATCAATAAAAGATACATTGAAGTTGGTGCGTTTGTAAACACACAAGGAACTCAGTTATTTGAAATTGTAGACGTTTCTAAATTAAAACTAAGGGTAAACGTTAACGAATCGCAAGTAGCAAACCTAAAAATAGGTGATAAAATTGGCATCAAATCTTCTGTTTTCCCAACAGAAAAATTCAATGGCAAGGTTACATTCATTGCAGCAAAAGCCGATGCATCTTTAAACTTCCCTATTGAAATTGAAGTAGATAACAATACTAAAAACAGCCTAAAAGCAGGTATGTATGGAACAGCTGTATTTAATTTCCCTAAGCAAGCACCGGGCATTTTAATACCTCGTACTGCATTTGTGGGTAGTGTAAGCAGCAACCAGGTATTTATGTTAGATAAATCAAATAACACTTCTAAAATCCGTAAAGTAGTTGCTGGCCGTATTTTAGGGGATTCCGTTGAAATCCTTGAAGGATTAAACGAAGGAGAAACTGTAATTACAAGCGGACAGATTAATTTGGCTGAAGGCACTCCTGTCAGCATAGTAAAATAGGTCAATCCCGGCAGTTAATGATCGCGATATGCCAATCGCAATACGCAATAAAAAAAGAAAATGAAGATAACAGACATATCGATAAAAAGGCCCTCCCTGGTAATTGTAGTATTTACTGCACTTACTTTATTAGGGCTATTAAGTTACTTTTCGTTGGGCTATGAGTTATTACCAAAATTCTCAAACAACGTAGTATCTATTTCAACCATTTATCCTGGAGCTTCACCTGCTGAGGTAGAAAATACCGTAACTAAGAAAATTGAGGATGCGGTATCATCAATGGAAAATATCAAAAAAATAAATGCGGTTTCATTTGAGAGTTTATCGACAGTTACGATTACGTTAACTGATGCAGCCAACATTGATATTTCATTAAATGATGCTCAACGTAAGGTAAATGCCATCCTTTCAGATTTACCTGAGGATGTGAAAACACCATCATTAAGTAAATTCTCATTAGATGATTTACCGGTTATCACCATGTCGGCCTCTGCAGACATGGATGACATTAGCTTTTACGATTTAATTGACCAAAGGATTGCTCCGGTTATTTCCAGAGTAAGCGGGATTGCGCAGGTTAACCTAATTGGTGGATCTGAAAGAGAAATCCAGGTTTCTTTAGATGCAGATAAATTACAAGGCTATAATCTTTCTGTACCTCAGGTACAACAAATGATTTTAAGCTCAAACTTGGATTTCCCTACAGGAAGTGTTAAAACAGAAAATCAGGATGTTTTAATTCGTTTATCAGGTAAATACAGAAATCTTGAGGAATTAAGAAGCCTTGTCTTAACAACTTCAAAAGCTGGCGCTCAAATTCGTTTGGGTGATGTTGCTGATGTACAGGATTCTCAAAAAGAAACCGAAAAACTAGCTCGTATTGATAGAAAAGGGGCTATTGCTATCCAAATCATTAAACAGAGTGATGCAAATGCGGTAGAAGTAAGTAAAGGCGTACATAAAATTATAGAGAAACTAAAAGTAGAATACGCTGCTAATAAACTTAACATTAAAATTGTTAACGACAGTTCCATCTTCACCCTAGAATCTGCAGATGCCGTTATTCACGATTTAATTCTGGCAGTTGTACTGGTAGCATTTGTAATGCTATTCTTCCTGCATAGTTTACGTAATGCATTAATTGTAATGGTATCCATTCCGGCATCATTAATTGCAACGTTTATTGGTATAAGTTTATTTGGCTTTACTTTGAACCTGATGTCATTATTAGGTTTGTCTCTGGTGGTAGGTATCCTTGTGGATGACGCGATTGTGGTTCTGGAAAATATCCAGCGACACATGGAGATGGGTAAAAATAAAGTAAGAGCAGCTTCTGATGCGACAAGGGAAATCGGTTTTACAGTTGTATCCATTACACTGGTAATTGTGGTTGTGTTTTTCCCTATCGCCATTAGTACAGGTCTGGTATCGAACATTCTACGCCAGTTCTGTGTGGTTGTAATTATTGCAACGTTACTTTCATTAGTTGCTTCATTTACCATTGTACCTCTCCTTTTCTCTAGATACGGTAAATTAGAACATATTGAAGGCAAAAACATATTCGGTCGTTTTATCCTTTGGTTTGAAAAACAATTAAAAAAATTCACATTATGGGTTACAAACATCTTAACCTGGTCGTTAAACCATAAAAGACGTACCATAGCAGCCGTTGTCGTATTATTTGTTGGGGCAATGTGGTTAGCTGGAGCTGGTTTTATTGGTTCTGAGTTTTTCCCTAAATCTGATAAAGGTGAGTTTTTAATTCAAATTGAATTGCCAAAAGATGCACCTCTGGAGCAAACTAACTTTTACACACAAAAAGCGGAAGCATTTTTGGATAAACAGCCGGAAATTACTCAGTTAATTACTACTGTTGGTCAGGCCAGTGGAGATTTCGGTGGAACTCAGGCAACAGCTTATAAATCGGAGATCAACGTAAAGCTGGTTGAGCGTAATGAACGCGAGGGGATCTCGTCCGACATTTTCGCAACAAAAATGAGCCGTGCGCTTGCTAAAGAATTGGTAGGTGCTAAAGTTAAAACGGTACCAATTAGTATTTTGGGTATTGCAGAAAACGCTCCGATACAGTTGGTGGTAATGGGTTCTGACCTGGATAGCGCATTAAAATATGCAGAAGGTGCCCAAAAAGTACTTGCAGCAATTCCAGGTGCAACGGAGATCAAGTTATCTGTAGAAAAAGGAACTCCTGAAATTAATGTTCAGGTTGATCGTGATAAGATGTCGGCTCTTGGCTTAACATTACAAACTGTAGGTTCTACCATGCAAACTGCTTTTGCGGGTAACACAGACGGTAAATACAGAAAAGGCGAATACGAGTATGACATTAATATCCAATACCAGGATTTCAACAGGAAAAATGTTGACGATGTGCGTAACCTTATCTTTGTAAATACGAACAACGAGCAAATTAAGCTCTCACAGTTTGCAACGATTACCGAGGGTTCCGGACCAAGTCAGTTAGAGCGTTTAAATAAATCGACCTCAGTATCTGTTAAAGCGCAATCCATTGGGAGACCGACAGGAACTGTTGTTGCTGAATTTCAGGCAAAACTGGAGCAGCTACAAAAAGACGGAAAGTTAAAAGCTCCTATAGGTGTAAGTTATGCATGGGCAGGAGATCAGGAGAATCAGGCCGAAGGTTTTGGTACTCTGGGTATTGCCTTACTGGCTTCCGTTATTTTAGTTTATTTAATTATGGTGGCGCTATATGATAGTTTTGTTTATCCTTTAGTGGTAATGTTCTCTTTGCCACTTGCATTAATCGGGGCCTTCCTGGCGCTAGCTTTAACAAATAACTCGATCGGTATTTTCACCATCTTAGGTTTAATTATGCTAATGGGTTTGGTGGCGAAGAATGCGATTATACTAGTCGATTTTACCAACCACATGAAAGCAGAAGGAAAATCTACAATAGAAGCATTAGTTTTAGCTAACCACGCACGTTTGCGCCCAATTTTGATGACAACCATAGCCATGATCTTTGGTATGCTACCAATTGCGCTGGCAAGTGGTGCCGGTGCGGAATGGAAAAATGGACTGGCCTGGGTTATTGTCGGTGGTTTAACAAGTTCGTTATTTTTAACATTAATTGTTGTGCCGGTTGTTTACCTGATTTTTGATATTATGTTAGATAAATTAGGCTTTAACAAAAAAGGCAAAACAATAGACGAATTATTGGAGGAATCATACGAACATAAAGATGTTCTGGAATATGACCTTGCAGAATAACATTTCAAATAGATAATAACAAAAAGAGGAGCCCTAAAAAAGTTCCTCTTTTTGTTTTAATAATTAAAAACAATTATAATTGTTTTGTTGTATTTACAGGGAATATGTTGAGACGCATGATATTACTGCTGCTGTTATGCAGCTTTTCGTTAGGGATAAAAGCACAGCACCCTCCTGTTTTTGAGGGTATGCTGACTGACACAAGTGCTATTGCATTAAACGACTTGGACATCAATCTTGTAAAATATAGTTACGGGAAACCAAAGATCAGTTTCCTTGCCATACATGATGATGAAGACACAGGGGTAAAAGCTGCTTTTGAATACATACAGTTTAACGGTGGCAACATCATTGATTGTCAGTATGGCGGTGTCAGGAATTTTAAATTCACAAATGACGGTTTTAACTTCCAAACAGATCCCAACAGCATTTATACGCAAGAAGGAATTATTATGGGGCTTGAAAAGTACGAAAATGTAGATAATGATGAAGTTCTAATGCAACTAGAACGAACCGGCAAACTGATCCTCGACTTTTACAACCCTAAAAAACTTGGATACATTTTCACCTTACATAATAATGGGGATGGCGCGTTTGGTATTTCATCATACCTGGAGGGTTATGAACTAGAAAGCGCTGCAGATTCTGTATACATCAATTTTGAGATGGATAATGATGATCTGATTTTAGTGACTGATCTGAAGTTATTTAATCGCTTAAAACAAGAAAAGGTAAATGTAATACTTCAATCTCCTGAAGCACCTGATGATGGTTCTTTATCCGTTTATGCCATGAGTAAAAATATCCCTTACATAAATGTAGAAGTGCAACACGGCCATCAGGAAGAAAATTTAAGACTTATTGAAATAGCCATAAAGGTTTTATACGAAACCTATCCTGCTTTAAAAGAAAAGGCCTTAGAATAATCTAGGCCTTTTCTTTAATAATGCATTATTGCAATTAAATATGTATCGCTCTGTTTTCTGTAGCTGCCATAGCCGCTTCTTTAAGGGCTTCAGTGTATGTTGGGTGTGCGTGACAAATTCTTGCAATATCCTCAGCAGAAGCACGGAATTCCATCGCAACTACCGCTTCAGCAATCATATCAGCAGCACGAGGACCAATCATATGAACACCAAGGATCTCGTCGGTTTTGGCATCAGCTAATACTTTCACAAAACCATCAGTATCCATACTTGCTTTAGCTCTTCCACTTGCTTTGAAAGGGAATGAACCTGCTTTATATTGAATACCTTTTTCTTTTAGCTGCTCTTCAGTATAACCTACAGATGCAACTTCAGGCCATGTATAAACAACACCAGGGATAAGGTTATAATTGATATGTGGTTTTTGTCCGGCTAATCTCTCCGCTACATAAACACCTTCATCTTCTGCTTTATGCGCAAGCATAGCACCTTTAATTACGTCACCAATAGCATACACTCCCGGTACTGAGGTCTCAAGATGCTCGTTAACAGGAATTTTATTTCCTCTCTCTTCAGTGGTGATGCCAATATTTTCTAAGCCTAAGCCAGCAGTATAAGCAGTACGTCCTACAGCAACAATGCAGTAATCAGCCTCAAGTTTCACTTGCTCGCCTTTAGCATTATCAGCTGTTACAGTAACTTTTTTACCTTTTGTAGTGGCACCGGTAACTTTATGGCCCATATAAAACTCCATGCCTAAAGATTTCTTTAAAACACGTTGTAGCTCTTTGCCCAAACCAGCATCCATAGTACCGATAATAGATGGCATAAACTCAACAACAGATACTTTGGTACCTAAACGAGCATAAACAGAACCTAACTCCAAACCAATTACCCCTCCACCAATAACAATCATTTGTTTAGGCACTTCAGTAATGGTCAAAGCTTCAGTTGAAGTAATGATGCGTTTTTTATCTACAGGTAAAAATGGAAGAGCAGTTGGTTTAGATCCCGATGCGATAATTACATTTTTAGCAGTTATCGTTTCAGTTTTACCATCAGCATTGGTAATTTTTATTGTATTCTTATCAACAAATGAACCTACACCTTCAAATGTGTCAATTTTATTTTTCTTAAAAAGATATTGAATACCAGCAGTATTTTGAGCAACCACATCATTCTTGCGGGCAATCATCTGCGGCATGTCAACTTTTAAATCTTTAAGATCAATACCATGGGTTTTAAAAGTATGAGCAGCATTATGATAATGCTCTGAAGAATCTAACAATGCTTTAGACGGAATACAACCTACATTTAAGCAGGTCCCACCAAAAGTCTTATATTTTTCTATAACTGCCGTTTTTAGGCCTAATTGGGCACATCTTATTGCTCCAACATAACCGCCCGGGCCCGAGCCAATTACAACTACATCGTATTGCATATTAAAGGTTTTTTTTATTAAACAAAGTTAGTAAACCTGAGGCAAAATCAGACACTTATTAGCCTAAAACATTTCCATTTACTATATTTACTATTTATAACTTATTAACTTAAAATGGCCCATATCAAATTCCTTTGGCTTATTGCTATCCACATTTTTACATTTTCAGCTGTTTTTGCTCAACAATCCGATTCGGCGTATGTAAAAGAAAATTACACTAAGATTGAACGTAGTATTACCATGAGAGATGGTGTCAAATTATTTACTTCAATCTATATCCCAAAAGATAAGACAAAAAAGTACCCATTTCTGATTAACAGAACCCCGTACACTGTTGCACCTTACGGAGCGGATAAATACAAAACCAGTTTGGGTAACTTTCCTGCAATGATGAGAGAAGGATTCATATTTGTTTATCAGGATGTGAGAGGCAAATGGATGAGTGAGGGTATATTCGATGATATAAGACCACAGGTGGCCAACAAAAAAACTAAAAAAGACATTGATGAGAGCACTGATACCTACGATACCATTGATTGGCTTGTAAAAAATATAGAAAACAATAATGGCAAAGCTGGCATCTACGGTATTTCTTATCCGGGTTTTTACTCTACTACGTCTTTACCGGGAGCACACCCTGCTTTAAAGGCAGTTTCCCCGCAGGCACCTGTTACCGACTGGTTCCGTGGCGACGATTTTCACCACAATGGAAGTCTGTTTTTAATGGATGCGTTTAGCTTTATGAGCACATTCGGTGTTCCAAGACCGCAGCCAATTACTCCAGACAAAGGACCTAAAGGTTTCGAATTCCCAATACAAGACAACTATCGTTTTTACCTGGAATCCGGATCAGTTAAAAACCTAAAGGATAAATATTTTGCTGATAGCATTAAATTCTGGAATGACTTATTTGCACACCCTAATCTGGATACCTTTTGGCAGGCAAGAAACATCCAGCCGCATTTAGTTAATGTAAAACCTGCCGTTATGGTTGTAGGAGGTTTCTTCGATGCAGAAGATGCCTATGGTACCTTTGCAACCTATAAAAGCATCGAGAAACAAAATCCAAAAGCAAACAACATCCTGGTTATGGGGCCATGGTTTCATGGAGGCTGGGTACGCAGTACCGGAAGCAGCTTTGGAGATATTGAATTCGGACAGCCAACCAGCACATATTATCAGGAAAACTTTGAGCTCCCTTTCTTTAAGTACTACCTTAAAGGTCAGGGTGATTTTAATGCCGCAGAAGCAAACATCTTTGTAACTGGCAGCAACGAATGGAAAAAATTTAGTACTTGGCCACCCAAAGATACCGAAACCAAAACGCTGTATTTGCAACCCAACGGAAAGCTAAGTTTTGAAAAAGTTAAGAGAACCGATAGCTGGGACGAATACGTAAGTGACCCTAATAATCCTGTTCCTTATCAGGATGGAGTTCAAGCGAAAAGAACACGCGAATACATGATCGATGATCAACGTTTCGCTGCCCGCAGACCAGATGTTAAAGTATACCAAACTGATACTTTAACTGAAGATATCACACTAACCGGACCACTATTGGCCAATCTGGTTGTATCTACAACCGGCTCAGATGCAGATTACGTGGTAAAACTAATTGATGTTTATCCTGAAAACACTCCAAACCCAACCACAAATCCAAAAAACCTGATTATGGGTGGTTACCAAATGCTGGTACGCGGAGAAATTATGCGTGGGAAATATCGTAATAGCTTTGAAAAGCCGGAGGCCATCAATCCGGGCGAAATCACTAAAGTTAACTATGCCCTGCCTGACGTTGCCCACACTTTCAAAAAAGGTCACAGGATAATGATACAGATACAAAATTCATGGTTCCCATTAGCAGACAGAAACCCTCAAAAATTCATGAACATCTATCAGGCCGAACCAAGTGATTTCCAAAAAGCAACACACCGCATTTTTCACGATGTACACAATTCTTCTTCACTAACTGTAACCGTACTAAAACAATAATTTAATGAAGAAGCTATTATTCTGTGCGATTGCGTTACTGTGTACAATAAATCTTGCAAAGGCACAGCTACTTACGGGGGCCGAAAAATCTTCCAGGGCTGATAGCCTAAGAGGTGCACTTACTTCACTAAGAACCTGCTACGATGTCAATTATTACCATCTTGATGTTAAAATAAACATTGATGATAAATTCATCAGCGGAAGCAATGAATTTAAATTTACAGCTACTCAAAACTTCAGCAAACTGCAATTTGACCTGTTCGATAACCTTAAGGTTGATAAAATTGTATTTAAGGGTGCTGAGCTTCCTTACAAAAGAGAATTCAATGCAGTATTTGTAACTTTCCCTGTTGAGATTAAAAAAGATGCAAAGGAAAGCTTTACTGTATATTATTCAGGCAATCCTGTTATAGCAAAGAACCCACCCTGGGATGGGGGCTTTATCTTTACCAAAGATAAGTCTGGCAACCCGTGGGTTTCTGTAGCCTGCCAGGGCTTTGGCGCCAGCTGCTGGTGGCCAAACAAGGACCATCAAAGCGATGAGGTGGATAGTATGCTTATTAGTATAACTGCGCCGAAGGACCTTCAGGATATTTCAAACGGACGCTTAAGAAGCACTGTTCAAAAACAAGATGGCTACACGCAATACAACTGGTTTGTCGCCAACCCAATAAACAACTACAACGTAACCTTTTATATTGGCAAATACGCACATTGGTCTGATCAGTACCAGGGCGAAAAAGGCGAGCTATCCCTTGATTACTGGGCACTTAAAGAGGATAGCCTAAAAGCCCATCCCCATTGGGATGCAGATGTGAAACCCATGTTAAAATCCTTTGAGCATTGGTTTGGCCCTTACCCTTTTTATGAGGACGGCTATAAGCTTGTTCAGGCACCTCATCTGGGCATGGAGCATCAGAGTGCCGTTGCATACGGCAATCAGTTTAAAATGGGCTACCTTGGAAAAGACTTGTCCGCCTCAGGCTGGGGTCTAAAGTTCGATTTCATCATTGTTCACGAAAGCGGACATGAATGGTTTGGAAACAACATCACCTCAAAAGATATAGCCGATATGTGGATTCATGAAGCCTTCACAAACTACTCTGAAACGCTATTCACGGAATCAGAACATGGAAAACAAGCTGCATCAGATTATGTTGTGGGTATAAGACATAACATCCAGAACGATATTCCAATTATTGGACAATATGACGTGAATAAAGAAGGATCTGGTGATATGTATTACAAGGGAGCAAACATGATCCACATCATTCGTCAGCTGGTCAATAATGATGAAAAATTCAGAAGCATATTAAGGGGGTTAAATAAAACATTCTATCATAAAACTGTTACCACGCAAGAAGTTGAGAATTATATAGCAAGGCAAAGTGGCTTAAAGCTGGATAAGGTATTTGACCAATACCTTCGTTATGCGAATATTCCAACATTAGAATATAAAATTGAAGGCTCAAAATTATCATACAGATGGCTAGCCGATGTAAAGAATTTTGACATGCCGGTTAAAGTAAGCTTAAAAGAAAACACCTTTTCCCTCCTCTACCCAACTACTCAATGGAAAACAGCCGAATTGGGCAAAGGCGTAACAGCAAATACTTTCAAAGCAGATCGGAACTTCTATATTAAACTTAAAAAGTCATAGATTTTTTTTTAAAGATGGTGCAACTAATTGCAGTTCTGTGCGTCATATAGAAAAACCTAAGCAAAATGAAAAAAATAAGATCAATATTAATCCTGGCATTCCTGGCATTGGGAATAGCAAGTCAAGCTTCTAATCCAACCAACAAATCAACATATTACTCAAATCAACAGAGACAGGTAAGCCATTTTACAGGTATCGAGATTGGTGGTTCTATTAATGCAAAAGTTAAGCTCGGCAATACAGAAAGTCTTAGATTAGAAGGCGATCAAGAGGCCATAGATAACCTTATTACTGAGGTAAAAAATGGTGTACTGACCATTAAACCAAAAACAAAATGGAACGACTGGTATAAAAAATTCAAAAACGCAAAAATCACAGCCTATATTACCGCAAAGAAGATCACTTCATTAGGATTGGGCGGCTCCGGTAGTATAGATGTTGAAGGAATAATCAACTCTTCTTCACTAAGCGTTGCAGTAAGCGGTTCTGGCAATATCAAAGCATCCGCAAGTGTAACTAATTTCGAAGGCGCAATCAGCGGTTCAGGTGGGTTGTCAATTAACGGAAAGGCCAAGGAATCTGAAATCAGTATCAGTGGCTCAGGAACTTTTTCAGGCAAGAGCTTCTCAGTAGAGACGGTTTCTGCTCACGTAAGTGGATCAGGGAACGTATACATAGATGTTCAGAAAAGCATTGATGCAGCGATAAGCGGATCAGGAAATATAAGCTACTCAGGCAATCCTACAATTCAAAAATCCGTATCCGGATCAGGCGGAGTACGAAAAATATAAACACACACAAATAAATAAAAAACCCCAATGCTTAAAAACATTGGGGTTTTTCTATATAGTTTAAGCGATTAAACGCCTAACAATAATCTAGCTGGGTCTTCTAACAATTGCTTAACCCTTACCAGGAAGCCTACCGACTCTCTTCCATCAATAATTCTGTGGTCATAAGATAAAGCCACATACATCATCGGACGAATTACAACTTCTCCTTTTTCAGCAATCGGGCGCTCAATGATATTGTGCATACCTAAAATTGCAGACTGAGGAGCATTAATAATTGGAGTAGACATCATAGATCCAAACACACCACCATTAGTAATTGTGAATGTACCACCAGTCATTTCCTCAATAGTTAATTTGCTGTCACGCGCTTTAGTAGCAAGTTCAATAACAGTTTTCTCGATCTGAGCAAGGCTCATACTTTCTGCATTTCTAATGATCGGAACAACCAATCCTTTAGGAGCAGATACTGCAATTGAGATATCAGCAAAATCATTATAAACGATCTCTTCGCCATCAATTTTAGCATTTACGGCCGGGAAATCTTTTAATGCCTCACAAACAGCTTTAGTAAAGAAACTCATAAAGCCTAAGCCTACGCCAAATTTCTCTTTGAACTGATCTTTATACTTACCTCTCAAATCCATAATCGGCTTCATATTAACTTCGTTAAACGTAGTTAACATTGCAGTCTCATTTTTAACTGTAACCAATCTCTTAGCAACTGTTTTACGCAATGGCGACATTTTCTCTCTGCGCTCATTTCTTGAACCTGCAACAGCAGTTACCGCAGGGGCAGCTTTAGCAGCAGGAGCCGTAGCTTTCGGTTGAGATTTCTCTGCAGCAACAGCATCTTCCTTAGTAATTCTTCCATCAACACCTGTTCCTTTTACAGAAGCTGGATCAACATCTTTTTCAGCAAGGATTTTTCCGGCAGCAGGAGAAGGAGTTCCTGTAGCATAATTTTCACTGCCTTTTTCAGCGACAGGGGCTGCAGCCTTATCTGCAGCAGCAGCAGGTTTTTCTTCTTTAGCGGGTTCTTCTTTTGCTTTAGGTGCAGCGCCACCATCTTCAATTTTGCAAACTACAGCACCAATGGCAAGTGTATCGCCTTCGGCAGCTACTGTTTTTAAAGTTCCGGCTTGTTCCGCAGTTAATTCAAACGTTGCCTTATCAGATTCCAATTCAGCAATTACCTCGTCCATTTCAACTACATCCCCATCGTTTTTTACCCAACGTGATAAAACAACTTCGGTTATCGACTCGCCTACTGGCGGAACTTTTATTTCTATACTCATAACTGATGTATTATTTTTTCTAATCTACATTATAAACTTTACTCACTGATTTTTTAGCAATCTTTTTCTCTGTTTCAGTAACAGGAGCTTCAAAAGCTTTAGCTAAAATATAAGCCTGTTGATCTGCATGTTGTCTTGCAAATCCGGTGGCAGTACTGCTGCTTTCTTTTCTTGAAATCAGTTCAATATCATTAAAGATAGTTCTTCTTAATTTACGCAACAAATATGGCCATGCACCCATATTCTCAGGTTCCTCCTGTACCCAAACTGCTTCTTTAGCATTTTTGTATTTCGCATATACAGTTTCCATTTGCGCCAATGGAGTTGGATAAAGCTGCTCAACACGAACAATAGCAACATCCTTGATTTGATCTTTTTGTTGTTTTTCTAACAACTCATAATAGATCTTACCAGAACAGAATAATACTCTTCTAACATCAGCTGCTTTAACATTTTCGTCGTTAATAACCTCCTGAAATTTACCATCAGTAAACTCAGCAAGTTTCGAAACGCATTGAGGATTACGCAATAAACTCTTAGGCGTAAACACGACCAAAGGTTTTCTAAAATCACGTTTAAACTGTCTGCGTAATGCATGGAAGAAGTTAGCCGGAGTAGTACAGTTCGTTATCTGCATGTTGTAATCAGCACAAAGTTCCATAAAACGCTCAATCCTTGCAGAGGAGTGTTCCGGACCTTGTCCTTCATAACCATGAGGCAACAACATTACCAAACCGTTCTCACGTTGCCATTTCGTTTCTGCACTTGCAATATACTGATCTATCACAATCTGCGCTCCGTTAAAGAAATCGCCAAACTGAGCTTCCCAAATGGTAAGCGCATTAGGGTTAGCCATTGCATAACCATACTCAAAACCTAGTACCCCGTACTCAGATAAATGCGAATTGTAAATATCAAACGGGGCTTGTTGATCAGAAATGTTTGCCAATGGGATATATTCTTCCTCAGAATCTTCAAGGGTTATAACCGCATGTCTGTGAGAGAATGTTCCACGTTCTACATCCTGTCCGCTTAAACGCACTCTTTTTCCTTCCGCAAGGATAGTACCATAAGCCAATTGCTCACCCATTGCCCAATCGAACACATGAGTAGTATTTGCCATTTTACTGCGCTCTTCAAAAAGCTTCTCTATTTTCTTAAAAAACTTTTTATTTGATGGAAGCGTGCTTATTCTTTTCGCAACTTCAAGTAGTGTTGATTTCTTAACGGAAGTATTTGGAGAAGTTTCAAAATCCTTAGGTGTAGCTAAACGCATGTCTGACCACGCACCGCCAAATTTCACCTCATGATAAGTAGAAGTTATTTCTTTCGCTTCATTTAAACGTTCCTGTAATATGCCACGGAACTCCTTCTCCATTTCCTTGGCTAAACTTGCTTCAAGTTTACCCTCGCCAATCAGTTGCTGAATATAAATATCCCGCGGATTAGCGTGCTTCTCTATGCTTTTATATAGAAGGGGTTGAGTAAACTTAGGCTCATCGGCCTCGTTATGGCCAAATCTACGGTAACATAAAATATCAATGAACACATCATTTTTATATTTCTGACGGTATTCCATTGCTAAATTAATCGCATAAACTAAAGCCTCAGGATCATCACCATTCACATGAAATACCGGCGATAATGTTACTTTAGCGATATCAGTACAATAAGTACTGGTACGACCATCTTTATAGTTGGTAGTAAAACCAATCTGGTTGTTAATAATCAAGTGAATTGTTCCACCAGTTTTATAACCATCCAAACCAGCCATCTGAATTACTTCATAAACAATACCCTGTCCTGCAACAGAAGCATCACCATGTATCAAAATTGGTGCAATACGTGCATTGTCGCCACCGTATTTAAAATCAATTTTAGATCTGGTCATACCCTCTACTACCCCATTCACTGTTTCCAGGTGAGAAGGGTTAGGGCATAAACTCAAATGCACACTGTTACCATTGTTTGTGGTAACATCAGTTGAGTACCCGAGGTGGTATTTCACGTCACCTCCAAAAGGAGACTCGGCACTGTAACCCTTGCCTTCAAATTCAGCAAAGATATCCTTATAGGTTTTCTGCATGATATTGGCAAGAACGTTTAAACGCCCTCTGTGTGCCATGCCAATTACAAACTCTTCAATTCCAAGTTCTGCGCCTTTTTCAATTACCGAATCCAGGGCAGGGATTAAAGCCTCAGCTCCTTCAAGAGAAAAACGCTTCTGACCAAGAAACTTGGTTCCAAGGAAGTTCTCAAAGCTAACCGCTTCATTCAATTTCTTTAATATCCTTCTTTTCTCATCAATAGAGAAGTTTGGCGTATTACGTGCGCTCTCCATTTTCTCTTCAATCCACGAAAGGATTTCAGGAGTACGTACGTACTTATATTCTGCACCAATAGAGCGACAATAAGTTTGCTTTAAAAAAGCAATTATATCACTAAGCTTAGCTGCTCCAATACCAATCTCAATTCCAGAATTAAATACAGTGTCCAGGTCTGCCTTTGTTAATCCAAAGTTTTCCATGTCCAAAGTAGGTAGATGGTGACGTCTTTCCCTTACCGGATTGGTTTGGGTAAATAAGTGACCACGCTGACGATAGCCATTGATTAAATTGAGAACATTAATTTCCTTTAAAAAATGCTCAGGAGTCTCTGAACTAACCGATGTTCCGGAAGACCCTCTTCCAAAATCAAAGCCTTCAAAAAACTTTTGCCAACCAAACTCAACAGAATTAGGATCTTGTTTATAAGACTGATATACGGATTCTATGTATTCGGCATTTGCGCCGTTGAGATAAGATAAATTATCCATTATGTGTGAATTGCTATAAGTGTTGCAAAATTAGGTTTTTTTACCTTAATAAACAGGTAAATTTCCTTATAAATCTTCAAGAAATTCAACCATATCACAAACATTTTTCAATGGTGTCAGTTGATCCTTCACAAGAATGTCAAATTCTGATATCAAACTCCCTGCCACTAACAACGGCACATTCAAATTATCCATCACTTTTCCTACAACTTTATTAATGTCTTTGCCTAAATTTAAGGAGGTTAACACAATAAACGAATAATCTGGTTTATAAGCGGCCACAATTTTTTTCAGGTCAGCATAAGGTATTCCCGAACCAAGATAAAGTGTATCCTGCCCACAGTTTTTCAATAAAAATCTGGCGAATAGCAAACCGGCTTCGTGCATCTCTGCCTCAGGCAAAAAGAGCAGAAATCGTTTAGGCTCATCTTTATGCGGTTTTTCAACTTTATCAATCTCAACAATGATACGATCCCTTATCAGGGTAGAAGCAAAATGCTCATGAGAAGGATCGATAGCACCGGTTTGCCAAAGCATCCCAACCTTCTTCATAAAAGGGAAAAGCACAAGGTCCATAGTTTTAATCAACCCCATTTCCTCAATGCATCCTGCTAAAGTATTAGAAAAAGCTACTTCATCATAGTCGATAGTAGCGTTAGATAGGCTAAGCATCTGAACCGAATCATTATTCCAATCTGCTTTAAGCTGAGTAACCAGATCAGAGATCTGCTTCTTACTCATTTTGGCTATCTTACTGATCTTGTAGCCATTCTCATTAAGCGTAACAATATTTAAAAGGGACTTTAAATCCTCCTCGTCGTAATACCTGATGTTGGTCAATGTCCGCTTAGGCGGCACAAGATTGTACCGGATTTCCCACGCCCTAATGGTATGTGCTTTTATGCCTATAAGACTTTCTATGTCGCTAATTGAGAATTTTTTCACACTATATTGAACAACAAATGTTAAACAAGTTTGTTTAAAAAACAATTTTTGTTTAACATTTTTTTAATAACTGCTCAAAAGCGCCAGTTATTAGACAAGAATATCAGACAAGAGACGCAGCATCAGGAGATACTACATCCAGAATTTTCATTTGTTTATCAAGGTCAAATGTGTTCTTCGATTTAAGGTCAAGGCCGGCACCTGCAACATTTGCCCAGTTACCCCAATTACTCGCAGGAGCATAATCAATCAGCTTTTCTTCAAAATATGCAGCCCCAATTGTCCAATGAATTTTTAAAACATGAATCAGAAAAGTAGCAACGACTAAGCGGCCTCCATGAGGAATAAATCCAGAGTCATTAAGCTCCTTCATATATTTATCAACAAGCAAATGTCCTGTCTCCCCGTCTTTCCATTTTTTCAGTAAAGTCTCATCAACTTCAACGGGCGATAAGATCAGTTCTTCAAAATCTGGTTCCTGGAAAAACTTAATTCCATGTTTTTTAAACATAAACCTAAAGTAATCGCGCCAAAGCAATCCCAATAATATTTGATTAAAATTAGGGTTGGCACCAAAGCTCGCTTCGGCCTCTTTAACCATCCAATAAACCTTTCTTGGCGAAAGACAACCGAACGAAAGCCATCCGGAAATTTTAGAAGAAAAACCCTGCTTATCCGCGGCAACTTTTGAAGTACTTTTAATATAAATATCTGATCCGGGTTTAAGTAACTCCGTTAGATGCTCCAGCCCATCTAATTCTCCTCCTTTAGCGTCATTATCAAAACTCACAAAACCGGCCTCCACAAATCCCAGCTCCAATAATGAAGGAAGTGCACCCCAATTCTCATTTTCAACAAAAGCAATCTCTAATGGAGATTCATGACAGGACTTCACAATTGCATCGCGCTCTGTTTTCTTTTTAAACTGAGTAAATACATCTGGAATATCTTTAATAGGAAAAGGTAAATCTTCTTTATTATAAAGTGTATGCCCAATAAAATGTTTTAGATTAATCCTTTGCTTCCACAAAGCATCCTCTACATAAGTAGATATTATAGTTTCTTCGGGACCAACTTCTCTATGATGATAAACCTCAGAAATTTCTAACTGCTCAACAATGGCTGGTATATGCTCTTCAGGTTTACCCTGTATCAGCAAGATGTCCCCTCCTAATTTTTGAAATGCTGCTCTCAAAGATGAAACACTTTCTAACAAAAACTGTGCTCTGCGTGCTCCTGTTTTTTCTGTTTCGAACGAAGTACTCTCAAAATGTCGGGGATCAAAAAAATAAATAGGTAAAATACAGTCCGATTTAGCAATTGCTTCAACTAACATTTCATTATCATGTAAGCGAAGGTCATTCCTGAACCACACCAATATTTTCTTAGACTTCATTAACTTGCAACTGAGTTTTGTGTACTATTTACAAAAATATACGATTTTTTATCCGAATAAGAATCACAACCCCAATATTTACACTAGCGAAACAAATCAAAGGCATAAAAAGCGCTTTTCGCAAAACTTAAAGTTAAAACCATAGGTTATAAAAGTATGAAGAACCAAATCTTGATTACAGGAGCTACCGGCATGTTAGGCAAAAAACTAATAAATGCACTACATGAATCCGGGCATAAAGTTTCCGTACTAACAAGGAAAGCCACCAGCATAAAAAATGCAACCGTCTATTTATGGGATGTTTACAAACAGACCATAGACCCAGACTGCCTGCAGGGGATAGACACCATCATTCATTTGGCAGGCGAAAACATTGCAGAAAAGAAGTGGACAAAAGAACGTAAACAACAAATTATAGATAGTAGGGTAATGTCCGCCCAATTGCTTTATAAAACCGTTAAAGAAACACAGGCGCCTATAAAAACCTTTATTTCTGCCTCCGCCATTGGTTACTATGGAAATCGCGGCGATGAAATATTGACTGAAGAATCAGGGACCAGCACAGGTTTTCTTTCCAGATGCTGTAAATTATGGGAAGAGGCTGTTGATGAAGGCGCCTCAGCTGGCCTGCGAATAGTTAAATTCAGAATTGGCTTTGTTCTTGGCAAATCAGAAGGTGGGTTGGCGGCTTTAGAAAGGCCCATCCGCTATTTTGTTGGCGCCCCTCTTGGCACTGGGAAGCAATGGACGCCATGGGTACACGTTGATGATATTGTAAACATGTTTCTTTCAGCAGTAGAGAATCCATCGTACCATGGCGTTTACAACGCCTGTGCCCCTTTTCCGGTAACCAATGAGACCTTAACAAAAGCAATAGCAAAAACAATAAAACGTCCGGTATGGCCAATACATGTACCGGAAAAAGTGCTGGAAATGATTCTCGGAAAAATGAGTATCCTCCCGCTCATAAGCACAAACACATCTGCCCAAAAACTCCTGGATGCAGGTTTCATATTTAAATACACCCACCTGGAAGATGCATTAACCGATATTTACAAGTAGTGAAAGAAGAAGTAAGTATTTGCTGGTTCAGAAGAGATTTGAGATTAAATGACAATGCAGCACTTTATGAAGCGCTAAGAGGCCCATACTCCGTGCTGATCCTTTTTATTTTTGACACAAAGATTCTCAGAAAACTTTCAAACCCGGAAGATCCAAGAGTAACTTTTATACATCACACCTTACAGGAAATTCACTCCGAACTTGAAACACTGGGATCTACCATAGCCGTTAAACATGGCACACCTGAAGAAGTATGGATCGAAATTTTAAAAACCTACCATGTAAAAACTGTTTATGCCAACCATGATTATGAGCCTGGTGCAATTGAAAGAGATGATGCGTTGGCAGAATATCTTGCATCGGAACAAATTGAGTTTAAAACATTAAAAGATCAGGTCATCTTTGAAAAGAACGAGATTTTAAAGGACGACGGAAAGCCCTATACCGTTTTCACCCCCTATTTCAACCAATGGAAGGCAAAGCTTAATGAATTTTATGTTAAGTCATATCCCACAAACAATTACTTCAACAATCTTTTAAAAATACCCCCTCTTCCATTACCTACTTTAGTAGAAATCGGGTTCAAAGAATCGAGCCAAAAGTACCCCTCAAAGCACTTCAGCAGTAAACTTACCGATTATGAAGACAAAAGAGATTTCCCTGCTGTTGATGCAACTACACATATTGGCATGCACCTTCGTTTTGGCACAATAAGCATCCGTAAGGCTGCCAAACAAGCTTTAAAAAAAGGGGCAGACAAGTGGCTATCCGAACTTGCCTGGCGGGATTTTTATATGATGATCCTCTGGCACTTCCCCAGAATCGTGCATCAGTCCTTTAAGCCTGCTTACGACAACATCCAATGGCTAAACAACGAATCAGACTTCGACGCCTGGTGTGAGGGCAAAACCGGCTATCCACTGGTAGATGCCGGAATGAGACAACTCAATCAAACCGGCTATATGCACAACCGGGTACGCATGGTAGTAGCCTCTTTTTTAACTAAGCATCTATTAATAGACTGGCGCTGGGGCGAAGCCTATTTTGCAGAGAAATTATTGGATTACGAAGTGGCCAGCAATATTGGAGGCTGGCAATGGTCATGCGGATGCGGGAACGACGCTGCACCATACTTCCGGGTATTTAATCCGGAACTTCAGGCCAAAAAATTTGATCCGGATCAAGCCTATATCAACCAGTGGTTACCTGAGTATAAACAACAAAAGCATGTACAACCTATAGTTGAACATGCTTTTGCAAGAGAAAGAGTATTAAAAGTTTTTAAGGATGCCCTAAACGAATAGGTATATCCCGTTTAACTCATCAAATTAATTGGTAACATCAACAATTTCGATATCAAAATCTAAACAGATATTAGGTTGAATATCGTACTGCCCTGTTGTTTGATTTACTTTCCCTGTAGTTCCATAACCCTCTGAAGATGGGATGAAAATCCTAACTTTTGCGCCCTTTGTAAATTTCGTCAACACTTCCCAGCCAGAAATAACTTCAAGTAGTGTGGTTGAAAATGTTCCATCAGTATTAGAATCAAATGAAGTTCCATCAAGTGTACGACCTGTATACTTCGCTTTCAAAGTTGAAGCAAGATCAATAACCTCGGTACCTGTACCCGCCTGGATAACAGAATAATAAACTCCGGTTGAAGGATCTTTTGTAGCCGTTAATCCTTTTGATTGTATGAACTCTCTGATTCTTCTATCGTCCAATAATCTTTGAGACTTTTCAGGATAAGTAGTAACCGTAAATTCTATATTTTCATTTGAAGGGACGTTTAAAAGAGTAGCTCCATTTTTCCCAAATGCAAGGTACGAAGGCAATAAAATCCTTGCAACGCCACCTGGCTTAAGTGCCTGTAATACTTTCCTTAAACTTGGTAGCTGGATACCTGTATTGGCATAAGCAAAAGTACTTGCATATCCTACATACATTCCCAAGTTAGAAATTGCAGGAGTAGTATAATAATTAGTTCCGTTAAGCAACGATTTTACAGATACAGAATACAAAACGGAATCGGTAGTCTTCAAAAGCTCTCCGGTTCCTTGTGTTTTAATCTGATAATAAAATCCTGTTTTATCAGGATCTTCAACTGCATCGGTGATATTATTGCTTGAGATGTAATTTTTTATTTTAGCATCATCTATACTTTGAATGGACTCATATTCCTTTTTACAAGAATTTAGAAGAATCAAACCCACTATAAGAAAGGTATATGAGGTAATTTTTTTTAACATACTATTTTTGTTTATCTACTTTTTTAGCAACTTTTTTATAATCAATAATAAAATATAATACAGAATTTGCCGGTACTCCGGGAGTAGGGTAATTCTTATATGCCAGCTTTGAGGGCACCAGTAACTCTATCCGTCCACCTGGCTTAATTAAAGACAAACCTATTCTCCAGCCCGGCATTACGCTTTCGCGAATAAACTTAAACGGATTATCAGCGGTAGCCTCACTAAAAACTGAATCGGTCATTAAGCGGCCTTCATACTCTACAGTTAACGTATCAGTCGGGGCACGGTCGTCGGCTCCTGTACCAGCAGAATCAATTCTGTAATAAAGCCCGCTCGTATCTTTTGTTAAAGTAACCTCATTTGCCTCTGCCCAGTCCTTAATTATCGTTTCATCAATCTCAAACTGAGCCTTTTCATCATAGACTTCAGGTTTTGTACACGCGGCTAAAACACCAACGACGATAGCTATCCCTAATAAAAGCCTATTTTTTAACATAATGCACAAAAATAGTCTTTTATTGGCGATAGAACAATTTTTAACCAATTTTAACAATTAGGGGGTAAAAGTTGGGAAATTGTTAAAGAGAATATTCTAACTTGTCATTGGTAATTTATTTCAGCATCTCGGACTTGCAGGGTTTCTTTTCTTTTGCGGGATGCTGAAATAAATTACCAATGACAAAGTGGTGATAACATGACCATTACAATCCATAAAAAACGCCCCTAATACTTTAGGGGCGCCCAGTTTATTTATGAAATGTTACTTCTAGTATAAAATAAGTTAGTAACAATATCTATTTGCAGCTATCAGCTGCTGTGCCACACTTTGGCGAACATTTTTAACATTAAACGGCTCTGCTTTAGTAAATCTGCGCAAGCCAACCATCATCATCCTCAGTTCATCACCTTCGGCAAACGCCCATAGCGCTTCTTTACCAGCCTTTTGAACCGCGTCAACAGCTTCCACAAAGTAAATGCGCATTAAATTCAACTGCCCCTCACATTCCTTTTCACCCCTGATACTTACCAGCTTCTCCGTTCTCAACATTGCCGATTCAGCTACATAAATATAGCTAGCCATATCAGCAATATTCATCAGAATCTCTTGTTCTTTAGACAAGCTCATCATCAGCTTCTGAACGGCAGCACCAGCAACCATTAACGTAGCCTTCTTAAGGTTTTTAATGGTTTTCTTTTCCGCAGCAAACAAAGTATCATCCTCTTCACCAAATTCAGGGATAGACATCAGCTCACCCGCAACAGCAGTTGCCGGAGTCATCAGATCCAGTTCGCCTTTCATTGCACGTTTCAACATCATGTCAACAGTAAGCAACCTGTTTATCTCATTGGTACCTTCAAATATCCGGTTAATCCGCGCATCGCGATAAGCCCTATCCATAGGCGCTTCCGCCGAGAATCCCATACCACCATAAATCTGCACACCTTCGTCAACCACATAATCTAACGCTTCAGATCCCCATACCTTCAAAATAGCACACTCAACAGCAAACTGCTCTGTAGATTTTAATTTCGCCTTACCGGCATCCATGCCACCCGCAACTAAAGTATCATATGCATCATCGATATTCTGACCCGCACGGTAATTAGCCGACTCCACAGCATAAACTTTAGAAGCCATCTCAGCAAGTTTATAGCGGATAGCACCATATTTAGAGATAGGCCTTTCAAACTGAATGCGCTCATTCGAATAATTAATAGCCGTATCTATAACAGATTTAGAAGCACCGATAGCTGCAGCTGCCAGTTTAATCCTTCCAATGTTTAAGATATTTACAGCAATTTTAAATCCGTTTTCGCGCTCAGATAACATGTTCTCAACAGGTACAGGGCAGTCGTTAAAAAACACCTGTCTGGTCGACGAACCTTTAATGCCCATCTTATGTTCTTCAGGGTTCATGGTAATGCCACCAAACTCACGCTCAACAATAAATGCGGTTAGGTTTTTATCGTCATCAATCTTGGCAAACACAATAAACACATTAGCGAAACCACCATTGGTAATCCACATTTTCTGACCATTGATCACATAGTGTTTACCATCAGCACTTAATTTTGCTTTTGTTTTACCAGAGTTGGCATCAGAACCGGAGTTTGGTTCAGTTAAGCAGTACGCTGCTTTCCATTCGCCAGTTGCCAGCTTAGGAATATATTTATCTTTTTGGGCAGCATTTCCATAATACAGAATAGGCAGAGTACCAATTCCCGTATGAGCAGAAAGCGCAACAGCAAAAGAGTGACCGGCACCAATAACATCAGCTACCAGCATAGAGGTGTTAAAGTTCTTTCCAAAACCGCCATATTCTTCAGGTATAGATACACCCAGAATACCCAGTTCTCCGGCTTTATCCATTAGCGAAGGCATCAACCCTTCTTCCTGCGTATCAATGCGATCAAGATTTGGATATATCTCTGCTGCAAGGAAATCTCGACAAGTTTGCGCAATCATTTTTTGCTCTTCATCAAATTCTTCAGGAATAAATACATCCTGATAAGTGGTTTCTGTTATCAAAAACTCTCCACCCTTAATAGTCTTTTTGTCTGTAGTTTCCATAATACCTATAAGATTAAAGCATTTCAAAAATACCGGCCGCACCTTGTCCGCTACCCACACACATGGTTACCATACCGTATTTTTGTTTTCTTCTTTTTAATTCATTAAACAACTGCACAGATAGCTTGGCACCGGTACACCCAAGCGGGTGACCAAGCGCAATGGCACCTCCGTTAACATTTAAAATATCTTTATTGATGCCTAATTCTCTAACAACCGCTAGCGACTGAGAGGCAAAGGCCTCATTCAATTCAATCAATTCAATCTGATCAAGCGTCATACCCGCTTGTTTCAAAGCTTTAGGGACGGCATAGATAGGCCCAATTCCCATAATGCGCGGAGGCACCCCGGCAATGCCATAGCTTATCAAACGTGCAATAGGCTCAACACCCAGCTCTTTCATTTTCTTTTCAGAAACAACCAGTACAAACGCAGCACCATCAGATGTTTGAGAAGAATTACCTGCAGTAATACAACCATCAGCAGCAAATACAGGTTTCAATTTAGCCAGTTTCCCTACCGAAGTATCTGCTCTTGGTCCTTCATCAGTATCCACTACATAGCTTCTGGTTTTCTTTTTCATGTCGGCATCCAGGTAGTTTTCATTTACCGTAATTGGCAAAAGCCCATCTTTCAAATGACCGTTCTTAATGGCTTCAACAGCCTTCTGATGCGAGTGATAAGAAAACTCATCCTGATCTTCCCTACTCACATTATATTCTTTGGCAACTGCCTCAGCAGTTAAGCCCATTCCCCAATACCAATCCGGATTAACCCTGGCAACCTCGGCATTCGGAACGACCTTCCAACCGCCAAAAGGCATACCCGACATCACTTCAACCCCACCGGCAACAATGCAATCGGCCATGCCGCTTTTAATTTTGGCTACCGCCGTAGCAATAGTTTCCAAGCCCGATGCACAATACCGGTTAACCGTAACACCTGGTACTTTATCCGTACCTAAACCCATCAGCGATATCATACGACCAATATTTAGTCCCTGTTCTGCTTCAGGCGTAGCATTACCTACAATCACATCATCAATTTGCTCATTATCCAGATTGGGTATAGATGCTACCAAATGCCTGATTACTTCAGCTGCCAGATCATCTGCCCTCGTAAAACGAAATACACCACGAGGGGCTTTGCCTACTGCGGTACGATATCCTGCTATAATATATGCTTCTTGCATGTCTTATCTTTTTTAATCAAAAAATTAATTTCTTAATGGCTTGCCTTTAGTTACAATACTCTGAATCCGTTCAAGCGTTTTCCTTTCGCCGCAAAGCGATAAAAACACTTCCCTTTCCAAATCCAGTAAATACTGTTCTGTTACTTCTGTTGGCGATGAAAGATCACCTCCGCACATTACCCAACCTAATTTCTCAGAGATCTTTTTATCATGCTCGGAGATGTAATGGCCCGAATACATGGTATTAGCACCTGCATAAACAATGCCTAAGCCTTGTTTACCCAAAACTTTAATATCCTTACGCTGAACCGGCTTGGTATAACCTGCATCGGCAAGTTCAATTGCCTTAGCCTTGGCATCTGCAATTAACCTGCTCCTGTTCATAGAAATAGAATATTTACCTTTCTGCAAGTAACCCAGCTCAAAAGCCTCAACAGCCGAGGTAGAAACTTTAGCCATACCTATAGTTAAAAACCTATCTTTAAGCACATTTTGAACAATCTGATCGTCATTATACTCATCAGATGCCCTTAAAGCAAACTCCTTGGTACCACCACCACCGGGTATAACCCCTACACCAAACTCAACCAAACCCATATAGGTTTCGGCATTAAGCTGCACGTGATCAGCATGTAAGCTGAACTCGCACCCACCACCAAGTGTAAGGTTATGTGGCGCAACAACTACCGGGATAGATGAATACCTGATGCGCATAGAAGTATTCTGGAACGTCTTTATCGCCATATTCAACTCGTCCCACTCCTGCTCAACCACCATCATAAAGATCATCCCTACGTTGGCCCCGGCCGAGAAGTTTGCACCATCATTTCCAATAATCACCCCCCTATAATCCTGCTCTGCCATATCAATGGCTTTATTAATGGCCTGTAAAGTATCGCCACCAATGGTATTCATTTTAGAATGAAACTCTACGTTAATAATTCCATCGCCCAAATCAATAATGGATGCACCGGAGTTTTTCCAGATCACCTTGTTGGCCCTTAAATTATCCAGAATAATAAATGCCTCTGTACCTGGCACCGCTTTATAGCTTTTAGTAGGGATGTCATAATATTTACGAACCCCATCTTCTACCTTGTAAAACGATGTATTACCCGCAGCAAGCATTTCATGAACCCAAGCCGCAGCCTCGTGTCCATATTTTTTCATGCCCTCAATAGATTCTGCTATACCTACGGCATCCCAAACTTCAAACGGACCTAAGTCCCATCCAAAACCTGCACGCATGGCATCATCAATTCTATATAGTTCATCAGATATCTCTGGAATCCTGTCAGATACATATTCGAACAAGCCAAAAAACGAAGCCCTGAAAAGCTCGCCTGCTTTGTCTTTACCCGCAGCAAACACCTTCATTCTGTCTCTTACGTTTTCAATCGGTTTGGTCAAATCCAGCGTAGCCGATTTAACTTTTACCTGCGGTCTGTATTCAAGTGTTTTTAAGTCAAGGGCAAGAATTTCTGTTTTGCCTTCTGCAGTTTTTGTTTTCTTATAGAAACCCTGATTGGTTTTATCACCGAGCCATTTATTGGCTTCCATCTTTTCTACATAAGCCGGAAGCTTAAAAAGATCGTGTGCTTTATCATCCGGACAATTATCATAAAGTCCTTTGGCAACTTTAATCATGGTATCTAGCCCTACCACATCAGTAGTACGGAAAGTTGCCGATTTTGGTCGGCCCAAAGCCGGACCGGTATATTTATCTACCTCTTCTACCGTCAGCTCCATCTTTTCAACCAGATGTAGCAATGCCATAATAGAATACACACCAACCCTGTTCGCTATAAATGCAGGCGTATCTTTACATAAAACCGTGGTTTTACCTAAAAACTTATCGCCATAATGCATCAAGAAATCTACCAGCTCAGGTTTGGTATGCGCAGTAGGTATAATTTCAAGTAGCCTTAAGTAACGAGGGGGATTAAAGAAATGCGTTCCGCAGAAATTAGCTTTAAAATCGTCACTTCTGCCTTCAGCCATCATATGAATAGGGATTCCGGAAGTATTTGAAGTAACCAAAGTACCCGGTTTACGATGCTGCTCTACCTGCTCAAAGACTTTTTTCTTAATATCCAGATTCTCTACAACGACTTCTATTATCCAATCGCAACCTGCAATTTTAGCCATATCATCATCAAAATTACCAGTAGTAATTTTGTTAAGTACCTTTTTGGAATAAACTGGCGAGGGATTGGTTTTTACAGCGGTTTGCAATGCGGTATCAACGATACCATTTCTTGGCCCCTCTTTTGGCACAATATCTAACAGCAAGACCTCAACACCTATATTTGCAAAGTGACAGGCAATACGCGATCCCATAATTCCGGATCCCAATACCGCTACCTTATTTATCTTTTTGTTTATCATTTCCATCAGTATATTTTTGCTTTTAATGATTATCAAGCTGTTACCTGGTTAGCCTTTATTTCCTCCGTTTTCTTCAGGTATTTTATAAGCTAAAGTCAGTTTATTTAGTTTCTGTAAGGATAGTATCAAATTGTTCTTCTCGTGGGAGTTTAGATTTTCATTTAAATACTCATTAAATGAAATAACAACCCCTTTTGCCAGCTGCCTTTTCTCGCGACCAAAATCAGTAAGGTAAACTTTAACCGATCGCTTATCCCCAGCAGAAGTTTCTCTGTATATTAACCCCAGTTCTTCCATATTGTTTAGCATTCTGGACAAACTCGTTGCCTTGACCCCAAGTAAACCTGCAAGCTGAGATACTGCCGTCCCCTCTTTGTCAATATTAATTAATACATAACCAATTGCCTGCGTTATTCCGAATCCGGACGCGATCTGGTTATAGGTATTGGCCATGTTTTGCCACACTACCTTTAAAAAATAGTCTATTGTCTCCTGTTGTTTCATTAAATACTATGCTTGCATAACAAAGCTATTGAAATAATAATTAGTTTGCAAGTATAATTTACAAAATATTATATCATAAAAAACCCCACTCTATTCTTTTAGAGTGGGGTTTTTAAACTTAATACTGTTTCAGACTAGTAAAGCGTAAACTCTACCCTTCTGTTTTTCTGACGGCCTGCTGCAGTTTTGTTACTTGCAATAGGCTGACTCTCGCCGTATCCAGTCGCCTCAACACGAGAAGCATTAGCTCCTTGAGACACTAAATAAGCTTTTACAGATTCTGCTCTAGCTTTTGATAATCTCATATTTAACGCATCAGATCCTGTATTATCAGTATGACCCGCTAATTTTAAACTAAAGTTTTTCTCAACCAATAGCGCAGCTACACGATTTAAAGTAGCATATGATTTTGATCTGATTGTAGCTTTACCCAAATCAAATTCTAAGTTTTTAATTGCATCAGCAACAACCTTGCGATCAGCTTCTGTAATAACAACTTTTTCAACCGGAGCTGGTACTTTTAACGGACATCCAGATCCATCAACTACAGTTCCTGCAGGAGTATCCGGGCATTTATCCAATTTATCGGCAACACCATCACCATCTGTATCTTTCAACAGATCGTTCATTTCGCCTCTTAATTTCTGGTTTTCAGCTTTCTGAGCTTCAAGATCGCCTTTCAATGCATTGGCCGTTTGCTTAGCCTGTAACGCCTCATCATAAGTTAAAGCTACAGGATTATGCCATGCCAGTTGTTTCTGACCGCTACCCAAAGCAAACTCTAAACCACCATAAGCATATGAGTATTTATCATTGCTTCCGCGATAATAACCATCAAGATTGTCGTCATCAACGTAGTTCATTGTCCAGCCTAAATCAAGGTTCATCCTGTCAGACAATTTAAATTTAGCACCAACACCAACCGGAATAACCAGTTCATTAAGTGTTTCGCCGTTTTTAAAGTCAGCCAACTCACCACCACCAGTGGCAGTTTTAACTTTATAACCAGCAACACCGGCACCAGCTGAGGCATATAACTGCAATGCATTGTTTTTATTAAACATATCAATATTAAACAAATTCACTACAGCATTTAAGCTTGCCGAATAATCCAGAGTAGTTTCGAAAGCACTGATCGGGCTATCGTTTACCGCTCCACTTTTATATGGTTCCGAATTATCACCAGTCAATTTACCTCTTACCCCATCTAAACGCAGTGAGAAATATGGTGTAAATTGTTTTTTAATGTATAATCCGTAACCGAAGTTGCTTTTCCAATTAGAGAAATCATTTTTCCCTCCTAGTGGAGAAATTGGCGCTAATGCACCGCCATTTATACCAATAGACCACGTATTTAATTTATTTGCATCGCTAGTTGTTACCCCTGTTGAATCCTGAGCCTGAACTGCACCGCCAACAAACAGCGCTGCAACAGCTAAGGGTAAACATTTAAATAGTCTTAGTTTCATAGATCGAGTTTTTAAATAATTATCGGAATCTTTTTAATTCCAGTTCAATTATTCAATACTCAGGCCAAACAGCCAAAACCATCTTTAACAGGTCTTTAGAGATAAAGCCACTGTGCTATATACTATACAAAACTACCATGCAGCAATGCTGTCATCGCCACGAGGGTCGGCACCCCCCTGATAATATCCCCACTTGGTTTTCAATATCGCATCTACCCTGCCTATTGGTCCGCGAGGGATAATATTGTACCCTTTAGCCTTAAGTTTTAGCACAGTTAAGCTATCAAGCGTATTTTCTTCAGTATAAACCTCATCAGGTAACCACTGATGATGAAACTTTTTGGCCGACACAGCCTGTTGCATATTTTTATCAAACTCTATTACATTTAATATCGTTTGAAAAACCGAAGTAATAATGGTTGAACCACCGGGTGTACCTACTACCATAAACAGCTTACCATCTTTTTCGATAATGGTTGGCGTCATGGAGCTTAGCATACGCTTGCCTGGTGCAATGGCATTGGCTTCGCCACCAACCAAACCATACATATTAGGCGTTCCGGGCTTTACGGAGAAATCATCCATTTCGTTGTTCAACAAAAAACCCGCTCCTTTTACAACTACAGCTGCACCGTAGGATCCGTTTAATGTTGTAGTTATTGATACCGCGTTTCCATCCCTGTCTACAATAGAGAAGTGTGTGGTTTCCTCATGCTCAGGGGTATTTAATTTACCTTCTTTAACTTCTGCACTTAGCGTTGCCCTGTTCCAGCTAAAGTTGCTCATCCTGCTTTTTATATAAGCATAATCTACAAGCTGCTGCTCCGGCACTTTAAAAAAATCAGGATCTCCAAGATAGGCAGCCCTATCAGCATATACCCGACGTTCGGCCTCAACCACCAATTGAACTGTGGAATCAGCATTTAAACCCCACCTTTTTAAGGGATAAGCCTCTACCGATTTAAGCAACTGCAACAAAGCAATACCACCACTTGACGGCGGAGGCATCGTAATAATTTTATATTCTTTATAGTTACCTATCGTGGGCTTACGCCAAACTGCCTTGTAGTTTTTAAGGTCTTCTTTGGAGATAATGCCTTGTCCGCGTTGCATTTCGGCTATTAAGCTATCGGCAACAGCACCTTCATAAAACCCGGCGCGGCCATGATCTCTAATCTGCTCCAAAGTATTGGCCAGCTCTTGCTGCTGCAAAACATCACCCTCAACCCAATCGCCTGCTTTCAAAAAAGCAGTACCATCTGGATTGAATTTGGTAAACGTTTCTTTTAATCCGTTAAGCTCTCTGGCCTGCCTGGCACTTACTTTAAAACCATTTCTTGCCAATTCTATAGATGGTTCAATTAAATCGGCCCATTTCAGTTTACCATATTTTTGATGTGCTTCAACCATTCCGGCTACAGAGCCGGGAACACCGGCAGCCAGATGGCCGTATAAACTTTTATCGGTAATGGCATTACCGGCAGAATCTAAGTACATGTCTCTTGATGACAATGCTGCTGCTTTTTCTCTAAAATCTAAACTATTGGTTTCTCCAGAAGCAGATCGATAAACCATAAAGCCACCACCACCCAGGTTACCGGCATTAGGATAAACTACTGCCAGTGCAAACTGTACGGCAACCGCAGCATCAACCGCGTTACCGCCTTTTTTTAAAATACCAAGGCCAACCTTAGAGGCAAGCGGACTGGCAGCAACCACCATTCCGTTTCTATACTGGTTGCTGTTATGCTTTCCAAGCTGTCCCCCAACACACCCCGATAGCATTAATCCTGTAATTAAAGCTAATACAATGTTCCTATGTGTGTTTCTCTTCTTTGTAATTCTCCGCGTCAGCATAAATTTTCTCTATAATATCTTTATTCTTTTCCAGAATAACTTTCCGTTTCAAACTTAGCTTAGGGGTAAGTTCACCCCCGTCAATACTCCATTGTTTCGGCAACAGGGCGAAGCGCTTAACCTGCTCCCACTTACCAAATTCTTTACCAGATAACTCAACGATTTGCTGGAACTTTTCTAACACATTCGGATCCTTTGCCATTTCAGCATCGGTAGTATACCCAATTCCCTTTTTCTCTGCCCAGGTCTTTAACGCTACAAAATTAGGAACAATTAAAGCAGATGGAAACTTACGATTTTCGCCCAATACCATCACCTGTTCCACCAAAGGAGTTTCCTTAAATTTATTCTCTATCATTTGAGGGGCCACGTACTTGCCACCTGCCGTTTTAAATATCTCTTTTTTACGGTCTGTGATTTTCAAAAACTTACCACCTACCAGCTCACCAATATCTCCGGTATGAAACCAACCATCTTTATCTATAGTTTCGGCAGTCAGGTCATCGCGCATGTAGTAGCCTTTCATAATGTCGTGGCCGCGCGCCAAAACTTCTCCATCTTCGGCAATCTTTACCTCTACCCCTTTAATTGCAGGCCCAACGGTACCAAACATGGTATTACCGAAATGGTTTACTGTAATTACCGGTGATGTTTCGGTTAGTCCGTAACCTTCAAATACCGGCATATCTGCCGCCCAGAAGATTCTTGCCAACCGCGGATTTAATGCCGCGCCGCCCGAAACAATAACAATGATGTTGCCACCCAAGGCTTCCTGCCATTTTTTAAATACCAATTTTCTGGCAATGCCTAATTTAAAATTATAGAACCATCCGCTTTCAATTTCATACTTCTCTGCCAGGGCTACCGACCAAAAGAAGATTCCCCTTTTAATACCGGTAAGCGCTTTGCCTTTTTCCATGATCTTTTCGTATACTTTTTCCAATAATCTTGGAACGGTAGAGAAAACGGTAGGTTTTACAAATTGAATATCAGCCACAATAGTATCCATACTCTCGGCATAATAAACCGCTGTATTGCTGTACATGTACAGGTAAACAACCATCCGTTCAAAAATATGAGACAGCGGCAGGAAGCTCAAACCCGTTGTAATTCCTTCTGGCAAAAGCACCGCTGAATTCTCGAAATTTTTAACCAGGTTATCATGCGTGAGCATCACTCCCTTAGGTGTTCCGGTTGTTCCCGAAGTATAGATAAGTGTGAGGATATCCTCAGGTTTTATTTGATTTCTATACTCATCAAGATTTAGCTGAGCTTGTGTTGCACCATCATCTAACAATACAGACCAATTATCGGCACCCGGCACGTTATTAAACGTGTATACTTTTATGTCCGAACTCAGTTCTGCACATACGTTTTTTAGTTTTTTATAAAGGGCTTCATCGGCTGCAAACACAACCGTAACGGCTGCATTTTCAAGAATAAACTTGATGTCGTGCTCTGCGAGGGTTGGGTAAAGTGGTATCTGATACGCACCTATTTGCATGATGGCGAAATCGGTGATATTCCACTCAGGTCTGTTTGGTGAGATCACCGCTACCCTGGATTCTTTTCCTATTCCGATGCCAATCAGGCCACGACTCAGTGCATCTACGGTATCACAAAACTTTTGGGTACTGTATTTTACCCACTTTCCGTTTATTTTACCACTAACAAATTCTTCCTTTGGAAATTTCTCTAAATTGTATTGAAGCAAGTCGAATACTCTTGTTATCGTTACAGCCATGGTACTTCGCTTAATATTTATATTATAGGAATTTGGTTCACAAAGGATATGCCCATATATTCTTCCTCTACGCCCCTTGTTTTCCAAACTTAACTAAAAATAATCAATATTATTTTACAATTGTAGTGTGATTTTGGTCATTTTTAGGAGGAGGATAATGAACAATTCATCATGCCACAACTTGTCATTCTTTCCCGTCTTGGCCACTCGGTCATCTCTTTTGGTTAGCCAAAGGAGATGACCGAGTATGATATAGTATAACGAATTGTTTAAACTGTCGTTGTTAATACGACAGGGAGAGAAATTTCATCAAAAACATCTATTAGCATTGTTTAAACATATCTAAGTTCAGGCATTTCTCAAATGTATCTCAAAGGTTGTTCAATAGCATTTGGTAGATTTCACCAAATTCTAATCTCTTCCTGAGCCAAATACATCAGGCAGGTCAAAATGGAATAGGTTACAGTTATCGTATAGCAATGTCATCAGTTTTACACTTATATCTCAATATAATACGGGCAATTTCCCTTTTTCACAGAACTACCTCGCTGAAAACCAGTATTTATAATTTGAATGTCATGCCGTGGCACAATAGTTGCTATCATGCTTTCATCTAATAAAAAGTTAAAAACAGACATTATGAAAAAATTAATCTTTACTCTATTTTGTTGTACAGCATTGCTAGCATTAACATCAAATGTGGCTAATGCTCAAAGTTATAAAACTGCACTAGGTATGCGTATTGATGCTGGCGACGGTTCAACCGGCGTTGGTTTTAACGTAAAACACTTCTTCTCTAGAAATGGTGCAGTTGACGCTAACCTTATCTTTTTTGACGGAAACGTTGTTGGTTTAGGTGCTGAATTTCAATACCAAGCTCCAATTGCAGGCGCAAGAGGATTAGACTGGTACTTGGGTGTTGGTCCGAATTTCTTGTTTGGAAAACATTCAACTGCAGTTCAACTTAGACCTACTGCTGGTTTAGATTTTAAAATCCCAAATGCACCAATTGATTTTGCATTTGACTGGCGCCCAATGTTTACCCTTAATCAAGGAACAGAATTTACCGCGGCACGTTTCGGTATTTCATTACGTTATGCGTTCTAGATAAAACTACACATCTTCCCTATTGAAAAACAGCAAGGGCTGCGAATATGAATTCGCAGCCCTTGCTGTTTATGTGCTTTTACGTTAAATGCCCAGTTAAAGCGATCGTCATGCTGAAGGAATAGGTTATTTGCCCGAAAGCCATCGAGTTCTAACAGCCTTTTCAGCATCAGTAGCATCTGCATTAAGCGATGTTACCAATTTAACATTCGGATTAGCCTTTAAAGTAAGTTTAATATCCCTTACCAAACCATCTCTTCTAATCGTTACAGTAATCACATCGCCAACATTTTTACTGGCAACAACCGGCATTTTCTCGATGGCAACTTCAACAGGCACACCATCAACAGTGACTACCTGATCATTCACGTTTAAGCCACCATCCCAGGCAGAAGAATTGCGCGAAACAGCCGATACAATAATGTCACCCTCTACTTTTTTAGACGCCACACCTAAATACGGAATACTTTTACCTTCATTTTCGTCTACAACACTAATACCCGCATAGCCAAAGTATTTTCTGTATTCAATAGCATCCGTTCCATTTACATATTTAGCCCAGAAGTCAGTAAAGCTGATGCCACTCACTTTCTCTACCATAGCCTTAAATTCAGCATCCGTATAACCTCTGCCCAGTTTTTTATAATACTCATGATACATGGCTTTCATTACATCGTCCAAACTCTTGGCTCCTTTTGTAGCATGAGCAATTTCGATGTCCATAAGCATGCCTACAACCTCGCCTTTGCTGTAATAAGAAATGGTGGCGTTGTTAGAGTTTTCATTAGGACGGTAGGCTTTAATCCATGCATCATAACTCGCTTCGGCGGCCGACTGCACTTTAGCACCCGGTGTGTTTACCACATTAGCAATAGCAGTTGCAAGCGCCTGTGCCGTTTCATCAACAGTAAAAAAGCCAGCACGGTGCGTTAGTTTATTCTCGTAATACGAGGTAAAACCTTCGGCAACCCAAAGGTTTGTGGTATAGTTTTCATTGTCGTAATCAAACGGACCTAAGGCTACAGGACGTAAGCGTTTTACATTCCAAAGGTGATAATACTCGTGCGCAACAAGATTTAAAAAATCTTTATAGCCTTTTGCATCCGCATATTTATCTCTGGATGCACCAAGTACGGTAGAGTTTAAATGCTCCAGACCACCACCTCCAACAGAGCGGTTGTGCACAATAAAAGTATAATGTTTGTTTGGATTTTCGCCATAAATAGCCGTTCCCTGTTCAACAACCTTAGCCATGTCTATCTTTAATTTGTCCTTATCATAGTTCCCACCGCCATACATAGCCACCTCGTGTTTAACACCAGACGCAGTAAATTCAAAAACATCCTGATTACCTACTTCAATAGGGCTATCAAACAAAATATCGAAGTTCGATGCTGTATAAGTAAACGGTTTTCCACTTACAGGTTCCAAGCCTGTTGAGACCTTTTCCCAACCTTTAAAAGGGTTTACTTTAACCGTGCTTGGTAGGCTTAACATGCCATCAGGATACATAAATATTCCGGTGCTAGATAAAAAAGCATGACTTTCATCGACAAAAGAGGTACGCACAGATATTTCAAAAGCATACACACGATACTTGATTTTGATGTTTTTTGCTTTTGCGGAGTACACTCTCCAGGCATTTTTTGTTACTTTCTCAAACTTAACAGGTTTATCGTTTGCTGTGGCCGAAAAGCCTTCCACATTTTTTGCAAATTCACGAACCAAGTAAGATCCCGGCGCCCATACAGGCATTTTAACGTCAACATAATCCTTAGTTAATCCTGAAATGTTCATTTCCATTTCAACGTAATGTGCCTGTGGTTCAATGAAATTTACCTCGAACCCAATCTTTACCTGCGACTTAGCTGTCATACTTATTGATAGTAATACGATTAATCCTGCCAATGATGTTTTCATCAAAAATTCTTTATTATATAAGTTAGTTGTTTTTTACTGTGCCAAACTTAGATAAAAGTGCTTAAAATAGTGTATATTTTATGTACCGTTTAATATGCTCGTAAGTAAAATATTACGTTAATGGGGCTGTAACATCCTTAATACAAGGGTTGTGGGGCACCATATTTGAATATTTTTGTACGCTAACAAAGTCAACACAGCCAATATGAAGCTCAAGTATATCGTTTATGCCCTAATTGTTTTAGGGTTTCTTTATTTTATCTATTACAGGATTTCGGCCAATAAGGCGATCGAAAATTCAGGTGGCGGCAAAGGCGGAGGCAAAGGTGCCAAAGGCGGCGCACCAACAATGAATGTAAATGGCGTTGTGGTAAACACTGCTGCTTTTAACAACGATCTTGAAATAACAGGGGCTATTGAAGCCAACGAGGCTGTAACGTTAAAAAGTGAGGTATCTGGCCTGGTTACCGGAATTAATTTTAAGGAAGGCACCAACGTAAGTAAAGGGACATTGCTGGTAAAAATTAACGACAGAGATATACAGGCACAGCTACAAGACGCGCTTACCAAAGAACGATTATCTGCTACTAACGAAGCCCGTGCAAAGCAGCTTTTGCAAAAGGGAGCAATTAGTCAGGAAGAGTATGATACCTCGCTTGCCGATCTGCAATCACTTAAGTCGCAAACGCAATTGATCCGTGCACAATTGGCTAAAACATCTATATATGCCCCTTTTAGCGGTAAAATTGGGTTGCGCTCTATTTCGGTTGGCGAGTATATTACCCCTGCCAGTGTTATTGCAAACCTGCTTAGCATAGACCCGATTAAAATAAACTTCGCGGTTCCTGAAAAATATGTAGGCCAGATCAAATTACACTCAGAGATCTCGTTTAGAACAGATGGATCTGCAAAATCTTACACCGGGAAGGTATTTGCTATTGAACCGGGAATAAATTCGCAAACAAGAACATTACAGATTAAAGCATTGGCGCCTAACCCGAATAACGAGTTGCTGCCTGGTGCTTTTGCAAGGATTAAATTAGCACTTACCACTTTAAACGATGCTATTTTAATTCCTAACGAGGCTATAATTCCGGTGCTTGACGGGAAGACGGTGTTTGTAAGTAAGGGCGGACAGGCGCAGCAGGTTTCTGTTGAGGCAGGTACCCGTACGGCAAAAGCCATCGTGATTACTTCGGGACTAAAAGTTGGTGATACAGTTTTAACCACAGGTGCCATGGCTCTTAAAACAGGGACACCGGTACATGTAACAGTTACTAAAAACTAAGAGCGGCAGGATGAGTATTTCGACCACGAGTATAAAAAGGCCCGTTTTGGCCATTGTAATGAACCTGATGATTCTTTTGTTTGGAGTTATCGGCTATAACTTTTTAGGAGTTAGGGAATTCCCGAATATTGACCCTACGGTGGTTTCTGTGCGGACTTCTTATCCGGGTGCCAACTCTGATATTATTGAATCGCAGATCACTGAACCGCTTGAAAAATCTATTAACGGTATTGATGGGATCAGGAATATTTCTTCCTCAAGTAATCAGGGCAGTAGCAATATTACCATAGAGTTTAACCTGGATAAAAATATAGATGATGCGGCCAATGATGTGCGTGATAAGGTATCGCAGGCTGCAAGGAGTTTACCTAAAGATATTGATGGTAATCCGGTTGTAAGTAAGGCCGATGCCAACTCGGATGCGGTAATTACGATGACCATTCAGAGCGACAAGCGTAATGTGACGCAGCTAAGTGATTATGCGGAAAACGTAATTTCCGATAGATTGCAGACCATAACCGGGGTGAGTAGTATACAGATAATGGGCCAGAGAAAATATGCCATGCGTATTCGCATCGACCCGAATAAACTGGCCGCTTACGGCTTAACCTCGCAGGATATCGTTACTGCTTTAGACAGGGAAAACGTAGAGTTGCCCTCTGGCAAAATTACGGGTGCAAGTACGGAGCTCATTATAAAAACCCTAGGCAAGCTGACCAACGAAGAAGAATTTAATGACCTGATCCTGAAAAATGATTCGGACAACGTGGTTCAGTTAAAAGATGTTGGCTATGCGGTTCTGGGTTCTGAAAACGAAGAAACAGTTCTAAGGGAGTCGGGAAAGCCAATGGTTGCTGTTGGCTTGGTTCCCCAGCCGGGGGCTAATTACCTCGATATTTCCAAAGAGTTTTACAAGCGGTTTGAACAGCTTCAAAAAGATATACCACAGGATATAAAACTTAATGTTTCACTGGATACTACCCGGTTTATCCAAAGCTCGGTTACTGAGGTTGCCGAGACGATTATCCTGTCGCTGATTCTGGTTATTCTGATCATTTACCTATTCTTTAGGGATTGGGCAATTGCAATGAGGCCGCTGATAGATATTCCCGTATCGCTGGTCTTTACGTTTTTTATCATGTACATTTTTGGGTTTTCTATAAATGTATTGTCGCTGCTGGCAATTGTATTGGCCACGGGTTTGGTGGTTGATGATGGTATTGTGGTAACAGAAAACATCTTTAAAAAAGTGGAAGAGGGCTACTCGCCTTTTGAAGCCGCAATTAAAGGTTCTAATGAGATCTTTTTTGCCGTTATTTCAATTTCAGTAACTCTGGCTGCAGTGTTTTTACCGGTTATATTTTTGCAGGGCTTTGTAGGCCGGCTGTTTAGGGAGTTTGGGGTGGTAATTGGCGCCGCAGTGCTCATATCGGCATTTGTATCGCTTACACTAACACCGATGCTAAATGCTTACCTGATGAAAAAAAGCGGGCACAAAAAATCCAAATTCTACGACATGACCGAGCCATACTTTGTGGCCATGAATGATTGGTACGAAGAAAAACTAAACAAGTTTTTGGATAGAAGGTGGCTTGCTTTGCCTATTATTTTGGTTTGTTTAGGCCTTATTGTTTTGTTTTGGAAGATATTACCTAAAGAAACGGCTCCTTATGACGACAGAAGTGCAATTAACATGAACCTGAGCTTGCCTGAAGGCTCTTCTTTTGCCTATACGGATGACTTTGTTGGTAAGGTCGCGCAAATGGTTCAGGATTCTGTACCGGAAAAGAAAGTGGCCATTACGGTTACCTCGCCGGGTTTTGGTGGTTCGGCATCTACAAATAGTGGATTTGTAAGAATGGGCTTAACTGACCCGGGAGAAAGGCAACGTTCGCAAGCTGATATTACCAATGCTTTGACAAAAATTACCAGGAAATACACTGAAGGAAAAGTGGTTGTAACACAACAGCCTACTATTTCGGTTGGTCGTAGAGGCGGCTTGCCTATCAATTATATTATACAGGCGCAGAATTTTGAAAAGCTAAGAGAAAAAGTGCCTCTGTTTATGGATGAGGTGGCTAAGGACCCTACTTTTACTACTTCTGATGTGAACCTGAAATTTAATAAGCCCGAAATTGACTTAACTATTGACAGGGCTAAGGCTAAAAACCTGGGGGTTTCTGTTGCAGATATTGGTTCTGCTTTGCAACTGGGCTTAAGCGGTCAGCGTTTTTCTTACTTCTTTATGAACGGAAAGCAGTACCAGGTTATTGGTCAGTTTGAGGTTGGTGACAGGAAAGATCCGCTTGATCTTAGCTCTGTATATGTGCGAAACGATAAAGGTGAGTTGATTCAGATTGACAACCTGGTTTCGAGTAAAGAAGAGAGTAGTCCGCCGCAGCTATTCCGTAACAACCGCTTTACCGCAGCAACCGTTTCGGCAGGTTTGGCACCTGGTAAAAGTATTGGCGATGGTTTGGATGCAATGGACAGGATATCGGCTAAAGTACTGGATGAAACCTTTTCTACAGATTTAGGTGGTGAGTCGAGGGATTTTAGAGAGAGCTCATCTAATACTTCTTTCGCCTTTGGCCTTGCATTATTACTGGTTTACCTGATCCTTGCGGCTCAGTTCGAAAGTTTTAAAGATCCTATTATCATTATATTAACGGTACCGATGGCTGTAGCCGGGGCATTTTTATCCCTGTGGTTATTTGGCCAAAGCTGGAATATTTTTAGCCAGATTGGCACCATTATGCTGATCGGATTGGTAACTAAGAACGGCATTTTGATTGTTGAATTTGCTAATCAGCTTAAAGAAAAGGGCAAGAGTGTTCATGATGCAATTAGAGAGGCTTCTGTATCGAGGTTAAGACCTATTTTGATGACCAGTTTAGCCATTGCCATTGGTGCGCTTCCTATTGCAATGGCATTAGGTGCAGCTGCAAAAAGCAGGATGGGTATGGGTATTGTGATTGTTGGTGGTACTATATTCGCGCTGATTCTTACGCTGTTTGTTATCCCCGCTATTTATTCGTTCTGGTCTAAAGAGCACAAGGAAAATTCGGAACTAAAAGAGTCTTTAATCGCTGCGTTGAAAACGGAAAATGTATAAGTGGCCATTTACAAAGAGAAACATGAAAAAGCTTAACTTTATTTTGATCATACTTCTTGCAGCCTTTGTACAAAATGCATCGGCTCAGGAGAAACTAACGCTTCAACAGGCAATTACCATCGCTTTGCAAAATAATTACGATATAAAACTGGTTAACAATGATTTGCAGATTGCAAAAAACAATACCAATATTGGCAACGCCGGGTTTTTGCCTGGGGTTACAGGGAATTTTGCAACTGACGGGAGTAGACAAAACACTGTGCAGACAACCTCTACCGGTGCCGAAAGAGTTGCCGATGGGGTAAGGAACACTAGTATGAACTATGGTGTTGCGCTGGATTGGACTATTTTTGACGGATTTAAGATGTTTGCCACTTATGATAAGTTAAAGGAATTGCAAAAACAGGGCGAGGTAAACGCAAAAGCCACCATATTAACTACAATTGCTGATGTAATTAATTCATATTATGCAGTGGTAAAACAGCAACAGCTCGTCGTTGCTAATGATAGTGCATTGGATATTTCGAGATTTAGGCTGACCATTGCTGATAACAAACTGCAGCTTGGTAAGGGTTCTAAACTTGATGTTTTAGCCGCTCAGGTTGACTACAACACGGATACGTCTGCTTATTTACAGCAAAAAAACCTGTTACAAACATCAATGATTACCCTTAATCGGGTTATGGCCAGAGCTATTGATACTAAGTTTACTGCGGAAGAGGATATGGACATTGATTACAAACTGAATTATACGTTGCTACAGGAGCAAACGTTACAGTTAAATCCTGATCTACAGAATGCTTTTATTAATAAAAAGGTGGCTGAACTTAGTTTAAAGGAAGTGAAGGGCCAGCGGTATCCGGTGGTTGGTGTAAATGGTGGTTATGCATTTTCAAGAAGTGCTAATCCGACAGGATTTAACCAGAAATTTAGAGGCCAGGGCATCTCTTATGGCTTAACGGCAAGCATGAATATCTTTAATGGTTTTTTACAGCGGCAGAATGAAAGGAATGCTAAGGTGCAGATTAATTCATCGGAAGTGGAGCTTGAGAAAACCAAGCAAACCATTAGCGCCCAGCTGCTAACTGCTTTCGAGAATTATAAAACGAGCTTGGATTTGTTAAAGGTTGAGACTAAAAATGTTGACATTGCCAAGCAAAATCTAGACATCACTTTAGCAAAGTACAGGCTTGGAAGTATTGCCCCTCTGGAACTTAGAGAGGCCCAAAGAAACGCTATAAATGCAGTCACCAGATTTTTAGATGCTCAATATCAGGCAAAACTTGCAGAAATAAGTTTAAAAGAGATAAGTGGCACTTTAAATATCCAATAAGATTAGTATTTTTATCGCATGATTCTAGTAGCAGACAGTGGTTCTTCTAAGACCGATTGGATGGGTTACAGCCCCAATGAAAAAATCAACTTTAGCACTCAAGGAATAAACCCTTATTTCTTAAATGCACATGATATTTTCAAATTGTTTTCAAAGAAGAAAGAAATTGCCCCTTACGCTGATAAGGTTAAAGAAATCTATTTCTTTGGCGCAGGCTGCTCGTCACCTGATAAAATTGAAGTAATCTCCAATGGGATTTCTTCTTTCTTTACCAAGGCTTACGTTTCTGTTGAACATGATTTGATTGGTTCGGCATATGCAACTTGTGGTGACAAAAAAGGATTGACTTGTATTTTGGGTACCGGATCTAATATTTCTTATTACGATGGTAAAGAGGTTCATAATGGGGCACATGGTCTGGGCTATGCTCTTGGGGATGAAGGTTCGGGCACGTACTTTGGTCGCAAACTAATTACAAGCTACCTGTACCATCAGATGCCTGCTGAACTTGCTGTTGAATTTGCTGACACTTATCAAATTGACAAGGAATCTGTTATTACCAATCTTTATCAAAAACCGGCACCGAATATCTACCTGGCCTCGATAAGTCGTTTTATGGCTTCTCATCCTGACCATCCTTTTATCATCAATATTTTACGTGAGGGTTTCCAGGAATTTGTAGATTCTAACATTAAGGATTACCCTAATTACAAAAGCCTTGATACTCACTTTGTAGGCTCTATTGCATTTTACTATCAGGATATTCTGAGAGCGGTTTGTATTGAGAACCAGGTAAAAGTTGGCAAGATATATCAAAAACCTATTGAGGGCATTTACAACTACATCTTAAGAAAAGAAGGCATCACGGTTTAAGCTGTCTTATCTTTTTATACCATAAACAGCGTTTTTCCTCAATCATGTAAATACAATTTAGGGAATCTATATATTCTTACATGAAACCAACCAACTGTCTACCCAGGTTTTAAATAATTATCTTTTCTGGGCTGTAATAGAAGACTTAAGCTACTGCATGGACTGCTATTCGCTTGTCCATTTCGGCGGTTACCATGGAGGCAATCCAATCCAATTTTTTCTGTTCAGTTGAATTAAAGTCTCTATATTGACTGTCTACAATACAAACTGTCCCTACATTAAGCCCCTCCTTAGTAGTGATAACTGCTGAAGCAAAAAATTGTAATCCGAGTTCACCAAGCATCATTGGATTTAAAATTAAACCGGGATTTTTTGTGATGGTTTCAAATTTCACAAGGCTATCCTTCTGTATTGCAATTGAGCATATATTGTTAGTTTGATCAGTGTCTATATCAGCAGATGCCGATTGCTCTGACATACCCCATACTTTATAGTTGTCTACAAAATTGATCATTGCCAAAGGGACATTCGACATCTTTGCTGATATCGCTACTAGTTTGTCAAACACTGGCTCCGGCTTAGTATGCAAAATTTTATATTGCTCTAAATTTTCCAGGCAAGGGTATTCATTTGGTGAAATTACATTGATTCCAATCATACTTACAATTCGCAAAACAATTAAACTTTATCTTATCCCATAGCGCTTGCAATCAAGGCATTGCATAGCAGCTAACACATCTGTTACATGGCAATTACCATACCTGATTTGATATTATGCTTTAAAAAATTGCTTTTTTATGGCTCACGACGAATAAATGTCCCCCCCATTATTAATAGAAGGGGGTTTGTTTAAGATTTATGATTCACAATGAAAACAACGAAGCAGGATTATGTATGACAAAAGCTACAACCCAGGAGAAGTAACCAGGGGTAAACTTTCCCCAAATTGGAATCATTTTCCCGATGTTTATAGACAAGCTTGTAATAAAAAAGAGGCCTTCAAAATTAAAATTCTGAAGGCCTGACAAGAGACGGGTATGAGTATTTTATTTCTTTGTAACCTTAAATTCAGTTCGCCTATTAAGGGCACGTCCCTCAGGGTTGTCCTTACCATTAGGTAGTTCATTAGGAGCTACTGGTTTTGTTTCACCATAGCCTCTACTTGTCATTCTTGAAATAGGTATTCCTTTGGAAACCAAATAGTCTACACAAGATTTCGCTCTTCTCACTGACAGATCCATATTATAAGCATCTGAGCCCTTGCTATCTGTATGTGCGCTTAGCTCGATTTCAATTTTAGGGTTATCCTCCATTATTGAAAATAAATGATCCAGCTTACCTTTTGAATCTTCGGTCAGCGTTGCTTTATCAAACTCATACAGAACATCCTTAAGTACTATAGGCTTGTCAATTTCATAAGGAGTTAAACAGATATCAGGACTAAATAAGGTGTCTTTTTTTGCTAAATCATCATAACCGAAATTTAAAATCTTGGAGAAGTATTTATCTTTTTCTGCTGTTAGCTTTAGCTTACGATTAGAATTTACTTTGAAGGTGTATTCTCCTGCTTGATTTGTAGTGGTTTTAAGTGTTTGCAGCGAATCAACAAGTATAATGGTGGCATCTTGTAGAGGCTGTTTTGTATCGCAATCGTAAACGACACCTTTGACGGTAAGGTATTCACGTTTTACGTTAAAAACCTCGAGACAACAAAGAGATTCACGATCTGAACTAATATAACCTTCGGTGTCAGAATTATCAGAAGGAGTATAATATATATCGTCTTTTGATGAGTTAAATGGATAACCAACATTGCGAGGCTCTGACCAATTCGTGAAATCACCGTCACTTTCATAAAAATCAAATCCACCCATTCCTATTCTGCCATTACTGCTAAAAAGTAATTTATTGGTTTGAGCATTATAGTATGGAGCCTGATCATCTTCAGGAGAGTTCACCTTATTCCCTAAATTTATCGCTTGCCCTAATGATCCATCAGCTCTTAAAGGGCAATACCATAAATCATATTTACCTTGTCCACCAGGTCTGTTAGACGAGAAGATCAAGTACTTGCCATCTTGAGTAACAAAAGGCTGGATGGCATTAAATCCCTTAACATTTACTTGGCTTCCTAGTTCAACAGGATCGCCCCATCCTTTATCCGACGAGGTTAGCTGATAGACCTTTTTGTCTCCCTGAGCTGTCCAGCTGGTAATATAAATTGCCTTTCCGTTTGGATGAAAAGCCGGAGCTGCTGATTCTTTGTTTAAACTGTTTAACGCTACTTTTTTAATGGTAATACCGCCTGTTAAAGGATTCCCGGGAGTTTCGTATACAGCATTCAAATACTGGGTTTCTTTTTTTGACACCTTAGCATTATTCTGATCAGTTAAGATTTCCTTCTTGCCTGGATCACCGACCGGTCTGGAAGATGTAAAGTAAAATTTACTGTCTTTTATAACTGGTGTATAGTTCGATCCTTTTTGATTAATGTCGTTTTGAAGCTTGGTTAACTTAAACAACCTTGGGTAGCGCAATTCAAATAATGCAAACTGACAAGAAGCTATTTCAGATTTTGTTTTTGCGGCATAAGCATCATTAAGTTTATACTTGCCGGCAAATTCGTTGAAAGCCGTAATTGCTTCTTCAAATTTTTGATTAGCTCTCAGTGATTCGGCATACCAGAATGTAGCGAGTACATATTTGGGATCCTTAAAATCCTTTGCCAAGGCATACCATTTCTCTGCATCAGTAAAGTTTTTATAATTCCTTAAAGATTCAGCCAATTGAAATACGCTGTATTCGTAATCTTCCTTTTTAGGATTATCTTGTTTAATCTTATTTGCAAAACCATAAGGCACTACAAACCCAGCACTATCTGCTGAGGATAGTTGCAGTGATCTTTTATAATATTCTGCAGCTGCGTAATACTCTTTATTTTGAAAATAGACATCCGCTACTCTCTTACTATTGGTTACAAATTGCGCATTAGCAGCAGTTGTGAATAAGCACAGGATCAGTAATGTTTTAAGCAGTTTCATCTGTAAATGATTTATTTATGTTTAGGTGGTCAGATGGAGCTCGCATGATGAATCATGCTCGGTTCATATCGCGTTAGTTTATAATCTTGGACAAAAGAAGTTAGGGCCTGTAATTCCCTTTCTACTGGTAAATGAAATGGATAACTCTAACCCTCCCTGATTGCGCGTAGCTCTACTTAAACTTGAAGTGTTAAAATCATAACTTACCCCAAAGACCATATTTTTTAGGTGTAATCCAAAGAAAGCCATTGCAGCATCATCAACCCTATAGTTAGACCCGAAAAGCAAATCCGATTCCTGATTAAGCATAAACTGTGCATAAGCACCGATTGCTATTTCACGTGCATTACCTTGTTTCATGTATAGCCCGTTTGGTGTAATATCAAGAACTTCTGACATTTTAATTCTGGCACCACCATGAGCGGCGTATCTAATTGGCATACGAACGCTATTCCCTAAAAACTTGTCGACCGGTCTGGTAATATGCCCCGCCATTGCACCTCCAAATACGTTAACCCTTTGTCCCGGATTTCCATCGAAATACATAAATCCTGCATTCACATCCGGCACTAACGTGTTAGATGATGCAAAAGATTCGTTTATTCCAAAATTAGGATCGTAACCCGTTATTGGGTTGAACTGTGCGCCCAGGGTAATCTTTGATGGATCAAAGCTTTTATTCAGAATCCCAGCTTGCAAACCAAAGTTTATCATGTTTAAACCGATCTTTCCGAAGTGGATACGATAAGCTCCTGAAACCATTGCGCTTAGGTGATTATAACTAATATCTCCAGCATTCTGATTCAAAACCATTGCACCAAATGCTAAGTTTTTAACCGGGGCCATGTCAAATGACGCTCCCCCGGTTAAAAATGAATTTGAAATAGTTCCCCACTGTTGTTTGGCATTCAAGGAAACCCTGTATTCACCGTCCGTTACCCCGGTTAGTGCTGGGTTTAGCCATAGCGGGTGGGCGTAGTATTGAGAGAAGTGCGGATCAATCTGTGCAACCACCCTTACAGCTCCCAAACTTAAAAACGCTCCTAGTGCTATTATTTTTATTAGTTTCTTCATAACAAATTTGTTTTTCGAGTTTTTAGGTAAATGATTAATATTAACTGGAAACATCTTTTATCTTAATAGGGTTATTGTGCCTTTTTTAGTGGTTTTAGTCCCGTCATTAAATTCCGCTTCCAGGAAATATACATATACACCGTTCGGTTGTATATCACCTTTATACGTTCCATCCCATCCATTTTGAATGTTTAATGATTCGTAAATAAATTGTCCCCATTGATTGTACACACGCAACTTCATTTTTGCAATGGTATTTCCGTACACGTACAGAATATCATTTTTACCATCATTATTTGGTGTAAATGTATTAGGGACAAAAACTGTGTTTCCTAAAGGATTATCGCTCTTAGCGGTTAAGCTGGTTGCATCACTCAGTTGACAGTCAAGCTGACCTTTAGCCCTAACTCTTATCGTTACACTTTGATCAGGTTTCAAACCAGCAACCAGATAAGTAGTTCCGGTAGCTCCACCTGTAGGTGCCACCCATGTTACTCCGTTATCTAATGATACTTCGTAAGCAGTTGCTCCTGGTATTGAATTCCACTCGAATGTTATTTCTGTTGCTTTGTTTTCTTTAACCGTAACCACTGGTGCATCCAGTTTACCTAGTACAGTTACCACAACCGATGTGCGTGTTGTACTTGAGCACCCTGCTGCATTGCTACTTTCTACATAGTAAGTTGTGGTTGCTGTTAATGCCGGCGTAATAAATGTAACACCCTGAGCAATTGAAGTTCCTCCAGTTGCAGCCGTATACCAACTATATGTAAGTGCTGCATCAGGATTGGTTACAGTTAGTGTAGCCGTTGTACCTGAACACAATGGACCTTCAGCTCCCGATATTGCAGTTGGCGCTGTAGGAATTGGTGAAGCATTTACTTTAACTGCTGTACGACCAGCACTTACACAAGATGCTGTTGAAGCTTCTACATAATATGTAGCAGTTGTTGTTATTGCAGGCGTAGTAAAGCTTGTGCCTGTACCAACAGCTGTTCCTCCTATTGCAGTGGTATACCATTTGTAGGTTACGCCATTAGTTTGAGGGCTTGAAACACTCAATACAGCCGGAGTTCCTATACAAGCATCTAGCACTGCTGAAACTACAATTGGTGTTAGTGGTTTTGGTGAAACAGTTACTGTTACTTTAACCCTGCCAGTTGCGTTTCCACAACCTGAAGCGCTTACTGCCAATACATAGTAATCTGTATTACTGGTTAAGGTAGGGGTGGTGAATTGTTCACCAGTAAATAATAATGTTCCTCCTACTGACGCACTGTACCATTGGTACAAGATTCCTGCCTCAGCATTATTTACTTTTAACACAGTTGATTCGCCACTGCATATGCTTGTTCCTGCACTGGCCACATCTGGTGTTTCTGGTAAAGGATTAACTGTTAAAGTAACCACTTTTGCACTAGCGGCAAGGTTCTCACATCTGTTACTTCCTCTTACTGTTACATAATAAGTAGTGGTTGCGGTAAGAGCCGGAGTAGTAAACGCTGCACCTGTGAACACAGCATCAGTTAATGCCGCATCGCTGTACCAGGTAAACACTGGATTAGTTACTGTAGTGCTTGTTGCAGTTAATCTTGCCGTAGTACCTGCACAGAATGGTGCCCCTGCTCCGGCTACTGCAACATCTGCAGCAGTTGCGGGTGGATTAACTGTCAATGTTACCACTTTCGCTGTTGCTGCTGTGTTTTCGCATCTATTATCTCCGCTAACTGTCACATAATAATTAGTTGTTGCAGTAAGTACAGGAGTAGTGAACCCTGCTCCTGTAAACACAGCATTAGTTAATGCTGCGTCACTATACCAGGTAAATACTGGATTAGTTACTGTAGTACTTGAAGCAGTTAATGTTGCTGTAGTACCGGCACAGAATGCAGCATTATTTCCTGCTACATTAAGATCTGCTGCAGATGATGGTGGATTAACCACTACCGTTACTGCTTTCGCCGAGGCTGCACTATTTTCACATTTATTATCTCCGCTAACAGTTACATAGTATGTTTTGGTTGCAGTTAATACTGGAGTCTCGAACGTAGGGCCTGTGAAGACTACCGTCGTTAAAGCAGCATCGCTGTACCAGGTAAATACCGGGTTAGTTACTGTAGTAGTAGTTGCTTTCAAAGTAGCTTTTGTGCCTGCACAGAATGCGGCATCGTTACCTGCTAGATTGATATCAGCAGCCGTTGCTGGTGGATTAACCGTTACGGTTACCACTTTTGCATTAGCGGCAGCTGTTTCGCATTTGTTAGTTCCTCTTACGGTTACGTAGTAAGTGGTTGTAGCAGTAAGAACTGGCGTTTGGAATACCGGACCCGTGAAAGCAACTGTTGTTAGCGCAGCATCACTGTACCAGGTAAATATAGGGCTGGTTACGGTAGTGGTGCTTGCTGTTAAGGTTGCTTTTGAACCTGCACATAGTGGAGCAGTATTACCTGCAACACTTAAGTCAGCAGCTGTCGCCGGCGGGTTAACCGTTACGGTAACCACTTTTGCACCTGCAGCTAAGTTTTCACATTTATTGCTTCCTCTTACGGTTACATAATATTTAGTTGTAGCGGTAAGTATTGGTGTAACGAATTTAGCACCGGTAAATACCGCATTTGTTAATGCTGCATCTGTATACCAGGTAAATACCGGACTAGTTACTGTAGTGCTTGAGGCATCCAAAGTAGCCGTTGTTCCTGTACACAATGGTGAGTCGGCACCTTTAACTATTATATCCGCAGCTGTTGCTGGTGGATTCACTGTTAAGGTGATGATTTTCGCATTTCCTGTTGCATTCTCGCACTTATTAGAACCACGAACCGTTACATAATAAGTAGTAGTTGCTGTAAGAGCAGGGGTATTAAATACCGGACCTGTGAAGGCTACTGTAGTTAAAGCAGCATTGCTGTACCAGGTAAATATTGGATTGGTAACCGTAGTACTGCTGGCTACTAATCTGGCTATGTTTCCTGAACAGAATGGCGCATCTGCACCAGACACACTAATATCAGTAGCCAATGCTGGTGGATTAACCGTTACAGTTACTGTTTTTGCGGTAGCTCCTGTATTTTCACATCTGTTGGATCCTTTAACTGTTACATAGTATGTAGTAGTTGCAGTAAGCACAGGAGTATCAAATGTTGCACCTGTAAATACGAGCTTAGTCAATGCTGCATCACTATACCAGTTAAATATTGGAGCTGTTACTGTAGTCGTAGTTGCTATCAGTTTCGCTTTTGTACCAGCACAGTATGGCACATCTGCACCTGCCACATTGATATCGGCAGCTGTTGCAGGAGGGTTAACCACTACTGTTACTGCTTTCGCAGTGGCGGCTGTATTTTCACATTTATTGCTACCCCTTACTGTCACATAGTAAGTTTTAGTTGCAGTTAATATTGGTGTTTTGAAAATTGGTCCTGTGAATACAACTGTTGTTAAGGCTGCATCACTATACCATGTGAACACCGGTGATAATACGGTAGCACTACTTGCCGATAAGGTGGCAATTGCTCCTGCGCAGAATGGCGCATCGTTACCAGTAACACTGATATCAGATGCAATCGCAGGAGGGTTTACAGTTAAGGTTACGATTTCTGCACCTGAAGATAAGTTCTCACACTTGTTAGATCCGCTAACGGTTACATAATACGTAGTTGTCGCTGCCAGTGCAGGGATCGTAAATTTAGCCCCTGTAAATACGAGTTTAGTTAATGCAGCATCGCTGTACCAGTTAAATATCGGATTGGTGACAGTAGTAGTAGTTGCAGTAAGTTCAACGCTAGCACCCGCGCAGAATGGCGCGCCTGCTCCTGCTACATTCAGATCAGCGGCTGTTGCTGGTGGATTTACCGTAACGGTAACCACTTTAGCACCCGCAGCTGTATTTGCACATTTATTAGCTCCGGTTACTGACACATAATAAGTTGTTGTGGCTGTAAGAAGCGGAGTATTGAATATATCGCCTTGGAATACAACATCAGTTAATGCGGCATCACTGTACCAGGTAAATACCGGATTAGTTACAGTAGTACTGCTTGCTGTTAATTTAGCTGAAGTTCCTGCGCAGAATGGTGCAGTTGCTCCCGCAACATTTATATCAGCTGCTACTGCAGAAGGGTTAATCGTTAATGTAATTTTAGTGCGTGGGGTTGTATTCGCACAAGAATTTCCATTCACTGCCTCTACATAGAAATTATGAGTTCCTACCGCCAGAGTTGCAGGTGTGGCATAAGTATTGGTATTGCTTGCCAACAGATTTCCACCTGTTAGGGCATCGTACCAGTTGAAAGTAACTCCTGTTACAGGATTCACAGCTAATGTTGCCGAAGTGTTAGGGCAAGTACTTGCTGGGTTTCCTGTTGCGGCTACCGGAGCGCTTGGTGCTGCAAGAATTGTTACTGTTATTTTTGTTTTAGCACTTAAACAACCAATAACATCATTAACAGCTGCTACATAGAAATCGTAAGTTCCAGCAGCAAGAGTTGGGTCGGTTGCAAGACTCACACCATCTTTTCCTGTTAAGTAATTAATGCTTTGCCCGTTGCGTAAGAACCATTTGTAAGTAAGACCAGATACTGGGTTTTTAACAAACAGATTTGCCGAAGTACCAGTACATGCTGTGGCAGTGGCACTCTGTACTGTTGGCGCTACCAGGATACGTTGAGCATAGTTAAAGTCGAGCGTGGTTAACACAGCGGCTAAACCAGATCTTAATCTTAACTCTACACCATCAAATTGTTTTTGTGGTACGTAAGTAATGATTGCTTCGCCATTACCGCTAAGGATCTCTACATTCACAATTGGGTTGCTCACAAGAAGCATATCGTTATTGCTTACTCCGTTATTTAGGGTTTTTACTTCAATAGAAGGTAAAACACCTAATGAAAGTAATTTACCCGGAGAGATGATACGTAATCTAAGTGTATCACCTAGGTTGCTGAGACCACCAGTGAAACCTACTTGTTGATAAACGGAAGCACCTAAGGCGCCTACCGGCATCACAAAAGAAGATCCGCTTTCTGTGTTGTTGTCCACTGCAAATCCAGGGTTGAATACTGCTGTTAATATAGCAACTCCATCAACGCCATCTTTGATTGCTACTGTTGCTCCCTGACATGGAACTGCTTGTGGATCCGCTTTTGGAAGAATAGTAACATTAACACTTGCAGCAGCAGAAGCAGGACATGCGCCTGTTAATTCCACTGTTACATAGAATGTTTTAATGATTGGTGCATTGGTTAAATTATCTAGTGGCCCTGTTGTGTATTGTGCGCCTGTATGAACTAATGTTGTTAAAGCAGCATCACTGTACCATTTAAAGGTGGCACCAGCTGTACTTGAAGTAGCAACAAGCACTGCAGGAGAACCAGAACTAATGGTTACAGCTGCTGGAGTAATTACAGGCGGGTTTAAGCTACCTACATTAATAGTAGCTGTTGCTCTTGCTGAAGTACCACATGAAGTTTGTGCTTCTACTGAATAAGAAGTCTGGGCGGCTCCTACTGTTGCAGTAAATGTCACACCGTCCTTACCAGTTTGATAAACACCGTTACCATTGTACCATCTGTAAGTTACGCCAACAAGTGGATTACTTACTTGAATGGTAACCTGATTTCCAACGCAACTGTTAATAGTTGAATTAACCAACACCGGTGTTGTTGGGGCCGGAGTAACAATTACATTAACCGCTGTTCTATAGCTAGTACATCCCGAAGCAGTAACTGCTTCAACATAGAATTTGGCGTTAGCTGCTAATGCAGGTGTTGTAAAGGTGGCGCCATCTTTTCCGGCTTGATAAACACCAGTTTCATTGTACCATTTATATGTGATACCCGGTTGAGCAGTTTGAACTGCTAAAGTAGCCGTTTGATTTGCACAGATTGTTACATTTTGTGAGGTAACAACTGGTGCTACGACTACACGTTGTGCATAATTGAAATCTACGGTAGATAACACTCCGGCTAAGCCTGAGTTTAAGCGAACTTCAATTTTATTAAATCTTTTTGTTGGCACGAAAGTTACCAAAGCCTCTGTGTTTCCACTTAGCAATTCAATACGAACAAGTTGATTGTTTAATGAAACAGCATCACCGTTACTTGTATTACCACTGTAGGTACCTATCATAATATTTGACAGTAAACCTATTGAAAGTAGCTTACCTGGAGCACTTATAGATACACGAACCGTATCACCCACATTTGAAAGTGTGGTAAAGCCTACTCTTTGATAAACAGATGCGTTAAGTAAGCCGACAGGCATTACTAGTGATGATCCGGTTTTAGAGTTGTCGTCGATTGCCAGCAGTGGGTTGAATACTCCTGCAAGAAGTGCAACGCCATCAACACCATTTTCTTGAGTTGTTGGTGCTTCACAGGCAATAGGATTTGGTCCGCCACCGTTTACTATGATGGTTACCTGTGCACGAGCAGAAGAAGTACAACCTGATGCATTTTTAGCCTCAAGGAAATATGTAGTTGTTGCGGTAAGTGGAGGAGTAACATAAGTTGGGCCAGTAAATACTGGTGTAGTAGAAGTAGCTGATGTATACCAGTTGAAAGTAACATTTGCATCTGATGACGTTCCTGTTAATACAGCTGTCTGACCTACGTTCACTGTAGTTGCAGAAGCAGAAATTTGCGGTAGTACAGGACGCGGATTTACTGTAACCGGCACCGCTAATCTAGTTGCACTTACACAACTTCCATTTGCAGCCTCTACATAATAGGTAATACCTGAAGTTAATACAGGAGTAGTAAATGTTGATCCCGTAAATACAGCTGTACCTCCAGTTGCCGTTGTGTACCATTTGTAATCAGTACCAGCTACCGGAGCGGTTACCGAAATTACAGCTGAAGATCCTGAACAAACAGGAGCTACGGCAGCTACAGCTGGAAGAGCCGGCGCGGTAGTTACTTTAACAGTAACCGGAACACGCGTGGCATTTGCACAACTACCTTTACTTACTTCTATATAATAAGTTGTTGTTGCTGTTAATACTGGTGTAGTAAAGTTTTCACCTGTATGTAGTAAAGTTCCCGCAGTAGCAGCACTGTACCATCTTAAGGTTGTTCCACCGTTTGCAGCGGCAGAAAGTACAGTGGCACTTCCAGAGCAGATTGTTTGACCTGCAGCTGAAACTGTTGGGTTAGGGTAAACAATTGTAGCACCATATACATTAAGGTTTACTAAAACATTAGCAAGGCCTTCGGCTCTTACTTCTACCCTATCGTAAACGCCTCCTGCAGGTAAAGTTGCGGCAAAGCGGTTACCACTCAATAATGTTAATTTAAGTAGTGAAGACTGAAGGTTATATGTTTTAACCACAGATGTACCATTCATTACCGTTACTTTGATGCCACCCAATAAAGTAACATCTGCAAGACCTCCTGGAGTTTCCAGATCCAAACGGATACTATCAGTAGCTACGCCTGGGCCAGCAAAAATCAAACGTTGATATCCTGAGCCTCCAACTCCTACCGGAAGAGAGATCGTAGTGAAGTTTGTAAAGTTGTTATCAACTGAATTACCAGCATTCTGAATTGTACATAGTACACAGATGCCTTCAATTCCACTTTGCTGACTGTTTGCCGCATTACAATTAGGATTAACAGGTCCACCTAATACCGTTACGGTAACAGGAACTCTGGTAGCACTTGTACAACCTGAAGCATTGGATGTTTCCACATAATAAGTAGTGGTAGCAGATAGTGGTGGAGTGGTGTAAGATGCTCCCTGAGCTAGTGCTACACCACCTGTAGGTGCACTATACCATTTAATTGTTATGCCTGCAGGAGCAGTTGCTGCTAATGTTGCCGTCTGTCCTGCACTGATTGTTGAATTATTAGTTGAAATTGTTGCAAGAGCCGGTAAAGCATTCACCGTTACGGCAACTGCAGTACGTGTTGCACTGGTACAATTACCTGCTGATGCTTCTACATAATAAGTAGTTGAAGCAGTTAATACAGGAGTAGTAAAGCTGGAGCCTGTAAATAATGATGCTCCACCAGTTGCTGCAGCATACCATTTATAAGTTACACCACTTACCGGCGTAGTAACTGCAAGAACAGCTGCTGATCCAGAACAAACCGGAGTAACGGCGGCTACCACTGGGGTGGCTGGAGCTGTTGTTACCGTTACGGTAACCGGAATACGTTTTAAGTTTGCGCAACCATCTTTGCTCACCTCTATATAATAAGTAGTATTGGCAGTTAATGCTGGCGTAGTAAAGGTATTACCTGTAGCCAGAGCTGTTGTGCTGCTTGCTGAAGCATACCATTTCAGGGTAGTTCCTCCATTTGCAGTTGCAGTTAACGTAGCAGTACTACCTGAACAGATTGTTTGTCCGGTTGCCGCTACTGTTGGATCTGGGTAAATGATAGTTGCACCATAAACATTATAGGTAGTTAATGCGGAAATTACTGCACCGAAACGAATTTCGACACGGTCGTAAACACCGCCCGCAGGGACGGTTACATTAACCCTGCTTCCACTTAACAGTACAAGGTTTAATAATGATGAGTTTAATGGGTAAGATTTTACAACGGTGGTACCGTTTAGAACAGTAACTGTAGTTCCAGTCAATACGCCTACATCTGCCAGGCCAGTTGGAATTCCAAGGTCTAAACGAATGCTATCTGTAGCTGATCCTGTTTTACCAAAGATCAGGCGCTGATAACCACTGGCTCCTACTCCTACCGCAAGATGGATGCTGGTAAAATTGGTCAGGTTCGCATCTGTAGAAGCTCCGGCGTTTTCAACACCGCACAATAAACAGATACCATCAATGCCGCTTTGTTGACTGGTTGCCGCGTTACAAGGCAGGCCACCGGATATTGGTGTAACTGTAACTGTAACCGGAACCCTGGTTGTGCTCACACAGCCCGAAGCACTTTCTGTTCCTACATAGTAAGTAGTAGTAGCGTTTAATGCAGGAGTAGTGTAGTTAGGGCCTGTTGATAAAGCTACCCCACCTGTTGCTGCTGCAAACCATTTAATGGTGCTGCCTGCTTCAGCACTCGCACGAAGTGTAACACTTTGTCCTGAGCTGATGTTTTCATTAGCGGTAAGGATCGAAGCTAAGGCGGGAGCAGGATTAATCGTTACTGTAACAGCTGTACGGCTGCTTACTGCTGTACCTGAAATTGCTTCAACATAATAAGTAGTAGTGGCAGTTAATGCCGGAGTGGTAAAGCTTGCGCCCGAAGCAATTGAAGTACTTCCGGTTGCAGCATACCATTTATAGGTTACACCAGAAAGCGTGTTGCTTACGGTTAAGGTTGCTGTTGTTCCACTGCAAGTGGTAACACCTGCAACTACAGGAGCACCAACATTTACCAGTAATGCATAATCTGTGCTGGTTGAAATACCGGTATTGTCTGTAGCTGTTAATTTTATAGTAAAGCTTCCTCCCAATGTTGGAGTGCCGCTGATTTTACGTGTTATTGGGTCAAAGGTTAATCCTGCTGGAACACCTGTTGCGGCATAGGTATATGGTGCTGTTCCACCACTTACGGCAGGCAAAGTTTGCGCTGCATATACTGTACCTACCAAGCCGTTTGGCAACGTAGCTGCCGGAAGAACCAGCACCCCGTTTACCTTAATCGCATAAGTTTGTGTTACTGTTTTACCAGTAGCATCCTTAGCTGTTACACTTACATTACTTATTCCTGAAGCAGTTGGAGTGCCTGTAATCTGGCGGGTAGCCGCATCAAAGCTTAAGCCTGCAGGCAGGTTGGTTGCAGTATAAGTATAAGGTCCTGTTCCGCCGGTTGCCGAAGGAATAGTTTGAGCAGGATAAACTACCCCTACTGTACCATCAGGAAGTACTTTTGGTGCAAGCGCCAAAGGATTTCCGACTTTAATGGTATAGTTAGTGGTTACGGTTTTACCATCCGCATCGGTTACTGTTACCGGAACAGTAAATGTTCCTACAGTAGTTGGTGTACCATCAATCTTATTGGTTAAAGGATCAAAGGTTAATCCCGGAGGAAGACCTGTTGCTGCATAAGTATAAGGTCCTTTACCTCCTGTTGCAGATGGGATAGTTTGTGTTGGATATAATGTACCCACGGTACCATCAGCTAAAACAGCAGTTGGCAATACCAGTGGATCTCTAACAATAATGGTGTAATCTCTTCTTACTGTATTTCCGTTTGCATCAGTTACTGTTACCGGAACAGTATAGGTACCTGGTGCTGTAGGTGTTCCTGAGATCACACGTGTAGTAGGGTTAAAAGTTAATCCCGGAGGCAGGTTAGTTCCAGTATAAACATATGGACCGGTTCCGCCTGTTGCAGCCGGAAGAGTTTGTGGTGGATAAACTGTACCCACTATTCCGTTTGGAAGTGTTGCATCAGCTAATGCTAAAGCAGCTGTTACCTTTAACGTATATGCCGCAGTTGCATTGCAGCTTTTGCTGTCGGTAGCCACAATAGAGAAGGTGAAATCACCTGCTGCTGTTGGTGTACCGCTGATCACTCCGCTGGCTGACAAAGTCAGACCTGCAGGAAGTGTGCTGCCTGAAGCAAGTGTATAAGTAAATGCAGGAGTGCCTCCTGTTGCCGCATTGATCTGTTTTGAATATATTGAATTTACTGTAGCATTGCTTAATGTAGTCGTTGCAAAAACGATAGCCGGGTTTACTGTAACTGTAACCGGCACACGCTCTACATTTGAACAAGTTCCTTTTGTTACTTCTATATAATAAGTAGTATTAGCAGTTAATGCAGGAGTAGTGAAGGTATTACCTGTCGCCAGAGCTGTTGTGCTGCTTGCTGAAGCATACCATTTCAAGGTGGTTCCGCCGTTAGGAGCAGCAGTTAATGTAGCAGTACTACCTGAACAGATTGCCTGTCCGGTTGCCGCTATTGTTGGATTTGGATAAACTACCGTTGCACCATAGATGTCTAAATCATCTAAAGCGGAAACCAATGCCCCAATGCGGATCTCTACCCTATCGTAGATACCCCCTGCAGGAACTGTGGCTTTAAATCTGTTGCCACTTAACAGGCTTAGTTTTACTAGTGAAGAGTTTAATGGATATGTGTTTACTACATTGTTACCATTTAAAACAGTCACCGTAGCACCACCAAGTAAACTTACATCGGCAAGACCTGTCGGGGTCGCAAGATCTAATCGGATGCTATCTGTAGCCGATCCTGGATTGGCAAAGATCAATCTCTGATAACCGCTGGCCCCTACTCCCACTGCAAGGTGGATGCTGGTAAAATTGGTCAGGTCCGCATCTGTAGAAGCTCCGGCGTTTTCAACACCGCACAATAAACAGATACCATCTATACCGCTTTGTTGACTGGTTGCTGCATTACAAGGCAGGCCACCAGATATTGGTATCACAGTAACTTTGACTGCAACTCTGCTGGCACTAACGCAACCTGATCCGTTTTCTGTCCCCACATAATAGGTAGTGGTAGTTGTCAATGCAGGAGTGGTAAAGCTTGTTCCTGTAGCTAGTGCTACACCTCCGGTTGGGGCAGCATACCATTTAATGGTATTTCCTGCACCTGTCGTGGCTTGAAGGGTAGCCGTTTGTCCGGAACTGATGGTTTCATTTGGTGTCGTAATCGAAGCAAGAGCGGGAATCGGACTAACGGTCACTAATACTTGAGTTCTTGTTGGACTAATACAAGTACCTGAAACAGCTTCTACATAATAGGTAGCATTAGCTGTTAAAGCCGCAGTTGTGTAACTGTTCCCAGAGGCAAGCTCAGTTCCTCCAGTTGCTACCGAATACCATTTATATATAACTCCTGCTACCGGACTACTAATATTAAGGGTTGCTGTTAAACCCGAACAGATAGGAGCCACTGTTGCTACAGTTGGCAAACTAGGAACAGCTGTAACAGTTATTTTTGCACTATCTAAATCTGACTCGCCTGCACATCCAGCTTTTTGAGCTGATAAATAATATGTATAAACACCAGCAGCAAGATTATTGTCTGAGTAGGTTGGGCCAGTTGCTCCAGATAAAAGAACTTTAGCCGTCGCTCCTGTCGTAGATCTATACCAATTATAGGTATAGCCTGCGTTTGGATTGTTTACCGAAAGCGCAACTTGATTACCACATACACTAGCAGCACCATTGGTTAGCCCACCAAATAATGGTTTCTCAACTGTTTGATATGCCTCATGTATATTTAATCCCCCTGAAAGAATATTTCCACCAACAGCGAGGGCATTGTTTATGCCTATTTTTACACGGTCAAATGGGGCACCTGGTTTAAAGAATATAGGTGTTGGAGTAGCGTTCGATAATAACCCGAGAAGATCAAGAGATAATAAACTACTCAAAGAAGTAGGAGTTCCAACTGGAGTATTACCATTATATGCTTGTACAGTAATTGTTTTAGCCAAGTCTACACTCAGTAAACTCCCAGGTTTAGACAAGAGAACTTTGGCATAATCATTTGCTCCGGATAAACCATTTAGATATATAGTTTGAGAAACGGCTGAGCCCAACCCTACTAATCCTGACTGTAGTGTAGAAAAGGTACCCGCATTCCCATCTATTGCTCTTTCTGGATTTATTAACAAACTAGTTAAAGAAACATTTAATCCTGAAAACTCTCCAATGTTTGTAAATATAGAAGGAGCACAATTTTGATCAGCAACAGTAACGCCGTCATAGACATTCATATTAACCGAAGCACCTAATGCCAGACCAAGAAGATTACCTCTAAATCTAAGTCTTACACGTACAGAATTATATGCTTGTGTAGAAGTTACCGCAAAGTAATTTTTTCCAGCTGCATCTTTTACAACCATGGTACTTACGTTGTTCGCCGGAACTACAGTTCCGTTACTTCCTGCTGATGCTCCAGAATAGGCATCCAGCTGCACAAGATTTTGTTTTAGTAAACCCGTTAAGTCCCCAATGATATTTATTAAATCCAAACTCAGACCTCCTCCCCCTGTTGGTTGATCAAATCTGATGTAAGAAGTTTTGCCGGCAGTGATGGTGGAAGGAAATTTCAATTGTAGCCAAGCTTCTCCTTCCCCTGTAGCTAAACCCAATATACTATTGTAGTTAGCGGTCAGAGTCGCGTAGTTTGTCAGACTAGCATCCGCAACATTCTCCGGAGTGACTACTGCACCCGCGTCTGCGCCAGGGTTATTGTTAACTGTTGGAATACCCAGAAGTGAATAATATCCAACTAGTCCGCTTGAAGGAGTCGTGGTTGCATAAGTTTTAGCTTGCGCATACGATTTCGTATTTAATAACGTTATAGTTACAATACTTATAAGAACAAGAATAGACTTTTTAAGATTTCCTGGTAGGGTAGATGTCCATTTCATAGGAGAGGGATTGAGATTATCTATATTTACTTGGTACAATTTTACTCATAGATTAGATCGTAAACCACGTTCGAATTGTTCATTTAAGACCCCAAAACCCTTATTCGCCATTCATTTTGTTCATTTTTGAATAAAAAAAACAAACAAACCTAATGTCAAACAAATAACACATTGTAAAACAGATAATTACAAAATAAATTCATTGACGTTCATTTTTTATCCACGGAAGAAATATTCATTGTTCCTACATAAACCATTATATTCGTTTCGTTCAAGAATTTGACGCTCAATTATAATGTATGGATGAAACATTTATCTTAAACGAACTCAAAAGCTTAATTCTATCCAAAACAGGAATTCGAACCATCACACCTGCAGATTGTAAAAGAATTTCAATTGAGATCAGCAAGACATTGAACAAGAATGTTAGTGAAACAACTATTAAGAGGCTGTTTGGCTTTGCTATGGTTAAACACAACTTCTCCAAATTTACCTTAACTACATTATCAGAGTATGTTAATGAAGAATATCCTGAAACAGGAAATAACGCATTAAACCTCAGCAAGCAGACTTGTCTTCGCACATGGAAAGAAATTCACGATAAGGCCACCAAAGTAACCGACTTCACACTCAAAAGTGTGAGGAATCGTTCTGGAATGCCATATGAATTGACAATAGGAAGGAAATTTGCCGAACACGATTTTGAAGACTTCTTTAAGAATAGCTACAGCTTCACTTGTTTTATTTCCCAACCTGGTTATGGCAGAACCATTTTGCTCAGCCACCTAGCCGAAAAATTTCTTACCAGTAATCTTCCGGAGTACAAAGACTCTACCCTGCTTTTCATTACGGCCTATAGTTTTTTTAACAAAGACCATATATCTCCAAATTTTGAAGATCAACTAAAGTTGCAATTGGGAATTCATCCTAAGGATAGTCTAGTTAGCTACATCAAGCAAAATTATAACGCCTCGGGGGGGAAATTCGTAATCTTTCTTGATGGCTTTTCGGAATTAGTGGTCAAGGCCGATCTTAAAAAACAGCTGTTCGAAAGCATTATTAATTTTATATGCAACATTGAAGATAATGAATGTATTAAATTGGTGATGAGCATGAGATCCACCACTTGGATCAAATTTTATGACCGCATAAGGCATTCTGCATACTTAAAAACAAAGTGGTTTCCTGGAAATTACTTTAATGTTAACGACGTTTCAAATGTACCTCCACTTACAGAAAAAGAAGTCGATTTAATTCTAACCAAAATTAACAACATCGATCCGAATGGAATCAATTCAAAACTTAAGGCTCAATTAAAATTTCCATTTCATATTCAGCTCTATTATCAGTTAAAAGAGGAAGATCCTTACTTTAACTATTCTACAAATATTACTTTCTATGAGTTAATATCTCGTTTTATTCAAGACAAGATATACAGATCTAATTATTATACTGAAAAAATCCTTTTTCTAAAGAAAATAATTCAGTTAACCGATTGTGGGAAAAAAGGCAATTCAGTACCAAAAGATGACCTTATAAGTGAATTGTCGGCATTCAAAAATGCATACATGGAACTTTTATCGGAGGGAATACTTATGGAAGAAAAAAGCCAACAAGAATTCCACCCAAGGGAATATGTTCGTTTTATCCATCCTCATATTTTTGAGTATTTTTTATTCATTGAGCTTTTAGAAAAATTTCATCTAAAGGTGGATATTTCCTTCTTTGATTATATTAAAGAGGAATATAAGAATACCAATGCTAGATTTCAGCTCCTGCAGTGGACTATCAGATTTATTATAAGGATTGGCGATTTTAAGTCTTTAACTAACATTTTCAATCTCGAACTAAATAACTACGAAAAGAATTACTTAATCCTTTTTATAGCCGAGAATTTAGAATACCGGAATAAACATAATCCTGAAACCATCAAATTATTAAGAGAGCATAAGCTTCATGATATCTTAATTAAAGAGCTCATCAACTTTGATTTTATAGACTCTTGTTATAAAGAAGCCATATCAGTCCTTATCAAAGTAGCTGATACAAATGAAAATCTATTAATATATCATTCCTTATTGGCCTTCTTCGATATTTTAAGTTTAGATACCAAACTGATTAATGAAAGAATTGAAATATTAGCCCAATTTAAGAGCCCCAAATGGTTAATAGCTCCTCATAATATTATTTCTATGATTCATGCTAAGATCATGGATGTACCTTCCTCTCAAGAGGAATTAACATTTAATGATATTGAGGCGTTAATCTTAATGCAAGATCCGAATGATGTAACGCCTCAACAAGCCATTTCTTATTTACTCATTATTATATTAGATCAGCTCTTTGATGAGAAAGCGAGTACGCTGCACCTTATTAATGCCGTTTCTACGCAGCATGCTAAATCCCTTTCGACAAGGGCGCCTATGTCGATTTTTTTAATGGCCATTTTTGCACTTGTAAGTTCTAAAATAAACCCTGATAAAAAAACGGATAGATTAGAACAGATTCTTGTTTCATTGGCAGATAATAAATCCAGATTTAGGATCACAAAGTACACTGAATCAATTATCAAGTTAATGCAGGCTTATCAAGCCAAAAACAGAAGGGAATATACAATGGCTTTCAATTACTGCAACGAATGCCTGGAACTTTTTAAGAGAAATCAGTTGAACTTGAATTCCTTGAGTGTATATACGCTTATTATTGAGATTTTTACAGCACTGAAAGATCCTGTAAAAGTTAATGAGTATAAATACGAACGTCTTTGTTTTATGGAAGATAATAAAATATCACACCATTTATTCGCTTTACCAAACGAAACAAAAAGGTTTTAAAGATGATACCAATCCTTAATTAGTGATTGGTATCATCTGCATATATTATTTTTTATACTCAGAGGCAAGTTTTAATGCATCATACGCATTCACTATCCCCCCTGTAACACAAAGATCTGAGAACGGTACGGTTTTGGTCGTCTCATCATTATCTTTAATTATAACGTTTTGTTCTACCTTAACAACTGATTTCATAATGATATCTTTAACCTCTATTGCGGTTAATTTTGGATAGTACGAACGAATTAACCCAGCTAGGCCAGCCACTACTGGAGAAGCCATACTTGTTCCGTTTAGTTTTTCATATTTAGAACCAGGTACAGTAGAATTTATATTTACTCCCGGAGCAAAAACATCTACAGTATTTTTTCCGTAATTCGAGAAACTAGCTTTTATGCTCTCATCATTTGTTGGTCCAGATGCCCCTACTGTAATCCATGAAGTGGCTGTTCCCCCATTTTCGTAATTTGGATTTGGAAAATTTTTAGCTACTTCCAGGTTTTCATTATCATTTCCTGCAGCATGTACAATTAGAACGTCCTTAGAAACAGCGTATTTAACTGCATCATCTACAATAGCTTTATCCCATGAATAAGATTTACCAAAGCTCATATTTATAACCTTAGCTCCATTATCGACTGCGTAGCGGATTGAATTTGCGACATCTTTATCACGTTCGTCTCCATTTGGAGTGCTACGAACAGCCATAATTGCTACGTTATCCGCTATACCATCTATACCCAAATCGTTCTTCCTCACCGCGCCAATAATACCGGCAACGTGAGATCCATGTCTGGCGTCCGGCCCAGCTACATCATTATTCCCATAAAATTTCTCCTTGCTATTATTAGGATCATCACCAACTATAGATCTTGGATCGTAATCAAGATTTAAATTATAATCAACCTGAGACTTAAAATGTTCATAGCCTGCCAATATCTGAGCATTATAAAACTCATCGAAAGTTGTGTTTTTTAATTGCTGCAGTAATATTCTCTGAACATTTGTTTCAATATCTGAAGATGGTTTAAATGCCTGGATATCTTCAATAGTGGGTTTATCTTTACCTAACTTCTTTACTAAATCATCAATGGCAGATTTAATAGCTGAATAATTTTCTAATCCTTCCTTTGCTTCAGCTAGCTCTTTATCAAGTTCCGCTTTATTCTTCTGATATGCTTCAAAAGCAGTTAGATCACCCGCAGGAACTGAAGTTGCATCAGCTTTTCCAAATTTAGCACTATCTCTTCGCACCAATCTGGTCAACTCTAATGTTTCATAGTTAATTGATCCTTTACTAGATCCCAAAAAGTTCCAGCCATTTACATCATCAATATAACCGTTTTTATCATCATCCTTGCTATTGCCGGCCTTTTCTTTCTTGTTTATCCAGATTACTGTTTTCAGGTCTTCATGATTAATATCAACTCCGCCATCTAAAACCGCAACAATTACTTTTGTAGACTTCTTACCTTTCAGCAATTCGGTATATGCTCTTTCTGTGCTAATTCCAAATGTAGAATCTACCTTCAGATCCAGGTTTTGCCAATTAGGCTTTTGAGCGAACGACATAAAAGGAATAATCATCAATAAAGACATTCCAAGTATTCGACTAGAAAAATTACTCATGTTCTTTTTATTCATATATATAAGTTTTAAAACAAAGTTAATTAAATAATATTTCAGGGAGTTAATAACAAATGTGTGATTATCACCCGATATAACGAGAAAACCAGATATAAAATATCTGGTTTTCCAATAACAAAGCAAAATGTATTCCAATCTTAAGATAAGACTATAATTGAATCGTCATTTCATAACTATGATTTAAGAAACAATGCCTTCGTCAGTCTCCCGGGCAATCACATCAGCTATAGAAGTCTGTGCCAATACGTTTAACGTGGCATTTCTTACATCTATAAATGTTTTTCTAATACCGCAAGTTACCTCATCATGGCACTCATCGCATTTGCGATAAAATTTCAAACTTGCGCATGGTACCATTGCTATCGGCCCATCAGTAATGCGCAGGATATCAGCAAGAAATATATCTTGGGGGTCTTTATTTAAACTGTATCCACCTCCGGCACCCTTTTTACTATAAAGGTATCCTGCATTACGCATATCTAACAGGATCTGTTCCAAAAATTTTCTGGGAATCATTTCCTGTTCAGCTAATCTGACTATTTGCATTGGAGGGTTACCAGTGTTCTTACCAAGAGCAACCAGTGCTTTTATCGCATATTTCGTTTTCTTAGACAGCATATAACAAAGCTAAGAAAAGATATAAGTATAGTAAAGCTTCATCAAAGATAATTTAACTAAATAGTTAACAAATTGTGTTTTTATAGTATAATCTTTGGTTTTTACCGAACATTATTTTAAGTTCTTCCAATTGATTCCTTAAGGAAGGGCAATTTACCATTCATGTATACCAACTGCCAAGGCAACAAGGTTCATGAATGTTGATGAAGGTAATAAATCCAAAACCTACACCTCATTTCAAGCGTTCGAATCAAAACAAAATATCTTTCTAAATTTTCAATATAAACTGAAAATTTAGAAATTCTATTTGAATATTTTAAAAATAGAACCCCAGAACCAACTCTCCTCTGCCTTCAACATCGTTTCCAGAGTCTTATTTACATTTTTTGCGAGTTTATTTATATCCTTTACTGAACTTCTAAATGTTTTATAATTTCGATCCTTATCATCGCCCTTCACTTCAGACAACTCATTTAAAAGCTTAATTATAGGATCTAGCTCACGCTTCTTTCTTTCTTTAGCCACTTGCCTGGCAATGTTCCATGTATCCTTATCTGCGTAAAAATACTCCTTACGTTCACCAGATTTATGCTGTTTCTCTACAAGTCCCCAGCCAATTAAATCTCTTAAATTCATATTGGCATTTCCTCTGGAAATAGTAAGTTCCTCCATAATCTCTTCAGTGGTTAATGCTTCAGGAGAAATAAGAAGTAAAGCATGAATCTGAGCCATAGTTCTATTAATCCCCCATTCAGAGCCCAATTTACCCCAGGCTTCAATAAATTTTAATCTTCCTTCTGATAATTCCATGCTCAAAAATAGATTTAAATATCAAAAGTTCAAAAATTACTGAAAGTTTAAACAAATACAATAGCGTTCCACCTATCTTCTCAAAATAGCAGCTTATAGATTAAACCGGGAGTCAGATGGCCTAAAAGTCAACTGTTAGCAATTTGTGTCGAATAAAAGCCAAATTTCGTCTGGCTTTTGTATTTTTGCTAATATTTACCTGCTTAATCCCTATGGCGAAAATACTCATTATTGAAGACGATCTAACTTTCTCTCAGATATTAGAGGGCTTTTTAACAAAGCATGGGCACGAGCCATTAGCTATAAACGAAGTAAAAAAAAGCTTCCAAATACTGGAAAAACAAACCTTCGATCTACTTTTAGTCGACTATCGTTTGCCTGATGGAACAGGTCTGGATGTATTAGCCCATCTTCGGGAAAAGGGCTCACTACAGCCTATCATCATCATGACAAGCTTTAATGATGTGAGAACTGCTGTAAAATCTATTCAGCTTAGCGCTTTCGATTATATTACAAAACCTGTCAATCCAGAAGAATTGTTAATGATCATCAATAATGCTTTGGGCAAAAAAGAGCCAGAGAGCACAAGTAATTCGGTAGAGCATACAGATGCCATAAAAGGGAAAAGTGCTATTGCGGATAAGCTATATGAACATATAAATCTAGTTGCACCTACAGATATGTCTGTCATTATTCAGGGGGAAAGCGGCACCGGTAAAGAATATGCTGCAAGAGCGCTACACATGCAAAGTAAACGCAAAAACAAGCCTTTTATAGCAATAGATTGTGGCGCACTTTCCAAGGATCTCGCAGCCAGTGAACTCTTTGGTCACGCTAAGGGAGCGTTTACCGGAGCATTAAATGATAAAAAAGGGCAGTTTGAAATAGCTAGTGGAGGAACCCTCTTTTTAGATGAGGTTGGAAATTTAAGTTATGAGGTCCAGGTTAAGCTACTCAGAGCACTTCAGGAGAGAACGATACAACCTGTTGGAAGTACCAAAACCATCAAAGTTGATGTCCGCATCATTACTGCTACAAACGACGATCTAAAAGCAAGCGTAAGCAATGGATCTTTCAGAGAAGATTTATACCATCGTCTCAATGAATTTAAAATACATCTCCCGGCATTAAGGGATCGCGGGAAAGACCTTGAGCTTTTCATCAATCATTTCATCAAGTTATCAAATGCTGAATTACAGCGGAATGTCTTAAATATATCTTCTCCTGCAAAAGAATTGCTGCTTCAGTACGACTGGCCCGGAAACTTAAGAGAGCTTAAAAACGTAATTAAGCGAATGGTATTATTAACTCCAAACCAGACAGCCGAAGTGGATTCTTTACCAGAAGAAATGATCGTAGCTATCAATCAAACACCTAAACCTAGCGGATCAGACCTCAAAGCAATTAATGAAGTCAATGAAAAAGCACTTATCATGGAGACATTGGTAAAGGTAAAGTACAACAAATCAAAGGCTGCTAAATTGCTCAACATTGATAGAAAAACGCTGTACAGCAAAATGGAACGTTACGAAATAGAATAATCGGGCTTTTTCAATTCCTCATCAACTTTATCCAAAAGTCGGTCAAGCTTTTCAAGCAATAATATCATTTCAGCTTTTAAAGCTTCGTCCAACTGTTCTATATTATTCAATTTCAATTCACATTCCCTATATTCCTTTGCCAGGTCTTTAGAACCGATCTGAGCTATCCTCCCAGCCAGTCTATGTGTCAGTAAACGCAGGACCACTACATCATTTCCCGCTATTGCCAGTTTAATTTCATCGCTATCACTCTGGCAATCTTCTTTAAATCTTAACAGGATTTTATTCAGCTGCTCCGTATCGCCATATGTCATTTTTTTCAATGACGACAAATCAAGCGCTAACTCATATGATAAAGGCTCACTATTGACCGGATGCTCAAGAAGAGCAGCTAAAAGTTCAGCCTCTCTAAATGGTTTCATTACAATTCCATCAAAACCATTTTCTAACAAAAAGGCACGTTCATCAGGCAAAACCTGAGCAGTAATTGCATATATATTTACCTCATTCCCCACCTTCTCTCTCAAAAGTTTACACAGCTTTATGCCATCCATTTCAGGCATTCGCATATCCATTAAAACATAACTAACAGCCGGGTCCCAATCCGCATTTAATAACTGAGTTGGGGAGTTAAAACTTTTATAAGTAATACCATTCTTTTTAAAGATAATCTCACATAAATCCAGGATTAATTGATCATCGTCAACAATCCATACTTTATGATGTGACAATGGTTCATAAGTTGACAGCTGAGTATTGTCAACCTCTGGTTCATTCGCATAAGTAAAAGTTAGGTATACAGTAAAAGCACTTCCTTCATTCGCCTTACTTTTAACATATATTCTACCTCCCTGATTCTCAACAAGCGATTTTATAATTGTTAACCCCAGCCCTGTCCCGGTACTGTTTACTACTTCACTTTCAATAGTGTTAATCTGTTCAAATTCGTTAAAAATTAATTTACTGTCTTCCTCAGAAAGTCCAATACCCGTATCTTTAACTATGAATGTAAAATGAACATTTTCGTTTTGCCTCTTGTAAAATGCTGAAAGCACAATCTCCCCTACTTGAGTAAATTTCACAGCATTTCCCAATAAGTTATAAAGGATCTGTTTTAATCTAAACGGATCCCCGTAAATATATTTAAGGCCCTTCAAATCAAAATCGGCTACCATTTTTAATGATTTAGCCTCAGCCTGCGGCCGCATTACGGAGATAACTTCAGCTAAAAGTTGCCCAACATCAAATACTTTATTAGAGAAAGTGAACTTACCGGATATGATCCTGTTGTAATCCAGTACTTCGTTAACAATTTGCAACAGGTGTTCAGATGAGTGATAAATCGCATCAATATCTTTAGCTTGTGGATATTCCTGCTGCTTAATCAACTCCGCATAACCAATTATAGATTGCAGAGGCGTCCTAATCTCATGACTCATATTCGAAAGGAAACGTTGTTTTGCCCTTCCATGATATTCTGCTTCATCCTTCGCCAATTCCAATTCATTCCTATACCGCCCACTTCGGGTAATGTCAGTCAAAATAAGATATAGTAATACTCCGGTCAACACCAAAAAAATAAGCATGATCAATGAAATCGTATTAATTCCAGTATTTACGACCTTTTTCGCTTGAATTCCGTTTACTTCAATCTGGCTGACCACTTCGCTCTCAACTTTTCTTAAAACGTCCAGCATCTGACTAATTAACACACTGTTGGCATTGGCAAGCACGGCTTCTCTATTTAAAAAACTAGCATTTTTTTGCTTCTGATCATCTTCAATAATCTTTAATGATTTCTTCAAATCACTAGCCATTTTCTCTTCAGCAGACAATGCTATGGTATCTCTTTTTACCTTTTCTTCGCTTACAATTCTTATGGAGTTATCATTCTCACTTTTCTTTCTACCAAAAAGCTTCCCAAAAAAACTTCTTGGCTTATCCTCATTAGGGTAAATAGTTGTTGTAGATGTTTTTTCTTCAGTAGCAAGAATAGTACTATCTGCCTGCTCGGCACTTTTAGAAACAATGTCATTAATATTTTGAACCTGCACAGAAAACGACTTGTTATTTACCAAACGCTCCCTAACTTTTAAATAATTAATAAACTGTTTATCGCGCTCGCTCAGCAGCCTCTTTATCGTAGCGATTCGATCCAATTGGATAGAATCATTAGCATACAAAAACCCTAAACTGTCTAAAATAGATCTTAGCTGCCGCGATTCTTTAAAAAGTTTTCTATAATTCCCCGGATCATTAAAGGCTTGTTTCTTTTGCAGTTGATCAAGGCCGCTAATCTTCCTGGAAATAACGTTAACGACCCTTAATCGTTCACTGGGAGCAGAAATGTTCTCAACCGTGTTTAACATTTCCTTAAATGCGACCCTGCTCACACCCCAGGCCATAAAAAGGGCAAAGCATGCCAAGAGTAAAGCTATTATAACCTTACCTTTTATCGATTTCATGAAACTCTTTCTGGGGGTACTATTCATCTTAACTTTCTAATTATAACGCCAATACTAAGTTTGTATTTCCGTTTAGCGTTTGCAATTTAAACTAACTACAAGTATTATTCCATTTAACCCTTAAAACGCTTAACCAACTTAAAAACTCCACTTATTAATGCCAGTTTAGCTGAGTAATTGGCCAAAAAAATTCAACAATTAATATCGAATTTTAACTGTCCTATTCAAACCAAACATGAAGAAATTACTGACATTCACATGTGTTGCGCTGTTGTTAATACTTTCACAAGCAAAGGCCATAAAAAGAACAGCTGTCGAAATTACAATTGCTACCGGTGCAACCCATGTGGCCCTTATTAAGGGCGACACAGTCGTTGTTATTACCGGAAGCACATATTTATTCACCGTTGATACGCCCGAGGATAAAGGATTAATTACCACCAGCCCTACCGTAAGTCAGCTTACCCGGCAAATAACATCTAAAGATGGTTCTTTACAAAGATATCAGATCATTACCAAAGATGGTACTTCGAAAACTCAGGGCGCATTAATTACAGGCGATAGACTTGTTGTTATTTCCGGGGATAAACAAAGTGAAAAAAAGTATGTCATTAAACTGCAGCCTATGGCCATAGGAGGAAGCCTCCAACTAGATAAACAGCAGATAACTGCCAATACAAACACACATCTTACGTTATATTTTACAGCCGGCCAAAGAAGTCCGGATGCTGCTGTAAGTATTTCACTACCAAAAGGCATCAACGCTACCTTAGACAATACAACTGTAAATGTTATCGGACGTGGTGATGTAAAATTAAAAGACCTTAGCAAACAGTCTATAGGTCGCACTGGCAGCAGCTACTCCTACTCAAAGGTAGGCAGTATAACTATTACACCAACGCCAAAAGGACAAATACTTAACTTTAAACATCTCGATCTAAGACCAGCAAACGGGGCCGACCTTAAAATTGTCATTTCTAATGTAAACTTATCGGTGGGAGGCAAATACCTTTTCAAAGCCAGCTATACCACATCAAAGCCTGAAATCCTTAAAAGCCCAGGCATAGGTTCCGAGATTGCAATACTAACTGCAACCAGAACCATTTCAGACTTTGAAAGGGTTCTCAAAAAAGACATTCAATATAAAGAATCTCCTTTAACATATGCCAATGCGACTTTTAAATGGGGATCTAATAAAAAACCCAGCCATATTCAATTAATGCAATCACTCGACAAAGGAAAGAGCTGGATTAAAGCATCTGCACATATAGATCAAAAAAAATGCAGGGCAACAGTATCAAATCTGGTCGCTAATAAATTATATGCGTTTCGACTATTAGTTACCGAGGGCACGAACAAAGACACATCCAACTCGGCATACTTCTATTCGGGCAAAATGGACATAAAGGACTTTGGGGTAACTGCAGATGGAAAAGACGACAACACAGAACCGATCAATAAAGCCATCGCTTACTTAAATCAAATTGGTGGCGGCACGCTTCTATTTTCTCAAGGGATATATAATGTCCGCACCATTCATTTAAAAAGTGATGTCTATTTATACATAAGTAAAAATGCAACTATTAAGGCTATAAAAGGAGCTGATGCTCCTGAATCTACATGGTTTAGTGATAAAAAATATAGATCCGGCCTATCTCCTACTGATCCAGGCCCCTATGCAGATCCAGAAAACTACATGACAAAACAGGACGTTGGACATCATTATTTCAGAAATACCATGTTTTTTGGTGAAAGATTAGACAATGTAAAAATTATAGGTAATGGCTTAATCACTGGAAATGGGAATCTTGTAAATGGTGATAACGTAATGAAAAACGCTCCCGACAATAGAGCCGACAAAATGTTTACCCTAAAGCTATGTAAAAACCTTGAAATTGGAGGCATTCATCGTGAGGAAGATCTATGGTATGATGCAGAGAAAGACGAACCGTACTATATTGGAATCGATGGATCAAAAATATTTGATCACGACAATATGTTAAAAATAGATCGGGCCGGTCATTTTGTCCTACTCGCTACGGGTACCGATAACATCAACGTACACAATACTTACTTTGCGAAAGACAATCAATCTAATGCCAGAGACATTTATGATTTTATGGGATGTAATGATGTTACCGCCACCAACATCTATTCAAAAGTGAGTTCAGATGACATTATAAAACCCGGCTCAGATTGCTCACTTGGTTTTACCCGACCCGCCAGAAACTATAAAGTTCGTAATATTATTGGCGATACAAATTGCAACCTTTTCCAGGTAGGATCGGAAACGGCCGATGACATTAAAGACATCTGCGTTGATAACATTTATGTTCTCGGCGCTAATAAAGCAGGCTTTTCCATATCAACGAACGATGGCGCACACATCAGCGATATTCATCTAAATTGCGGACATACAGGCAAGGTACATTCCAGATCAAAAATGTACAGAACCAGAGCTCCTTTCTTTATCTCTATATCAAATCGTGCCCGTATTCTAGGCGCAACAATTGGCAGGTATGTATTTACAGAAAATGGGGTTAAGCACGATGAATTACTTGTAAAAAATGTAAACATAGGAAAGGTAGAGAACATTATTCTTAACGGAATAGATGTGTCAGAAGTATATGGTGGGAGCTCTTACGGGGGAAAAAATGGCCGTTGGAAAGCTTATGATGGTACCCAGAAAAAAGCAACGCCAATCATTGCAGGCTACAAACTGCCCGATACAGATTCAGTTAAAGGGGGGCTCAATTTTAAGCTCCCAAATGGCCAGCATACAGGATACATTACCAACATCCAGTTCAATGATGTTCACATATTAGTTAAAGGAGGAAATTTAGCTTCCGACACCGTGAACCTTGCACCTGAACTTGGAGTAGGACAATACAATGTTGCCAATCTTAATGTACAGCCCTCATACGGCCTGTGGGCACGTCATGTAAAAGGTCTTACGGTTAGCAACAGCACTTTTAATTACGAGGCAAGAGATAGCAGGTATGCAATATTTCTGGATGATGTTTTAGGTGCACAAATATCATCCATAAAAGTGGTGCAGGCAAAAGACAACAGTCATATCATAAAGCTTAAAAACTCATCAGATATAGCCATTGAAAATACGGTATATTATAAAGACTTATGGGAAAGTTCGCCGGCAAAACTCCCAAACATCCACCCAAGAAAGCTTAATGAAAATGTTCAGTATCCGTAAAAGCACTAAATTTTAACTTATACGGCCATTTCTCTATTGTATTTGCTACGATACTGAATTGGTGACAAACCCGTAATTCTTTTAAAAGTTGTACGAAAAGCCTTGTTGTCAGTATACCCTACTTTATACATCACCTCATTAATATTTTCTCGCGAAGATTCTAAGCTAATTTTTGCAGCTTCCATTTTTACCCTTTGAATATATTCAACAATGGTATTAGAAGTCGCTTTTTTAAATCTCCTTTCCAGATTTCTTCTGCCAATTGCTTGCATAGAAGCCAATTGATCAATGGTTATTTTCTCCTGAAAATTATTTTCTATAAATTCCTGGATCTTCTTAACCGATTCATCTTCATGTTCTTTTTGTCCTTGAAATATTGTAAACGACAGCTGGTTTTCACGATCAAGCTCTATAGCAAAAACTTTAGCAGAAAGAACGGCAATCTCACGACCTGCATATTTCTCGATCAGGTATAAGATAAGATTAAGGTAAGAAAAAGCACCTCCGCTAGAATAAATTCCATGCTCGTCTGTAATAATTTTCTCAGTAACCAGACTTACATCCGGGAACATTCTTCTAAAATCATTTTCGGCCAGCCAATGCGTAGCGCATTTCTTTCCTTTCAATAAACCAGTAGAGGCTAATAAAAATGCTCCCAGGCATAAACTTGCAACTTCGGCTCCCTCTTTATACTGTTTTACAATCCACGGAATAAAATCTTTATTCTTTTCTATAGCTTCGCTTATTTCCCCATCAATGGCAGGTATAATGATAAGGTCAGTTTTTTCTATATCTCCAATCAAAAGATCTGTATTTACTGTAAATAATCCACCGCTAACGGGAGTTTCCTTACCTAAACCTACTAGTTGAACTTTAAATAAAGGTGGCTGGCCTTTCGCTTTAAAAAACTCATTCACCTGACTAAACAATTGACGGGATCCTTCAAGGCTCCCCAAAATAGCCCCCTTGGGAACCAGGATAGATATATGTTTCATAATCTAAAATTAATGATATGTTTTGTCATAATCAACCCCCTAACATTGACGCATTTACACCCCATAAGCACCTCAATTTGTCATACCACATCATTTTTATGCATCAAATTCAAAAATAGGCTATCTCAAAATTTCACATAATTAAAAATTCAATTAAAAAAATTCGGGAAAATCAGACAAATATGTACCTTAACAAAACCATTTACAAATACCAAAAACCGTTTAGCAACAGATTGATAGGGATTTCTGAGCTAATGCAAACACCTGAATAAAAAAACTTCCTTAGGAAAGGGTCATGTTAAATAAATGTTAACCGGAATTAACTAAAATATAATAAAAGCAAATCAAGTAAGTAGCTAATTTTGTTGCGTAATGGCGAATAAGAGTTTACCAGATCATGAATTGTTACAGCGATGCCGGGAAGGAAATACCCGTGCATTTGATTTGCTATTTGAACGATATTTTAACAAATTAAACCTTTTTGCCTTAAAATACATTCGCCAGCAATCTATAACAGAAGAACTCATAATGGATCTGATGTTAAAGGTTTGGGAGAAAAAGGACAGCTTCCAGGAAGAGGGTTCTTTAGGTCCGTACCTCTTTAAAGCGCTCAAAAATTCTATGATAGACTACTTCCGGAAAAAAGAGCTCTCTACAAGTCCAATTTGTAAATTAATAGAAGATTCTTTCATTCAGGATACAACAAATGAAGCCGTTTCTTACAATGAGCTTCAAAAAATTTATCTAGATCATCTTAATCAATTAAGCCCTCAAAGGAAGCTTGTGTTTGAAATGAGCAGACATGAGAACCTCAGCTACCGCCAAATTGCCGCTAACTTAAACCTCTCTGTAAAAACAGTAGAAAGTCACGTTTCTGCGGCACTTCTTTTTCTCAGAAAAAAAATGAGAAGCCATGTGAACCTTATCCTCACAATTATCACTATTCATTTTTTATAACTGAAAATCAACCACTTAATAAAAAGTTGAATTTTACATTCAGGGTATTTTTCCTTTTCTACGTATTCATTAATGAAGGCCCAAATACCAAACCAAATTGAACAAACTATTACTTAAAAAGTATTTAAACAATACCTGCAGTGATCAAGAACTGGAGCAGGTAAGGCAATTCCTAAAACAACCGGAATCGGCAGATCTGTTTCGTGAGGTTCTTGATGAAGCCTGGCAAGAGATGGAAGCGCCTGAATTGAATCTTCATGCAATGGCAAATTACCGCCAACAATTGATGCAAAAGGTTCAAAACAATAATGAAAGTATTCCTGAAACAAGCAAACTCTGGCCAACAAGATGGATTAAATATGCTGCAGCAATCTTAATTCTTCCGCTTATGTTTGGCCTTTACCAACGCTCAAAAAACAAAAAAGAAGTAATTGCTAAGGTAGCTCTTATAGAATCTTATAATCCGAAAGGTCAGCGTTCAATAGTATCCCTATCAGATGGAACAGTAATCTATCTTGGTTCAAATAGTAAAATATGCTACCCTAAAACATTCTCTAATGTCAGAGAAATCGTGCTAATAGGCGAAGCATTTTTTAAAGTAAAAAGAGACCCCGCCAAACCGTTTATAATTCACACCAACAACATTCAAACTAAGGTTCTTGGCACATCTTTCAAAATAGAGGCCTTTAAAGGAAATCCGATTGAAGTTAGCGTGGCGACAGGAAAAGTTAGCGTGGATAGACAAGCTGACCCTACCAAAAAACAACTAACCTCGGTTGCCGTTCTTACCCCAGGCAATCTTGTAAATTGGGATGAAAAGACAAAAAAAACAACCTTAGCTAAAATTTCCCCTCAGGAACTGGAACAATGGAAAGATGGGATTTTAACTTTCAACAATCAGCGTTTAGCAGATGTGATGACAGTATTAGAACGACGTTACAATGTAAACATTCGTATCTCCTCCAATAAGTTGTCCAATTACCGCATAAATACGACTTGTTCTTTGGATGAGCCGATAACCAAAATTCTAGGGGTAATGGGTAAAGCGGGTGACTTTAGATATAAACTGGAGAGCGATCAAATTATAATTGCTAACTAATTAAAAATCAAACTATGTAAACAGAAAAAGCTACCAAAAAAAACGCCCTGTTTAACAGGGCGAATTCACTAGAAATCCATTTAGTCCTTGGTTTACGAGGCCTCAAGACTTATAAGGATTCGCTTCTGAGTAAAACCTCAGAAGGTTAACAGATTTATTACCCCATTTTCTTTGGGAAAAAACCTACTAAACAAACAAAAATATGCAAAAAGGATTGTACCTCCACCCATGTATCAGATTTATTATGAAGATATCTGCAATCACACTAATTGTACAACTTACCTTAACAGGAATGTTGTTTGCAAACAGCGCCAATAGTCAGGATTTGAACAAGATACAGTTAAACCTAAAGCTTAAAAATGCTGGTTTAAAAGAATGCTTCCAAACCCTTCAGAAACAAACTGGCATCAAGTTCTCCTTTGGAGAGGCACTAATTAAAAGAAATGAAAAAAAAACCAGCATTAGTGCACGTCAGATCTCAATGGAGACAGCTTTAAAGCTGATTCTGGATGAAACCAATCTACGCTGCATACAAATTGGCAACAACCTTATCATTGATGAAAAGCCCGCACCACCTAAACCGGCCAAACCGCCCATTGAGCGTATGGTAACCGGTACAGTAACGGCAGATGATATTGTGGGTCCTTTACCTGGCGTAACCGTTCAATTAAAAGGGACAAATAAAAGAACTGCGACTACTTTAGAAGGAAAGTATAGCATTGCTGTCGAGAATGATCAGTCAATCCTTGTCTTCAGTTATATGGGATATCTTGCGCAAGAGATCACTGTAGGAAGCTCAGCTAGTTTAAATGTAGTCCTTAAAACTGACAGACAATCTTTAAATGAAATTGTCGTAATTGGTTATGGAACCTCCAGAAAACAAGATCTCTCTGCTGCTGTTGCAACAGTTCCGGATATGGATAAGATTAAAGACCGGCCGGTATTAAACGTCGCTTCAATGATTCAGGGAAAAGTTCCTGGCGTAACGGCAATTAACGACGGAGGGCATCCCAACAAATCACCAAAAATAACAATCAGGGGTGTCGGTTCCAGAAAAAATGAGAATGTATTGTACGTTGTAGATGGTGTTCCGAACGCCCCCTACAATCCGGCTGATGTTGAATCAATAACAATTTTGAAAGATGCTGCGTCTGCTGCGATTTATGGCGCATTTTCTGGCTCTGCCGGTGTCATCCTAATTACAACTCGTCAAGCTAAACAAGGAAATCCAAGTGTAGAATATAGCGGCTTCACCGGGCTAAAAAATGCATGGCGCCTCCCTCATGCCCTAACAGCTGAAAACGAGGCAAAAGTAGCTAACCTTGCTTTAACAAATTCCGGATCTAATCCTTCAGAAGGCTGGGATATTACAAAAAATCCATATGCACAAGTAACCCGAACAGATTGGATGAATGAAATCTTCAGAACAGGCTTAATCCAAAGACATAATGTTAGTATAAATGCTGGTACTGAAAAATTCTCCAACCTGATCCAGGGACGTTATGAAAGAGAAGAGGGAACTTTATTAAATACTTACAATCAAAACCTCTCTCTTCGTTTTAACTCTAACTACCAATTCACCAAAAACATCAAGTTGCGACAGGAAGTATTTTGGAATAACAATGACAATAGAGGGACGGAAACAGAAAGCGGCTATTCAGGAACTATTCTTTCTGCCATCTATATGCCAAGTTCTGCTACGCCTTATTATCCAGATGGGTCATTCGGGGGCGTTGGCCCAAGAGATTCTAATTATTTAGGTATTCATGGCGATGTAATTAACCCAGTTGCAACATTACTAAGAAACAAACCTTATAATAAAACCAGCGATTTACAGTCAGTTACAGAATTATCTATATCAGACATTATACCTGGCTTAAGTGTTTTATCTCGCTTCTCTTATCGCAAAACCAATTCTTTATGGAAAAATTTCGAACCAAAAAGAACAGAGCCAGGAAAACCAAACTCGCAAAATACATTAACTTACGAAACAAACAACAATTTCCACTGGATCTGGGAAAACACGGCCAATTACAGCAGAACATTTAACCGACACAGTATTGGTGCAATGGTTTCGATGACAGCACAAGATCAAGGAGTCCGCAGATTAAAGGTTATAGGCAAAGGCTTTGAAACGGAAGAAGAGTGGGCTCAATATTTTATCAATGCGACCATTTTTGATCAGAATAAACCTGAAGATAAATACGAATATGACAGAAATGCATCTTATGTAGGAAGACTTTCCTATAGCTGGGCAGATCGTTATTTTGTTACAGGAAGTTATCGCTACGATATGGCCGGTCGTATCGCTAAAGACTATCGCGGCAAGGGACTTCCGGGGGTGACTGCTGCTTGGAAGTTAAGTTCAGAACCTTTCTTTCATGTTGAAGGAGTTGATTTAATAAAATTCCGTGCCAGCTGGGGAAGAATAGGCAATATGGCTTCAATAGAGGATCTTGGATATGGTTACCCTAGATTAAGTGCTAACTATACAAATCAGGTGGGTGATGGTGCCCCAAGAAGCAATTCTCTTTCTTTAGGAAGTTTGTTTAATCCTCAACTAACCTGGGAAACCTCTGAGCAGAAAGACATCGGCTTTGACTTTAGCTTCTTAAACCAGAGACTATCAATAACAGGTGATTATTTTAACAAATTAACATATGACCTGATTAAAGAAAAAGATACTGAATGGACCAATACATTTGGCTTAGGAGCCCCTTTAATTAATCAGGGTAAAATAAGGAATACAGGTTATGAGTTAGCAGCTACATGGAAAGATAATGCCGGAGGATTAAGTTATGATTTTGGGGCAAACATTGCCACCCTAAAAAACAGAGTCGAATACATTGATGAAAACCCTCAGTCTTTCTGGTTACATACAGATAATTGGAGAACGGTATTAAGACCATTTCGTTCAATAGTTGGACAACCGTACTATTCATATTGGTTGATAAAAAATGAGGGAATATTTCAATCAGACGCAGAAGCAAACGCGTATGTAAAGGATGGAAAGAAAATTCAGCCTGATGCAAAGGCAGGCGATTTTAAATTCAGAGACTTAAATAATGATGGAAAAATTGATGATGCCGACCGTTCTTATATGGGAAGTGCAGCTCCAAAACTCACCTACGGCTTTACAACTAATTTAGCTTGGAAAAACTTTGACTTCAGTATGTTTTTACAAGGAGTTAGTGGAGTAAAACTTTTCCATGCATTTAAACAATCTACCCTTAATGGATCAGAGCAAGGATACAACAGATGGGATAAAATTCTTGATGCCTGGTCACCTGAAAACACTGGCTCCAACATTCCAAGAATCTCTGCAAGTGACAAGAATCAAAATTTCCAAACCGCATCAGATTGGTACCTCGAAGACGGAGATTACCTACGTATAAAGAGTGTTATTTTGGGATATACCTTTAAAAACATGCCCTTTAAATCAAGCTTAAGAATATTCGTAGGCGCAGACAACCTTGTTACCTTCACAAAATACACAGGAATGGATCCTGAGGTTGGCGGCATAGGGCTAGATGGAGGGCAATTCCCCCTATCTCGCATATATACATTTGGACTAAAACTTAAACTCTGATCAAAGCAATTCAATCATGAAAAAGAATTTTAAATATATACTTACAGCCTTACTGTTGTTATTGTTAGGTGCCTGTAAAAAAAGTTGGGTTGACAATAAACCCACAGGAGAGCCATCAACAGCATTTTTTTGGCGTACAGACGCGGAGTTGGTAAAAGGTGTAGCAGCTTTATATGTTCCAATGCGCTATGAATCAACCTGGGGAAGAGACCTGTTCTGGGTACAAAATGCAAGTGATGATCTTATTGTAGGAAGAACAAAAGCTGATGGTGAGAACATCAAAAACTTTATCCCTAGTGGTAGAGAGGGTTATTTAACAGGCGGCTGGAATGACTTATACTGGATGTTGAGTAAGGCAAATGATGCAATTAAAGAAATTCCAAAAGCAAGCCAGGCAAGTGAAGCTATTCGTAATAGATCTTTAGGAGAAGCATATTTTGTTCGGGGATTCGCACATTTTTGGATTGCCTATATTTGGGGCCATAAGGATCAGGGCGTACCATTTGATGCGGTAGAAAATCCTGAATATGGCAAAAGAATACCACCTCAGCTAAAATCAGTAACCGACAACTATGCACAGATTATATCTGATCTGGGAAAAGCAGCAGATTTATTACCATTATTTGAAAGCTATGGTGCTGGAGACCGTGGAAGAGCACATAAAGCAGCCGCTTGGGCATATATGGTAAAAGCTTATGCATATTGGGCACAATACGATAAAACTAAATGGCAATTAGTTCCTCCTCTTTGTGATAAAATAAAAAACGAAGGACATCGTGCTTTAATTACTGGAAAAGCAAACGGCAAAGAGAATTACCAAAGTGTATTTACAATTGCCAACAACTGGAGTTCAGAATATATATGGTCCGTTACTTCTGGAGTAGATGGGGGCTCAGAATTCCCAGGTGTAAGTCTTGAAAATAAAGGCTGGGGAATCTACAACGGCTGGGGGTATTTCCAACCAACACTTGAGCTTTATAACGAATATGAAGCAAATGACCCTAGACGTGAAGTTACTATTTTGAAATTTGGTGATAAGTTCAAATTCTTTGGGCAGGAAAGATCATATTTCTCTACCAATAGTCTTTCTGGCTTCCAAATCAATAAATACATGGAGCCTTTTGGTTATGGATCTGATGGGGATGCATCCTCAAATGATAAAATTAACCCTAGTGGTGATTATCCAACCACCATGCTTAACTTATCTTTAATACGTTATGCTGAAATACTTTTGTTTAAAGCTGAGGCGTTAATAGAACAAGGTAAAAACGGAGAGGCCGCGACCCCTTTAAATGAACTTAGAACAAGAGTTGGCCTACCATCAATAAACACACCAACTTTAGATGATTTGAAACATGAACGTCGTGTGGAACTTGCTTGTGAGTGGACTGATAGATTACAGGATTTAAAGAGATGGGGAGATTTTGCTAAAATTAATGGTTCCCTTCATGGCCGTGATCATTCAGATAAAACTAATCCAAACTCACCATTCGTAGTAAAGGAAGTATGGCCCGCACGCAACTTTAATGCTTCAAAAATGGCATGGCCAATAAGTCCTGATGAAATCACCAGAAGCAATGGTGCCTACAAACAAACACCAGGCTGGTAAATAAAGAAAATTGAAAAGGGTGTCCGTTAATATCGGACACCTTTTTGCTTTTATTAAAATCATCAGCTACCTAATCAAACCATTTGTTAGATTTACATTCCTGTTCTGCAAGTAGATCCAACAAATAGATCACATCAATGCTAAACGTACATAAATGCAATACCTGCCATATTGCAAACAAGAACATATTAGAAATGAAAACAGAAAAACCGATCAAAAAAATTATTAAAGCGGGTCTCTTTGCACTTTTATTAACCGCTAGCGCTAATTATTCTCAGGCGCAGGAGGCTTCTAACAAAGAAGCTAAATACGCTTTATTAAACGCTCATTCTCATAATGACTATGAAAATGACATTCCTTTCCAAAGAGCTTTTCAAAAAGGATTCGGTTCCATTGAGGCAGACATTTTCCCTATAAACAACGACTTACTTGTTGCCCATAGTAAGGAGCATGTTAACCCTTCAATTACACTATATGGCACGTATATTAAACCTGCAATAGCAGCGTTACAGAAAGACCCTAAACGCAAACTTCATTTACTGATCGACATTAAAGAAAATTACCCGACCGCTTTAGCTATATTAATCAAGCAGCTGGAACCTCATAAAGACATCCTTAAAACAAGCACGCATGCCGGCCAGTTGACCATTACAATAAGTGGTTCCAGACCAAAACCAAACGATTACAAAAACTATCCTGATTATATCTATTTTGATGGGGAATGGCCATTACAACATACACCCGAAGAATCAAAACATGTAGAATTAGTAAGCTTCCCATTCACCGCTTACAGCAAATGGAATGGAAAAGGTAGATTAGAGCATGCCGACTACACAAGGGTCAAAGGACTTATAGATAGTGTCCATGCAGAAGGAAAAAAGATCCGGTTTTGGGCTACTCCTGATACAAAAAGCTCCTGGCTGGCTTTAATGAATCTACACGTAGATTTAATAGGCACTGATGCTGTAGAATCACTTGGAAACTTTATAAAAGACCTGGATAAAAACATTTATATCAATAAAGAAATCCACAAAACATACCAGCCCACCTATCAATCAGACGGCAAAAACGGAAAAATAAAAAATGTAATTCTTTTAATTGGCGATGGAATGGGCCTTACCCAAATATATTCTGCATTTACCGCAAATCAAGGTCAGCTCAATCTATTTAAGATGCGCAACATTGGGGTCTCTGTTACAAATGCTGCAGATACTTACATCACCGATTCGGCAGCGGGCGGAACTGCAATGGCAGGCGGAGAAAAAACAAATAACCGCGCAATTGGCGTAGATTCAACAGAAAAACCATTGAAATCATTAGCTGTCTATGCTGCAGAAGAACGTAAAAAAACTGCCGTTATTTCTGTTGGCGACCTTGCCGATGCTACTCCAGCAGCGTTCTACGCACATCAGCCCGATCGTTCAATGGAACCCCAAATCGCGCAAGACATGCACACTTCAGGAATCAATATGTTCCTGGGCTCCGGCATCTCAAACTTTAAGAAAACCTTAAATGGCACAACTGCCGTTGAATTATTAGAAAAAAAAGGTTATACCGTGACCTATACTTTTGAAGATTTCAAAAAAAGCAATGCAGAAAAACTGGTTGGACTTGTTGCGGATAACGAAACAAGACCAAAAATTGAGGGCCGTGGGGAATTTTTAACGGAAGCCTTTTTAAAAGCAACTCAACAGTTTGCTAAAGATCCAAAAGGTCTTTTCATGATGCTTGAAGGCGCACAAATCGATTACGGTGGCCATAGAAACAACGTCTCACAAGTGATTACCGAAAATCTTGATTTCGACAAGGTGATTGGCAAAGCACTTGAATTTGCAGACAGCAATGGCGAAACACTTATAGTGGTTACAGCTGATCATGAAACCGGAGGACTAACACTTCTTGATGGTGACATTCAATCAGGCTATGTATTAGGCGAATTTTCTACAAATGACCATACAGCTGTTCCGGTTCCGGTGTTTGCTTATGGCCCTCATTCCGATGATTTCAGAGGTGTATATTCTAATACTGAGATATTCAAAAGACTATTAAAATACATTAAAAAATAATTCAGACACTAAAGCAATAAGTAACAACCTTTCTATTGGTTAGAAAGGTTGTTACTTATTTACTTCTTTATAACGTAAGCAAACATATCAGCCCTTATATCAAACCCTAACTTCTTGTACAGCTTAATGGCGCCATGGTTATCATTTCTTACATGTAAAAAAGGAATTTCAGATTTCCTTAGTATCCTTTTGATCTGCTCACGAAGTAGCTCAAAGGCATAGCCTCTACCAAGATGGTCTGGATGCGTACATACCGCACTAATCTCCCTAAAAGGTGTAGGATTGAGCCTATGTCCTGCCATTGCTACCAAATTACCGCCACTAAATAAACCCGTATAATTTCCAAACTCTATGGTTCTTGCTCTAAACGGCCCCGGTTGGGTTAACTCTACAAGAGCTGTCATCTGACCAACATGTGATTTATCTAAATCCACAAAATCAATATCGGTTCCTACCGGAATCTCTTTAGATCCATAGATCATTTGAAACATATCAATCTGTGCAACAAGTTTCCACTGATCAGGGATAGCTACAGCAGAAGGTGTAAAAACAATAAACAGGCTTTCCAAAGGGCTGTTCTCATAAAGTGTTTCAAAATCAAGTTTCGAATTGTCCTTCAGACCGGCAAATGAAGCAACCTCTTCCAGGTAATATTTTACGTGATCTGTTCCGCTCGAAAAAGCACTATGAGCCGAATTTAAAGCATTGTAGATAGGGTTATCTAAAATATGGGTCATTTTGTAAGATGTTCAGTTCGTAAAGATACCAAAAAGTTAAAGCAGGTAATTCTAACATAAGTTTTACGGTATTACACATATTATTTAATTATTATTGTTAAAACCAAGTACACCTTATGCATCCTCGAAGCAACCTTTTCCTCGCTATAGTTTTATTAGTCTCCCTAAAAACAAATGCGCAATCGCTTAATCCTCCTTCAGATTTGAGAGTTGATTTGCTTTTGAATGCCGATAAAGTATGGAAAAATGGGATGCCAGTGGCGCTATCGCTTCCGGAGGCAAAGCAATCAGGCACTCCCTATCAAATGGCACTCGTAGCTAATCAAAACCCATATTTTTCATGGGTAGTAAATGATAGTTCTAAAGGCAGTTCACAAACCGCGTATAGAATTCTTGTTGCATCTTCCTTAGAAAACCTCAAAGCGAATAAAGGAGATTTTTGGGATTCCGGAAAAGTAATTAAAGGCCAACAGACTGGTATCATTTACGGCGGGCGCAAGCTTAACCCAAATACTATTTACTACTGGAAAGTAAATACCTGGAACAATAAACAAATCGCAAGTGACTATTCAAAACCCACCTCTTTTATTACCGACAGCGCACTAAAGTCCTACCGAGCTGCTCATCAACCTCTTGTAAAATCATTAGAAAAACCCGTTTCCAGTAAGCAATTAAACGGTCTTAATACTTTATACGATTTTGGGAATGATGCCTTTGCTCAATTAAAAATACGCATCAAATCGCCGTCCGATGGAGATACCTTGCAAATCCATGTGGGCGAAGCAATAGACGCTGCAGGGCGCGTGGAAAGAAAACCAAGAGGTACTATCCGCTACCGTTTATTAAAACTGGCATTGCAAAAGGGAGACCACAGTTATGATCTTAAATTTTTAGCCGATGAACGTAATACCGGGTCTAAGGCCATACTTATGCCCGATTACATCGGCGAGGTACTTCCCTTTCGATATGTAGAACTGGAAAAGAATGACAAAACAGTAATTGAGGTCCAGCGTTATGCTGTAAACTATCCTTTTAATGATCAAGCCTCATCATTTAAAAGCTCCGACACCCTTTTAAACCAAATCTGGGATCTTTCTAAACACACTATTAAAGCCACTTCATTTACAGGCCTGTATGTTGATGGCGACCGTGAACGGATTCCTTACGAAGCCGATGCTTTAATTAATCAGTTATCGCACTATGCTTCCGATGCTGAATTTAACATGGCCAAAAGGTCTTTAGATTACCTGATTTATCATGCCACCTGGCCAACCGAATGGTCATTACAAAACCTGCTGGTGGCCTGGAATGATTACCTCTATTCTGGTGACATCAGAACTGTACAGCTACTTTACCCTCAATTAAAACCAAAACTGCTGCTTGCCCTTGCCAGACCCGACGGGTTAATTAGTACCAGAACGGGTAAACAAGACAGTAGCTTTACCAAATCCATCCATTTCTCTACTTTTAATGGAGAAAAAGTGCTAAAAGACATTGTAGATTGGCCACAAAAAGGAGGTTTTGGGCTACCACCCTCCTATCCCGGAGAAACAGATGGTTTTGTTTTCACAGACTATAATGCAGTGGTAAATGCCTTTCATTATCAAGCCTTGATTTGCATGCAGGAGCTGGCTCAGGCATTAGGAGAAAAAGAAGATGCCGCATTCTATAAGCGGCAAGCCAACAAAGTAAAACAAGCCTTTCAACATAGTTTTATAGATCCAAACACAGGAACAATAAAAGATGGTGAAGATACCATGCACAGCTCATTACATGCTAATATGTTAGCTCTTGCTTTTAACCTGGTGCCAAATGAGAACAAGGCAAAGGTAATAGCTCATATCCGTACAAGAGGAATGGCATGCAGTGTTTACGGCTCACAGTTTCTCCTAGATGCTCTATATGATGCGAATGAAGGAGATTATGGCTTACAGCTTTTAACCTCAACAGACAAGCGCAGCTGGCATAATATGCTCCGTTCCGGCTCAACCATGACAACAGAAGCCTGGGATACGGATTATAAAAACAATCAGGATTGGAATCATGCCTGGGGTGCTGCTCCTGCTAATATTATTGTCAGGAAACTTATGGGAGTCGAACCATTAGTTCCTGCCTTTGGAACTATACAAATAAAACCACAACCAGGAACACTTCGTTCGGCTGAGCTCCAGTTATCAACCTTGCGCGGAAAAATCAATGTTGCTTTTAATCAGTCCTCCACTCAATTCGAGTTAAAGATTAACATCCCCTCCAATACCACAGGAGTAGTTTATTTACCAAAACAAACAGAAAATGACCGGATACTTATAGATGGGAGGTCATTAAAAGCAATACCCGATGGCAAATTTTGGGTAATCAGAAATGTTAAATCTGGGACACATACCTGGGAAATAAGGTACTGATACAAAGAGCTTCTTCCGCCCAGCCAAAGACTCTGAGAACATATTTTTCATGTAGTATGCACTTGAGCCAGTCACAATAAACTTAATACCATAAGTATCATATAGATATTTCAGTATACTTGGCGGGTTTGGCACCAGTTGAATCTCATCAATCGCTATTAATACTTTTTCTTTAGAATCCGCTCCTTGTCGAGTAAGTGCGTAATAATAGTTTCGTAATTTGGTTCAGAAAACAATGTACGATTATCCGTGCGTTCAAGATCAAAGTAATACTTCTGAACTATAGCAGAATCCTGCATCAGCTGTTTTACCTGTATGTCTCATCCCAGTTAATGCTGTGATTTACTTCTGATTCAGATGCCTCGACACTGCGGGACATAGATGACGTCCGTAGAAATTCTTTACTATTCTCAAAGTATACTTCAGAAATAGTAAAGCTTTTTTTATATAGCAACCGTAGTTGATGCAAAATTCCTTGAACGGCAAATCATACCTCGTTCGCTACCTTTGCAAACTTATTTCTATACTCTATTGGCGTAAGACCTGTTATCTTCCTGAAAATATCCCTGAATGCTTTGGTATCGGTATAACCCACACCATACATTACTTCAGTGACATTCTTTCGTGAGGCTTCAAAAAACTTCTTTGCAGCTTCTATTCTTACCCGTTGTATATACTCTATTGGCGTATTGGTTGTTGCATCCTTAAATCTTCTCTCGAAAGTTCTCCGTCCAACAGTTGTAAGGTTTACCAAATCTTCGATGCTTATTTTGTCCTCATAATTTGTTTCTATATAAGCCTGTACCTTTTGAATGTCTGCATCACCATGGTTTTTTTGCCCTTTGAAAATGGCAAACTGTGATTGGCTGTCTCTACCTATATCTAAAGCAAAATATTTGGAGATCATCACAGCCGTTTCTCTGTCGGAAAATTTTTCCACCAGATACAAGATTAAATTCCATAAACTACTTGCGCCACCACTACTATAAATGTTATTGTGTTCTGTGATGATAGCACCGTCTTCAACTTCTACCAGTGGATATTTTTCTCTAAACTCGCTTATGTGTGCCCAATGGGTAGAGCATTTTTTTCCATTTAGCAGGCCTGTTTCTGCCAGCAGAAAAGCACCTATACATAAACTGGCAAGGCTGGCGCCGTTTTGATGAAGCTTTTTGAAGTAAGGTATTGCCTCTGCATTGGCGTCGATTCCTGCATTGGTGTCTCCAAAAGTGGGTGGTATAATGAGCAGGTCAGTATGGGTAACATCTTTGAGCAGCCTGTCTGTTTTTACCGTGTACTCGCCGTTGTTGGCAGGTACATATTCATTTAAGCCTACATACTCTACTTTGAAGATGGGTTTTTTACCGAATGTCGTTAGAAACTCATTGGCCGTGTTAAAGGTTCTGAATGCCGGCGTAATAGCTTCTATTACGCCATACTGGGGAACGAAAACTGAAACTTGCATAATATTTTGTCTTATTTAAAGGTACACATGCTTTGTCGTAATCCTACCCTTAATTTGTCGTTTTTACAACAGACTAAGTTTCAGAGCCTGTAGCATCTTTGTATCATAACATTCACTAAAAATACATATCATGGCAGAACAAACAAAAATTACGGTAGAAGCAACAGTTAAAGCTCCTGTAGAGAAAGTCTGGAAGGCTTGGAATACTCCGGCCGACATTACGCAATGGAATACCCCAGACCCAAGCTGGCATACGCCAAGCAGCGAAAACGACCTCCGGATAAACGGCAAGTTTAAAAATAGAATGGAAGCTAAAGATGGCAGTTTTGGTTTTGATTTTGAAGGCACTTATGACAAGGTTGAATTGCATAAGGAAATAGCTTATACCATGGCTGACGGCAGAACTGCCACAACATTGTTTGAAGAGAAAAACGATACGACCACGCTAACAACAACTTTTGATCCAGAAACAGAAAATGATCCTGAATTTCAGAAACAAGGTTGGCAGGCTATTTTAAATAATTTCGTGAAATACGTAGAAAACAAATAACTAGAAACAAATAAAAATTAACAAGATGAAAAAGAATAAAATAATCTTTTGGGTGGCTACCTCTATCCTCATACTATGGGAGGGGGTAATGCCGCTGGGTACCGTGCTGTTTGCACCAGAATATGTAAATGCAGGTACAAAACCTTTAGGATACCCTGATTACTTTGCTTATACGCTCATCTATTGCAAGGTACTTGGAATTATAGCAATCTCTTTTCCTAAAATCCAGGGTAAGGTAAAGGAATGGGCATATGCAGGACTGGCATTTAGTTTAATCTATGCATTCATCAGCCATGCCTGTGTAGATCAAAATATCGGGTTTATGTTATTACCACTTATAGTGCTGGGCATTCTTGCAGTTTCTTACATCTATAATAATAAGATTCAGAACAATGGCTAAAACAAACTACCAATCGATTGATGAGTACCATCAGGTATTTAGCGGCGAAGCGCTCGAAAGAATGCAAACGATCAGGAAAATTATCCATGAAATAGTACCGGATGCAGACGAAAGTATCAGTTATCAAATACCTTGCTTTAAATACAATGGTTACCTGATATACTATTGTGCATTTCCTAATCACATCTCCTTATCGAACCCCTTTAGTGAAGCCTTTTGGAAACACTTTAAGGCTGATCTGGAAGGGTACAAAACAAGTAAAGCAGTTATCCAATTTCCCACAAATAAGTCGCTCCCTGAAGAGCTAATTAAAAAAATTGTGGCATTCAGGAAAAAGGAAAATGAGGAAAAAGCAATTACTAAAAAGAAATAATTGATCAACCAAAGTGGCAAATCAGTAATAGTATGTTAGTTAACAATAGCGATAAATTTACCAGCGGGATCTTTATCACATTTTCCGGAAATTGTAAAAGGGCACTTACGTTTTACCAAACGTGTTTTGGCGGCATGCTGCATTTTGAAACGTTTGACAAGGAATTACAGGGTTACATAGAAAAACCAGTCATTAGCGGCTCGTTAGTTTCTGATAGTATAGTCATTCACGGTTCGGATCTGGTCCCCAACGAAGGAAGAAAAATTGGGAATTATCTTTCTATTTTTTTACAGTGTAAAAATACCGATGATCGGAAGGTTCTTATTGAGAAGATAAAATCTGGCCGCAGGGGCCTGCGTTCCAGGAATTATGAAGAACAAACACTAATTGAAGTAACTGATGCCTTTGATGTGACTTGGGTGTTGGGTGTTTGACAAGAATCAAAAAATCAGTCGTAAAAAGGCAGTAACCATAGGATTACTTGCTTTTACCAATATTGAACTCTTTCAAGGACGATTAATGCTTTTAGCCAACATTGGCGATGATCTGTTGACCGGGCTGCGAGACAAAATTCGCTACATGCCGCTAACCAAATATACGTGTTTAAAATTTCATTTAAAAAGACTGCGCTAAAAAAGTCAACAAAAAAAGCCTTCAGGTTTGAAGGCTCTCTTAATAATTTTCATGGAATAAATTCCCATGTTGTTCCCATGATGGGAGTTTTTGTAGCCCAGGCGTTACATTTGTCGAACACCTTTCAGGAAGATTTGATGCTTTTAGTTAATTTAGATGGCACCGAGTCCAAGTCTTTTAACCCTTAAATTAGCCTCACTTTAATTAACCAAATACCATTTATACTTAAATAGCCGTCTTCTTATTTAAGTTTTTTCGCTGTTTACTTAAATAAGCGTATCTTTATTTAAGATTTATTGAAAATGAACAAATACAATTCAGGAAAGCAAATAAACCAGGGATATTACAAAAGTTTCCAACCGAACCTGATAAACAGAGAATGGCATCTTGATAACATGGAAGTAATACAATTGTTGAGTAGAGCTGATAGACATGTAGGACGGCTAGATATATATTCCGAATATGTGAACATAGAATTATTCATACGAATGCATATTGCAAAAGAAGCTACACAATCTTCGAAAATTGAAGGTACTCAAACAAATATGGAAGAGGCCTTTTTAAGTAAAGACGAAATAATTGCTGAGAAAAGAGATGATTGGGAAGAAGTTCAGAATTACATAAGTGCCATGAATGAGGCCGTAAAATTACTACACCGCCTACCTTTTTCATCTCGTTTAATTAAGAAAACTCATAAGATATTATTACAAGGGGTTAGAGGAGAGCACAAGCTCCCAGGGGAATATCGAAGTAGTCAGAACTGGATTGGTGGGGCAACTCTAAATGATGCAATTTTTATTCCACCAGTACATACATCAATTGATGAACTTATGTCTGATCTAGAGAAGTTTGCAAATGATGATTTAAACCCATTACCCGATCTAATAAAAATTGCTATTATTCATTATCAGTTTGAAACTATTCACCCATTTTTAGATGGAAACGGCCGTGTAGGCAGGCTTCTTATCACAATTTACTTGGTAAGTAAAGGAATTCTTAAACAACCTATCTTATACCTTTCAGATTTTTTCGAAAATAACCGGCAATTATATTACGATAACCTGATGTTAGCGAGGACTCAAAACAACATATCTCAATGGCTGAAGTTTTTCTTAACAGGGATTATAGAAACCGCCAAGAAAGGCGTCACTACATTCGATGCAATTCTTCAGTTGCAAAAAAGCTTAGAAATAAAACTGAAAACATTAGGTAACCGAAATATAAATGCACAGAAAGTAATCGATTATTTATATACCCAGCCTGTGATTAATGTCAGCAATGTTGAAACAATCATCCAAAAATCTTATGTAACAGCTTATAAACTGATTAATGATTTAGAACAACTAGAGATTTTGAGTGAGATATCCGGTGCTCAAAGAAACAAGCTTTATGTTTTTAAAGATTATTTTGACTTATTCAAAAAATAGATTAAAGCTCAACACCTGTTAAATTATAGTCGGCTCCATTACCTTAGACAAAAAAAGCCTTCAGAAATCTGAAGGCTCTCTTAATAATTTCCATGAGATAATTTCCCATGTTGTTCCCAAGATGGGAGAAGTAGCCCAAGCGTTACATTTGTCGAACACCTTTCAGGAAGATTTGATGCTTTTGGCTAATTTAGATGGCATTGAGTCCAAGTCTTTTCACTCTTAAATTAGCCCCGCGTTAATTAACCAAATGACGCCTAAACTTAAATAACCACTTCTTTATTTAAGTTTTTTTGCTGTTTACTTAAATAAGTATATCTTTATTTAAGATTTATTGAAAATGAACAAATACAATTCAGGAAAGCAAATAAACCAGGGATATTACAAAAGTTTCCAACCGAATGTGATAAACAGGGAATGGCATCTTGATAATATGGAAGTAATACAATTGTTGAGTAGAGCTGATAGACATGTAGGACTGGGGATTATTCCATATGTGGCCACCTCTTTCGCGGAACGTGGCCTCATATTACGGCCCAAATTGATCAGTCGATTTCGCTGAAAAGTGGTCACTCGGCTCATTTTAAGCGGTTTTTAGCCTCAGAAAAACCGATATGAGCCGAATACCCTTTTTGATCATTAAAATTAATCAGCGCACCTCTAATTGTGTTTCATTGCAAAATTCTGAAGCACATCCATGAAGACTTCTTTAGACAAGCAGATTTATCAAAAAGCGACGCTACAATCTCCCTCCTGATCAAAAAAAAAGCCTTATGAGCTATCCGCTATCAGTCAAAATGCAAAAAACAAAAAAGCTTATCCAAGAAATGGGTAAAGTTGAATTTTCGGGATTTGAATATATTTGGCCTAAAGGCTAAGATGCCTCCTGAAATTTAAGGCAGAAGTTCGGGTGCACAGTTTGGCCCGGAATGGAGTGTCTACTATCTGCGTAATACACACCTAACTGGAAGTCCAAGATATTTTTCATAGTTAAATTATTTATTGAGCTACTACAAATATTCTTAATACTTTTTAAATATCAAACGGATAAATAGCTAAAAGACTGTAGCTAATGATGAGGCAGGAAACAAAAGCAAAGAAGTGTTATCAACAAAAACATATCTCTTATGTCAGACCATAAAAACAAACAGGATGGCCGTAGCCGTAGCCATGTTGCGGGCGACCAGGATTATGAGGTTCGATATATGGCTGACAAGCTTGACTGCTGCAATATTGAACTTTCTGTATGTCATCGCCAAGACCTACAACCCAAACGATGGTGATCAAAAACATCTTGATCGTTAAGAGGAAATTGAACTTTGTAAAAAATGCCTTTAAACCCATTGAGCTACTTTTTGAAGCATAGGTACAGATTCATCACGTAGTTTTTATTAGTAGAAATCGAACGAATGCAAGCGAGACCACAACGAATCAATTCCAAAACTTGTGGAGCATAGGTTAAAAATATAACTTTGTATTTTTAAACAGTATTTAATACTTGCTCCCCTAATCAATATTCAGATGATAGTGCTTTTTCAATAGGATAAGGATTTAGTGGAATTGCAGGGCTTGGACCTGGTTATTTGGTAAAATTATATTATGATTCAAAATATAACTGTAGTACCCGAAAATTCTGATCTGATTAGCGACCTAATCAGATCTGTCCACCGATTCTATCCATTGGGATTTGAATTCGTAAATGAACAATTTGATGGTTATCTAGAATTGAAAAACATTGTAGATAGAAAAATCAAACAGGTGATGGAAAATAAGATACCTGAAGAATTATTGAGATTAGAAACCGAATTAAAGAAATTATTCGTGGGATTGCCGTTATATTTTGATGTTCATAGAAACTTCCCAAGCTATTCCATTTCAATAGAAATTGGAAAGGATGAATTTTCCGAATTGGAAAAGGTACAGAGATTGAATTTGAAAATATCGCTTTTGACCAACTGCTATACTTTCTTTTTAGAGGAAGTAATTAAGCATACATCCATCACGAATAGTTTCGGACGCCCACATTTTACAACCGTAATTTCACAAAATTTGCACCCTGAATCAGTAGGGCGAATAAAGGAAATTGTTGCTGAGTGTTTTCCAACACATCAATTCGTGGATCCTGAGATTTTATTTTCGATAAAAACGAATGGTGTTCCGTATGGTCAGGATCACTCAGACCCTAAAAGGGATTATTCACTTTTTGATTTTTTGTTTGAATCTGCTCCATATATTAACGTTAGCTTATCTCGATAGACCCCTATTCCGGTTTGCTGCGAGGAGGTAAAAAAAGTTTTAGAAATATTTGACACCCTCACTTTAGCTTTAAAGTAAGTTCTTCCCCATAAATTGGAATTGATTCGTATTCAGTTCTTGAAGTGGGGATTATTCCATATGTGGCCACCTCTTTCGCGGAACGTGGCCTCATATTACGGCCCAAATTGATCAGTCGATTTCGCTGAAAAGTGGTCACTCGGCTCATTTTAAGCGGTTTTTAGCCTCAGAAAAACCGATATGAGCCGAATACCCTTTTTGATCATTAAAATTAATCAGCGCACCTCTAATTGTGTTTCATTGCAAAATTCTGAAGCACATCCATGAAGACTTCTTTAGACAAGCAGATTTATCAAAAAGCGACGCTACAATCTCCCTCCTGATCAAAAAAAAAGCCTTATGAGCTATCCGCTATCAGTCAAAATGCAAAAAACAAAAAAGCTTATCCAAGAAATGGGTAAAGTTGAATTTTCGGGATTTGAATATATTTGGCCTAAAGGCTAAGATGCCTCCTGAAATTTAAGGCAGAAGTTCGGGTGCACAGTTTGGCCCGGAATGGAGTGTCTACTATCTGCGTAATACACATTGAAGCCTTAAATGAATCATATGAAAAGGAACTAAAGAAGATACACTTGATACCCCAGGTCCATGAATTATTTGACCTAGTACTAGAAGATGAAAATATCTACACAAACCGTAGGACACAGATAAATGACCGAAAGAGCATTCTTGATCAGATCTCAAAACAACAGTCCTTAATGTCAAGGGCACGGAGGTTCTACCTTAACGAAAAAATAGACTTTGAAGATTTTGGAAAAATTAAAGAGGAGCACAATGAGATTTCCGGCTACCTGGATAGTCAGCTGAAGACAATTACTACGAAACTATTACGTAGCTGTCAGAAAAATAATGACTGGCCACAGGAAAATTTCAATATTTTTCAAGCTTATAAAAATCAGGACATTGAAGAAAAGCGTAGAATTATAAGCCTATTTGCCCCATCAAGAATCAATCCTTTTACTAAAACGCTTAGGCCCCTGCAATTCAGCGAAGCTCTATCCCTTGTTGTCCACTATTGCGATACGGCAGATTAGGTGATGTCCTACCCCATTACTTTTTGGGCTCATCCAACCAACTAAAAATTAAAATAAAAACTTAGAAAAATGCAGCCATCTCTATTCAGAAGGTCTACGGACTTTTCACACAAAAAGGTTTCAACTAGCCAGGCAGTTAAGGTACTAAAACGTAATGGTATTGAAACGAGTGAAGATCAGGCGGGAATAATCCTGGATTTCCTTTACCTGCTTGCAAAGACATTTAAACATGCCGACAATCCAGATGAAACAGGTCTGTGACTTAAAGGACAAATCGAACACCTGGATAGTTGATTAAAAGTCTTCGGGATAGGTGTTTTTAGAAGGTCAGGATTTAGCTAAAATCTTAGATAAAATATCGAACACCTTTTTAAGGCTTGATTATTAGCATTAATCATCTTATCGTCAGTGTGTTAATTGCATAAAAAAAGGAAATGGTCGATTAAGATCATTTCCTTAAGTAGCCCGTAGGGGAATCGAACCCCTGTTTCCAGAATGAAAATCTGGCGTCCTCACCCCTAGACGAACGGGCCATTTTGGTTGCCTCAGCTTTATTAAAGCCGCGAACCTTTTGGTAGCGGGGACCAGACTCGAACTGATGACCTTCGGGTTATGAGCCCGACGAGCTACCAACTGCTCCACCCCGCACTATGTCTTTCTTAATAAAAAAACCGCTCAATTTTTTAAAGCGGTCGCTGTAGCCCGTAGGGGAATCGAACCCCTGTTTCCAGAATGAAAATCTGGCGTCCTCACCCCTAGACGAACGGGCCATTTTTGGTTGCCTCAGCTTTATTAAAGCCGCGAACCTTTTGGTAGCGGGGACCAGACTCGAACTGATGACCTTCGGGTTATGAGCCCGACGAGCTACCAACTGCTCCACCCCGCACTATATACAATTTGGCAGTTTTTGTTAAATCCTTAACTCTTCTTCCGAATTGGAATGCAAAGATATAATTCGTTTCTTTGCGGTGCAAATTTATTTCAAAAAATATTTTTATGTCGCATAAAGCAGGTTTTGTAAGTATCATAGGTAAGCCCAATGTGGGTAAATCTACCTTAATGAATGCCCTGGTGGGCGAAAAACTTTCGATCATCACTCCGAAAGCCCAAACAACCCGCCACCGTATTTTAGGAATTGTTAATGAAGAAGATTATCAAATAGTTTTTTCTGACACGCCGGGCATCATAAAACCTCGATATGGCCTGCAGGATTCCATGATGAGTTCCGTAAAAGGAGCATTAACTGATGCAGATCTAATCCTGTTTGTTACCGACATTAACGAACAGCACGACGAGAATGATGTATTAGAGAAAATCATCAATACTACTATTCCAATGATTGTGTTAATCAACAAGATCGACAACGCAACCCAGGAACAGGTAGAAGAAAAGTCAGCATACTGGCAGGAAAAACTAAATCCAAAGCATATATATGCCATCTCTGCACTTCACCAATACAATCTAGAAGGCATCCTTGCCATGATATTAGATCATTTACCGGAACATGCACCTTTTTACGACAAAGAAGACCTTACAGACCGTAACCAAAGATTCTTTGTATCTGAGATCATCAGAGAAAAGATCTTTAACAATTATCAAAAAGAAATACCATACAGTACTGAAGTTGTTATTACTGCCTTTAAAGAAGAAGAAAATATTACCAAAATCAGCGCTGAAATTATAGTAGAACGTGATTCTCAAAAAAACATACTGATAGGCAAAGGAGGCGCAAGTCTTAAAAAGGTAGGAACTGAAGCACGTAAGGATATTGAGAAATTTTTGGATCAAAAAGTATTTCTTGAAACCTTTGTAAAAGTAATTCCAGACTGGCGCAGCAAAAAGAACTACTTAAAAAGTTTCGGGTACGAAAATTAAGCTTACCTTTGCAACCCCTTAATAATTAATACAATTCACAACACAATATGAGCAATATTATCGCAATCGTCGGAAGACCAAACGTAGGCAAATCTACCCTCTTTAACCGCTTAACAGAAAGTCGTAAAGCTATTGTCGATGATTTTAGCGGCGTAACCCGAGACCGTCACTACGGTTCAGCGGAATGGACAGACAAACAATTCACAGTAATTGATACTGGTGGTTACGTAGCAAACTCTGAAGATGTTTTTGAAGCCGCTATCCGCGAGCAGGTAATTATCGCTATCGAAGAAGCAAGTGTATTACTGTTTATGGTTGATGTAACCACAGGCATTACTGACCTTGACGACGAAATAGCACAACTACTTAGAAGAAGTAAAAAACCTGTATTTACAGTAGTAAACAAGGTTGATAATACCCAACTACAAAACGAAGCTGCAGTATTCTACGGATTTGGCCTTGGCGAAATCTATCCTATCTCGTCTATGACCGGATCTGGAACGGGTGATCTTCTGGATGATGTTATCAAAAACTTTGAAGACCTTCCTGAAGAAGAAAACACACTTCCCAAAATCACAATCGTAGGCAGACCAAACGTTGGTAAATCTTCTTTAATCAACGCACTGATTGGCAAAGACAGGAACATTGTTACTCCAATTGCCGGTACCACCAGAGACTCTATACACATTCACTACAACCAGTTCGGTCATGAATTCATGTTTATTGATACTGCCGGTTTACGTAAAAAAACCAAGGTAAAAGAGAACATTGAGTTTTATTCTGTAATGCGTACCATTAAAGCATTAGAAGAAGCTGATGTGGTTATTTTAATGGTTGATGCAACTGAAGGTTTAGAATCACAGGATGTGAATATTTTCCACCTTGCAGAGAAAAACAAGAAAGGCATCGTAATTCTTGTAAACAAATGGGACTTGATAGAAAAAGACAATAAAACAGTAAAAGCATTCGAAGAGCAGATTCGTCAGAAATTGCAGCCGTTTACCGATGTACCTATTGTTTTCACTTCAGTGGTAACTAAACAACGTATTTTCCAGGCTATTGAAACTGCGTTAGAAGTACACAAAAACAGAGGCAAAAAAATCCCTACATCTAAATTAAACGATGTAATGTTGCCGATCATAGAAAACTATCCGCCACCTGCATTAAAAGGAAAGTATATCAAAATAAAATACATCACACAGATCAATGGAACATCTCCAATGTTTGCTTTCTTCTGTAACTTACCTCAATACATTAAAGAACCTTACAAAAGGTTTATTGAGAATAAACTTCGTGAGCATTTTGATTTCAGTGGAGTACCAATCCAGATTTATTTCAGACAGAAATAAGCTTACTGCAAGCTATTTAACGCCTGTCTTACCATAGCATCACTTAGGTTAAGCGCTTTATAATAACCCGCATCGCCTAAGTGATACTTGCATAAAAGCACCTTCATGTCATTTAAGATAAGCGGCTTTGCCGAGGCCAGCTGTTTCTGATCAACAACAACATTACGATTCTGAATATACTTTACCAGGTCGCGATAGTCTGCATCACTAACATTAAACGTAGCCAGGTTCTGTTCAATAAATGGTGCAGAGTACCTGCTGGCTAAAACATCATAAACAAAATCAAACAATATCTTTTTAGACGCCAACATAGTATAACATTTGTTATAACCAATAGTATCCATTTTCACATAAATATCTGGCTGAATACCACCTGCTACCAATCTGCCCTTTTTTATAGTGTCCTTTTTAACAATTTTTTTTGAGGCAGTAAGTTCTCCGTCATTAAAACGATTCTCGATCTCATCCTGATAGGCCTTATAACCATCTTTATAAGATTTCTGAATGCTTCTGCCAGATGGGGTATAATAACGTGCAATGGTTAAATTCAATGCAGATCCGTCTACAAAAGGAAACTGCTCCTGAACAAGCCCTTTACCAAAAGAGCGGCGACCAATAATAAGCCCCCTGTTAAGATCTTGTACCGCACCTGCCAGAATTTCGCTGGCCGAGGCCGTGTTCTCATTAATAAGCACTACCAGTTTTCCATCTTCAAACTCACCTCCGCCTGTTGCCACATAATCTGTGCGTGGCTCATGTTTTCCTTCCGTATAAACAATTAGTTTGTTCTCTTCAAGAATTTGATTAGCCAAGCCCGTTGCTGCCGTTAAATAGCCTCCGCCATTGTCACGAAGGTCAAGCACAAGCTTTTTCATCCCTTCAGATTTAAGCGACTTTATAGATTCGACAAAATCACGATCTGTATCTGAACCGAACTTACTGATTCTCACATAGCCAACTTCAGAATTGAGCATGTAAGAAGCATCAATGCTACTCACCAGCACCCTATCGCGTTTTACCGTATAAACAGTTGCTAGGCGACTGCCAGGATGCACAATGGTTAATTTTACTGCCGTGCCCTTTTTGCCCTTAATCTTACCAATCATCTGTTCTCTGGGCAAAGCTTTGCCACTAACAAAAATGGTATCTATTTTAATAATTCTGTCGCCCTGTTTTATTCCGGCCAAAAACGCCGGGCCATCCTTAATCACATTCGTAACCAGCAGGGTATCATTCAAAATATAATATTCAATGCCTATGCCCTCAAAATTTCCATTTAATGTTTCAGTGAATTCATTCGCCTTTTCTGGTGGAAGATATATGCTATGAGGATCCAGTTTATGCAACAAACTATCAATAGGCAGGTTATTTAAGCTATCGGCATTAACCTCATCTACATAGTTTTTATTGATGATATGGAGAATTTCGTCAACCTTTTGCGCATTGTTATCTGCTATATAAGTTGTCTTTTGAAAGGTATACCCCTGGTCTTTCAGAAACTTGTAGCCAAAAAACATCCCACCTATTAAAGTTACAGAATAAGTGAGGGCAATTAAGAGATTATAGCGGGTATTCTTTTTCATGGCTAAAGACACCGTAAAGGTACAAAATTAGACTGTTATATAATCAATTAACCTCTTCTGATTTTTATTTGTTTAGTATTTTTTCGATTACCCCAAAATTGAGAAGAAATCCTTATTTTGAATTGATTTCCCCTATTATTTCTGGTTTAACAAGAAAATCACGAATTTTAACAAAAATTAATCTAATGATAAGAGTAACCGAGCAAGAATCAACGTACAACGATATTGATAAAATGTCAGTACTAGAAATTCTAAAGGGCATAAATGATGAGGACAAAACAGTTCCCCATGCTGTGGAAAAAGTAATTCCTCAGATAGAGAAACTGGCTTCTGCTGTTGCCGAGCGAATGATAAACGGGGGAAGGTTATTTTACATCGGTGCGGGCACAAGTGGCCGACTGGGTGTTGTTGATGCCTCAGAGTGCCCTCCTACCTTTGGTGTTCCGTTTGATTGGGTTGTTGGTATTATTGCCGGCGGAGACACTGCCATACGAAGAGCAGTTGAAAATGCTGAAGACGATGACCAACAGGCATGGATTGATCTGCAGGAGTTTAAAATTGATGCTAATGACTGTTTAATTGGTCTTGCCGCATCAGGAACCACTCCATACGTTATCGGTGGACTAAACACTGCCCGTAAAAATGGTATTTTAACGGGTTGTATTGTTTGCAACGAGGGAGGGCCGATAGCTGCAGAAAGTGATTTCCCTGTAGAGGTAGTAGTTGGTCCTGAATTTTTAACGGGATCTACCAGAATGAAATCCGGAACTGCGCAAAAATTGGTTCTGAACATGCTTAGTACTACAGTAATGATAAAACTAGGCAGGGTAAAGGGCAATAAAATGGTAGACATGCAGCTAACCAATCATAAACTGGTAGACAGAGGTACACAAATGGTAATGGACGAACTGAATATTGATTACGAGCATGCTGCAGATTTGCTGATCCGTTATGGAAGTGTCCGTAAAGCTGTTGAATCTACCCATAAATAATCCAGCATGCACGAAATAGAGCCTTACTATCTATGGCGAGATGATTATATCGCGGCAGAAGATGAACGTTCTCCATTCTACAACACGGAGTACTCGGAATTTTATTTCGACAAGCAGTTGTATAATTTCCTGTTACATCCCCAATGGGATGATTTCGGATCAAGTACGATGTACCTTAAAGTATTGTATGTTGACTATGATAGAAATTATGCAATCATAGAGCTCATTGGAGAGTGGAACGATGCCATTGGTAACGACATTATGCTTCTGAAACGTGAAATCATTGAGCTCATGATTGACGAGGGAATAAACAAATTCATCCTGATTGGCGAAAATGTACTGAACTTCCATTCTTCTGAAGATAGTTATTACGAAGAATGGTTTCAGGAAGTTGAAGATGGATGGATTACAGGCATCAATTTCCAGGAACATGTAATCAATGAATTCCGTAACAGCAATATAGATTATTACATCAATTTTGGTGGCGAACTTGACGATATGGCATGGAGAACCTTAAAACCCCTTCAGTTTTTCAAGAAAGTTGAAGAAATCCTGACAAAAAGGCTCGGGGCATAGCTTTTGTTAGAACGAAACAATTCGTATCTTTAAATAAATTTAAAACACATGAATAATAACAATAATAATGATTGGGCACAACAGTCCGTTTTTGTAGAAGACTTAACTGGCAAGGTTGCCAAGAAATTCTTCGCTAATGTTTTTTTATGGATGTTTGTGGCGCTTGGCTTATCAACATTAGCTGCGTTTCTTATTTCAACCTCTCCCGCAGCTTTAAGTCAATTAATTAATTTTGAAACAGGACAAAGAACAATACTAGGTTATATCGCAATGTTTGCACCTCTTGGTCTGGTAATTTTAATGGGTACAGGATTTAACCGCCTGTCTTATGGTGCTTTATTAGGCGTATTTGTGTTATTTTCGGTTCTGTTAGGCGTTAGTTTAAGCTTTATATTACTTATTTATACTGCTGGTTCAATTGTAGCATGTTTTGCGGCCGCAGCGGGTATATTTGGAATAATGGCAGTTTTAGGCTACACTACAGATGTAGATCTAAGCAAATTTGGCCCTATATTAATGGTAGGTGTGGTAGGCTTATTCATTGCCGGTATCATCAACATGTTTATCGGAAGTGATCGTTTTAGCTACATAATGAGCTTCTTTGGAGTAGCAATCTTTACCGCCTTAACAGCATATGATGTTCAAAAACTGAAACGTATTGGTGCAGGTATTGAAGAAAATGGAGATCAAATGGCGGCAACTGATGCTAAGAAATTGGCAATTATGGGAGCCTTATCTCTTTACCTAGACTTTATAAACATCTTCTTATATCTATTAAGAATCTTCGGAAGCAGAAAATAACAACTTGTTTTCTTAAACAATGAACAGGCGGGTAGAGCAATAAATTATGCTTCACCCGCCTTTTCATTGTTTACATATTTATCTTTCAGGAGTACATTACCAGCTTGTTAATTAAGCACATTTTACACTTTCAAATTCAGCTGTACATGGCCATGTTTTCAAAACAATGTTTCGAAGTCCTGAGTTAATTGTCTCCTCTGTACAATTTTATATGCTTTAACGGTCGAAATTTTGGAAATGATTTTTCTTTGTTGCACCTTTGTAATGCTTATAGAGAAAGACGGAGGGATTAGACCCTGCGAAGTCTTAGCAACCTGTGCTTACAAGGTGCTACATTCTACTGGAGCCAAACCATTGGTTCCCGAAAGATAAGTTAAAGTCGACACCTAAACCGGACTTTTCGAATAAGCTTTGTATGTAATGAGTTCGGCACTTGTTTAGGCGTAGCCTCTATCAACTTTAGCTTATTACCTACTCATATTACTATTAAAAATGGACATTAGAGCAGAGTTAGAAAAACGTATCCTGATCATTGATGGTGCGATGGGCACTATGATACAACGTTACGTCCTTTCTGAAGAAGATTTCAGGGGCGAGCGGTTCAAAGATCACCCGTGTGATGTAAAAGGTAATAACGACTTACTAAACATTACCCGTCCAGATATCATTAAGGCCATTCATACTGAATATTTAAAGGCCGGTACAGATATCATTGAGACCAATACCTTTAGTACCCAACGTATTTCACTGGCCGATTACCAGATGGAAGAGCTCGATTATGAGATGAGCTTTGAAGGGGCTAAAATAGCCAAAGAGGCAGTTAATGAGTTCATGGCGGCTAATCCCGACAGAAAATGTTTCGTTGCCGGTGCCGTAGGTCCTACCAACAGAACGCTATCTATTTCTCCGGATGTAAACGATCCAGGGTTCAGGGCACTTACTTTCGATGAATTAGTTGATGCTTATTACGAACAAATACGCGGACTGGTTGATGGCGGTTCAGACCTGCTGTTAATTGAAACCATTTTTGACACCCTAAATGCCAAGGCTGCGATATTTGCCATCAAAAAATATGAGAATGTAATTGGCCGTAAAATAGAGATCATGATCTCGGGAACCATTACTGATGCTTCCGGAAGAACTTTGTCAGGTCAAACTGCCGAAGCTTTCCTAAATTCTGTAATACACGCCAACCCGTTAAGCATAGGCTTCAACTGCGCCTTAGGGGCAAAAGACATGAGGCCGCACATAGAAGAACTCTCTGCTAAGGCAGGCTGCTATGTTTCTGCATACCCCAATGCGGGGTTGCCAAATGAATTTGGTGCTTACGATGAGATGCCTCATGAAACGGCTCATCTGGTAGAAGATTTTATTCAGCATGGCTTCGTAAATATTGTAGGTGGTTGCTGCGGAACTACACCTGAGCATATCGGCTGTATCGCCGAAAAAGCGAAAAATGTAGCGCCGCGTAAAATACCTCAAATAGACCCTTATCTGCGTTTAAGCGGATTAGAGCCGGTTACCATAACTCCAGAGAGTATTTTTGTAAACATTGGTGAGCGTACAAACATTACCGGTTCTCCGAAATTCTCTAAACTCATTTTAGGCGGAGATTTCGAAGCTGCACTTGCTGTTGCACGTCAGCAGGTTGAAGGTGGCGCACAGGTTATTGATGTGAACATGGATGAGGGAATGATTGATTCGGAAGCCTCGATGACCAAATTCCTTAACCTGATTGCCTCTGAACCTGATATTTCCAAGTTGCCTATCATGGTCGATTCGTCTAAATGGACGGTTATCGAAGCCGGATTAAAATGCTTGCAGGGAAAAGGAATTGTAAACTCCATCTCTCTTAAAGAGGGCGAAGATAAATTCCGCGAAAGTGCACGCAAAATCATGACTTACGGTGCTGCCATAGTAGTTATGGCGTTTGATGAGCAAGGACAGGCCGATAATTTTGAAAGAAGAAAAGAGATCTGTAAAAGATCATATGATATTTTAGTTGATGAAATTGGCTTTCCGCCTCAGGACATCATCTTTGACCCGAACATCCTTACCGTTGCAACCGGATTAGAGGAACACAATAACTATGCGGTAGACTTTATAAATGCTACCCGATGGATTAAAGAAAACCTGCCACATGCAAAAGTAAGTGGTGGTGTTTCAAACATCTCCTTCTCGTTCAGAGGTAATAATACCGTTAGGGAAGCTATGCACTCTGCATTTTTATACCACGCCATCAAAGCTGGTTTAGATATGGGGATTGTAAATGCGGGGATGCTCGAGGTTTATCAGGAAATTCCGCCAGAGCTTTTAGTGCTTGTTGAGGATGTATTGTTAAACCGCAGAGATGATGCTACAGAGCGGTTGGTTGAATTTGCAGACACCATCAAATCTAAAGGCAAAGAGATTGTTAGGGATGAAGAATGGCGTAAAACCAGTGTCGAAGAAAGGCTTTCTCATTCATTAGTTAAAGGAATTATAGAATACCTTGATGCCGATGTTGAAGAAGCACGCCAGAAATACGCCAGACCAATCCAGGTAATTGAAGGCCCATTAATGGACGGAATGAACATTGTAGGTGATCTGTTTGGTGCCGGCAAAATGTTCCTTCCACAGGTTGTAAAATCCGCCCGCGTAATGAAAAAGGCTGTAGCTTATCTGTTGCCGTTTATTGAGCAGGAAAAGCTAGATAACCCGGATCAGGATCAGAATTCATCGGCCGGAAGGGTATTAATGGCTACTGTAAAAGGTGATGTTCATGATATCGGGAAGAACATTGTAGGCGTAGTTTTAGCTTGTAATAACTTCGAAATTGTGGATATGGGTGTAATGGTTCCTGCACAGGAAATCATTAAAAAAGCCAAAGAAATAAATGCGGATATTATTGGGTTGAGTGGCTTAATTACCCCTTCGCTTGATGAAATGGTGCACTTTGCCAAAGAAATGGAGCGCGAAGGCTTTACCATTCCTTTAATTATCGGCGGCGCTACTACTTCCAGGATTCATGCTGCTGTTAAGGTTGCACCGAACTACTCGGGGCCGGCCATACACGTGCTCGATGCTTCGAGAAGTGTAACTGTTTGCAGTACTTTAATGAACAAAGATACGCGCGATGAGTACATTCGGGGTATCCGCGAAGAATATGATAAAGCGCGTGAAGCGCACTTAAACAAGCGTTCTGATAAACGCTTTAAAACAATTGAAGAAGCCAGAAAAGATAACTTTAAGATAGATACTGCATTAGTTGCTCCTGCTCCTTCTTTTACAGGAACCAAGGTATTTGAGAATTATCCGCTAGAGGAGCTGGTTCCTTATATAGACTGGACTCCTTTTTTCCAGACCTGGGAATTGCGTGGTAGTTATCCGCGTATCCTTGAGGATAAAGTTGTTGGCGATGAAGCTAAAAAACTTTTTAATGATGCCAAAGTACTATTAAAAAAGATTGTTGACGAAAAATTACTTACCGCAAAAGCGGTAATCGGCTTCTGGCCTGCATACGCAAAAGGCGACGATATTGTGCTTGATGTTGAAGGTAAAGAGGTGGTGATCCATACTTTACGTCAACAGGCTGAAAAAGTTGCCGGACAACCGTATTATGCGCTCTCAGATTTTATTGCACAACAGGAAACGGGTGTTCCTGATTATTTTGGCGGTTTCGCGCTTACTACAGGGATTGGTTGTGATGAAATGGTAGCTGAATTTGAGGCTAACTATGATGATTACAACAGTATTATGGCTAAAGCATTGGCCGATAGGCTTGCTGAGGCTTTTGCTGAAAAAATGCATGAGCTTGTCCGTAAGGATTACTGGGGTTATGCAAAGGATGAAAATCTGGACAATGAGGCACTGATTAAAGAGGAATACGCAGGTATTCGTCCGGCACCGGGTTACCCCGCTTGTCCAGAGCATACAGAAAAGGGCACTTTGTTCGAATTGCTTGATGCGGAGAATAGAATTGGCCTGCATTTAACTGAAAGCTATGCCATGCATCCTACCGCAGCGGTAAGTGGTTTCTACTTTGCCCATCCGCAATCAAGGTATTTTGGTCTTGGTAAAATAACCAAAGACCAGATCGATGATTATGCGATCAGAAAAGACATGCCTGTAGAAGAAGTAGAAAGATGGCTAAGTCCTAATCTTGCCTATTAAATTAACCAAACACACTGACCAAAATGAAAATTGTAGATCATATTAATAATGCCAAGGGTAAGACCTTGTTCTCTTTTGAATTATTACCGCCTGTAAAAGGCAAGAGCATAGACGAAATTTATAAAGCGATAGATCCGTTGATGGAGTTTAACCCTCCTTTTATAGATGTGACCTATCACAGAGAAGACTATATCTATAAACAACACAGTAACGGCCTGTTAGAAAAAGTTTCTTATCGCAAAAGACCGGGTACAGTAGCCATTTGTGCTGCTATAATGAACAGGTACAAAGTAGATGCAGTGCCTCACCTGATTTGCGGTGGTTTTACCAAAGAAGAAACAGAGAATGCATTGATTGACCTTCAATTTCTGGGTATCGACAACGTATTGGTATTAAGAGGAGATGCCCGCCATGCAGATTCGTCTTTTATTCCTACCCCCGGCGGACATGCTTTTGCAACCGATTTGCTGCAACAGGTAACTGACATGAACAGCGGAAAGTACCTACACGAAGATCATTCGGCATTTAAAACAGATTTTTGTATCGGTGTTGCCGGTTATCCGGAAAAACATTTCGAAGCACCCAATTTGAAAACTGACTTTAAGTATCTGAAACAAAAAGTGGATATGGGTGCAGAGTTCATTGTAACGCAAATGTTTTTTGACAACACCAAATACGTGAATTTTGTACAGCAATGCAGAGAGAACGGGATCAACGTACCTATCATTCCAGGCTTAAAACCAATTACTTCTTCTAAGCAGTTAATCAGTTTACCAAAGGTATTTCACATCGATCTTCCGGAAGAGCTAACTGAAGCAGTTCAGGCTTGCAAGGATGAGAAACAGGTGAAAGAAGTGGGCATACAGTGGATGATACATCAATGCAAGGAGCTAATCCAGGTTGGTGCACCTGTATTGCACTTTTATACAATGAGTAACCCTGAACCTACCAAAAAGATCGCTCAGGCAATATTTTAAGAAACAGTACCATCAAAACGATCGGCATCCTAAAAAAATCAGGATACCGATCGTTTTTAAAATAGTCTTTGTACCTTTAGGGTAAGAAACTAACTTTACCGCGATGAAAAAACTGATGCTGCTTATACTTGTAATTGCAAGTGCCTTTACTGCCTGTACTACTATAAAGTCCGGAACAATAGGAAATGGCGGGTTATCTCAATTGAGCGGAACCTGGGAACTGAACTATATTTCGGGTCCAAGAATAGCATTTAATGGTTTATATCCGGGTAAAAAACCTACGATCACATTCGAAGTGGCAGATAAAAAATTCAGTGGTAATACCAGCTGTAATTCTTACTCAGGAGCACTTGTAGCTGATGATATATCCATCAACTTTACGGCTCCTTTTGCAATGACAAAAATGGCTTGTCCGGGCGAAGGGGAATCTACATTTGTACAAATGTTAAAGAAAGTAGGCAGTTATTCAGTAACCAGCGATACCACCCTTAACTTTATGATGGGCGATATCGCTATTATGCGGTTTAGTAAAAAGTAGTTAAATACTTTTTAAACGACTCATAATCTGTATTCAGCTTTTCTGCTTTTTTTGGTTTGGCCAAAAGATCTTTTACCTGATCTGGGAACTCAATATTTGCTTTGATTGCCTCCGGAAAAACATCAGGGAATTTACAGGCATGCGCTGTAGAAAGGAAAACGCCGGTATAATTATCGTCAGGATGTTCTCCTTTATATTTTTGTAATGCAAGCCATGCGATTGCGGTATGCGGGCAGGCAATATAATTGAACTGTTCATATATTGCATTTATTCCGGTTAGTGTTTCCTCATCGGTAAAGCGATAGCTTTGCGCAATCTGCTGCAATGCTTCCTTATCGTTTTTAAACAAGTCCATTATCCTTACCCAATTACTTGGTGCCCCTACATCCATTGCATTTGAATAGGTTTGTACAGATGGTCTGGTTTCATAAACACCTGTTTCTAAGAATCTCGGAACAGTATCATTTACATTGGTTGCTGCTATAAATTGCTTTACGGGCAATCCCATCTTATAAGCCAAAAGGCCTGCGGCAATGTTCCCAAAGTTTCCGCTTGGCACAGAAAACACGACCTCCTGTTTACCTTGTCTCTTTAGCTGGGCATACGCATTGAAATAGTAGAATGTTTGGGGGATTAGTCTGGAAATATTGATAGAATTTGCCGAGGTTAACCTTAACCTTGCATTTAACTCTTCATCTGCAAAAGCCTGTTTAACCAAGGCCTGACAATCGTCAAAAGTTCCATCTACCTCTACTGCATGAATATTCTGCCCGTTTGTACAAAGCTGCAGCTCTTGAATTTCGCTTACCTTTCCTTTAGGATAAAGAATGGTTACCCTGGTATGAGGAACCCCTAAAAAGCCTAATGCTACAGCCCCGCCGGTATCGCCAGATGTGGCAACAAGCACATCCAGGGTTTTCTCGTTATCCTTTAAGAAATAAGCCATAATACGGCTCATAAATCTGGCGCCAAAGTCTTTAAAAGCCAGTGATGGGCCGTGGAATAGTTCTAGTACTGCAGTGTTTTGATCAAGTGTTACCACAGGAGCTTCAAAATTGATAGCATCATCAATGATGCTTTGAAGATCCTCTACAGGTATAGCATCTTTAAGTAATGCTGCAGCTACTTTAAAGGCAATTTGCGATAAAGTGAGCTGATCTATATTATCAATAAATTCTTTATCCAATTCGGGAATGTGAACCGGCATATATAAGCCTTTATCCAAAGGCATGCTGTTAAAAACAGCAGTGGCAAAATCTACTTTTAAACTGTGGTTATTGGTACTGTATAGTTTCATCATGTTTGGTTATTAATCCAATATAATAGGGCCTCTTTTATTTACTTCCGAAACAAAAGACAGACTGTTTATCGAAATACTCTTTAAATGCTGCTTTAGCTTTTCAGTGATTTTGTTTGCAGTTTCCACATCCTTTGTAAGCGCGAATACCGATGGTCCTGATCCTGAAATACCAAAACCCACAGCACCCGCCTTCATTGCAATGGTGCGCAGTTTATAAAAATCAGGGATTAAGATGGAACGTGTTGGTTCAACAAGTATGTCTGTCATACTTCTTCCAATCAAATCATAATCCTTCATAAACAATCCACTAACCAGGCCGGCCACATTTCCCCATTGGGTTACAGCATCCTTTAATAACACTTTAGAACGGATCATCTGGCGGGCATCCTTAGTTGGCACATCCACTTCGGGATACACAATTGCAGCGTGCATCTGTTCAGGAAAAGGCAGGCTAATGATGTCCAAAGGCTGATAGCTTCTGATCAATACAAAACCACCCATTAAAGCAGGCGCAACATTGTCGGCATGACCATAGCCACAAGCCAGTTCCTCGCCTTTCATGGCAAAAGGAACAAGTTCCTTGTTGGTTAGTAAATTGCCCATCAATGTGTTTATAGCAAACAAACCGGCTACGGTACTTGCAGAGCTTGAGCCAAGCCCACTGCCTATTGGCATCTTTTTGTGCAGTTCAATTTCTACACCCAGATCAGGTTTACCAATATGGTTTAAATAATGTTGTACACTGGCACTTACTGTATTTTTTGTTGGGTTTAATGGCAGCTTCCCATCATCACCTGTAATTTTTGAAATGGAAATACCCTTGCCCTCGGTAAGGCTCATAATTACCTCATCACCTGGTTGGTTTACGGCAAAACCCAAAACATCATACCCACAAACCACATTTGCTACAGTAGCGGGAGCGAAAACTTTTATAGACTTTCTCATCGTTTACCTACGTTTATGATGTCAGCAAATACACCTGCAGCAGTTACCTCTGCACCGGCACCAGGTCCTTTTACAACCAAAGGCCTGTCTTTATAACGATTAGTGGTAAACGAGATAATGTTATCACTACCTGAAAGGGTATAGAATGGGTGATTCTCATCAACCATTTGCAGGTTAATGAAAACCTTACCGTCTTCTAGCTTACCAATATATCTTAATACTTTATTGTCTTGGGTTGCCTGTTTTTTCAGGTTCTCGAAGTATGCTGAATTATTTTTTAACTCTTTATAAAAGTCGGCCACACTTTCTGCAGCCATACACGATGGAGGTAACATATTTTCTAATTCTATATCTTTTTCTTCTAATGCATATCCGGCGTCACGGGCGAGAATAAGCATTTTACGCATAAAGTCCTTACCATTAAGGTCATCTCTTGGGTCAGGTTCGGTATAACCTTTTTCCTGTGCTTCTTTTACTACCTCATGAAAAAGAACTCCGTCTTTATAGTTATTAAAGATGTAAGAGATGGTACCCGAAAGGATGGCTTCTATACAAGCTACCTTATCGCCACTTAACATCAGGTCTTTAAGTGTACGGATAATTGGCAGGCCTGCTCCAACATTGGTTTCGTAGAAAAAGTCGACTCCGTAAGTTCTTGCTGCTTGTTTAAAGGCTGCATATTGTTCGTAATCGGCAGAGTTTCCTATTTTGTTGCAGGTAACTACAGAGATGCTCGATTGTAATATATCCAGATAAAACTCAACCGGATTATGGCTTGCAGTATTGTCAACAAACACACAGTTCGGAAGGTTCATCGCCTTCATGCGTCTGATGAAATCAGGCAAACTTGCTTTTGTATCCTGGTTGTTTAGGTCTTCTTCCCAGGTGTTAAGGTCTATTCCTCTTGGGTCAAGATACATTTTACGGGTATTACTCACCCCCATAACTTTTACTTGCAGATCGTTATTATCAGCAAGGAAAGGCATCTGATCCTGAAGTTGTTTAAATAGGGTTTTACCTATGTTACCGGTACCCAGGCAGAACACATGTAAGGTTTTTTTAAGATCTGCGTAAAATGCATCATGAATGGCATTTACCGCTTTAGATAAATCTGTTTTTGAGATAATTACCGAGATGTTATATTCTGAAGAACCTTGTGCAATGGCCCTTACATTTACACCATTACGGCCAAGGGAGCTAAACAGCTTACCAGACATACCTGGTGTACGCTTCATGTTTTCGCCAACTATCGCTACCACCGACAGCCCGTTTTCTACTTCAGGATATTCAAGTTTTCTGGCTTGAAGCTCCAGTTCAAATTCTTTATTGATTAATGACAATGCTTTTAAAGAATCGGCTGGTTTTACCGCAAAGGTGATGCTGTGCTCAGATGACGATTGAGTGATTAGTACTACGTTAACCTGTTCACGTGAAAGCATAGAGAACAGTCTGCCACTAAAGCCTGCCTTGCCTACCATACCGCTTCCTGAAAGGTTTAAAACGCTGATCTCATCAATTGACGAGATTCCCTTTATCGGAAGGTTTGAAGGGCTTATACCGTGCTTAATGTATGTTCCAGCAAAGTCAGTATTGAAGGTGTTTTTGATTACAATTGGAATCTTCTTTAAAAAAGCAGGGATCATGGTTGGAGGATAGATCACCTTGGCACCAAAATAAGAAAGCTCCATTGCTTCTGTATAGCTCAGTTCAGGTAATGAAAAAGCTTTTTTAACGATGCGCGGATCTGCAGTTAACATTCCGTCAACATCAGTCCAGATTTGTATTTCTGATGCATTCAAAGCTGCACCCCATATTGCAGCGGTATAATCGCTGCCCCCACGGCCAAGGGTGGTTACACGCCCATCATCATTGCTTGATATGAAACCCGTAACAAACAAAAGCTTGCCTTGGTTGGCTTCATAAAAATCATTTATGAGCATCTCGGTCATATAAGTATTTACCTTAGCCTGGCCGAAATTACTGTCTGTTTTGATCAGCTCTGCGCCATCAACATACACCGCGTTGGGAAATTGTTGTTTGGCAATGTGGCTGATCATTATGGTAGCGCATCTTTCTCCATAACTAAGAATCAGATCTTTGGTTTGGGCACTAAGCTCACGAAGATTATACACTGACTGTAAAATATCTTCCAGTTCATTGAAGTAAATTTTAAGCTTAGTAAGCACTGGATTTTGTGCTACTGCAGGCAATAAAGTTCTGATTACCTTGAAGTGTTTTTCCTCAACAAGTTTCAATGCGTCGCCGTAGTCTCTTAGGTTCCGGGCATTTTCTGCCATGTCGAGTAATGCGTTGGTAACACCGCCCATTGCTGATAAAACTACTATAGGGTTCTCCTCTCCCTGCAGTGGTTTAAGTATCTCTATCAAAGCGCTTATGCTATCGACAGAACCGACTGATGTGCCTCCAAATTTTAAAATATTCATAGTTGTTGGTTAAAAAAAAAGCGCCTTCCCGGTTTAGAGGAAGGCGCTTTTCGTGGTTTTTTATTTTTTCAGTTACACCATTAGCTTACCTTCCTCCGAGTAATCCCGGTGGTGGTGGTAGTGGTAGTAATTGTTGAGTTCATATACATTGTATTTTTTACACTTAGTGTGCCGTGGTGTAAAGTAAAGTTATATTTTTCTAATTAGCAAATGATTATAAAAATATTTTATACCAGGTTTCTTACCTTTACACCTTTATATGCGAGGATTAGTAATTAAATCAACAGGAAGCTGGTATCAGGTACATGCAGAAAATGGCATCAATTATGACTGCCGGATTAAGGGCAAGTTTAGAATTCAGGGTATCCAGACCACAAACCCTATTGCCGTTGGTGATCAGGTAGAGTTTGAACTTGAGCCAAATTCCGACAATGGAGTGATCCATAAGTTGCACGACCGGAAAAACTACATTATCCGTAAGTCCATCAATTTATCCAAGCAAGCCCAAATTATTGCGGCCAACATGGATCAGGCTTTTCTGGTAGTTACCCTTGCCTCGCCGCGCACCTCTTTGGGTTTTATTGATCGTTTTTTGGCAACTGCCGAGGCTTATTCCATTCCTGCAGTTCTGATTTTCAATAAACTTGACCTCTTTAATGAAGATGGCTTGGCCATTTTAGCTGAATATGCAGCTATTTACGAAAACATCGGCTATCCGTGCTATACTGTATCTGCTATAGAGGGCACCAATATCCCTCAGATTGAAACTTTACTTAAAGATAAAACGACTTTGTTTTCTGGTCATTCCGGCGTAGGAAAATCAAGTCTCATTAATGCACTGCTACCCGGAAGAAGCATTAAGACTGGTGAAATATCAGAAGCTAGCGACAAAGGCCAACACACGACAACCTTTGCAGAGATGCATACTTTACCTTTTGGAGGTTATCTTATAGATACCCCGGGCATCAGAGAGCTGGGCATATTTGACATCAGGCCTGAAGAACTTGGTCATTATTTCAGAGAGATGAGGGACTTGATGAATGAATGTAAATTCAATAATTGCCGGCATGTTAATGAACCAGGATGTGCAGTGATAAAAGCGGTAGAAAACGGTGAAATAGAGCTGAGCCGATACGAAAGCTACCTTAGTATTTACAATGGCAACGAAACACGGGCCTAAGCTATATGAGAGCGGTTATCCAAAGAGTTACTGAAGCCAGCTGCAAGGTTGATGACAAAATAACAGGTGCTATTACTGATGGCTTTCTGGTGTTGTTAGGTATTGAAGATGCCGACACACAGCAAGACCTGGATTGGCTGGCACAAAAAATAGTGAACATGCGGGTTTTTGGAGATGAAAACGGGCTAATGAATAAGGGGCTTACGGATATTGATGGAAATATTTTACTGATCAGTCAGTTTACCTTATTTGCCTCTACTAAAAAAGGGAACAGACCCGGCTTTACCAAGGCAGCAAGGCCTGATAAGGCCATTCCACTATATGAATCCATGATTAAGCAATTGTCTTGGTTGCTTAATAAAGAAGTACAAACCGGAATATTCGGAGCAGACATGAAGATCAGCCTTATAAACGATGGCCCGGTTACCATCACTATCGACACTAAAAACAAAGCGTAGCAGCTTTCCTGAATTTTGGGTAAATTTATTTCTATCATAAATTAATCTTACCTAAATTACTGGTATGCAACTCCAAAAAACCAGCACTGAAACCATTGTTTTAGTATCCTTTGTTGTATTGAAGCTTTTTTTACACTGTTTCCTGATTAATCCGGCATACGAATTACACCGTGATGAGTTTTTACACCTTGATCAGGCAAACCACCTGGCATGGGGTTTCCAATCTGTCCCTCCCGTCACCTCTATTTTCGCCTGGATCATAAAAATGCTCGGCGGCAGCACTTTTATAATACGCCTGGTTACTGCGTGTTTTGGCGCAGGCACATTAGTATATTCGTGGTTTATTGTAAAAGAGCTAAAAGGTGATCTGTTTGCTAAGGTGTTATGTATGGTGGCATTGTTTGCATGTGCCATTGCGCGTTTGGATATGTTATTTCAGCCCAATGCTTTTGATATTCTTTGCTGGACAGCCACATACTACTACTTTATAAAATACATCTCTACAAATACGCCCAGGTTTATTTATTATGCAATATTTGTCATTGCAATTGGCTTTTTAAACAAATACAGCATTGCTTTTTTGGTTGTCGGTTTAGCACTGGGATTTTCCATATCTAGGCAACGGCGTATATTTTCTGTAAAACACTTATACTTCGCCATTGCCATAGGCTTACTGCTGGTTTTACCAAACCTTTTATGGCAATATCAGAACCATTTTCCTGTGGTTGAACATATGAAGGAGCTTGCAGCAACCCAACTGGATAAAATTAACCGGATAGATTTTCTCAAAGATCAGCTGCTTTATTACATTGGTGATCTGTGGATTTTATTTGCGGCTGCAATTGCCTTTTTTGTCTATAAACCATTTAAAAGTTTAAGATGGATTGGCTTAAGCTACCTGATTGCGATTGTCTTATTTACCTGGTTTAGGGCAAAAGCGTATTATGCAGCCGGACTTTATCCTGTTTTATTAGCTTGCGGCTCTGTTTATCTTGCCGCTGCGCTTAAAACTGGATGGCAAAGGTATCTTAGGGCTGTCCCTTTAATTACTGCTATAGGAATGTTCTTTCTTATCCTTCCTTATGCCTATCCAATATTAACCCCCGGAGAAATCACCCTTAAAAAGGAGAAATTTGAAAAACTAGGCGTTATGCGATGGGAAGACGGGAAAAATCATCACCTTCCGCAGGATTTCGCAGATATGCTTGGCTGGAAGGAATTGGCAAAGATGGTAGATGAGGTCTATAAAAAGATTCCGCAAAAGGAAAATCTGATTATTCTTTGTGATAATTATGGAGAAGCCGGAGCTATAAATCATTATTCTGTTTTCAAGAACATCAATGCTGTTTCATTCAGCGCAGACTACATTACCTGGGTTAACCTCGATAAACAAATTAAAAATGTGATTCTTGTTACCAGTATTGAGGATGATGATCCCGATCGGAAAGTGGAAAAACCTATATTTGAACGGGTAACGAAAATCAACTCTATTAAAAATAAAATGGCCCGTGAATATGGAACTTCAGTGTATTTACTGGAGAACGCTAAAATTGATATCAATGCCCGTTTAAGGGCGGAAATGAAAGAGGACTAAAAATGACAATAGAAGAAGCACAGAAAACTGTAGACCAATGGATTAATACTACAGGCATCAGGTATTTTAATGAACTAACCAATACCGCCATTTTAATGGAAGAGGTTGGTGAGGTAGCCAGAATCATGTCAAGAAAGTACGGAGAACAATCTTTTAAGAAAAGCGACGAAGCAGTTGACTTGGGTGATGAAATGGCAGATGTGCTTTTTGTGTTGATATGCCTCGCCAACCAGACAGGTATTGACTTAACCACAGCTCTGGAGAAGAACCTGGTTAAAAAAAATATCCGCGATGCGCAAAGACATAAAAACAACGAGAAGCTAAAATGAGGATGATGGTGAAGATTTAAACATATATAATTGAAGGTATTCTTCAGAGCGAGCGGGGCTGATGGATAGTCATCATGAAGATCACATTAAATAATGGGAACATCTATTAAAAAAAGCAGCGTTTTTAGACGCTGCTTTTCAGGTATTTAAAAATAATGTTTTAATCGAGGGTTAGTGCTGCTTTAATTTTAGCTGCCGCTTCTGCTAATTCCTCGTTTGTAGGTTTTAGCTTTTCTTTACTAAAATTCATGTCGTTTACGGCATTCATTGGAATCAAGTGCATATGTACGTGTGGTACTTCAAGTCCGATTACTGCTACGCCTATTTTTTTACAAGGAAAAGCTTCCTTTACCCCCTTAGCTACTATTTTAGCGAACAAGGTTAGTCCAAAATAACTTTCGTCATCCATATCAAAGATGTAATCGATTTCCTTTTTAGGAATAACCAGAACATGCCCCATCACTAACGGACTAACGTCTAAAAAAGCAAGGAATTCGCTGGTTTCTGCAACTATGTGTGCTGGAATATCACCATTAACAATTTTTGAAAATATGCTTGACATGATTTTGGGTTTTATCTCGTGATTTCCAATATTTCGAATTCAATTTTACCGGCCGGCACTTGAATTTCAGTTTTATCGCCAACTGACTTACCCAATAAACCCTGGGCAATAGGAGATTTTACAGAAATCTTTCCTGTTTTTAAATCTGCCTCCGACTCCGCTACCAATTGGTAGCTCATTGTTGCGCCATTCTTAACATTTTTGATCTTTACGATTGATAATGCCAATACTTTAGAAGTATCCAGTTTCGATTCATCAATTAGCCTTGCTGTTGAAAGTGTTGTTTCAAGCTTAGCTATCTTGGCTTCATGTAAACCTTGGGCTTCTTTTGCTGCATCATATTCCGCGTTCTCAGAAAGGTCACCTTTATCTCTTGCTTCCGCTATCGCTTTAGATATTAACTGCCTTCCGGTAGTTTTTAAATAGTGTACCTCTTCTTTTAGTCTCTCTAAACCATCTTGGGTATAATATGTTACCTCTGTCATAGCTCGTTTATTATGTTAGTTACTCTAAAAAACAAACAAGACTACATGGGATTCTAAACCTACATAGTCTTGCTTCAATTAAAACGAAGATAATGGGGTAATACCACAAAAACAAATTATTGATCTAAAATGATGCAGTTATGAACAAAATAAGGCTATTTTTATATTTCCATTAAGTTAACAGTTGTACAATGAATACTTTAAAAACCCTATTTCTATTCTTAATCGCTTCATTTACAGTTAGTGCACAAGAATTATACACACCAAGAAATATAAAAAATGCATATGATAATGGAACACGTTCATACGATGGGAAACCAGGTAAAAATTACTGGCAAAATCGGGGGAAGTATGACATTCAGGTATCGGTTGACGAAAAAAACAAGATCGTAACAGGAAAAGAAACAATTGTCTACACAAACAATAGTCCGGATACGTTAAAATCAACAGCAATTAGGTTTGTAAACAATATCCACAAACCAGAAGCTCCAAGATCGGGTTATGTGGGTGCTGATTTTTTAACTTCCGGATTAAAGATTACCTCATTTGCAGTAAATGGCCAAACCTATGAAGTGAACAGTACCGATTGGGGTACGGTTGCAAGTGTTGCACTTAAGAACGCACTACCCCCTGGTCAATCGGCAACATTTGTGATCGAATGGAATTATCCCTTGTCAAAGCAGAGCGGTCGCGAGGGACAAATTGACAACACTTCTCTTTTTGTTGCCTATGCTTACCCCAGAATATCTGTGTATGATGACTACAATGGATGGGATATGATTCCGCATAGCGACAGGACTGAGTTTTATAACGATTTCAACGATTATAAACTTGCTGTTAAAGCGCCAAAAAATTACGTAGTTTGGGCAACCGGCGATCTGCTAAACCCCGATGAAGTATTGGAAGCGGAATACGCTTCAAGGCTTAAAAAGTCTTATACTGCTGATGAGGTAATACATATTGCCACTGCTGACGAAATGAAAAAAGGCGGGGTAACAAAACCAAAAGACGATAACACCTGGAAGTTTGAAGCCAACAATATAAGCGATGTTACTTTTTCATTAAGCAGCAGCTATTTATGGGACGCAGGAAGTGTTGTGGTTGATAAGAAAACCAATAGAAGAGTTAGTGTTCAGGCCGCTTATAATGAAGCCGCGAATGATTTTTCTCATGCAGTTGAATGGGGAAAGCTTGCACTGGATTGGTTTTCGAACAATTGGCCTGGAGTGCCTTACCCTTTCTCCAAAATGACCGCTTTTCAGGGATTTGCGGACATGGAATATCCAATGATGGTGAACGATTCCAGCACCCCTGACCTTGAGTTTTCGCAATTTGTACTTAATCATGAAATTGCCCATACTTATTTTCCTTTTTACATGGGCACCAATGAAACACGCTATGCCTTTATGGATGAAGGTTGGGCCACCACACTAGAATATTTGATAGGGCAGCAGCAATTGGGCAAAGAAAAAGCTGCCGAAAATTATAAGAAGTTCAGGGTACAACGTTGGATATCCAACCCCTCAACAGAGCAAGATCAACCAATAATTTCTATGTCCACCCAGGTATCCGATGCCGGATATGGCAATAATGCATATGGTAAACCTTCACTGGCATACCTGGCTTTAAAAGATTTACTTGGAGACGAGGTGTTTGGAAAAGCCCTGCATACTTACATGGATCGTTGGAATGGTAAGCACCCCATTCCATGGGATTTCTTTTATTCCTTTAATGATGCCACAAAACAAAACTTAAACTGGTTTTGGAACAATTGGTTTTTTAGCAACAGCTACATAGACCTTGCTATTGAAAAGGTAATTGTAAAGGGGAACAATTATACGGTTTCAATAAAAAATGCAGGAGGATTTGCCATTCCTTTTGACCTGAAGGTTATCTATAACGATGGTAAGGAACAGCTCATTCATCGCAGCCCGGAAACCTGGAAAAACAACCGTAAGGAGACACTTTTTGAAATCAGAGCCAATGCTCCCGTACGATCCATTACGTTAGATGGCGGCATTTTTATGGATGCCAGGCCTTCTGATAATATTTGGCAAAAGAAATTATAAGTTGCTTAACTTCTCAGCCAGAACTTCTGAAATTTTACGATAAGAGTCGAAGGTCCAGCCGCCAACGTGTGGTGTTAATATCACCTTGTCGGATTTAGCGAGGTCCTGATACCAGTCCTGATTTCCCAAAGCAGGAAATTTCTCAACTTCGAGCACATCAAGCCCTGCTCCGAGTATTTTATTTGCTGCAATTGCATTTAAAACTGCCTTGGTATTGACCACCTCTCCCCTTGCGGTATTGATAAAAAATATTGGCTTGCGAAAGTGAAACAGGTACTCCTGATCTACCATCTGCCTGGTTTCTGAGGTAAGTGGAACATGCAGACTCAGCACATCGCTTTGCTTTACAATCTCTTCCATGCTTACTTCTTTGGCGTAAGCGTCGGTAAAGCCTGTTTTATATTTGTCATATGCAATTACGTTAACTTCAAAACCAGCCATTTTTTTCGCGAAGCTTTTACCCATGAAACCATAGCCTATTATCCCTACGGTTTTACCTTTAAGTTCAAATCCACGACTGCCCTCCCTGTCCCAAACACCGTTTCTTACTTCAATATCTGCCCTGCGGAAGTTATTCATAAGCGCGAGCAACAAGCCTGTAGCATGCTCCCCAACTGCATCCATATTCCCTTCCGGGGCATTTAGCAGTTCAATATTCTTTTCCTCTGCAAATGCTTCATCAATATTATCCAGGCCCGCTCCTGCCCTTGCAACAAATTTTAACTTAACGCCAGCGCTTAAAAGTTCTTTATCAATTAAAAATTTTGTTCGAACAGCTATTCCTTCATATTCAGCAATCACAGCAAGCGTTTCGGCTCTTGTAATTAATGGCTGATCATTTACCTGGTATCCAAGTGCAATGGCACTTTCTTTAAATGCCGGATGCAGATCGTCAACTATTAATATTTTCCCTTTGGTCATTATTAGAATTCTATTTATGCAAAAATACGGGGTCTACTGATTTAATCCTACTGGGATAACTGTGCTAAATGCTGCGTAAGTGTTATAAAATCTGCAACACTTAACTGCTCCGCACGTTTATCAAAAAACACATGACCATCCATTTTATCTTTAGGTACAACCCCGGATAGTGCATTACGCAATGTTTTTCTTCTTTGATTGAAACCTGCTTTTACCGTACGCCAGAAAAGCTTTTCATCACACGGCAGTGTTTCTACATCATTCCGGCTCAGCCTGATCACACCGGAATTTACCTTTGGTGGCGGATTAAATGTACCGGGCTTAACAGAAAACAGGTATTCAATATCGTAATAAGCCTGGATCAACACGCTTAAAATACCGTAATCTTTGGTACCTGCTTTAGATGCACAACGTTCTGCAACTTCCTTCTGAAACATACCAACCATTTCTACTACATGAGCTCTGTTTTCGAGAATCTTGAACAGGATTTGAGAAGAAATATTATAAGGGAAGTTTCCGATGATCGCATATTTGTCAGGAAAAATCTCAGAGAGATTTAAGGCCAGGAAATCACCATTTATTAGTCTATCGCCTAGCTGAGGATACTTTTCCTTCAGAAAACGATACGATTCAACATCTATATCAATCAAAAAAGTTTCAAGGTCTGTCCGTTCCAGCAAGATATCTGATAAGATCCCCATGCCAGGGCCAACCTCAAGTACTTGTTTGTATTTATCGGTATGAATAAGGCCGTTTACTATTTTTGCCGCAATGTTTTTATCCGTTAAAAAATGTTGCCCTAAATGTTTTTTTGCCTTTACCAAACTCATATCCTGATCTATTAAAAGCTGCAAAATAAGTAAAGTTTTACTAGTATCGGACTAACATTAAGGTGAAATTCTGTAATTTGCGCTAAATTTTCTATTTAGACATGAGCAATAAAATTAAAATCGGTATAAGTATAGGTGATGTAAACGGCATAGGATTGGAGGTTATCCTTAAAACCTTATCCGAAAACCGCATCCTGGATTATTGTACGCCAATTGTTTACGGCCATACTAAAGTTGCTTCTTATCACCGCAAGGCATTGGGCATGAATGACCTTGTTTTTAATGTGATTAATAACGCTGATGCAGCGAATCCAAAAAAAGCAAACCTGATCAATTGCTGGGAAGAAGATGTTAAAATAGACTTAGGAGTTTCTAACGAAATTGGTGGTAAATATGCCCTTTTATCGTTAGAGAAAGCCACTGACGACCTCATTAATGGCAATATTGATGCATTGGTAACTGCCCCTATTAATAAACACAATATCCAATCTGATACTTTTAATTTCCCTGGACATACAGAGTACTTGCAGCAACGCAGCGGTAGCGATGATGTGCTGATGTTTTTAATAAGCGAGGACATTCGTGTAGGTGTGGTAACTGGGCACATTCCAATTACAGAGGTACCTGCAAGCATTACCAAAGACAAAATTGTAAAGAAACTGGTCATGATGAATGAAAGTCTTAAGAAAGACTTTTGGATAGAAAAACCAAAAATTGCAGTACTGGGCCTTAATCCTCATGCTGGCGACAATGGTTTATTAGGAAAAGAAGAGGCTGATATCATTACACCTGCTATTCAGGAGGCTTTCGACAAAGGAGTAATTTGCTTTGGTCCTTATCCTGCCGATGGCTTTTTTGGTAACGGCGGACATAAGCAATTCGACGCGGTACTAGCGATGTATCATGACCAGGGCCTTATCCCTTTTAAAACAATTGCCTTTAGCACAGGGGTTAATTATAGTGCTGGATTGAAGATTGTACGTACTTCGCCAGACCATGGCACCGGATACGATATAGCAGGAAAGAATGTTGCAGATCCAACTTCGTTTATAGAAGCTGTTTTTGCCGCTACCCATATTGTAAAAAACCGTAGAGAACAAGAAGAATTATTAAAAAATCAACTCCGCAGTGGTGGAAAAATTATTGAAACTGCAGCAGACATGAAGGATGATGCAAATTAAGCTTATTTTATTTTTCAATAACATTTTAGAAATGTCAAATTAATTCTTACATTTGCGGGCTAAAATTTTGTTACAATTGAAACCATTAAAACAATTTTCAATCCCATTTACCGGCTTAAAAATTGGCAAACATCAGTTTGATTTTGAGATTGATAACAGCTTTTTTGATGCTTTTGAATACTCTTTAGTAAAAAAAGGTGATTTAAAAGCTAGCGTTGAATTAGACAAACAAGAAACAATGCTGATTTTACAGTTCCACATTGAAGGAACTATAATTTTAGACTGCGACAAATGTTTAGCCGAGTTTGGAGCACCGATAAGCGTACAGGAAAGGCAGATTGTAAAATTTGCTGAAGATGAGTTAGAGAGTGATGATCTGGAGATCATTGTTCTTAGTAAGAAAGAAAGTGAGATCGATGTATCAGAGCTTATTTATGAATTCATCACGGTATCTGTACCATATATAAAAATATGCGAGCAGAATGGCGAAGGCCAGCAATGCGACCAGGAAATGATAGCAAGACTGGAAAGTCTTTCTATCGGAACACAAAAAGAAGAAGAACAACAAGATGATGACCCACGTTGGGCAGCATTAAAAAAATTAAAATAATAATTAAATAAATCAGCAATGGCACATCCAAAACGCAAGATTTCTAAAAGTAGAAGAGATAAAAGAAGAACCCACTATAAAGCAGAAGCTCCTTCTTTAGCTACTTGTCAAACAACAGGTGCAATCCACACACCTCACCGCGCTTACAACGTTGATGGTAACTTGTACTACAACGGTAAATTGGTTATTGAAAACACCTCAATAGGTTAATTTTCTGAAAAATAGTTTGTGTTTTAAGTCTTTGAAAGTTTAACTTAGAGACTGGAAACAAGGGTGATTTTACCTTATACACAAACTGATTTTTTACTATGAAAATAGGTCTCGATATAATGGGCGGAGACTATGCTCCTAAAGCAAATGTTTTAGGAGCAATAGCAGCCCATCCATTGTTATCTCCAGATGAGCAGATAGTGCTTATTGGAGATACGAAGCAGATTAAACCTTTACTCTCCGAAAACGGATTTGATCCGGATCTCTTTGAATATGTTCATACCGAGGAGGTAATAGGTATGGGTGAACATCCCACTAAGGCTATCGTTCAGAAGCCTAATTCCAGTATTTCTATAGGTTTCAATTTACTTAAAGAAGGTAAACTTGATTCATTTGCCAGCGCCGGTAATTCGGGAGCCATGCTTGTTGGTGCCGTTTTTAGTGTAAAAACTATTCCCGGAATCATCAGACCGTGTCTTTCTACTTTTTTACCCAAGCTTAGCGGTGGTGTAGGTTTAATGGTGGATGTAGGCGCAAACGCAGATTGCAAGCCTGATACTTTATTACAATTTGGCGTATTGGGAAGCTTGTACGCAGAAAATGTAATGGGTATAAGTAATCCTAAAGTAGCCTTGATGAACATTGGTGAGGAAGATGAAAAAGGAAATATGCTTAGTTTGGCAACATTCCCTTTAATGAAAGAAACCAACCTGTTTAACTTCATCGGTAATGTAGAAGGCCGGGATTTATTTAACGATAAAGCCGATGTAATTGTTTGTGATGGCTTTACTGGAAATGTAATGCTTAAACTGGCAGAATCATTCTATGTACTAACTTTAAAAAGAGGTTTGAAAGACGAATTCTTTGACCGCTTTAATTACGAGAACTACGGTGGAAGCCCGGTTCTGGGCGTAAATGCTCCGGTTGTTATAGGGCATGGAATCTCTAGTCCGACGGCAGTAAAAAATATGATATTACAGTCCAGAGACATGATTACTACAGGCTTGGTAGGCAAAATACAAGCCGCTTTTAATAATTAATATCAAGAAATGAGTAAAATTCATGCTGCGATTACGGCTGTTAATGGATACGTTCCCGAATACGTGCTTACAAACAAAGAGCTAGAATCGATTGTAGACACTACGGATGAATGGATAACGTCCAGAACAGGCATAAAAGAGCGCAGAATACTAAAAGGTGAAGGTTTAGGCACTTCAGATATGGCAGTTCATGCCGTTAATGGATTACTTAAAAAACGTGGAATCACTGCTGAAGAGATTGAACTGATCATCTTCTGTACCACTACACCTGATTTACCTTTCCCTGCGTCTGCGAATATACTGGCAGACAAAATTGGCGCAAAAAATGCATGGGGTTACGACCTTCAGGCTGCTTGCTCTGGTTTCATTTATGGTGTTTCAACCGGTGCTCAATTCATTGAATCTGGTAAACACAAAAAAGTATTGGTAGTTGGAGGCGATAAGATGTCTTCCATCATTAACTACCAGGACCGTACCACCTGTATTATTTTTGGCGATGGCTGTGGCGCCGTACTGTTGGAACCAAACGAAGAAGGCTTGGGGGTAATGGACTCAATCCTTAGAAGCGATGGTTCTGGCAGGCAATTTTTGCACCAGAAAGCCGGGGGTTCGGCAAGACCGGCATCCCATGAAACAGTTGATAACAATGAGCATGCTGTTTATCAGGAAGGGCAGGCCGTTTTCAAATTTGCCGTGACCAATATGGCAGATGTTGCAGCTGAAATTATGGAACGTAATCACCTTACCTCTGAAGATGTAACGTGGTTAGTACCTCATCAGGCCAATAAACGCATTATTGATGCTACAGCTTCAAGAATGGGGCTTGGGTCTGAAAAGGTGATGATCAATATTCAGCGCTATGGCAATACGACTAACGGTACCATCCCTCTATGTTTGTGGGAGTGGGAAAGTCAGTTAAAGAAAGGCGACAACATTATACTTGCAGCCTTTGGCGGTGGTTTTACATGGGGTTCGGTTTACTTAAAATGGGCTTATTAAATTTTTAATCAGAATACAACTTAAAGACTGTTAAGTCGTTATGAGCCACATTTATCGATTTTTTGAATGCAAACTCATGATGATTTTATCATAATTAATCATAACTTAGTTAATTCTAAAAACACATTGTTTTCTTAAAATAACACCAAAAAATGGATATCAAACAAATTCAGGAACTTATTAAATTTGTTTCTCGTTCGGGCGTAAATGAAGTCGCTATTGAGCAAAAAGACTTCAAGATAACTATTAAAACAAATCAGACCCCAACAGTTGTTCATGCTACTGTTCCAGCCCCTGTTGTTACGTCTGCAATCCCTGCAGCCGCAGCGCCACAACCGGTGTCAGCTACGGAAACTAAAGCAGCTCCTGCAGCTGAGGACACTTCAAAATACATTACCATTAAATCTCCAATGATCGGAACATTTTATCGCTCAGCCGGTCCTGATAAGCCACTATTCGTAAACGTTGGTGACGAGATTTCTGCTGGTAAAGTAATCTGCATTATTGAAGCAATGAAACTGTTCAATGAAATAGAAAGTGAAGTTTCTGGAAGAATCGTAAAAGTACTTGTTGACAATGCATCACCGGTAGAATACGATCAGCCATTGTTTTTAGTAGAACCAATTTAATCCGTCATGCTAAATTTCGGTATCTTTAATATGTGTTAACGAATATTAAGAATAAATCCCGAAATAAACTGCGTAGCATTCTTGAAAACAAAAAATCAATAAATACTACTCCTGAAAATTCAGGATGACGAAAAGGAAAAATATATGTTTAAGAAAATATTAATTGCCAACAGGGGCGAAATCGCATTGCGAATTATCCGCACCTGTAAAGAGATGGGCATTAAAACGGTAGCTGTGTACTCTACTGCTGACAGGGAAAGCTTACATGTACGCTTTGCTGATGAAGCTGTTTGTATAGGGCCACCACCAAGTAAAGATTCTTACCTGAGCATTCCTAACATTATATCTGCTGCTGAACTAACAAATGCGGATGCAATTCACCCAGGTTATGGATTTCTATCAGAGAATGCTAAATTCTCTTCAGTTTGCCGTGATTACGGGATTAAATTTATTGGAGCGACACCTGAACAAATCAACTCTATGGGCGACAAAGCGTCGGCTAAAGAAACGATGAAAAAAGCAGGCGTCCCTACTATTCCAGGATCCGAAGGCTTGCTTGAAAGTGTTAAAGAAGGTATAAAAATTGCCAATGGCATGGGCTATCCGGTTATCCTGAAAGCAACAGCAGGTGGTGGTGGTCGTGGAATGCGTGTGGTATGGAAAGATGAAGAGTTTGAAAGTGCATGGGACAGTGCAAGACAAGAATCGGGTGCTGCTTTTGGCAATGATGCATTATATCTAGAAAAATACATCGAAGATCCACGTCATATCGAGATCCAGATCATTGGTGATCAGTATGGCAAAGCTTGTCACTTATCTGAGCGCGATTGTTCGATACAGCGTCGTCACCAGAAACTTGTTGAAGAAGCGCCATCTCCTTTCATGACTCCTGAGTTGAGAGAGAAAATGGGTGAAGCTGCAATAAAAGGTGCAATTGCTGTTCAATACGAAGGTGCTGGTACAATTGAATTCCTGGTTGACAAACACCGCAATTTCTATTTCATGGAAATGAATACCCGTATTCAGGTTGAGCATCCGGTAACTGAAGAAGTAATCAACTACGATTTGATCAAAGAACAAATTAAAGTGGCCTCGGGTGTTCCTATATCAGGCAAAAACTATCTGCCCGATATGCATGCAATTGAATGCAGGATTAATGCTGAAGATCCCTTTAACAACTTCAGACCTTGTCCAGGTAAAATAACTAACTTCCACTCTCCTGGAGGCCATGGTGTAAGGGTTGATACGCATGTTTATGCTGGTTATCAAATTCCTTCTAACTATGACTCTATGATTGCTAAATTGATCTGTGTTGCACAAACGCGTGAGGAAGCAATTAGTACTATGGAGCGTGCTTTAAGTGAGTTTGTAATTGAAGGTGTAAAAACTACGATACCTTTTCACTTAAAATTGATGAAAGATCCTAACTTTAGAGCCGGTAATTTTACCACGAAGTTTATGGAAACCTTCGAATTTTCAGAATAGAAAAAACTATTTATAAGATTTAAAACGTAAATACCATTCTGAATAAAATAGAATGGTATTTTTGTTTTACAAATAACGTACATGAGTGATACTAAAAAAAGGGACCTTATTGGTGCTATAAAAGAAAAAGGGAAAACATTAGAAGCAGAAATGTCTTTCTTTGACCACATTGACGTACTTAGAAAGCATTTATTGCGTGCATTGGGCGTTGTTCTGGTCCTTACCATCGGAGCATTTTACTATACCGATTTTATTTTTAATACGATCATCATGGGTCCCAAGAACCCCAGCTTCTGGACCTATCGTATGATGTGCAGGTTGGTAGATCGCTTTCCCTCATTAGACCACGATTTATGTATTACAAAAATTGATGCAAAAATCATTAACACAGAGATGGCCGGACAGTTCACACTTCAATTGAATTCATGTGTGATGGTCGGTATCATATTGGGTATCCCCTACCTGCTATTTGAACTTTGGTTATTTATAAAACCTGCACTACACGAGAACGAAAGAAAATCAGCCAGTGGTTTTGTTGCTTTTGCTTCCTTCCTATTCTTCTTAGGTATACTATTTGGATATTATATCATTTGCCCTTTATCCATCAACTTCCTAACCAATTTTACGGTAAGTCCTGAGATTCAAAACACCTTTACAATCGACTCTTATCTTTCCTCAGTAATGACCTTAACACTTGGTTCGGGAGTAATTTTCCAGTTACCGGTTATCATCTATGTCTTATCAAAATTAGGTATAATGACCCCGGCATTTATGCGGGCGAGCAGAAGGTACTCAACTGTTCTTATTTTAATAATAGCAGCTGTAGTTACACCTACCGCTGATCCGTATACAATGCTTATTGTGGCGCTACCTTTATTCTTGCTTTATGAATTGAGTATCTTTATATCTGCAAATATAGAGAAGAAAAGAAATAAAGATATTTATGGTGTAGCCAAGGTAAAATAGGCTTAATACAATATTTAATTAAATAACAAAGTTTTAACATGTCAACAGATAAAAAAATGAAAATTGCAATAGGCGCAGATCACGCAGGTTTTGAATATAAAGAGCTATTAAAATCTTACCTAACTGATTATGAAGTTAAAGACTTTGGAACTTATTCAAGCCAATCTGTTGATTATCCTGATTTTGCACACCCTGTAGCCTCAGCAGTTGAAAGTGGGGAGTATACCTTTGGCATTCTAGTATGTGGAAGTGCAAATGGCGTTGCAATAACTGCAAACAAGCATCAGCAAATAAGAGCAGCGATTTGCTGGCTTAATGAGCTTGCCGCTCTCGCAAGACAACACAACAATGCAAATGTTTTGTGCATTCCTGCCAGATTTGTTTCAGAAGATCTTGCAAAGGAAATGGCAACAACCTTCATCAACACACCTTTTGAAGGAGGCAGGCATGGCATAAGGGTTGGAAAAATGTCCTGCTAAAAACCAATCGAAATAACAGAACCTAAGAAATTTAATCCGGCCGGCATGAAAAAGCAGCTTTTATATTCAAGTTTTTTATTACTTATTGGCTGTAGTGCTGTAGCACAAAATAAAGACGCCATAAAATTCAGTCAAACCATCAATAAAGACAATGCGTATAAACATCTGTCAGTATTGGCATCCGATGAATATGAAGGTAGAGAAACCGGCAAAAAAGGTGGCTGGATGGCAGCCGAGTATATTAAGAACCACTTTAAAAGTATTGGCTTAAAAGGTCCTGTATCCGGAGACTACTTTCAGCCAGTTGACATTGTATCGTTTGGCCTTTCACAAATAGTAACAGTCGATGGTCAACCTGCCGAGGCTTTAACTGATTTTTTCATTATCCCCAGAACAGTTTCGGCCAAAGGTTTTGCTTTTAATGCCAACAGCATATTATTCGCCGGATATGGCTTAACCAAAGATGATTACAATGATTATGCTGGTCAAACCGTAGCCGGAAAGGTAGTCATGATCTTTAAGTCTGGAGAAGCCGGATCTCCTGCCCCTACTGCATCTATAAGAAATTCCAGCGCTTTAAATGCCAAACTTAAATATCTGACCGAACAAAAAGCACAGGCAGTTCTGCTTATTGACCCCATTGTTGACAATATGCCTGACAATTTAAAAGGCTATCTCCAATCGGAGGAAATGGCATTAAAGAATAAGGAAACGATGGACCGCCAGGATGTCCCTCAAACCATGCCGGTTATCACAATAGGAACTTCGCTTGCAAATAAAATTCTTGCGGGGGCTAGCACGAACATCGATGCCCTTAAAAAGAAAATAACCGACAGTGGAAAACCATCTCCACAAGAAATTAAAATCAGCGTATGTGCAAGTGCAAGCAAGGTCGAGAAAAAAGTTAAATCAGATAATGTTTTAGGTTTTTTGCCGGGTTCTGATCCTAAATTAAAGCGCGAAGTTTTAGTAATAACAGGCCACTATGATCACATTGGGATTACACCTGATGCCAAAGGCGATGATAAAATCAACAACGGTGCCGATGATGATGGATCTGGCACCACAGGTGTCTTATTAATCGCAGAAGCCTTTGCAAAAGCCAAGAAAGCAGGCAAGGGCCCTAAAAGAAGTATTTTGTTTATGACTGTTACGGGTGAAGAAAAAGGATTGCTAGGATCTGAATGGTATTCTGAAAACCCTGTCTTTCCTTTAGAAAATACCATTACAAACTTAAACATCGATATGATTGGCCGCGGAGACAAGGCGCACGAAAGTGATAATAACTTCGTTTATATCATTGGATCAGACATGTTGAGCGCTGACTTGGATCGAATTGGTAAAAAAGCCAATAAGACTTATGTGAACATCAACCTTGATGAAAAATATAATAACCGCACAGACCCTAATCAGTTTTATTATCGCTCTGATCATTATAATTTTGCCAAACATGGCATACCGGTAATTTTTTATTTTAATGGTGTACATGATGATTACCACATGCCCGGAGATGAAGTAAGCAAGATAGATTTTCCTATGCTTGCCAAAAGAGCAAAATTAGTTTATTTTACCGCCTGGGAGCTTGCAAATGGTCTAAAACGTCCTATGGTTAATAAAAACGAGGACGGCACGCCAAAGATGTAATGGTCAAATTACTTTTTTTCCTGAATTCTTGCATAGTTTTATCTAAGTTTGGAACCAGCAAGATTCAAAACCAGGGGAAATGGTTTAAAGCCTTAAAAAGCTATATCTGAGAATTGAATAGGTAAATAAAAACAGGTGAAAACGATGGATATATCAGAGGAATTTTTGGAGAAGGCGGATGAGAAGGCCTTCGATTTAGGACATCGCAACACTATTAATCATAACATCGGCAAGTATAATGTTGCTGTTGAACGCGGATTATCCAAGTTTGAAAATTTAGAAAACTCCAAAAGAAAAGCACACGTAATTAAGTGGCGCGTGATGGAGAATCTGGATAAGTTTTTACCAGAGTTCGAATCCAATTTCCAACGCAGAGGCGGCAAAGTAATCTGGGCAAACGACACCAATGAAGCCCAAAAAGAAATTCTGAATATCATTAAAAAGAATGGTGGAAAGACAGTTATTAAGTCGAAATCCATGACCACAGAAGAGATTCATTTAAATGATTTCCTTGAAAAAAATGATATTGAGTCCCTAGAAAGTGATCTTGGTGAATATATAGTACAATTACTGGGGCAACCCCCATATCATATTGTAACACCTGCAATGCATTTAAGCAAAGAGGATATTGCCAAATTATTTCATGAAAAATTCGGCACTCCTGTAGACTATACCCCTCAGCAGCTTACTCAAAAGGCACGTGAGCTTTTAAGAGATAAATACCTGAAAGCTGATATTGGGATTAGCGGGGGAAACTTTCTAATAGCCGACACCGGAAGCATTGCATTAACGGAAAACGAAGGTAATGCCAGGCTATGTACAACTTTCCCCAAAATTCACATTGCTATTGTCGGTATCGAAAAAATCATTCCATCGATGGCCGACCTGGACCTTTTCTGGCCGCTTTTGGCAAGCCATGGCACAGGACAAAACCTAACCGTTTACAATACGATTCTGAGTGGACCCAGAAGAGGTGAGGAAACTGATGGTCCGGAAGAAATGTACGTAATCTTGCTTGATAACGGACGTACCAATTTACTTGCGCAAAAAGAACAGCGTCAAGGCCTGTATTGCATCCGTTGCGGCGCCTGTCTTAACGCTTGCCCGGTTTACAAAAATATTGGCGGCCATACTTATAACACGACTTACAGTGGGCCTATTGGCTCTATCATCACCCCGCATCTTAAAGGGATGAAAGATTTCAAGCACTTAAGCTATGCATCCAGCCTGTGCGGAAAATGCTCGGAAGTTTGTCCTGTTAAAATAGACATTCATAAAATGTTGTTGCTGAACAGAAGAGATGCCGCTACCAACCACGACAATAGTAAGGCTGAGGAAGTGGGTTGGAGAATCTGGAAGGTAGGAATGTTAAAAAGATCAAGAATGGACTTCCTGAGCGGAAAGATCAAGAACTTCTTCCTCAAAAATCTATTTAGAAAAATATGGGGTAAGTACCGTTCCATGCCGGTAATATCTCCAAAATCTTTTGCCAAGCAATGGGAAGAAAAAAATAAGGAACCTAAAAACTTATAAACATGACCTTCGACCGAAAAGACAAAAGTGACAGCGCATTATTGAATTTCTATAAGCGTTTACTTTATCCAAGAATGGTCGAAGAGAAAATGTTAATTCTACTGCGCCAGGGCCGGATAGGCAAGTGGTTTTCAGGAATTGGTCAGGAAGCTATTGCTGTAGGCAGTACCATGGCAATGGGTGCTGATGAATATATTCTGCCCATGCACCGTAACCTTGGTGTGTTTACTACCCGTGATATTCCCTTACGAAAGCTGATGGCCCAATGGCAAGGCAAAATTACGGGCTTTACCAAGGGAAGAGACCGTTCCTTTCATTTTGGGACTCAGGACTATAAGATTATTGGAATGATATCTCACCTGGGCCCGCAAATGGCCCTGGCGGATGGGATTGCACTTGCAGATTTAATTGAACATAAAGAGAAAGCTACTTTAGTATTTACCGGTGAAGGCGCAACAAGTGAAGGCGATTTTCATGAAGCATTAAATGTTGCAGCGGTATGGAATTTACCTGTGATCTTTCTTATAGAAAATAACGGCTATGGACTCTCAACTCCTATTAATGAGCAATTCAAATGCAAAAATCTTGCAGATAAGGCTATAGGATATGGGATTGAAGGAATCCAGGTAGACGGCAACAATATTCTGGAGGTATATGATACCCTTAACTCGATAGCTACTTCCATCCGGAAATACCCGCGACCAGTTTTAATTGAATGCCTTACATTCAGAATGAGAGGACACGAAGAGGCTTCGGGAACTAAATATATTCCTCAGGAGCTATTCGATAAATGGGCTGCAAAAGATCCCCTTAAAAACTTTGAGCATTACTTAGTTGAGCAAAATATTCTTACAGCGCACTTAGTTCAGGAAATAAGAGCCTCATTTAAAACAGCTATTGACCAGGAGGTGGAAATTGCGTTTCAGGACCAAGAGCCTATTGCCGATCTGCAGACAGAACTTAGCGACATGTATTCACCCTACCTGTTTGAAGCTACCGAACCAACCGGTCCACCAGGAGAAATGCGTTACTTAGATGCCATTACAGATGGACTAAGAACTGGCATGACAAAACATGAAAACCTTGTTTTGATGGGGCAGGATATTGCTGAATATGGCGGAGCTTTTAAGATTACTGATGGTTTTGTAAATGAATTTGGAAAAGCAAGGGTCAGAAACACTCCCATCTGCGAATCCGCTATTGTTGGTGCTGGTTTAGGACTTTCAATAAATGGATATAAAGCAGTAGTAGAAATGCAATTTGCAGATTTTGTTACCTGCGGTTTTAATCAGATTGTGAACAATCTGGCTAAAACCCATTACCGGTGGGGAGAAAAAGCTGATGTTGTAGTCCGCATGCCCACAGGAGCAGGAACTGGCGCGGGCCCTTTTCACTCTCAAAGCAATGAAGTATGGTTCACCAAAACCCCTGGATTAAAAGTTGTTTATCCGGCTTTTCCTTACGATGCCAAAGGATTGCTACTTTCGGCTATAGACGATCCTAATCCTGTAATGTATTTCGAGCATAAATACCTTTATCGTAGTTTGAGTGGCAATGTACCATCCGGATATTATAACATAGAGATTGGAAAGGCTAATATTTTAAAGCATGGAACACAACTAACGATCATAACCTATGGATTAGGTGTTCACTGGGCCCTCTCTTATCTTGGTGAAAATCCGGAGATTTCAGCCACTTTAATCGACTTACGAAGTTTGCAGCCATGGGACAAAGAAACTGTTGCCACAGCAGTTAAAACAACGGGCAGAGCCTTGATCTTACATGAAGATACATTAACCTGTGGTTTTGGTGCTGAACTGGCAGCATGGATCTCTGAACATTGCTTTAAAAACCTCGACGCTCCGGTTATGCGTTGCGCAAGTGCCGATACAGCCATACCTATGAGTAAAACACTTGAAGATAGTTTCCTGGCAAAAAGCAGTCTGCCCGATACCGTGAAACGCCTGTTGGCTTACTAGTTTAACTTGGCATGATAATGGCCTGTTAGTTAAGCATAAGCTAAGTTTAAAATATGAAATTATTATGTCTATTTTCCCTGCTCACTATGACCATTATGAGCTGTAATCAGGGCCCTAAGCATCCTCAAGCCGATCTTGTTAATGCACGCACCGGCACTCCAATGACTGAGGCTTCGATATTACTTTACGCAGACTCCATTGACGCAACCCTCAACACTTATGAAAAGAATATCAGCCTGGTTTATCAACTAGGGCAGGCAACCATGCGTGTAGAAAAATACAGTTGGAATGGCAAACCGGTATTGTTTTCTCAGTATAAAAATGATGAAGGAATAAGCAATGAAATAAAAAAGTATTATTTCAAAAATGATAGCCTGATTTTATTGAAGGAAGGAGCTAAAATCAACAAACAGGGAACAGATATTTTTGAAGACCATCGTACATACCTTAGAAACAACATCCCGTTTAAAGAAGAATACCGCAGTTCGCCCACCCTCTCATTGCTTAAAGCTGAGCCCTTCCAAATCAGAAAGAAAACTGCCCCTGATCAGACAAAAGCGTATAATGAAGACCTAAAATTGTTAAACGATGCAGTTAATGGCGCTGATAAATTTGACTTGGTTTTCGATAATGTGATATCTGCTCCGGATGAAAGGTATATTCTCTTAAAAAGTAAAATCGCCAGTGGCTATACCGCAAGCGTTTCAATAAAGGATACGGACAGCTATGTGGATAGTCTGTTGAAAGACCCAGCAAATTTTAAAGACAAAAAATTGAATATAAAGTGGGAGGTAAAAGATAAAGAGGCGGTCTATGTACCGGTAGCTGCCAGTGTTACTTCGGCTAACGGATTAAAAAGATAAGTATTACCGTTATCAAGACATACACAACGATATCTCTTTCTCAGTCGCTCTCCTTTTTTAAATTGTCTTCCGTCTTTTATGCTAAATACGGTGTTTATAGGAAGCTCTTCCAGGCGGGAAACATTTAACAGCAGATCATATTTTTTCAAGGCTCTCGACAACTTCAAATCGGTGCAACTGGCAGCAGATGGGTTATTTAAATAGCTTACAATTGCAGATTGTACATCCTGGGGAAAAATGTTCTGTTCAATAAAAGGCACCATCATGCGCTTAAAATTCCGTTTCCATTCATCGCCATGAGGCTTTACTTTATTTTTATGATCGTTCCAGGTCAGCAGATGTGCAAACTCATGAACGGTGGTTACCAGAAAAGCATAAGCATTAAGATCATTATTAACCGAAATCTTATGTCCTGCCCCTTTAAAGGGATGTCCGTAATCGCCAAGCTTTGTTGCCCTGTTTTTAGAAATCTTAAATTCGCATTGAAAATAATCTATCCACCGGGCTATAATTGGAGCCGCGGCAACAGGCATGTATTGTGCTAAGATATTCTCCTTTTTCACAAAGGCCAAGATAATTAAATTACTTTAAAAGTTGATAGGCTATCAGACTTGCTACATATGCCATTCCAGTCATATACACAATTTGAATAATAGGCCATTTCCACGATTTCGTTTCTCTGAATACTACTGCCACCGTACTCATACACTGCATTGCAAAAGCATAAAATAACATCAGGGAAAATGCTGTGGCAAATGTAAATACTGGCAGTCCGGTATCCGGATCTCGCGCCCCCCGCATTTTATTGCGGATGGTAGCAACCTCCCCGTCATTATCCACACTATAAATAGTGGCCATTGTACCCACAAAAGCTTCTCTGGCAGCAAATGAGGTAATTAAAGCGATGCCTATTTTCCAGTCGAATCCTAATGGTTTTATTGCAGGCTCTATCACATGCCCTAAAATACCTGCATAGGAGTTTTCAAGCTTCTCTGCGGCTCTATCTCTCTCCAATGTGCTAACTTGCACACTATCTTTTTGGGCTTCTATAGCCGCATATTTATCGTCAATTTCTTTAAATCTGTCAGAGGGCCCGTACGTTGCCAATACCCAAAGGATAATAGAGATGGCAATAATCACCTTACCTGCTTCAAATACAAAAGTCTTTGATTTCTCATACATGGTATAAATCACATTTGTCCATCTTGGCATTCTGTACACAGGCAGCTCCATAATGAAATATGATTTCTCTTTCGCCTTTATTAGGAACTTCATTACAAAAGCCACCACAACTGCCGCCAAAATACTAATAACGTACATCCCCATAAGGGTTAAGCCTTGCAAATTGATAAAGCCCCATACCATTTTTTCTGGAACAACCAATGAAATCAGTAAGGTATAAACAGGTAATCTGGCAGAGCAGCTTACCAAAGGAGCGACCATAATAGTGATAATACGATCCTTCCAGCTTTCAATATTCCTTGCACTCATGATTGAGGGAACGGCACACGCCAGGCTTCCAATCATGGGTACTACAGATTTTCCGCTAAGGCCAAACTTGCGCATAATCTTATCCATCATAAAGGTAACTCGGGCCATATAGCCGGTATCCTCCAGTATAGATATAAAAGCAAACAAGATCGCTATTTGAGGTATAAATATCACTACACCACCTAAACCGGCCAATACGCCATCCAAAAGAAGATTGGTTAAAATACCATCCGGCAGATGCTGGTGTCCGTATTCAGTAAGCCAGACAAAAGCATATTCAATTAGCTCCATTGGATAAGATGACCAGGAGAAAATAGAATTAAAAATAAAAAATAGAATCCCAATGAAGATCAGAAAGCCCCAAAATTTATTGGTAAGTACCGAATCCAGTTTATCACTGAAAACGAATTTTCTCGCCGCTCCGGTATCTTCTACCACCCCACTTAAAATGGTGCTTAAATATCTGTAGCGGGCAATGGTTTCAGCCGCTTGTAACTTAGAAGACTCAAAAGTATGTTCAGCCTTTATCCGCTCAAAGGTTTCATGATCCTGAAGGGAAAATGTATTAAGATGCTCGTGCTGATGTAGTATTTGTAAGGACAGATAATTATTTTCTGTCTTGATGCGCTGCTTAACCAAATCAATAGCCTCTGGCGCCAGTACATGCATATCCGCTCCGGCTACCTGAGTAGCAATTTTTGTAGTATTATGAATAGCTTCCTTTAGCTCGGTTAAGCCTGAATTACTCCTTGCAGAAATTGCGACTACTTGTATCCCCAGCCGCTCAGAAAGTTTATTGATATTGATATCAATTCCTTCTTTTTTGGCCATATCGGTCATATTAAGTGCCAGAACCATTGGAACACCCAAATCGGCGACCTGCGAATAAAGCAATAAATTTCTTCGAAGGTTTGTCGCATCGGCGACCAGCACAACAAGATCAGGATGACTTGAATTATTTTTATCAGCCAACACCTGAAATACGATGCTTTCGTCTTTGCTTTTCGGATACAGGCTATATGTACCAGGTAAATCAATTATTTCAGCCTGTTTGTTATCGGCTAATTTGCAATAGCCTACTTTCTTGTCAACAGTTATACCCGGAAAATTTCCGATCTTTTGATTTAATCCCGTAAGTAGGTTAAAAAGTGTAGATTTCCCAGTGTTGGGGTTACCAACTAAAGCAATTTTAATATCTTTTGCCAAAATTATTATTGAATTATAATAATAGACGCTTCGTTTTTACGCAAACAAAGTTGATATCCTGCAACGCGAATAGCTATTGGGTCACCAAGTGGCGCAAAACGTTCTACTTCTACTGTTTCACCAGGCAAGCATCCCATTTCCATTAATTTTACAGACATTTCTAAATCTGTAAACGCTACGATAGTACCCTGTTCTCCTGGATTTAACTGTGAAAGTTTCATCTATGTATATTGTTATTTTGAGGCGCAATTTAGACTTAATTTATAATAAATCCAAATAAGCAGGGATTTATATATAGTCATAAAAGCCCTCTAATAAATAAGGGGCTACTTGCTAAACTGATAGCATTACTTGCGTGGGTAGCTGGAATAGCTAACTTTTGGGCATTTACAACCTGGTTTAAAAATGCTGCAACTGCTAATTAATCCCACTAACATTAACAGCACCAATAAATTAAATCGTCTTTTCATTGTAATTAGATTTGTGTAGTAAAACATAGCTAAAAACGCCCATAAAAACACCTGTCATATCACACCCAAAATCCCACCACTCTGCTGATCTGTAAGTGAAAAACTTCCATTGTAATATTTCAATACCACCTCCAAGTGCTGCTGTAATGAGAATGATCTTAAATATGGTCAGCGAGCGGAAGCTATAATTATGCTGATGTTTTATTTTACCATAAAACAAAAGAATAGTAAGCACATAAAAGAACCCTAAATGAACCAATTTATCAAAGCCTTCAAAAAAAATGCCTGATCCACTGGTATCAGGCATTTTCATATTACAAAGCACTAAAATCACAATGGTCCATACAATGGCCCAGACCTGATATTTTAATTCCCCGAATTTATTCATCAATTATGCTCCTACAAGTGCCTTGTAAGCATCCGCGGTTAACAAGCCCTCAACTTCCGAAAGATCAGAAACTGCAACCTTAACCATCCATCCCTGTCCATAAGGATCAGAATTTACAAGTTCCGGGTTGTCATTTAGCGCAGCATTAGTTTCTGTCACAGTAGCAGTTACCGGCATAAACAGATCTGAAACTGTTTTAACCGCTTCTACAGTACCAAATACCTCATCTTTGCTCACTTGATCTCCTACGGTATTAATGTCAATATACACGATGTCACCTAGCTCACGCTGTGCAAAATCAGTAATACCGATATAAGCTTCATTACCCTCAATTCTAAGCCATTCGTGGTCTTTAGTGTACTTCAATTCTGATGGAAAATTCATTTCTCTAAATTTATTTTTTCGTAAATCTTTTACCGCTCAACACATTAAATAAGCTGCGCGCGCTCAAAGGTAATTAATATCAGTGTTTATAGCAATCCTTAATTTAGCGTAATCCTTAGACTAAAACCAAAATTACTGAAAGAGGTGTTAAAGGTCTGCGAAGTATATGGCTTGGTAACGTTAGAATCGTAGAACACCCGCACATTAAAACGCTGGTTAAGAACGTAATCCACACTAGGTCTGAAGGTTATGTTCTGAGCTCCTGATGAAACTTCTGCCTCAGTAATATCTGCACGATAAATCACCGTCTTATTATCTCTTAATGCAATGTCTAACTTAAAGTCCATATTATTATCGGTCTTTAATCCTTTAAATAATCCAAACGGGAACCTGAATTTATTTGTTCTGTAGCCCAAACCAAAAACCATATTATTTTCCGTTAATTGAGCCAGCTGACTGTTTGCAAGGCTTAATCCCAGCAACCTCGATCGACCATACTCAAAGTTAGCAGTCATGTTATTTTTCAATCGGGTATCAACACCAATTAGTGGGGCAAATTGTTCAGCAATGGTTACTTGAGAATACTGGAACTTAGGCAAGAAATTCCCTCCACTGGCATCCTCTCTGCTAATTACAGAACCATTACTTTCCTGATACCGCAATAAAGAGTTAAAACTGTTAACACTATAAATTGAGCGATACGAATGCCTGATGTCTATCGAGTTAAACCGGTCTGCAAGAAAAGCAATACGGGTTAATCCACGGTAATTCAACCGCCAGTTCGGCAAAGGAATGCTTGGAAGAGAATTCAGGTTAACGGATGATGCACTTCTGCCGGAATAAGCTGCCAAAAATGCCGAAACAACTACATCCTGGGCATTCTTATCGTAGCCATCTGCATACCCATCAACTATTCCTCTGGAATTTGGATTTTGTGCCCCCAAACGCTGCGAAATCACCTGCCGGTTTGCCATGAATTGATTAAACAACTTAGAAACCGTACTGCCTGATTTTTCTGAGAATGAGGTGCGTAAAGAAATAAATGAAATACTATAATCCCCGGTTGTATATGGACTTAAATCCTCAAATTCACGACTGTCACTATCATACCTGTAATTTGTAGAGAAATTCGATGTTCTATTCTTATTTGCAGTAAGGGTAATGGTCAAATCCCGAATGGGCTCAATTAAACTGGTAAAGCTTAGATCCTCCCGTAGGGTATTCACATAAAGCTGTGTCTGTAAGGTATCGGTAGTGAGCCATCCATTATTAACGGCCATGCTTCTGATGTCACGCTGACTTCCAAACACAAATCCCAGCCCTGGAGCTCCAGTCACATCATCAATACCAAAATAATTGGTTTTAGGTAAATACCCGGGCATAAATATACCCCTGGTCTGTGTATAAGCACCTACAATATTTTTAATTCCTGTAAGCAACCCCACAAAAAATCCTGTTCCCGATTGCTTGTCCGTAGTACTTGTACCTGCCTTTCTAACAAATCCAAATTTGTTGTAAAGACTTGCAAGGTTCAGGTTTGGATTAATCTGAATGATTCTGGAATTCTGAATGGTATTTCCCAAATCAATAAGTGGATTTCTAAGTGTTGATAACGGTTCAGTCTGCCAGTTAAAGCTTGTTCCGTAACGGGTAGTCACATTTAACCAGTCCATTCCCGGGATCTTATTTATCGGCAAATTATAGGTAACATTTAAATTATGGGAGTAGTCTGTAGTTCTGCCCAGTCGCTTTAAATTCTGCCAAAGTGTGTCTCTTTTCAATCCGTCAATTCGGCCCTCAGGTTCGTCAATAATAGAGTAATTGGTGGCATCAAAATCCAAGGTAAGTGAACGTGTAAAATTCCACGAAATACCATACACCCTGGTAACGAGGAAATTCTTATTAAACGTCGTGTTTATAGGAATGGCATTATTAGGGTCATTGTTGCGCAGGCTGTTTTCCGAATAATAGCGATCCAGATCGATCCTAAAGTTTATCGAATTAGGCAATAAGCTAAAGTTTATCTCTTTTAATAATGCCAGCGTATTTGATTTAATGATCTTGGCAAGCGGTTCATAGCTTTTTGATTGTCCTGCATAATTATAGGCTAGCGAGGCCCGGTAAGTCTGCTGAATGTTATTCTGATTTATAAAATCTCTATGCGCAAACTTTGTATAGGCATAACTTGCGTTTAGATTTTCTATATCCCATAGCTGAGGTTTTTTATTAAGATCGGTACGCTCCTTTCTTACATTTGTAAAACTGATACTATTACGGGTGGTGTAATCCTGTGCATAGTTCAGAATCTCTTTTTTCTCTGCTTTCGTGGCTCCTTCCAATGCTGTTTTCAACTCAATATCCGGCGTTCTGGGATCATACTGCGGTGTACTGATCTGACTTGAATAACTAATAAACATAGGAATCTTTACCCCCGATTTGTTGGGTAAAAACTTACCTAGCTCCATGCTCGAAGAGATATCAAAAAATACATTATCAGCTCTGTTTCTTTCACTCACTCTTTTTTCCAGGGAACCGAATCCAATGGTAGATTTACTTCCCGAAATGTTTACATCAGCAAAATCTGCCAGTTGGGCATTCATCCTTGCTGTTGCAGCCCAGCCCCCTCTTTCATCAAATTGGGTTAATCTTAATTCATTAAACCATACCACTGCATTTTTATCCAGTCCATCGTCCTCACCAGGGTTTGCAGGATTTCTAAGCGGGTTTTTTACACCAAGCATGTACACCCTAACCTTACTCATATCAGGCTGGCCCTTTATGGTAATTGTTTTTCCATTCTCAATAAATTCATAAGGGATATTTACCGGCCATGGCTGTCCGTTAAGCATGGCTTTGTTTCTGGCTATTTTGGCCTTTTGAAAAATCTCAAGTTCAATATCTAGTTTATTCTGATCCGGCCAGATGGCATAAGGATCGCTTGTTCCAGGACCAGTAACCCTTAAAGGCTGTGCGTATTCGTAATAATTATCCTGATTGTCGGTTCCGATCCTTAAAAAGGCACTCAGATCATTGTTATTCAATATGTTGCTACCAAGGGCCTCCAGGTGAATATACATTTCCAAATGCTTGTATGATCTAAAATCATTAATAGCGGTTTTAAATGTAGCTCTTCCGTATCCATCCCTTAAACTTTTGATCGTTACTGACAGCGACTGTTCATTTTGTCTGGTATCACCACGGTAGTTGCTGAAATCGCGTTCCCTTTCAATGCCAGGAGGAACAACATATGGTATTGGAGTACGTTTTCCGTTCTCTTCAATATTCACCGTAGCTACTTCTATTGTCGAATTGTCTGCTCCAATTGGCTGTAATATCGGGTCAACAATTACCTGTGCAGGATCATTATTTGCATTATACTGACGCCATTCACCTCTTATCAACTGGATCTTTCCAAACCTGAGCACGGTGGTATCGGCATAATTGGTCAGAAACATTCTAATGAAACGGATCGACTTAAAATCCTGGATATTTCCAACCTTTTGCTGGTATTGTGCCAACGGAATTCTGATCTGGTACCAGGTAACAGGCCGTGTTTGCCCATTAGCAAGTTTAACCTGTGAGGTTACCTTGTCAGTAACAAAATTTTGTCCAACCAATAAATCCCCCGGACGCATTGACACCTTATACTGGAAATACTCATCAGACTGGGTCATGTTATTATCTCTGTTGATGTCCTCTCCATCGGGTAAGGAAGTAGAAGCTGAATTCTCTACACCAAAATCTTCCCGAGATTGTTCAGGGGTCTTAGAATTTCCTTCAGTACCATTGTATCTCTGGTAGCGTTTTAAAATTCCTGCACCAGCCTGATCGAGTGCATTACTCCGATAATAGGAATAGTCATCCGATGATGGGTCATCTTCGAATTCGGCAGCAGCATCTGGATTTAACTGCCCTTTTATTTGATTAATAAGCGAGGCGAATTTGGCACGTTCATCATTACTGGACAACCCATCCAATCCTACGTCCTGGCTTCTTCTGGCCGCTGGATCATTGTCAAATGCCTGAACCACCGGTTGCAGTTTAGGTACCCTGCCCCAATTGGTTTCATCAAATTTACTTGGATCTCCATTTGCAGGTAAACCATTCTCTAATGATTTACGTCCGTCCTTCAGAATGTCTTCTGAAAGATTTCCAACATTAAAATATAAATCACCTCCGGCAGAATTTGGTTTATATATATTCGGGTCCATAACCCATAATTCTATAAATTCTATATTCAAAGCCTCAAAATCATTGGTTTCAATTCTTCTGAATAAACCACCCCATCTTGATTTTGGATTATTTAACAAACCATTAGACCCAAATCCATTTGGCGCATAATTATAAGGGCCTCTCACCGTTGGATAAAAGGCAACATCTAAGGTTGGCAGGGTGATCGATTGGCCGGTACTTGTTTCTTTAAAAGGGAAAACCTCCTGCTCTATAATTTCGCGCACATAATGATTAGACAATTCCGTACGGTTACTTCTTATACTGGCAGGTAAATTACTTGCGTTTCTGTTGTAAAAAGTCGGATCAATATTATAAAATGCGATACGCGCCCTATTGTAGCCATAGGCAAGGTCATTGATCAAATTTGATTCAGAAAACAGCTGAGGGGTGCCCGACAACTGCCATGCTACAGCACTTTTCAGATCTATTATAGATCTCGAGGCTTCAAAATCATCGAGGTAACTTACACCACCTTTTTGACCTCCGAAATTAAGTGCCCTGGGGTGACCGGGTAACAATTGGGCAAACTCTCCTGAAAATGTAATGCTCGAAGGAGCTTTAGTAGAAAGAAAAGGTAATTTATCAACCAACTTGGTTAAAAACCTTGAAGGTGAGCTATAATTAATATCCAACCCCCATATGGTATTGGAAATGGGTTCTTCTCCAATGTTTACTTTTGGCGTTAACGGCTTTTCTGAAAGGTTCATGATTGTACCTCCCAAATTCAATTTATTATTTACTTTATAGTCTAGCCTTGCCCCAAATAAGGATCGTTGCTGCAACCCAAAAAGTTCATTATTTTCTGTTGATATTCTTATGGGCTGACCTGATATTAAAATTCCAGTATTCAATATCTTTACCCTTCCTCCCTGGTAGTCTACTGTAAAATCTACTCCTTCCTGCAACGGAATTGTTCCCGCAAAAACCCGCACCGAACCCTCCGGCACATTGATGGCATTTAAACTAAACTCAGAGGCAATATCTGATTGATAACTTCCTTTAATAATATACCTGTTCTGTTTGGTAAACAATTGCTGGGCAACAACCTTGGTAGAGTCGTACAATGCAGTATAGGTGTATTTATCAATAAAAGCTTGTTCAGTTGGCAAGAACTGGCTCGCCAAATCTCTTCCAAAAGGTTCAACAAGCGGAAAAATTATTCTGCCATTTAATGGATCTATAGTAATGTATCCACTTTTGGTGTTTGAAAGTACATAGGCTGTATTTCCGTTTGTATTATTAATCGTACCCGTATTGTTAAAAGCGCTATTGTTCCCAAATGTGTTTGAAGCATTCTGATTAGAATTTGAATTAAAAGGGTTGTTCTCTGCCTGAAAGTCGAAAATCCCATCCGGTTTTGCTTCATCCTGCTGATTCAAACGATCCAAACCAGCTACCTGTATCCATAACTTATCTTTCAGTGGCCGCTTAAATTTATCCAGCTTCTCCCCCTCTGTAATAACTGGCCTCTCAATACCTGTTTTCTCGTCTATTCTAAAGATATCCAGCTTAAAGTTCTGTTGACTGATCTGGTATCCACCAATAGAATAAATATTTTTCATCATCAGTCCCCAGGTAGGCATGTTGACTTTGGTCGTTTCATTCTTTAATAATTTTGCGAACAAAACTTTAGGGCTCCCCTGGTCAAATGGAACATCGGTAGTAAACTCACCCACCTGATATTCTACTCCATTATAAGTATAGCGATACGCAACGGCAAGCACTTCGTCTGTATTGAGGGCATTATTTAGAGAGATGTAACCCAGTTTAGGATGAAAAGTAAACTCTCTTTCAGTTAGTTTTCTGGCATAAGTGAGCTTCGCGTAGTTGTCTGTACCCTTGCTTTGCTGAAAGAAAGAAATAACTGCATTAGAGTTGGTTTGTCTCACATCTGCCGGTAACCTATCCAATAAATTATTTGAATGCCTTGGAAACTGATTATTCTTAAATGCCGACGGAAGCACGGAAGTTCCTCCGGTCAGTGTAGTATTATACGGCTTATTCTCTCCCAGATCCATAAAGGCAAGTACATCTCTGGAATCCTGAGTATTGCCGGCCTTATTGGTAACCCAAACTTCTATTTTGGTAATGATAATACCCGAAGTGATCGTAGGCGGATTGGATAAGGCCTTGTTATAATTGTCCCTGAAATACTGAGCAAGGAAATAGTGTTTGTTTGCTTCGTAATTATCTGCGCTGATCCTATATTCGTTCTGTTGCGCACCATTATTGATCTGTATTTCCCTCGACTGTGATTTTTGCTGGGTAAAAACAGTATTTACGTTCAGTTTACCAAACTGCAATTGTGTTTTTATCCCAAATAGCGCTTGTGTCCCGCTAATTAAGGTCGTATTTAAAGGAAGGCTTACATTACCTGCCTCTATTTTCTTTATAATATCGTCATCACCACCCGTATAATCCAACTTAATCTGGTTCTCAAAATCAAATTGAGCTTCAGTGTTGTAGTTCATATTAACTTTCAGCTTGGTACCGATATTACCAATAACATCCATCTGGATGCGCTGGTTAAAGTCAAAATTCCCCTGTACTCTCTGGCGTTCATTAAACAAGGGGTTTTCATTTCTGTTTATTCTACCCAAAAAAGTAAGTTCCGCTTCCCCTCGCGGTTGGATATTAATGGTGTTCCCACCAAATATTTTCTCGAAGGCTTTACTATTGATGCTCAAACTTGGAATGATCCCCGTTCTTCTTACATCATTGATCTCCTCATTGGAAAGCGTCCTCCAGTTTTCACGCTTGATTTCACTACTGATCAACCGCTGATATTCGGCAATGGTTAAGTATTGAGGGGCGGCAATTAACTTATCACCTACCAGCTGTCTTATTATGTATCTTTTATTTACTGCGTCATATTCAACTTCCCGTTTCACATTATCTGGCAAGGGCTTAAAGGGATTTGATAACGGCCTAATGCCCAGCCGTTGCTTTTCTTTTAAACCGAATAAATTTCTTGACGTATCACTGGCAGACCGCCCTACCACTACCTGAGAGACAGCATTTTTTCCCCAAAAGAGTGTAACCAAAAGGAGAGATGATATTAGCGCTAATTTGTTTTTCAAGAGTAAAAAAAGTTATAAATTTTTTAGGGCTAGCTTAATCATTTGTTCTACTGACAGATCCTGACCACCCACCTTCACCGCGTTATCAATTGCCTTTTCAGATGCGGGTTTCGCAAACCCGAGCATCATTAAAGCTGATAAAGCTTCTTCCTTTACAGTATTGTTTAAAGGGGCCGCAATTAACGACCCCGTTCCTTCTTTCTTTAATTTATCTTGCAACTCAAGCACAAGTCTTTGTGCAGACTTGACACCTATCCCCTTAATACGTTGTATAAGTGGAAGGTCGCCGCTAATAATAGCCGACTGAATTTCATTGGGAGTAATAGATGAAAGCATCATTCTTCCAGTATTGGGTCCTATACCAGATACCGAAATCAGGTGCAGAAATAGTCTTCTTTCACCTTCATCAGCAAAACCATACAAAGTATGCGCATCTTCTTTAATATGAAGCCAGGTATAGATTTTACATCGCTCCGCATCGGCAAGACTGCTGTAGGTATTTAGAGATATATTAATATGGTAGCCTACGCCACCGGCTTCCACTACAATATACGCGGGGCATTTAAAGGTTAACTTACCATCAATATATGCAAACATATTTTATCTTTTTGAAATTCTTTTTAATAGACCTTTTTTCGGATTTGCTTCTTGTTCTTTAGCCTGTACATCTAAAACCGCAATGGTTACCATGTTTACAATTTCTCTTACTGAACTACCAAGCTGCACAATATGTACTGGTTTTTTCAGACCCAGTAAGATCGGGCCAACAGCTTCCGCCTCTCCAAGTTCCTGTAATAGTTTATAAGCAATATTACCAGATTCCAGATTAGGGAAAACCAGCGTATTGGCTGGGGCGCCTATTAATCTGCTAAAAGGGAAATTATCTTTTAACATCTCATTATTAATGGCAAAGTTCCCCTGCATCTCACCATCCACCATGATGTGCGGATATTTCTCGTGTAATATCTTTACAGCTTTCCTAACCTTTTCCGGTACAATACCTTCATTAGACCCAAAGTTAGAATATGAAAGTAACGCCACCCTTGGCTGTATGTTAAATTTACTTACAGAACGCTCCAAAAGCAACGTTAAATCTACTAATTCTTCTGCAGTGGGATCAACATTCACAGTCGTATCTCCGAAAAATACAGGCCCTTTCTTGGTCATCATCATGTACATTCCGGCAACACGATTTACACCTTCTTCAGTACCAATAACCTGCAAAGCTGGTTTAATTGTCGACACATAATTCTTAGTCAAACCAGAAATCATTGCATCAGCTTCTCCAAACTCAACCATAGAAGCACCAAAATAATTCCTGTCACGCAGAAATTTGGTTGCCTCAATTAAAGTCACTCCTCTTCTTTGTCTCTTCTCATATAATGAGTTCGCATACTTACTCATGCGCTGCTGCTCTTCAAAAGGGTCAATTATGGTAACGCCATCTAATTCCAGTGCATTTTCCTCAATTATTTTCTTAATGACTTCCTTGTTTCCAAGCAGAATCGGGATAGCTATATTCTCATCTTTTACAATTTGAGCAGCCTTTAATATTTTATAGTTATCAGCTTCAGCAAACACAACGCGCTTAGGATCAGATTTAGCCTTATTCGTAATCGCACGCATAATCGCATCATCACCACCCAATCGGTGTTTCAATTCCTCAATGTAAGCATCCCAATCGGTGATCACCTTACGCGCAACACCAGACTCAATTGCTGCCTTGGCTACAGCTGTAGATACATTCGTCATTAAACGAAGATCCATTGGTTTTGGAATAATATAATCTTTACCAAACTTAATGTTGGTTTCATTGTAGGCCATATTCACCGCCTCAGGCACTGGTTTTTTGGCCAGCTCGGCAATTGCTCTTACCGCAGCGATCTTCATGGGCTCGTTAATGGCGGTTGCCCTTACGTCAAGCGCACCTCTAAAAATATACGGGAATCCCAAAACGTTGTTCACCTGATTAGGATAATCAGAACGACCGGTAGCCATAATAATATCCTTGCGGGAATTAAGAGCCAGCTCATAAGCAATTTCCGGATCGGGATTTGCCATAGCAAATACGATAGGATTTTTTGCCATTGATTTCAGCATATCTTCTGTTACACAATTAGCAGATGATAAGCCAATGAACACATCACTATCCTTCATTGCCTCTGCCAGTGTATCTAAATTTCTGGAAGTTGCAAATTCAGCTTTAATTGCGTCAAGGTTCTCGCGTGTATCCCGGATCACGCCAGAGCGGTCACACATCACAATATTCTCTTTTTTTGCACCTAAAGAAACATATAAGCGTGAGCAGGAAATAGCGGCAGCACCTGCCCCATTCACGACTATTTTAACCTTATCTATTTTCTTTTTTTGCAGTTCGCAGGCATTTAACAATGCCGCTGCTGAGATAATGGCAGTACCATGCTGATCATCGTGCATTACAGGAATCTTCATTTCTTCCTTTAAACGACGCTCTATTTCGAAGCACTCAGGTGCTTTAATATCCTCTAAATTTATTCCGCCAAAAGTAGGCTCAAGGGCTTTCACGATCTTAACAAAATCATCCACATTTGTGGTGTCCAGTTCAAGGTCAAAAACATCAATATCTGCAAATATTTTAAAAAGGAGACCCTTTCCTTCCATTACAGGTTTTCCTGCTTCCGGCCCAATATTACCTAGGCCTAATACAGCAGTGCCATTACTAATTACAGCCACTAAATTCCCCTTAGCTGTATATTTATAAACGTCTTCAGTATTTTCAGCAATCTTTAAACATGGCTCTGCAACCCCAGGTGAATAGGCAAGCGCCAGGTCTCTTTGAGAGTTTGTTGGTTTTGTTGGGATAACCTGAATCTTCCCAGGTCGCCCCTGCGAATGGTAATCTAAAGCATCCTGCTTCCTGTTTATTTTAGTCATAAAATTGTCAATTGTAAAGGGTCAAAGTTACAATTCTTTTATTAGGGCTTAAAATAAAAAAAAGGCAATTAAATTACGGATTTCGCGTGTTTAAATGCAATTATGAACAAAATGAACAGGAAAATAAACAAACTGAACGCTAGCTTTTCAGGCGACTTGGGGTGTCATTATCGGGATGTGTGCTATACACTTTTATTTTCTGTCCTGGAACAATCGTTAAACTTCTTAACTTATTCCAGACTTTAAGATCCTGAACTTCAACATGATATTTATTGGCAATCGCTCCTAAATTTTGTCCGGGTTTAACCTTATGATAGAAGAAGACCGGTCTTGATTTTACATTCCTTACAGGCCGTCTCTCTTCATTTGACGCCAATACCATTTTCATGTTGGTTTCTGTTTCCGGATTCAGTACCTCGTAGATTCGGGCAAAGTTGGCTAAGCTAACTTTTGGGACAATCACACGCTTCGGCGTCGATTCTGTACCGTTAACAATCTTCTTCTTATAAGAAGGGTTTAAGGTACAAAGTTCTTCTTCATCCATATTCAAAGCGTTAGCTAAAGTGGGGATAGAAATAAAACGATTAACCTGAATAGTATCTGTAATCTTGATATAAGATGGCCGCTGTGAACTAATATGGTGTTTATCGGAACACTTCATTACATACACTGCAGCAATAAACGCAGGCACATAATTTCTTGTTTCGGTTGGTAAAAATCTTCTAAGCTCCCAGAAATCACTGGAGTTGGCTTTCTGCATTGCCCGCTTCACATTTCCCATTCCGCAATTATAGGCGGCAATTGCCAGAAGCCAGTCACCCAACTCCTCGTAAGCATCTCTGAAATAGGCTGCAGCAGCATAACTTGCTTGTATCGGGTCCTTTCGGTCGTCAACAAAATTATCCATATTTAAACCATACTCTCTGGCCGTGCCAAACATGAATTGCCATAATCCGGTAGCGCCAACTCGGGAAACGGCATAGGGGTTCATAGATGATTCTATGATTGGCAAGTATTTAATCTCCTCCGGGATATTAAGGCTTTTAAGCGCTCTTTCAAAAATCGGAAAATAGTAGTCAGACATGCCCAGCATTCTGCCCATCATTTCCTTCCTTCCGCTGTAAATGTCTATGTACTTCTGTACATATTCATTGTAAGTAAGCGGAACGGTCTTCTCAATAGAATCTAATCTGTTCTTGTAATTGTAATTATAGTTATTAAACAGGGGCGTTTCATCAACCTCAGGCACTGAAGTTGTGTCGTTCAAAATTAAGCCACGTTGTTGGGCCGATGCTGAAAAGCTAATTAATGCTAAAATGCAATAGGATACGAAGTGTACTTTTATTTTCATAGGCATTTCATTCTGCTTTCAAGGCTTTTCTAAAAAAACCTCCTTAGTTTAAACTATCATTTAAAAATGTTTGGGACAAGGAAAGTAGTTCTTCCTCCCTAAAATGTTTGGTCATCAATTGAATACTTAACGGCAAACCATCGTCATTATTGCCCAAAGGTATTGCTACCGCCGGAATCCCGGTTAAAGAGGCCAATACAGTAAATATATCTGCCATATACATCACCAACGGGTCATCTATATTGTCGCCAATTTTAAAAGCCGGTGTGGGAGTTACAGGGGTTAAAATCACATCAAACTCCTTAAGCATCTCTTCCATTTTCTCTCTGATCAACCTTCTTACCTGCTGTGCTTTCTGGTAATACGCATCATAATATCCGGCACTTAAAACAAAGGTCCCCAACAATATCCGTCTTTTCACTTCTTCTCCAAAACCCTCAGCTCTTGATTTTTTATACAATTCATTTAAATTGCCGGCTTCCAGGTTACGGTGACCATAATGCACCCCATCATAACGGGATAAATTAGAGGAAGCCTCTGCAGTAGTAAGCACATAATATGCAGGAACCAAATAGTCCAGCAAATCAAATGACACATAATCTACGGTATGTCCCTGTGCTTTAAATCGTTCTATAGCATTCAATATCGAATCCTTAATTGCAGGATCCAAGGCTTCGCTTTCCAGCGTTTCCCTTATCACTGCAATTTTCTTTTTGGTCCCATTGCCCAGGGCTGCAGAATAAGCAGGCACCTCTTTTTTAGAAACTGTACTGTCATAATCGTCAGTTCCGGCCAAAACCTCTAACAATATTGCCGCATCACTCACTGAGGATGTTATGGTACCTACCTGATCAAATGAGGAAGCATAAGCAATTACCCCATATCTCGAAATACGTCCATAAGTTGGCTTAAACCCAATACATCCACAAAAAGCCGCTGGCTGTCTAACAGATCCCCCGGTATCGGTTCCTAAGGCCGACAAGCATAAATCTGCCTGAACAGCTACAGCCGATCCACCTGATGATCCGCCTGCTACCCTTTCAATATCTGCAGCATTACTTACCGGGCCATAATAGGAAGTTTCATTAGAGCCGCCCATAGCAAATTCATCACAATTTAACCTGCCAATAATAACAGCGTCTTCACTGATCAGTCTTTCCACAACGGTAGCAGAATAGGGAGATACAAAACCTTCAAGCATTCTGGAAGATGCAGTAACCATATGGTCTTTATAAGATATATTATCTTTTATACCAATTACCATCCCCGCAAGCTTACCAGCAGTTCCACTATCGATTTTTTTCTGCACAAGCTTTGCCTGCTCTGAAGCTGAATAAAAAAACACCTCATTGAATGCATTGAGGTGTTGATGAGCTTCTATTTGCTTAAAATAATAATCTAACAACTCAGTTAAGCTGAGCTTTTTTTGACCAATAAGAGTTTGTATCTCTGTTAAGGAGCTATACTTCTTCAAATTCAAGAATACATTAAGATTAAAAATTAGGTCCTAAAACCTATAACGGTTTGTTGGTGCGGTTTCTTTCTACCGTTTCGTTATCATCAACTCCGTCTTTGCCATCTTTAAATTCTTTAATACCTTTTCCCAGACCTTTCATTAGTTCCGGAATCTTTCTACCTCCGAAAAGCAGAAGTACTATGACAAGAATAATGGCTATTTCCATGCCACCTAACGCGGCTGATATCGTTGTGTTTAACATGATATTTTAGTTAAAGTTTAGTTTTATCTGTTTCTATTTTTGTGTTCTCTGTATCGTTACTGGCAGCAACAAGGTCCTGCTTCTCAAAATCCGGTGACTCCTTACCCTCCTCTACAGCCTGCGCTTGCGGCTCCGGAGTAGTTTCAGAAGGATGGTGACGATTAGCATTGGTGTCATTAATAACCGATTCGATATCATCAACAATACCTACGGAATTTATGTTACGATGGATTTCTCTTTTAACCCCTTCTGAGGCATCTTTAAAATCTCTGATTCCTTTCCCTAAACCTCTTGCTAGTTCTGGTAATTTTTTACCTCCAAATAACAAAAGTACCACCGCCAGGATGAGCATAATCTCGCCGCCACCCATGTTCAGGAATTCTATTAACGTCCCTCTATACATTTTCTTACCGATTTATAATTAATTAATACAAATATAAACATTTATAATCCACAATATCCTATTTTGCTATCCATGCTTCTGGATTCTGCGCGGCCATCCCTCTTCTAATCTGGAATTGCAGCTGAGGTGTACCTTCGGTTGTCCCCACAGTACCTATTGTTTGTTTTGTAGTCACTGTCTGGTCTTTAGATACACTAACCGATTTTAAGTTCTGGTAAACCGTGAAATATTCACCATGCTTAATCAACACAAAATATCTACCATATTGCTCCATCACCGTAGTAACCTTACCATTAAATACCGCACGTACAGCAGCTCCTTCAGCAGTTTCAATGTTTACACCATCGTTGGTATACGATGCCTGGCCCTCCATATGTCTTCCAAAACGTTCCGTAATTGAACCGGTAGCCACAGGCCATGGCAACGAGCCGCGGTTACTTTCAAATTGTGATGACAACCTTGCAGCTTCTGGAGTTGCCGTTAAATATCCGCTGTTTGTTTTTGCTTTTGGTGCAGCGACAGCCGGAGCAGGCTTATTTTCAGCTTTTGCCTTGGCGGCAGCTGCTCTTTCGGCGGCTAAACGTGCCTCTTCTGCTTCTCTTCTTGCTTTCTCGATCTCCCTTGCAATTGCCGCACGGATATTTCTATCAAGCTGCGCAGCTATTTTTTTCCGCGTTGCGATGTCTTGTCTATATTTCTTCTCTTCCCTGCTAAACTTATTCAGTACCTGGGATTGCTCACTCTTATTCTTACCAAGCTTACTTTTCTCCTGCTCCTGTTCATGCAAAAGATTGCTCTTTTCTTTAAGGTTTTTATCTAAAATTACGATCTTATAATTAAGATCTTTCTGCTTACCCTGTATATAGTCGGCCTGCTTTTTACGGTACTGACCAAACTGCTGTAAATACTTAATCCGTTTATATGCCTGATTAAAGTCGCTGGCTGCAAAAATAAACATCATCTTATCATAAGAGTTCCTGTTCCGCTGTGCAAACCTGATCATACTTGCATATTCTTTTTTAAGCTGCCCGAGCTGGCCCTTCAAATTATGAACAACGTTCGTGTTTTCATGAATCTGATTGTCAAGATTTTTCATCTCCGAATTGATCACAGAGATCTTGCTTTGCATTAAGCCAATTTTGGCATTTAGTGCATTGATCTGACTTAAAGTAAGCTTTTTGTTCTTTGCTGCTTTATTTGCATTTTTCTGCAACAAATCAATTTCGCGCTGTATGGCTTCTTTTTTTCTTTTCAACTCTGCACTACTTTGTCCAAAAACAACAGAGGCAGATAGTAAAAATAAGAGGAGTAAAAGTAATTTGTTTAGCTTCATTGCATCAAAAGTATAAAAAATCAGTTTATTACCTCATACTTATTTGGAACATTAAACGGAAATTCAAGAGCAAGATTGCTTTCAATTTTCGAAAAGTCCAAATTGATATTAATTCTTTTATCCCCGGCCATAGAGTTAATTTTCAGGTTAGTCGGAAAAAGAGCCCCATTAATATTCTGATATTCTCCATAAACAACCCGCAAAGATCTTCCGGAAGCAATATCATTCAAATTGTTTTCATTAACCTTTAGCAAGGTATTAAAAATCACTCTGTAAGCCAGGCCTTCATTCACGCCACTAAGCGTCCAAACGCCGTTTTCCTGCGCGACCAAGGTCTCATCCCTAAAGAAGTCTTTAACCGTATTTCCAGAGAAAATAGCCTGTAATAATTCAAAATTAACCTGCTTGTTGGTATAAGTATGTACGTAATTAAAAGGCTTCTTTAAATAAACCCCCTGTAAATTATTTCTAACCTTAATGCTATCAGGAGTAATTAATGCCCTTGCCACCTCAATACCCAAAGCGGTAATACTTACCCAGATCTTTTTATTTTTCTCTATCCTGATGTTCATGTTCACATTATTTGTGTTCCCATTAATATCTAGACTAGCCTTTGCTTTAAGCGAAAGTGTACTAAAAGAAATATCCTTCGCTTTAAGCACGGTTATCGTTTCCGATCTCTTATTATCAGCCGGAGTTTCTGCTGCCGTTGGCGGTTTAACAATGGCTTTCTTCGTTTTACAAGCCATTACTACCGAAACAAGAGCAACAAATAGCAAGCTATTGAATATATTTCTTTTCATTAATCTTCTTATTTAACTTCTCTGAATCATTTCCGGCGCTTTTGGCCTTTTTCCACTGTGCCAATCCCAAATCTTTATCTCCCTTCAGAAATAAAACATCACCATAGTACTCTATATATAACGGATTTTCTGCATCCAGCTGCAATGCTGTTTTAATATTTGTTAAAGCCAATGCATTTTGATTATCATTTTGAAGGGCCAATGCCATGTAATAATATAAAATGGCTTGATTCGGATAAACCGACAAAGCATCATCAGCAGTTTTGATTGCATCCTTATATAAACCAAGCGAAGTTTGTATATTCAACATCTGTTCCCATACTGCATAGAGCTGATCAGTCAGCTTTAATACAGATTTGAACTGTGTCAATGCGCCCTGGGAATCTCCTTGCTGATAAAGTACATCACCGTACAAAGCAAAAACTTTAGGATCATCCGTATGAACTTTCGTTGCGATCATTGCAAGTTCAGCAGCATCATCTAGCCTTAACTGATCTTTCTTGCCTCCCAAAAGCATCACTACAATTTTAACTTTCTGGTCAACAGGCATCATAACATTCCCAAAAGCCTTTTTTAAGGACATCTGCGCCTCTGTATTATTCTTTAAGGCACTGTAAACATCAGCCATAGCTAGGTCCACCTCAAAATCATCAGGCTCCAGTTCCTTTGCTTTGCTAAGTACGGCCAAAGCTTCAGCGTTCTGTTTTTTTTGTACCAGTACACCACTTGTATATAGTAAACTCTTAACATCCTTTACATTTTCAGCAAGGATCTTCTCAACCTCCTTCTTATCAAGCCCGTCATCTCTCCCCATACTAACGCGCTGCCTGGCTTCTGTTAAAGCATCTGAAGGACCAAACTTCTTTTCCAGTACATCATACCCTTTCAAAGCTGCTTCTTCTTTACCCGCTAAAAGCAAAGCATTGGATTTATCAAAATAATACGAGTCTTCATCAGGAGAAAGCGCAATTAACTTATCAAAAACGCCAACCAGATTATCCATATCTCCTTTTCGCTTATAAAGCTCTGCTAGTAATTTCCAGTACCAAACGTTATTAGGGCTCAGGAAAGTCGCTTTTTTAACGGCCATTTCCGATTCCATCAGTTTATTTTGTCTGAAATTCAGCGTAGCAATCTCAAAATAAGCAGCAGAATTATCAGGATCGATCTTTAACAACTTATCAAAGTTCTCAGCTGCCTTCGGATAATTTTCATTCAGTTTTTCTTTTAACCCGGCAAAGAAGAGCGTTTTTATAGCCATGCTGTCCATTGCAGAAACCACAGGCTCCTGGGCAAACACTGTGGTGCTGCCGGAAAGCAATAACATTAAAAACCACTGACCTCTTCTCATAACAAATTATTTCCCTGTATGTCCGTAACCGCCAGCGCCGCGCGTTGTGTCGCTCAACTCGCCTACCGATTTCCAGCTTACTGTTTCATGTTTTGCAATCACCATTTGAGCTATCCTATCGCCATCATTCACCACAAAATCCGTATCAGATAGATTAACCAATAAAACTTTCAGTTCACCGCGATAATCTGCATCAATCGTACCGGGCGAATTCACAATACTAATTCCATGTTTATAAGCCAGGCCGCTACGCGGGCGTATCTGCGCTTCATAACCTACAGGAAGTTCAATATGTAAACCTGTTGGAATCAAAATACGTTGTAAAGGTTTAATCGTAATTTCAGTTTCTATAAAAGCACGAATATCCATACCGGCAGCATGTTCAGTTTCATATTGAGGCAATGGGTGTGGGGAATTGTTTATGATGTTTATGTTCATTTTTTAAATAATATAGATTTCAACTGATCCTTTTCAAAATAAGTAATGCCCCCAAGGAATGCGAGCAATAACGCATTACCAATATAAATATTCCTGTTAAATACCCAAAAGGAAAGTATTACAAGAACCACTGATATAAGCAAATATGCCAAAATCCTTTTCAGATCATAAGGAATAGGATAATATTTTTGTCCTAAAACATATGAGATAACCATCATTACAAAATATGCCAGCATAGATACCCATGCCGAACCCATATAACTGTATTTAGGGATTAGCACAAAATTTAAGACAATGGTAATAAACGCCCCAACTATAGAAATGTACAAGCCGAAACGGGTTTGATCGGATAAACGATACCAGATAGACAAGTTCATATATATCCCTAAACAAACGTAACCAAATAAGAGATAAGGCACAGCGGGTAATCCTACCCAGTATTCATTTTTCCGGATAAAATACTTCAGTATTTCTATATTCGCTATCAGACCTACAAATAATACAGCCAGAGCAATCACAAAATAATGCAGGATGAAGGCATAGGTCTTTTTGGCATTTGCATTTTTAGCATGACTGAAAAAGAAAGGTTCCGCTCCCAGTCTGAAAGCTGTAATAAAAATACTGATGAAGATCGCTATTTTACAGACCGCACCATAAATACCTACCTGATGGTCCGCTATGGCATCAGGCAGTAACCTGCTCAGCACAATTTTATCTAAGTTCTCATTAACAATAAAAGATAGGTTAGCCACTAGAATAGGCCAGGAGTAAGAGAACATTTTACCGAACAATTCCTTATCAAATTTCGGCTGAAGTTTCAAAAACTCAGGGAGTAACAAAAAGAAAGTAACCAGACTGGCAATTAGGTTTGCCATAAAAACATAGCCTACCCAAATACCTCTGTACCAAGAACCAAACCACTCCGATAAAGGCCAATGATGCTTAATAATCAAAGGAATAATATAAATAAAGATCAGGTTGAGCCCTACAAAACAGCCAATGTTTAAAAATTTAATCAGGCTGTATTTGAATGCTTTATTGTCTGCCCTCAATTTAGCAAAAGGGATCACACAGATAGCATCTATAAATAAAATCCAGATAAAGAACTGGAGGTAGCTTTTATAATCAGCAAGCTGATTAGGATCATCCGTTAAATACGCAGCAATTGGATTGGTAAAAACCAATCCGGTCACTAAAAACAAAACCGAGATAAAGGCTATGCACAGAAAAGAGTTGTTGTATACCTCTTGCTTTTTATCTTCATGCTTATTCAGATAACGGAAATAAGTACTCTCCATTCCAAAAGCCAATACAGCATTAATTAATGAAGCATAGGCGTACATTGTGGTAAATATACCATAAGTACCTGCAGCAAATTTACCGGTATAAATTGGTGTGAGTATAAAATTAAACAGCCTGGAGAATACAGTACTTATACCATAAACCGCCGTTTGACCCAGAAACTTCTTTAATACCGACATCTACTTCTTAATGATTTCAAAATTCTGATAGTTTTTCACCTCCCCGGGTGTAACCTCAATATTTTCAATTTTAGCCCTGTCTGGCCCCTCATTACACCATTCTACAAAAACTTCAAGTAAAGTATCATCACCCTCTGCTTCCAGGTATAATGAACCATCTTTTTCATTCCTTACCATACCTCTAATGCCCATCTGATCCGCAACAGCCTTAGTGGTAGCTCTAAAAGATACCCCCTGCACCTTTCCTGTTATTTTAATATCTATATGTTTCGTTTCCATGTAAACTTTAAACCTTTAACGGTAATCGCTAAATTCTAATGCGCTTAACCTATTTTTTTCTTCTAAAAATTCCGACCAAATGCTGTGTAGTATAGCCGCTGCCGGCTTAATATCCTGTAGCATAGCCGATACCTGACCTATTTCCAACTCTCCCTCATCCATATTTCCTTCAAACATACCCAGTTTAGCGCGCGCCTTGCCTAAAAGATGCTTCAAGGCTTCGGCATTTGCACCTTCCGACTCTGCTTTAGCTACTGCGTCTGCAAATTCATTTTTCAATAACCGTACAGGGACCAATTTTTTCATGGTCAGCTTAGTATCCCCCTCCAGTGCCTCTACTATCCTATGTTTAAAATTGGGATGAGCTGATGACTCCTGGGCAACAGCAAATGCCGATCCTATCTGCACCCCTTCGGCACCCAATGCAAAAGCGGCAAGCATTGCACTTCCACTTCCAATTCCTCCGGCAGCAATCAGGGGAACTTTAACCACAGCTTTAACCATGGGTATCAAACACATTGTGGTAGTCTCTTCCCTTCCGTTATGTCCGCCTGCTTCAAACCCTTCGGCCACAACCGCATCTACTCCGCAAGCCTCTGCTTTTAATGCAAACTTTGTATTGGCAATAACATGTACCACCGTAATCCCCTTTTCTTTTAAAAACCCCGTCCAGCTGGCAGGATTTCCTGCCGATGTAAATACCACCTTTACCCCCTGGTCAACGATAATATCCATTACCTGCTGCACATTAGGATAAAGCAAGGGAACGTTTACCGCAAATGGCTTTGATGTTGCCTTTTTGCATTTTTGAATATGCTCCAGCAAAACTTCAGGATACATAGACCCGGCACCAATAATGCCCAAGCCACCCGCATTAGACACCGCAGAAGCCAGTCTCCATCCACTACACCAAACCATCCCGGCCTGGATAATTGGATATTGAATACTAAAAAGAGCTGCAATTCTATTCTTCATCAGATGCAAAGAAAAGATATTTATCTAAATAAAACTTAAAACAATCTTTCTACTCTGGATCCTAGCATTATTATCCCGCTTATCTCTTCAAAATCAACAAGGTTTATGCCCGGCCTTTTTCCTGGCTCCAAACTGCCATAACGCTGCTCAACCCCTAAAAACTCAGCCCCATTAATGGTGCCCCACTTTAAAAGATCATCAAAGTCAATTCCAAAATTGATTTGCAGGGTCTGCATCTCTGCAAATATACTCAGCCTGTTGTTGCTGGCTAAACTATCGGTACCCAACGTAATTTTAACTCCGGCATTCCTCAGCATATCTACATCCGGCAGCCTGTTCTCTATATACAAATTCGCATTCGGACAAAGGCACCAATATAAATTAGGATGGTATGCTTCTGCAAATTCAACATCTGCTTTGGAAGTAAAAGTATTGTGAACCAGCAGCGTTTTCTGTTTATCAGATAACATTGGTAAAAATGTTTGTAACGATGTTTTACCAGAGGCTTCATAGAAGTCAATATCAAGTCCCAGAACTTTATACAATTCCAAAAAACCTCCTTCTTTACGTTCAAAAAATAAATTCTCATCAGCCGTTTCCTGGTTATGAATGCTCAGCAACTCCCTGTTCGTTTCACCATTGCCGCGCAGTTCTTTAAATAGCTCAGCCGAAACTGAATATGGGGCATGCGGAACAATTGAAACTTTAAGCGGGGCAAGCTTTTCCTTAAATTCGAGCGCACGTGTTATAGATTCTTTTGCCGTTAAGGGATTAAAACCCATAATCTCCAGAAAAGTATGGTAATAAATAGGACTTCCAAGCTTAGTTCCCCTTGAAATGATCTGATTGGAAATATCACCAACGGCAACGATTCCATTCTCAAACATTTCTCTGTCTGCCCTCAGCATGGCCAGATCCAGCGCATCTTCATCAGAGGTCCTCAATTTCATTATGGTCTGCACAAAACCCAATAACCCTGTACGTGTTTCTATCTGGTCCTTTAAATGCGACAATTCCAAATGGCAATGTGTATTCACAAATCCCGGGACCAATAAACCCTCATAATGGGTTATGTCCTTTATTTTCTCATTTCCGGCTTCTTCAGGTGTTAAAACACTGGCTATTGTGCCATCAATTTCAACTCCTATAACCCCATTTTTTATTGGTGGCCCAACCACAGGAAATACGTAAGACGCAGATATATAAGAAATCATAACTACAAAGAACGGATAATAAGCGCAGAAATCTATAAATTAGTACCCGTTAAAAGCTATTTTACATCAATTTGCAAACATCAACAACACTATAAATGAATCGGATAGACAGACTTTTTGGAATACTTGTCCTACTTCAGACAAAAAAATATGTTACAGCCGACAAAATTTCGGATCAATTTGAGATTAGCATCCGTACCGTTTATCGCGACATTAAAGCACTTACTGAACAGGGAATTCCAATTAGTTTCGAGCAGCCAAAAGGGTATTTCATTGTCCAGGGATACTTTCTCCCGCCCGTATCGTTTAATTCTGAAGAAGCGAATGCCTTATTAATTATGGAACGTTTGGTTTCCGGCTTCACCGATCAATCTATTCTTAAGCATTACACCACCGCATTAAATAAGGTAAAAGCGGTACTGCGCAGTAATCAGAAAGAGAAACTGGAACTGCTAAACAACAACATGATAATGCAACTACCAGATTCAATAAAAAATGAATTTGAATACCTTTCGGCCCTGCAAAACGCCATTTCCTCGCAGTGCATTATAGAAATAGCATATACAAATAACAAAGCGCACACTACTAAACGGGAACTGGAGCCAATCGGACTCATATTTTATGCATTTAGCTGGCATTTAATCGCATGGTGCCATCTTCGCTGTGAATATCGTGATTTTAAAGTATCCCGAATTGAGTCCGTAAAAAATTTAGAAATCCCGTTCCGAAAAACCGAGCACATGCAATTAAGTAAGTATATGAAGCTCCTTCCGGTCAATTATTAAAATAAATTTTCTTTCTCAAAAACAGACTGCCATAGGGTTGTCAGTTGCCGTGTTTTACTTTGTTCTACAAAACAAAAAACAAAGTTATGAGCAGAATTAAAATGTATTTAAAGGAACTTGAGCAAGAGGCTTTAACCACACGTAAAATGTTGCAAAGAGTGCCTACTGATAAGTTTGCCTGGCAGCCACATGAAAAAAGCATGACCATTAAGCGATTGGCCACCCACGTTGCTGAGCTCCCAACCTGGATTACCATGGCCATCAAAACCGATGAACTTGACTTCGCCGACAACCCTTATCAACCTGCTGATGTAAATACTACCGAAGAATTATTGGCTTATTTTGAAAGTTCACTGGCCGATGGCAGATCTGAGCTTAAAGCAGAAAATGAAAATCTTTTAGATAAGGACTGGACCTTAAGAAATGGACAGCAGATTTATAGTGTTGAACCAAAAGCAGACGTAATCCGAATGAGTATCAATCAAATTATCCACCACAGGGCTCAGTTAGGCGTGTTTTTAAGACTTCTTGACATCCCAATTCCGGGAAGTTTTGGTCCCAGTGCTGATGAAATGGATTTTTAAAATGATTTGCTTTATTTTAAAATGGGGTCATTTTGTGATCAGAATGACCATGCTTTTCTTTCTAAAATAAGTTGCTTAAAAATATTTTGATAGCATATTTGGTTATAAATTGATTCCTTTGTAAAAAAGAAATCAATTTATAACTTCAATATCCATGTCTGATTCTAGCATCCGATTAAATAAATACATTAGTGAAAGCGGTTTATGCTCTCGTAGAGCGGCCGACAGATATATTGAGCAGGGCAATGTATTTATCAACAGCAAACGGGCTAAGGTTGGCGACAAGGTCATCTTTGGAGACATTGTTACTGTCAACGGACAGACTATTGAGCCTAAAGAAGTCGAGAACTCTGTTCTTATTGCTTACAACAAACCTGTTGGCATTACCAGTACTACTGAGGCTGGCGTAAAAAGCAATATTGTTGACCACGTAAATCATAGTGAAAGGGTATTCCCAATCGGACGTCTGGATAAAGACTCTCAGGGGTTAATCTTCCTTACCAATAACGGCGACCTGGTAAACAAAATACTTAGAGCTGGTAATAATCACGAAAAAGAATATATAGTTACTGTAAATAAACCGATTACGGAATCCTTTTTAACCGGCATGGCCAAAGGTGTACCGGTATTGGGCGTAATGACCAAAAAATGTAAGGTAACTCAGGAGAGTCCTTTTGTATTTAAAATCATACTCATTCAAGGTCTAAACCGACAAATCAGACGCATGTGCGAGCATTTTGGTTTTGAAGTAACAAAGCTGGAACGCGTTAGGATTATGAACATCAGTATAAAAGGCATTCCTGTTGGCGAATGGCGCGAGCTTACTCCGGCTGAACAGACTGAAATATTTAACATGGTTGCAAAATCAAGTTCCGAAAGTGCTGCTCCCAAAAGAGTAAATAAAAAACCTAAAGCCAGGGCAGAAGAGGATTTATCAGAAAATGTAACCCCAAGAAAGTCTTCAGGCAAACCCGGCGGCCCTAAAAAACCTTATAGCAAGGCATCTTCAGGTACGGTAAGCAGAGCCGATCGTCCCGCTGGTGGCAAAGGCAAATCGGCACCAAAATCTGCCGGAGGTTTCAAATCCGCTTCTTCAAGTACTGACTGGAACAAAAACAACGGACCAAGCAAAAGACCTGTAAGGCCAACAAAAGGCAGATCCGGCGCCCCTGCTGCAAAAACCAGAAGTCCCAAACGATAATAGTTGTTGGCATCAAAATTCCCCGCCGCGTTGAAATGAATTATCAATGACGGGGAAAGAATATTTTTTAGGTAGCTTTGCAGCCAAATGCTTACGACAAAGAAAACTGATATACGTTCATTAGACCTGGCGCAGCTGCAACAGCACTTTACCGCCATGAAAGAACCTCCTTATAGAGCCAAACAAGTTTACCAATGGCTTTGGGAAAAATCAGCACGCACGTTTGACCAGATGAGTAATCTCTCAAAAGAGCTTAGAATTAAGCTTGATGAAAATTATGCCATCAACGTAGTTGAGGTTAATAACTCTCAATTCAGTAATGACCATACCATCAAAAATACTTTCAGACTATATGACGGCAACATTGTAGAAGGCGTTTTAATTCCAATGGACGACCGCATGACTGCTTGTGTAAGCTCTCAGGTTGGCTGCAGCTTAACTTGCAAATTCTGTGCAACAGGCTACATGGATCGTAAACGTAACCTCAATGCTGATGAGATTTATGACCAGGTCGTATTAATTGACCAGCAGGCTAAACAAAACTACAATGCCCCGTTAACAAATATCGTATATATGGGTATGGGGGAGCCCCTGCTTAACTATGCCAATGTATTAAAGTCGATAGAGCGGATCACTGCTCCTGACGGCTTAAACATGTCGTACAAACGAATTACAGTATCTACAGCAGGCATCTCTAAAATGATAAAAAAGCTGGGCGATGATGGCGTTAAGTTCAATCTTGCCTTGTCATTACACGCAGCCAATGATAAAAAGCGCAATGAAATTATGCCCATCAATGAGCACAATACCTTAAAAGCGCTCGAAGAAGCATTAAAATACTATTATTCCAAAACCAAAAACGCGGTAACCTACGAATACATTGTATTTAATCACTTCAATGATGAAATTGAAGATGCCATAGAGCTTGCAAAATTCTGTAAACATGTTCCCTGCAAGGTAAACCTGATTGAATACAATCCGATTCAGTTCGCTGATTTTGTCAATGCCGAAGGGGATAAAATCGATGCTTTCTCTAATTATCTGAAAAGCCAGGGCATCACTACAAATATCCGACGCAGCCGTGGTAAAGATATTGATGCGGCCTGCGGGCAGCTTGCAGTAAAACAGCAAAATTAATCACCAGATTCCAACCATTTAAGCCCAAAAAGAGAATAGATTAGCGGATGAACTTCGTTAACAAACGCTTTCAAGGTCTAATCGGATTGCTATTTCCAAATCTATGCGGCGATTGTGGTGTCAGCATTTACCTTGGCGAGTCATTTCTATGCAGTAAATGTTTATATACCATTCGTTATACAGATTACCATCCGCCACTGCCTTTGCAGAATAAATTTATCTTAGTTTGTTAAAGGAATAACTACAGAGGTTAAATATTGATCCCGGCTTTCCCGAGTCCGGTGCTACGCGTATAATTAAAAAAACTCACATCAATTATAACAATTTCAATATAAGGTCGTTTATGTTAATGAGAGCGTTAATTTAGATGGTAAGGGTCGGTATTCTTAATAGAAATACCGGCCCTTTACTTTTTATTTTCAAATAAGTCTTTTATTTTTTGGCAATTAAAAAATAATTCGTTCCTTTGTTATGAGAGCGTTAATTTAAGGGTCGATAATTCCATGCAAATGGGCTATCGGCCCTTTATCTTTTACAAAAAATCCAATTAAATTTTACTACTGAGAGAAGTTTATAGAAATAATATTCTTTATTTCTTCAGGCTTAAATGGCTTCAATATATGTCCATTCATACCACAAGCTTTGAACTTGCTATTTTCATCCTGTAGTGTAGATGCAGTAAGGGCAATTATAGGAATAGTTTTAAAATACTGGTCATCCAGCTCCCTTATAATACTTGTAGTCTCAAACCCATCAATACCGGGCATTTGAATATCCATAAAAATAAGGTCAAAGGTCTTGGTCATCGCCTTCTCAATGGCTTCTTTACCATTTCTGGCAAACTCAAGCTCAAAGCCCCATTTACTAAGTATGCGGTTTGCAATCAGAATATTAATTTCATTATCATCAACAACCAATATCTTTTTTCCAATAAATGAGGCAGGTGGTTCTATTGATTTAACAAGTCTGGTCTTTTGTGTTGCTTTGCCAAATTGAATCTCGAAAGAGAATTCGGTTCCGCTTCCCTCCTTACTTTTTACTGCAATATCTGATTTATATAACTTTAACAGCTTCTTGGTAATGGCCAAACCAAGACCTGTGCCACCGTATTTTCGTGATATATCCGTTTTAGCCTGAGTAAAAGTTTCAAAAATGTACGACTGTTTATCCTCAGGAATTCCAATGCCATTATCCTTTACCACAAAGTGCATTACTACAGCTTCTTCATTTTCACTCACAAGTGAAATCTTTAGTTCTATTGCTCCATAATCTGTGAACTTAATTGCGTTTCCAAGTAAGTTCATCAGGATCTGATACAACCTGGTCTTATCCCCAAGAATATTCACGGGTATCTGATCATCACATTCCAATGTCAGCTTGTTTCCTTTTTGTGCGGAATTAATTTGCAAGGAATTCACAATATCGCTGGCCAGACTTTTTATGTCTAACGGTATCGCTTCCAGTTGCAGATTACCGGTTTCTATTTTTGTAAAATCCAGGATGTCGTTAATAATATGCAAAAGATTTTCCGCAGAAAATTTAAGCACATTCAGATCTTCTATCTGTGATGCTTTAGGATCATTATCTATCAGTAAATGGGTCATTCCAATTACTGCATTTAATGGGGTTCTAATCTCATGGCTCATTACAGACAGGAACATCTCTTTAGCCTCGCTCAGCTGCAAAGCCTGCTCTTTAGCTTCAAGTAGCTCATGCTCTATCTGCTTACGCTGAGTGATATCCGAGATCAGATCAATCTGGCGCTCAAGCGCGCCCTTATCGTTTATAATTGGGGTATTAGAAACCGAAAGCCAGATAGATTGGCTATCCTTGGTTTTGGCTTGTACTTCTATCTGATAAGATTCATTTTTCAGCGACTTTGCCCTGGAGCTTAAGATCAGCTCTTTATGCACTTCATCTTTAGACAGGATATCGCCCAGCTCCTTGCCCTTCAGCTCTGCCAAGGAATAACCGGTTAACCTTTTAAGGGATTGGTTTATCCATGTAGTTTTACCTTCCGCATCGGAGATGTTCACCCCAGTATTGGTTTTGCTTGCGACCAAAGAAAGCACCTGCAGCTCTTCTTCTGCCTTTTTCTTTTCAGTAATGTCTATAATGATCTCAACCTCCATATCAACCTTCCCTTTATCATTCAGCACCACTGTATTGTAAATAGATAGCCAAATTGGTTGGCCATCCTTTCTATAGGAAAGGAGGTCTACTGTAAAAGACCTGTTTTGCTTGATCAGGAGTCTTGCCTTTTTCAATAGCTCCAAATCAGTTTTGGGGCCAATTATCAAGTCACCCAGGCGTTTTCCCTTTAAATCATTAATGGTATATCCAGTGATCTTTTCAAAGGCATCATTCACCCAGGTTACGTGGTTATTCGCATCGCTGATCACTACCGCATTATTGATCTTACTTGCCACAAAAGACAGCTTAACCAATTCACTCTCTACCCGTTTGTTTTCGGTTATGTCCCTTCCATACGTATACCAGCGTCCCTCACGGGCCACCATATTCCAGCTAAGCCAACGCACAGGGCCCTGCTTACTGTTTACCCTAAATTCTACATGGAATTCTTTAATTTTTTTCTTCAGCCCTTCTTCAATAATACCCACCAACCTGTTGATGTCTTCTTTATTGCAAAACTTCCATATACTTAATCCTATAGCTTCGGGAACAGTATAACCAAGTATACTGGTGACGGCATCATTTATAAATAGGATTTTGCCTGAATAATCTAAAATGCAATGAATCTCCGGCGAAACGGTTGATAGATTTAGCAGTTCCTCAAAACGCTTGGTTTTGGCTTCCAGCTCTATCGTCTTTTTCCTTAAAGTAATATGGGTAATGGTTTCATTGGCAAGGGTTACCAAACCATCTTTCTGGTCATCGCTTAAAGATCGGGTTATTACATCAAACACTGCAATAACACCTATTTTAAAACCATTTTCATCCAGAAGGGGCGCACCGGCATAGAAACGAACACCGGGTTTACCGGTAACCATAGGATGATCTTTAAACCTCTTATCGGTTAAAGTATCCGGTATTTCAAGTATCTGGTTTCCTTTAATGGTTTCTGCACTAAAAGATACGTCCTTTGCAACATCAGCATTTCCGATACCGATAAAGGATTTCAAAAAAAGCCGGCTTTCATCAACCAGAATAATAACCGCAATAGGTGCATTACATATTAAAGTTGCAAGCTTGGTAATATTATCGAACTTCTCCTCTGAAGGTGTGTCCAAAATATTATACTCATGCAATGCTTTAATACGCTCACTTTCACTGGCAGATGAATCCCGGCTCTTCAATAACATTTAATTTATAACTCCCTTTCTACTTATATAGGGGGAACTTACTTACCAATTCAATAACCTTTTGTTTTACCTGCTTAAGGTTATTTTCGTCCTCAGCATTGGTAATTACCTGGTCAATCAGATCAACAATAAGGTCCATTTCTTTTTCTTTAAATCCTCTTGTGGTAATAGCAGCAGTTCCCACGCGTATACCCGAGGTAACAAATGGAGACTTGTCATCAAAAGGAACCATATTTTTATTTACTGTAATGTCGGCTTTTTCAAGCGCATTTTCAGCAAGTTTACCTGTGATATTTTTATTCCGTAAATCAATCAGCATCAGATGGTTATCAGTTCCACCAGAAATAATTCCGTAACCTCTTGATACAAACGCTTTTGCCATTGCCTGCGCATTTGCCTGCACTTGTTTAATATAGGCCAAATAATCGTCACTTAAAGCTTCCCCAAAAGCAATTGCTTTTGCGGCAATAATGTGTTCTAATGGACCACCTTGTGTACCCGGGAAAACAGCCATATCTAATACTGACGACATCATTCTGATTTCGCCTTTAGGTGTTTTTAATCCGAATGGGTTTTCAAAATCCTTACCCATCATAATCATACCGCCACGTGGGCCACGTAATGTTTTATGTGTAGTGGTGGTAACGATATGGCAATGCGGAAGCGGGTTGGTTAATAATCCACGGGCAATAAGACCTGCCGGATGAGAAATATCTGCCATTACCAATGCGCCAATTTTATCAGCCACACTACGTACAAAAGCATAATCCCACTCTCTTGAATAAGCGGAAGCACCAACAATAATTAATTTTGGGCGCTCAGCTAAAGCTAATTCTTCAAGCTTAGCATAGTCAATTAAACCATCTTCTTTTTTAACACCGTAAAATAACGGATGATACAATTTTCCTGAAAAGTTAACCGGAGAACCATGAGTTAAGTGACCACCATGAGAAAGATCAAATCCTAAAATTTTATCTCCGGGTTGAATTACAGCAAGCATTACAGCAGCATTCGCCTGTGCACCAGAATGTGGTTGTACATTCACCCATTCCGCACCAAAAAGTTTCTTTGCGCGTTCAATAGCAATAGTTTCCACCTCATCTACCACCTGGCATCCACCATAATATCTTTTGCCCGGAAGGCCTTCAGCATATTTATTTGTTAAACAAGAACCAGCGGCTTCCATTACCTGTTTGCTTACAAAATTTTCTGAAGCTATCAGTTCAAGTCCATTTTCCTGACGGTCCAATTCCCTGTCAATCAAATCAAAAATTAAAGTATCTCTAGTCATTTATCGAAGTATATTTTTGTAAAATTAGCAATTTTCCTTCTTACTTTGATAACAAAATACCTTACTTTGTATTTCTATTGATAAAACCCCTGCATGGAAGATATTAACGGTCCATTACTACCCAACATAAACTATCCTACTGATTTAAAGCAGTATAAGGAACAAGACCTTGAACAAATTTGCAAGGAACTTCGCCAATATATTATAGATGTTGTTAGTGTAAATGGTGGACATTTTGGTGCCAGTCTTGGCGTTGTTGAGCTTACAGTAGCCTTACATTACGCACTAAATACCCCTTATGATAAATTAGTATGGGATGTTGGACATCAGGCTTACGGACACAAAATCCTTACCGGACGCAGGCCTGTTTTTCATACCAACAGGATATTAAACGGCATTAGCGGTTTCCCTAAAATCAGTGAAAGTGAGTACGATACTTTTGGTGTAGGGCACTCTTCTACATCCATCTCAGCAGCTTTAGGAATGGCCGTAGCGTCCCATTATAAGGGAGAAACCGATCGTCAGCATGTTGCAGTGATTGGAGATGGTGCAATGACGGCCGGATTGGCCTTCGAAGGGCTAAATCATGCCGGCATTGAAAATTCAAACCTATTGGTGATTCTGAACGACAATTGCATGTCTATCGATCCTAATGTTGGTGCACTAAAAGAATATTTAACAAACATTACGACCTCAAAATCTTACAACCGCTTCCGCGATGACATTTCTAATGTGCTCATCAAGCTTTCTGAGCTGGGTCCCAATGCACATAAATTTGTTAAGAAAATTGAGAAAAGCATAAAAGGCACACTGCTTAAACAAAGTAATTTGTTCGAAGCACTGAACTTCAGATATTTCGGCCCGGTAGATGGTCACGATGTGGTCCGCCTAACCCAGGTCATTAAAGATTTAAAAGACATCCCCGGCCCTAAGCTTTTACATTGTGTAACTGTAAAAGGCAAGGGCTTTGCCCTGGCAGAGAAAGATCAAACCAAGTGGCATGCACCTGGCCTTTTTGATAAAATTACCGGGGAGATTAAAAAATCTGTTCCTGATAAACCACAACCTCCAAAATACCAGGATGTTTTTGGTCACACTTTGGTTGAGCTCGCAGAAGCCAATAAAAAAATTGTGGGTGTAACCCCTGCTATGCCATCCGGATCTTCAATGAACATCATGATGAAAGCAATGCCTACCCGCGCGTTTGATGTTGGCATTGCCGAACAGCATGCCGTTACTTTTTCCGCAGGATTGGCTACTCAGGGACTTATTCCATTTTGCAATATCTACTCAAGCTTTATGCAAAGGGCTTATGATCAGGTAATTCACGATGTTGCAATACAAAACTTAAACGTAGTATTCTGTCTGGATCGCGCAGGTTTAGCCGGTGCCGATGGCGCCACACACCATGGCGCTTATGATTTGGCCTACATGCGCTCTATCCCTCAAATGACAGTTGCCGCTCCAATGAATGAGGAAGAATTACGTAATTTAATGTATACTGCCCAGCAAGACAACATGGGGCCTTTCTCCATACGTTACCCTAGAGGAAACGGTGTTATTGTCGACTGGAAACGTCCGCTAAAAGCATTAGAAGTAGGAAAAGGCAGAAAAATCTGTGACGGCGAAGACCTCGCCATACTTACCATCGGTCACGTCGGTAATTTTGCAGTAGATGCATGCAAGGAACTGAATAGCGAAGGCATACATCCTGCACATTACGACCTTCGTTTTGCCAAACCTTTAGACCAGGGGATGCTTCATGATGTATTTAAAAGATACAAACACATCATAACAATTGAAGATGGATGTGTGCAAGGTGGCGTAGGAAGTGCAATCCTTGAATTTATGGCCGACAATGCCTACAGTGCTCAGGTAATCCGTTTGGGTATTCCTGATGACTTTATTGAGCACGGCGAGCAGGCTGAGTTATGGGCTTTATGTGGTTATGACACAACAGCAATTATTAATACCGTAAAAAAGATTGCCGTAAGCAGAACTACCAAAACAATGGCCTCTTAATGCCAGACGCCTCAACGTTAAGGCATCAACCATTTGTAAAGCCAGATCCGGAGTTAATGGATCTGGTCATCAATCATCTTTCTTCCTATCACCTCCTTCCCAAAGTGCTCGAAAAGGAAATCAAAGCGTGTTTGTTTGAAGTCCGGGTTAAGAAAAATGAATACCTGCTGAAGCAGGGCGAAACAAGTGAATACTTGTATCTGATCATTAAAGGTCTGGTAGTTGGCTACACCACACTTAAAAATAAAAAACTCACCACTTATATATGTCTGGAAGGTGAATCTGTTTCAGCTATAAATGGAATGTATGGCGATGGCCCCTCCGGCGAAAGTATTTATGCCGTAGAGGATTCCCTTCTGATCGGCTTACCAATACGCAACCTGCTGCAGTGGCTCCAAACTTCTTTTGAGCTGAACATCATCATCAGAAAAATGGTCGAGTCCTTTTACAAATCTGCACACCAAAGGTCTAATCTGGTCAGAATGGGATCGGCCCAGGAGAAATATGAATTCTACCTCAGCACAACAAATCATAATATACAAAGAATCCCCCCTCAATATATTGCCGATCTGCTAGATATAAAGCCCGAAACACCCCATAAGATTTTGAAAAAGGCAAAAGAGCCAAATGAGGCTTCAGTACAAACTTATTTCGAGTTAATTGAAGATTATATGAGGAATCAGGAGGCATTTAAACAGCATGGTTTAACCCTGCCGAAGATGGCCGCCGACCTTAGAATCCCTACTCATCAGCTATCACATGTATTAAATTTCCATTACAAAAAGAGTTTCACTGCTTTTATAAATCGCTATAGAGTGGATTATGTCAGAAACAAATTGCACAACACCTCCGCATGGCAACACCTCACCATAGAGGCGCTAGGAAAAGAAGGTGGATTTTCATCAAGAAGTGCCTTTTTTGCTGAATTTAAGTTACATACCGGCATGACTCCTTCTGAATATGCCAGGTCCGGACAAAATTAAGTCCCGCATTATAAATCAGGACTTAATTCTCTTTCCTTTTCTTGCCAGCAGATAACCTATTGATTACATTTGTTAATAATAAATAAATTTATTTATATCTAATATTTAAGCTCAGCGATAATTTTATTGCTTCCAAGAAATGAAAACCTCAGAAATGACCTGGTTAAATGCCAACAAAACCTACAAAAAATGCCCCTATTGCAAACAAGGAGACTTAGATTCGAGAGTTAAAAGAGGCACTTTAGTTAAATCACTCTTATTCTGGCTCGACCTGAAAAGATACGCATGCGGATCATGCGGCCGTAAGGTTTACATGGTTGGTAAAAACGAAAAATAATACCGCCTATTTGTGGGTGTAAATCTGCGATTTAAATGATTCCTCTACATCATTCGGTTGTACCAATCCTATCGCCATAACCGTGTAGTACTGCCGTGCTTCCAGAACAGTGCTGGTTAAAGTATTCATAACTGTTCCTTCAGCAGCATTCTTGGTATCAAAAGAATAAGTTCCCGGGGTAATTTCTGTAAAACCGCTAACCTGTTTATAAGATTTATCAGTAATCAGATGCTCATGACGCCTGTAAATCCAAGTAATAGTAAAATTCATATGTTAACAAATGTTAATTGAGATTAACGGGCTAAATTCATAGGTTAAGACGCTATTTTCTGCGATAATTAACCTTACACCGCTTCCCTTATTCGTACCTCAACGCTTCTATAGGATCTAATTTTGATGCCTTTAGTGCCGGATAATAGCCAAAGAAAATTCCTGTTATTGCGCAAACCAAAAAGGATATTACAATAGAGAATTCAGAAATTACCGTCGGCCAGTTCAATGAAGCCGGAACAATCAGGGCTGCCGAAATTCCCAATATCACGCCAATTACCCCGCCGGTTACACTAATCACAATAGCCTCTATCAGGAATTGTAACAAGATATCTATGCCCCTTGCCCCTATCGACATCCTCAAACCTATTTCACGGGTTCGCTCTGTAACCGAAACATACATGATGTTCATAATTCCTATTCCTCCAATTACCAGCGAGATACTTGCCACTGCAGTTAACAGCGCAGTCATCATACTGCTTGTAGAATTCATCATCGTCATTAATTCTGCCTGGGTTCTTACCTGGAAGTCATTGTCCTCAGCATCTCTTAACCGATGTGTTTCTCTAAGTGTGCTGGTTATTTCTGCAACGGCAGCGTCCGAAGCGGCTTCACTGGTTGCTGATGCATAGATCTGTCCAAAATAAATGGACGATAAAATCCTTTTCTGAACCGTTGTGTACGGGGCAATAATGATATCATCCTGATCCTGACCAAAGTTACTTGTACCTTTTGGGGTGAGCACTCCTATTACCTGAAATGGGATTTTACCAAACCTGATGATCTTGCCAATCGGGTCTTCTCCGTTAGGGAACAGGTTATCAACAACTGTTTTACCTAGCAAGCATACCTTGGCCGAGGACCTGACGTCTTGCTCTGAAAATATGATCCCTTCTTTAACTGATAGCTTTCTGATATCCAGGTATTCCGGGCTCACCCCCTGAATAGAAGTAGGCCAGTTGGCTGCGCCGTTAATAGATTGTCCGCTCGAGGATGCCAGCGGAGAAATCTCTGCAATATTAACTGCATTGTTTTTCAGGGCATCTACATCTTTAATGGTAAGTGTTTTAAGACTGCTGCCCATCATCCTCGCGCCACCAGGTTCATTGCTATAGGGCATAATGGTAATCATATTCGAACCCATGCTGGCAAGCGAAGCATTAATACTCTGCTTTGAGCCTTCTCCAATAGACATCATGGTAATTACTGATGCAACGCCTATAATAATGCCGAGCATCGTCAACAGTGCACGTAGTTTATTACGTTGCAGGGCTTTAATGGCCAGTCTGATGAGATTAATAAATTTCATAAATTCCTCCTTAGTAATCGTCTGTCGCAGGCAGGGAAGCCAATGCTTCTTTAGCCGAACGAATGTGTTTATTCATCGAATCTTTTTGAACCTTTCCGTCCCTTAGCATAACTGTTCTGGTGCTAAATGCGGCAATATCCGGCTCATGGGTAACGAACACAATGGTTTTCCCGTTTTGATTCAGCTCCTGCATAAGCGACATGATCTCGTAAGATGTCCGCGTATCCAGGTTTCCTGTAGCCTCATCTGCGAGGATCATAACAGGCTCATTCACCAATGCCCTGGCAATAGCAACACGTTGCTGCTGTCCGCCCGACAACTGGTTTGGCATATGATCAAAGCGTCCATCAAGCTTTACGGCCTGTAGGGCTGCAATAGCACGCTCTGTCCGCTCTTTCGTGCCAATAGTGGGGTTGTACAATAGTGGGAGCTCCACATTTTCAAGCGCAGAGGTCCGTGGCAATAAGTTATACGACTGGAAAACAAAGCCTATCTTATGGTTCCTTAATTTTGCAAGTTCGTCTCTGGTCAGCTCTTTTACGTTTACATTATCGAGCATATAAGTACCCTCTGTAGGTTTGTCCAGACAGCCCAGCATATTCAACAAGGTCGTTTTACCAGACCCGCTGCTCCCCATTATGGTTAAAAACTCGCCCGAATCCACATCAAATGAAACTCCCTTTAAGGCCCTCACTGTTTCGGTACCCATTTTAAACTCACGCTTTACATTTTCTATTTGAAGAATCTTGTGGCTCATCGTCTGTTTCCTCCTGGTCTTTTTGGCATAAATGGACTTGAGGCTGCCGCTGCTGCCGGAGCTCCTGCCGAGCCGCCATCCACTGCGCTGATCACTACATCATTTTCATTCAACCCTTCAAGTACCTCTACATGTGTATTGTCATTCAGTCCGGTTTTTATTCTTTTCTGGATAAGCTTTTTGCCTTGCAATACCCACACAAAAGAAGGCTCCATCTTTTCCGTTTCTCCAACTGGTGCTTTCAGTTGCTTAGTCGCACTGGTATCCTTTCTCATCCTGCCTTTACCACCTTTTCTCCCCATTCCTCTTCCTGGCAGCGGCACAATTTCATATTCTTTAAGTAAACTCGAATCCGGATTAAATTTTAAGGCCTGGGCCGAAACCAGCAAAGCATTATTTACTTCTTTGGTGTAAATTATAATATTCGCAGTCATGCCGGGTTTTAATTTCTTATCATCATTTGGCGCATCAATCAGTGTGGCATAGGTAACTACGTTTGCTGATATGGATGGTTGTAACCTAATATCCTTTACCGTTCCGTTAAAAGTATCGTCTATAAAAGCATCCACGGTGAAAGTCGATCGCTGACCTTTAACTACATTACCTATATCTGCCTCATCCACTTTTGCCTGAACCTGCATTTTCGTAATGTCTTTGGCAATGGTAAAAATTGTCGGTGTATTAAAGCTTGCCGCAACAGTTTGTCCTATGCTAACACTTCGCCCTAATACCACCCCGTCTATTGGAGAATAGATCTGGGTAAAGGAAAGGTTCCTTTCTGCCGATCTCAGCTGTGCCTTTGCGTTACTTACATTAGCGGTTGCCACCTGTAAGGTATTTAAAGCCTGGTCGTATTCTGCCTTGCTGATAGATCCCGTTTCAAACAATTGTTTCTGGCGACTAAAGTTTGCCTGCTGATAGGTCTGGTTACTTTGAGATTGTGCCAAACTGGCCTTTGCCTGATCAACCGTGGCCTGTATCAGCGTCTTATCCAATTCTGCAAGCAACTGTCCTTTCTTAACAGTAGAGTTAAAATCGGCATACAATGCAGAAATGGTTCCCGATACCTGCGTACCTACGGTAACTGTATCCACCGGCTGTACTGTTCCTGTAGCAGTTACACTTGTTGAAATTGAACCCCTCAAAGGCTGCTCTTTGGTCAGCACGACGGGCTGCTGCTTAGCCCTTAAAAAGAAGTACCATACTAAACCAAGTACAACTATAATGGAGATAATGATTAGAATAATTTTTCTGGACTTCATGACTTATAATTTAATGGGTGTTCCTAAGTAAAACTCATAGATTCTTGCAGCCAGGGCTGCATTATATTTTGCTTGTATGTACGATTGCATTGCCTGTACATATAAATTCCTTTGCTGGTAGAAGTCTACAATATTTGCAACCCCAATCTTTAATTCCTGGTTGGCAATACGGTATACTTCCTGGTTAAACTTCAACTGCTCCGCCGCTGATGCAAACTGCCCTTGAGAATTCTGCGCATTGATGTATGCTTTCTCTGTATTCAAAGCCAGCGTGGTCTTCGTATTTTCCAGGGTTAGCTTAGATTGTGCGATGTCAATCTTTGCTTTGGCAACATTGGTTTTATTTTGCCTTTTGGTAAAAATTGGGATAGACAAGGTTAAGCCCGCCTGCTGATAAAAGTTATTATCAAACTGTCTAAAAGCATTGTAGTTTGGGTCTTTCGCATAACTTGTACCCATCCCTGCACCCAGCGTTAACGATGGCAGGTAACCTGCTTTCGCTTTGGTAAGCCCAAGGTCCGAAATCTGTACACCCAGTTCTGCATTCTTTATTTCCGGACGGTTTTGCAAAGCATATTGCTTTACGGTGCTCAGATCGGTGATGCCTGCTGTCGAAATTACCGTATCTGGTTTCACTACATCAAAATCTTCAGCATCCGGTAACTGCAACAACTGTTTAAGGGATATTTTATCCTGGCGCTGGGCATTCTGGGAAGTGGTCAGATTGTATTGATCCGAAGCAAGCTGTGCCTCAAACTGTGCCACCACTTTACGGGCCACCGATCCCGCAGCAAACTGGCGTTTTGCCTGTTCAAGCTGAGCCTGGGATGTTTTTACCAGGTCCTGGTTGTAAATGATACTCTCCTTATCCACAAGGATATTAAGGTAAGCCTGCGTAATCTGTAAGGTAATGTCGTTTTCATTTTCCAGAATGCTGAAGTTTGCCGACTGGACTGACAAATCCTTTTGCTTTATATCAGTTTTAAGGTAGCCTCCTTTATATAGCGTCCAGGAAGAACTCAAGCCATATGACCCTGAATAATTAAGCCCGCCATTACTCCCGTTGGTAGCCATGTTATAATGATTAAAGGATTGCGAAGCCGAGCCATAAAGATCAGGCAGCAATGCCGATTTTGCCAGCAGCTTATCCTGCTCGGCGCTTTGCTTATCCAGCTGCAAGCTCTTAAGCTGAATGTTATTTGTCTTTGCGTACTGCAGGCATGCTTCCAGATCCCAGACCGGTGGCAAAACTTTTAATGCGGTATCCTGGCTAAAGCCCCGAAGGCTAAAGCAGGTGATGCATAAAAGCAGCAGAATTTTCATTGTTAATTTTGACATATCTCTATATAAAAAACTATATTAACTGATCAAATCAACAGCTATTTAGCATCTAAAAAAAACGCGATAGACCGGCATACCAAACACATCGACCGAGGGTTGTTATGAATCGACGGAAACATTTGCACTTATCTGGATAGGTTCCCTACCTTGTACACACTTAATAATCATTAAATTTTAAACCAATGGTTTCCCTAAAAAGCCGTTCCTACCTTAGCATATTACTCCATGTATTTTCATGGATGCTATTTGCTTTTGTGCTTCTTTTTCACCAGCCTTTATCATGGAATATTACATTACCTCCTGAGTTCTGGGTTAAGCAGGGCTGTATCCTGGTGATGTTGATCACTGTATTTTATGTAAACAGCAAAATCCTTGTCCCTGGGCTGCTGCTAAGAAACAAAACACTCACCTTTGTATTGGTTATTCTGGCCATAGCCATTTTAGCCGGTCCCCTGGTAAAGATCATAGACAACGCACTGGACTTACCGGAGCTGATGTCAAAGGCATTTAGTGAATTAGGAATACCCCGGCCGCCAAAAAGATCAAATAGAATTGATGTTTTCCAGATCATGATGACCTTGTTTATGGTGGGTATCAGCACCAGCGTTACCTTAATTCAGAAATGGCAGGCAGACAAACAAAGCAGAGAGGCCCTGGAGAAAGAAAAGATAGGTTCAGAACTGTCCTTTCTAAAAGCACAGATCAATCCTCACTTCTTTTTTAACACCTTAAACAACATTTATGCGTTAACCCATGTAGATGTCGACAAGTCCAGGAAAGCCTTACACAAGTTGTCGCGGATGATGCGCTACCTGCTTTATGAAACCCAATCGGGTATAACCCCGCTCAGCAAAGAAGTTTCCTTTATTGTCGATTACATTGAACTCATGAAACTGCGTTTAAACGATACCACTACCGTGGTTTTCCAGGAGCCGACCCTGAAATCGGATCCGCAGATCGCACCAATGCTATTCCTTCCATATATTGAAAATGCCTTTAAATACGGAGTCAGTACCACCGAACCTTCTACCATATCTATATCGCTCGAATTACAGGATAAAGAACTAACAATGGTCGTAAAAAACTCCATTTTTAAAAACAATTCGATAACAGCCGATGACTATGGTGGAATTGGCTTAAGCAACACCAAAAGAAGGCTTGAATTGTTATATCCCGGAAAGCACACCTTTAGTGCCCATACCACAGCAGATACCAAAGCATTTATTGTTAACTTAAACCTAACCCTCGATGATACTGAATTGCATAGCAGTTGATGATGAGCCACTAGCGCTAGGTCTGATCTGTAGTTTTATTGAGCAAACGCCTTTCTTAAAATTGGCGGGAAGCTTTTCCAGCGGTATAAAGGCTTTAGAGGCTTTGCACGATCAGCATATAGACCTTATTTTTCTGGACATACAAATGCCCGATCTAACCGGCATCCAGCTGGCAAGAACACTGGAAAACAAACCGGGAAACGCAAAACCAAGGGTAATCTTTACCACCGCATTTAACAATTATGCCATAGAAGGATATAAGGTGGATGCGCTTGACTACCTTTTAAAGCCTTATGATTATGAGGAGTTCTTAAAAGCAGCAGGCAAGGCCAAAACATATTCCGAGATGTTAACTGCCAGGCAACCTGCCGCCGATAATGAGGAATACATTTTTCTAAAAGTCGAATATCAGCTGGTTCGGGTGGCCATAAAGGACATCGTTTACATCGAAGGGTTAAAAGACTATGCAAAGATCCATCTGGTCGAACAGGCCAAACCCTTGCTATCGCTGATTACCCTGAAATCGCTGGAGGATAAACTCCCAACCCGCCTTTTCATGAGGGTACACCGCTCATTTATCATCTCTTTGGATAAAATTGATGCAGTCACCAAAAATACTGTACAGATCGGGGGCATCAATATCACCATCGGAGAACAGTACAAAGAGGCGATGAAGCAATTCCTAAGCAACTGGCTGTGAACGGCCACCCAGGGCACCACCATACACATATACGTACATGTTATTGCTGATCATTACATTTTTTCGAATGAACTTGTGATGAACTCAACATTTTGCCTAATGAACAAGGGTAATTCACACCGATTTGTTGAGACAATGTATGCTCAGGAATTTCGCCATTTTTTCAGCAAATGCAAAAACTTAGGCGTGAGGATTCTGTCCAAAAGCTACATAAGACTTGAAGACCAGGAACAGAAACAACATAATAATTAAATGTAGTTTTATAACCCGATCTTATTCTTTGTCTTGATCTCTTTACTAAGCCTGTTTACCTCTTCTATCAGCAAAGGAATCGCCGGATAAACCATATTATGTCCATACCCCTGCAACTCATGCAACACTGAGGTCTTGTTTCCTGCTAATTTCATCATCCTTGCCAGATAGGCATTTTCTTCGTAGCGCCCCAGCATTTCCATTTCTCTGTCGCCGGTAAGCAATAACATTGGTGGTGCAGTTGGACGAACGTGATATAACGGGGCATATTCATCAATTATAGGCTGAACATCTTTTATCTTGCGCTCCTGTCTTACCGTAAAGTGGGTAATGGCCTGTCCACTAAAAGGGATCAACCCTGCTATGGAGTCGGCATCTACGTTGTACGCGGCAAGGTATTTTTTATCTAAGGTCAGCATCATACCAAGGTAAGCTCCCGCCGAATGACCCGAAACAAAAATCAACTTATTATTTCCTCCGTAATTCGTAATGTTATTAAAAGTCCATGCTACAGATGCGGTTGCATCTTCAATGATATCTTTAACAGGTACTTTAGGCGACAGTCTGTAACCCACTGCAATTACGATAAAGCCCTTTTCAAGCAATTCCCTTGGTATTTCTTTGTTGCCTCCGGTCAGGCCACCGCCGTGAAACCAGACTATCGTTGAGCTACTGGTTTTATTTTTAGGGTAATATACATCCAGCTTACACCTTTGATCACGATAGGCATCGCCTTTGGTTGATGCCGGGTAATAGCTGATGTCTTTCTTTGTTTCGTAAGTCGTCTCCTGGGCAAAACCATGGGTATACAACAAAACACCGAACAGAAATAAAATTATTTTTCTCATAATAAGTGTGAGTTAATAATTTTTAACGATAATTCATAAAAACTTTTGTATCAAATTTGATCGATTTGCTAAAACGCTTTATTTTAACTTAATTTAGGTTTAGCAAATAAAAGAAGAGGCGCCCTTTTTGCCATTAACCAAATGAAACATTCCAGACTTTTTTTCCTTCTTATACTCGCAGTTGCCCTTTCGGCCTATAAAAATCCTGACAAAAAACTGCCGGCCGACTATGTTAATCCTTTTATTGGTGCAAGTACCAGTGCCGATGCTGCAGGCACCTATCATGGCCTGGGTAAAACCTTCCCGGGAGCTACCACTCCATACGGAATGGTTCAGGTAAGCCCCAACACCATTACCGGTGGCGATAACGGTTCGGGCTACAGTAACGAGCATACTTCCATTGAGGGCTTTGCATTTACGCAAATGAGTGGCATAGGCTGGTACGGAGATCTGGGAAACTTCCTGGTAATGCCAACCATCGGAAAACTTCAAACCAGCGCAGGCAAACCAGGTGACCCCAAATCCGGTTACCGTTCCAGTTACGATAAGCAGTCTGAACAGGCCTCTGCAGGCTATTATTCGGTAATACTCACAGAAAACCACATCAAAGCAGAGGCAACCGCAGCCAAACGGAGTGGAATGCTGCGCTTTACTTTTCCCGCGAGCAAACAATCCCGCATACAAATTGACCTGGCCCGAAGGGTTGGGGGAACCTCTACCATTCAATACATCAAAGTTGTCAATAAAAACACCATCCAGGGATGGATGAAATGCACTCCTGATGGAGGCGGATGGGGAAATGGCGATGGAAAGGCTGACTACACCGTTTATTTTTACGCAGAATTCAGTAAGCCGCTAACCCAATATGGCATATGGTCAGCCGATATTCCTGACGACTGGAAAAGAAAGCTTGAGGATGTTACCAGCGACAAATACCAGCAAAGGGTAGCCCAGGCCGCTATTTTAAACAACATAAACGAAAAAGAAGGAAAGCACTTAGGTTTTTTCACTGAATTCCAGACCAGTGAAAACGAACAGGTCATCATGAAAAGCGGCATCTCCTTCGTAAGCATGGAGGGTGCAAAGCTGAACCTCCATACCGATATCCAGGGCTGGGATTTCGATAAAGTAAAAGCCAATGCCAACAAACTATGGAACCAGTCGCTATCAAAAATAAAAGTCGAAGGTGGCACTGAAGAAGAAAAAACAGTGTTTTACACTGCCCTGTATCACACCCAGATTGATCCCCGCACCTTTCAGGATGCAGACGGGCAATATTACGGTGGCGATCATAAGGCACATAAAGCAGATGGCTTTACGAAAAGAACCATCTTCAGCGGATGGGATGTATTCAGAAGTCAGATGCCCTTACAAACTGTAATTAACCCCTCGGTTGTAACCGATATGATCAATTCATTGGTTACCCTGGCCGATGAGAAACAGGAAAACTACCTGGAGCGCTGGGAATTTCTCAATGCTTACAGTGGCTGTATGATTGGCAACCCCGCTGTATCGGTCATTGCTGATGCTTACGCCAAAGGCTTAAGAAATTTCAATGTCCCGAAAGCATACGAGCTCTGCGTAAACAGCGTAGAGAAATATGGCAATGGGGAACTGGGATACGCCTATGAACCTTTCGGCATCTCAAATACCCTGGAATATGCCTATTTTGAATGGTGTGTTTCTAAAATGGCCGAAGCTTTGAAAAAGCCAGGTGATCAGCAAAAGTATTTTAAGCGGTCGCAATCTTACAAAAACATATTTGATCCCGAAAAAGGATGGTTCAGACCTAAAGATAAAGATAGTAAATGGCAACCCTGGCCGCAGGAAGGCCGACTGAAACAATGGTACGGATCAGTAGAAGCCAATCCATACCAGCAAGGCTGGTTTGTACCTCAGGATATAGAGGGAATGACCGCTTTAATGGGTGGCAAGGAAAAAGTATTGGCAGACCTGACCAATTTCTTTGAGAGAGTTCCTCAAAACATGATGTGGAACGATTATTACAACCATGCCAATGAACCGGTACATCATGTGCCTTTTCTGTTTAACCGCGTTGGCGCGCCCTGGCTTACTCAAAAGTGGACCAGGGCAATCTGTAGTCGTGCCTATCACAACGCTGTGGAAGGCTTGGTTGGGAATGAAGACGTAGGACAGATGTCGGCCTGGTACGTATTGGCCGCCAGCGGCTTCCACCCCGTTACCCCCGGAAGCACCAGATATGAGCTTACCAGCCCGGTTTTCAGCAAAACCCAGATCAGGCTTGATCCGAACTTTTATAAAGGCGGAAGCTTCACAATTGAGGCTAAGAACAACAGTGCACAAAACATCTACATCCAAAGCGCTAAGCTTAACGGCAAGCCCTATAATAAGGCCTATTTAGACCATCAGGACATCACCCGCGGAGGTAAACTGGAACTGGTCATGGGCGCACAACCAAACAAACAATTCGGAATAGAATAATATGAAAAAGTTTTTCCCATATGCCTTAATCGGCTTCCTTTTGCTGCTACCTGCAGAAAAGACCAAGGCACAAACAGCTGTCGAAAAACTGCCCGAATGGGCTTTAGGTCCTTTTTTAAGACCTGCTGGTGTAAACCCAATCATCTCACCAAACACCAGTACAACCTTTCTTGATCCGCTCTCAGGTAAATATGTCGACTGGGAATCTAACGATACTTTTAACCCTGGTGCTACTGTAAAAGGAAAAGAGATTGTGGTGCTTTACAGAGCCGAAGACAAGTCAGGTGTTGGAATTGGCCACAGAACATCCAGACTTGGATATGCCTATAGCACAGACGGACTAACCTTTAAAAGAAAAGCTGAACCTGTGTTTTATCCCGGCAACGATAGCCAAAAAGAACTTGAAAATCCGGGAGGATGTGAAGACCCAAGAATAGCGGTAACCAGCGATGGCACTTATGTCATGTTTTACACGCAGTGGAACAAAAAAGTTGCCCGCCTGGGTGTTGCCACTTCCAAAGACCTCATTAAATGGACCAAACACGGGCCAGCATTTGCAAAGGCCTACAATGGTAAATTTTACAATATGTTCACCAAATCTGCCTCCATCGTTACCCAACTGGTAAATGGAAAGCAGGTCATCGCAAAAGTGAATGGAAAATACCTGATGTACTGGGGCGAAAAGTTTCTGAATGCTGCAACCTCTGACGATCTTGTAAACTGGGCACCTGCACTGGATGCAGAAGGAAAAATCAAGGAACTGATCAAACCAAGAAGAAATTATTTCGACAGCGACCTTACAGAAGCAGGACCTCCTGCCCTGTTAACTGACAAAGGAATACTGGTATTGTACAATGGAAAAAATGCATCTGGCGACAAAGCAGATAAAAATTATACGGCCAATACCTACGCGGCCGGACAGGTACTTTTTGATGCTAAAAATCCAGAAAAAGTAATCGGCCGGCTAGACAAGCCATTCTTTGTCCCTACAGAATCTTTTGAAAAAAGCGGGCAATATCCGGCAGGAACTGTATTTGTAGAGGGGCTTATTTTCCATCAGCAAAAATGGTTTTTATACTATGGATGTGCCGATTCGAGGGTTGCAGTTGCCGTATATGAACCTGCAAAAAGGTAAGCTGCGATCACTGGCGCGCCTGGGACTTCCTGGGCTCGTGCTTGTTTCCAGAAGTCTGATTTAATCTCTATTTGTATAATGAGAGCGTTCAGATAAAGCAACTTATCCGCAGCCAAATTAACATGATTTACATGAGTTTTGGCTGCAGATACTTTTTTATCCGCAGCCAAAACCATATATTTGAAATACATTTTGGCTGCAGATAATTTGTTTTAATCATTAAAAAGGAGAAAGATGGAATTGCTCATTGGAAGAATACCGGAAAAAAAAATACTATCTGAGGCGCTTGCCTCGTCTTCATCGGAACTTCTAGCGGTTTTTGGCAGGCGAAGGGTTGGGAAGACTTTCCTGATACGCTCGGTCTTCCGGGAACAGCTTATTTTTGAACTTTCGGGGGTGCACGATGGGAATGCTACCGAGCAACTGCTCAATTTCAGCAAGGCCATGGCAGAGGCGCTAGGCTCGCCATTAACTCCAGCAGCTCCTAAAAACTGGACAGAAGCTTTCTGGCAGCTCAGGGAATTTGCAACCCCTGTGCTTAAAAAAAGAAAAGCTGTAATTTTCTTTGACGAATTCCCTTGGCTAAGCTCGCATAAATCAGGTTTTCTTTCGGCATTCGAATATTTCTGGAACCAATGGGCATCACAACAGCCTAATCTGATCGTCGCTATCTGTGGATCTGCAGCCACCTGGATGATCAAAAAAGTTGTCAACAGCAAAGGAGGCCTGCACAACCGACTAACGCGGAAAATACGCCTTTTACCTTTCACACTGCACGAAACAGAACAGTACCTGAAAAGCAAAAACATCTATATTGACCGTTACCAGATATTGACCATTTTTATGGCAATGGGCGGTGTGCCACACTATCTAAAAGAACTCAAAAAAGGAGAAAGTGCTACCCAGGCCATTGATAGGCTTTGCTTTACTAAGGACGGTCTCCTTTCAACAGAATTCGCAAACCTTTACCGCTCTCTATTCGAAAACGCAGACAGGCACATTTCCGTGGTCAAAGCACTCGCAGACAAGCCATCGGGATTGACAAGAAACGAGATCATTGCCACATGTAACCTACAAAGTGGGGGGACTACCACGCTGTTACTCGAGGAACTCGTGGAGTCTGGCTTCATTACCCCCCAGCTACCTTTCCAAAAAAATGCCAATCAGAGTATCTACAAACTCAGTGATCAATACAGCCTTTTCTACCTCAAATTTATCGAACATTCCCGGGCCTCGGGGGCAGGTACCTGGCTAAAAAAATCACTGACACCTTCATGGAGGAGTTGGAGTGGCTATGCCTTTGAAGGAATCTGTCTGAAACATTCAGATAATATTAAGCAGGCCTTGGGCATTTCCGGAGTATTTACAGAAATTTCAGCCTGGCGACATGCCCCAAAAACCGGAAATGGTGCTCAGATCGACCTGTTGCTGGACAGGCAGGATAATGTCATCAGCATATGTGAAATAAAGTTCTCAAATACGGAGTTCGTCATAGATAAAGCTTATGCTGCTGAATTACAGTACAAACTTGATATATTCCGTCACCAGAGCAAGACTAAAAAAGCATTGTTTCTAGCCATGGTCACAACCTATGGCATTAAAAACAATGTTTATTCTATTGGCCTAGTCCAGAACCAGGTCACCATGCACGATTTGTTCTTACCTCAATATAGGTAAGGAGAATTAAAGTTTCTATGTCTACATGTAGTGATTTGGGGAACGACAGTCAGGGATTTTTTGGAAGGAGTATACTTTCAGATTGACACTTACTTTATTGTGCCCTATCCTATTGATCGCCGCTATTTACGAAATCCGTAAAGCTGTTTTAGCAGCAGGCATTCTTCCGATGAGGTGATGCCGTCAGAAGAGGTAGCGGCAAAAAGGCTGGATGCAGCCGCACAAACGCCTAATTCCAAACAGGTGTCCATCGCTTTGTTCTGATGAACGCCCATTAAAACACCTGCAGCAAAAGCATCTCCGGCACCTACGGCTCCTTCAATCTTATCCTCAGGCAGGTCAATACTTGCCTGGAACAACCTACTGCCCTGATGATCCACAGCCATAACGCCAGAGGGGAAGTGCAGGATAACCCATTTGTTCACCCCCATCCTGATCATTTCCGCTGCTGCCTTGTAACAGTGATCTGGCAAAATTTGCCCGCTGTCATCCACCGTCTGTATGCCCGATATCATGCTGGCTTCAAATTCATTCACAAAGAGGTAATCAATGTATTTTAAGGAAGAAGGGATCAGCTGGTTAAACCGGTCCGATTTCTCACTAACAATATCAGCCGAAGTAATCAATCCATTTTCTTTCGCACTTTTTAAAACCTTTGCAGCCCGGGTTTCTCCGTCATTCTCCATTAAATCAAGCTTATCCAATAACAACAGGTAACCAAGATGAAAGATCTTTGCAGTAGATGAGCTAAAGTCAAAATGCCCCACATCAAGCAGGGCATTGGCGCCACGCTGATGAAAAAAGGTTCTTTTCCCGGTACATTTTACGGTCATCACGTCAGTATACGAAGTGGCCATATTTGACGCTTTCTGAATCCCAGAGGCATCAATTCCAAGGTCCAAACACTCTTTAATGATATGGTCTCCCCTGTCGTCATCACCAACCAAACCAAGGCCATATAAAGGGAAATCGGCTTTTAATTTAGCCATTCCCTTTAAGATATTATATGCAGATCCGCCATTACTACTGTACTCGGTAAGAATATTAACCAGCTTTTCTTCTTCAGGAAAAGCATCTACTACCTTCACCTGATCAATGATCCAGTTACCGCCAACTAATATTCCATTTTTCATGAGTTAGTATTCACTTACTAATTTGACAATTAAGGCTTCATCCTCCTCAATATCGCTAAATCTGCCAATATTTCTATCCGAAAAGAAGTTATCATTTACATCATCATTGGCTGTAGATACCTCCCCTATAATACATTCACCAGATTCAGGATAGAACTCATGCCAAACACCGGGTTCTATTGTAATCCGCTGACCGGGAGGTATCGGTATTTTATCTCCGGAGGTAATCCTGCGGTAACTGCCATTCATTTTCACACTAAAGGTATCTGTATTTTCCTCAACAGCCGGGTCTGCGCTCCATAGCTGAACAACCAGAAGCCCCGATCTGCAAATGATATCCTCTTTCTTTTTTTTATGTGTATGGCAAGGAGTTACCTGACCCCTTACCGCATACATTATTTTTTCACAGTACTCCTTCTCTTCGGCTAAGTTCACCAATACCAGTCCTGTAGTTAAAAAAGAGTCCAGGCCAAAATCAGTAATGTCCCATTTAGGGTTCGGGGGCAACGACCAGCCATTGCGTGTAAAGCATTCCCCTGCATCAATTATTGCTTTATTTATTGCTGATCTTTTCATGCTGTTTCGGTTTTAAAGTACGTTATTTTTTCTAATATTTGGTTGTTAAACGATCTTAATGCCGCGTCAAATATATAGTGACTATTTAATGCTTCTTCCGGGGTTACACAACCAAACCGACCATTTAACACCCCTGCTCTTTCGGCAATATATGCGGCCAGCATTTGCATAAAACAATCCGGAAATCCGGGTTCAAAAATACCCCCTGTAATTGTTGTAAATGGCATTCCCTTAAACCCAAGATCAGTCCGCTGCCACCACTGTTCCGTATTACGTTTAAAAGTCCATAGTGTTTTGATATCCTTGGTACTGTATTTCACACCACCTTCGGTTCCCAATATTTTTATATACCAGGTGTTGGTCTCTCCGGGTGCAATGCGCTTCATCTCCAGGGTCATCGGAACAGGATTACCCGCTATGCTTACCTCGGTGTTCAGGGTTGCATTGTTCCAGGTATCACATTCAGCCATTCCTCCTTTTCCATCAGGCCGCCTGGTAATGATCTTTTGAAGCTGCGCATATATCCGTTCAGGTTTCCAGCCCAATCTTAATGGAATATGCAGTACATGCATCCCCAGATCACCCATAACACCTATTTCACCACAAAATGGCACTTGCCTTTTCCAGTTAATGGGTTTGGTCGGATCCAGGTCACTTGAGTGCAGAAAGCCGGCTTTAATTTCTATAATTTGTCCTAACCTGCCCGACTCCACTTCTTTAAAAACCCGCTGAGGCCCCGGCAAAAAAGGCATCTCCGAGCTGCAGCGCACAAAACGCCCCAGCCTGTCAGCCTCGTTTTTTATCGCTAAAGCTGCTTCCAGATCAATTCCAAATGGCTTTTCGGCCAGTAAATCTTTTCCCGCCGCCAGTACCTCCAGGTAATACTGTTTGTGTAAATGATGAGGCAGGGCAACATACACCACATCAATTTCCTCATCGGCCAATAATTCTTTGTGGTCGGTTGTCAGCAACTTAACCGTAGGCACATTCTTATACCAGGATAATACGTCTTGGTTAAGGTCACAAACCGCGGTTAGCTCAACGCGCACCGGTAAGTCACTTATCGCAAACCAGCGTGCAAAGGAACTTGCTGCCTCCTTACCCATCAGCCCGCCCCCAATAATCCCTATATTAACTTTTTTCATCGCAGCTAATGCTTTATTGCTATTAAAGTAGCCGCCTCCGCGGCGCTTGCACCCTGATGCACTATCGCCATTAATGCTTTGGTCATCCCCGCGGGATCATCGTGTTGTATGACATTCCGGCCATATACAATCCCTCTGGCACCCTGCTTCATCAAACCATATGTCCGCTCCAGAATTTCACGGTCGCTTGCTTTACCCCCTCCTCTTACCAGCACGGGTATATTGCCCGCTATCTCTATAATGCGATGATAATCGTTAACATTATCCGTCGGATCGGCTTTGATAATGTCCGCGCCCAGTTCAACACCCTGCCTCACTAAAGGTATAATTTTCTGCGGGTCACCATCTACCATATAGCCTCCTGCCTGGGTATTGGGTTTGAACACCAATGGTTCAACCATTAAAGGCATGGCATATCGCTCACATAAAGGTTTAATTTTAAGTATATTCTGAATGCACTGATCGGTCACTTCAGGTTCACCGGGTATACTAAACAGGTTTACCACAACACATGCCGCATCCAGTCGAACAGCTTGTTCCACAGGGTCGGCTATCATTCTGCTAAACAATGTCCGTGGCAATTCTTTTCCATAGACATTGGCGACATCTGTTCGTAAAACCAAAGAAGGCTTTTCCCTGCCGGGGATAGCTTGTAAATATTGTGCCTGTCCAACGGTAAGCTGTATGGCATCAGGTCCCGCATCAACTAATACAGAGACAGCTTTCTGGATGTCCTCAATACCGCTCAGAAAGGAGTGTTCATTAAAAAACCCGTGATCAACCGCTACATCAAAACAATTTCCTGAATTGCTGTTAAACAACCGGTTTAGTTTGTATGTCTTCATAATTTCATACCTTTATATTTGGTCTGCCCTCCATATTAATGATGGGCTAATCAAACATATAAAAAACAACTTGTATATACAAGATGAGGCCAGATAAATTAAGCCCCCTATATAAAAAAGTAACTGATGATTTGAGAGCTCAGATCGAAAAAGGCGTATACCAAAAAGGCCAACTGCTGCCCTCGGAGAACGACCTCTGCAAAACCTACAACACCACAAGGGTTACCGTTAGGCAGGCATTATCAGGGCTAACCAACTTAGGCTATATTACCCGCCGTCATGGCAAGGGCAGCATCGTCATCGAACCTAAAGCAGGCTTAGGCATTCTTTCCTTAAGCGGGGTTACCGCGGGTGTAGGCGGCCAGAGCCTCAGCACTTCTATTTTGCAAAAGCAGGTAGAACAAGACTGGCCCCTGGATTTCTTCTTTCCATTAAATGCCCAAGAGCTCAAACACCATTGTATCTACTTTACAAGGCTCCGCCACATCAATGGCATTCCGGTACTCTACGAAGAAACATACATCAGCAGCATCAATCTGCCCGGGTTTATTTCCAAAAAATTAGAAAACCGCTCGCTCTTTAAAATCTTAAGGGAAAGTTACAACATAGAAGTAAAAGAGGGAGAGCAGAAGATCTGGGCCATACTTGGCGACAAAAACATCAGCGAGTTGCTCGACATTAAAAAAAGCCATCCCATCCTGCACATGAAAAGGAAGCTTAAAACCAATATTCAGGACCTTAACATCTATTCTTCTCTGTATTGCAATACCGAAGAACACTTCCTGCAAGATTATTTTTAGTTTCTGCTGATCGCGCTTGAGCCGGCTAATGGACTTCTGCCTGGGCGTATTTCAGCTAAATGGTCAACAATCACACTATCTGTAAACGCTTTTGCCCCTATCTCATTTAAATGGCCGACATCGTAAAACAGCTTATTGGCATCTGCATTAAATAGCTCCGAGTAGTTGTAACACTTCAAATCATATTTACTTAAAATGCGGTCAGCAGTTTTCAATGCATTGTGCATATGGATCTTCATTCCGGGCGATACCAAAATATGTAATTTTATATTTTTTGATTTTGTTGCTTTAACAAAATTTTCAAACGCGGTTAACTGATCTTTCGATTCCTTATAATTCGCGTTGTCAATGTGTCTTACTTTAGCTCCTTGGGGCATATTTCCCGAAAGCGGTTCGTATCCACTAAAGTGCTTCTGACCTATTTCCAAATGATGCTGCATGATTGACATAGGTAAAGAATTAACCCTATAAAGGGTTGAAATATGTGCCAGGGAGAACTCCATTTTACTCTGCGCATAAATCAATTCACTAACCTCTTTATTCTTGTTAATATAAGGCATTAAAACGGCCGTTAGCTTCTGTTCCTCCTGGTGCTGATACTCAAAATCGTTCAGGTTCAAATCCAGTATCACCACTTTTGGCGTATGATAACTTAAAACAGACTTCAACAGCGTTTCATAATAAAGCATCTTCATGCCATCCCGGCCAAGGTTATAGCAAGATAACCCGGTTTTTTCAGTGATCAGCTCCGGAATATAATGATGGCTGGCCCTGGAATTCCCAAAAATAAGAATGTCTTCGTTAGCATCCAGAATCCCATGCGTGGTGACTGCCGAATCACCTTGTTTTTCATTAAAGAAAAAGTGCTCAATTAATGCGCCAAGGGCCCTGTCTGTAGCAAATAACAAAACCAGTATAATCAGCCCGTTCCTCAATAGTTTATAAAATGGTTTCATAATCAGAATTGAAAATAGATAAACTGCCCCCCGTTAAACACGCCAAACAGAATGATAAACAATACAATAACCGTATAACCCGCATACCTGACCACTCTGTTTGGGCTATAAAATACCTTAATGATATCCGAGTGGTATTCAGTAATGTATTCCACAACCAGCAAGAACAAAATCCAGATGAGCGCATATACAAACCCTTCTGGTGTTCCTATAAATAAACCTCCCCCTTTTAATGTAAATATGCTCTTACAGATATTAAAGGCTTCTGTTACATTATTTGCCCTGAAAAATATCCAGGCAAAGCAGACCAGCACGAAGGTGAGCAAAACATGAAAAGCATTAGTCAAAGGGCGATAACCAAGAATATTCTTTTCATTGAATTTTTTAAATGAAACACTAAAAATCTGATAGATCCCATGCAATGCCCCCCAGATGATAAAAGTCCAGTTTGCACCATGCCATAGGCCACTTACCATAAACACAATAAAGAGGTTAAGGTACCACCGCGGTATCGCCACCTTGCTGCCACCCAAAGGAAAATACAAGTAATCCCTGAACCAGGTGGATAGGGAAATGTGCCATCTCGACCAGAATTCTTTTATGCTGCCTGCCAGATAAGGCCGTCTAAAATTGATCATCAGGTTATACCCCATTACCCTTGCACAGCCTATGGCGATATCAGAATAGCCCGAAAAATCGCAGTAAATCTGAAATGCAAAAAACACAGTCGCCACAATAAGGGTCAGCCCGCTATGCTGGTCCGCATTATTATACACGGCGTCAACGTAGATGGATAACCTGTCGGCAATTACCACCTTTTTAAATAAACCCCATGTAATGAGCTTCAAACCTTCCACCACATTGGTGTAATTGAAATACTGCTTGGTATGAAACTGATGAAGGATATTTTGTGGCCGCTCTATCGGTCCTGCTACCAGCTGAGGATAAAACATTACATACAAGGAGTATATCCCAAAGTGTTTCTCGGCCTTTTGATTTCCCCGGTAAACTTCAATGGTATAACTCATCGCCTGGAACGTATGAAAAGAAAGCCCAATAGGCAATAGAATTTCTAAATAGGGTACGTGGTTCTGATAACCGATATTTCCCAGCAAAAAGGAGAGGTTATCATTAAGGAAGTTATAATACTTAAAAACGGCCAGTACGCCAATGTTTGCCACCAGACTCAAAATAAGGAAGTTCCTTCTCCTGTTCCCTTTAGAATTTTCGATGAGTATCCCTGCAAAATAATCTATAATGATTGTGAAGCCCAGAATCAGGATATACACCGGAACAAAAGTCATGTAGAAATAGCAGCTTGCGGCCAGCAGTAGTTTCCATCTATGCTGATGTGGCAATAAAAAAAAGGCTGGAGTAACCACTATAAAAAAGAAAAAGAAGTGGAGAGAGTTAAAGAGCATAATCGTAATTTTTAAAAATTCGAAATTGAACCCTTTTCTTTATTCTTCTATTATGGGGTATAGCGCTTGATGAGATCTGGTCGGTTTGGATTCAAGTGAAAATATAGTATTTAATTTTTGTATAATCAAGAAAAGCAGGTAACAACCGACTACACAATTTTAATTAAGCACCTGAGTTTTAATCACTCAGGTGCTTAAAGCATTAATACCCTTCGTTCTGTTTCAGCACTCCCCCGCTTCTATCTATCTGATCCTGCGGAATCGGGAAATACTCATCCCTTGGTTCAATCACAACCGGTTTCAGGTAAGCAAAATATCCGCCTTCAAAGCCAAAATAGCTTTCCAGCGTTTGCTTAACGATACCCCATCGTACCAGATCATAAAAGCGATGTCCTTCAAGAGACAACTCCAGCCTGCGCTCAAAACGAACCGCCGAACGTGCATATTCCTGAGTGGGGAAAGATGGATACACGCTCACTTTATAACTGGCAACAGGATTGCCATCTGCTGATTTACCGGGAAGTTTAGCCGCCCTGGTCCGTATGTTATTTACCAGTGTAAGCGCGCGTCCAAGGCTACCTGCTTCCACTTCACACTCCGCGGCCATCAGATACACATCGGCCAGACGGATGATATTTACATTCAATCCCGTCACATTGGTATTTCCCGGGCCGGTACCACTGGAAACCTGTGCCGCTTCAATTACATTCTTATAGGCTACAAACGGGCCTCCGTTAGAGGGCTCACGGATCCACGAATCGCCCTGCATAATTCCCCAATCGCGAAAAGGAACTCCCCTTCTGCCCATCGTATAATCCATCCGCGGATCTACCGCCAGCGTACGGTTAACTTTGTAATTGGTCTTATCCGCCCCTGCTAGTCCAAAATCCGACTTATAAGGATCCAGACGATACTTACCATCCAGATAAGGCAATCCCGCTGCAGTTACCTTATAGGAATTGGCCAGATCAATCGAGGGCTGAAAAAATCCACAGCAGGTAATAGGTAGTCCCGTACCATACGGAAAGTTTAAGATATCCCCAACATTTCCATTGTCACCACCCGAACCATCACTTCCTACAGAATGCTGCACCGCGAATATCGATTCAGGGCCATTTTCTTTAGTAATGTCAAAATTATCTGTATAGGGTAAAGTCTCGATGTTTGCCCTGCTGGCAATTACGCTGTTAAACAAAGGCAAAGCTTCAGCATATTTCTTTTGATATAGATACACCTTGCCTAAATAGGCCTGGGCAATCACCTTATTCACACGGCCAACCTGCTGTTTTGAGTTTACGGCAGCTAAATTGTCAACCGAAAATTTAAAATCAGCTACAATTTGCGGATAAATGTCTGCCATATTATCCACTGCTTTCTCGGTTGTCGCCTCAGTGATCAGCGGTACATTCTTAAACACCCTTGCCAGGTAAAAATAAAAATGTCCTCTTAATAAACGGGCTTCACCCTGAATCTCGATAGCCCTTGCTTCCGGAAATTTAATTCCGCTTCCACTTTGCAATGCGGCCAGGAAACGTAAGGTATTGTTACACCTCTGGATGCCCTCAAAACAACGTACCCATAAATTCGACAGGTTATCGTTAGTACTGGTTGGCGAGTGGCGCTCCAATAAATTCATGTTGGGCTGGTCACCGTTATCACTCCCTTTATGTGCATTATCAGAGGTTACCTCACCTAAAAGCCACTGGCTTGGTGCAGCACCATAATTACCAAAAGTACCATTCAGGTTTCCATTTAATAAAGCATATGCTCCGGTAAGCATCCCTTCAACACCTTCCTGCGTGGTCAATTGCTCCGGGCTCAATTCAGCCTGTGGATTTTTTTCAAGAAAATCTTTGCCACACCCCATTGCCGTAAACAGCAATGCTATAAATACGATATAATTAATCTTTTTCATGACTTCTTTTTTTTAAAATTAAAAACCAACACTTAAACCCAGCAGAAACTGACGTGGGCTAGGGTAAATACCGCGATCTACACCAGGTGCAGAAAAGGTTTCTGTTTCCTGACTAACCTCCGGATCCAGACCCGTATAGTCGGTGATCGTGAAAAGATTAGTGGCACTGGCATAAATCCTTAATTTGTTTATACCCAGTTTAGCCCCAAAAATCTTATCTGTTGGCAAAGAATAACCGATCTGCAAATTTTTCATCCTGAAGAAACTTCCGTCCTGAACGTAATAGCTCGAAGAAGCGTATTCAAAGTCCGAAGCACGGATGTTTGGAGATGGCGTTAAACTTCCTGTGTTAGTTGGGCTCCAGGCATCCAGCAGCCTGGTACTTCTGGCCCCGTTAAATGTAGAAAAGTCCGTAAAATAGCGGGTGGCCTCATACAGCTCATTCCCTTGCACGCCATTAAAGAACATGGCCACATCAAAGTTTTTGTAAGATGCATTCACACTAAATGAATAAAGAAAATCAGGATTCGGATTACCAATAATGGTCCTGTCTGATGGATCAATCTTATTGTCGCCGTTTACATCTCTGAACTTAAAGCCACCAATACGGGCACCAGTATAAGAAGGCCCTGCAGTTACCTGGTTCTGGTCCTGATAAATGCCAACCACATCATAACCATAGAATGAACCAAAAGGTGCACCTACTTTAAGGATACTGGTCTGTAAGGTTCTAAATGAACCGTACGGTTGCTCGGTCACGCCCGGAGCAAGTTTAACCACCTGGTTTACATTTCGTGAAAAGTTAACTCCCAGATCAAAGGTAAAAGGCTTATTGTCCTTTTTACCATAATGATAGCCTAATGATATTTCAAACCCTTTGTTGCTCATGTCACCAACGTTAACATAAGGTGAAGTACCCATACCTACTGCCGTGGCAGGCAACGGAACCGGATAAAGCATATCACTGGTTTTTTTGTTGTACCAGTCTACCGATCCATCAAGCACCGCATCAAACAAGGTAAAGTCCAGCCCCAGGTTTACTGAGCTTAGTGATTCCCATTTGATGGCCGGATTTTGATAGTTGTTCTGCCAAACACCCGGAATCACATTGTTTCCGCCACCTAAACCGTAAGATGAATTGATCAGTGAAGACTGAAACCTGTTCAGGTATTGAAATCCCGGAATCCGCTGATTACCTGTCTCTCCATAACCCGCACGAAGCTTTAAGTCGGTTACCCATTTTATATTGTCTTTAATGAAATTCTCTTCCGACAATCTCCAGGCAACACTGGCTGCCGGGAAGTTCCCATACTTGTTTTCAGGTCCGAAGTTAGAAGAACCATCACGACGAATCGTGGCACTCACCAGATAACGGTCGTTAAATGAATAATCAACACGTCCAAATACAGAGAACAAAGAGCCTACTCCACCGCTGCTGTTGTTGCTGATGTTCGATGAACCTGCACCAAGATAATAGTAATCCGGATTACCGAGTACAAAGAAATCATTACGGCCACCCTCCAGCAAACGACTACGCGAGCGTATCGCCTCAGTACCCGCTAAAATGTTCAACCGGTGTTTCTCGGCAAAAACTTTAGAATAGGTCAATGTATTGGTCCAGGTCCATTCTGTATTGTAACCCTGGCTTTCATTTAAATTGTTCGAGTTATTTCCTTCAGAGAACTCCAGGTTAGGGTAACGCATCGACATCCCATTATAGTTTTCATAACGGATACCGAAACTTGTTTTGGCAACCAGTCCATCAACCAGGTCCAGTTCTCCAAACACATTCCCAAAAAAGAAATTGCTTTTGTTTTTATTGTCTTTAGCACGGAAAAGCGTAGCCAAAGGGTTTTCAGCGTTACCGAGCTGACTACCACGGCTACCCGCAAAGTTTCCTCTAATGTCGTAAACAGGAATGATGGTCGGGATCCGGTAAGCCCAGCTAACCGGACTGCCTTCATCCTGATATTCTCCCGAAACATTCGGGTTTACACCAATACCGAAACCTTCAGAGTAGCTGTATTGTGCATTCTCACCAAAGCGAAGCCTCTTGTTCAAGGCACTAAAAGTGGTATTGGTCCTTACGTTATAGCGTTTAAACCCTGTGTATTGAATGGTTCCTTTTTGGTTCAAATGGCCTGCAGAGAAACTATAGGTAGAGTTTTCACCACCACCAGAAGCCGCCAGTTGGTAATTTTGTACCGGTGCATTCTTGGTAATTTCATCAAACCAGTTCGTTCCCTGCTGGTTTGCTTTTGTAATCTGATAAAAAGTGGCCGGGTCCCTGCTGTAATTGTATTTAGAAGGATCGGCATCCCCCGGAGTCACGGCCTGTCCTGATGCACCGCCGGCAATCAGGTACTCCGGCAATGTTGGTGTAGCCCCGCTGCCATAGTTATCCCCGGTTGCAGGAGTCTCTCCGGCATTACGGTAAGCGCTAAATAAATATTCTGCATACTGCATCGGATCCATCATTTTCGGGAATGATCCTTTTCGTGGCGTTTGGGTTCCATAATAAGTATCAAAGGTGATCTTAGGTGCGCCCAAAAGTCCTTTCTTTGTGGTAATGATCACGACACCATTATTTGCCCTGGCACCATAGATTGATGCCGACGAGGCATCCTTAAGCACCTGCATGCTCTCGATATCGTTTTGATTTAGCCAGCTCAGTTTTCCTTCATAAGGCACCCCATCAATTACATATAAAGGATCATTGTTATTGATGGTAGTCACCCCACGTACCCGGATCTGAGGGGTAGCACCCGGTGCCCCGTCATTTACGATCTGCACACCCGGCGCCTTGCCCTGTAATGCCTCAACAGCACTGGCAGCGGGCTGGGATTTTAACTGGCCCACATCTACAACAGATACAGCACCTGTTAAATCCTTTTTACGCTGGGCGGTATAACCGGTTACGACTACTTCGCTCAAACTGGTATTGTCCTGGGAAAGAACTATGTTAAGTGTGGTTTGCGTACTTACCGGCATTTCTTTGGCCTGGTAGCCAACAAAAGATACAATCAGCACATCGGTTGGTTTTGCCATGATAGCAAAAGCTCCTGATGGATCGGTTGTTGTTCCCACATTTGTGTTTTTGATTTTTATGGATGCTCCAATGATTGGCAGATTATCATCGCTTCCGGTTACTTTACCGGTGATTTTGGTTTGAGCACTGGCAGCTATAGATAATAGCAGACCGGTCAGCAAAAGGAAAGCCTTCCTTTTGAGAAAAGATACTGTTTTAAACATAAAATATTTGGTTAGGAATGATTAGTTAATAGTTTATTTTCAAAATAATCTGGGGATGCTACATAGGCGTCAGTTTTAACGGGTGAACAATCTGGTTAGTATAAAGTAATATAAGTGTTACTTAAATGTAATATAGAAATAATAGGGCAAAACACAAAAGAACCGGCTGGGACAACCGGTTCTCAAAACATGCTTAATCTTATCTTATTAGAAATCCTTAAGAAAAATCATTTCCACATACTTCAATTACGTTATTGGAAACAGCCTTTATCTCTTGTTCCAGGGCCTTTGGATAGATCAACAAAATCTTTCCGTCGTCAACAACAATATAATCGTTCAGTCCTTTAATTACCGCTACTTTATCCTTCGGAATCTGAACCATGCAATTCTCTGTCTCGGAAAGGTTTACCCGGTGACCGGAAAAAACATTATTGTACTGGTCCTTGTCCAGCACCTCATAAAGCGAAGCCCAGGTACCAAGGTCCGACCACCCAAAATCGCCCGGCACAGTATACACATTGTCGGCCTTTTCCATGATGGCATAATCAATAGAAATATTAGGCGACAATGGGTAATATTCCCTTATAAAATCTTTTTCGCCTGCCGTATTGTAAAAAACAGATCCTTTATTAAAAAGATCATAGATCTCTGGGGCATGTAGTTCCAGTGCTTTCAATATCGATTTTACATTCCATACAAAAATACCGGCATTCCAAAGGTAATCACCACTGTCAACAAATTCTTTAGCCTTTTCCAGGTTTGGTTTTTCCAGAAACTGAATCACCTGATGTATTTCTCCTGAGGTGGTAGGGTTATATTTGATATACCCGTAGCCGGTATCCGGTCTGCTTGGTGAAATGCCTAAAGTAAATAACCTGTCCAGCTTATCTGCACCATCAAGCGCTATCCGAATCTTCTCCAGGAATATATCTTCTTTCAATATCAACTGATCTGAAGGCGCAACTATAATATTTGCATCCGGATTCAGATCGGCTATTTTAAAGGACGCATAGGCGATGCAGGGTGCGGTATTGTTTCTTGTAGGTTCAGCAATAATATTTGAGACCGGCAGATCTGGCAATTGTTTGGCAATCAAACCGGCATACTGATCATTACTTAAAATATAAATATTCTCGGGCGGACAAAGTTCAGAAAATCGCTCAAAGGTGAGTTGCAACAATGATTTTCCAGTACCTAAAATATCAATAAACTGCTTAGGAAAGTTATTCCTGCTTTTTGGCCAGAAACGGCTTCCGATGCCTCCTGCCAAAATTAAAACGTAGGTGTTTTTCATTAATTTTATAGGTTAAAAATTAGAAAGCATTATCCTCACCGTGCATCACATTTAATACGGTCATAAAAATAATTTTCACATCAAACATAGAGTCCCAGTTTTCCAGGTAGTGGATATCGCATTTCACACGATTCTCCATATCCTCTGTCGCCTTTGTCTCTCCTCTAAATCCATTAACCTGCGCCCAGCCGGTTATTCCTGGCTTCAAAAACTGCCTTACCATGTATTGGTTAATTATCGCTTTGTACTGCTCGGTATGTTTCAGCATATGAGGCCTTGGGCCAACTACACTCATACTACCCATAAATACATTAAAGAACTGTGGCATTTCATCAAGACTGGATTTTCTCAGAAATTTACCAATAGGTGTAATCCGGTCATCATCCTTAGTCGCCTGCTTCTTATCGCTTGCATCATTCACCTTCATGCTTCTGAACTTATAACACCAGAAAGGCTCGTCATTTCTGCCGCTTCTCAATTGCTTAAACATAACAGGACCTTTGCTTTGCATCTTTATCAGTAAAGCAATTAAAGGATAAAGCCAGCTCAAAATAAAAATGATAACCAATGAACTGAATACCACATCAAACAAGCGTTTCTTAAACCTGCTGCTCATTTCTTCAAGTGGCTCTTTACGCAGTGTGATAATAGGAAACTCGCCCCCCAGATAACTTACGGTATAAGGAGTTCCTAAAGACCCGCCAAAGTCGGGGATAAATTTAAGCCGGATACAATGTTTTTCGGCCTCAAGCATAAGTGGCCTCACATCAGTCATTCTTTCAGGCGCCACGGCAACGTAAAGATCCACCACACCATTACCCGCAGCCTCTGCAAGCTTTGTACGGGTATCTTCAGAAAGTTCATTTCCACTGACCGAAAACATGTGCTCATCACCACCAACGAAACCACAGAACTGCACGTTTCTTTGTTTTTGGAAGTAATTCGAAATCCGGACAGCAGTCCTGTTTGAGCCCATTACGGCAACTTTTTTCGCTCCGTTAAATTTGCTTAAGAAGTAGTACTGTATAGCAGTACCCAAAAACCGGTTCAATAAGAAAGAAAAGCAAAGCATCCCATAAAAGGTCAGCAGGAAGGTTTTCGAAAAGTCATGATCCCTCGACAACATCAGGTATCCTGTAAACAGGACAATATGTAAAGCAACACTTCTCCAGGTTCCACGATAGATCCTGGTGAGCTTTCTGGCTCCATAAAGTGTATATAAGCCAAATACAGCTGTATTAAATAGCCAGATTAAATTACAAACCACAAGATAATGCTGGTGCAATTCATCTGAAATTGACTTTCCGAGACTAAGAGAGAGGTAATATGCGCTAAAATAGATGATGTTTAGCATAATTACATCGGTAATCAGCAAAACATATCTGAGGAGGTAGATATAACGTGTTAACATAGGGATTTAGGATTAGTATTATCCGCAATTATAATTTCGTAGTACATTCGATTTGATGCAAACCCATGCACTATACAGGTACCGATCACTCGGATACCTCCTGCTGTTAAGACTTTTTTTATTATCATAGGGAGTGATTTTTATTTATACGTCTGTTTGTATTATTTATGCTATTTCGTCGTTTAATTCATATTACAGGGGCTTAGTGTAAAACATACACAAATTTAAAATTTTTAAGCAGAAAAAAGAATATATTTGATATAACTTTCAATAAACAACTTATTTCCGGGCAACAACACAACAAAATTCAAACCAGAAAACAATAAAACCCAATTTTTAACATTAAAAAATCAACAACTAAATGTAAATCAACTGTTAAAACAGCCGTTTAATCAAAAAACAACACCGAAAATGTAAGAAAACCAAAAAAACATTCGTTTTATCATTTATAGTAACCCATATTTACCTTCAAAGCCATAAAAACTACCTGAAAAACCTATCAAATAATCATCCCTATTGTTTAATCTAGAAAAACCCTATGAATTTCATTTACCCCATTATCAGACCATTAACACTTTTTCTATTTATATTCTTTGTGTTTGTCGTCAAAACAAACGCCCAGATTTTCGATAAAATTAAGGCAGAAGCCGAACTGCAAGCCACCGGTACCACCGGAGATGTAGTACCTTTTTGGATGCGCTCAAATCAATATGGATCCGTACCGCTCGAGGGCGTATCCGGCAGTCTTATCCTTAGAGCATACAAACCCTATAGTGAATACCTGCAAACCGACAGCAATGGCAACAGAAAGAAACTAGTCGACTGGGGCATGGGTTTCGAAGGAAGAGGAAATGCAGGCAATAAATCCAACCTCACCCTAATTGAAGCCTACGCAAAATTAAGAGTTGGTGTATTCCAGCTAAAAGCAGGCAGAAGCAAAGATGTCATGGGCCTAAACGGCGACACCTCATTAAGCTCCGGCAACTTTACCATGTCAGGAAACGCGTTGGGAATACCTAAATTAGAAATTTCAATCCCCAATTACTATTCCATCCCGGTATTCCAGGGCCTTTTTTCCATAAAAGGAAATTTCGCACACGGCTTGCTTGGAAAAATAAAAGGCTCCACAGAAAGCAGTTATTTACATCAAAAGTCCCTTTACATTCGACTTGGTAAGCCCGACTGGAAATTAAAACTCTACGGAGGCTTCAACCACCAGACCTTCTGGGGCAACGAAAAAGACCTTTACGGCCCGGATTTCGACCTATCCAAGTTCGAAACGCTCTATTATGTCTTCCTGGGAAAAACCTATAAGGGTAAAGGCGTTGGACGCTCCAAGATCGGCAATCAGATCGGCTCACTGGACCTGGGTGCAGAATACAATTTTGAGAAATTCAAAATCATGATCTATCGCCAAAACTTCTATGATGTCGGCGCATTAGCAAAACTCGCCAACATTGCCGACGGCCTAAATGGAGTCAGCATCGAGAACACAGCCCAAACCACCAAAAGCAGCGGGTTCAAATGGAAAAAAGTGTTACTGGAATTCTTTTACTCCAAAGATCAGGCAGGCTATCCATGGTCCAAAAAAACCAAGTCCGGCGACGAAAATTACTATAATAACTCCTTTTACAGAAATGGCTGGTCTTACTTCGGTCCGGGAATTGGAAACCCTTTAATCACACCGGCAAGCGATGCAAAGGAAGGTCAGGCATCAAAAAAGGCAGACTATTTTATCAACAACAGGGTCGTAGCCGTACACCTGGGTTTTGAAGGCGAAATTGATACCTGGACATTTGCTACGAAAATCACCCATTCCTGGAACTACGGAACTTTCGGGACAAGCATTTACGGAAATACAACAGGAAACAACAGTAGCCCTGAATCCAACAATATATTTATCCCGGTTCAGCAATTTTCAATCTACCTTGAAGGATTAAAGGCGCTAAAAAATAACTACAGGATTGGTTTTGCTACAGCGTTGGACCAGGGCAAACTTTTAAATAATTCCTTCGGAGCGTCGCTTAGGTTAATTAAAGGCTTTTAAGCCTCCTGGTCAACCACCGAAAGCACTTCCCGCTCCCATAAATTTACAGGGTAAACCCCCTGATCACTAAGCTTCTGAAGTTGCGCCTTTACAATAGGTGCATCTTCTTTAAACGTAACACCAAACCATCTGGCCGCGGTAGGGATCATTTTCACAGCACCCTTTCCAGAATTAATCAGCGTATCGGTCACCTCAGGAATCAGGAATTCTGCTTTCAGGTCATCCAGATTTGCATCCAGAAATTTATAGTACTCCAGCTCACTCCAATTTACAAAAGCCGGAGTAAAACAGAAGAAATTCATACTCACCTTTGTATCTAAAGGAAGTTCCAGATCAGCCTCAGCAATTTTAGTAAATGCCTTTGCGTCCTTTTTATAAATTTCTTTTCGCTCTGTAATCCCAACGATATTACCTTCCTCGTTCACGTTGATCTCGCCCCTGGTAACCGACCCGTTATCACTTAATGTATTTTTCAGTTCATAACCAACACAAGCATACTTGCCATCTTCAATACCATTACTCAAAAAATCGAACGATTGCTTGAAGGCATCAAACCCATAAAAATCATCTGCATTGATTACCGAAAAAGGAGCATCCAAAACGTCCTTGCAGCACAACAAGGCATGCTGCGTACCAAAAGGCTTTACACGCGCCTGGGGAATTGTCCTCCCGCCACTATATTTATCCAAGCTCTGATAAACATATTCCAGTTCAATCTTACCCTTCAACTTAGGCTCAATGGCCGCTTTAAAAGAATCCGAAAATTCCTCCCGGATAATAAAAATTACCTTTCCATACCCCGCCTTAATGGCGTCGTATATGGAATACTCCATAATAGTTTCGCCCGAAGGGCCAAATGATTCAATTTGCTTGTTACCACCATAACGGCTCGCCATACCGGCAGCCAGAATTACCAAAGAAGGTTTCGACTTAAACATAATAAACTTTAGGGGATGTTAATTAATGAATATTTAGATTTTAAACAGCAACGAGCTGCTTCTTTAAAGACTTGGTTCCAATAGACTGAACAATAAAGCCAATCGACCTTAGTTTTTCTGCGTCCAGCAAATTTCGTCCGTCAAAAATCTTCGCCGGTTTCAACATACCCTCATAAATTCTTTCCCAATCGTAATCCTTAAACTCATCCCACTCGGTAAGCACAGCGATCGCATGTGCACCTTTACACACCTCATATGGATCAACGCCAACTCCTATACTTGCCCTGTTATCTTCAGCAGTTCTGGAGCCTAAATAATCCAGATCAGCATAAACCTGCCTTTCAACCACCTTTGGATCATACACCCGTATCTCGGCCTGCTCATTCAATAAATAATCTGCCACATAAATCGCTGCAGATTCGCGGGTATCATTGGTATCCTTTTTAAAGGCCCAGCCCAAAAACGCAATCTTTTTACCCGAAACAGTATTATAAAGTTTACGAACAATATTTAACGCAAACCTTTTTTTCTGATGATCATTCATAATGATCACCTGCTCCCAATAATCCGCCACCTCAGTCAGCCCGAAAGATCTGGAGATGTAAACCAGATTTAAAATATCTTTTTGAAAACACGAACCGCCAAAGCCTACAGATGCTTTCAGGAACTTTGGACCTATACGACTATCCATTCCTATCGCCCTGGCAACTTCATTTACATCCGCTTCAGTTTTCTCACACAACTCAGATATCGCATTGATCGAGGATATCCGCTGCGCTAAAAATGCATTCGCAACCAATTTAGAAAGCTCAGAAGACCATACATTAGTCGTTAAAATACGTTCTCTGGGAATCCAGTTGTTATAAATTTCAACCAGCGCCTCAATAGCCTGTTTGCCTTCCGGCGAAGAATCACCGCCAATCAGTACCCGATCAGGGTTCAGCAGGTCTTCCACAGCAGTACCTTCAGCAAGGAATTCAGGATTTGATAATACCTGGAATTCTATATCATTGCCAGAATATTGCAAAATATCCTTTATCGCCTCCGCGGTCCTTACCGGCAGGGTCGATTTCTCTACAATAATTTTATTCGATTTCGAAACTCTTGCAATCTGTCTGGCACACAACTCAATCCACTTCAAATCAGCTCCCATTCCTTTACCCGAACCGTAAGTTTTGGTCGGCGTATTCACAGAAATGAAAATCATTTGCGCCTCGTCTATGGCTTTGTCTACATCAGTAGAGAAAAAAAGGTTTCTTCCCCTGGCCTGGGCAACCACCTCGCTAAGCCCCGGTTCATATACGGGCATGTTGTCCATATTCTCGTCATTCCAGGCAGCTATTCTGGCCACATTCAGATCCACCACCGTTACCTTTATTTCAGGGCATTGCTTCGCAATAATCGCCATTGTAGGACCACCCACATAACCGGCTCCGATACAACATATGTTTGTAATTTGCATAATAAGTTAACATTATTTAAGTAAAACAATAAGGATTTAGATGGTTTTTAATAAAACTTAACAAAAAGATAACATTGTTGGCTATTTTTCTCTAACGAGATGCCACAACACCTTACAAATATATAACTTAAGCATTAAAAAGAATAAGACTTCATATTTTTAACCAAAAAATAATATTAAAATAACGAAACAATCACAATAATATATCGCTATCATAACAATAACACTTATTTTCACTTTACATAAAGCATAAAAGACAAATAATTTTACTGTTTTATCAGAAATAATTACCATTTCTCATCATATAACCTTATTTTTACAAACAAATAAGGCAAGCATATATAAACGACACCACCAAATTGTTGTTTTTGTCTTAAGTTTTAGAAAATAAGTTACTCATTCCCAATTAAATCATTCCTATTTATGAAGAAAGCACTTATCACAGGTATTACAGGACAAGACGGAGCATATCTGGCAGATTTGCTATTAAAAAAAGGTTACGAAGTTCATGGCGTTAAACGCCGTAGCTCACTATTCAATACAGACCGTATTGATCACCTTTATCAGGACCCACACGAAAGCGACATTCGCTTCGTATTACACTACGGAGATTTAAGCGACTCAACGAACTTAATAAGGATCATTCAGCAAGTACAACCTGATGAGATTTATAACTTAGGGGCCATGAGCCACGTTCAGGTGAGTTTCGAAACTCCTGAATACACTGCCAATGCCGATGGCATAGGAACACTTAGGATCCTGGAAGCCATCAGAATTCTGGGGCTGGTAAAGAAAACCAAAGTATACCAGGCATCAACTTCCGAACTATATGGTCTTGTACAGGCAGTACCACAATCAGAAACTACTCCTTTCTATCCGCGCTCGCCTTATGCGGTCGCAAAAATGTACGCTTACTGGATCACGGTCAACTATCGCGAAGCTTATGGCATGTTTGCCTGCAACGGGATACTTTTCAACCACGAAAGCCCATTACGCGGAGAAACCTTTGTAACCAGGAAAATCACCCGCGGAACAGCTAAAATTGCGCTGGGATTGCAGGATAAATTATACCTGGGAAATCTTGATGCACGAAGAGACTGGGGACATGCCAAAGATTATGTTGAAGCCATGTGGTTAATTCTCCAGCACGACACACCTGAAGATTTCGTTATCGCAACAGGAATCACCACTACAGTACGTGATTTTATCAAAATGGCATTTGATGAAGTAGGCATCACCCTGGAGTTTACCGGCGAAGGTGTAGAGGAAGTAGGCACTGTCGTTTCCTGCAGCAATCCGGATTACCTGGTAGAAATCGGAAAAGAAGTTGTAGCGGTCGACAAGCGTTACTTCCGTCCTACAGAGGTAGACCTGTTGATCGGTGACCCTACAAAATGCAAAGAAAAACTAAACTGGAAGCCAAAATATGACCTGGCAGGATTGGTCAACGATATGATGAACTCAGATTTACAGCACTTCCAAAAGGAAAGAATGCTGAAAGAATCGGGCTATGCAGTTAAAAATCAATTTGAATAAAATGCATCATTATGTTATTGAAAAAAAGACTTCTTTCCATTGATGTATCATGTGGATCGTATAATGAATTTATAGCCGCTATTCTTAAATACGCCACCGAAAGGATTTCTTCTTACGTTTGTGTCGCTAATGTACATATGCTTATTGAAGCGCACAACACTCCAAAATTTGCAGATGTGGTAAATCAAGCTGACATAGTAACTCCGGACGGCATGCCTCTGGCGCAGGGCTTCAAGTATGAATACAACCTGAAACAGGACCGGGTAGACGGAATGAGTCTGCTGCCGGCACTCCTTTCCGAGTGCGAAAAAAACGATTTGTCCATCTATTTCTATGGTGGCGATCAAAAAACACTCGATACTGCAGAAACTTATATCCGTAAGGCCTATCCAACCTTAAAGATAGCAGGACTGTATTCCCCACCCTTTCGTAAGCTTACCGATGCAGAAAAGCTGGAAGACGAACAAAGAATAAAGGATTCAGGGGCCCACTTGATTTTTGTCGCCCTGGGTTGCCCTAAACAAGAAATGTGGATGGCCGAAATGAAAGGTAAAGTACCTGCATTAATGATTGGTATCGGCGGTGCACTGCCTGTATTCACAGGAGCACAGAAGCGGGCACCAAAATGGATGCAGGACAATAGTCTGGAATGGCTTTATCGCTTAATACAGGAACCAAGGAGACTATTTAAGAGGTATTTAACAACCAACAGTAAGTTTCTATACTTACTTGCCAAAGAAAAACTGAAAACCAAACCATGAAACACACTTCAAAAATCTATATAGCCGGTCACAACGGTATGGTCGGATCTGCGATAGCAAGAAAGTTGCAGCAACAAGGCTATACCCAAATCATCACACGCAGTTCAAAAGAATTAGATTTAAGGAATCAACAGGAAGTAAATGACTTTTTCGCAACCGAAAAACCAGAATACGTATTCCTGGCCGCAGCTAAAGTGGGCGGCATTATGGCTAACAACATCTTCAGGGGCGAATTTCTATACGAGAATTTGATGATCCAGAACAATGTGATCCATGCCTCTTACTTAAATGAAGTTACCAAACTAATGTTCCTGGGTTCGTCCTGCATCTATCCAAGAATGGCACCGCAGCCATTAAAAGAAGAGTACCTGCTTACAGGTGAGCTGGAGCAAACCAACGAACCATACGCCATCGCAAAGATCGCCGGAATTAAAATGTGTGACGCCTACAGATCACAATATGGCTGTAATTACATCTCTGTTATGCCTACCAATCTATATGGCCCTAACGATAATTACGATCTGAATAACTCACATGTTTTACCCGCATTGATCAGAAAGGTAATTGCCGCAAAAAACAATGCAGAGCCTTCAGTAACCATCTGGGGAACAGGAACACCAAAAAGAGAGTTTCTATATGTAGATGATCTTGCGGATGCCTGTATACACCTTATGGAAACGTACAATGAACCAGGCCTGGTTAATATTGGCGTTGGAGAAGACATCTCTATTAAAGATCTGGCCGACCTTGTAGTAAAGGTTGTGGGCTACCAGGGCGAAGTGATCAAAGACCTTTCCAAACCCGACGGCACACCCAGAAAATTAATGGATGTAAGCAAATTAAACGCACAAGGCTGGAAAGCAAAAGTATCCCTCGAAGAAGGAATCAAAAAAGTATATAACGAAGTAAAAGAAATGAATTGGAATTAAGTCCCTATTAATACCTACCTCCCTAAACCATGAGGATGACCACAAAAGTGGTCGTCCTCTTTTTTTTGCTCGTCCGGTAAGACACAGGCCATCATCCTGAGAGCCTAGCATTGGGAAAAAATACAAAAAAGTAGTAATGACAATAACTTGTCATTGGTAATTTATTTTGCTTCGCAGCTTCTTCGAGATCAGGATCTCGCAAGCGCAATTCCACCTTTCTATTCCTGGACCCTGAAATAAATTCAGGATAACGACCGCTCATAAACAACCAATCACAACTTCCCCACTCCCTTCAAATGTCTCTCCAAATCCTCCTGCGAATCAAACCTGTCCTTAATCTTCCTGGCCGGATTCCCACCATAAATACTATACGGTTCCACATCCTTTGTCACTACAGATCCTGCAGCTATAATTGCTCCATCATTTATCACTACTCCCTGCATTATCGTTGCACCATAGCCCACCCAAACATCACTGCCAATCCTTGTCACCAAGCCCTTCCCCTTCCAATCATAGCTTTCTTCACGAATAGATGAAGCAATCCTTATCGGCGTGCCTACTTGCTGAAAATGGTGATCATAACGCCCAACAATGCCCACTCTATTTCCAAAGATCACATAATCACCAATTACACAATCTGTCTCTATTAACGAATCTCTCCCAATGTAAAAATGCTTACCGATCTTAATCTGATTTTTCGCCCACAGCCTTACCCTTACACCCGCATGGAAGCCCTCTGCGATATCGTATTTCGCCCACTTAACTTTAGCCAGATACAAATCCCTCAAATCCTTTATTAAGCCAACTACACTCATTTGAATACCCTCTGAAAAATCGTTTCAACTTTCGAGATAACCCTCGATACCAATCCCATTTTAAGGATAAACTTATTTTGATAAAACTGATTTATCTGAGCTTTATCCGGCAACGAAAAACTCATCCGTTCTTCCTTATCCAATGCAGGCAAATACCTTCTGCCCGATCCATTAGTGTGCGTAGCGAACTGATCAAAACCATTGTTAAATACCTTAGAAAACACCGGGTAAATGGTTAGTCCACCCTTCCTGAACTGATGATAGAACCAACGTATTGCCCAGGAATCCAGTCGACCTTCCATTTGCTCGGCCAGCATCTTATTCAAGTCCGATCCGCCAACAGCAAATTCCCTTTGCGCTCTGGAATCCTTTTTGAAAAGCGCATAGTCTTTAACCGCCCAATCCACATCCGCCCAGCGATCTTTCCATGTAGCCCAGCCCCACGACCATCCACGCTTCAGGAAATAAGCATCATCATGATTATCTTTAGATTCTCCCAGGTTAAAAGCATAACCCGAAATAGAAAATGCTGCCTCATCTGATTTGTATTTCTCCAGACAAGTGTTCATGAACGTCAGAAAATTACTGGTAGTGCTCAGGTCATCTTCCAGTACAATAACGGTATCAAATTTTTGAAAAACAGAAGTAACGCCGTCAATGATCGACCTTGCCAGACCTTTGTTTTTCTCTGCCTCCACTACTGTAATTGCCTTAAATCCGGTTATCGTTTTTATAAAATCTCTGACCTGTTTTACAATCACTTCATCCTTTTCAAATTTGGCAGCATCAGAGAATATAAAGAGCTCGCTATCGGATGCGAGTTCGTTTTTTGCAAGCGCTTCAACCGTAGTTTTCAGGGTATCCAGCCGCTTATAAGTAAATAATAAAATTGGAGCTATATTCATTTTTTTAGATGGGTTTGATTCATTTTTTTGCGGATATGAGTTTTCATTTTCTCAATCCGATGTTCGAAACATTAATTTGTTTTAATCCTTTTAAACCGGCAACTCCCGGATCCCTACCAAGAGAAACCGTATTGCTGTCTAACACTGATTTATTTGACGAGAACCGGCCAACATTTATACATAAACTATTCTTAAATTTATTTGGTCCCGGCCTGTAATCATTTGAAGCCAGCTTCCTTAAATATGGATACCGTTTTAAAAATACTGCCGAATTAGCGTTCACATCACTCTTGAGCTTCTTGCTCATCTCTTTTGTACCCATCAGGGTCTTCCATTTCTCGTCAGTCCAGGAAGTCATAGAAACCGCCAGCCCGCAGTTCACAAAGTTATTGCCGGCAAACGTATTGTCTCCACCACCATTTATATGCACCGCACCAAACTTCAGCTTACCCTGCAGGGATCCACAGTTTTTAAAGACATTACTGTCCACTTTAATCCCCCCGCTGCCATCATCTATGTATACCGCGGCAACCATATATCCTCTGGGGCTTACCAAATTCTCAAAAAGGTTATTATGGATCCGTGTCCCGGTTGATGAGCGGTCACGGCCCGTATATACCGCGCCCTGGTCATTTATTTCCGTCACAACATCCTTGATCTTGTTGTAAGAGATGTCATGATTGTTTCCCCAGTACATAATCGCCTGCCCCTGGTTATCATGAATAAAGCAGTTCTTTATTGTATTGCCTACCCCGCCCAAAAATATAGCGGGAGAACTTACCCAATTCCTTCTGGCATAATTATAGATCTCGGTATTATCAATTATGTTTCCTGCCGGCAATAGATTTTGTCTATCACCTCCGGTCATGAAAACACCTCCGGTTCCGGTATTGTAGATCTTGCACGATTTTATGACAAAAGCCGAAGTCTTATCAAAAGAGATCAGTTCTTCATAGCTCTTATACAAAGATTTATCTGCAGTGTTCTTTCCAATCCCGATACCCACCGTGCCCAGGTTCATCACCGTACAGTTCTTGATGTTAATGTTTTTGGTGCCCTGCGCATAAATACCCATATCCCTGCCATAACCAATTTCCAATCCGCTCAATGTTACATTGTCCGAATTGATCAAGGAAATAATTGGTGTGCTGCAGACAGAAACAAAGAGCTCATCTGCCAGATCACCCGAATTGTAAAAAGAAAGGATTCCGGTTGTCCTGTCTAAATAATACTCGCCTGAACTGTCCAGTTCTTCCGGAATATTGTAAAAGAAAAACCTCCTGAAAGGCGATGCAGCATCCGTACTTTTTACCCCATAGCTCGTAGTCGCGTTTAAGGTAATTTCATTTGCATCGATAGATTTAACCGGCACATTATCGTTAGCAAACCCATTGGCTAGAAAACCACTGATCCATACCCGGTCCGATTTCTTCCATTTCGCAGGGCGGTCGGCACTGTACCCAAACACCGCTCCATCCTGAGCGCCTTTATTCGTCTTATCCTTTATTCCCGGATTACTAACCTTTCCAATAGGCAAAAAGCCCTTATTTGGCCACCTTGCCAGCTCCATAGCCCGGCCTTTATAAAACAGCTCCAGCGGGGCGGTCACGGCATTTCTGTGGCCATGCTGCTGCAATTCCCCATAATCGGTAACCCCCGCTTTCTTCAGGTCAATCTGATAAATGCTTGCAGCAGTTTTCTTCACTGCAGATTTATCAATTTTAACCCCTCCGCTAAGCAGCACTTTTTCGCCTTTATAATTGGCAATGGTCAGGTGCTTCACATTGTCGTTACCGCCAATGCTTATTGTTTTATCCGTAAAATAGGTACCACCTCTGATCAGGATGGAAACGGTTCCCCCTTTTACTAAAGCAGCCTTTTGCAATGCGCCATTTAAGCTGCGCAAAGGCTGATCTATGCTTCCGGCCGACTGATCGCTTCCACCAGGGGAAACATAAAAAATCTTGTCATTATTTTGAGCGAAAATATTGAATGAACAGAGAAGAAAAAAAATCAATAACCTCATACTTTTCATAATTAATATTTCAAATTGCATCCTATTAACGTAAACTGTAGAGCAGCGTTAGTTTAGGAAAAGTCTGCCAAAATGATCGGTAATCGTCTTGGCTTTTTGCTTTTTAGAATGGCTGAATTTTTCTAAATATGAGCGCTCAGCATCTATGTTAAACCTGATTTCCGTATCCGGCTTTGTATCAATCAACAGCTCTTCAAGGTCCAGGTCCTTAAACACGTTCACCAGCTTATGGTGTAATTTCAGATCCGTAAGAATAACAGGCACCGTATTGTTTAATATAGACAACAAAGCTACGTGCAAACGGTTTGTATATAGAAATCTTGCACCCGCATAAAGGCCGATAGCCTGCGCAAAGCTCAATTGCTTATCAAGCAGTTTACACTTGTAATTGTTCCTTTCCAGAATGTCTTTCAGGTACTGTAAAGACTCCAGGTCTTCTACCACCTGATAAGCCAGAACGATCTCTTCATTTTTTATGATCGTATCTGTGAACACCCGCATCAGGTTCACCGCAATCTGATCAAGGTAAGCCTTGTTTAACTCCTTACCCTCAATATCACCTCTTATAGAGACCACCACATAATTATCGCCCTTATAATCCAGCTCAACACTGTCAATCACAGATTGAAAATTGCCTATATCATATAAAAACGCCAGGTCATCAATCAAAGAAAGGTTCTTAAAACCCTTCTCTTTCAAATGATCATAATTATTAGAATCCCTAACCGCTATATCAGCATAAACGTTCGAGAGTTTCCTTTGATCCACATAACCCCCGTCAGAGTACGGGCCTAAACTCACCCCCCATCTCAGCACGCCTATTTTGGCCGTCTTCAATACTACAGCCCTCAAAAAATACTTGTAAAACTTAAACTTTGCCTTAGCCGCATCCTTGCCTTCAAAATAGGCGCCCGGAGGGTCAAAAACAAAATCAACCTTACCAATAACTGAAGCTAAATTTACCCACCTCAGTACCGGTTTACCCTCAAAAGCCTTAATCCCCTCAACAATAACGATGTTTTTAGCAAAGGGATTATTTAAGGTCACCAGGTCATACAATGAGGGCACTTTACCATCTATAAAAACCTTTCCGAATTTTGATATTTCGCGTATCAGCAAAGCATTGATCAAAACATCACCCAGATTAGAATCCTTTATTCTCGAAGGATATATAAAGCTCTTCATAACTAAAAATTTACGGTTTGTTTGTATAAATCATAAAACTCCTTTTCGATCTCCACAACATTAAACCTTTCTGCATATTCAATCCTTTTTTGGGCCGAATCATCAGCCTCACCCTCCACAAACTCCGAATATTTTATGCGCAATAGATTGGTAAGCTGCGGAATATCATCTACAATAAAATCCTTTTCAATGCCTTCAATGATTTCTGTTATCCCACCACCATCTTTAAACACAATTGTTGGCTTGCCCAGATGCAAACATTCAACCGCAACCAAACCAAAAGGCTCAGAGCTCGATGCGAACACGCATAAATTCATTACCGCCTGGTAATCGATCACATTGGTTTGAAATCCGGCAAATATTACTTTTTTGGTTATCCCCAGCTCTTCTACATAAGCCTCCAGCTTTTCCCTGGTCTCTCCATCACCTACCAGCAATAACATCACATCGTCGTTATTTTTTTGCATCTCAAAAAAAGCTTCGATCAAATACTCCACCCGCTTCCAGCTGATAAACCTGGAGGTGGTGCCTATAATGAACTTTTCATTTAACGATGGAAATTCCTCCAGCGCCCGTTTTTCATTCCAGCTGTCCTTAAACAAAACCCCGTTATAGATCACCGAATTATACGGGTTTTTAACACCCATCTTAATCCAAAAATCTTTTGTGTAGAGCGAGTTATTGGTTACCGAATCACAAATAGAATTCAGAAAACGCACCAGCAATCTGGTTTTGGCTTTAAAGGAAATGGTATCCGGCCTGCCGTCTACCCCCGCACTATGATTGGTATAGATGATCTTCGCTTTTGAAAAGCGCAACGCCTCGGCCATTAACGGCTTAAAAATATGCAGGTGAACAATGTCGTGTGTATTTGTGATCTTCAGGATCTTTCTATACGTCCCTATGTTGTAATCAAAAGGATTTAGCTTCACATAAAAGATCGGGATCCCGGAATTAACGATCCGCTTATTGGCAACCGCGTCTTTATCCTGACAGCAAAGTATACTCACATCAAGGTCCGGATTTTTTGCCTGCGCCTGGGTTAAATAAAAGAGAAAGGCTTCAATTCCGCCAAAAAGGAAATCATGAACAACGTGGACAACTTTAACTTTACACATATACGTTAATATTTTATTGTTTAAAACTTATTATTTATAAACCAGCTCTCGTGAAATATTGATTACATATAAAGCGACGCATAAAACAGGTACCGTTCCTAATAATGTGCTCCCTGCAATATTACCCAGGAACAGGAAAAAAATGTAATATTTGGCGTAGGCAAATTCATTGGGGACCCTGGTTCTCAAAGTAGAGATCAGGAGTCTGAAAAACAGGAACAGGCCTACAAAACCAAAATATAAAAATATAGAGGCGTAGCCCACATCCGCAGCCACATAACCCTGAGATCGGCCGTACTTATCTACAAATTGTCCATATTTTGATTTACCAAGCGAATACCTGCCACTGCCAAGCAGGTCGGTAATCACATTTGGAGACACCTCTGTAAAATAAAACCGATAAGCCCCGACCCTTGGGTTCTCATCCCCTTCTTTCTGACCTGAATACTCCGTCTCACTTTTTTCAATTAAAGCAGAGATCACCGGACTCACGATCAAAAGCACCCAAAAGGCTGCAACAAAGCCGAAAACAACCAAAAGCCTTTTCATCAGGCTCAGGTTATCCAGAAAATACAGCAAGCCTAAAATGAAACTGAAAATAATCGCCTGTCTGCCCAGGTGAAGCACAATGGTCACAAACAATACCACACATACCACCACCCATTTCTTATTAAAAGCATACTTTATTTTCGAAATAGACAGGAAATAGGCAAGATAAAGCGGCCCTGCTCCAATCAAGGTAAGCCTTATTCTTGAAATCCCCCTACTGGTATCAATCTCCTTATCCAACTCCCCATAGCCCTTAAACAGCCTGAACGGAGATACCGCCAAGCCTACATAAAAACAGAACAGGTAAATGGCTACAAACACCCATATAAACCGCTCCACCTCATGCATTTTGGGTTGGGTCTTTGCTAAATAGAAGTAAAACAGGAACGAAAAATTAGGTATGGTCGAAATGAATGTATCCAGCCACCCTTGTTTCCAGAACAGCGTTGCACAAAATATGGAGATGAAAGTAAACAGCGACATCGTCCTTATGATATAAGAGAACCTGTCCCTGTACGAACCGAATATATAATTTCTCGAATAGAAGATCATCCCGGCTAACAGCACATAATAGAATGCCTTTAACAGGTCATCATTTAAATTTAATGGCCTGAAAAAAAAGAAGTAAGAAAGATTAAAGATCAGAATGAATGAGATCAGTTTTGCCTTTTTCTCTATCTGCTCCTGGTTTTCTATCTGCTGCTCGGGTAAAAGTTCTTCAGTAGCTGTCATTTATTATTTTTTACAAGGAGTCAAATAGAAATTTAATTGAGTCTTCCCTACGTTCACTTAATAATTTCGATGGAATGGTATAATCAATAGGCGCTGTTACATCAGCCAGATCATCCGCATTTTTGATCAACCGATCCTTCAGCTCCAATACATCCAATAAGTTCAATACCCTGTAAGGGTTAGAATTCTTATAAATGCTATAAAAGTTCTTTTTGAAAATAAGGGAGAAAGTAGTTCCGTGAAAAGAATTGGTTACCACAAACCTGGCATTATCAAACAACCAGATGAATTCATTAGGCCCAACATCCTCTAAGCACACATCAACCAGGTCTGCTTTCTGCTTTTTGCTGCTGATGAACACCACCTTGCAGCCTAATTTCTTAGCAATGTCTTTCGCCAGGTTAATGCAAACACTGTTGTTGTCAAAAGTATAGATCAGCACATAATCCTTCGGCATTTCGCGCGACAGCGGCTTGGCAATCGTCCTCCACTGCTCACCGGTCAGCAATAAGGTCGGATCCACCACCACCTTCACATCTTTATCCATAAAGGTTGCAATCTGATCCTTTAAAAACTGTTCCCTTACCGAGATGTTCTTATAAGCGCCTAAAGATGCAGTTAAAGTCTTCCTGTCGCCATTGGCGAACTTATGCGCACCCGCACTGGAGGCGTACGACAATCTCTTTACCCTGTCGTTTCCAAAAGCCAGCAAGTACACAGGATCCAGCTTGCCTCCGGTAAACTGCGGATTCCAGATCTGGTCGCTCCCGCTGATCAGCACGTCATATTCCTGACTGTTCACATCCACCTCGGTAATGCTCTTATAAGAACCTTTACTTAATGGGATATATTCGGTAATAAACTCCTTGATCTTGTTTTCTTTTTTAACACCTTTTTTTAAAATAAAGTGCTTCACAAAATGCTTCGCATTCTGCTTTAGAGATCTTCTGCCGTCGTACAGTTTATGATTGTATTTCAGATCAAGGTCCTGTTGCTGATAGTCGATACACTCTATATTATGTGTTTCCAGCGCCCTGCATAAGCCATAAGCCTGTAAAACGCCTCCGTAATTATACACATTATGGAAAGTAACTAATCCAATATTCTTTGTTTGTTGGTCTTGCATATACTTATAAAATTTTAACCACTTCTCCTGCATCCAACCTTGGTGAGGATGCTATTTTAATTTTCTCAGGCAGGTATCCACAGGAAACCACCAAACCCACTCTTTCATTGTTCGGGATGCCCAACAGCTCTCTTAATTTTAAATCCCTGTGCACCTCCACGCTCCAGTTCAAAGGGCAGGCCCCGATGTCATATCTGTGAAGCGCATACAATAGCGACATCGCAAACATTCCTGAATTCACAAAGGATTCATTTCTATCATTCGGACCCTGAAAAACTGAAATATCAGCTGTGATTACAAAAAGGGTATCGGCCAAATGTCCAAATCCCCTGTTGCCATATTGCAGTTTCAGCACCTGTTGCTTCATCTCAGCAGATCTGACCATGTAAATCCGGTTCACCTGCCTGTTGCAGGAAGTAGGCGATTTTAGCGCCAATCTTACGCACGTCATCAACACCTCTTCGGGGATCACTACATCACTGTAATTTCTGGAACTGTATCTGGAAAGACAGAACTTATCGAACGATGATTCCTTGTGGGCAAAATAAACATCTCTGTCAAATTCAAATTGCTTTGGCGTCTGGTAGGCAGTAATTCTCAGCCTTAATTTGGCTACCTGATCGGTAATGGCCTGCTTTAAAGTAAAGCTTCTTTTATCGTGGAACTCCACATATTCTTCCAGCACATTCATGGAATGAACAAACTCCAGACTAGATAAATTGTATTTTTTATCCAAATACATATTCATCATATCTATCAGTTCGAGCACCACAGGCTCCCCAAATCCAAGTCTGGTATCGGGCATGGTCAGCCCCTTCTCCAAAACATGGTAGTAGATGGTTAACTTGCCTTTAAGTTTGTTTTCAGTATCGAAGGTTTGATAAACATTCGAATTCTTAATAAATCGATTAAAATCATACGCATAAAGTTTCGACAACTTGGCTATAATTTTAACTTTTTTCGGGACGATTTTTTTTATGAAAGACATATAATTAAATTTTATTATCTTATTTATTTTCCGGCGAATTTCACCTGAATTCCGGATAACTTTTTTGTCAGGCCTTTTGCAATTCCGGCAACCATATCACGTTCAGCTTGCACAAAGCCGTAGTTCCATATCAATAACGAGGTAGAGCAGAAGCTCAGTAACAGTACCACGCCTAACCTAATAAAGCCCTCGGGCATAAAAAGTCCAGGTAAAAATGACACCCCTATTCCAACTGCAGTAATCACTGCTACCTTTAAAATTATATTCTTGAAAAAAGCATTTATAGACAAGCCGGTCAGGGTGTGAACAATCTTTAGCCTGATCACCAGCGAAATCGCTTCCAGGCACAAACCACCAATCAAAACCGAGTAGGCCGGATAACCGGACCTAAGCAGAAAATACGAAAGCGGCAAAGTGAGTAAAACGATAGACCCTACAACGGACTGGTATAGCTTTATCTTCCCGGTAGCCTGAACTGCTATTTTTAATCCGGTCGACATCTGACTAATCACACTGGTCATCAGCACAATTGTACAAAAGACACCAGTATACTGAGGTACATTAGATAGCCAGAACTTCAATATAAAGGGCATTTCAATGAGCATTGGAATAACCATAAACAACAGCAGAAAAACAGAGAACTTACTGGATTGAGTAGCCAGCCTGATCATCCTTTCTCTGTCGCCCCCGCCTTCACTTTTAACGATCTGCGGATTAAAGGCCCTTACCATCATCACCGAAAAGGACTGCATTTGCGAGTTAACCTGATTTGCAACCGCATAAGATGCATTGATCTTAGCGCCATAGAACCTGTTCAATATGATGCTCAACCCCTGGGAGCTGGCCACATAACACAAGGCACCAAACAAATTCCATCCTGCATAAGCGGCCATTTCTTTCAGCAGCGCATAATTGGCCGAAAAACCGAAATTAAACTTACATTCTGCATATTTCATCGAACACCAAACCGTCTTGATCAGCCTGATCAGGATGGTTACCGCAGCAATCAGAACCCCGTAGGTAATCAGCTTATCAAAATGCGTATACATCAGGTAATAGGCAATGCCCAATTTCAATACCGCCTCCAGAATACCACTTAACGAATCAAATAAAAGATCCTCATTTGCATTAATTGCCGCATCGTAGGGCACCGCATTTATGGTGAAAAATGTGCTCACCACCATAAAATGAAAAACATACCTTGCCGTTTCAATCCGGCCAGCCGGTATATTCAGCACGCCATCAAAAAGAAACAGTCCGGCACCTTCGAGCAGGGCAACAATCAGCAAGCCAATAATTAAATGTAAAGTGATGCTTGTTTTAAATACCTCTTTGTTTTTTTCTACCTCCCCCTTTCCAAGGAAAAAAGAGAGGTAGCGCTGGGTGGTTATCGTCATCGCGCCATTCAAAAAAGAAAGCATCAGAATAACCCCGGCCAGCAAATTAAAGATACCAAAGTCCTCTGTTCCCAGAGATTTCAATATCAAACGGGTCGAAAACAATGCAATAAACATCGTAATCACTACTTTTCCGTAAAGGAAACCGGTATTGTAAAAAACTTTTTTAGCGGCTTTCATATTACCCTTTAAAAATTCGTTTCCAGAAACCTTTTTTCGCTATTTCCTCTCCATAACTGCCATAGCCATAACCATAGCCATAAGCATAGGAATCAGTCAGCACGATATCGTTTATCACTATTCCTACTTTTTTCATTTTCTTGGTACGGAACAGGTCATCCACTATATTTAGCTGGTTCTTACGCGTAAACTTATGTCTCACTAAATACAAGCAAACATCCGCATGGGTCTCAAGCAACTGGGCATCGGTAATTATACCTATTGGCGGGGCATCAATAATAATATAGTCAAACTGCGTTCTAAGCTCATCAATTAACTCTTTGGTACGCGAACTTAACAACGTTTCTGCAGGGTTAGGCGGGATAGGACCCGAACTTACAATAAACAGGTCTTCATGGATATCCAGGGGTTTTATAATATCCTTAGCGGTAAGGCTTTTGTCTACAATGTAATTGGTAAAACCTACACCATTGGATGTATTTAATTTACCGGACATACCCGGTTTTCTTAAATCCAGTTCCATCAGCAGCACGCGCTTTCCGGTAATGGCCAACACATTGCCCAGGTTAATCGCCACAAAGGACTTGCCCTCTCCAGACATGCTGGAGGTAAGCAAAATGACCTTGGTTTTTTCGCTATCGTTATGATAAAAAGACAAATTGGTTCTTAATGCCCTGAATTGTTCTGAAATAGCAGATCTGGAATTGTCAGAAACAGCAAGATTAGCCGAATCATCACTATGGCTAATTTCTCCCAGAATCGGAACATCTGTCGCTTCGGTGATGTCCTCTTTGGTATTAATTTTATCATTCAACACCTCAAGGAGATAGATGATCCCAATTGGTATAGCCAAACCCATAAACAAACCAATAAGTGCCACTACAGATTTCTTCGGACTAAAGGGCTTAAATTCAGATTTTGGCGGATCAATAGTCCTGGAATTCGCAATATTTGAGGTTTTGGAAATCGCCGTTTCCTCACTCTTCTGCATCAGGTAGATATACAGCTCCTGCTTAATCTGTTGTTGCCTGGCCAGGTTTAAATAGTTCCTTTCGGTAGCAGGTATCTGCTGAACCTGTCCTTCAGCCGATTTCATCTGCCCTTGTAACTGCGCCTTGGTAATCTCCAGCCCATTTTTGGTAGAAATCAGATTGGCCAGCATATCCGTACGCATATTTTTGATCTGCTTATCCAGGTTCGTAATCACCGGGTTCGTTTCTGTTACCCCAAGGAGTCTTCTGTCGCGGTCCAAAAGTAAGGCATTATACTTATCTATTAATCCGGTAAAAACCATATCTCCCGGCAAAATTGAACTGGGTAATACGCGATTTCCACTCTCATCTTTTAAATAATCCTGCAGATTTGATAAGATACTCAGCTGCGTTTCTACCTTCGATAGCTCATTCATAAACGAGCTGGTATTTTGCACCAGCAGTTTAGATTGCTCGGTCATATCGGCAAGGTTGTTTTTCTGTTTAAAACCCTGGATGTTCCCTTCCAGATCACCAAGTTCCGAACTGATAAAGGCCAGCCTGTTTCTTATAAATTTAATGGTACTATCGGCAACCTCATTTTTGTCGTCAATATTTCCCTGAACGTACTTATTTATGAGCTCGTTTAAAATGTCCTCCCCCTTTTTAGGAATCGGGTGGTTAATGCTCAGGTCTATTACCGTGATCAGCTTATTTCCAACCGATACATTCAGGTCGTTCATTAATGCAGCCACCTTCTCATCAACAGAAACAATAGAAAACTTGTAACGTTCATCTTCAGCAAAAAGCTGCCCCGGTGTTTTGGTAATAATGAATGTTCCCACCTTAGGAAAAGTGACTTTCCCGTTAAAATCGACAACGGTATCTAATAAGCCCGATTTCAGGGAGAGTTTGTTGTTCTTTAGCAGTGCCAGTTCAAAGCCTGTTGCCTTAACAGTATCCTCTGCAGCAACAAATTGTACTGTAAAAGGACTTTTGTAGATCTCGATATCGTTAATACGTCCCTTTTTAAAGTAAGCAATGTTAAGGTGCATGTCCTGGACCACCTGTTCCATCAGGTATCTGGTCTGCAGTATTTCTGCTTCATTATCTACGGTGCTTTTGGTTCCAAGCAGGCCACCAAGATCACCAAGGGCATCGGCAGCGGCGCCAAGCACATTGCCTCCCTTTTTTTCGTCATTTACTAAAACCCTTGCCGAAATCCGGAACATAGGGGTGGTGTATCGGAGGTATAAATAGGCCATGCCTAAACAAACTATTACCGACAACAATATTAAAGGCCATTTTCTGATAATCTTGGGCAGTAGCTTACTAATATCCAGGCCTTCATCTTTTGGAAGTTGATTTGATCTTGTACTCATAGAGGATGATTACTAATGAAAAAATGATTAAAGCCTTGTAATTAAAACGACTAAAACGGAAAGCGCTGATCCGAGTATTGCAAAAGTTTGAGTTCTTGATGCGTTGTTCGCAGCTATACGTGCCTTATTTGGCTCTACGTAAATCACATCGTTCTGTTTCAAATAAAAATATGGGCTGGTAAATAATGCTGAGGAATTCAGGCTAAATCGGGCGAATTCTTTCTTACCGTTGTTGTCGCGGATAAGCAATACGTTCTCTCGTTTGCCATAAATAGTGAGGTCGCCGGCAAGGCCAATCGCATCTAAAATGCTCACCTTCTCATTAGGCAACGTATAGGCTGCAGGCCTTACCACCTCTCCTAATATGGTAATTTTGAAATTTGCGAAGCGTACCTGGACACTGGGATTGTTATAAAGTTCCGTAGCTTTTGTCCTGATCAGGTCTCTTGCCTGGTAAGTTGTAAGTCCAACCAGCTTAATTTTTCCAATAACCGCCAGCTCAATCTCTCCGTTTTTATCAACCAGGTAGCCGCTAACCTGCTGCTGACCAATGGTAGATGCGGAGCTTGATCCTAAGGCCTGTCCCGTGGTAGTCTGATTAACCACTGCTGAGCTTAAGGGATCTATTGTAAAAATAGATACAGCAAGAATATCGTCAGGCTGAATTACAGGATCTGTAAATGCAGCCGTCTTTTCCATTGCAGATTTATCTGCGAGGGAAATGTCCTGAAAGTACGGGACGTTCTTGGTGCTGACGCAGGAAGTAATAAACAAAGTAATTAGCAATCCTGCTAAATTCTTTAAAGGGATACTGGGTTTTCTTTTTCTCATAGGTAAGTGGCAATAGTCTATAATAGGTAGATTCTAAAAAAATGTTCCGACAAAAAGAGGGGCGTAATTTATTTAAGTAAACAACTACAAAGTCTTGGAGAAAAATGAAAATAAAGAAGAAAAGGAGAGTGAATATTATAAAAATCCAATCGATACAGAAACTTAATACATAGTTTATCTTCATTTTACATGCAGCCATAAGTAATTACTACGTAATCATCCCAAAAAGCACAATAATTGTAATAAAAAAAGGAATGATCGAGCGAATATACTGAGATTATTACAAATTATTAATAAAAAGCTGCAATAAATGTTACAATTAACCTTGAAACAACCATAAATTAACACTAAAAACTTAAAATAAACCATATGAAAAATATACTAAAACAAGAAAAGCCTCGTTGAGGCTTTTCTTGTTTTAGTATAAATCATGTTATTCTACTGTAACCGATTTGGCCAGATTTCTTGGTTGATCTACATTGCAACCTCTCAGTACCGCAATGTGATAAGATAATAATTGCAATGGTATGGTAGCCAATAACGGCAAGAAAGCCTCACTGGCATCAGGAATTTCGATGCAGTAATCTGCCATTTTTCTAACTTCAGTATCACCTTCGGTAACGATTGCCAAAACAATTCCCTTTCTGGCTTTAACTTCCTGAATGTTGCTGATTACTTTTTCGTAAGATGAGTTTTTGGTTGCAATAACTACCACCGGCATCTCTTCGTCAATTAAGGCAATAGGGCCGTGTTTCATTTCTGCAGCAGGATAACCTTCGGCATGGATGTAGGAGATCTCCTTAAGTTTTAATGCACCTTCCAGTGCTACGGGGAAACCACTTCCTCTACCTAGGAACAAGCAGTTCCTTGAATCCTTAAATTTAGCAGCGATTTCTTTGATCAGGCTTTCTGATTGCAATGCTTTTTCAATTTTCTGAGGGATGTTATCCAGTTCGGTTAACAACTCTGTTAATTTTGAGCTTGTTAACGTTCCCCTTTGCTGTGCAAGGTGGAAAGCAATCAAAGTTAACACGGTAACCTGAGCAGTAAAGGCTTTAGTTGAAGCTACCCCAATTTCAGGGCCCGCATGGGTATACGCACCGGCATGTGTAAGACGCGGAATAGAAGCACCAACCACATTACATACCCCGAAAATAGTTGCTCCTTTTTCTTTGGCCATTTCAATAGCGGCCATAGTATCAGCAGTTTCCCCTGATTGAGAGATGGCTATTACTACATCTTTTTCCGTAATGATTGGGTTTCTATATCTGAATTCCGAAGCATATTCTACTTCAACAGGAATTCTTGAGTATTCTTCAATTAAGTATTCGCCAACTAATCCGGCATGCCACGAAGTACCGCAGGCCACAATGATAATGCGGTCTACATTTTTCAGTTTATGCGCAAACTCACTGATTCCGCCAAGCTGTACCCTACCTTCGTTAGGATAGATACGACCTCTTAGACAATCTCTAACAGAACGTGGCTGCTCATAAATTTCTTTAAGCATGAAGTGGTCGTAACCACCTTTTTCAAGCATTTCCAATTTCAAATTCAGCTCCTGGATATAAGGAGTCTGCACCACGTTATCCAATCTTTTGATCAATAACTCATCACGTTTTAAAAATGCGATTTCGTTATCGTTCAGGTAGATCACGTTTTTAGTATATTCTACAATTGGCGTAGCATCAGAAGCGATAAAATATTCGCCCTGGCCAACACCGATAACCATCGGACTACCTTTTCTTGCTGCAATCAGCTGATCAGGCTTTGCTTCGTCCATTACAACGATGGCGTACGCTCCGCTCACTTCATGAAGTGCAAGTCTTACTGCCTCCAGCAGGTCAATGTTTTCTTCTTTATAGATTTCTTCGATCAGGTGAATCAATACTTCAGTATCCGTATCACTGTTAAATTCATGCCCTTTGCTGATCAGCATTTCTTTAAGGGTAGCATAATTTTCAATGATCCCGTTATGGATGATGGATAAGTCGCCACTATGGGAAGTGTGTGGGTGCGAGTTTCTGTCAGATGGAGCACCATGTGTTGCCCATCTGGTATGACCAATGCCAATGGTTCCTGAAAGGTTTTTGCCTTCAGCAAAATTTTCAAGTTCCTGTACTTTTCCGGCTTTCTTGTATATATTCAAACCGTCATTATTGATTAGTGCTATACCAGCGCTATCGTATCCGCGATATTCTAACCGCTTTAACCCTTTAATCACTAAAGGCCAGGCTTCTCTATGCCCAATGTAACCAACTATTCCACACATATTTTTTCAATAGGTAAATAAATAAAAAAACGTTAATAAAAATTTGTCAAACTTAAGGCTTTAAACTCGAATTTAATAATGCTTTTTTTCATTTATCGGGGTCTAATGGCAAAATCAAACGTTTGCATGTTTTTCCGCACCTAGTCATTCCCACTGCTCGTCTCAACGGCAGGAAAGATCTCTTGAACTATGTTACCCCTCCTCTTCGAAAGCCATACTCCGGGTAAATGGGTATGTAATAAAACGCTATTCATACTTCTTCCTTTCTCGCTGATTATCGGTGTGAAGCCTATTTTAACTAACACCGTCCAGAAAAGGTTATTTCCTAAATGATTTAGATTTACCATTATATAGAATCTTAAGCTATGCCCTAAAGCTGCCTGATTTAAAAAAATGTGAAAAGAGGGCAAAACAGCTGATGCAGGGGTAAGGTCTTTTCGATGATCTGATATTTTTTGTTTAGTTCGGCAGAGAACATTACTGCGTCTTCATGACAGTAAAAAATGTCTACTATTGGGTCCGCATCGTTTGTCCCTATAACCAATACGATATAAATTTTTTGCTGTTTCATTCAACTTTAATTATCAATAAGTATTTATTTTAGTTTTTATCTATGACTAAAATCCTGACTATTAATAATTTAAAATGCACCCAATCCCATATTTTTTACTGTACCCAATTTCCAGTTACTTATGGGAAGCGAAGAATGTCTGTTACCTAAGGGAAATTGCGCGTGAAATGAAAATTCAAGGTTAATTAATCCGGAGGAATGATCAAACGTTAATGGAAGAATCTCAAATAGTTTGCTACTTTTGAAAAAGTAAATTTAGATAGCATTTATGTAATTGCTTAACGCAAATTTTTAAAAAAATGAAAAGCGAAATACTTAACATTATTTACAAAGCCAATTTGTTAAAGACAATTTGGCATAATATTATGTTTAAGGGAGATAGAACATTGAAAAATTTCTTGATATTTTATGGAAATGTTTCAGTGAAGAAAGATCCTTCTGCAAGAATCGATATAACAAATGGGCGATTTAAATTTAATCATAGTGGTCGATATCGCGAGCCATTCTACGGTATGCTAGAGATGCACAAAGATTCAAGCGTTAAATTACTAAATACGTTTACAATAAAGTCTGGTGCGCATATTATAGTGACTGAAGGGGCCTGCCTACAATTAGGCAGTGGATACATTAATAGAAACGTGAAGATTAAATGTTATGAGAAAATCGAGATAGGAAACAACGTTGCGATATCGGAAAACGTAACTATATGGGATAGTGATGTTCATAACATCGAAAGCGGTACCCATAAGAAGACTATTCCTGTTAAAATAGGCAATAAGGTGTGGATTGGAACTAATTCTATTATATTAAAGGGTGTAGAAATTGGGGATGGGTGCGTAATTGCAGCAGGATCAGTCGTTAATAAAAGTATTCCACCAAACTGTTTAGCAGGAGGTGTGCCAGCCAAAGTATTAAAAACAAACGTTGAATGGACACCTTAAATTTCAAAAGAAATCGAAGCCTGTAGCTTTATAGACAATCAAAAATATTTTAATAGCCTTTCAGAAATGAGAGGCTTTTTTATTTTATCTCACATTCCAATTACCACTGTATAAAACCTTTCCATTAACTTCGAGTTAACGACTTTAAGATACAGTAAAACCAAATAGCGCATCTTATGAATATAAACCTATTTAATTGGATTATTCCTGAGCTGAGTAAGCAACAGCCGCGATTAGAAGTAGAAGAATTCATTGTCGCGCACATTAAATGCAGGGATCTTATCCCCGGAGAGTTGCTTCCATCCTACCGGCAATTTGCCGCACTCAATGGCCTAGCGAGGGTACCATTAAAAGGACTTATTCAAACCTGACCGTTCAAGACTGGCTTTCTACAAAACCGGGTGGCGGCACTTTTATCGCCGAAAGAATTCCGGGTACCGAAACACCACATAGGGCTTTAGGTTTTACTGACAGGCTTCCGGCCGGCTTAGAACCGCTTAAAAAAGCCCCTCAGCCACCAGCTCACTATACCGCAGCCTTTTGTGGCGGTTGGAACTTACGTACCCTCTCAAACCCTGTTTCCGCACGAAGTTTTCAATAAGTACTGTGTGGCCCATCATAACAGGAATGCGAATTTAAGTCAGGCCGAAATGCTTACCTCCTACAAAGGAGAGCGAATTAAACAGGCTGTGCTTACAGACCTGAACCAAAAACGTGGTTTCGGAATAAAACCGGAAATGCTCGAAATCATAAAGGACAGGAAACCTTGCCTGGAAAGGGTATTTAAAATATTATTGAACAAGCCTGATGAAGTGGTCATCAATACAAGCACTTTCGATTTGATCCTAACCAATGTATTAAGGGAATGCAGCGCCATTACACATACCCTCAGCATTCAGGATCAGCATTTTTTGGAGAAAATAGAAGAACTGCTCAAACAAACAAAAGTCCGCGCCATCTATGTGAGGCCTCAGTGCAGTTTTCCTGAGCGCCGGACCTTAACCGAAGCGCAGTGCATCCAGCTGATAGAACTGGCTAAGAAATATAAAACATGCATTTTAGAGGAAGATGAAGACCATGAATTCTATTATGGATCCGCTTTCTACAAACCCCTGGCCTGTTATCGGAGATGGCGGCATGGTGGTGACAGCGGCATGGTGATATGCCAATGATAAAACGTTCTACTAAGAAACAGTATCAAACTCTTCAAACTTAGAGTTCTTACTTTTAAACTCCGGAACAATTGTTTTCATTGTTTACAGATAATTAATTGGCGAGCTAGCCATACACGAGAGAAAATTTTTTTATACTACTATTATTATATATTTGCCAGTCAAAAAACATCTCATTAATATGGAATTTAGAAATGATATTCAAGGTTTAAGAGCAATTGCTGTTTTACTAGTTTTTATTTTTCATATTTCTCCAAGTATTTTACCAGGTGGGTTTATTGGAGTAGACATCTTTTTTGTCATTTCGGGATATCTGATTTCATCAATTGTTCTATACAAGATAGGTAATAATAAATTTTCTTTGCTGGATTTCTATTATGGTCGAATAAAAAGAATTGCACCTGCTTACTTGTTTTTATTGATTGCGGTTGTATTAACTGCAGCGTTTATACTTGTTCCAAGTGATATAGTAAGTTTACGAAAAGGGCTTTTATGGTCAGCCTTATTTAATTCAAATAATTATTTTGCAACACTAGACAATTATTTTGGTGCTTCAAGTATTGAAAATCCAATTTTACATACTTGGACACTTGCTGTGGAAATGCAATTTTACTTATTCCTGCCTATTATTTTACTGTTCATCAAAAACAAAAGGCTCTTAATTATAACTTTAACAATAATCAGTTTATTGTTTTTTGGGTATGGAACCTTTGAAGTATTGTCAAATAACAAGGGTTCTATGTATTATTCTTTACTTGCCAGAAGCCCTGAATTTTTCATCGGAGTACTGGCAACTTTACTCCCTCTGAGAACTAGTAATTTTGTAAAAATTAACTCTTTATGGTTAAGCTTACTTGGATTACTAATAATTATTGCGAGTGCCTTCTTGATTAATGAAACATCATATTTCCCAGGTTATCTAGCTGCTGTTCCCTGCATTGGAACTGCATTAGTTTTAATATCGTCCAATAATAGAATTAACGACACGCTAACAAATAAATCATTGGTTTTTCTAGGTGAGATTTCATACTCAGTTTATTTGTGGCACTGGCCTATCATGGCTTTTATTAGATACTACTATGAGATTAATGCTTTTAACATTGTTCAAATATTCTCAGTTATTTTACTGACAATTATATTCTCACTATTATCCTATTTTCTTGTTGAGAGAACTTTTAGAAACTCCAAAGGAGCAAAATTTTATATCCCTTTTGCATTTACTTCATTTGCTATAGTTACTTTAATATACGTTTTCCCTGGGATGAATAAAAAATTTATAAATCTTCCAATTGAATATATAGCTCCAACGGTTGGATTAAATTCACATGGAAGGGGATTTAAATCAGTTGAAACATATGGGGATACTTCCTATACCCAAAAAAAAATACTATTGATCGGTGATAGTCATGCTTTAGCCATGAAGAATTATCTAGATATTCTAGGAAAGAAGAATTCATTCTCTTTTAAAACCATAACAAATGATAGATATCCTACAATACCCGGACTTACACAGAAAATAATTAAAGAACCAATATATTACAATCAGTATAAGGGCTTGATTAATGAAGTAGACAAGATCATTTCATCAACAGATATCATTATTTTACAATTCTCTGGAAGTGGAGAATTATGGATTCCCGCCATAAAAACTTTGATTAATGATTTAAAATCAAATCAAAGTTTAATTATTCTTTCTGACTACCCTTCAATAAATAAAAATCCCGTGAGAGCAAACAGGGATATAGTAAGAAATTCGAAAAGAAATCAGAATTATGACATTAGCTTCAAACCAATGTCACCAAAAATTTTAGAAATCATTAACTCGAATTTAAACTGCTATTATGTAAATCTAAGCAAGAATAGCGTATTTGAAAATGCCCCTTTTTATAAAGATACACTTATGTACTACGACAAAGGTCATTTAAACACGTATGGATCTAAAGTTTATGCTGAGAATACTGAAGAAGAATTTATGAAGACCTTTAATGTCTTAATAAGGAAAAACTAATTGGGGCACCTCCAATCATGTTTAAATTTTTAACCTTCTGTGCCAGCGTCAATTATTTACACAATCAGGTAGTTGCATGTGGGTGAGTTTGCGCAACAAAACAAGCTCTCAAGTATCCGAAACATCCTGCTGTACATTCGACAGTTATGGGGAGAAAGTTTGATTCTTACCCTTGGGAGATCTGCCGGACAGGGCCGCAACTAGTGGTGGTGATATAGATTTTAAGGTAGTCATAGCAGCGCCATTGCTTAAAATTTTGATAAATTATCAATATTTTTTAAATTGCATTTATGGTCACCGCTCTTGAATCTAATACCTTATGAATATGAAAAATCTTCATTTTTTATTACTTGCGACACTAATGATTACTGTATTTAACTCTTGCAAACGCCAGGGAGCAGTTAAACCAGAAGTGATAACAGATAATATTGGGTATAAGCGCGACTCTATTGAACTTGACGCTGGCTTAATTAACATGGCGATGGCAGCGGTCGGCAGTAAAATTATCATTGCAGGAGGATTTACTTCGGCAGGCGAAACAGATGGTATAAAAATCTATGACGTTTTTTTACACACCTGGTCAAATTCAAAGTTAAGTTTACCAAGGGGAGATATTGCAACAGCAGTTGCAGGCAATAAGGCTTTTTTTGCCGGTGGCTGGATGTCGGGTGGTAAAGGGACACGCAATGTTGACGTATATGATGGAGTTACTAATTCATGGTCAGTAAGACATCTGAGTTCGGCCCGCTTTGATATTGTGCCAGCAGTGACCGGCAACAAAGTGCTATTCGCCGGAGGTACTGACTCTGTAACATTTAAACTTTCAACGAGCGTTGACATTTACGATTTAAATGCAAATTCCTGGACCGAGCTTTCTCACAGTGTTGATACTTATTTTGGTTATTTTAATGGTGCGGGCGCTGGGCATAAAGCGTTATTTGCTGGCGATTATGGCCCGCGGGGCGCAGAGAATCCTGTGCAAATTTATGATGGAATGACAAATACATTTGGCGATTATATACTATCAGGAACAGATAAATTTAGTTTACGTCGATCTGAATTTTCAGTTTTTAGCGCTGGTACAAAGCTGTTCTTTTTTAACGGAAGTAACGCATTGGACCATTCTTCCTTCGCGTTTACAAAAATTGTTGACATTTATGAGACAGTTACTGGAACCTGGTCAACTATATCACTTAGTGAGGTAAGAAATGGCATAACTGCCTATGCCGTAGGGAGCAAAGTTTTTTTTGCCGGTGGATACGGTTCATACAGCCGAAGTGACGTTGTCGATATTTATGATATGAATACCAACCAGCTTACAAGTGGTCATTTAAGCTCCCCAAGAGAGCGTTTAGCAATTGGCGCGGCTGGCAACAAGGTTTTTTTTGCCGGAGGTGTTCTGGTAGATAACACATATTCAAATACAGTTGACGTATATACGTTGAACACAAATAAATGGAGCATTATTCATCTCGCTGAAGGGCGGAGTAATATAGGTGTTGCATCTAACGGTAATACAGTTATTTTCGCTGGGGGCACGACAAACTCTTCGGGCGGAAGGTCAAACAAAATTGATATTTTTACGGTGAATCAGTAACGGACAAGCTGTCATTTGTTATTCACCATTCATAATTCACGGCACACCTTAGACCAGAGGGAGTAATACCATAAATTTACTATTCAGCAAATGAAATAAAAAGTAGGACTCGACAGAAATGCAAATTGTATGCATAGCATTACGCAACATCAAATTCTTCGAATTTAGAATTTTTACTTTTGAATTCAGGAACTATTGTTTTCATCAGTATCACAACCTTTCTATTGTCGTTAATAACAGCATGCTCTATTAATTTATAGATTTGAGCTTCTATTTCATTGAAAATGTACTCACGCACCCTGCCAATCATGATCTTTTCATGATGTGTAGGCATAGTATTTTCATTATCATTCAAAAGCTCCTCATATAGCTTTTCACCCGGCCTTAAACCAGAATAGGTAATCTTAATGTCTTCATTAGGCACTAAACCAGCAAGGCGAATCATCTTCTTTGCGAGTTCAACAATCTTTACAGATTTACCCATATCAAAAACGAAGATTTCACCTCCTTTACCCATACAACCTGCTTCAAGCACTAACCTACATGCTTCAGGGATCGTCATAAAATAGCGAGTAATTTCGGGATGAGTTACTGTTACTGGCCCACCTTTTTCTATTTGTTGTTTAAACCTTGGAATTACTGAGCCGTTAGATCCTAAAACATTCCCAAAACGGGTTGTAATAAAACGAGTGATTGGTTTTACGTTTAAATCATTAATATAGCTTAGACCATTAGAGAATATGAAGTTGCTGGCATTTAATGAATTGTTTAAGGATTGCACATAAATCTCAGCAATACGTTTAGAAGCGCCCATTATGTTTGTTGGATTAACTGCTTTATCGGTAGAGATCATTACAAATTTTTGCACACCATGCTTTACCGATAAGTCGGCAATTGTTTTTGTACCCAATACATTCGTTTTAATGGCCTCTGCCGGATTATCTTCCATCATAGGCACATGTTTATATGCTGCTGCATGATACACGTAATGGGGCTTAAAGGTGTCAAATAAGAAGTTCATTCGCTTCTCATCTTTTACATCACCAATAAACGCATGAAAGTTTATATCCTTGTGTGTTTCTTCAAGTTCCAGATATAAATGATGCAAAGCAGTTTCACTATGATCACATAGAATGATTAAGCCCGATTCAAATTTCAATACCTGCCTTACTATTTCACTTCCAATAGATCCTGCAGCTCCGGTAATTAGAATTCTTTTGCCATTTAATTGATTTTGTATTCCCTCCGTATCGATATGGATCGGTTTCCTGTTTAATAAATCCTCAATATTCAGATTCTGAATTTGAGCCGTACTCCTGTCACTACGTGACCAAACATCAGGGGGAGGAATATTTAATACTTTAACATCATTCTCCAAACAAGCATCTACAATCTGCTCTTTTCTATCAGCGGGTATAGTGTAGGACGCGAATATAATTTCATCAACTTCATGCTTAATGATCAATGTTTCGAGTGACCCTGCATCTAGAATCTTTACACCATCTATAGTCTTTCCTACTTTGCGCAGATCATCATCTACATAGGCGATAATAGTTTTATTTACTTTAGCATCATGATCAAAAGTTCTTTTGGTAGCAACTCCGGCTTCACCAGCGCCATAAATAATAACTCTGATTTTGTCTAGTTTAGCGTTCTTAATGTACATAAAAAAGTACTTTACAATAACTCTGTAGGTTATTAAGAACAAAAAACTAAATAACGAATAGATGATTATGGCAACATTGCTTAAAATTCCGGAGCCCCCCAATACTATTATAATTGCGTTGGAGAAGAAAATGGCGAAAGAACTTAAGACAACTGCAAATAAAATCCTAAATGAATCCTGTGCACTTGTGTAGCGAACAATACCTGCAAAAGTTTTTATATTAAAAAAAACAACCGTATTTACACCAACAACCAGTAATATCGATTTATATAAGGCTAATAGCTTTATATTAGCGATTATAAAATTGTTTTTGAGAACCTCTGCAAGGACGAGCGCAAAGACACTCAAACATATATCTATTGTGAATATGATCCAGCGGGGTACGATTTCCAGTTTAGTGAACATTAATTGGGTGATTTTATTCAAGAGCAAACTAACAATAATTAAACCAAGTTTAATATACCCAAAAATAGGTATATTGTTGTTTGCAAGCAAATGATAATTAACTTACCAATTAAAGTGCGGTAATATGGCTATTTTCTGCTACTTCGGTGTTTCTCAACACAATTACACCAGGGTCGATTTTTACTCCCTTTTTTATAACCGCAGCCCCTCCAACATAAACCATTGGTCCAATATGTACAAAGTCTGAAATACTAACCTCATGGTCAACGCAAGCACCAATGTTTACTATTGTGTGGTCACCAATGCTTACTTCCGCTTGTATTACTGCATTAGCCAAAACAACCGTGCCTTTTCCAATTAGCGCAAATTCAGAAACCGATGCTTTGGGATGAATTAGCGAGGCAAAATTATGCTTTATTTTATAAACAAGACAGCTACGGGTCTTGTTATCGCCAATAGCAATGATCAATTTTGACGTTTTATAAACTTCTTCATTATACTTCAGAATGGGAATACCCATGAATGTTGCATTTTCCTCTTCTATATTATCATCAAAAACACATTCAATTTTGCCATTAAGCTCCAGTATCAAATCAACAATAACCTTCGCATGTCCACCTGCGCCATATATTACAAAAGATTTCTCCATCATTGTGTACTTTTAAGCATTAATCTTGGTTTCATTATCCCATAAATTAAAATGAACGGTACTAAAATCATTCCACTTAAAACATAAAAATCAATTCCTCCTAAAGTTATTAAAACAATTATCAATAATTGCAATACCCCATATAAAGAGGAAACGACTAAGTGCGGAACCTTTTGCTCATTAGCTAGTATCTGGTAAAAGTGCAACCGATGGGCTTCAAAAATATTCTGTTTTAAAATTAGTCTATGAATAATTGTCAAGACAGCGTCTACACCATATATCGATAAAAATAAAATATACGAATAGTCATTTGTTTTAATTATAAGTTGAATTATCAGCATTATAATCCAAAAAGCCATTGTTATGCTCCCAACATCTCCAGCAAAACATTTTGCTTTTTTTCTGAAATTGAAATAAAGGAAGACTAAACAAGAAATCATTGGAAGCCATATTACATCAGGTTGTGCAAAAGAGATTTTATATAAATTCACATACTGCAATCCACCTAAAACAACTAAGCTATACAATCCGGTTATTCCGTTTATACCATCCATAAAATTATAAGCGTTAATTACACCTATAACAAGTATATAAAGTATTGCAACTTCCCACCAGGATATAATACCAAACACTGGCAGGAAATAGAACATTAAAGTTACCGCACCCAAATGAAACAAAACCCTAACTCTGCTTGAAAGCGTAATGCGATCATCGAGAAAGCTTATTGTCCCAATAATAGTAGCTCCAATTATTGGAACAAAGTATTCTTGTTCTATGATTCCTGATGCTATTATGGATACAAGAAAAATTATGCCACCACCGCGGATTGTAATTTTAGTGTGTGAGCTTCGTTCATTAGGCTTGTCTATGATGTTGAATTTATCAGCAATCCTGAAGTAAATCAACATAGATAGAAATAAAAGGATAAAAATAAATATGTAAAGCATAATTTTAACTTGAACGGAAACTCTTTATAGTTGTTAAAAGCCCTTCCTTCGAAGAGATTGGTAATTTTTCAATTTTCAATGCATGCTTTATCTTTTCATTTGACACAACATAGCTTTCTGTTAGCTTTTTTAATCTTTCGGAATTCAATGGTAGATGTAATTTATCCCCAATAGAAGCAATCGTTCTAATAATTCCAGAATTTATCTTCCAAAGTCTAGCTTCTTTTCCATCTGCCTCACCAATTACCTTAATCACTGCATTAGTGGATAAAGCGTCATCATCTGCAAGATTGTAAACACCCCCCGCTATATTTTGATCTGAAATTATTTTTTCAATAATATAATTAAGATTTTGAATAGATAAAAAAGACCGTTGATTCTCGAATCCGGCTAAGGGATATGGCATCCCTTTTTTTACGACTTGATAAAGTAAATTCAGATTACCCCTATTTCCTGGTCCATGAATCATACAAGGGCGAAGAATAAAAAGGCGTTTACCTCCAGGAAGGCTCTTACTTAGAAGATATCTTTCTGCCTGTAATTTTGACTTGCCATAAGGTGTTTTCGGGTCGGCATGCACATCTTCTATTAATTCACCATTAACTGTATCAGCAACAGCTTTAACACTGCTGAAATAAATAAAATCTTTAATATCAGAATTCAGAAAAAGATCAAAAAGTTTTTGGGTAAGTATAGAATTCACATCAAAATATTCCTGAGGATTAGAGGCATTTTTTAAATCGTGTGCTTTTCCCGCCAGATGAATAAACACCTTAGCTGAAGGTAGTTCTTCTGGCAATTTATTACGAATATTTATATTCTCAATGGTCCCTAAATGATTTTCAGATATATGGTGTACAAGATTTTGCCCAACAAAGCCAGTGCCCCCAGTAATTAATAGTTTATTCATTTACAAGTTGATTATATAATTCAAATTGACCATTCCAAATAACTTCAGATGAAAAAAAATCTCTTGCTCTTTGTGCTCCATATTCTCCATGCTGAATACACAAATGTGGGTTATCAATATAAAATTGAATAGACATTGCCAATTCATTGGCATTTTTTGGTTCAACATGCAATCCCGATCTCATATGCTCCGTTGTGTCCCGCGCTCCCGGAATATCTGCAACGATAACTGGCTTCCCCATAGATGACGCTTCCAATGCTACATTTCCAAAACCTTCTCTATAGGAATATAAAATCAAAATATCATAAGCTGAGTAAACCCCCGTTACGTCACTTTGCTTTCCTAAAAAAAACACATCCATATTAATTTTCATTTCGGACATAATCTCTGGCGAGATCGGATCGTCTTCTTCAATAGGACCGGTGAGAAACAGTTTTACATTTGTATTCTTCTCTCTACAAATCTTGAAAGCATTGTATAATTCTTCTATTCCTTTATCCTTTGTTATTCTACCAACATGACCAATTACAAGATCATTCTCCGAAACGCCGAATCTGCTTCTGAGTGCTTCACCTCTTATGTTGCTTTCTGAAGAACTTTGAAATCTATTGACATCTACCCCATTACTGCTCCCCTTGCCTATAACAACTGCCTTGTTGGGGTTAAGAACACCTATTTGCACAGCATGTTCAAGGAGAGAAGGACTAATAACAATCACCCTTTTTGCAAGAAAACAGGACAACCACTCTGTAAAAAAAACAACTCTTTTCTTTATGCCGGTCAAAGTATCTGAGCGCAACCCTCGCAGAGTAAAGATTGTAGATACTTTAGGAAAAAAAATACTTGCTAATGTGAACAAGAATCCAGTTTTAGGGTTACCTGCGTTAACTAAATTGGGTCTTTCCTTTTTTAAAAACCTTATAACTTGAGCTAAGCCTTTAATGTCTTTAATTAGAGAAATTTCTCGGCTAAAAGGAATTTCTACCAATCGGACATTTTCATCGATAGCCAATTTGCTAACTTCTGGACCGGCGGCAGAAACAATAATAACCTCGAAGCCTTTTCTCTTTAGAAAAGCTGCTTGTCCGCGTATAAAATTAGCGCAAAAGGAATGCGAAATAGCGATAACTATTTTCATTTTTTCTCAAATTCTGCTCGGTTATAGAAAGAGGCTTCGCCATCAATGTTCACTTTAATAATTTTGGCGGGAACTCCTCCTAATATAAGGTTATCATCTGTATCATTAACAACAAAAGCATTAGCTGCAATTAAATTTCCTTTCCCTATTCTTACCCCACATTTAACAGAGGAATGAGCAGCAATCCAAGTTCCTTTACCTATGCTCACTGCCCCTGCAACGCTACCTCCGAATCTAACTGAATTATTCTTAAAAACATGCTGTAATGTACTTATCACAACATATGGAGCAATAACAACTTCATCTTCGATCTCTAATCCCCCCATAGCATTGAGCCATGTGCCCTTCGCGATATAAACATTATTTCCGATAACAAGATTAAATGAATTTAGAATAGTTACATCTCGTCCCAATTCAAAATTTCTGCCGCATGATTTCATAAAACACCTAGCTAACGCACCTCTAAACTTAATAACAAATCTGTTATCAGGCATCCACCCTGTGATTAATTGTACAAACCAGAGTGGCAGAACATATCTTAATTGAATCCAGATACCATTCATATTTTATTATTTAAGACTGAACTAATAATTTTTGACCGCTTTTTCTGTAATGTATCTTCTAAATAAGAACTTGCATTTCTTAAATTACTCAACGAAATTTCTATCTTACGCGAAGCTTCCATATTATGTATTTCCAAGATTTGGTCGCTTAATCTTTTCCAATCACCAGGTTTATGTATAAATTCATTATTTAATAATTCAGGCGTGCCGCCAACTGAAGAGGCTAAACAAATTCTACCACGACTCATCGCCTCTATTACCACCCTAGGCAAGCCTTCTGTTTTGGACGGATGGATGTACAAATGAATAGAATCCAGAAAGGGAAATATTCCCTCGCTACCCACCTTTAAAGCTCCAACAATTTCAACATGATCGAAAACATCAAATTCTTTAGCTAGAGACTCAATCCATGCTGAATCTCCCGTTCCTACTAACAATAGTTTAAAGTTAATATTCCCTTGCTTTTCTTTAATATGTTTTATCGCTTTCAATGCTTCGTAATGTCCCTTATATTTCACATGAAAAGAACCAATCAATCCTATCCTTAGCATTTTGCTAGGGCTTTCATAAAACTGACTAGCATAAGACAGATCAAGAACTTCTTCTAATCTAACATTTGATATTGATTCCTGTAGTCCATCTGTCGGATACTTATTTTGTAAATACTCTTTTGTTACGTAGATAGTTGCATGTGATTTCCTGGTTGTCCGTTTAAGTTTCATTGCTTCAATTGGGGCAATAATCTTCCCAACCAAACTTCCGTAATTCCAATAAGCCTCAAAAGGATCTCCTACAATCTCTAATACATACTTTTTTTTGAGGCTTATACAAATAGAAAAAGCCCAATAACCCAAGGTACTTGGCAATCGGATAATTACGAAGTCTACACTTTCGATGACAGTTGTAAGCTTTTTTTTTATCGAGGCTATATTAAGAAGTCTATCTTTAGGAGTATTTAGATTATCTATGAGAGAAAAACAAACGTTATCCGCTGAAGACAGCACCAGCTTATTTGGTAATTTATTCACCTTTCTGCCAACTACAACCAAAGACTCAAAAAGTTTAAGATATCTTTTCCACAAATTTTCATCAAAAGCACCCCCAGATCCATCAAACACCTTATTGTCTTCTGAGCTTATCACAAAGTTGTGATCATGAATAAACGCTGCTTTCATTACCTAAAGGAAGTTCTTACCATACTGGTTAATCCCTTTCTAACTTGTCCAACACTTTTAAATTCGTGATTTGATATTCTCTTTCCATTTGACAAATGCGCGTGAACATCACTAAAACTGATAATAGGGGCTAATGTTTGATTTGATTCAATCACAAGAGGACTATAAGAATTTTGATTCCAATTTGATCCTGTGATTTTTATTTCGCCAGCAATAGCATAAAATCCTTTAGCTTTAGTTTGATTGCTGTAACCTGCAATCCTAACCCCAATAGAAGAATAAAAATCCTGATGGTTTTTGATGATGATACCAACTTTACCATTCTTCGTTTTAGATAAATGTCTTAGCATAATATCTATTCCTTTAGAACCATTATTAAAAGTAGTCACATTACTAATTTGAATACTGTCCGCATAATCAGAAGGTTCAATATCAATTCCAGACTTAGGTGCTGTGCCATCAGTATTTGATATAACTGAATTATTAATTTTTATTCCAGTAGCCGAAACAATTGATATTCCGTTTCTCCGATTGTCATCAATAAAGGAATTATGAATTTCAATATTATTACTAGGTTTGAGGAATTGATTTTTGCCACTCCCGCTTTTCAAAAGGGCGCCTATATAAACTCCGTCTCCCCAGCATTGTGTTATTTTAGCATTATATATATTAATATTATCTGAACTCCTTATAGCAATACCCATACCCCATTCACCTTTATTCCCTAAATGGTCATGTTTATCTCCCTGTATATTGGCGTCAAAAATATTTACATTCGAAATTCCATGAAGTCTAAGAATTTCATAATATTCTTTACCACTTCTTTTTAGGACTATTTTCGAATCTTTCGCAAAGATTAGGTTCGTATTACTACGGACTGTTAAACCATTATCATTAACAAGAACAGGAAAATTAGGGAAAACTACATTTCTATACTGGCTTAGCCCACTTTGTATATAAACTGTGTAATCAACACTACCGTCTTTAACATAACCTTTCGGCAATACTTTAGTCAAATCATAAGCATTAACAAGCAACTGTTCTTTTGTTTTATTATTATCAACATACTTTCCAGGTATAAGTGATTCTGGTACATTCCTATACCCCTTTTGTCCATTTACTGACTGTAAATTCAAAAATAGACTAACAATTAAGTTTAATATTAACAAATTATAGCTCATAACATTTTATTTAATTAAGAAATAAACAACATAAATTGAGCATAATATTACGCTCATTCTTACCAGTATTCTTTTACGTTCGGTTTTGTCCATACTTCGGTGAATTACCATAGAAACAATAAATATTATTGGATATACACAATAAGTTCTTCTAACGTCAATCGAGGATGATGTTGCAAGAAGCAATATTATTGAGAAAAGGAATAACAGCTTAAGTTCAATAGTAAATAAGGAATAAGAGCTTCTAATCCCAAATAGAATGAACCCCCATATATAAATCCAAACAACTGCTGCAATGCTTTCCATAAATCTCCAAGGTGTAAAATAACCGGGTTGATCAAATCTCATATTTGCAAGATTAGATTCTTCTTTAAACCAACCTCTCCAAAAAGGTATAGCTGGTGCAAGTTGACCATTAATCATTAATACTCCTTGTTTTATTCCTGAAGGTAACCTACCAAATTCCGCGCCAAATGATATATCTTTCCTCTCAACTGTCTCTCTTTTTAATTCATAAGCATCCGTTGTTCCCAACAACTTGGAGCTTAAATAGGGCAGAGCAAATAGTGATATTAGTAAAACTACAGAGAAGAGCACTATTCGCCCCATTAATTGTTTTTCGCTAATTAGATATAGATAAATCACTATAAATAAGGAAAAAAATAAACCATGTTCTAATCGGAAGCCCATCGTAACAACCATTAGAACTAACAACTTAATTAAAACAAATCTTTTTTCTTTATAATACACGATTAGATAGGCACCAAGAGTATATAGAAAGTATACATGTGGATCCCTATTAAATACAACAGAGTAAATACAAACGAAAGAAAAAACAGAAAAGAATAAGCTGTATAAGAAAGCCGCTTTTTCATTTATATACTTTAAAAACATTAGATATATAAACGGAATAGAAAATGCTCCTAGAAAAACACTCGGAAGTTTATGTATTAATATATTATTTTGATCGATTAGTTGTGCATAAAACGCTAATAAGATAGATTGCAAATTAAACAACCGATATCTTGCGGTTGTATCTGCCATTTGATTAAACTTAACTCTTACATCTTCCAACGCTTCCATTTTAAAGTTAGAATTATCCCAAAACTTCATAGAATCAACAATCATAAAAAAATCATTGCTGGGATCTTTAACGTACATAAAGTTGGTTATATACATGTAAATGGAATAAAAGCTAAAGGAAAATGTAAATAGAAAAAATAATGCTCTACTAGAATTACTATGCTTAAACCTAAAGTATTGGGCTGCAAAAAAAAAAGCTAAAAACCATAATATCAAGTATGAATACCAACCTTCATAGGCAGTGTACAAAATAGTACTACTAATGGCTAATCCCAATAATACTATTTTAATAATGGAATATTTCTTAATTAATTCATTCATACTATTTCAACAATGTACGCTAGATTTTATAAAATTCAAGATATTTTAATGCAACGTTGTCAATGTTAAATAAGGATTCGTAATAATTTTTATTATACTGCCCAAGAGCAATATAAGTGTCTTTTTCTTTTAAAACTATTTCTAATTTACTCGTAAGTTCTGCAGGGCGAAAAGTCTCCAAGGACAAGACTGAGTTACTTTTGAAAGGGAGAAAGGCATCAATATTTGAGACAATTGCGGGTTTACCACTGCATACCATCTCAATTAATGCAATTGGAAGGCCTTCATCAATCGAAGGCATTAAACAGAAATCAGATGCCAAAATAAAGTCGTAAGGATTTGAAACATTGCCTTCAAATCTCATGAAAGAAGCAATATTATATTTACTACATTTTTTCTCAAATCCGCTTCGCATTGGACCATCACCCAAAAAGACAACTAGTACTTCTTCTTTTTTCTTAAGATCTTTTATGGAATCAATAATCATTTCTTGATTCTTTTTTGAGATTTTATTGTCAGACAAGTACATTGATCCAATATTAATAAAAATAGTTTTATCTTTTGGAAGGTTTAAAAAAGATCGCCATTCTTCCTTTGTTTTCTCCACAGCTTTAGCTTTTAGTAAATTAATATCAATACCATTTGGTATTGATATTAATTTACTTCTCAATTTTAAATCCACATAGTTATTCATAACATAATCGCTACAAGCTATATTCCAATGATAATACCAATAAAATAACCGATCAAGATACTTAGGTAGTTTTGAGGTTCTTCTTTTGTTATGAACAGTCCTTACGATATGGTACTTATTAAAGGAAAATAAATTAATCACAGCAATATAGATATCACTCCACTGGAGGTGGGCGTGAATTACATCAGGTTTTATTTCATTTATTTCACTCCAAATCTCAAATAATGGCCTAAAATATCGAGAATAGCCTTTCCCTCCTCTCTTCTTATTTATAACTTTTATGCCATTATCTATTAAATATTCTTCTAGTATTTCACCTTTTTTGTCAATAGCTCCTTGATAGGTAATCAATGTGACATCATTACCCAATTTCGCTTGAGCAACCGAAAGTTGGCTTACAAATACCTCCGCTCCCCCAGCTGCCAAAGAATTAACAATTTGTACTATCTTCATTATTGAGTTAATCGATTCACAAAATCAAAACAATCATTTTTTAATTTTGCAGCAAATTCGAGGTGTCTTTCTGGGTTTTTAAAATTATTATTGACGCCAATTTTTCCTTTTGGTAATTCAAAATTTGCACTTATCTCACCGTCTTTATTTATATTAATCGTATTGAATAAATCAGTTATTCCGTCAAATCTACTTAAATCAGATTTATCATTAAAACCATAATTTATAAAAATTACAGGGGTACCAAGAGCCAAACATGGAAGAGCACAATGAATCCTTGAGGTTATTACAAATTTTGCTGTTGCAAATTTGTTTAGTAAATCTTCAGCTTCTTGAAACCTTCGTTCCTCACTATGGCTCCCAGAAAGTTTATGCTTAATAGATTTTGATGACTTAAGAAGTTCATCCGAGAACAATCTTTTTAGAACGGCCCGTCTCTTACTAAACTTAAAAATATCGCCTTTTAAAATTCCTTTTACAAATTCTTTCTTACCATACATCAGCTTCCCCCAATGTGGAAGCAAAAAAAGGGGATCTGCCATATAGATGTCATCTGTTCTATTTTCATTTTTATATTTCAAATCCAGTGTAGTTGTTAAGCAACCGCTAAAATAAGAACTGATCCCCTTTTCTTGGAGAACACCGAGGGTATACATGTCTCTACACCCTATTGGGCCTTGTTCTTGAAGGTATTTGATTGTATCACTTGTTAAAACTTCGTCTTTAACTTTAGAATTTAAATGGAAAGAAAGAAATAAAGGTTTAATTTTCTTCGAGGGTGGAAATTGAGTCGGATTACGGATATACCAACCGTTCATAATCATATTAATATCATTTCCATCATAGCTTTTTAAACGTTCTCGCTCTACCAATACATCAACTGTCGGCAAATACTGCTTCGCTGCTAAACTTTGAACGTAATCACCTACGTTATACGTTGGAGTGGCTGGGTAAACCATTAGCCCGAATTTTTTTTTCGAATTATTTTCCATTTCTCATTATTTGAATTTTATTAAATATTACCTTCCCAATCTTTGAAATCACCTCTTTATTCATCAATAGAAATATACCAAATGCGCTAAATACTAATAAATAACCTACATATATATTTTCAATCAGTATCAAAAAATTAAAAAGAATACAAATTCCTGTCAATACAAAAAGCTTAGTAAAGTTCACCTCAAGCTTTATGTCTTTTTTAAGATCATAAAATCTAATCAAAAACATTAGTAAAAAGCTAAAAAATGTACCAAATGCTGAAGCATATAATCCTATCTCTTTTATCAATAACAATACAATTGAAATATTACAAATACCTCCAAATACGCTAGTATAGAAAATATTCTTAGTTCTCTCAAATCTTAAATAATACGCACCGAAATATGCTGAAAAAGCAGAAAAGGCAGCTCCCAAGTATAACAATGGCATATACTTGTATGAGTCTAAAAACACCGGACTCACTAATGCTTTTACAAGCATAATAGAACAGGATATTAAAACCAAGACAACTGTAAGTTGAAACGTATAAAGTCTCTCAAAAGTCTTACTATCAATTTTATTATCCTTACTAGTAATTGAATGGTCTTGCCACGCAAGTATAAATATTGAATTCAATATCGTTATGATTGTTGGAAATCTGGAAGATATGGCGAAAATCCCATTTGACTCAACTCCCATGTAATGCAGAATAATATATTTATCAGCAGCACTTATTAACCACCAACTTAAATTATTAGGTATTAGTGGCGCTGAATACTTCAGCATTTTTTTTACTAAAGTAAAGTCAAATAATTCTATTTTAATTAATTTGGCAAACTCGATTGAATAAAGGACAAATACTATAGTTGCAAAATTTGAAAGGATTAAGGCAATAAATAAAGACTCCAACTTCAAATTTAGTCCAATCAAAAAGAATAAATTGAAAATTAAAACTAGAACCGCATTGATCAAACCAATTAATGCATATAATTTATTCCTTTTAAGTCCTCTTACCAATTGCTGAAAAAATGGCAAAAAAATCGAGACTAATAATAATAAAATAAAATAAAATCTGTACTGTATATTATAAAGCAATGATATAATGAGATACAAAGCAACAAAAATGATTGAAGTGACTATCAGTAGTATAAACCCACTAGATATAACTCTCGTTTTAAAGGCAATATCAGATTTGTCATCTTCCTTTAATAACCACCTATATGTTGCATCAGAAATTTGAAGAGAAACCAAAGGAACGAATAAACTTATTGTAGTTAAAATAATATCATATTCACCTAGCTCCTCCTTTGATAAGTAGAATGAGAATAGCGGTAATAAAGAAAATATAATTATCTTAGATCCTAGATTGCCAACAGTATAAACAAAAGTATTTCTTAATAAGGCTTTACTATCCCCCATACAACAATTTATACCGAATTAAATTCTTTTTCTCAAAAATTGAACCTTTATAAACATCCATCTGCTAGATTTCCTAATATTCCCTTTACGTCGTAAATCACTTTTTTCTCTTTGCATAAGGAGTCTAAGTTCAGTGATTTAAACTCATTATGAGAAACTGCTAAAATAATTGCATCAAAATCTTTTATATTCCCTAACTCATCAACCGAATCCCAACCATACTCATGCTTCACTTCTATAGGATTAGCCCAAGGATCATAAATTGTAATATTAGCTTGGTAATCTTTAAGGGTATGTAAAATATCTACCACCTTAGTATTTCGTACATCAGGACAATTTTCCTTAAATGTAATCCCCAATACTAAAATATTAGCATTTTTAACTGTAATATCCCTCTTAATCATCAATTTCACTACTTCGTGTGCTACGTATTCCCCCATACCATCATTTAATCGGCGTCCAGCGAGGATTATCTCAGGATGGTATCCGTGTTCTTGCGCCTTTTGCGCCAAATAGTATGGATCTACACCTATACAATGTCCGCCGACTAACCCAGGTCTAAAAGGTAAAAAATTCCACTTAGTTCCTGCAGCTTCTAATACTGCATTCGTATTAATTTCCAATTTATTAAAAATTTTAGCTAGTTCATTTACAAAAGCTATATTGATATCTCTCTGTGAATTTTCAATCACCTTCGCAGCCTCTGCAACTTTAATAGATGGTGCTAAATGGGTGCCGGCAGTGATAATCGATTTATACAATGAATCTACTACTTGGCCTATTGCCGGTGTAGAACCAGAAGTAACTTTCAATATTTTATCCACAGTGTGCTCCTTATCACCAGGATTGATCCTTTCAGGAGAATACCCAGCAAAAAAGTCTACATTAAATTTCAATCCTGATACCTTTTCTAAAACAGGTATGCACTCTTCTTCAGTGACCCCTGGATAAACAGTAGATTCATAAATTACAATATCTCCTTTCTTAAGAACTTTCGCAACAGTCTCACTTGATTTATATAATGGAGTCAAATCCGGCCTGTTATTTTTATCGACTGGGGTTGGAACGGTAACTATATAGACATTACATTTCTCGATATCTTTTATATTAGCACTGCAGAATAATCCATTAGTATCTGATGGCTCATTAACAAGAACAGCTTGTAAAATAGCATCTTCAACCTCTAATGTATTATCTTTACCTGCATTTAACTCATTAATCCGACCTTGGTTAATATCGAAACCAACCACTGGATACTTTGTGGCAAATAATCTTGCCAAAGGTAGTCCAACATATCCTAAACCAATAACAGCGACTTTTCTTAATTCGTTTTTTAACATTTGAATATTAAATTAATTAGAGATAGATTATTATCATTATACCTTTCTTATGAAGGCTTTTATTCTGAGAATCATTTTAAATTATTCCAGTACCACGAAACAGCTTCTTTTAAGCCCTCTTTAATTTTATGAGTTGGGTCATACCCTAATTTACTCTTCGCTTTTTCAATACTGGCCAAAGAATGGGGAATATCGCCCGCTCGGTTGGGACCATGCTTTATTTCAATCTTGGCAATTACTGGATCGTACTTCGCTAAGGACTCTTTTAGATAGCTCACTAACTCGTTTAGATTCGTTCTGTCGCCAACTGCTGTATTATAAACAGTATTAATGGCCTCACGCTTATTTGTCGTCATAGCCAGTTCATTCATTTGAATGACATTATCTATATAGGTAAAGTCACGTGAATAATCACCTGAACCATTAATCAATGGGCTTTCGTGCTGCATTAATTGGATTACAAACTTAGGAATTACTGCCGCATAGGCACCGTTTGGATCTTGTCTACGGCCAAACACATTGAAGTATCTCAAACCGATAGTCTCCAGGCCATATGTTTTACTAAAAATATCAGCATACAATTCGTTTACATATTTAGTAATTGCGTAGGGAGAAAGTGGCGCTCCTATTTTATCCTCTACTTTTGGTAAGCTTTCTGAATCACCATACGTCGATGAGCTTGCTGCATATACAAATCTTTTAATTTTTGCATCTCTCGATGCCACAAGCATGTTTAAAAAGCCAGATACATTTACATCATTAGTAGTAATAGGATCATTAATTGATCTAGGTACAGAACCTAAAGCAGCCTGATGCAAAACATAATCAGCATTAATTACTCCTTTTTTACAGTCATCTATATTTCGAATATCTCCTTCAATTAATTGAAAATCTTCATTCTTCAGAAAAGTGCTAATATTATGTTGATGACCTGTTGAAAAGTTATCCAGTACTCGTACCTTATATCCTCTATTCAAAAAATGCTCACACAAATTAGAACCAATAAATCCTGCGCCCCCCGTGATTAAAATTGTTTTAACGTTTTCACTCATTTATTTATACCTTTTAAAATTAAAACCTCTTGAATAAATCTTTCAAAGCTCCGGATAATCCTTTATTTTCATGTTTTACATCGTCTGAATAATATCCATAACCATATCCATAACCATATCCATAACCATAACTACCTCCTAATTCTATACCATTGAGGATTACATTAAGTTTAGGAAATTTTTTATTCTGAAATAATTTATCTAAATCCTTTATTTGTCGCTTAAAAGTAACATTTTGACGAACCAGATATATCGTTGCATCAGCTAATCGCCCTATAATCTGAGCATCAGTTACCAAACCAATAGGTGGAGTATCAATAAAAATTTCATCAAAATTCTCTTTTAGATATTCTAACAAAACTTCAATCTCAGGTTGAATTAAAAGCTCAGAAGGATTGGGTGGAATTGGTCCCGATCCAATCACAAAAAGATTGGGGGTTATACCAGATGGCTGAATGATATCATGAATTTCGGCTTTACCTATCAGATAGTTACTTAGTCCCGTTTTATTATTGAGATCCAAATATTTACTGACCTTGGGCTTGCGCAAGTCTAACTCTAATAAAATAGTTTTTTTTCCACTAATTGCAAGAGCAGCACTAATATTACTAGAGACAAAGCTTTTCCCCTCGCCGGACATACTGGAAGTTAAGAGTGTAACGCGACCTTTTCCTGGAATTTGTTTACCATGCAAAAATTGCATATTGGTTCGAATAGCACGGAACTGTTCAGCAATAGCTTTTCGGCTATTTACATTAACAACAACCAACTCGGAACTATCATTGTAAAAAATCTCGCCGAGAATAGGAGCACTGGTAAGTTTAGAGATATCAGATGAGCTTTCAATTTTATTATTTAATAATTCCTTTAGATAAATGTATGCGATAGGAAGAACTAAACCAAGGACTAATCCCATTAAAAATACAAATGCTCTCTTAGGCTTGATGGGCTCTTTCGAAGAAAATGCAGGATCCACAATTCTACTATCTGCGACAGCTGAGGCATATGATAGGGCGGCCTGTTCCTTTTTCTGAAGTAAATAAAGGTAGAGTGTCTCTTTAATTGATTGTTGTCGTTTAATACTGATTAACTGACGTTCCTGTCCAGGGATCTTCTTTATTGATCCTTCAAATTGAGAAAGATTCCCTTGCAACCCTTTTTTGGTATTTTCTAAAGATGCTGATATATTATTTATATTCGCTCTAATTCCAGCTCTTGTAGTTTCAATCTGTTTTGTTAAAGGCTCAACTAATGGGTTGTCCTTAGTTGTTGTGGCTAGTAACCCGTCCCTTTTCAGTTGCAACTCACTTAATTGGTTAATCTGGCTTAACAGTATAGGATCATTTATCCCTAATATACTTGGCAATTTCTCCTGAAGAGAGGAAGAATTAACATACCTCTGAATATCCTTAATTACACTAATCTGCAAATTAATTTCATTCAATTTGGCATCATTTGCCTTTACATTTTCTAAAAACAGATTAGCCTCGTTACTAATATCTGTCAGGCCTAACTTACTTTTAAATCCCTCAACATCCTTTTCAACTTCAGTTAATTCTCCACTTATAAGTTTCAAACGTTCATCAATAAAGTCAATCGTGCTTTGGGTGGTTCTATTCTTGTCAGCCAAGGCCGCTTCATTATAAACTTGAACTAATGTGTTTAAAATATCTATTCCACGTTGTGGGACTGTGGTTTGGAAGCCCAAACTCAAAACCGCAGATTGTTTGCCTGATAAATTAACAGTTAGATTACTTAAATTTGCTGACACAACCGTTTGAGGATCATTAATGATGATACTTAGTTCCTTCTGATCCTTTTCATTCCATTTATTAATATTTGCATTTCGGTCAATTTTATAGACACCAAGTTTGTTTCTTTGTAATTGATTTAGAATTCCTTTGATTTTTTTTCCAGTCTTCTTTTCCTCCAGTTGATATGTATTCTTTGATGGGAAAGTTAAAATGAACGTTTCTCCATAGAAAGAACTATCTATTTGCACGACACCAATATTAACCGGTTTGGACAAATAAACATCTGAATTAACCACTCGACCTTCCGCCTTATATGAGATCATTAAATTCAAACGTTCCACCACTTTTCGCATTAAAGTCTTAGATTTCAGGATCTCTATTTCGTTTTCAACTACTTTAGACGAATTAAAAAGATCAAGATCACTTAGCAAATCACTTGCATCAGCCATTCCGCCTTTTTTATCATCCTTTATTAGCAAGGTACTAGTAACAGAGTACTCTTCCTGGGCATATCTTAAATAAAAGAAAGCACCAACTAAACAAATAGTAATCCCCAATACAAACACTGGCCAGTGATAAGTATATCTTGCTAAAAGGTCTCTGAAATTTATAGTTTGGTCTTCCCTTTTATTTTCCAAGTCGGACTTATAGTTTTCGTTATTAGTCATTGATAAATTAATTAGAAACGGGAAATAATTAAGGCGATTACAGACAAAGCAGACAAAACAATACTTACGTTCCGGTAGCTGGAATCTACGCTTGCATATTTGGCAGTTCCAGGTTGAATGTATAAGACATCATTATTTTGAAGGTAGTAGTAAGGAGAATTGAATAAGTCTTTTCGTTGCATATCCAACCTAACATATTGCCTTTTTCCATCTTGTTCACGAATCAACAATACATTATTCCGAACAGCAGTAATAGTTAGGTCTCCTGCCATACTTAAAGCTTCTGAGACATTGACACGTTCATTGTTAACAGGATAAACTCCGGGCCGCACCACATCACCTAAGACAGAAATTCTAAAATTAACAATTCTAATGCTGACCACTGGTTCCTTAAGGTAAGTCATCAATTTACTTTGAATCAATCTTCTCGCGGCACTAGTTGTTAAACCTTCAACTTGTACTGCATCAATCATTGGCAATTGAATAGCCCCCTTATCATCTACCATAAAACCGTTAGCAGTATTTGTCGGGTTCACATTCGCACTAGTATTTCCTTGGAGAGAACTAGTTGTTCCCATATTAAAAATAGCTGAGGCTTCCGGATTTAAGCTACTGACCGTAATGGCTAGTATATCATTTTTTTGAATTTTTAAAACCGTCTGATTCTTAATTTCTTCTTGAAGCAGCGAATCTGCTGGCAAATCAGTGAAATACGGAACAGATTTATATTTTACGCCACACGAACTCATAAAGAGTACAACAGCAATTAAATAAACGGATTTTCTCATAGGCTGCGTAAGCACGTTTTTTTTTAAATTTCCCAAAGATAATACTTAAGATTTACTCCTGCATGATAAAACATCATTAATTCACCGTTTAATAAAACCGTACGAATTATCCATCCCTGCAGTTCATCGCCCCATCAACAAATTCCATACCATAAAGTATTCATTTTTATTTATTAGCTTCGCATTGGTTTAAACTTAATTTTTAAAAATGTTTTTTTTTAACAGATCAAAATCTGCATATAATGATTTCAGTATCATTGGTCTAGACATGCACTCACACTTAATTCCGGGAGTTGATGACGGGGCGAAAGATGTTGATGATAGTCTTCAATTAATTACAGGTCTTAGAGACTTAGGATTTCACCATCTTATTACTACACCGCACACTTTACAAGACATCCACCCGAATTCTACTGAGACCTTAAAAAAAGGGCATTTACTGCTTGAGGGGAAATTACCAGAAGGCATTACTTTGGATCTTTCGTCTGAATATTACCTGGACGAACAGTTTCAGAGTCAGCTTGGAGAAGGCAATCTAATGCCATTAAAAGGGAACAGGCTGCTGGTAGAATTTAGTCAAATATCTAGACCCCATGATTTAGAAGAAGTGTTTTTTGACATAGGAATTAAGGGATATCAGATAATCCTAGCACACCCCGAACGTTATTTATTCTTCCATAAAAATTTCGATTATTATAACCGAATAAAAGAAATGGGGGTTGAATTACAAATAAATGCACTTTCGCTGACTGAACACTATGGCAAACGTATCAAATCAATAGCAGAAAAACTTATTGAAAAAGATATGATTGATTTTATTGGCACCGATATTCATCATGTTAGGCATTTAGAAACTTTGAAAAAAGTTCCACTAACTAAACACTTCGAACGACTGGTAAAAAGTGGATTACTTAAAAATCAAGAATTGATATAGCTACCAGCGATACATTAATCCAATTCTAAGTTGAAGATTTCCTGATGATTCATCAACAGCCCACTGATAGTTATTTGAATTGATATAGCTTAATTGAGAATTAAAAATAAATCGCTTATATTCTTTATCATAGTTTGCGGTTAAACCAAAATCAACCCATGGACTTCTTTTTCCCTTTTCTATAGCTAGGTCCATATCGTACAAATTATTATTATGCACATATCGCTCCAATTTTAAACCAATTCTGTTCCATCCATTAACCCAGTTTACATCTAAAGTTTGAAGATTACTTGCTGGATCTAGCCCGGCACCTAAGATTTGACCTTGTTGTGTATATCCATCTCTGACTTGACTATGAGTATACCAATATGCAGGATTTCTTATACTACTTGTTGCTGAACTTTCATATTTAGCCACCTCAAATCCAATCTGAACAAAAGCTTCCGAATCGCTTAATCCAATAAGTTTTCTAAATCCGGCAACGTAAGCTTTTGAATGCTCGGGCTCAGAAAATACATCTCTTAAATCTTTAGAATGGTCTTCACGCCCATATTGGAAATAGATTTCCGCATGAGCTTCAGGCAAAACCCATCGCGCGAATAAGGAAATTCGCTGGTCCCTAATCTTCAGGTCCTCTTCATCTTTGCCCGTTTCTGTAGGGGCAAAATTATTTTTTGTAACCCCGGAAAATATTGGAAAATAATCGCTAAAGCCACTGCCCATCTGTTTTCTATAGAGTATAAAACTACGATCAAAACCCAAATGAAGACCTGGTATCCATTTTGGCTGATAGGTAAGGGCGATTCCAGAAAGATAACGCCAGTCATTGGGCTTAGGTCTATATCCCTCAACGCTTGGAATTACACCAGAAGCTTCAAGCTTTCCCCCTATTATCTGCGTTTCAAAAGCTCCAATCGGTGTTTTGATCGGCCTCAATGTATTTAATGTCAAATGTTTAAATCCGGCAGCATTATTTGTCATTAGCAATGAACTCCTTGTACCTGGGCCCCACCATAAATTCTCATTGGATAGCCCAAGTGAAACAGGACCAGCATTTAAACGGATACTACTTTGCCCCCAATTCAACTTCGAATAAGAATTATTTCCAAATCTTTCTGGAAGATCTATTCCATTCAAGATTCTTGTAATGTATATGTTCTTTACCGATTTCGAGTTATCGGCATTCAGTATTCCTTTAAAAGCAGCATTCTCCGCAAATACAAATTCCGGCCTCAACTGTATAGTCAGCGGACCAATTTTCGCAGCGACACCAGCTGAAAACAAAGTCTGATATCCCTTGGCAGGAATCATTGCACCATCATTCATCCCGTAAGGATGATCAGTATTATATTGCTGCTGCCAAACCACCGGAAGCGCGTACAAGGTTATATTTTCGTTTGGATTATTCCACAAGGTTTTATTCAAATCCAATCCTAATGGTATGTGTATCGGCCTGATCATAAAAGACGAATTGGATGAATCTTTACCAAGAAGTTGCTGTCTTCTTAAGTAGTCATCTGTATTGTCCAATAAGCCGACAGGCAAAGTTTGAGCAATAGTTGTCGCTGCGTAAAGAACAGAATAAAGAACTAAAACTGATATTTTTAATTTCATAATCAACTAATCTTAAAATCGGTACATAATTCCCAATTTTGCCTGTACAATACTCCTATCTTGCTTATCCCATTCCCACCAATCCTTATTCCCATAAATATTTGGTGGACGTTGAAATGTCCATTGGTAATTTAAAGATCGGATATAAGTCAATTGGCTATTTAAAATAAAATGCCCAAAATCCCAATCGATCTTACCTCCAAACACAAGATCTACCCAGTGCCTTCTTATGTCTGCAGTATAAGGATTCATTGTATAGAACATATCATTGTTATGTACCATCCTTTCAACCTGGAAACCGATCCGCTTAAAGCCTTTAACCCAGGCAACATCCAGACTTTGCATATTTCCACCAGGACCAACCGCTGCTCCGATCAATTGCCCTCTATTGGTATATCCTCCGGGTACAGCATAGCTATTGTACCAGCTTGGCCATGGGTATAATTTCCTCTGGTTTTTATTCCCCATTTCAGTAAGCTCCAAACCAACTTTAATAAACTCATCTGAAGCCCGGTTTAAGCTAATCAATTTGGAAAATCCAGCCACATAAGCTCTGATGTGATCTGAATTGGGTATACCTGATTTGGTGGGCACAACCCCGGGAACCTCATAAGTATACTTTTTAGTTCCATATTGGATATAAAACTCTGCATGAGCCTCGGGCATCACCCATCTCGCAAAAAAAGAGCTGTAATTATCTGAATTCTGACCTTTATTAAGGTTAGAGCTAAACTCTGCAGCCGGAACATTGGCTCTTGCAATTGTATCGCTGTTTTTAATAGAAGTATGATCAAAACCTATAAATAACCCCGGGGCCCATTTAGGTTGATAAGTTAAGGCTATACCGACAATAGATCGTGATACATCCGGTTTGTCTTGCAGGTTTAATTTCTCTGGCAAAGGTATTCCTGAAGATTTTAGACCTCCGGCAATAAACTGCCCTTCGAAACTACCCACATCTGTTTGAACAGGCTCTACAGTGTTAATTGTAAAATGCAAAAATCCAGGGGCATTATTACTCATCAGCAATGAATTTCGCATACCGGGCCCCCACCAAAGGTTTTCATTAGAAACACCCACTGAAACAGGCCCCTTTGTTACCCTGATACTACTTTGCCCTAAATAAATCTTCTTATACGGGCCTTCGCCAAAACGCTCGGGCATATCAATACTTTTCATCAATTCTTTATAAGAAGAGACGAAATCTGCCGCATTTGTAGTGGATAAAATACTCCTGAATTTTGAATTTTGTGCGTATAAAATCTCCGGGCGCAGCTGTATAGACACAGGACCGATTGAGGCAAAAACACCGGCACTAAAAAGCCCCTGATACCCTTTTGCAGGAATCATGGTGCCGTCATTTCCGCCATAAGGAAGGTTGCCATACTGTTGTTGCAATACAACGGGCAAAGCATAAATATTAGCTTTTAATTCATCAGAAGTATATATTAATTTTCTAAATAGCTGCTCTTTTTCAGAATTAATAAAGAGCGGACGGATCATAAAAGACTTGTTTAGAGAGTCTTTCCCCAATAATTGATCTCTGCGATAAACATCCTCAAGGTTTTCGAGCATCCCAACAGGAATGGTCTGAGCAATTGCCCTATTGCTTAAAGTGCATATAAAAATCCCAATAAATAATAAAATATATCTCATACGCTCATCAACGTTCTAGTAAAAGTTAATTTAAAAATCACTATAAAGATTTCTAAATGAAGATCTTAATCCTATATTAAAAATCTGCTGCTTATCATTAATCAGGCTATTTGATTCTTTTCTATAGCTATAACCAATCTCTAAACGCAGGTTATTTTTAGGGTTAAGAACATAAGCGAGCGTTGCATTTGTATAAAGCAATTTTGTCTTAATTCCATTTCCAATGAAGAATCCTTCATCAGCAGGCCTGGTATCATAACTTTTGTAAATATCTTTACCGTAATTCATTCCATCTGGGTCTAAACCATAAGTAGCAGTGGTAAGCTGTAAACGGGCATCAAATCTTTTATACCTGTAATTCACTATTCCCAACCACTCCGCAAAATTTGCGCCATATGGATGTGCAAGTGGCTGATTGTAATGTCCGTAGTTTTTAAAATGATCGTTTGCGGAATAAGAATATGGCCTTACCCTGTTCATCTCTACCTGAGCATACAGATTGCCTACTTTGAAGATGTCATATCCCTTAATACCCAATTGTCCGCCCTGCTTATTGGCCCAGTGTCCTTTTCCTGAAAAAACATCTTTAGCCCTAAACTCATTGATCATCAGTTGTCCGTAAGCAACGTAACGATCAGCTATTTTATAGCTGGCATTAAATCCTAGTATGGCCTTATCCGGAGATCCATTGGCAAACTCAACCGGTCTTAAAAAGATAATGGGGTTTAGATATCCAGCCTCGAATCCTCTATTGGCCCACATTATATTTTCAAATAACCCCAGGCTTAACCGGTCTGTTGCATTCCAGCTTAAATAATGAAATACACCATATTTTTTAGGGAAGGGTTTATCTACCAGGCCAAATTCTTGTTCAGAAAAATCAATAAACTGAGCCCACATGGCCATATAACGCACGCGGCCCAAAGTGGCAGTGATCTTAAAAAATGGATAATTGAATGCGTTATCTGACAATAGCAATGAACGATATCCATCTCCAATGAAATTCTTATCATAGCCCACCTGAAAGTTTATATATTTTACCGGCGTATAAGAAAGGCTCCCGCCTGAATAATTATAATCAAGCGCTCCGTTTACCCCGCCACTACCGGAAGTCCGGGTGAAACCTTGGCCGGGCACAACCTTGTTATTGAATGCGTAATCAGAATAATATTTAGCAAACTTACCCTGGTTCTCAAAGAAATAGCTATAAAAAGCAAACTTCTTGCCTATCTTTCCTCCGAGCTGCACGCCTCTTGTATTTAACCAAAGGTTCTTATCTCCTTGTTTCCCAATTTGAAGGTCTGGTAAGAAATCAGCATAAAATGAATATTCATCATTCTTTACCTCAATTAAATGCTCTGTAAACAATTTGCGATAAAGCCAGTTTTTTGACTGCCATTCCTCTGCTTCGGGAAACAGGCTTTGAAATAAGCTATCCCTATCAGATGTACCGGTAAGATCGTCTACAAAATAGGATTGCAAGGCAGAATGGTTCTTCGCAGAGTCTCCGAAGTAGATCTTTTTACCTGCCTTAATGTTAAGATCATGACTTATGGGCAGTAATTCTGCCTGTCCGTATGCATTTTCTAAAGTTGTAGTAAATATCAGACAAACAACTAAACTGATAAAAATGTGCTTCATTAAGTTCCCTAATTTTCAGTAATCTTTTCCAGAATCTCTTCACCGAAACTCTTAATAACAACAGGCTCCGATTTTGCCCTGCTCAATAGTCCTTTTTTGAATCTTTCAATATAAAGCGACAACATTCCATTAGTTGCAAGGACTGTTAAAACAATAAGACTAACTAACTGTGTATTACCAATATTCTGAAAAGACACCGCCATGATTACAAATAAAATATTTACTACAACCAACACAAGAGTGGATTGCATATGACTTAGTCCCAAAAACAACAAGCGATGGTGTAAATGGTTATTATCTGCTTTAAAGGGGGATCTATTTCTAATCACTCTTAAAGCAAATACCCGTAGTGTATCAAATATTGGAATAATCAAAACTGCTAAAACCAATCCAAAGCCGGCTTCGATGTTAGTAGTACCAAACTTAACAGGTGTACTTGCGGCCACATCTATAAACTTAATGCTTAAGACCACACAAACAAAACCCAGCAATAAAGAGCCCGAATCGCCCATAAATATACGTGCAGGACTAACATTAAAAAACAGGAAGCCTACCAGAGCTCCTGTAAGTGCAATGGAAAGGTAACTCCAACCCAGATATCCGGCATTCCAAAACAGGTATGCATAAATCAAACTAACAAAGGTTCCAAGTGAAGCGGCCAAACTATCAATACCATCAATCAGATTAAATGCATTAACAATCCCTACAATAAATAAAACAGTTAAGAATATGCTAGTGTAATAATTAAGCTCCTCGTACCCTAATAAGCCATGAAGACTGGTTATCCTAATATCTGCTGCTAAAGCTATGATTAAAGCACTGGCAAACTGAACGACAAACTTTTTTAAAGGGCCAAGACCTACAATATCATCGTTAAGTCCGATCATAAAAAGAATCAGTCCTCCCGCCATCAGTATATTTACTTCGGGCAATAATTCTGATTTAATAAAAAGGGAACAAGAGAACAAAAATGCTGTAAAAATAGCGATCCCACCAAAATTCGGCACGATTCTCTTATGTACCTTACGCAACTCGCTTGGTTTATCAAATAATCGCTTTCTAAATGCCAGATTTATAATTGCAGGTATCGAAAAGCAGACCATTAATAAACTGGTCAGAAAAATTAGTGTAAGTAGCATGTAATTATTTTATCATAGGTTCGACTTGTTCTCTGACGCAAACAAAAATAGAGCCAAAGCTAATAAAAATTTTACTTTTCCTTCTTATGTTGTAGTTCTAAAAGAACAGCTTTGTTAAAGCGACTTCTTTCCTTATCAAGAACCCACCCCCATTTATTGAAATAACTAATGGCTGATCTCATATGTATTTTTAACAAGGTCTTATTTTTATAGGATTCTTTAGCATGGGTGTGGATTACTGACGCCTCAGGATAAAAAACGGTTTTTGAAACCTTATGAATTCTTCGGCCAAGGTCATAGTCTTCGAGATACATAAAATATCTTGGATCAAACAGCCCTGCTTTAGATAATATTGAGGTACGGATAAACATAAAACAACCTGACAATGAAGGAACGTTTAAAATATCGTTATAGTTAAACTCACTTAATTCGTATCTGTCATTCATGCGCGCTGCCCATGCTATTTTGCCAAGAAACCTTCTTCCCAGCAAGTTCAAAGGTGTTGGAAGTAACTTACAGAGTTTTTGTACCGACCCATCTAAACCAAAAACCTTAGGCATTAAGCTACCAACATCCTCATGATGGTTCATAAAGTCATATATGCACTCTAGCGTACCCCGCTGAAAGGTTATATCGGGATTCATAACCAGGTGATACTTTATATTTTGTGCCATGCTTTTCTGCATGGCTATGTTATGAGCTGTTCCATAACCAAGATTGGCATTATTAAACAGGTAAAGAACCCGATCATTTGAAGCAAGATATTTAAGCCTGTCTGTAGGGGAATTATCGATCAGGTAAAGTATGATATCCAGAGAGGTATTTAATACCGAAGCAACTGCAAGCTCAACATCGCTTGAATTTTGATACAGGACTATCGATACACTTAGCTGTTTTACCATAAATTAGTTTGTATATTCTTTAATGTAATTATTGGCCATTACCTCCACGATATAATCTCTCTTATACCGTTTGTAGGCATTTTCTCTTAACGTTTCTCTATTTTTCAATGCTGTTTCGCAAGCAATTTTTAAAGACGCTATATCATCAAGCGTAAAAAAAGTAACTTCATTATCCGAAAAAAATTCTCTGAACACCGGAATGGCCGAACATATAACAGCTGTTTTTAGTGCCACAGCTTCAAGTAATGCAAGGGGTAAACCTTCGGACCGGGATGGCATCATATAAAGATCAAATTCACCGGAGTAACGAAAGCCCTGAGGCCTGGCTCCTAAGACCTTAAATCTGTCTGTTAGCTTATTCTGAGCGGCCATTCTTTCTAAATTTTCACGTTCACTGCCATCTCCAACAATCACAAACGCATAATCGGGTTCTAATTTGAGTAGTTCGACAACCTGCTCAAGCCCCTTTCTTTTGTCGAATCCCGCTACAGTACCCAACAGGGTGTATTTGGATTTTAAATCGTCAATAATTTTGCGATCGGCTGTTGGAATCTCCGGAAACCCCGGTATAATATCACGGCCGTTATTGACTACCACAATTTTGTTGATTAAACCATTAGTAGCAAGCATACTTTTTGCAAAGTGACTTAACACGACTATCTTATCCATCTTACGCCATGCCCAGCGCCAGATAGGCGGCCCGATCATACTCTTGAGCAATCCATAACCTGCCTTAAGGTCACGATTTATATCAGTATGCACAGTTACAATAAGTTTTGTGTTTTTCCCAATACTGGAGCGGTTTAAAGCACAATAGACATCCGGCCTGAACATATTTGTATGTACCACATCATAAGCGTTGAAGTTGATCTTCTTAAAGAATGAAATCTTATAGGTAGCACAGGCCATATCCAGCTGCACAAGGTTGTCAAAGTAATAGACATGACATTCATGCCCATACTTAACAAGCTCGCTCACCAGATCTTGAATGACAAGAATAGGGCCTGTATTTGCAAGAGAAGGTAGTATAAAAGCAATTTTCATCTCTATCTTAAGAATATATAAGTCATTTCCTCAAAAATCTCAAACTTACTTACAAACATCACAATGCAATAAGCTACAATTACGGCCCAAAGTACAAACCTATTAATCCGCGTAAAAAACAGCGCCGGTAAAAGGATGTGCTCCGTATTAGAGAAGTAAGTTGCCAACCTTGCCGCAACGATAGCAAAGTGGTTAAAAGCACTTAGCCAGAAAACACCAAAAACAAAACAAAGCAGAAAAACATCAAAATGAGCTACTCTTTCTTCAATTTCTTTCCTATAATAAATCAGAAAACAAAATAAAATCAGGTTCTTGACTAAAACGATATTCAATAATCCCAGAGAAGCAAAATATTCAGGATCCTCTAGGTAGATTGTTACCGCAGGTATATTGAGAAATCTTGTGATCAGATATTGTATTACGCCTGCATTAAGTATTATTCCGAGAACAAACCCAAAGGCCACAAGATATTTAACGGACGACTTATGCTTTAGATAGTAAGGGTAAGCGATGTATAGTGGAATAAGGATTAATACCCCGGCATGTATTAAAGCAGCAGAAACCAGGATCAGCAAAAACGGCAAAAATCGTCGCCTTTCAATATAAGGGAGCGCATAAAGTGACATAGAAGCCGCCAACCCCGCCCTGATCTGCATCATATCTCTTAACAAAAAGACATGAGAGAAGTAAATTAAAACGGCCACCAGAAAATATGGCGAGTATTTTCTGAAAAAATTGAGACTCAGAAAGACACTTGAAAAAGACATGATCAGAAATAGGCCTACAGTTCCTATCCCAACTGTTTTACAGATCCTGTTAATTAACAGGTAGCCTGGCTCTCCATGTATATCAGTAGTATCAAATTCAGTAAAGAGCTTACTTGATGACTCGTAGGTGTCTACATAATTGTAATAATCCCTGTCGCCATACCTGAGTCCAGCAATGGTTGCCAGCAAAATACCAATAAATATGAGGATAACAACCCTTATTGTTAATGTATTTTTAACCAGATCCAAAAAGGAAACGGCTATTAAAAAAACAAAAACAATGGACAGGATTAGCATACAATTAATTCTTTTAGCTTTTTGCTTAATGAAGTGATATAAACCTCGTCATTATAATAGCTGTCGGATAGCTTCGCATATTCTTCATAAAGCGGTTGCGGTAAGACCTGAACACCGCTCTCAAAATTAATGATCTGCTGCACTTTTTCTTCCAATGAAAGCTCAGGATTAATCTTAATCGCTCCATTGTCTGTGAAAGGAAGATGCGCCTTAAAGGCTTCAATTACATTTGAAAAAACCGGAATTACACCAAGTGCAAGATAAGAATTCATCTTTGTTGGTGTAGCAACCTTGTTTACGATATGTGGCTCACGGATCAGAAATCCATATTTATATTTACTGAGTTCCGCGTCAAGCTGAGCCAATGCACAAAAACGCACTTCGCAATTTCTGATCTCATATTTCTTTAACAGCTTCATTGCCTTTTCCTGATCTGCGGTAAGCAGTGTAAGGCTAGCCTCCGGAATCGCGGCTTCAACACCTTTATAAATCTGCAATGTTTCATCGATACATTGCCAGGCAGCAAGACTCCCGGCATAGACAAAAGATGGAGTGCTATATTTTTTATGGATAAAAAAAGTTTCTTTATTGAGCTGCTTATTGTAGCATGGAATGACCAGATCATACTTTCCATTATATCCATACTTACTGATGTAATGTTGCCTCATTGCTTCAGAAACAAAGAGGTTTAGGTTGGCTTTTGAAAGTGTATGGCGCTCAAGAAACTCCCAAAGCACTTTTCTCCAGCTTGAGTTAAACATCATCATTGCCTCTTCGGGAACAATCCCCTGAAACCAATTGATTTGTTTATGCCCAGGCTTTAACAGCTTTACCTTCAGAAAATCCTTAGCTTCTATAGTAACAACAACATCATTGCCCAGGATCTGCTTTACACTAAAGATTCGCTCACTCTGGTATCCGGCTGTGTGAATTGCCCTTTCTATTAAACCGATATAGAAATCTGTAGCCTCGTTAACAGATCTTTCTGTAAGAAAAAACTTAAACTTCATGAGCTCCTATAATTTTCAATATCAGTTTTGAGGTAAGGCCGTCTCCATAAGGATTATGCGCCCTGGTCATCTCTTCATATTTCATTTGATCGGTAAGCAATGCAGTAGTTTGATCTAGAATATGCTGTTCATCTGTACCTACTAAAACAACTGTACCTGCTTCAACAGCCTCTGGTCGCTCTGTAGTTTTTCTCATTACCAATACCGGTTTTCCTAACGAGGGCGCTTCTTCCTGTACCCCTCCACTATCGGTAATGATCAGTTTAGACTGCTTCATCAGCCATACAAATGCGGGATATGCCAAAGGATTAATGAGTTTAATATTTTCTACATCACCTAAAATTTTATAAACGGTATCCTGAACATTAGGATTTAAGTGTACCGGATAGATAATCTGAACATTGTGTTTTAAGGCAATTGCCTTAAGTGCATTGCAGATTTGAACAAAGCCATCTCCAAAATTCTCTCTTCTATGCCCGGTAACCAGGATCAGTTCCCTGTTGCCATCTAAAATACCTTTTAGCGCTTCTATTTCTTTATCCTTTATCTGGTCTACCCGTTCTTTAGCAAAAAGTAACGCATCAATTACGGTATTTCCGGTTACAAAAATCTGATCGGCCTTAACTCCTTCTTTTAAAAGATTCTCTCTGGCTTTTGATGTTGGTGCAAAATGAAGATCAGTGATCCGCCCGGTGATCTGCCTGTTCATTTCTTCAGGAAAAGGAGAATGTTTATTAAAAGTTCGTAACCCGGCCTCTACATGACAAACCTTAGTACCCGCATAAAAAGCAGCCATGGCTGCTGCCATAGAAGTTGTGGTATCGCCATGAACAAAAACATAATCCGGACGAAAAGCTTCCAGAATTGGCTTTAATCCGAGCAGCACATCCGCTGTAAGCTGAGAAAGGCTCTGTCCCGGTTTCATCAGATCAAGATCGTAATCGGGTGCAATTTCAAAAAACGAAAGCACCTGATCAAGCATTTCCCTATGTTGGGCAGTAACACAAACCTTAGTATCATATAATTGAGGATATTTTAGAAATTCCTGAATTAGGGGCGCCATTTTAATAGCCTCGGGGCGTGTGCCAAATACAATTAATATTCTCTTCATAATTTATCCTGCGTTCTGACAATTCTGGCTGTTTTTAAATATTCCATTTTGCCAAAACTTACCAAGTATTGCGCCATTGCTTTTAGATAGTAGATTACATTCATCGAAAACTCATGAAATCTGCCATAGCATTTTCTAAAATACAAACTGCGGCTCCTTGTATAAATTTTAATTTTATCAAAATTAAGCTGATTTGTTTGTGATGCACCTTCGAGATGCACAATTCTTGCCAAAGGAAGCAGGAAGCACTTAAATCCTGCCTTTTTTATGCGGTAAGAAAGTTCAGTTTCTTCAAAATAAAGAAAAAAATCGGGATCAAATACACCAGTCCGGTCAAGAACTGATTTTCTAATGAACATATCTGCCCCTGAAATATAATCAACGGCTTTCACCAGATCATCTGTATTCACAACACCGCTGCTAATATGGCGGTCAAAATAAGATTTATAAAGGTGGTAAAAGCCCAAAACAGAAAAGGCCTCAGCTAATGAAGGGAAATTTCCGTAAGAAACTTGCTTTTCCCCATTGGGTTTGAGCAAATCTCCGCCACAACATCCTACATTTTGCCCCATTGGGCCTTCCATAAATTCCCAAAAAATAGATACGGCATCATTTAACAACCAGGTATCAGAGTTTAAGAGGAACAAATATTTGCCCTTCGCAATGTTGATGCCTTTATTATTAGCGCGACCGAAGCCCTCATTCTGTTCATTAAATATAAAGGTTGCCTGCTCAAATTCGGACTGCAAACTTTCTATTGATCTGTCTGATGAGGCATTATCTATTATAATAAGCTCATAACTGTTTTGTTTTGTATGGTCGATTACAGATTGAAGACATTGCCTCATCATCTCTGTTGTATTATAGTTTATGATAATTATCGATACGTCCATAATAAACTAAAATAGGTAATGTGCTATTCTTTTACATATTTCAGGCCAGTAAAAGTTCCTATAAGCGTTGTCTTGAATCTGTAAACATGCCTGGCTCATTTTTTCATCATTGGCTACAGCCGATGTTAAAGATTTTGCCAACCCACTTGCATCATCAATCGGGAACAACAGACCATTACAGTCTTCATCTACAACATCTTTACTTGCGGGTAAATCAGTGGAAACAATGAAGCAGCCCCCCTTAAGCGCTTCGGGAAACACAAGGGGGAAACCCTCCCACCGGGAAGTAAGCACAAAGATCCTGGCCTTTCTATATTTAGACTGCAATACCTCGCGATCATTTATTTCCCCTAAAAAAGTCACTTGTGCTTTTAGCCAGGGATATTTATTAAAATAATCATCAATGAAAGTATGAAAAGCAGGCTCGATTGGGCCAATGATTTCGAGTTTCCAATTCTTATCAGATAAAGCGAATAAACGAAATCCTTCGCATAAAACCTCAGTTGCTTTTTGGGTAGTACCAATCCTGCCCACGGTAATCATGAGATTCTCTTTTTCTTCTGTTCCGATATACGCTTTTAAACCATTATCATAAAACCCATTTGGGCAGTATTCTACCTTTCTGCCAAGCGTATTATGATCATTTAGTATTTGCTGGTACGCTTTTGTTTCGACAGTAATCAGGTCTGTATTTTTCAAAATGGATAGGGCAATCTTCTTCTTAATTCCCGAAGGACTAAAACTAAGCACAGAGCTATCTGCATCAAGTTTCAAATAGGTTTTCCCACTATTGGTTTTTAACAGTTTGAATAACCACAACCAGATCATCGATGTGATTTTTAGGTGGTATACCTGCAACACATCGTATTTCCTGAAGTTAAACAACAGAAAAAGGGAAACATCAAATAACCGGTTATTAAAAATCCGTTTGATGACTAAATGTTTGAGCCCCTGTACTTCGTTCTGCAAGTAAGCGTAATCTCCATTTTGGTAACTGGCTAAAGTAGCATCAAAGCCAAGCTCCTTGTGCAGGATAAAGGGAATCATACCTACATCTTTGATCAGATGAACGTTCTGTGCCAGCGGAAAAATGGTTAAAAATCTTTTCATTTCAGCAGCCCCATAATTTTATGAAAGGAACGGGAAATGATGGAACGCTCGTCCAGTTTCAGTACAAACATTAACATTATGGTTAAAGTAACCAGCAGTGTAAGGTTTAACAGCACTGTACTTACCGGCAATTCAAAAACAAAAACAAACCGGTTGAACAGGTACATAGACGAGGCGATAAACACCAGTATAGCCATATACTTTAAAGTGATGCCCGCAAGCGCCCTTCTTTTGTAGGGGAATTTGCCAAACATAAAAAATGCTGCAATAATGTGCGACAGGAATAATGATAACGGGAATATATATATCCCCAGGATCTTATTAAAAAACACATTCGCCAAAATCATGATCACCTGGGCAATAATACCATAAAAAGCATAGGTTTTACCTCTTTTTGAAGAGATGAGTGCAATGCCGAGGATCAGGTAAAGGAATACAGCGATTGCTGCCCAGCTATAAAACATAGTAAGCAAACTGATCTGATTGAGCACATCGGCACCAATGTTTCCCTTTTGGTAAAGGATAGCGACAAATGCATGTGGACATGCTGTACACATTGCTACGAGCGCCATCACGATCAAAAACCCAAGCTGGTAGATCTGCTTGAATTCAAAGAAAAAACCGTCTGTATTTTTTTTAACAAACGCCAGGGAAAGCCCCGGAACCAGCATGGTAGTAAACACACTGGAGAGTATTTGCATTGGCATATCAGTAAACTTGCGTGCATAATCTATTACCGAAACAAGGCCTATACCAATAGAGCTGGTAATAGATTTTTCGATGACTAACCCGATCTGCCCGATAAAATAAGGAAAAAAGAAAGGGAGTGCAAACAGTAAAAAGGGTTTTATATCGGCCCATTTAAATTTGCTCATTTTCTTATACAGCCTCAGCTTGAATTTATTGAGCTGGATAAGCAGCAAAATCAACAATAGAATAAGGCTTAAATAATAGGCATAAACCAAAGAAAGTATCCCCACCACGGGTGCCAGAAAAATGATCATAAACAGGCTGATCAATCCGGAAAAAAAGTTCGCGATTTCGGGTATGTAAATAGAGTCATAAGCATTTAAAACACTTATAAATATTTGTGTGAGCTGATTAAATAAAAATGTTGGGGCAACAATCCTGATCATAAAAAGTAATGACACCAATTGTTCTCCTTTATAAGATGGGGCTATTATTTTGGCCAGGGGTTCAGGAAAGATCACTATTGCCATTACCAGAAAAATGGTAACCAGGTTAATAAACAAGAGAAGAGACCTTGTTTTACTTAAGGCTGCGACTTCTCCTTCTTCTTCTTTAAAAAATATAAATCTGGCCCGAAAGGTTTCATTGAGTGGCCCCCAGATGGCCATATCCAAAACCAGGATACAATTTAAGGTAAGCAGCCAGATGTCTCTCTGGAGAGATACCCCAAAATATTTGGCAGAAAGTGATAAGGTCAAAATGGAAATACCCACTTTTAGCAATCGGAGTATGAACAGTACTGATGCTTTTCTTTTCAATTTGCCTTTAGCGATTTACTCTAGTAATGATTTAAAAACAAACTTTGCACAATAAACAAATACCGCTAAAAATCCTGCCAGCAGCCCGCCTATAATTACCCCAAGTACTTTACCCATCGCATTTTTGGTTAAGGGTAAAACCGGAGCATCGATGATCTGAATTAATGGGCGGTTGTTTCGGGAACTTACTTTTGAGATCTCCAGATTTTTAACCAATTCTTCCAATATTGCAGTATTTGCTTTTACATCTATTTGTTTATTTTGACCGGGAACTTTAAGGATTTGCCTGGCAGGGTTTGCATTCGGAATGGCGTCGTTAGAGCTAGCTACTCCTGAAATTGCCTTTCTTAACTCCGCCTTTACTGAATCTGTTTGTTTCTGTAAAATCCTTAGGTTTTCGGTTGATTTTTTGGTTTTGGTATCGGTATAAAAACCGTTAACTTCTTTAACCAGTGTTTCTGTAAATTTCTTTGCAAAACCCTCGTCTTTCGCCTCTACTTCAACTTTAATGATGTTAAGCTTTTTATCAGGTTTGGTAACCTCAAGCATCTTTTTGTTGATGGTTTTAACTGCATCGGTTAAAATGGAATCATGCTGAACAGTGAATTGATCGGCAGGCACATGAAAATTGATGTTTTTTAATTTAGGGTTCTTTGTCCAGTTTGCCCTAAGGTTATTAAAAGCAATATATCTATCAATCAGGAGGTCTTTATCGTCAAAACTTCCCAGAAGGGATTTTGCAATAATCGATCTTGATTTATACAACTCGATAATATTGTCTCCTTTAAAGATCCCTCCGCCAGAAGCCCCACCCAGATCTATACCTACCATGGATGCAAGCCCTGCATACTGACCTAATGCACCTCCCATTCCTTCTCCATCTTCCAATACAAAGGTTAATGTAGCGGTATAGGTAGGTTTCTTATATATGGAATAAGTTAATCCTAAAACTGCACCGATAATTCCAACAATAAAAATCACTTTCCATTTCTGGAAAATATACCTAAACATTGCATTCAGCGTATCAATAATTTCTCTCAAAGAAGTTTGCTCCTGCATTGGCTTTTAAAATTATTATTTGATAAGTGAGATTACAATTGCGGCAAGAGAAGCCAACCCTGTGGTTAAACCAACTATGGTTTGAAGGTTCATTTTCTCGCGCTCTGCTCTTTTTGGAACAAAAATCTCTGCTCCCGGTTTAATCACCGGATAGTTGTTAAAGAACAGGAATTTTTTAGCTGCAGCAACAGATCCGTTGGAATACACTACGTAGGCCCCCTTTTTATATGCACTGTAACTAAAACCACCCGAACCATCAATATAGCTGCTAAAGCTTCTTCCCGGAACGTATATGATGCTGTTAGGCTTTAACACCTCTCCGGTTACCCTTACTGTTTGTAATTGCTTAGGTACACGGATCACATCGCCATCTTCAAGAATCAGGTCATGTCTTGATTGTGGTTTTTTTAGAATTCTCTCGAGGTCTATTCCAACAAGATCACTTCTTAAAACCTTCAATTCACTATCAATGGGCCCGGTATCTTTAGCCCCATCCTGTTTCAGGCGCTGAAGGTTTAACAATTTTATTCTCTCCTCTTCCTGCACATCAGCACTGTTGCCTGAAGGATAATTACCCCCGGTACGCTTAAGTGATGCACCCTCAACATAGGCTAGTGGACTTAACCCTCCGGCTCTTTTGATCAGATCGGAAATCCTTTCGTCTTTTTTAGTAATGGTATAGGTTGCCGGATAAAGTACTTCGCCCTCAATACGAACTTGTTTTTGTACCTGATAACCTTCGGAGCTACGAATAGATACGATATCAAAAGGTTTTAATACAAACCCCGTGTCCTGAATCTTCAGATTTCCATCAACATTAACGGTAAAAACTTCGGCTGTTTGTGCCGATACAGAAGTAGCATCGCTATTTTTTATTCTTCTGGAAATTTCAACACGACTAGGTGTAGCTCCTTCTTTGAAACCACCTGCCATCTGGATCAATGCTTCCAAACTCATGTTGTCTGCATAATCAAATGTCCCCGGTTCCCTAACTTCGCCCTGAATGGTTACTTTATACTCTTCTCTCAAATCAAAAATAGAAGAGATGGTGATCTTATCTTCTCTTAACAAGGGAACATCAGGCTGTGTTCCATCCAATATTTTTGCTACATCAAACGATAGCAAAGCAAAGGAATTGTCGGCATTTAGCCTTGATATGTAGCCGCGGTTTAAAAAAGCATCCTCTTTTATCCCGTCGGCCTTGGTGATTAGCCCACTTAAGGTCAGGCCTTTATCTAATTCATAAATACCAGGGCGAAACACCGCACCTCTTATTTCTACACGATTCTCAAAACGATTAAGAATCCTTTCCACAACATATCTGTCTCCATTTAATGGATAATAAGTACTAAAATCATTCGCTTTAACGTCTACAATCTTACGTTCCTTATTGGTGTTCTGGAATACCTGAATTTTTGCGGTATAAGCCTGATCAGAGAAGCCTCCGGCAAAATTAATTACCTCCTGTAATGGCTCTGTGTTTAATACCTCAAAGAGTGCCGGTCTTTTTACTTCACCTGCAATTTCAACCCTGCTCTGGTATACCGGAACATTGATCACATCCTGATCTTGCAGGCGAATGTTGCCTGTTTGAATACCTTTTAACAGGAAGCTATAGATATCTATAGTTGATATTACTTTATTATTTCTGATGACCTGTATTTTACGAAACGATCCATTCTCATTAGGCCCGCCAGAAGCATAAAGCAGATTGAATACCGATGATAAAGATGATAAGGTATAAGTTCCAGGCTTTACAACTTCGCCTAATACGGAAACTCTTATACTTTTTATATTACCCAGATTAATTGAGACATTGGTTCTGCCGCTCTTTATTGCAGGATAAGTGCGTGATAAGGAAGATCTTATTTTAGCTGTAGCCTGTTCAATTGAAAGCCCACCGACAGCAATTAATCCGACATATTGCATCCTTATATTTCCATCAGGACTTACACTTAACTTGTAAGAAGCTTCATTATCTCCGGTGATGTCGATTATCAATTCATCATCAGGGCCTATTACGTATCCCTTTGGAGTTGCCATTCTTAAATTCGGTTCAAATGTAAGGCCACTATTACTGAACAGCTTACTTCCGAATATTTCGGGCTTAACGCTACTATTTGCCATGATTTTTCCGGGATCCGGTTTCTTTGTCCTGGCGGTATCAACCGGAGTGTATTCTCTTTTGGTGGACGGATCGACAGGCGGAGGTGCGGCTTCCTGACTAGTTGCACCCTGATTCCTGATATTCTCAACCCTGATTTTCAGCTTTTTAATTTCCTCATCCTTCATCCCCTGAGCTGCAGCGAGCTGCTCAAGCTGCGCATCATCATATCCGATGGATTCTGCACGTTTCATCAACTCTTTGATTTGCGCATCGGTAAGGTCATCGACCTTAATACTAGCATAGTCTATCTCCTGAGAGAACGCAGATATGGAAATGAGCGTGGCAAAGAAAAATAAAAATGCCGTAAATATTTTTTTAAACTTCATAGGTAGTGGTAGAGTATGAAATAATATTATTCGAAATAATTTAGGGTTTTATATCCACCCTGTTTTAAATATTCATCCTTTTTCATTAAATGTAAATCTGAATGGACCATGTCGTTAACCAATGCCGGCAGATCGTATTTTGGGATCCACCCTAATTTAGTATTTGCCTTTGTTGGATCACCAAGCAACAGATCAACTTCCGTTGGTCTGAAATATTTCTCATCCACCTGTACAACAACTGTTCCCGGTTTCAGGTATTTATCATTCAATCCTAATTTAGCTACCAGTTCTTCATCTACATCTATAATCACACCTCGCTCATACTGATCTTTACCGCTAAATTCTACTTCAATACCAAGTTCAGCAAAGCTCATTTTCACAAAATCCCTTACCGTTGTTGTTTTTCCTGTGGCGATAACAAAATCCTCCGGTTTCTCCTGCTGAAGGATTAACCACATCGCCTCAATATAATCTTTGGCATGTCCCCAGTCTCTCTGTGCTGAAAGGTTTCCTAAATATAAACAATTCTGAAGACCAAGGGCTATTTTACAAGTGGCACGTGTAATTTTACGGGTTACAAAGGTTTCGCCCCTTACCGGGCTTTCATGATTAAACAAAATGCCATTGCAGGCAAACATATCATAGGCCTCTCTGTAGTTAACAGTAATCCAGTAAGCATACATTTTTGCTGCCGCATAAGGTGATCTTGGATAAAAAGGAGTGGTTTCACTTTGTGGAACTGCCTGAACCAATCCGTATAATTCGGAAGTAGAGGCCTGATAAATCTTAGTTTTTTTGGTAAGACCTAATATCCGAACGGCTTCTAATAACCTAAGTGTTCCGATTCCATCGGCATTCGCTGTATATTCAGGTGTTTCAAAGCTCACTTTAACATGGCTCATTGCCGCGAGGTTATAAATCTCATCGGGCTGAACTTCCTGAACGATGCGAATTAAATTGGTTGAATCGGTCAAATCACCATAGTGTAATTTGAAATTTACATTATTTTCGTGTTGATCCTGATAAAGATGATCTATACGCTCTGTATTAAATGATGATGAGCGTCTTTTTAATCCATGCACAAAGTATCCTTTTTTTAGCAGAAATTCTGCTAGATAGGCTCCATCCTGTCCTGTAACTCCTGTAATTAACGCAACTTTCATTAGAATATACTTTAAAAAAATATGGTTGCAAACATACTGAATTATTTGCTTTGTGCTATCTGATGTTACCCAGATAAAACTGAACCCCTACAGAAACAGGATTAAGCAAAAATTCTGTTTTATTGAATTTATTCAGTGTCCGCTCATTTCCTATGCTGTTTGAAATAAACTCCTGACGTTCATAAGAATAAAAGAAATCAAGGTTTCCTTCGGCAAAAAAGGAAAGTTGCCTGGCAACATTAATCTTTAAACCAAGAACCGGAGAAATTACTGCACCCTTTTTTGTTGCTTCTATTTTTTGATCAGTCAGGTCGCCATCAAATTTGTTGGAACGGTACCCTAAGTCTAAGGCAAAATACGGTTGGATCCTCGAATAGTTGAAGCTTTTTTCGAACCCAATCTTAAAAGAATAATCTGTGAGTTTACCGTTGACCTCACCGCAGGTTTCGCAGTTGTTAAAGAAGCGTTTCGATTTGTTATAAAAAGACCCGTTTATCCGGTAACTAATCTGGTTATCGTTAAATTTAACCATTATCCCGTTCAACGGGGCATCTGTAAAATTATCAGAACTAGTTTCATTTAATATTCGCGGCATTTGCATCATTGTGTATCCGCGAATGGCAATACTATAATTATAATCGCCATTCATTTGCGAAAATGCAGTAACGGTGGTCAGCAAGAATAGAACTAGTAGTAAAGCTTTTTTCATATATACAATTAGATTATTCCTTATCAAAGGTAAAACAATAATATCATTTACATTAAATAAAATTATAGCGGATGAATACTTGATGGGCCTGTACGGGAACACAACAAAAACAGCCCTGGTATACCAAAGCTGTTTTACGATTATTACCCCTAAATCACAGCGCGCTACATTCGCTTTGTTTTAACTTTAAAATGGAAAGTTCCGGTTACCAATTTTTTATTGCTTTCGTTATTTGACTCAGATGTATTCATACTGTAACGGCATTTTATCTGAAATTGAGCATAATTATCATTAACCCCAATATACTTGATCTCCAAAACTTCATTATAAGAATCGGAACCGGACTCTGCAAGACTCACTAATTTTGTTGTTGAGCTTGCGATTATTGGAAGAGTTTGTGAGAACTCAAAGGGTTTTGTATTAGCTCCTGCTCTTGTGATCCCATGCTTTTTAATATTGGAAGCTCTTACCATTACAGAACTATCCCGGGGAAATGAAAAATAGAATGTCTCATTTGTTGAAGCAGATGTAGCTGATACATATGAAGTGGAATCATTTAACCCGATTGGGTCAAGATCAAGATGTGTACAATCAATCTTGCTTTCCCAATCGGGCGTTTTAAATGCCAGATGTAAAGTGTTATCAACTACAGCACCATTACTACCGATTACAATGCCTTTTCCAGGTTCCCTGTCATCATCTGAAGGGTCATTACTATCTCTTTCGCAGGCAATAAAGCTTACCGGGAGTAGAACAAGTAATATTAATTTACTGAGCGTTTTCATGAGCAATCAAATTTAGGCACCTTAACTGAATCGAAAATCCGGAAGATTTACTCAAAGGAAAAATAAAGCACCTAAACTTGCAATACCCATAATTAGGTATTTATAGAATTTCTACTTTGCAGTAGCTTTTTCACTCACCCACACATATCTATTCGTGGTGCATTTTGGGCACCAGTAAATCCTAATGGGTAGAAACCCCAATAGGTGTCTTAAAATAAATCCGCGTGGCACCTGGTAATGAAAATCGGTGTTACACTTCTTGCATTGATGATCTTGATAACTCATTCAGTAGAGAATTAATTTAATTTTTTTCTTGGGCGACAAATCTAGGCCAAAATCCGTTATAAACAAATCGGTTCACCGATTTGTTACTTAGAAAAGACAAAAACTTTGCCATAATGCAATTAATGTGCATTAAAGGAAACATAAGCTTCTAATTTGGGGAAAAATTCCCCAAATAGTTGTGTTTTAGGGCAATAATCAATTAGTCGATAGAACATATAGTTAATAATCTTTCTTTGGGGATATGGAAAAGTAAGTAAGGCGCGGGTAATAAAGCGGCTGCTTTAAGAGAGAACGACTGTTACTTTTTAAACCATTGCTTTATTTTCTTAGAGTTTCTATCGGCAACCAGATACATACATGGAACCAATACCAAGGTTAAGAAAGTGGCAAAACTTAAACCGAAGATAATGGTCCATGATAGTGGCCCCCAGAACGCTACGTTATCACCTCCAAAATAAAGGTGTGGGTTAAACTCAGTAAATAAAGTCACGAAATCAAGGTTCAAACCTACGGCCAGCGGAATAAGTCCAAGCATAGTTGCTGTAGCAGTAAGCAATACCGGAGTCATTCGGGTACGGCCTGCTTCGATAACAGCCTCTCTTACCTCCATCCCCTGACTAACCATCAGGTCCGCAAATTCGACCAGCAGAATCCCATTCCGGACTACGATTCCCGCCAGGGCGACAATTCCCAGTCCCGTCATTACAATAGACAACTCCATTCCGAAGATGGTAACGCCCAGTAATACCCCGATAATACTAAACAGGATCTCACTTAGAATAACAATCGGCTTACTAATGGAATTAAACTGCAGTACCAGGATAATGAGAATAATAAACAAAGCACTGACTAAGGCTGTGCCTAAAAATGCAGCTGTTTCCATTTGTTCTTCCTGTTCACCGGCCATTTTTATTTCAATTCCGGCAGGTGCTTTAAATTCATTTATATCCCGCTGAATATTGGCCACAACCTCATTCGCATTATACTCTGAAAGCACGTTTGAGGAAAGAATTATGATCCTTTTTTGCTGCTTACGTTTGATCCCGCCGTAAGTATTGATATAATCTATATTTGCAAAAGATGATATAGGTACTTGCCTGATAATGCCATTCATTGCCATATCACGGTAGGTAACTTTCATGTTTCGTAAGGCTTCGAGGTTGTTCCTTTGATCTTCCCTTGCCCGGACATTGATCTCATAATCTTCATTGATGTCCCTATATTTTGAAACTTCCTTACCATAAAGTGCGGTACGCAATGCCATACCAACCTGACCGGTTGAGATCCCTTCACGGTTAGCCCGCTCCCGATCTATATCAAAAATGATCTCGGGCTTATTATTTTGAAAATCAGATTTAAGCTCCTCCACCCCGGCAATTTGCCTGCTATCCAGGTATTTTTTTAAGCGATCGGAAGTAACAGCAATAGAATCCAGGTCATCACCCGTAATCTCTATACTGATTGGTTTTGCGGTTGGCGGCCCTCCCTGTTCCTGAGCTACCGAGATTTGTGCACCTGGGATCCCTTTTACGGCCTCACGGATCTTGCCGAGGTAATTTACAGTGCGCTCTCCTGTTCTTTTACCATAGGCCACAAAGGCTACCGTCACTTTGCCCTTGTTGGTATACTCGCCCTGATCTTCGCCTTGCGGGTCGGTAACGCCTACGGTTACATTGGAGATAATTGAGGATACATCTGGATTCTTTTGGCCGACTACCTTTTCCACCCGCTGCTCAACCTTTTCGACTATCTTGTTGGTATAAGCCTGATCTGTACCTACCGGCAATTCAATATAGACGTAGACAAAGTTTGGATCGGCAGTAGGGAAAAACACTACTCTTGGAGGTACGATATTTACCAGAATCATGGTAAAGAAAAACAAAGCTACAGTGCTCCAGATCATGGTACGCGGACGTTTAAGCGCCCAGGTAAGTAAACTATGATACTTATTTATTGCTTTTGGCCATACTACCGTCTGGAATTTCTTGATTACTCCTGTTAAGAAGAAGTGATTTAGCAGATACAATAGCGCAAGTAATATGATAAAGTTACCGAATCCGACATTGATGAGGTAACCCAACAAGGCCATTCCGGCAAATACAAGGAGTGTCCGTTTTACTTTTCTATCGAACCTTGGCTTCTGGTCTTCATGATCATCGTGTGGTTTCATAAAGTCGACCGCAAAAACCGGATTAATAATGTACGCGACTACCAATGAAGCCGAAAGCGTTACAATAAGTGTTACCGGCAGGAAATACATGAATTCACCAATGATTCCGGGCCAGAATAGCAGCGGAAAGAATGGTGCAAGGGTGGTTAGAGTTCCGGAAAACACGGGCATAAAAACCTCACCAGTAGCTGTTTTAGCTGCCTGTACAACAGGAACCTTTCCGTTATCAAAAATCCGGTGCGTATTCTCAACCACCACAATGGCATCATCCACCACAATACCCAATCCGAGCAGGAAGGAGAACAGCACCATCATGTTCATGGTGAAATTGAAGTCGAACACTCCTCCCAGGACGGGCATGGAGAGGAAGGCGATGAACATGGAAAGCGGGACGGACAAAGCGACAAACAGCGCATTGGTGACACCCATAAAGAACATCAGGATCAATGTAACTAGGATAAAGCCGATGATGATGGTATTGATCAGATCATGCAGGGTAATTCTGGTCTGATCAGATTGGTCGCCGGTAATGGTAATATCCAGTTTAGAAGGCAGCAAAGTGCCTTTCATTTCCTTTAACATTGCATTGATTTTATCGGATGCCTCGATCAGGTTTTCGCCGCTACGCTTGCGTACATTTAAAGTAATTACATTTTTTCCGTATAGGCGCGCGTAGCTGTTTTGCTCTTTAAATGAGTCTTTTACTTCAGCAATATCCTTTAAGTAAACGGAACCTCCTGCCTGCGATTTGACAATCATATTGCCTAATTCCTCGGCATTTACGAATTCCTTTTTCACATTTAAGGTGCGCTGCATCCCGTCCATTTTTACTGAACCTCCTGATATGGTCAGGTTTTCGGCTTTTACTGAATTTCCGATATCGTCAAATGAGATTTGCGCTGATTCCATTTTACGGAGATCTACGTTGATCTGGATTTCCGGTTCAAGAGCACCCACAATATCTACTCCGGCAATTTCTTTAAGTCCCTCTACCCTGTCTTCAATATCATCGGCGTACTCCTTTAGCTTTTTCAGGTCATAATCTCCGGAGATGTTGATGTACATAATAGGAAGGTCTGAGAGGTTGATGTCCATAATTACAGGATCATCCGGTAAATCTGAGGGCAGGTCTGTTTTAGCCTTATCAACGGCATCCTTAACCCGCTGTTTTGCATCTTTTATATCAACCCCGGTATTAAACTCTGCAGTGATAAATGAGAAGTCCTGAAAGGAGTTTGAGGTGATCTTTTTTAACCCTAGTGTACCCCTTATTTCCTTTTCAAGCTGCTTTGTAATCAGGTTCTCCATATTTGCAGGCGAGGTTCCCGGATATATGGTTTGCACGAATATTTTAGGAATTACAACTTCCGGAAAATTCTCTTTTGGCAAACTGTTGTAGGAAAAATACCCCGCCAGAATCAGGATACATGTAAACACATATATCGCTGTGCGGTTATCTATAGCCCAACTGGATGGGCCGAATTCTTTATTGACGTCTTTCATATGATCGTAAGATTATCATGAATCTTTATTTATAGTTTTACTGAATCGCCATCATTCAGATCCTGGAATCCTGTGGTGATCACTTTATCGCCAGATTTTAATCCTGATAGTACCTCTGCCTGGCTATTGGATATTTTTCCTGTTTTGATATCTGTTTTTTTGGCCTTGCCGTTTACAGCTACAAAAACATACTCGCCTGCTTCAGATTTTTGGATGGCATTGACAGGTACCGTTAGCGCCTTATCATTTCTATAATCTATAATTTTAAGAATGGCCAGCATATTTGGTCTGTATTTTTTACTGGAAGGAAGCTTAACTTCTACATTAAAGCCCCTTGATATCGGATCAATCACTTTGGCGGCAAATGAGATTTTAGTATGCAGGTTCTCCGGCACATCGGGCAAGGATACCTCAACCTCATCTCCCTGATTTACCCTGGCTGCATAGTTTTCTGAAACAAGCGCTTTCACTTTTAGGCGGCTTGCATTCACAACCCGGATGCCTGTAGGTGTTCCCGGCGCAACGGATTGCCCCAGCTTAAGCTCCATGGCATCCACAGTACCCGAAACAGGGCTTTTGATTTTATTCATTCCGGCCTGAGATTGTAAACCCGACAATTGCTTTTGAAGTCCTTCCTTCTTGCTTTTTTCTGTCAGGTATTGAACCTCGGTGCCAATTTTTTGATCCCAAAGGTTTTTCTGACGATTAAAAACGGTAGTTGCCAGATCCAGCTGTGTTTGTAATTGTGCGATATTTTGGCGCAGCACTTTATCATCAATCTGTGCGAGTACCTGACCGCGGCTCACGTTTTGTCCGACTTTAACATAAATTGCAGTAACGGCACCCGGAGATTCAGGAGTGATCTCGACATTGTCTTCCGCATCCACCTTACCCTGTACTTCAACAAAGTTCCGGAATTCGGTTTCCTTAAGTTCTGTTGCGGTTACATCCTTAATGTCTGCCTGACTTTTATTCTGACCAAGTTCTTTCTCGATCTGTTCAATTTTCCCGTTAAGTGCGGTACGGTCTTTTTTGAGTTGTTCAAGCTCTGCCTTTTTATCCTTAGGTTTTTCTGATGATCCGCAGGAAGCGAGAAAGAGAACTAATGCGATGCTATATATTGTTTTCATGAGTTTATGTTGCTTGGTTAATAGTTAATTTTTCCTGTGGCTTTATCCAGATCCACTTTATTGATGAGCAGGTTATATAAAGCGGTGATGTAGTTGTTTTGCGCTTCCTTTAATGAGGTCTCGGCAGTGGTAACTTCCAGACTGGAGCCTATTCCCTGTTCATATTTGATTCGGGTAACCCTAAGGATCTCATCGGCAAGCTTTAGATTCCTTTCCTGATTTTCCAATGACCGTTGACTATTGGTGTATAGCTTTTGATTGGTAGAGATTTCATTCACGATTCCGTTCTTGAGGTCCTGCATCTGATTTTCGGTCTGCTTTACCACCAGCTTGGCATTTCGCAGCTGATAGATCCGTTGACCACCGTTGATCAGGTTCCATGAAAGCGTAACGCCAATTACAGAGGTAGGATAGTTCTGGTCGTACAGGTTTGAGAAGTTATCGGATTGAAAACTTTTGCTGGCGCTTGCAAAACCTTTTAAGGTAGGCAGGAAAGTACTTTTGTACCTTTTCACATCCAGCAGGTTTAACTTTTTCTGCGTTTCTAAAAGGGAGTACTCAATTCTTGCCTTGTAAGCAGAAGTATCGGCTACGACAACCGAAACAGGTTGTGCACGCACCTCGCTGATCTTATCGACAGGCTCAAGTGTAGCCGTAACCGACATGCCCATCTGAAACTTAAGCAGATCAATATTTACAGATAGCAAGCGTGTAGCATTTTCGCGTTCTGTTTCGAGGTTATTTTTTAACACCAGCAGCCGGTCGGCATCAATTTTTTCCGCAAAACCGTTTTTAAACATCGCCTCAGTATCGTTAAAGGATTTTGTAAGCTGTACCAGATTGGCATCTATAAGCTTTAACTGTTCCTTATTGACCAATACCGAATAGTAGGCTTTTGTAACGGCAACTACAGTTTCAATTTTAGTTCTTGTGCTGGTTCTGACAGACAGCTCCTTATAAGTTTTTGAAGCCTGCAGACCTACAATATAAGTTCCATCGAAAAGGAGCTGATTTAGCTCTATTCCTGCCGAAGAATTATACTTTACACCGAACTTAACCGGAATTTGTGTGCCTGGCTGACCAAAGAATTCACCCGGAAGCAAACTTGTTGGCACCTTAAGGTAATCCTGAAAGTTAAAAGTAGTGGATACTTGCGGCAAGCCGGTACCCACGGTTTTTTTAACATCATTTTTAGCTATTTCTTCATCAATCTGTGCGTTGAGTACGGCCGATTGATGGTTTAGCGCATAATCGATGGCCTCCTTTAGGCTGAACTTATAATTCAGAGAATCAGTTACCTGAGCCTGAACCATTCCGCCGGCAAAAACCAGGAGTAGGATTATGAGATGGATTTTGGTTTTCATAGGTGTTGTCGCTTATAGGATTAATTGCTTTTCTTTACTTAGGTAATGTCCGGTTAATGAGCCGGGGTATTCCATTAATTCGGCAGGGGTTCCTGTAAATATGATCTCCCCTCCTTTTCTGCCACCTTCCGGGCCCATATCAATGATCCAGTCGGCATTTTTGATTACGTCCAGGTTATGTTCAATTACGATCACGGAATTCCCGATATCAACCAGGTGATTCATGATTTGCAGCAAATGCGCTACATCAGACATGTGTAATCCGGTGGTTGGCTCATCCAGTACGTAAATGCTTCCTCTTTTGTGCAGGTTACTGGCTAGTTTTATCCGCTGGCACTCGCCACCAGAAAGCGTACTAAGGGGCTGCCCGAGGGTTAAATAATCGAGCCCTACATCCAGTATGGCCTCTATTTTGCGTTTCAGTTCCTTCTTATCAAAAAAGTCTACCGCTTCCTGCACGGTCATGGCCAGCACCTGGCTAATCGATTTGCCATTTAATTTATAGGCCAGTACCTCTTCTTTAAAGCGTTTGCCATTGCATATTTCACATTCGGTTTTTACCGGTTCCAGAAAAGCAAGGTCTGTATAGATAAAGCCAAGGCCCTGACAGTTGGGGCAGGCACCTTTTGAATTAAAACTAAACAGGGAGGCGCTTACTCCATTTTGCTGGGCAAAGAGCCGGCGGATCTCGTCCATAATCCCAGTGTAAGTAGCAGGATTAGACCTGATTGAGGTACTTACAGCAGTCTGATCAATAATGATTGCTTCGGGATATTGCTTTATAAACTCATGGTTAATGAGTGAGCTTTTACCAGATCCGGCTACCCCGGTTACCACGGTAAAAACCCCTATTGGAATGGCTACAGTTAAGTTTTTAAGGTTATGCAATTTTGCGTTATGTACGGTAAGAGCCCCTTTTGCACTACGATATGATGATTTTGCATAGTGCTGCCGGTTGATATAGTTACCTGTTAAGGTATCTGATTTTAGCAGCCCTTCAACTGCTCCCTGATACACGATTTCACCTCCATGGCTTCCAGCATGAGGGCCAACATCTACCACATGGTCGGCAATCCGGATCACTTCCGGATCGTGCTCTACCACAAGAATGGTGTTGCCTTTATCGCGAAGCTGCACTAAGAGTTCATTTAAGCGGTGCACATCATGCTGATGCAGTCCTACACTGGGCTCATCGAAAATATAGATCATATCGGTAAGGCTGCTGCCAAGGTGCCTTACCATTTTAATGCGCTGGGATTCTCCGCCTGAAAGGCTTGCCGTTTCCCTGTCAAGACTCAGGTACTCCAGACCGATATCTATTAAATGCTGCAAACGCATCATTAATGTGGAAGTCATGGTTTCGGCTATGGGATCATCTATTTTGGCAATGATCTTAATGAGCTCATTGACCTCAAGATTGGTAAGCTGAGCGATATTGTATCCGTTTATTCTGCAGCTTAATGCGGCCTGACTTAACCGCGTTCCTTTACATAAGGGGCATGGGGCAAAAAGAATAAACCGTTCCAGGGTGCCCCGCATGGATTCGGACAGAATGCTGGTATCGCGCTTGATGTACATGCGGTTAAACTTATCGACCAGTCCTTCGAAATTGACATTGAGCGGCACATTGTCCTTTTTAACCTGAAACTTCTTACTTTTCCCGTGCAGCAGTGTTTGCCACTCCCCTTCAGTATAATCTTGAAGCTTCTTATCGTTATCAAAAAACCCGGAATATGCATAAGAGTTAAAATACCAGCTGCCTACGGAGAAGACAGGGAATAAAATTGCGCCTTGGTTAAGTGATTTAGATTTATCGAGAAATTTGTCCAGGTTCAGCTTTACCGTTTCTCCCAGACCATTGCATTCGGGACACATTCCGGCAGGATCGTTAAAAGAGAAAGCATTTGAATAGCCGATAAAAGGCTTGCCCACTCTTGAAAACAAGAGGCGCAGGATGGAATAAATATCCGTTATGGTACCTACAGTAGATCTGGAATTACCTCCTAAACGTTTCTGATCGATCACAATTGCAGTAGAAAGGTTACTTATGGAGTCGGCATCAGGCTGACTATGTTTTGGTAAGCGGTTTCGTATAAAAGTGGAGAAGGTTTCGTTGAGCTGCCTTTGGGCCTCGGCCCCGATGGTATCAAAAACAATAGAGGATTTGCCAGAGCCAGATACCCCGGTAAATACGGTAATTTTTCTTTTTGGAATCCGCAGTGAAATATTCTTGAGGTTATTTTCGCGGCCACCTTTGATCTCTATAAATTCTTGCTTCATCGGGATTTCGAATTATAGGTAAACGGGTTAATTATTTGGTTTATCAAAATTGGTTTAAAATGCCGTTTACCTACCCCTTCCGAAAGGAGAATAAACCATGCGAAAAGGAATAATTTCCTGACTCCTTCTTTTAAAAAGTAAAATTTAACTAAATTCGTTCCAGTGAAGCGCCTTTAACATCATCTCCTAACCCTATGAACGACAATGAATTAAAAGCACCCCTTCTTACAGATCTCTCAGAAACCTGCGAGTTGCACTATACTGACGAATTAGGTGCATCTGGTTACATGAACATCAGTGAAATAAAAATTGATGGCGCAGATATTTTTGCCGCGAGCTGCAAACAGGAGCATGAAATTACCATGCGCGAGCAAACCCAAACGCCTACCCTAAACATGTATTTTTCGTTACAAGGACAAAGTGCGGCATGGGAGGCGCAAAGCAAAGACAGGTATGTGCTGAATGACAATGAGCATGTGGTTTCTTTTATGCCCAGTTTTGATGGATACTACGCTTTAAGCAGTCCGGAGATCAAGAGTTTTGGTATTTCGTTGTATGAGCCCTTCTTTCGCAGGCTATTTGCAACGGATATGGATTGTTTAAAGCGATTCTGGGATAAAGTGGATGCCGGACGAATGGCGGAAATATCAAAACATGCCCTGCCGGTAACCTCTAAACAGCAGGTCCTGATTAATGAAATGCAGCAATGTATTTATACAGGGCACATGAAGCAGCTGTTCTTTGAATCTAAAATTATTGAGCTTTTTCTGCTTCAGGCGGAACAGGCGGACAGTTTAGATGGGCAGAAACCCATTAAAATAGAACGCCATAATGTAGACAAGCTTCATGCTGCAAAACAGTTTGTGCAGCAAAGAATGTTTGATCCGTTAACCTTAAACGGAATTGCACGTGAGGCGGGACTAAATGAGTTTATGCTTAAAAAAGGCTTTAAAGAGCTGTTCGGACTAACTGTATTTGGGTATTTAAATGAACTGAAAATGAATTATGCCCGGCAGATGCTGCTAGATTCGAATTGTACCGTATATGAAGCTGCTTATACCATAGGATATAATGAACCTTATAACTTCTCTAAAGCCTTTAAAAAGCATTTTGGATATTCGCCCGGTGAGTTAAAAAGATAATTCCATAGATTTGTCGGATAACATAAAAAAGCTAGATATGACTTATCCGGAAAAACTGAGCGCGATACGTAAACAAATGCAAGCCGACAATGTACAGGCTTATATTATTCCATCTGCAGATCCACACATTAGCGAATACCTGCCAGACCATTATAAATGCATTCCTTTTGCTTCGGGCTTTACCGGATCGGCAGGCACATTGGTAATAACAGCTGATTTTGCAGGCTTATGGGCCGACTTCCGTTATTTTGAGCAGGCTGCTGAACAATTGGAAAACAGTGGTTTTGAACTGGTAAAACAAAAAGTTCAGCATGCACCTGAATATATTCAATGGCTTATTGACAAGCTGGATAATGGTGCTATAGTGGCCAGCAATGAGAAATTGCTGTCGCTGCTTTTAGGAGACCTGTTTACACAACAGTTTTCGGTTAAGAACATCAGTTTGGCCAATAAAGATTATTTAAGCCCTATTTGGAAAAACAGACCTGAACTGCCCAATCAAAACGCATTTTTGATAGCAGAAAAGCATATCGGACAATCGGTAAGCAGTAAGCTTTCGGAAGTTCGTGCGGCACTAAGCAGACAAGGTGCGGATTATCATTTAATATCCTCGTTAGATGATATGGCCTGGTTATTTAATATCCGCGGCAATGATGTGAGCTACAACCCTGTGGTTTTAAGCTTTGCATTAATTAACCAGGATCATGCTAAAATATTCATTAACCCTGATAAACTCAGTGCGGGTGATAAGGCGCAGCTATTAAAAGAAGGTGTAGAGGTATTTGATTACCAGGAAATAGAGGATGCTTTAAAAAGGATTCCGGAGAACAGTTCCATATTCATTGATCCCAAACGCAATTGCTTTGCGTATGCAAAGTTAATTCCCAAGACGGTTAGGGTTGTGAAAGACACCAATCCCTCTACCCAGCTTAAAGCCATAAAAAACGAAACAGAACTGGCCAATACGCGAAGGGCAATGGTTAAAGACGGTGTTGCGATTACCCGTTTCCTGAAATGGCTTTCGGAAAACATTGGGAAAACTTTAATTACGGAACTTTCTGCAGCTGCTGAATTACGTAAGTTCAGAGCAGCCCAAGAAGGATTTGTTGGGGATAGTTTTAATACGATTAGTGCTTATAAAGCGCATGGTGCCCTGCCGCATTATGGCGCATCTGAGCAGAGCAATTCGGAAGTAAAAGCTGAGGGGTTATTTCTGGTAGATTCTGGCGGCCAGTATTTTTATGGAACAACGGATATTACCCGTACCATCCCAATGGGAAACAATACAGAAGAAGAAAAAACTGATTATACGCTGGTATTAAAAGGAATGATTGACGGATGTAAATCTCGCTTTCCAAAAGGCACCTGTGGCTATCAGATTGATGCGATAACGCGTAAACCGCTATGGGATTATGCCCTTAACTATGGGCATGGAACCGGGCATGGTGTAGGTTATTTTTTAAATGTACATGAAGGCCCGCAGGTATTTAACCCAACTGCAACACCTGTTGCCATTGAACTGGGAATGATCACCTCTGTTGAACCTGGAATTTACCGTCCGGGGAAACATGGTATCAGAATTGAAAACCTGGTAAACACCATTAAGGATGTAAGCAATGAGTTTAATGAATTTTATGCTTTTGAGTGTTTAACTGTTGCGCCGATAAGCACTAACATTGTTAAAAAGGATTTACTGGAACAAAATCAGATTGACTGGCTTAATGGTTATAATGCGCTGGTTTTTGAGAAGCTTAGTCCTTTCCTTAGTAAAGAAGAGGCGGAATGGTTGAAAGAAGAAACAAGGGGAATTTAGTTTGCAAAAAAATAAATTTCTAACCCGATTAGCAGAGTGGGGTGTAAAACAACCGACGTGCTTTCAAGGCACATCGGTTGTTCTCTTTTTAGCTAACGGAACGATCTAAATGAACATATCCGCCATCAACATATACCAATTGCCCTGTAGTATGGCTGGAAACTTCTGACAACAAAAATACGGTAGCATTTGCGATCTCTTCGGCAGTTGTCATTCTGTTTCCCAATGGGATTTTAGCTTTAATAGCAGCCAGTTTCTCTTCAGAATTAGGGATTGAGCTGATCCATGTTTGATACAAAGGGGTGTAACACTCTGATACGATCACAGAATTTACACGGATGCCATGAGGTAGTAATTCAACCGCCCATTCTCTTGTAAGTGCATTTCTGCCCCCATTAGCGGCTGCGTATGCGGATGTACCACCCTGACCAGTATCAGCAACTTTTGAGCCTATATTAACAATAGACCCTTTTGATTTGATGAGTGATGGTAAAGCATGATGTGCCATTAAATAGTAATGGACAATGTTTTTATGCAAGCTTTCTACAAACTTTTCATAGCTGCCGCTGGCTAAGCTAACCCCATCATTTACGCCTGCATTGTTTACCAATCCGTCTATTCGGCCGAACTTTTCCAACACCTGGGCTATAGCCTTGGCATTGTCGTCGGGATTAGTTAACTCAGCAACGATCTGAAATACTTTATCCCCGTTTGCGGCTATATCATCAGCCACTTTCAAATTGTCGGCCTGGTTTCTTCCAATGATAACAGGAATGGCCCCTTCTTTGGCCAATACCCTTACTATGCCTTCGCCAATGCCTTTAGCACCACCAGTTACGATAATTATTTTATCTTTTAATTGCAGATCCATAGATTGCTTATTTCAAATTGTAAAATTTAGTTGCATTACCTCCCCAAAATAACCCTTGTTCGTTTTCTGAGAGTCTGGAAACATAGCCTTTAGCCAGATCTACAACCTGCCCGTAAGCAGCTGCAACCAGGCTTACCGGCCAGTCGGACCCGTACATCAATCTACTTGCTCCAAAGGCTTCAAAAACCACATCAAGATATGGGGTAAAGTCGTCATTTTTCCAGTACTTCCAATCTGCTTCCGTTACCAGACCAGAGACTTTACAGTATACATTTTCATGAGCTGCCAGTTTTTGTACATCAAGCGCCCAATCATCAATGTTTTTATTTTTAACATCCGGTTTAGCAATATGATCCAGTACAAAGGGCTGATCCGGAAATTTAGCTACCAGTTCAGCAGCATATTGTAACTGATCCGGAAAGACCAATATATCATAAGTAAATCCGTAATCCTTTAACTTGCTTATTCCATTAACAAAATCAGGCTTGAGCATTAGTGCCCGGTCTGTTTCGCCTTGCAAAATATGCCTGAATCCTTTCATCTGAGGATGTTCGCTTAAATCGGCAAGCTGCTCAGTGATGTTTGCAGCCCTTAAATCGACCCAGCCGACCACCCCCTTTATAAAAGAATGGTCTTCGGCATTTTGAAGTTGAAAGGCATTCTCCGCAGCAGATTGATCTGCCTGAACAACCACACAACCATCGAAATTAAAGTGCTGAAGAACGGGCTGAAGGTGCATTGGAAGAAAATCATCCTGCAGCACCGCCATATCATCTGTTATCCAGCTATCCCTTACCGCATTATATTTCCAGAAATGCTGATGAGAATCAATTCTTAACATAATTTTTAACCTGTTGTTTTGAGCTGCCAAGGCCATCTATGCCAAGTTCTACAACATCGCCTTCTTTAAGATAAACAGGAGGATTAAACCCTAACCCCACACCTGCCGGTGTTCCGGTAGAGATTACATCACCAGGTAGCAAAGTCATGAACTGACTTACATATGAAATTACAAAAGGCACGTTGAATATAAAGTTGGCAGTATTTCCATCCTGCATTATTTTGCCGTTTACGCTAAGCCAGAGTCTAAGGTTATCTACATCAGCAATTTCATCCTGTGTGGCAAGGAATGGGCCTAAAGGCGCAAAAGTATCACACCCTTTTCCCTTGTCCCATGTTCCGTTTCTTTCGATCTGGAATTCACGCTCTGATACATCGTTATGCAAAACGTAACCTGCTACATAATCAAGCGCATCAGCCTGGTCAACATAAGATGCTTTTTTCCCGATTACCACTGCCAGCTCAACTTCCCAATCTGTTTTTACAGAATTTTTAGGGATCACAATATCATCAAAAGGCCCTACCATAGCAGTAGAGGACTTCATAAAAATAACAGGTTCAGGTGGTAGTGGTGCGTTGGTTTCCTTTGCATGGTCTGCATAGTTTAATCCTATACAAACTATTTTTGAAGGACGTGCTACCGGTGAACCCAAACGTGTATCTGCAGGTATTTGGGCCAGTTTACCCTCATTTGCTTTAACAAATGCATCCAGTCTGGCTAATCCGTTATCGTTAAAAAATTTTTCATTGTAGTCTTCGCCAAAGGCCGAGGTATCATACCAAATATCGTTTATAATAACGCCGGTTTTTTCCTGATCGGCTGCTCCCCATCTGATTAATTTCATTGAAATGTATTTATTTTAAAAACTCAAATTAGTTATTTAATTTAACAAATCCTCCATCTAAAGGATAGTCGTTTCCGGTTACAAAACCAGCTTCGTCTGAACATAAGTATAATGCCAGAGAGGCTACTTCCTCTGGTTTACCCATGCGGCCTATTGGCTGACTTTTGGATAGTTTTTCAAAAATAGCTTCTTCCTGACCTGCATAGTTTTTGGCAATAAAGCCATCCACAAAGGGTGTATGTACCCTTGCAGGTGAAACGCTGTTACATCTGATTCCATCGGCCATATAATCGCGCGCTACAGAGAGTGTCATGGCATAAATTGCGCCTTTACTCATAGAATAAGCAAACCTGTCGGTAATGCCAACCAACGCAGCGATAGAAGCCATATTAAGGATTACTGCTGAACTGCTTTTTTTCAATGCCGGGATTGCCGCATATAAGCAATTGTAAGCCCCTTTAACATTTACATTAAAGATCTTAGTGAAATCATCTTCACTTGTGGTTTCCAGCTTTCCTACATGGGCAATGCCAGCGTTGTTGACCAGGATATCTATATTTCCAATTTTGTTAAAGATATCAATTACCTGAGCCTGGTTGCTTACATCACAGCTATAGCCTATGGCGTTTCCGCCTGCCTTACTGATCTCATCTATTGTTTGTGAGGCCGCTTCTGAGTTGAGTTCCATGATATGAACCAGAGCCCCTTGTTTTGCAAAAAGAACAGATATCGCTCTGCCTATTCCGCTTCCTCCGCCTGTAATAATTGCTGATTTTCCTTTTAAACTGAACATGCTTAACTTATTATAATGAAACGCCTCTTTTCCATGGGATGAAGTCATCCTGATTTAACAATACTGCTTTAGGTGTGATTTCACCACTTGCAGCTTTGATGCAATATTCAAGAATCTCTTCGCCCATTTCTTCGATGGTTTTTTCGCCACGAATAATTGCACCAGTGTCTATATCAATGATATCGCCCATTCTCTTGGTAAGGGCCGTGTTTGTTGCTATTTTAATTACCGGGCAAACAGGGTTTCCTGTTGGCGTACCTAAACCTGTGGTAAACAAGATTAGTGTAGCACCACTGGCAGCTTTTCCTGTTGTGGCCTCGACATCATTTCCAGGAGTACATACCAGGCTTAACCCTTGTTTGGTTGCAGGCTCTGTGTAATCCAAAACATCCACTACAGGAGAAGTACCTGCTTTTTTAGCCGCTCCGGTACTTTTGATGGCATCGGTAATTAAACCATCCTTAATATTCCCGGGCGATGGGTTCATGTGAAATCCGGAACCTACTGCATGGGCCTGGGCATCATACTCCTGCATTAGCCTGATAAATTTCTCGGCTGTTGGTTTATCTACACACCTGTCGATTATATTTTGTTCTGCACCGCATAGTTCAGGAAACTCTGCCAACAGCACCTTAGCTCCTAGTGCAACCAAAAGATCAGAGGTATAGCCAACTGAAGGGTTAGCAGAAATCCCGCTGAACCCATCGCTACCACCACATTTAACCCCAACACATAATTTATTAAGTGGAGCAGGGCTTCTCTCTATTTTATTGATCTCAGTTAAACCCTCAAACGTTTTAAGGATGGCATCTTTAATCAGTTGTTCTTCGCTCTGGCTTTGCTGCTGTTCAAAAATTAATACCTTTTTATTGAATGTAGGATTGCGCGCTTTGATATCATCTAACAAGCTTTGAGTTTGCAGGTGCTGACAACCAAGGCTAAGCACGGTTATCCCTGCTACGTTTGGATGATCAGCATAAGCCGCTAATAGATTACTTAACAGATCTGCATCCTGGCGCGTGCCGCCACAACCACCCTGATGATTAAGGAATTTTATACCATCAACATTTTTGAATACTCTTTTTTTAGTTGCCTGAGCAGATGCAAGACTATCTATATTGAAGGAATCTATTGATTCCCCGTCCTGATATGCAGTGAGCAACTGATCTGTAAACTGTTTGTATTTATCGGTTACATTATAACCCAGGGTATTGTATAATGATTCTTTTATGACGTCCATATTTCTGTTTTCGCAGAAAACTGTAGGTATAAACAACCAATAATTTGCTGTTCCGACTTTACCATCCTGACGGTGGTATCCATTGAATGTTCTGTTTTGAAACTTTGATACCTCGGGTGCCTGCCATTGATAATTTACATCTCTGTAAGCATAATCCTGAGAGGCATGATGAACATTTTCGGTCGTCATTAATCCTCCCTGAGGAATAAGAGCAGTTGCTTTGCCAACCAATACCCCATACATTAACACATCCTCACCAATTGCCCTATCGGTTATGAAAAACTTATGCTTGGCGTGTACATCATCCTGTAAATCGAATGTTAAGTTATTCCATTCAATTTTTTGTCCTTTTGATAAATCCTGCAAGGCCACCAGAACATTATCGTCTGGATGTATTTGCAAAAAACTCTTATTAGTTATTATTGACATTATGCTTTTAATTCAAATATTTTATCCATCATCACCCATTTCTCACCAGGTTTAGCACCCGGGATTGCCTGTTGATATTTCCACATTAATTTTTCCCACTCCTGTACCTTCTCATTTGAGGCATCCATGGCTCCCTTCTTTTCAAAGCTAAATTTACCATTTACTTCCATAATCATAAACAGCCTATTGCCATATCTGTAAATTTCCATTGCATCGATTCCGGCAGAGGTGATACTCTCCTGAATTTCGGGCCATACCTGTTGATGCATTACTTCGTATTCTTTGATCAGATCAGGATCGTCCACCAGGTCAAGCGCTAAACAATATCTTTTCATTTTATATATTTTCTAAGGTTTCAATACTATGTTCTTTTAACAACCTTGTGTCCGGTTATACCAAATAGAAATACAACTGCGAAGCATATTAATGGCACAATATAACCCACTTGAATATCGGCTATATCAGTAATGTAACCCATTGCCGGAGGCAATACAGCCCCTCCAACGATGGACATGATGATCAGACTGCTTCCAAATTTGGTGTCTTTCCCAAGATCCTTTATCCCCAGAGAGAAGATAGTAGGGAACATGATGGACATGAAGAATGCAATACCTATAACTGCAAACAATGCTACAGTGCCATGAGAGATTATTGCGACAACGCACAGCACTATGCTGGCTACTGAGTAAATAGCCAGTAACCGCTCTGCCTTTATAAATTTCATGAGGAAAGTGCCAAGCACCCTTCCAATTAAAAAGGCTAAGCCCATGCCAATACCGGCATAGCCGGCTGCCTTTTGCTGATCTATTTCTGCGACTTTGGTAGCGTACAGAATAAAAAAACTAAACACACAAACCTGAGCGCCTACGTAAAAGAATTGTGCAAGAACAGCCCATCTTAAGTGTTTGTGTTTAAGGGCGTCCCATATGGTATGGTCAGTTGCTTTGTCTCCCGGTTCTTCGGTCTCCACAATTTCGGGTAATTTCAAAAAGACAAAGATGATTGCTATGACCAGAATAATGCTCCCCAGCACCAGGTATGGTGTTTTTACTGATGAAGCTTCTGATGCCAAAGCAAATTCCCTTGCAGCAGCAGTCATTGTATTTAGCTTCTCATCAGATATCCCTTCTATTAAAATAATTTTAGCACCGATTATAGGAGCAGCCGTTGCTGCAAGCCCATTGAATGACTGCGCAAAATTCAGTCGAAAAGTTGCCGTTTCTGGAGGGCCAAGCAAGGATGCATAAGGATTAGCCGCTGTTTCCAGAATGGTTAGTCCACATGCGATGATAAATAGTGCCCCCAAAAAGAATACGTAAGCCTGCGTATTTGCAGCTGGTATAAATAAAAATGATCCTATGGCAAACAATGCAAGTCCCAGAATGATCCCCGTTTTATAACCATACTTTTTCATAATGAATCCTGCCGGCAGTGCCATTACAAAATAAGCGATGAACACTGCAGAATCAACCAGAGATGCTTCTAAAGTACTTAAACTAAAAGACCTTTTTAAATGGGGAATAAGTATTGGATCTAGATTATGTACAAAACCCCACATAAAAAACAGTGAGGTAATCATAATAAACGGAAAAAGGTACTTGTTTTTAGTCATCAGGTTTAATTTTTTGGTTAATCAAAGAACGCGTTTTTTGAAGTGATTTATTTTACCATTTTATCTTATTATTAAGCTATTTTGGCAAATAAAGCGTCTATTATCTTTGTTAGGTAGTTTAATTTGCAAAATTCCATAATTAAAGATTCTGATTTATTATTTGATTTCGATTCGTGCGTTAAATAACCCGATAGTAGTATGCGGAGAAAGCGGTTTATGCAACTGCCAGCTAAGGGGATAATACTTGCCCTTTTCTACAGCCAGCGGTTTCAGCTGCTGACGGTAAATGGTTTGATTTACATTGTTATCAATGCTCATTACATTAACCTTTTTAAATCCATTGTAATACTTAACGATAAGCTGGTTTGTTCCCTTTTTAAGCGGTAATAAAATCACATCTTTCAACTGCTTATCTTTAAAAGGATTATTATGCTCTGCCAGCACTTTTCCATTCAGTGTTACCGTTACTCCATCTCCACTGGTTATGCCAACCAGATACGTTTGGTCTTTAGCTGAAGTTATTTCCTGTAATAGGTAGGTTGCCGAATTTCTGTCGGCTTCTATTTCGTAGGTAACATTATTTTTTATGTCGCCCCTTTTCTCCCATGTTCCGCCATTTGAATCTGGCCATGGTTTGCTTACATCTACATTAATCAGGTTGCCATGTACGCCACCTACACCAGAATAAAGCGGTCCGGTTTGGTAAATATCTCCCCATTTAATTGCAGAAGGATCGTTCTTTAACTTTTCTGCACCAGTTCCGTTTAAGGTTATTGCAGTTGCTTTACCATTCATCTCAACATCTATAACCTTTCCTTTTTCTTCATCTGTATAATAGATTGCAGGAACAAGGTTCCCCGTTTTTGAAGGACTAATTGTCCACGATTCCTTTACCGTACTCTGATAACGGTTGTTGTAATCTACCCCTGAGCTGCTGTAGTGTTTAAAAGCATTGTACGGGTCAAGAATTAAAGGCGCTTTAGTGAAAGCGATGACATTTGCAGGAGGTAGCGAATAACCATTGACAAATTCTATTGCAATTACTTTAAACTCTTTGCTGATATCCAAACCTTCTGGTACATTAATTTTTACACCTAAGGCATTTTGGGAAAATTTCGCTTTTTTATCCTCTCCAAGAACAAATGCATCTTTAATTTTTCCCCTAAGGCCGGGAAGTATGATCACCCCGTTTTCAGGAGCTGAAAGCAGGTGCAGATAGATTTTATCCCGTCTGCTGGTTAAGCTTCCCCATTTGAATGAGATGTGAAAAGGATCTGGATCTGTTCCATAAATGGCTTCTTTATTTTTATCGAGCCACTTACCGATGCTTAATAAAACATCCTTTTCGAAATCAACTACTGAACCATCTCCCTTTGGGCCGATGTTTAAAAGGAAGTTTCCGCCACGGCTTGCCACCCTGATTAAACTGGTTAGTTTCTCGCGCATTTTTTCTTCTTCGCTTCCTCTCACCTGCCATGAACGATAGCTCCATGTTTCGTCGAAGAAAGATGCAGGTGATTGCCAAGGCACTCCGATGGCATAATCAGGTTCCTGGTTGTCGCCCATTACGTTAAAGTCGCCCATATCATTCCCGATTCTGCTGCCGATCATACAATTTGGCTGAAGTTTATGAACCAAGTCTCTAAGGTCTTTGCTTTCATTAGCATTTTGGGAACCCATATCAAACCATAGTTCAGAAACAGGGCCATAATTACTTAGCAATTCTGTAATCTGTTTTTTATTGTATTCCACATGCTCAGGAGTAATATAATCTGAATTGCTGCTCGAGATTGGAGATGCCTGAGGGAAGTGCCAGTCGATTAACGAGAAGTATAAACCAAACCTTAACCCACCACGTTTACAGGCATCGGAAAGTTCCTTTACAATATCCCCTTTGAATGGTGTGGCATCAACCACATTAAAATCTGTTGTATTTGTTTTAAACATACAAAACCCATCATGATGCTTTGAAGTGATTACCAGAGAGCGCATACCGGCTTTTTTTGCCAGAGCAACAATAGAATCGGCATTCCAGTTTTGGGGATTAAACCTTTTAGCAACATCTGCGTACGTATCACTATAAATACCTGCATGCGCCTGAATCTGTTCACTTAATCCTTTGGTTACCGGCTTACCTTCCCAAACGCCACCCAATACAGAGTAGATTCCATAGTGAATGAACATGGAATATTTTTGATCCTGCCATTCCCTTAATGCTTTAGGATCGTGCTGTCCAAAAGCAAGGGTTTTACAGAAAAGTAATAATGCAAATAAAATGGTTGTTGTGTGTTTCATGTTTATTTAAGTGGTTTATCCAGGGTGATCTTTTGTGTATTCTGATTTCTAAAAATAGTTATTTCGACAGTTTTATCTGACTTATTTTGCTGCTGCAGGGCAATCAGATCTGCAACTTTATTTGTGGTTTTCTGCTTAAAGGAAAGAATAACATCATTGGCTTTTAACACTCCCGCAAAAGGGCTATTGGCATGAACGCTAAGCACCAGAATCCCTACTTCTTCGGGCATTCCTGTTGCGGAGCGCTCTCCTAATGTTTCGAGATTTTTAATCTGTAAACCGAACCATTCAGTTGATTCACTCGTATTTACCCCCTCAATTCCTTTAAGTACTGGAATTGGGGCTTTTTTCGCTAGCTTACGTAAAGCAGGAGAGGTTACCCCAAATTGATCTGTAGGGAAGCTTTTAAAACCCACAGCAAGCGCTTTAGAAGTGCTTTTAACGCTATAATCACCAATAGCCGGGTTTAAGAATTCAGGATTACCAAAGGTTGAATGCTGGTCGGTACCCGCCTTTTGCGATTTCTCTAATGAGGCTTTATCTGCAAAGAAATTATAGTCGATTTCCTTACCCCAAAAATTAATTCCGATTGGGTAATAGTTTCTGGTGATGATGTTATGCTTAAATACATCGCCACTGTTTTCAAACCATACATGCGGGTGGAAAGAATTGTTTAAAACGATGTTATTTTCTACCGTTCTATAAAAGCCTTCGCGAAGTTTTAAACCTCCATTTAAGCAAACATTATTGTATATATGGTAATTGCTCGATCCATCGTCTAAATCAATATCCCATCCATGCTCACAATGAAACCTGTTGTCATGTAATGTAATGGTTTTAATGACATCCGCAGTAATTAATGCAGGATTGTCTTTAGCGATCTTATTCATTACCGGGACATTAGCATTCCAATACCGATCTCTGCCCCATGAATTAAATGCACCATGATCGCCAGATTCCAAAACAGTATTAAACACATCGTTAAAGGAAATTTCGTGGCCACCCCATGTTCCTTCGCTGATGTTTATGCCTGCTCTTGGAACGTCGTAAATGGTATTGTGCGTAGCAGTAATACTCATAGACATGGAAATTTGTACTCCGGCAACCTGTTTTTCAATTTGCCCCAATCCGTACATCAATGTATTTTCGACCGTGCAATTTGCGGGGTAGTTGTTTGTTTTTGGCCCGCGAATGGTATCAATTTCATTTACCGGAACAAACTGGGCATACTCAAAACTTGGGGACCGGACTGCTTTTGGATCGCCTACAAAACAAACCCCACTTGCGCCTGCGAAGGCTATGTGGCAACCGGAGATTTTATTATTTCTATTGTAGTTGCTTAAAAATACGGCATTGCCACCAACATGGTTAAAGAAGCAAGATCTGATCTGGCAAGACTCCGCACCTTCCATTAAAACTGCCCCGCCCCTGTATATGGTCCAGTCGCTGCGCAATAAAGGTTCTTTGGTTTCCATAAACGTTCTAAGCGTATGCGTAAGCTCAAGACCTTCGATGCTTATATTGGTAACCGGACTTTCTTCTGAGCCTTTGAATTCAAAAAGATGTTTTAGTCGTGGGATTTCTACTTTAGCCGTGGTAAGGTTGACATCTGATTTTTCGGGATAATAATAAAGCAGCTTTTCACCCTTGTTGTAGTACCATTCTCCTACTGTATCCAGTTCCTCAAATATGTTTTCTACAAAGCGGTACTTATCGTGCATACCCATTTGTCTATTATTCTGGTAACCGCCCTCAATTTTTAATTTGCCGTCGGCGTCTTTTCCAGTGATTTGGTATTGATACCCACCCCACTCTGCTTTGTGCAAAGCATGAATAAATCCTCCTGTTGGATTTTTCCAGCTTGCAATACGCTGAGGACTTAAGGCATCCGCCGAAGATCCACCATAAAACCTTACCGCTGGGTTATAGTTCGGGTATCTTGCCATGCGCTGCTGATGGCTGTCAATGAAAAGCTGGTCGAAAACATGATCTCCACTGACTTTGGCTTTCATTATGTTTCCTTTATAAGGCTCCCATTTTAAGGTTAAGAAGATGCCGCCACTAATGGTTACTTTCTCATTTGCATATGGCTTTATGGTTAGACCGGCATTTGCTTTTCTTGAATCTTCAGGGCTGAATACAACGGTCTCAGATAAGTAGTATGTTCCGCTTCTAAGGTAGATGATAACTTTTCCGGGTGTATTTCGTGCAGTTAGCTGAGCTTTTTTAATACTGGCAAAAGGCTTGTCTATGGATCCTGAATTCTTATCGCTGCCTTTTGGAGATACATAAATATCCTTGCCGAAGGCATGACCAGCAATCAGCAATAAGGCAAACAGGAATGTGGACAAAGACTTCATCAGCTTTCTTATTAGGTTCATTTGGTTTCTCAAAGAAAGCGAATTACAATCTACAAAGTTTTCTAAAATTGTCTAAACATTAAGCGATTTTGGCATAACATGATAATTATACGCCAAAATGAAGTAATAATGATAAAGCCAGCCCTATTACAGGCTGGCTTAAATAATAGTTAAAATACAAGTTTAAAGAACGCGCCTATTTAATCATTTGTTTCAAGTAGACAACAGGTACATTTATCATGGTCTCATCTGATAAGGTTCCAGAAACCGCATTTAATTTGATGTCCGTTAAATCCACATCTACTTTACCAGTGGTATTCAGCGTCAATTGTTTTATACCAAACTGATTTTTACCTTGCTCATCGCCGAAGATGCTCAATGCTGATCCATCTGATGCCGATACATTTAGGGAATTGAAAGATTTCCTTTCAGATTTAAAACGTGAGGATTTTAAATCCAGGTTCAGGGTTTTTACTCCTTCTCCACCCAACACTAAATCATTAACTTTTTCTTCAAAAAGATCTAAGTGACTGACATTAAAATCTTTCTCTAAATTTAGTAAAAATACGTTCTTGGCATTTAACCGTAGTGGTGCTTTACTGTTTTTAAATTTCACTGAAATAACATCTAAATTCGATAGATTTAATTCCTCTATCTTGGGTGCATAAATATAAATTGCGATAGGATACGTTACTTTTTTCTGATCATCCTTAATGGTCACGTGAAGCTGCTCATTTTCATCTACACTAATCGAAACAAAATCTTTATATACCTCAGCGACTTTCACCCCATAGACAGCATTGTTGACAAGATTTAGGTGCCAAGATTTCTCTTTCCCACCGGTAATATTTATAGATTTAAAACTTTTCTTTAATCCTATGCTTGTAAAACCAGCAGAGGGTAAATTAAAATGTAAATTGGCATTTTCCTGGACTTTGATATCACTTGCATCTTTATAGTCCCTATTTATGGTGTACGCCATGATCGTTAATGGTATGATAAACATTAACAACGCAAATATGATTAGTAATTTATTACTTGTTTTCATCTGAATAAATTTTGGTTTTTAAGGGTTAGTAAATGTTTCTTTTACAAATTTTTGGTAGCGCGTTTCCAGATCTTCGAAACCAATATCAAGGAGGTAAAGGTTTCTGAAGAACACAGGAAGCTCCTCCTCCATGAACTGGACCTTACGGTAAAGTTTTATCTGCTTAATGGCATCATCTTCAATAAAAAAACCAATTCCCCGCTTATTGCTTAGGATATTTTTATTCTGTAGAAGCTCATAAGTTCTCATTACCGTATTCGGATTGACCTCTAGTGACACCGCAAGTTCCCTAACAGAAGGCACCTTATCGTCGCTTTTCCATTTCCCCAGCAAAATATGTTCACAAACGTAATCTCCTATTTGAAGGTAAATTGCCTTATTCTCTCTAAATTCCATGTTTGTGTAATTAAAATTAAACCTCTTTCTCCTTTATCCTGAAAAAGGTGATGATCCAGAGAAATACTGTTATAGTTGCCATCCCTATTAGGGAATAGATTAGAAATTCCATGTGAGTGGCACTAAAACCAAAACCAATTGAGTCCTGCACTTTGCCTCTGGTCATCCAATCGGCTATTTTTATCATCAGGCATATAACAACAGTGCAAAAAAGCATGATGGCAACTGTTGTCTTTATATAGTGAAACCGGTTAAAATAAACTGAGCCCAATAGAAAAACACTGGTGATCACAAATGGGAATAGCGCTAATGCCTTTATTTCATCGTGCTCAAAAAACTCCGCATAAAAAGGTTGTACACTGAGCACAGTAGTTATAGGGATTTGGTCAACCCCTGATGATACCGTGTAACTGATATTGCCGACAATATTGTTCAGGTAGCCGACAAAAAACATATCGGTTAGATAAAAAACCAATAAAAAGCTAAGGATACTAAGGATACCTGTATATACTACTCCACAAAGCCACTTCTCGAATGTTGAGGCCGGGGTCATCAATTCAATTATTGCCTTAGGCTTTTGTCCTAACAGTGAAAAATAACCACTCGCGATGATACTGATAAAGATGAAACCTAGAACAAGGAATAAAGGGACTCTAAACCTCAGATTTACATGCCCGTCACTGTTGATGGGATAAATTGACATTGGATCGCTTGTGCTTGTATCCGGCTCTGGCAGACCATAAAAATAAAATGCAATGATTGCACCAGTTACCACCAGCAAGCTAATCAGATATATTTTGCCAAATTCGAGCCATTGCCTTTTTACCAATAACCCGAAACGGTTGAGATTAAATGTATTATTCATAGCGCGTTAATTAAAAATCGGTTTTAGTTTTTCCTTTTCTGCAATCACAGCATTGAATAAAAGCTCAATATCCATCTTGCTGTCTTCTTGATGAAAGTTTGGAACTACTGCGTTATATCCCGATAGTGCCGACTCAGCATAGATCACAGTTTCATCTAATTCCTTCATCTTTTTAAAGGTTAATTTTTGAGTGATTTCTTCAATTGATGCCTTTAAAGCGATTGTGCTTTCGTCTAACAGGATAACAGTATCAATCAAATTATCAAGATCACGCACCTGATGGGTTGATATTACAATGCAGCGATCGTCAGTTAAAGCAGAGGCCATGACTTTACGAAATTGAGCCTTAGAAGGGATATCTAAGCCATTAGTTGGCTCATCCATCACAACTAACCTGGCCTGAGTAGCCAAACCAAAGGCAATAATAAATTTCTTCTTTTGTCCGTAAGACATATTAACCAGCTTATTGCTAATGGGAATATTAAATTCCTCCAGCAACACATTCAAATAAGCATGGTCAAATTTTTTATAGAATGGCGCATTTGCTTTTATATAAGCATCGATTTTGATTGACGGAAGGTGAAACTCCTCCGGAATAAAACAAATATCGGCCAATAGATCAGGTTCTCTTTTTGCAGGATTAAATCCCATTACATTTAGAGAGCCGCTTTGCGCATATACCAAGCCAGCTATATTTTTCAACAGACTGGATTTACCCGCACCATTTTTTCCCAGTAAGCCATAGATGTGACCAGCACTAAGCTGCATACTCATGTCTTTAAAAAGCAAATTATGCTTACTGTAACCAAAATTAAGATTGTTAATTGTTATCATTACTACTGTATTAGTTAAATAATACACTAATGTATAATGTAATTTTATAATATCCTAATAATTAGGAAAATAAACTCAGAAATAAAATTTCAAGGTGTGTTAACCTAGCAAAGTAGATCACTTTGTTTTCGCTTACTCGCTTCTTAACAATTAGAAGATATGTTCTTGGACGTTAATTGATAAACAATCAAAGATCGACAATCTCCCCATCCATTAACTTCCGGTACCATTACAAAAATAGGAACAAACTAGTTGAAATTAACAAGCCCATAAAGTGGATTTCTTGCGTGTGTTAGGAGTATTTCCACTCAAAATGGATTCAGTCTAACGAATAGGATCGATTTTAATCACCTCGGTTTCTTTCTTAGTAGAAACAGAACCGTCGTGGTTGATTCTATTAGTTCTAAGTAGCGTCAGTTTCACCTGGTCATTTTTAGGGATTTGCTTTGGAAACAAATCGTTAATCTCACAATCGAGCGCTTTAGCTAGCAATGGCAAATGCCTTATGTTGTATTTTGCCCTCTCGGTAAAGGTTTCAACTTTTGACACAAAGCCATCTGCTAATTTCATCTTCTGAGAAAGTTGCAATTGAGTCAAACCAATTTCTTTTCTAAGATCTTTTACATTGCATATCAAGAGGTAGTCCATTTCGGATATCTCGACGTATAAAATTTCTTCGGTTTTCTCTGCCATTTGCAGTGGCAATTGACATAATTTAAAAATACACATCAACTCCACTTGTGGATTTGAAATAATTGTATTATCTTAGCTTAAGTGAAACACCAAATTATAATTATAGTAAAAACAGTGATAAAAAAATACAATCCTCTAATTGGATTGAACTAATTACTAAAGACCTTGTGACAAATAATAGAAGGTTTTAATATCATTATTTAACTATAATTATTATGTAATGTTATTTTTGTAATTCTTCTTAAAAAATTTGAAGCATTACACTAGAGTCTTGAACTGGAAAACTGGTAATTTAAAGGGAACAAGGTGACAGTGAAGATGCTCACGCTAAATGGCGTGGGCTCTTTTTGTCGTTCCCAGGTATACCAGTACCTCCAGTTCGATGAATTGAGCTTCACGTCATTTTGCGTTAACTCCATTTTATGACTCATATTAATTGCTAACTAACTTTTATTAATATGAACTTTACCAGTTGCAAGATTGACGACAAACACCGTAATTTCCTCAAATTCAGCCAGGGTGATGAAAAAGGCCTTGAATACTTTTACAACCGCCTCTACCCATCACTATTTTATAAAAGAATGCGGTACATTAAAGATGACACCAATGCGGCCTGTATTGTGAGCGAGGCATTTCTACGTCTCTGGCTAATCAGGAATAGTATCACCGACCCCAATCAGATTGAAACCTTCCTGAGTGACACCACGATCGAGGCCTGCAAATCCTATTACAAAACTTCAAGTCACAATTTCCAGCGGAATATGCTCCGGCTAGATGAAATCGAAAACTACCAGGAATTCATGGGAGGCTATGATCCTGAGGAGGAATTGGATCCCGATGACATCTTCTATCAGGAAGAACTTGATGAACGTTTAAAACTGCAGTGGCAGCAAGTTGAGGCAGTCATTCCCAATCTTACCGAAAATCAGCAACTGTTTATCAAGCTCTGCCTGAAATACGCTTTCAACTATGAGCGCATCGCCTGGCACATTGGTGGCATCTCCGACTATCAGGTCGCCAGCACGGTTGAAAAAACACTGGAAACCTTAAAGTCCATTCTGACCAGCTCACAAAAACTAGAGGCAACAGGAAAAACCAACAAATTCAAATTCGAAGGCGACTTATGCGAAGAACAATCCAAGATCCTGCACATGCGA
>NZ_JCAXEI010000049.1:0-203 GCF_059758925.1 Pedobacter sp. GQ55 | reverse complement strand
TGCAGTTTCAAGGCTATATTCTGCCCCGTCCTGTTTTGGTTATAGGTATCCAAAGAGTTCATGTAATCTTTGGTCGCCAATTCCGCATCACGTTCAAAATTCTGAATCCCTGCATCAAAAGGCACCATGGTATTGTATTTCGCTTTCAAAACAGACAGCTCATTGTCAATAGACCTTAAGCTTCCTTTCGCCTGGCTAACAGT
>NZ_JCAXEI010000048.1:0-211 GCF_059758925.1 Pedobacter sp. GQ55 | reverse complement strand
CCCCCCCCCTCAAATATGAAACATTTAGTGAGTGTTTGTTGAACCTCACCGTACGGCTATACAAGTAGCCTCATTTACTTTTATCTATTAAGTTGACCTGTGGAAACACCACAAACAGTTCATTCGTTAGGTCAAGTATGCGAAATTGAGACCATTACATAAGATCTTATGTTCGCTTGCACTTTCAACATTGGATACCATTGTCCAGATG
>NZ_JCAXEI010000047.1:0-212 GCF_059758925.1 Pedobacter sp. GQ55 | reverse complement strand
GAATTTAATTTTCTGAAAGTCGCCAGTTCACTAACGTCAAAATATCCTGACCTGGCCAGAACGCTGTAGAAAACTGGTGAAATGTGTCCGTTAGAAAGGAAAAACAAATCTTCGCCTTTTCCATCCATTGTAAAATCAGTAGAGTGGTTCATTACCTCGAAATAAAGTGCGGTAAAGAAATCTGCACAGCCTAGAGACCCTCCCGGGTGACC
>NZ_JCAXEI010000046.1:0-216 GCF_059758925.1 Pedobacter sp. GQ55 | reverse complement strand
GGTACCGCTCCCCATTCAGGGATGAAAAAACAGCCTCCTTTAATATTACTGTCTAAAAGAAAAGCCATGCTTTAGGAGAAAGGTAGCTCACGATCCGAACGTTCATCTCTTTCCCAATCCATGGCATCGCCAAAAGAAGAAGGTTCCTCAGCTTTAAAATTAAGAATACGTTTTTTTAGATTAGTCCTGTTTTTTTATTTAATTCAGTATTTTTTT
>NZ_JCAXEI010000045.1:0-217 GCF_059758925.1 Pedobacter sp. GQ55 | reverse complement strand
AGATTAATCTTAAGGGGGATTAGCTCAGCTGGCTAGAGCGCCTGCCTTGCACGCAGGAGGTCAACGGTTCGACTCCGTTATTCTCCACCATCACCGGTACCTGATACAAAAGGTACAGAAATAGGAAGTATTCATACTTTCCGGGATAGAAAAGTTCTTTGACATATTGGAAGAAGTTAAAAAAGAAGAGCAAACAACAATAGAGACGTTGTTAGCT
>NZ_JCAXEI010000044.1:0-223 GCF_059758925.1 Pedobacter sp. GQ55 | reverse complement strand
AAAATGTATCACTTCCCAGAGCACAAAATCTCCCTCAATGCTTTAGAAAAAGCATCTGCCTTTCGCTCTAAAATCCGCACCAGCAAATTCAGCCCTCCTGAGCCTAACGCTTGTTCAGTATCCGATCCATATACATTCTGAACTTCAGCTCCTGCAACTTCCGCTCCGCCGCTTTTCGGTCCCGGCTCCTCCAGCCCCTGGCAAATAACCAGATCGCCACAAA
>NZ_JCAXEI010000043.1:0-236 GCF_059758925.1 Pedobacter sp. GQ55 | reverse complement strand
CTACGGATTGACATACTCAACAATATCGATGGAGTTGAGTTTACAGAGGCTTATAAGAATAGACAAAAGCTCGTTGAAGGCGACCTTGAAATTTCCTACATCGGACTTCAGGATTTGCTGGCAAATAAAATAGCATCCGGAAGAAAAATGGACCTTGCCGATGTCCAGGAAATTAAAAAGATAGTACCTAAAAAGAGCCAGGCACCAAAAAAGAACAGAGGACCGAAGTTATAGGG
>NZ_JCAXEI010000042.1:0-239 GCF_059758925.1 Pedobacter sp. GQ55 | reverse complement strand
GGATCTTTAGGTCAGGGAATGTCTGTTGCTATCGGAGCAGCCCTTGCAAAAAAATTAAATAAAGATCACTCGGTTGTATATTCTTTACATGGTGATGGAGAGTTACAGGAAGGTCAAAATTGGGAGGCTATTATGTATGCTCCTTTTAATAAAGTAGATAACCTAATCTCTTCAGTTGATTATAACGGACAGCAAATTGATGGTCCTACTGAAAAAGTATTATCTCTTGAAAATCTACA
>NZ_JCAXEI010000041.1:0-239 GCF_059758925.1 Pedobacter sp. GQ55 | reverse complement strand
GTGAGTTAGGGATATTTTGCAATAAATAGTGTATAAATATTTGCGTGGTGGTTGAATTTTCCTACTTTTGCATCCCGCTTCGGAGGAAGAGAAACAGCGAGAAAGAACAGAGAAAAAGAGTTTCAAAAAAGATTTGCAAAACAGAAAAAGATTTCTACCTTTGCAGTCCCAAACAAAACGGGGGTTACCAAACGGAGTTTAGTAACGGAATAAAAAAGATTGAAATAGAGGAGTGGTTA
>NZ_JCAXEI010000040.1:0-276 GCF_059758925.1 Pedobacter sp. GQ55 | reverse complement strand
GTGACCACCCCGATTAAAAGTAACCGCCTTCTTTACCCGGTAGATCGCCGCCTGTATGGCTAGTCTCCGGTGTAAAAACTCTTCCTTATTACCAATAGTATGTTCATGGCTGCCAATTTTAACGGTAACGGGGTGTTCAATAGATAAGGATGCTTCAGCAATGACAGAAGTATCCAAACGATGTTGCTCCTTTTCAATCTCAATGGCGGCCAGCAAAAAGATTTTACCCTGATCCAGTTGGATATGGCTGGCACGAAGTTTTAGGGTGCCATTTAA
>NZ_JCAXEI010000004.1:0-465640 GCF_059758925.1 Pedobacter sp. GQ55 | reverse complement strand
CAATGCGGCCTTTTTCAAAATATGTTGATGCTAAATTATTCTTATAAATGGATTACTTCTCCATATGCATCAGCAGCAGCTTCCATAATTGCTTCACTCATAGTAGGGTGAGGGTGAACGGATTTAATCATTTCATGACCGGTTGTTTCCAGTTTACGGGCAACAACAATTTCGGCAATCATTTCTGTAACGTTAGCACCAATCATGTGAGCGCCTAATAATTCTCCGTATTTGGCGTCAAATATTAATTTAACGAAACCATCTTTAGCACCGGCAGCACTTGCCTTACCTGATGCAGAGAATGGGAATTTTCCGATTTTCAATTCATATCCTGCGGCTTTGGCGGCTTTTTCAGTATAACCTACCGAAGCAATTTCAGGACTGCAATAAGTACATCCCGGAATATTGTTATAGTCTAAAGGTTCAGGTTTGTGTCCGGCAATTTTTTCTACACAAATAATACCTTCTGCCGAAGCAACGTGAGCCAGCGCTTGCCCGCCAACGATATCACCAATAGCATAATAGCCTTTTACAGAAGTATTGTAGAATTCATCTACAACCACTTTGCCTTTTTCAGTTTTGATGCCAGTTTCTTCTAAACCTAAGTTTTCGATGTTTGCAACCACACCAGCAGCAGAAAGAACGATATCACATTCAAGCGTTTGCATACCTGATGCCGTTTTAACCTGTACTTTGCAGCCAGCACCGCTGGTGTCAACAGATTCAACACTTGAGGAGGTCATGACCTCGATACCTGCTTTTTTAAAGCTGCGTAATAATTGTTTAGATACATCTTCATCTTCAACTGGAACAACATTGTCCATAAACTCAACAACGGTAACCTTAGTACCTAACGTGGCGTAGAAATAAGCAAATTCAACACCTATGGCACCAGAACCAACAACCACCATAGATTTTGGTTGCTCAGGTAAAACCATAGCTTGTCTGTAGCCAATTACTTTTTTACCATCCTGTTTTAAATTAGGTAATTCTCTTGATCTTCCGCCTGTAGCTAATATAATGTTAGTTGCAGTATATTCTTTTTGAGAACCGTCAGCAGCTTTAACTTCTATTTTATTTCCAGGTTTAACTTTACCTGAACCCATTATTACATCAATTTTGTTCTTTTTCATTAAGAACTGAACCCCTTTGCTCATACCATCAGCAACGCCACGGCTACGCTTAATGACTGCTGCAAAATCAGCCTCAGCTTCAGCGGTTTTGATGCCATATTCGGAAGCATGGTTAATGTATTCAAACACCTGGGCACTTTTTAGTAATGCTTTAGTAGGTATACAGCCCCAGTTAAGGCATATCCCACCCAAGGATTCGCGCTCTACAACTGCAGTTTTCAAACCTAACTGAGAAGCTCTGATTGCAGCTACGTATCCTCCGGGACCGCTGCCTATTACAATTACATCGTAGTTCATATCTTATTATAAAGGAATTTAACTTTAGTAAACGCCCAAAAATAAAAAAAAATGTTCGTTAATACTTCCTTTAAGATTTTTGAGTAAATGATTTAGCTGAATAGAATGTTAACATATGACCTTACTAAAACAAAAAGCAGTTTGCCCGATAAAAACAATGTGCTGATAAACTGTTGGTTATATATTTAATTCCTGTGTTAAATGTTGATAAGTTTTGACTTTATTAATAATTATTTAACATGAAAATTAAAGTGAGCATTAAATTAATATTTAAATTTGCCGCTATCATCAATTTTTGATGTTATTCATAAAAAAAACAAACAATATGAAGAAATCTTTACTATTTAAAATTGTAGTAATCGTTTTGGCATTTGTGGGGTCTATTTCTGCAGTGAATGCACAAGTAACTACATCTGCTATGAACGGTACTGTTACTGATGACAAAGGGGCACTGCCAGGTGCAACTGTAGTAGCAGTCCATGGTCCAACAGGAACTGTTTATAAAACTATTACAAGAAATGATGGGCGTTATAACTTTGCTAACATTAATGTTGGCGGACCTTACACCGTAACCGCCACAATGGTTGGTTACAGCGCGTCAAAAAATTCAAACATTAACTTGGGATTAGGTCAGAACTTTAAGGTAGACTTTAAATTGCAGGAATCATCACAATCACTTGCAGAGGTTACCATTGTTTCTAATCAAAACAAAACCATCAACAATTCACGTACAGGAGCACAAACAAGTGTATCTCGCGAGCAATTAGAGAAGTTACCGACTTTTAACAGAAGTGTAACGGATCTAACTAAACTTACCCCTCAGTCAAATTCACAAGGAGATGGTTTTTCATTTGCAGGACGTAATAACAAGTTTAACTCGTTTACTATCGATGGTTCTCAGTTTAATAACTCATTCGGCTTAACTGCAATGCCTGGGGGCGGAACAGGTGCTCAACCTATTTCCCTGGATGCGTTAGATCAAATCACCATCAACATTGCTCCTTACGATGTAAAGCAAGGTGGTTTTACCGGAGGTAGTGTAAATGCTGTAACAAAAAGCGGAACTAACAATTTCTCTGGATCGGTTTACACTTTCTACAAGGATCAAAACTTGCAGGGATATAAAGTAGGAGATGCTGAAATCCCTAAAACACCAGCCAATGCTTTTACAAACAAGATATTTGGTGCTCGCATTGGAGGTCCTATTATAAAAGATAAATTATTCTTCTTCATAAACGGAGAGATTACAAGAAGAGCTTTTCCTGGAACAACTTTAAGTCCTGATAGAGGACAAGGTGGAAGTAATATAACTAAAGTTAAGGCATCTGATCTAGATGCTGTTAAAAGTTTACTTATCTCTAAATGGGGATATGACCCGGGTGTTTATGAAGGCTACTCAAGTGATCAGCAAGCTGACAACTTAACAGCCCGTCTAGATTGGAACATTAATGAAAATAATAAGTTAACTATCCGTTATAATTATTTGAAATCATTTAAAGATATTGATCCAAGTTCATCAAATTCAAATAGTGGTCGTGGTCCTAGTCTTACTTCAACGATTTTCTCAAACATGCGTTATCGGTTTTTTAACAATACCAAATCGATTGCAGCTGAGTTAAACTCTAAATTCGGAAACAGATTTTCAAACAATTTACAAGTAAGTTATTCTGCTTTCCGTGATTATCGCGAAATTTATGGAAATCCTTTCCCTGTTGTAGATATTGAAAACGGATCGGGATCCAACTACATATCATTGGGATCTGAGCCATTTAGTGGTTTAAATACATTAGATCAAGATGTTTACTCATTTACCGATAACTTTAACATCTACGCCGGAAGCCACAACATCACAATTGGAGCTTCAGGTCAATATTTAAAATATGGTAACGGATTTGCACAGTTTGTATATGGTCAGTTTCGTTATAAATCAGTTGCTGATTTCTTAGCCGCTGCAGGTGGTAACAACTCTGTTAACCCTAGCTTATACCAATTAACATATTCAGCCAATGGCGATCCAAAACCAATAGCTAAGTTATCTATGGCGCCTATAGCTGTTTACCTACAAGACGAATGGTTTGTTAGAGATAACTTTAAATTAACTTATGGTGTACGTGCTGATATTCCAATTTACACTTCAGAAATTACTTCTAACCCGGCTATCGTAAGTGCTACATTCCGCGATGGTGAAAAACTTGATGTAGGTAAATTACCTAAAACGCAGATTTTGATCTCTCCTCGTGTTGGTTTCAACTGGGATGTAAACGGCGATCAAACTTTCCAACTTAGAGGTGGATCCGGAATATTTACAGGTGGTATGCCTGGTGTTTATTTAGTAAACCAGGCAGGTCAAACAGGACTTTTATTTGGAAATGAAAATTCAACTAACCCAACTAACCGTCCATTTACCTCAAATGTTTCAGCATATGTTCCTTCAAATGCAGGGATTCCAGCAAGCTATGCTATTAATGCTACAGCTTCGGATTTTAAAGTTCCACAAGTATGGCGCTCTAATTTAGCAGCTGATTTTAAACTTCCAGGTGGTATTCTTGCAACTTTAGAAGGTATCTACACTAAATCTATAAATGAGATTTATCACCGCGATGCCAACTTAGTTAACCCAACAGCCAAATTAAGTGGTACAGGTGATACCCGTGATCTTTTCCCTGGTGGAAATGCCAACAGAATAAATAATTTCCTTAGTAATGCGATTGTGTTAGATAACACAAGCAAAGGTTATGCTTATAACTTAACTGCTCAATTGCAGAAACGCTTTGGCAGATATGTAGATGCGATGATTGCTTATACTTATAGTGATGCACGTGACGTAACATCTACACCAGGTTCACAAGCTAACTCTGCGTTTACAGGAAATCAAATTGTTAATGATCCAAATAACCCAATTCTTGCTTATAGCAGTTATGTTGTTAAAAACAGAATCGTTGCGGCAGTTAACTTCAATTTCGAAATAGCGCCAAAATTACCAACTTCAATAGGTGTTATTTATGAAGGCTCTCCTTATGGTGATAGTTTCGGAAATACACGTTTCTCTTATGTTGCGTCTGGTAACATAAACAACGATAATGGTACTAATAATGACCTTATCTATGTTCCTAAAGATAAGAACGATATCAATTTTGAAACTGGAGATGTTCTAAGCAGAGGTGCTGTAGTCTTTGCTGCTGAAAGCGCGGATTCACAATGGGCAAGATTAGATGCTTACATCAGTCAGGACAAATATTTAAGTACAAGAAGAGGACAGTATGCTGAACGTAATGGTGCAGAATATGCATGGTCCAATCGTTTTGACTTAAGAATTACTCAGGATTTCTTTACCAAATGGCAAGAAGAAAACAAAAGCCGTTTCCAAATCTCTGTTGATTTTGTAAACTTCGGAAACTTGCTTAACAAAGATTGGGGACTTACAAAAACACCTAACTTAAACAACTTTATGCAACTTCGTTCAGTAACTAATGGTGTACCGAAATACACTGTAGATAAGACTTTATCTAAAACATTTAGAGACAATACTTCTATAGCATCTAGATATCAGGTACAAGTTGGTGTACGTTATTCTTTTAACTAAGAATTATAATCATAAACAAAAAAGGCTTCCAATTTGGGAGCCTTTTTTGTCTAATAACGCTTTATATGCCAATCTCTTTAATTCTCCCAAAATTCCATTTTTTATAATTGCCATAACCTGTAATTGGTGAAAAAACTGATAAATAATCTATTAATATTTTTTATATCAAGATTTTATTCAAACTAAACAGGAATGTTAAAAGGATTTCAAAAGGATTTAATCCCTGTTATCTCCCTGTTTATAAAAAATAAACTATAGCTTTTTTAAACATCATGATTTACAGATGATTTAAATTTTTGCTTTTAGATAGCAGCCACTTTGGGCTAATAGTTAAATTTCAATCAAATGACATTTGATTATATCATTTCTCTTTTTTATACGTTATATAACAATTAAGTTACAGTAGGGAGCAACAAATATTAGGAGGAGTTAACAATGCCTTTAGAAACAATAGAATCAGAAAAACTGCAAATGACTACAAAAGAGTTTTTGAATGAACATTCTTTTGAAGAAATCCATGAAATGCTCGATAGGTTGTATAGTGGATGGGCAGGTCATGCCGCTGTTCAGGTTGAAACTGAAGAGCGACTTAAAACACTAATATTTTTTGACGAATTAAAACAGTTCTTCGAGAAAATTGAAGAAAGCAATTAGGGATATCATCCGCTGATAGTTATTTGTAATTAAAATTAGTAATTTGGATTTACAAGCTTGTTCTTTTCAATAAAGGTAAGAACGAACGCCTCCAGACTGTGAATCGAATACATGCCTTTTTACTTACCGAAGTCTTATTAAAATGCCTGCTGATATGTGGTGTGTTTTGTTTTCTTTTTTCCGCTGCTAATGCTCAAAATAAGCATCGCAAATTTAAAGTAATTGCATTTTATACCGGTAAAAATGATCAGGCTCACATTAGCTTTATTCATGAAGCCAATAGATGGTTCCCAAAAATGGCAACGGGGCATAATTTCACGTATGATTCAACCAGTAACTGGGACAATCTTAATGCAAACTTTCTTTCTAAATACCAGGTTGTAATTTTCTTGGATACAAGACCAGATAAACCAGCACAAAGGCAAGCATTTGAAAATTATATGAAACATGGCGGGGCGTGGATAGGCTTTCACTTTTCGGCCTTTGCATTAACTCCGTCAGACTTTCCACAAAACTGGGATTGGTATCATAATGAATTTCTTGGTTCCGGATCTTATGGAAGCAATACCTGGCGACCAACGTCTGCCATTCTCAAGGTCGAAGATAAAAAGCATCCCACCACAAAAAACTTACCTGGCACATTTAAATCGGCTCCCAATGAGTGGTATAAATGGACAAATGACCTAACAAAGAACCCTAATATTCAAATACTATTGTCAATTGACACCAGCAGTTTCCCTCTGGGTACAGGGCCTAAGCCTTACGAAATATGGCATAGTGGCTATTATCCTGTAGCGTGGGCAAATAAGAACTATAAAATGGTATATATGAATATGGGCCATAATGATATTGACTATGAACACCCTCCGCATAACAGAGATTTATCATTTACTTTTGATAACGAAGTTCAAAACAAACTGGTCATGAACAGCTTAATTTGGCTCGGCAGTAAATAAGTACAATTCAAAGCGAAATATCTACGCTTCATCAACTATTTGTCTTTTCCTGTTTAACAGATCTACAGCTTTGTACAAGAAATAAGCTAATAGTGATATGTTAACAGGATGTCTTTTTGAAAATAGAGTAGGTGTCAGGATACTAGGAGGTACTTCGGATTTGATTTCGCTGCACAAAACTGTGCGCAAAATAACAGTGGTAATAGTTGATTATGAACTCAAGGATACCAACGTTTCCAATCTACTTGTAGATTTTTTGGAGAACATTGAAAAAACAATTCATAGAAATCAGACTATTTCTGATGGTTTTGAAAGCTCATGGACAGAGTTGCTAATCGTCAGTCGCCTGCTAAGGCTATTATCTGGCTATGTGGTAACGGATGAACTGGACGAAATCAATATGCTCCTTCTTGAATATATTATCGGAAAAACAATCTCGCCTGCAAACGAGCAGGAGTATTTAGGGCTTAATAATTATATAGAACAGGAATTTTTATGCGTGAACATTAAACAATTCATTAAAAGGTTTGACTGCATAATAAATAGAAAACATACCTATGAAAAGCATTAGATATACATTAATTACCGGCGCCAGTTCAGGTTTAGGGAAAGAGTTTTCTATTCAGTGTGCAGCTATGGGAATGAATATTATTATGGTTGCCCTTCCGGGAAGCAATATGACCTCTATTGCCGAAAACCTTGCACTTGAATATCAAATAGAAGCTAAAGTGTTTGAATTTGATATAACCGACAGCATATTGCTCATAGAAAGGTTGAATTACATTATAGAAAATTTTGAGGTCGACTTTTTAATTAATAACGCTGGCATTGGTGGTACGGCTTCTATAACAGAAAGTTCGTTAGAAGCAATGGATAGAATTTTGCAGGTAAACATCAGAAGTATGGTTTCAATTACTCAAATGCTATTGCCTCATTTGTTAAAACACCAAAAAAGCCATATCATGAATATCTCCAGTATGGCTGCTTTTACACCGATAGCTTATAAAACAGTATACCCTGCCTCAAAAGCGTTTATTTCTTCATTTTCCTTGGGGTTAAGAGAGGAACTGCATGATACCAATTTGTCGGTTAGTGTGGTTTATCCGGGGCCAATAATGACAAATTCAGGGGTGTCCATAAGGATAATGGGGCAGGGCACAAAAGGAAGGATTGGCTTATTGACAACCTCAGAGATTGTTCGCATTTCGCTAAAGCAAACCATGCTTAATAAAGCGGTAATTATTCCGGGTTTATGGAATAAGATAAATCATAGGTTAATGGGGCTTTTACCCATGGAGATGAAGCTTAGAATCGTATCGCGTGCGGTAAAGAAAGAAATTGCAATTAAATAATATCCAAAAGAATAATGAAAGTTTTAATAACCGGTGGTAATGGCTTTTTAGGCTCTAATGTTGCTCGTGAATTATTCAGACGAGGTTATGAGGTTAAGCTGATGATGAGGGGCACCTCGGATGCTACCGTAATTTCTGATGTGCCATGCGAAATCTATCACGGAGATATCAGTAATCAGGATGAGGTATCTATGGCTGTAAAGGGTTGCGATTATGTAGTGCATACGGCATCTATAACCCAACAGTGGGCGGTAACTTTTAAAGAGTATGAGTTAATTAATGTTAGAGGGACTATAAATGTAGTTAATGCTTGTCTGGAACATAATGTTAAAAAACTAATCCACATTAGTACTGCAAATACTATTGGACCGGGTAATAAAATTAGGCCTGCTAATGAATTGAACTCTTTTACGCTGCTGCATGTAAATTCTGGTTACATCAATAGTAAATACATTGCCCAGCAATATGTTTTGGAACAGGTAGAACGTAAAAACCTTCAGGCAATAATTGTAAATCCAACATTCATGATCGGGCAATTTGATGTAAAACCCAGTTCGGGTAAAATCATACTGCATGGTATAAATAAGCGATTGGTTTTCTATCCCCCAGGGGGTAAGAATTTTGTACACATTAATGATGTATGCACAGGTATTGCGAATGCATTAGAGATAGGGAAAATAGGCGATTGCTACTTGTTAGCCGGAGAAAATTTAACTTATAAAGAGTTCTTTAAATTATTGAATGGGGTAGCCGGGCAGGATCCTGCAATGGTACGCATCCCTCAATTCGTTTTAAAAATGATAGGAATAATGGGTACATTGGTTGGAGTATTTAGCAAAACATCTGGTAAGCTGACGTATTCTTCGGCCTATATGCTGTGTTTATACAACTACTATTCGGGCAAAAAATCTGAACGGGAACTATTGGTAAAATACACTCCGATAGACAAGGCCATAGGTAGTGCATTAACATGGTTCAAAGAAAATAATTACTGTTGAGTACTATGTTGATTGGTTTTTTAATAATGCTGATAAGGATGAATCCTGCCAAAGTTGAACAGATTTTTCAGAACAAATATTTTAAATACGGTTTAAGGGTATTGGTGCTATATGTTTTTAGCTTGATATTTAAATCTTTTGATCTTACGTTTCCGCACGAAGTTGGTTCATTCTTATTAAGGGGGCAGGCTTTTAGTTTGCTGTATATCATTTTCGGCTTAATTTCGTGGGAGGGGGCGGCCAGGCTATCGAAATATATAGATAAGAATATTTTTAATAATAGTGTTTCATCTAAGCTGCTGCTTTTATGCGTTAGCCTTTTGCTATATGGTTTGCTTATAGCTTATTTGTTTGGGTTATGCTATTCTGTATTTGATATTGTATTGTTTAAACAGTATGAAGCCTGGAATCATTTTGTGGCTTTCAGCTATGATTTAAATTTTGGCACTTTCATTTTCTACCTTTTAATACTTGCCTACAATGGTGTGGTTCTTTATTATAAGAACTGGAAGGAATCGCAGCTGAATGCAGAACGGTTAATGCGTGAGAATATCCAGGCAAAGTATGATGTGCTCAAAAGTCAGATAGACCCTCATTTTTTCTTTAACTCACTAAGCGTGCTTACTAATCTGGTGTATAAAAGTCCGGATTTATCGGCAGAGTATATTACGCAGTTGGCTAAGAGTTACAGGTATATACTGGATAAGAAATTTGAAAATCTGGTAACCATTAAAACAGAACTGGAGTTTTTAGAATCTTATTCTTTCCTGATCAGGATAAGACATCAGAGCAGCATAGAATTCCATATAAACATTAGTGAAGAGGTAAAATGTACAGGCATGGTACCGCCGGCAACTTTGCAAATGCTGGTCGAAAATGCAGTAAAACATAATCGCTTTTCGGCCAATGATCCTCTACGCATTTGTATAAAAGATGAAGGTGAATATCTTATTATTGCAAACGACCTGAGAAAACGTGCAAGTGTTCAGAATTCTATTGGTGTTGGTTTGGATAACATCAGTAAAAGGTATGAGTTAACAAGTGATAAAAGAATTACCATAACCGAAACAGATAATACATTTACAGTACGTGTACCAATAATACATAGTTATGAAGATTATAATATTTGAGGATGAAAGGCATAATGCCGAAAGGTTGATTCAGCTGCTGCAAAAATGTTTGCCTGTGATTGATGTGGCAGCTATTATTGAATCTGTTGAGGATGGGGTTAAATGGTTCGATAATCAGGCTAATACCGCTGATTTGATATTTATGGATATCCAGCTATCGGATGGCAATTGCTTTGAACTGTTTGAAAGGAGGGATGTTCAAATTCCTATTATTTTTACAACGGCGTACGACAGTTTTGCTTTGCAGGCATTTAAGGTTTATAGTGTTGATTATTTGATGAAACCAATTGATGTAAAAGACCTTAAGCGGGCAATAGAAAAGTATGAATACTTTAAGCTTCCGGCAAACTCAGGAGTTAACATTTCTAAAATTGCCGAGGAGTTTTCTAAGCGGGAAAATACACGTTTTATAGGCAAAATTAACAATCAGCTTATTTATGTGAAGGCTAAGGATATTGCCCATATTTACTTTGCTGATGGGTTAACCTGGGCCACTACCATGACTGATCAAAAGATCCCGTTGGACTATTCTTTAGATCAGATTGAGAAATTACTTGATAAGAACCTGTTTTTCAGAATCAACAGGAAACTGATTATTCATATTGATGCGATAAAAAAAATTACGACCTATTACAATAGCCGGTTTATTTTGCAGTTGTTGCCCGCTGTTGAGGTTGAAGCAATTATAAGCAGGGAAAGGGTAAATGGTTTTAAGGCCTGGCTTGAAGGACAAACCATTTCGTCGTAATACTCGATTTAACCCTTATTGACCAGCATCCCCAACAGCTTGATTTTCTTTTCCACCTCGTCACTCCATTGGAGACTAAAGCCTAATCTTAAGCAATTGTCGAATTGTTGTTTTAAACTAAACATCCGACCGGGAGCAATACTTACGTTGTGTTTTATTGCGCGTTCATACAAATCGAGTGTACTTACATCTTTATTCAGTTCTACCCATAGGAAATATCCGCCATCTGGTCTGCTTACCCGTGTGTTTTCGGGGAAATAATTGGCTATAGCGCTACTATACTTCAGGCTGTTGTTATAAAGTATCTGGCGTATCTTTCTTAAATGATTCTCGTAACGTCCATTCTTTAGAAAATCTGCAACAACTTCTGAAGTGATTGTGGTAGAGGAAAGTGCGTGACTTGACTTTAACTTCATCACCTGGTCTTTAAATTTTCCGGGGGCAACCCAGCCTACTCTATAGCCTGGCGCAAGCGTTTTGGAAACAGAATTACAATAAAGCACTAATCCACTCTCGTCGTATGTTTTGCAGGTAGTTGGTCTGTTGGCTCCAAAGTAAAGATCGCCATACAGATCGTCTTCAATTAAAGGTACATTAAAGTGCTCCAGTAATTTAACCACCTCTTTTTTATGCTCGGCAGGCATAGAAGAGCCGCAAGGGTTGTTAAAGTTGCTAACCAATAGACAAACCTTGATTTTGTTCATCGTGAGCGCTTTTTTTAAAGCTTCAAGTTCTATCCCGGTAGTGGCATTTGTAGGGAGTTCCAGTACATTTAACCCCATGGTTTGGGTGAGCTGAAGGATGCCGAAATAAGCGGGACTTTCAATTGCTACCGTATCTCCGGGCTTGGTTGTGGCCAGTAAACAGTAAGCAACAGCATTCATACAGCCGGCGGTTGTTATAATCTCTGTATCATCTAAATCGCCACCCCATGAAAGAGACCATTTGGCAACCTCTCTTCTAAGCTTATCATTTCCTTGTACCTGATCGTAAGCTGTGCCACTGCCATCCAGTGTTCTCATGGCTTGTATCATCCCCTTGTTTAATTTTGCGATAGGGAGAAGGCTTTTATGAGGCACCCCTAACGAAAGCAGTGTTATTTTTGGGTTTGCACTGTCCTGGTGAACGCGGGTAATAAGATCGTCCTGGCTATGAAGGGCTGATCCGGAAGAAGGCTTACTTGTTTCCGGTACAGCCAAACGTTTTTTAGGAGGTACGCAAACATAATACCCTGACCTCGGTCTTGTTTCAATAAGGGATCTGCTTTCCAATTCGTAATAAGCCTGAGTAACGGTACTCATATTATGGCCCAGTTCTCTGCAGAGCATTCTTACGGACGGCAGCTTATCTCCTGCTTTTAACACCTCGTTCATAATTTGCTTTTCGATGCGGGCTGCAATTTGAAGATATAAGTATGGCGCTGATCTGGGGGCTTGCTTTAATTCCATAGTTTAAAACTGTATTGGTCAAATTTAATAAAATTGTATCTGTGTTGGTGTAATTATATTGTTGAATTTTGTGCTATTATTTTAACAGTACCGATATGACCATTTTACATAGCACCCAGGAAGACCTAGATTCTATTTTTAAAATTTATGATGATGCTACTGAGTATCAAAAGAAACAAACCATTAATTATTGGAAAGGCTTCGAAAGATCACTTGTTAAAAAAGAGATTGAAGAAAGGAGACAGTATAAAATTATGGAGAATGGTGAAATAGCTTGTGTTTTTGTGATCAATTATGATGATCCGCTGATCTGGAAAGAAAGAAATGCAGATCCCTCTATTTACATCCATCGTATTGCAACCAATCCGGCGTTTAGGGGCAGTTCTTTCGTGAAGCAGATTGTAGAATGGGCTAAAGCACATGCAAAAGAAACCGGTAAGGAATTTATAAGAATGGATACTACCAGTGGTAACGACAAGTTAAATAACTATTATTTTAACTGTGGTTTTGCTGATAAGGGGATTACGCTGATTGGGTTTGAAGAAGAATTGCCGGTTCATTACAGGGGTGGGAGCCTTAACCTGTTCGAAATTAAATTGTAAATCTAAACCTAAACATAAGATGAAAAAAATAGAACTTTATCAGATCGATGCATTTACCGACCAGCTTTTTGGTGGTAATCCTGCATGTGTGGTTCCTCTTGAGTCGTGGCTGCCGGATAGCCTCCTTTTAAAGATTACTAAAGAAAATGCCGTTCCTGAAACTGCCTTTTTTGTGCCAGATGGAGAGGCCTTCAGTTTAAGGTGGTTTACCCCAGAGCATGAGATGGATTTGTGTGGTCATGCAACTCTGGCTAGCGTCCATGTTTTAAAAACGATACTGAATTACCCGAACGACAAGATTATCTTCAATTCTAAAAGCGGACCATTGGAGGTTACGATAGTTGATGATCAGTACACGTTAAATTTTCCATCAAGAAAGCCCGAGCCGGCAGCGTTACCTGAAATCATTTCCAAGTCTTTAAATAAACAGCCTAAGGAAGTACTTAAATCAAGAGACTATGTATTGGTGTATGATCGTGAGCAGGATATTAGGGATTTAGCGCCCGATAGAGAGATTCTGAATAAAATAAACCTTGAGCCAGGGGGAATAATTGTAACGGCAAAAGGTGATAAGGCAGACTTTGTATCCCGTTTCTTTGTTCCTCAGGCAAGTATATTTGAAGATCCGGTAACCGGATCAGCACATTGTTCATTAATTCCTTATTGGGCCGAAAAATTGGAGAAAACAGAGATGAACGCCCTGCAGTTGTCAGATAGAATAGGAAAACTTCAATGTGTAAATGCGGGAGACAGGGTATTGATTAGCGGAACGGCTAAAACTTATTCAGTGGGTTTTTTCTTTATTGATTAACCCAGTTATTCATTAACTTTACAGCATAACTAACTAATTATTTCATCATGAAGAAAACAGTATATCTGCTGTTGTGTGCAATGGTATTTTCCTTTGTAAACACCGTAAAAGCAGATGAAGGGATGTGGATCCCTATGCTGATAGGTAAAAACTATGAGCAAATGAAGAAACAGGGCTTTAAATTAACAGCAAAAGACCTGTATAATGCAAATGGATCGAGTTTAAAGGACGCCATTGTTCATTTTGGTGGTTTCTGTACAGGTGAGATCGTATCTGATAAAGGTTTGATCTTTACCAATCACCACTGTGGTTATGATGCCATTGCATCGAACTCAACTGCTCAAAACAATATCCTTGATAACGGGTTTTACGCCAAAAACTATGGTGAAGAGAAACCAATTGATGGTTTGTTTGTGCGTTTTCTTCAAAGAATGGAAGATGTAACTCCTCAGGTTAATGAAGCAACAAAAGGCTTAAAAGGAGCAGAGAAAGCTGCTAAAATGCTTGAGGTATTCAATACCATTTCAAAAGCAGCTATTACTGGGCCAACAATAGAAGCTAATGTAAAGGATTTTTATAAATCTAATCAGTTCATTCTTTTTGTTTACGAACGTTTTGATGATGTTCGTTTAGTAGGTGCACCACCTCAAAATATTGGTAAATATGGTGGTGATACTGACAATTGGGAATGGCCCCGCCAAACAGGAGACTTTTCTGTTTTCAGAGTATATGCTGCTAAAGATAATGCTCCTGCAAAATATTCAGCAGAGAATGTTCCTTTTAAACCAAAGAAATTCTTGCCGGTATCTATTAAAGGGGTAAAGAATGGTGATTTTTCCATTGTTTACGGATACCCTGGTCGTACAGACAGGTACTTAACTTCTTATGGAGTTGATCTGGCTACCGAAAAAGTAAGTCCCACTATTGTGAAGCTACGTGATATTCGTTTGAAAGCATGGAAAGCGGAGATGGATAAAAGTGTTGAAACACGCTTAAAGCTGTCTTCTAAATATGCCAATATTGCAAACTATTGGAAATATTATATCGGCCAGACTGAGCAGTTAAAGCGCTTAAAAGTTTCCGAATCTAAGAGAAAAGAAGAAAAGGCATTTACTGAATGGGCAGCCCAGAAAACTGAATTTGCCGGTTTAATGGAGCAATATGATCAGATTTATAAAAGTATTGATCCGATAGCTGTTCAACGTACTTATATCAATGAGGGTTTCTTAGCCTCTGGGTGGGTTCCAAATGCCATTTCAATTGGCAGAGCATGGAATGCAATGGATCAAAAGAAAGGTGATGATGCTTTTGCAACTCAGGTAAAAGGAGGAGTTGACAAAGCTATTGGAACTTATCAGGAAACCTATAATGAAACTGCAGATAAGAAGATTTTTGCACAAATTCTTGCGTCTTTTTATAGTGATGTTCCAGTAAAATCACAGCCAAAGTTCTTTAGCGAAATTGCTGAGAAATACTGGGCGGGAAATCCGGAAGCTACTTTCCAGAAGTACGCGGATTACCTTTGGGAGAATAGTAATTTTATTAAGCCAGAGAAATTAAAGGCATTTATGGCCTCTAATCCTTCCCTTGATGCCATTAAAAATGATCCTGGGTACAAGTATGCAGTAAACCTTTATCCGGCAGACTATGTTAAGGCCAACTTTGGGTCGGTAGTTGCTGATTTTGAAAGTAAAAAAGAGGAATTGGATAACCTATATCTGAAAGCGATTTTAGAGAAAAATGCAGGTAAAATAATGTACCCTGATGCAAATTCGACCATGCGCCTTAGCTATGGTAATGTACAGGACTATTCTCCAAAAGATGGTATTGTATATAAAACCACGACTACCATTGACGGGGTTATGCAAAAATATATTCCTGGCGATAGTGAGTTTGATTTGCCAGCTAACCTGATCGAGAATTATAATAAAAAGAACTTTGGTCAGTATGGTAATGACGGAACTTTAACCGTTGGTTTTATTACCAATAACGACATCACCGGAGGTAATTCGGGGTCGCCTGTTATTAATGGTAATGGTGAATTGATCGGTTTAGCCTTTGATGGTAATTGGGAAGCCATGAGCGGTGATATCGCTTTTGATAAACAGTTCAAACGTACCATATGTGTGGATGTACGCTATGTTTTATGGTGTATTGATGTGCTTGGCGGTGCTAAGAATTTGATTGAAGAATTAGATTTGAAAAAGTAACAGGAAAAAATGATACACTCTTTTCCTCCTAGAATCTTTGCTGAAGGGTAAAAATTCGCATGTGTTCAAAGAGGATCAGGGAAGTGGGTTAGGGAAGAGATTTTCTTAAAAAGGGTCGGTTTGCATTTGCAACCGGCCCTTTTTAATTGCGGTTTATTGGTTTGCTATAAGGGTTTAGTAACATAAATAATGCTGTTTTTTATGGAATGAGTTTTATATCTTTAGCATTGCACACATTGTGAAAACTTAAGAACCAAACTTATAAACTAATCAGTATTATGTCCTTAACCTTTAATAGAACAATTACGTCCAAACTCAAGATTGCTTTTTCAGCAGCTTTGTTTTTTGGTCAGGGTATTGCCATGGCCCAGACGAACCAGTATGAGGGAACTGGTAACCTAAAATATGTGGATCCAATAATTGGTAACGTAGGTCAACTTTTAGAACCTACCAGACCAACCGTACAACTTCCTAATCAAATGATAAGGATGTTTGCTCAAAGACCTGATTACATGTCGGATCAGATTTCCAGTTTTCCTTTAAATGTTGTTTCACATAGAATGGGGCAGGTTTTTGCGATTAAACCAACTGTAAAGGTTATAGAGGCATCTGATTGGAACAAAAAGATGACTTACGATCATGATCTGGAGATAAACCGTCCCTGGTATTATACTACCTGGTTGATTGATGAAGAAGTGAAAGTTGAGTTTAGCCCAGGAAAAAAGACTGGTATATTCAGATTTGAATACCCTGAAAACAGTGAAAAGGGATTGTTACTTAGTGTATACAATGGTGGCGAACATGAATATAAATCGATTTCAAAAAAAGAAATAAGTGGTATAGAAACTTACAATGGAAATATTAAAGTGTACATGTATGGCGCTTTTAATACGGATGTGGTATTGGGTGGTTTGAAGGATCGCAAAGCTGTAGTGGCCAATTTGGTAGATGAAAAGGACTTAAAAGCATGGGTCAGTTTTCCGAAAAATGCACCAAAAAATATTGAATTTAAATATGCCATTTCTTATGTCAGTGCAGAGCAGGCTAAGAAGAATTTCGACAATGAGTTGAAAAACTCAACCTTTGAGCAGCAAATTAAAAAGGGAGAAGAAGCGTGGTCGAAGGTAATCAACCAGATTAAAACAGTAGGAGGGACAGAAGCGCAAAAGCGTTCGTTCTATACTGCTTTATATCGTTGTTATGAGCGTATGGTTGATATTACCGAGGATGGCCAATATTATAGTGGTTATGATAAGCAGGTTCACAAGACTACACGTCCGTTTTATGTAGACGACTGGTCGTGGGACACTTATCTTGCACATCACCCCCTTCGAACAATCCTTAACCCTGAACAGGAAGGCGACATGATGAATTCTTATGTGAACATGTATACGCAGAGTGGATGGGTACCTACATTTCCATTATTGTTTGGCGATAACCCCTGTATGAATGGATTTCACTCCTCAATTACCTTTCTTGATGCTTACCGTAAAGGAATAAAAAGCTTTGATGTTAATCAAGCTTATGAAGGAATGCTTAAAAATGCAAATGAAGCAACAATGCTACCATGGAAAAATGGTCCAAAAGGTGAACTCGAAGATTTTTATTATGAAAAAGGATATTTTCCATCCCTGAAAAAAGATGAAAAAGAAACTGTTGCTAATGTGCATAGTTGGGAAAAACGGCAGGCAGTAGCGGTAACCTTAGGGCATAGCTATGATGACTGGGCAGTTGCGCAAATGGCCAAAGAGCTTGGAAAGGATCAGGATTACACCAAGTTTATTGCCAGAAGTAGTAACTATAAGAACTTATGGGATAGCAAAACTCATATGTTTTTGCCAAAGGACAAAGATGGTAACTGGGTAGATATAGATCCTAAGTTTGATGGCGGTATGGGCGGCAGAGACTACTATGATGAAAATAATGGCTGGACTTATTTATGGCAAGTGCAACAAGATGTTAAAGGCCTTATAGGATTGTTTGGTGGTGCAAAAAGCTTCGAGAATAAATTAGATCAGCTTTATAGAGAACCGCTTGGCAGAAGTAAATATGAAAACTGGGCTAAGTTCCCGGATGCAACGGGCATGGTTGGTCAGTTCTCTATGGGTAATGAGCCAAGCTTTCATATTCCTTATTTATTTAATTACACGGCTTCGCCATGGAAAACTCAAAAACGCATCAGGTTTCTTTTAGACACCTGGTTTAAAGATAATGTGTTCGGTATTCCTGGTGATGAAGATGGTGGTGGTATGACCGCTTTTGTGGTATTCTCGTCGATGGGATTTTATCCTGTTACGCCAGGTATTCCCGTATATACAATCGGAAGTCCGGTATTTCAGAATGTTACAATAGACCTTTCTAACGGAAAGAAATTTCAGCTGATAGCAAACAACTGCTCGGTTGTAAATAAATATATTCAAAGTGCTAAGTTCAACGGACAAGTGCTAAATACACCATGGTTTACTCACGAGCAGTTAGTTGCGGGCGGCAAATTGGAACTTGAAATGGGACCTAAGCCAAACAAGACCTGGGGAGTAGATAAAAAACAATAAATTAACCATTTATAACAAAATTATGAGCGAATTAAAAGTTAAAGCAGCCTTTACTGAGAAGAAATTCCTGGTGACAATAATATTTGTAACCTCCCTTTTTATGTTCTGGGGTATTGCAATTACAATGGCTGATGTGTTGAATAAACATTTTCAGCATACGATGAGTCTTTCCAAGTTTCAGTCTGCCTTTGTGCAGTTTGCTGTATTTGGTGCATATGCAGTGATGGGGATACCTGCAGGATTGTTTATGAAACGTTTCGGATATAAGAAAGGAGTGCTTTTAGGGTTATCTCTTTTCGCGGCAGGAGCTTTCTTGTTTGTGCCTGCAGCTAATATTTCTTCCTTTGCTTTCTTTGGTATTGCCTTATTCATTGTGGGCTGCGGTTTATCTACACTAGAAACAGTTGCCCACCCATTTGTTGCTTCTCTAGGAGATCAACGTACAAGTGATCTTCGTATCAATTTTGCCCAAACGTTTAATGCCGTTGGGACTATGTTGGGCCCAGCAATAGGGAGTTACTTTTTACTCAGTAATAATGTTGAGGGTAGTACAGATCTTACCTCGGTAAAAATATTATATGCTGTTATTGGAACTGTTATTCTACTTGTTGCAGTTGCGTTCTCTTTTGTTAAAATACCAGCTTTAATCGATCCACATGTTACCGCAGTAGATGAGAATGCTGTAAATGTTGATACCGCTCCTGATAAGAAGCTATTTGATCATAAACATTTTGTTTGGGCAGTAATAGCACAATTTTTTAATGTTGCAGCTCAGGCCGGAACATGGGCGTTCTTTATTAATTACGGACACGAAAAAATGGGCTTTACAGATTCTGAAGCAGGTTATTATATGGTAGTATTTATGGGGATGATGCTTACAGGTCGTATTTTGGGTACTTTTTTAATGCGAATAATTGCACCTAATAAGTTGCTTGCAATATTTGCTATAGGTAATATTCTAATGTGCGTTATCGTTGCTCAAAGCTTTGGATGGGTATCTTTTGTTGCGCTTCTTATGATCAACTTTTTCTTTAGTATCATGTTCCCTACTATTTTTAGTCTTGGCCTTAAAAATCTTGGTGCACGTACACAACAAGCTTCTTCATTTATATCAATGGGAGTTGTTGGTGGTGCATTTTTTCCTTTTATAATGGGAGCAGTGGCTGACAGTGCAGGAATAGCACATGCATATTATACACCAATAATCTGTTATATTGTGATCTTTATGTTTGCTTATAAATTCTATAAGGTAAAACACTAGAAAATAATTTTAACCAAATGAAAAGTATGAAAATAATTTCTAAAAAATGGCTGATCATTCCAGCCATTTTACTCTCCGTTCAATTTTCTCAGGGACAAGACTGGGCTAATCTAAAAAGGTATCAGGAAGAGAATTCGAAACTCAGCGAACCCGCTAAAAATGAAAATAGAGTCGTTTTTATGGGTAATTCTATTACTGAGGGATGGAAGAACAATCGTCCTGATTTTTTTTCCAGCAGACCTTATATTGGTCGTGGGATTAGTGGACAGACTACACCACAGATGCTTGTCAGGTTTCATCAGGATGTGGTTGCGCTAAAACCTAAAGTAGTTGTGATGCTCTGTGGAATCAATGACATCGCAGGTAATACCGGTCCATCGACACTGGAAATGATTGAAGACAACATCACCGCTATGGCCGAAATTGCACGAGCAAATAAGATTAAGGTGGTACTTTCTTCTGTGTTACCTGCTTTCGCCTTCCCATGGAAACCGGGAGTGGAGCCTGCTGATAAAGTAATTGCATTGAATAAATGGATTAAAGCTTATGCTGAAAAAAATGAATTCATTTATGTAGATTACTTCTCTGCGATGAAAGATGAAAGAAATGGCTTGCCGAAAAGCTTAGCTAAAGATGGTATTCATCCTAATAAAGCTGGATACGCTATTATGGAGCCGCTCGTTGAGCAAGCTATTGCAAAAGCGCTAAAGCAAAAGAAATAAGCCTAATAGTTTTACCGGCAATTATTCGTCATGAAACTCAGGTTTACTTTTAAGAGGTTTGTCCTTACGATTTTTATAATCCTAATGATATTAATTGCCAGGCCAATTGGTTTTCTTACATATACATATTTTGAGGATAAAAAACCCTTGCTAAATGTATATGTAGGGGCAACCAGAGATGCAAGTAACCTTAATGAAACAAAGATTGATACTGTTGTAAAGCCTTCTAAACAAATTAATGAAGCCATTGACCAGATATCAAAACTAATAAAACAAGCAAAAGCTTCAGGAAAGAGGATTTCGATTGCAGGAGCCCAGCATAGTATGGGTGGACATACCATTTATCCAAATGGAATATTGTTAGATATGAAGTCTTTTAATTATATGGAATTGGTAGCTCAAGTAATGAGTTATTAGTTGGCTCCGGATCACTATGGGAGAAAATTATACCTTATTTAGATCATTACGGGAAGTCTGTGTCAGTAATGCAATCAAACAATTCTTTCTCCGTTGGAGGCTCTGTTAGTGTTAATTGCCATGGTTGGCAACTAAATTCCCCGCCAATATCCTCAACAGTGATCTCTTTAAGGTTGATCAATGCAAACGGTGAAGTTATTAACTGCAGCAGAACGGAGAATAAGGAGCTTTTCTCACTTGTTTTAGGAGGGTATGGCCTATTCGGAGTGATATTGGACTTAAAATTAAAGGTGGTTGATAATAAAACTTACATAGCACAGCAATCCGTTATAAAAAGCAAAGATTATGTTGTTGAATTTGAAAAACTAACCAAGAATAATGGTAATATTGGTTTGGCCTATGGTCGGATAAATATTAATCCTGATCACTTTATGGAAGAAGCAATTCTTTCCGCATATTTTATCGACGAAGGAGCGCCAACAAAGCTTAAAAAAGAAAACACTTACTCCGCTTTTAGAAGAACTTTGTTTAGAGGATCGGCTAATAGTAATTATGGTAAGAATCTGCGGTGGCAGATGGAAAAGGGTGTAGTAAATGTTGTCAACGGAAAACAATTTACCAGAAACAGGTTGTTAAATGAGGGGGTAGAGGTCTTTGAAAATACCAACACTGAGTTTACGGACATTCTTCATGAATATTTTATACCAAAAGAAGCCGTTCCTGCCTTTATTAGTAGGGTTCAGCAAATAATACCGAAACATGAAGTCGACCTGTTAAATATCACGGTCAGGAATGTGAAAAAGGATAATGATACCTATTTAAATTATGCTAAAACAGAAGTATTTGGTTTTGTGATGTTGTTTAATCAAGGAAGAAATAAGGCTGCCGAAGCTGAAATGAGGAACTTAACTCGTGAATTAATTGATGTTGCTGTTTCTCTAAATGGGGCTTACTACCTACCTTATCGTTTACATGCTACAAAATCACAAATGCTTGAGGCATACCCCCAAGCATCAGCATTTTTTCAGTTCAAAAAAACTTATGATCCGCAAGAAGTTTTTAATAATCAGTTTTACAAAACTTACGGTAATTGAATTGTTTGATTCTTGTTCTAAGTCGATTATTCAGTTAATTATAAACAAACTCGCCATTTTCCGAAACAATTGTTACTTGTTTTTGGGTAGAACCCTCCACGTGACCAATAATCTGAGCATCAATATTAAAGCGTTTAGAGATGGCAATGATATCTTCAGCTATTTCAGCCGGAACATATAATTCCATGCGATGCCCCATATTAAATACCTTATACATTTCTTTCCAATCTGTACCGGACTGTTCCTGTATTAAACGGAACAGGGGAGGAATTGGGAATAAATTATCTTTTATAATGTGAACATCGTTATTAACAAAGTGAAGCACTTTAGTTTGTGCGCCACCACTGCAATGAACGATACCATGAATTTGAGATCTGTGACTTTCTAATACCTTTTTTATAACAGGAGCATAAGTACGCGTAGGTGATAATACCAACTTGCCTGCAGTTACTTCCGTTTGCTCATCAATTTTAACCGGATCGGTTAATTTCTTTCCACCGGAAAATACCAGATCAAAAGGAACAGCAGGGTCAAAACTTTCAGGGTAACTGTTTGCTACAGACTTATCGAATACATCATGACGAGCAGAAGTCAGTCCGTTAGAGCCCATACCACCATTATATTCTGTTTCATAGCTGGCTTGTCCATATGAAGATAGACCAACGATTACATCACCTGCCTGTATTTTGTCGTTGCTAATAATTTTTTCACGTTCAATACGACATGTTACTGTTGAATCAACAATAATTGTACGTACCAGGTCGCCTACATCGGCAGTTTCACCGCCAGTTGAGTAGATAGAGATGCCCTGAGACCTAAGCTCAGCCAAGATTTCTTCAGTGCCATTAATAATGGCAGCAATTACTTCACCAGGGATCAGGTTTTTATTACGACCAATTGTTGATGACAATAAAATGTTGTCGGTAGCTCCAACACAGATCAAATCATCAATATTCATAATGATTGCATCCTGAGCAATGCCTTTCCAAACAGAAATATCACCGGTTTCTTTCCAGTAAACATAAGCCAATGAAGATTTTGTACCTGCGCCATCAGCATGCATTATGTTGCAAAAAGCCTCATCGTTGCCTAAAATATCAGGGATGATCTTACAGAAAGCCTGCGGAAAAATACCTTTATCTATGTTTTTGATGGCTTGGTGCACATCTTCTTTCGAGGCAGAAACGCCGCGCTGGTTGTACCTGTTATCACTCATGTTGTTGCAAAGATAGGGAAACCCCTTAATGTTAAAACTTTAATGTAGAAAAAAAACGCGCTAACTAATAAAAAAATAACCCCCACTAATTAAAGCGGAGGTTATAAAACTAAAAAATAGTTGGTTATTAGGAGTTTAGTTTATTTTATAAACAATAATTCCCTGAACTTAGGTAGAGGCCATACGCTGTCATCTACAATTTGTTCTAATTTATCTGTATGGTAACGAATAGTATCGAAGTAAGATTTTACTTTCTCATCATAACTGATCGCTTTCTCACGTGAATCTTCAATTGCATTTACTTTTTTACGTTGCTCAAGCATTGCGTCAATGCTGGTTTTAACGATATTTAAGTGCTCAGATACTTTGTTAATGATAGAAAGTGGAGTTGCTAATGCATCACCTGATAAGCCAAGTTCTTTTAATCCTTTAGCATTTTCGATTAATGAATTTTGGTAAGCAATAGCAGCAGGAATGATCATACTGTTTGTTACTTCACCCATTACTCTAGCTTCGATTTGAAGTTTTTTGTAATAGCTTTCTAACAAGATCTCATGACGGGCATGTAACTCACGCTCATTAAAGATATTGAGTTTAGTAAATAACTCAGTAGATTTTTCACTTACATAAGCGTCCAGAGCAACTGGAGTAGTTTTGATGTTTGATAAACCGCGTTTAGCAGCTTCTTCAGCCCACTCCTCACTGTAACCATTTCCTTCAAAACGGATATCTTTGGATTCTTTGATGTATTTTTTAAGAATGGTTAACAATGCAACATCTTTTTTCTCGCCTTTTTTGATCAGTTTATCAACTTCAATTTTGAATTTGGTCAATTGATCAGCTACGATTGTGTTTAACACAGTCATAGGAGCAGAAGAGTTAGCAGAAGAACCTACCGCTCTTAACTCAAATTTATTGCCTGTGAAGGCAAAAGGAGAAGTACGGTTACGGTCAGTATTGTCTAACAAGATCTGAGGGATCTTAGGAATACCTAACCACAAAGAATCTTCATTTTTAACTTTTTTAATGATGCTTCTTGACGATTCGATCTCGTCTAATACCTCCGCTAATTGAGAACCAAGGAAGATAGAGATGATTGCAGGCGGAGCTTCGTTAGCACCTAAACGGTGATCGTTGCTTACTGAAGCAATACTTGCTCTTAATAAATCAGCATGCTCATGAACAGCTTTGATGGTGTTAACAAAGAATGTTAAGAACATCAAGTTGTTTTTTGGAGTTTTTCCTGGAGATAATAAGTTTTTACCCGTGTCAGTAATTAATGACCAGTTGTTGTGTTTACCTGATCCATTGATACCAGCATATGGTTTTTCATGTAAAAGAACTTTAAAGTTATGTCTTAAAGCAACTTTCTCCATTAAGTCCATTAACAATTGGTTATGATCAATTGCAAGGTTGATTTCTTCATAAATAGGAGCACATTCAAATTGAGAAGGAGCAACCTCATTATGACGGGTTTTCAAAGGAATACCTAATTTTAAAGCTTCATTTTCGAAATCAACCATGTAAGTGAATACACGCTCAGGAATAGATCCGAAATAATGATCTTCTAGTTGCTGTCCTTTTGCAGACATATGGCCGAATAAAGTACGGCCAGTTAATGCTAAATCCGGACGAGCATTATATAATGCAAGGTCAACAAGGAAATATTCTTGTTCAATACCTAAAGATGCATTTACTTTAGTGATGCTTTTATCGAAATACTGACAAACGTCAACAGCAGCTTTATCCATAGCAGCAAGTGCTTTTAATAAAGGAGCTTTGTAATCTAATGCTTCACCGGTATAAGAAACAAATACAGTTGGGATACAAAGCGTTTTACCAGCTTTGCTTTCCATAATGAATGCTGGAGAAGAAGGATCCCATGCAGTATATCCGCGTGCTTCGAAAGTATTACGGATACCACCATTAGGGAAGCTTGATGCATCCGGTTCTTGTTGAACTAGTGCGCTCCCTGCGAAATTCTCAATTGCGCCATCGCTGCTAGGCTCAAAAAATGAATCATGTTTCTCAGCTGTAGTACCGGTTAATGGTTGAAACCAGTGGGTATAGTGAGTAGCGCCTTTAGCCATTGCCCAGCCTTTCATAGCCGTTGCGATGTGGTTGGCATCTTCATGATTAATTAGTTCGCCCGATTCAATGGACGCCACTAATTTCTGATAAACCTCTTTTGACAAGAAATCTTTCATTTTTCTTTTGTCAAAAACATTAACGCCAAAAAAATCAGAAATTTTAGTCGAAGGTGACTTTACCTCTGGTGAAATTCTTGTCTGTGCTTCTTTTAATGCAATTGTTCTTAAGCTTTTCATTTATTTGTTTAAAATTTTATCAAAAATAGGATATTTAATTAATAATTTCCATCAAATTGTGTGTAAAAATACAAATGTTAGCAAATTTAAACATAAAATTTACGCTTTTTAGATGAAAACCAGTTTTTAAGAAGAAAAATAAGTTGAAGAGGCGGCTTGTTTAGTTGGAAGGTTAAGTCTGTCTCTCGAAGAGTAAATATACAGTTTGTTCATTTATTTTTATATTTTTTGGTGCTATTTTTTTGTTTTTACTGTTTTTTGTCTGAAAATTTTCTCATTTTCGTTGTAAAAGTGATAAAAATCTATAAAATCGCCATTTTTTATAATTTTTGGTGCAGAAAGCGTTTTTCTCTGTTTTGATGAAAAAGCATCTTGATTTAAGTTTTTTTTAAAGTGTTATGGAATATATGGATGTTTTACATCCTGTTTAAAACTAATACTTAAAATTATGTTTAACATCTCATCCAATTTACACAAGACAGAGTGGCTCGACCTTGTGTTTAGAAACAGAAATAAAAATTATGGTGCTTATGCACTAAGATCTCAATCATCAGGTACTACAGCACGTGCTCTATTTATTGCTGCTCCGCTTTTTGTTCTGTTTTTTGCTGGTCCAATGATTTACAAACATTTTATTAGTAAAGACGCTGATGCGCTGAGTGAACCTTTGAAACCTGATCGGATCATAATTATTGCTGATCAGCCTATAGAGAAACCAAAACTTCAGGAAAAGACAGAAATGCCCAAAACCGAACCAATAAAAGAAAAAATTAAAACTGTAAAACCCGTTTCAAATCCAATAGTTGTGGATAGGCCATTGATTACCGATCCGCCGACTTTAGAGCAAATGGATCATGCGGCAGTAGGGCCTGTGACGCAGTCGGGAGTGGAAACCTCACTTGGCTCGGTTCCTGTTGAGGGCAATGGTAATGGAATAGCTACAGGCAATGGTGTAGGAGATGGTGAGACGGAAGATACAGGGATTCATGAAATAGGAGACATACAAGCCTATCCTGAATTTGAAGGGGGAATGAAAGCCTGGGCTAAATTTATACAGAGGAATCTAAGATATCCGAATGCGGCACAAGAAGTTGACGCCCAGGGTAAGGTGTTTATTAGCTTTGTAATAGAGAAAGATGGTTCTGTTTCTAATGTTACGGTTTTGAAAGGTATAGGGTATGGATGTGATGAAGAGGCTGTAAGGGTAATTAGTAAGTCGCCTAAATGGAAACCCGGCAGGCAAAACGATCAAAACGTTAGGGTTAGGTATAACATGCCGCTTTCTTTTACAATAAACAAGTAGTTTTCGTAGATATTCGGTACGCTCTCGGGTTTTGTGATAGGGTTAGAGGCTGTAATTAAGTTTATAGCCTCTTTTTTGTGCTATTTTTATGATAAAAAACTAAATTGCACATAAAAAGACCAATTTATGCAAGATTTTAAACCAGTAGAATATTCTCAAACTACCCTAACTGAACTTATGATTCCTTCTTACTCTAATTTTGGAGGAAAAATACATGGAGGTATTATTTTAAGCTTAATGGATAAAGTTGCTTATGTATGTGCGGCAAAACATTCTGATGGCTACTGTATCACAGCTTCAATTGATGTTGTTGATTTTTTGGCACCCGTTGAAGTGGGGGAACTGGTTTCTTTGATGGCATCAGTAAACTATGTTGGTAACACCTCTATGATAATAGGAATAAAGGTGGTTTCAGAAAATTTTAAAACGCAGACAATCAAGCATACCAACACCAGTTATTTTACAATGGTAGCCATAGGCGATAATCACAGGCCTAAACAGGTGCCAGGATTGATATTGAAAAGTGAAGAAGATGTTAGACGATTTGCACAGGGATTAAATAGAAAGAATCTTAAAACCGAATATAAAAAGAACGAAGCAAGCCTGAAAGAAAACTACAATAATGAGAGTTGTTTGATTACACTTAAGGATGAAAGATGTAAAGTGGCTTTAACAGCTGATTAAATACGCTTGATCTTTATACTACGGAATGCAATAGGCGAACCTTCATTTTGCAACAGTATAAATCCCTTTTTCGATTGTCCGAAATTTTTAAGGGATTTATACTTGCTTTTCTGTACCAGAGATTCAAAAGATTCGGCATTCCTGTCATACGCTACAGCTTTCTGTCCATTTAACCAATGCTGAATATGATTCTTGTTTACAATGATTCTGGCTGTATTCCAGTGTTCAAGCAATACTGGATTTTTCTTATCAGCAGCTATCAGATCATACAATGATGCAAGTGAACGAAGTTCACCTCGCTCAGGATATTTAAAATTAACATCATCTAATATTTGATATTCAAGGCCTAAGAAAGTACCTTTTTGTGCTTCGTAATCATTTGTTACCAGATATTTAACCCCGCTGTTTGTTTCTTTCGAGATTTTAAATTCAAAGGTAAGTTCAAAGTTGTCGAATTGAGCATTGGTTATAATATCCATTTGCTTGCCATTTGACGGTTTTACTGCAAGCAACTCCCCATTTTTAATTTCCCATCCTCCATCTGCTATTTTTTTCCATCCGTTAAATGTTTTTCCATCAAAAAGCAAACTCCATCCTAATGCTTTCTCTTGCCTGGTTAAGGTATTAGGAGATTGAGCAATGGCACCAAAAATGCATATTCCCTGCAGTAATATAATATTGAAGCATAATCTGGATATATTCATAAAAGTTTATTTTTAAATTTTCGGTTCCCAGCCCTTTTCATACGAACGGCCCCATAGTTTCTGAGCTTCTTTGTCGCCAACAATGTGACCGTTTTTAGGATCAATTTTTAAGTCGCGGCCAACTCTCCATGATATATTGCCTAACTGCATGGCTACACAGCTTTTGTAACCGAGTTCAACATCGCAGTTCGGACGCCTGTTATTTCTAATCGCATCAAGAAAATCTGCCATATGCAAACTATCCATCCCTAAACTTGGGCTCGCTGTATTTCTTCCCTCTAAAGACTCTCCGCCAGATTTTGGTGTCACATCTTGAATTAGCTTTCCTTGAAGATCATATATTTTATAAGCATCATCTCCGGTATCCAGACTTCCTTTTTCACCATAAAAGATAATTCCTCTTTCCTGTCCTTCAACTTTTCTTCCGTTACAGCTTCTGTTTTCCCAAAGCAAGGTAACTTTGCCAGGGTAATCTATTGTTACTACCTGTGTGTCTGGGGTTTCCCAGTCATCATTAAAATGATATCTTCCACCAGAAGAGCTAACGCGAGTTGGGAAATCTACTCCCAGACCCCAACGGGCTACATCTACCTCGTGCGTTCCATTATTTAGCGCTTCGCCGGTTCCCCAGTTCCAGAACCAGTGCCAATTGTAATGGATTAAGCCATCTTTATATTTAACACGTGGTGCTGGTCCCTGCCATAAATCATAATCCAACCAGTCGGGTACATTTCCTGGCTTTAAAAAGGTTTCTTTCCTCGTGTTCGTATACCATGTTTTTGCCATATATACACGACCAATTACCCCTTCATGGAGTAGCTGGATTCCTTTGGTTAGCGTAGGAGCAGACCGGCGCTGCGCGCCCATTTGTACTATTCGATTGTATTTTCTGGCGACTGCCACCGCCATTTCACCTTCTCTTGGATTATGGCTTAAGGGTTTTTCAACATATACATGTTTCCCGGCCTGGCAAGCCATAATGGTTAACGGGGCGTGCCAATGATCAGGAGTTGCCGTGTATATTGCATCAATAGTTTTATCTTCCAGAACCTTACGTAGGTCTTTTTCAGATTTTGGCGCGGTTGCTTGACCTGCTTTTACAATAGTGTTTATTGCCTTAGGAATGGCCCTTGAATCTACATCGCAAACTGTAACTATTTGCGTGTTTTTTTGTTTGGCAATAGTGCCTCCCATGCTATTCCCACGACTATTAACACCAATAGTTGCGATGTTTATTCTGTCATTTGCTCCGATAATATTTCTATAGCTTTTGGCACTAAACCCAGAGGCAGTTCCGCCAAATACGCTATTTCCAACAGATAAAGCTGCTGTTCCGATACCTATTTTTTTTATAAAATTTCTTCTTGAATTGTTGCTCATAATTTGGTTTTTGGTTGTTTGTTTTTGAATTCTATAAAATTCTGATTTTAACGTTTTTGAATGAAACTTCATCACCATGGTCTTGAAGCAGAATATGGCCCTTTTTTACCTGGCCAAACGGTGGATCTGACTCTTTAAACTTACTTAGCTTCCAGGCTTCTTTGTAGGAATCACTGCTGCGGTCAAAGGAAAGTGTTTTTTTCCCATTTAAATAATGAGTTACTTTAGTGCCCTTGGCTACGATTCTTGCGCGGTTCCACTCGCCGGTTCTATTCTCTTGCACAGCATCTAAAGGTAACATGTCGTACAGACCGGCTTGTAAACGGTTGCCATTTCGTCCTAGTTTGGCATCAGGGTGTTTTGCATTGTCCAATATCTGGTATTCTAATCCGAGCCAACCGCCTTTAGTATACTTAGTGAAGAAATATTTTATTCCACTGTTTCCTCCTTCGGAAAGCTTAAAGTCAACAGAGAGATCAAAATCAGCATATTCATCTTTTGTAATAATATCACCACCTCCTTTGTCTCCTTCCTTTTTTGCCGATAAAATGCCATTTTCTATTTTCCATCCTGTTGCTGGTGGCCTATCTTTCCCAACAGATGTCCAGCCGTTAAGGCTTTGACCATCAAAAAGAAGTTTCCAGCCTTGTTTGATTTCCTGTTTGGTAAGGGAATTGTCTTTGTTCTGAGCGAATGACGTCCCTGTAAGAAGGAACATCATAAGTAAAACAGTGCTTATTTTTGAGTTCATAATAAATAAATTTAACGAAACAATTGTTAACGATAGTTGATTAATGCAACATGTATAAACATGTTACATCTGAGTATATCCTTTGTTTTGTATTATCTTTTGTGGATTTGATTGCATCACTGTCATTGGGATTGGATAAGTTAATGCATTATCGCTCCAGGTAAAGCTATTGTAGCCATCAAACTTTTGCTCTGCAATCATCACATCTTTTGCTCGTCCTGTCCTTACTAGGTCAAACCAACGATGATTCTCAAATGCCAGCTCAACACGGCGCTCATTTTCAATAGCTAATAGGAAGGCCTGATCGCCGCTGAATTCACCCAATTGATACTCGTGTAATAAATTCGGTGCTGGCTGAATGTTCGGATCGCCAGGCGTTTTTCTTGCCCGTTCACGAATTTTGTTTAAATAAGTTAAGGCAGTTCCTTTGTCGCCACCGCCACGAATCAGCGCCTCAGCATAAAGTAAATACACATCCCCAAGGCGTAATTCTATCCAATTGTTGCCGTTGTCTGAACCGCTTGTGGAAACATCATAATATTTACGCACATATTTCTCTGTTTGTAAGGCTCCGGTTTTAGCATTGATCCAGCCATCTCGCATGGATACAAATTTTCTGGGATCCCCGGTTTCATAAGCATTTGACATGTATTGAGTAGGGGAGTTTTCGCCTCCTTTGTCGCCCACCAAAACAACCTCTTTATCTGAAAACCTTGGAGCGAAATTGTTATTCCATGGACTGCCTGTTGCTCCATTTGGTGCACCTTTCATATACTGAACTTCAAAAAGGGATTCAGTGCTATTCTTTTTAGACACATCAAACAGGTCTTTATAGCTTGGAACTAAGGAATAAGCAGAATTATTTACTACTTCTGCAAGTTTTTGACTGGCAAGATTGTAATATTCGCCTCCCTTATTAAGCGGATAGCCTGCCATGGTTAAATAAACTTTACCAAGCAACGCTGAGGCTCCGGCCTTGGTTACCCTACCTTTGTCTGTTCCTCCGTATGACTGAGGAAGATTAGCTTCGGCATATTTTAGGTCTGCAATGATGAAATCATACATTTCTTGCAAAGGTGCGCGCCCAAGTGCATATGCTTCAGTTTGAGTTAGTTCTTTATCTGCTTTGATTACTCCTAAAAGCTGGCCATTTAGAGCTGGCCCACCAAACGCCCTATTGAGCCAGAAATAAACAAGTGCCCTTAAGAAACTGGCTTCTGCTTTATACTGACTTCTTAATTTTTCATCACTGAAGGTGGCTGCATCGCTGCGACCAAGAACAATGTTACATCTTAGTATTGTTTTGTAGCTGTCATCCCACATGTCTGTTATAAAGTTGTTTTCAGGAAGTAAGGGAGAGGCAAATTCATCTATACCTTTTTCATTTGCAGGGTTTCCAGACAGCCAGGAATAGGTAGTATTGTCTGAACGGATTTCGCCAAGCCTTACATATGTTGAATTGTATAGTGAACGCAAGTTGCCATAAGCAGAAAGGGTTGCCTGATTGATGTCCTGTTGTGTTTTATAGAACGAATTTGCATTTAAATTTGATTTCGGATTCAGGTCAATAAAGTCATCACTGCATGATGCCAGAAAGAAGACTGCAATGAATAATAAATTTATCTTTTTCATATATTTAAAATATAAGCATTAATGAATGTTAAAATGTCAAATTAAGTCCAAGGATAAATGTCCTTGCAGTTGGATAGCCCAGGTAATCACCACCTTTAGTAAGTCCGGCTCCTTCGCTGCTCGTTTCCGGATCATATCCTGAATAATTGGTTATTGTAAATAAATTGCTTCCGGTTACGTAGACACTTAAAGCCTTTACCTTAATCTTTTTGGTAAAATCTTCACTGAAATTATATGCAAAATTTACATTCCTAAGTCTTAAATAGGATGCATCCTGAACCCATGCCGATGAAGGGTCCCTTTGCCAACCCGAAGGAGTTCTCGTTGCTTTAAAGTGAATCCCATCTCCGGGTTCATCTGCGGATCTCCATCTACCAACCTGTTCTATCATCCCATTTCTATCCCCATGATATATTCCAACCATTCTTTTATAGAAACTAAACAATTCTGCTCCATATGATGCCGTAAACTGAACCCCCAAAGAGAAATTCTTATATGAAAAGTTATTGGTTAGACCGGTGGTAAAATCGGGATTATTGTTGCCCAAAATTGTTTTATCATTTTGATCTAAAATGCCATCCTTATTGATGTCAGCGTATCTGCCATCGCCTATTTTATCTGCACTTAAGTGCGGATATTTGTTTAATTCGTCCTGGGTAAGGAATACGCCTTCATATTTGTATCCATAAAAACTCGCAATAGGAGAGCCAACAGTTGTAATGAATGCATTATTTGCATTAGGAGCGCTACCATAAATAGGACGGTTATCTGCTCCAACTTCCAATACTTTATTTTTATTAAACGAAATATTAAAATTAGTATTCCACTTAAAGTCGCCCAGCAGGTTTCTGGTAGTAACCAAGAATTCCATACCCCTGTTTTGCACTTTTCCGATGTTCTGAATCTGGGTAGAATATCCTGTAATTACCGGGACAGGAACATTTAGCAAGAGGTCAATAGACTGGCTGTCGTAAAAATCACCTTCAATTCTTATCCTGTCATTTATTAATCCAAGTTCAAACCCAAGGTTATATTGTCTTGTTTTTTCCCATCCTAGATCAACATTCGACATTGTACTTGGGTTTGTAGTATTTTGAAGTGTTCCCCCGGTTGGATAGAAGCCTGATGTTAGGAGTCCAATTGCGGAGTAATCGCCAATTCTGTTGTTACCTGAAATACCGAAACCTGCACGAATCTTAAGGTCGCTTATGGCCTTTATGTTCTCCATAAATTTCTCTTCAGAAACTTTCCATCCTGCAGACAGAGAAGGGAAGGTTCCCCATTTTTTGTTCATACCAAAACGGGAAGAGCCATCACCACGAAAGGTGGCTGTAAATAAGTATTTATTATCGTATGCATAGTTGATCCTGCCCAGGTAGGAAATCATCGAATATTCTGACTCATCGCTAGATAGCGCGTACATAGTGCCTGCATTGAGCGTTGTAATCTGGTCGTTAGCAAAACCACGGGCTTCACCGTACATGTTTTTCAGATTATGTTTTTGGGTGGTATAACCTACAAGGGCAGATAATACATGCTTATCAGAAAAAGTACGGGAGTAGTTTAAGGTGTTTTCAATTACCCAGTCATAATCTGATGCCCGCTGATTTATACCTTTAGCGGGGCGTGGGCCTTTAGAAGCGTCAAAGTCTATAAAAGAAGCTTCAAAGATCTTTTGCTGGTTGTCCTGAATTCCTCCATTAATATTGATCTTATATTTTAAATCCTTAATAATTTCCCATTCGGCAAAAACGGTACCCAGCCAACCGTATCGATTTCTGGAATTTTGAACCTGCTCTGCCACACCGATTGGGCTGGCAACATCACCGGCAAGAATTTCCGGATTTCGAACCATCGAGCCATATGTTCCATCATCATTTCTTACCGGAAAAATTGGAGGCAACTGCAGTGCAAACATTACCGGGGAGTATTTGCCGCTTTCCTGCTCTCTGCCTTTTGCTGAGAAGGCTAATATATTCATTCCAAGGCTCAGGCTCTTGGTGACCTTAGAGTTGATGGCGGAGCGAAAGTTAAAACGGTCATAGTTTGTGCCTAGAACTATACCTTCCTGCTTGGCATAACTTCCGGAAAACATATATTGGGTATGTTCTGTTCCTCCCGAAACCGATAGTTCACTTTTTTGAGTTAAAGCTTTTCTGTATAAAAGATCTTGCCAATTGTTATCGGGCATTTGTGCTACTGAGGTCGGGTCCATAAAGTTGTATTTATATCCTCCTGTACCATCAGGAATCATATATTGAGTGTTTGCGCCAGAGTACAGGCTACGACGTGAGTTGGGGTCTGTAATGGAATGGGCTTGTTGGTTTGGATCTGATGTGATAACTTGTGCATCTAACCAAGCCTGGTTTCTGCCATCAATAAACCACTGGATGTATTGATCTCTGTTCATCATCTCCATTTCTTTACCCAGTTCCTGAAATCCTATAAAAGTGCTGGCATTTATTGCTGGCGGGCCAACTTTTCCCTTCTTGGTGGTTACAATAACAACACCGTTTGCACCTCTTGAACCATAAATGGCTGTAGATGAGGCGTCTTTTAAAACCTGAATACTCTCAATATCTGAAGTGTTCAATAACCTGAAAGCATTACCTTCCATCGGATAGCCATCTACAACATATAAAGGGTCATTAGATTGAGTAATTGAGCCAACTCCTCTAACTCTTATAGCTAGTCCTTCTCCACCGGGGGCACCACCGGTTTGCTGAACCTGAACGCCCGCCATTTGACCTGCAATGGCCTCGCCAAAGTTTAAAGCCGGCCGCTCTTTTATGCTTTCTGCTGAGACAGATGATACTGCGGTAGTAACGTCTGATTTTTTCTGGGTACCATAGCCGATAACGACTACCTCGTTAAGTGCCGAAGTTTCTTCTAGCAGGGTCACGTTTATGGTTTGATTACTACCAATAGTTACTTCTTTAGTTGTATAACCAACCATGCTAAAGACAAGCGTGCCAGTGTTGTCTGGTATTGAAATGGCATACAGCCCTTCTCCATTCGTAACGGTTCCTATGGAGGTTCCTTTTAGTTTAATACTTACGCCGGGGATGGAGATATTCTGTTTATCTACAACTTTTCCTTTTATTTCTTTAGCCTGGGGCTTAATTGTAGAAGGAGGAAGTCCGGACCGCCTTTCCTTCTTTTTGATAAGGATGTTTTTATTTACAATTTTAAATGCATATGGGCTGTCTTTGAGACTTTCCTCCATTGCCTCTTCAATTGTAGAATTTTTTACATTTAAACTGACGCTTTTTTCTTTTAGGTCATCACTGTTGTACACTACGGAATATCCCGATTGTTGTTTAATAGCATCAAAAATCTGTACTATTGGTGAGTTTTTTTTAGCTATAGTAATTCTTTGTATTGGTTTTGCAGATGCTTGCAAACAGGTGAGGAAAAGAAAGAGAATTGTTAAGATAGCACTAAAATTTACTGAAAATTTAAGTAGCGGTATAGTAAATACCGTTTCATACTGGTTTAGCTTCATTTGGATTAAGTTAATACTTGGTTAGTAGTAAAAAACTGCGGTTCCGATTTTCGGAAAAGGGATGATTAAAGGTTTCTATATGTTAAACCTTTTCATTGGTTATTTAAGGTTTCTATTTAGTTATAATTATTTTTTTTCTGTTTTGTGCGTTTACAATGGTATACTTCAGATCGAAATAGCTCAGAATTTCTAAAGCATTTAATGCGTTTGTGTTTCGATGAATTTCACCCCAAAGTTTGATGTTTGGTATTGGGCCCTTAAACTCGAAGTCAACATCGTACCAGCGTGCCATTTGACGGATCACATTCTTGATGTCGGAATTTTGAAATTGGAATAACCCGTTTTTCCAGGCGATAACGTTTTCTGTTTTAACGCGATTAACTTGTATAATACCATTGTCTTTTAAGTTAGATTGCTGGCCTGGTTTAAGTAGGGCTGATTTGTTGCCTTTACGATGTAAGATCCTGACACTTCCTTCTAGTAGCGTTGTTTCAGTAGTAGGCTCGTCTTCATAGCTATTGATATTGAAATGAGTTCCAATTACCTCCACTTCCTGATCCTGGGTTAATACTTTAAATGGGAGGACTTTATTTTTTGCAACCTCAAAGTATCCTTCTCCTTTTAATTCGACTTCTCTTTTTTTTCCATTGAAGGACGTAGGGAACTTTAAGGATGAAAGTGCATTTAACCAAACATGTGAACCATCAGGAAGGATAATTTGATATTGTCCGCCTTTTGAAGTTGTTATGGTATTTATATTTTTGGGATTTATTTGGTTGGTTTGATTAGAAATTCGGGAGTATGAAATTACGCCTTCTTTGATTTTGGTAATTCTCATGCCTCCCTGATCAGTTACTTTTCCAATGGGTGCGGTTTCCAGATATATTTTAGAACCATCTGCTAAAGTCAAAAAGGTTTTATTGATACCTGGCGCGAAATCTTTTTGACTGGTTTTTGCTGGAGCCTGTGCTATATAATTAGCTGGGGCAGGCTTTTTAAAATAGAAATACAAGGCAGCAGATGCTGACAATACAAGGATTACAGAAGCGGCAATCCGCTGCCATAGGTGTGTGGTTTTTGTTTTATGTGGCTGTGGCAAGGTATGGTAGACATCATAAAGGTCTTTTGTTATGATATCGTCTGTCAGTTCAACTTTAGCTTCTTTTTGAATTTTATTATAGACAGATTCTATCCAGGCTATTTCTTCCTCAGTACATTGTCCTGTCTGATACCTATTCAATAGCTCTTCTATTTTCTTTTTTTCCATACTGACGGATCGTATAATTGTCCTTATTAATCTAAAGACCTTTAAGAAATGTCCAGGGCGTAGAAAAAAATGAAAATTTGTTTGGGTAGCTTAAAGAAGCATTAATATTAGCAATGTAAATAGCACAAGAAAGGCCTCTAGTTTAAGTCTTAAAATTTTTAGGGCATTATTCACCTGTTTTTTTACAGTACTCTCCGACAGGTTTAGCTCACTGGCTATCTCTTTATGTGTGAGGTAAGATTTTCGGCTCATATTCAGGATCTGCCGCATTTTGGCAGGAAGCTCATTGATATGGCTATCAATGATTTCTACAAGTTGTTTTTCTCTGATTGCATGGTCTGTAACTATTTGCATTTCAGTTACGTTGTTCTGTTGTAAGCGCGTAGAATATTTTGATTTAACCTGTTGGTGGGAGATAATCTTTAGGGCCTTGTTACGAACTGCTACATACAAGTATCCGGCAAGATTTGTATTTAAGGTGAAATCCGATCTCCTGTTCCAGAGCGTGGTAAATACATCATGGACTAAATCTTTAACCTCATCTCTATCTTGAAGTATTTTGTACGCACTATTATATAATGCAGAGGAATAGCGAATATATATTTCCGTGAAGGCAGCGTGGTCATCCTTTTTAAATAAAAGAACCAATTCATTATCGGTATAAGATTGGTAGGATAACATGGTTATCTAAACATTGGATTAGATTTGGTTAAGAAGGATGCAAGCTATTGCTACACATCTGTTGTAACCAAATCTAATTATTTTTTAGATAAATGCAATAATGGAAGGGGCTGAGCTCTTATCCTTTATGCGTTTCAACCCATTTACGGGCGTTTACAAAGGCTTCCATCCAAGGTGTAACTTCATCTTTACGTTCTTTAGGATAATTTGCCCAATGCCATTGGAATAATGAACGCTCAATGTGTGGCATCATCACCAGGTGACGACCAGACTCATCGCACATCATTGCTGTGTTGTAATCTGAACCGTTCGGACTTGCAGGATAAGTTTCATAAGCATACTTTGCTATGATTTGATATTTGTCTTCTGAGTAAGGCAACTGGAACCTGCCTTCACCATGGGAAACCCATACACCCAATGTAGTTCCTGCCAATGTAGAAAGCATAACTGAACTGTTTTCTTGTAGGGTTAACGAGGTGAATATACTTTCGTGTTTGCCACTTTCGTTATGCAGCATTTTTGGTTTTTCTGCATGGTCTTTATTGATTAAGCCAAGCTCAACAAAAAGCTGACAGCCATTACAGATTCCTACAGATAATGTATCTGGTCTGCTAAAGAAGTTTTCAAGTGCAATTTTAGCCTTTTCATTGTACATAAAAGCTCCTGCCCATCCTTTGGCTGATCCTAAAACATCGGAGTTAGAGAAACCACCAACCGCGCCAATGAACTGTATATCTTCTAAAGTCTCTCTGCCTGCAATAAGGTCGGTCATGTGAACATCTTTTACGTCAAAACCTGCAAGGTACATGGCATTAGCAAGTTCGCGTTCAGAGTTGCTTCCTTTTTCACGAATAACAGCTGCCTTTGGTCTTGGTTTTGAAACATCAATAACCGGTTTCTTTCCGTCAAACTGAGCAGGGAAGTTGTATTTAAGTACGTGGTTTTTGTAGTTGTCAAAGCGTTCTTTTGCTTTTACAGGTCCACTTTGTCTTTTATCTAGCAGATAAGAAGTTTTGAACCATACATCACGTAAGTGATCAATGTCAAAAGATAATGTATCTGAATTATTTTTTACTTGTAAGCTGGCAGTTGAAGTAACTTCACCAAGTTTATGATAAGTAACGCCATTTGCAGAAAGGGTAGCCTCAACATCCTCGGTTGCCTGGAATACAATACCTATGTTTTCAGCAAAAAGTAACTTAATAATGTCTTGCTCACCTAAAGAAGAAAGATCTAATGATGCGCCAAGATTACGATCAGCAAAGCAAAGTTCCAGTAAAGTAGTTATTAAACCGCCGCTACCTATATCATGTCCTGCTTGTATTTTGTCCGCTTTTATTAATTCCTGAAGTGTGTTGAAAGCATTTTTAAGTTGATCTGCATTTTTAACATCAGGTGTTTCATTGCCAATTCTGTTTAAGATCTGTGCAAATGAAGAACCCCCAAGTTTATACGAGTCGTTAGATAGGTTGATGTAGTAAATTGAACCACCATCTTTTTGTAAAACCGGCTCAACAACTTTAGTGATGTCGTTGCAATTTCCTGCTGCAGAGATAATCACAGTACCAGGTGCAATCACCTCATCGCCCTTATATTTTTGTTTCATCGACAGGGAATCTTTACCTGTTGGGATATTGATTCCTAAGCTGATTGCAAAATCAGAACAAGCTTTTACAGCTTCGTATAATCTGGCATCTTCACCTTCGTTTTTACATGCCCACATCCAGTTGGCTGAAAGAGAAACGCTTTTAAGCCCATCTTTTAATGGTGCCCACAGAATATTAGAAAGAGATTCGGCAATAGCAATACGACTTCCGGCTGCCGGATCAATTAATGCAGAGAGAGGAGCGTGGCCTACTGAAGTTGCAATACCTTCTTTTCCCTGAAAATCTAATGCCATAACACCACAGTTGTTAAGTGGCAATTGTAGTGGGCCTGCACATTGTTGTTTGGCAACGCGGCCACCCACACAACGGTCAACCTTGTTGGTTAACCAGTCTTTAGAGGCAACCGCTTCAAGTTGTAATACTTGTTCCAGATAAACATTTAACTGGGTTTTATCGTAGGTAACCGGCTCGTATTTTCTATCGATGGTTTTGTCTTCCATGATCACCTTTGGAGAACTGCCGAACATGTCTTTCAGTTCAAGGTCCATAGGTTTAGCGCCGGTAGTTGCAGATTCAAATGTAAAGCGGTGATTGCCTGTAACTGTACCTACAGTGTACATTGGAGAACGCTCACGATCCGCAATTTTTTGAAGCGTTTCTATATGTTCTTGTCCGATTACCAGACCCATACGCTCCTGAGATTCGTTGCCAATAATCTCTTTAGCTGAAAGGGTAGGATCACCGACAGGTAATTTATCAAGGTCTATTTTTCCACCGGTCTCTTCAACCAGTTCAGAAAGGCAGTTTAAGTGACCACCGGCACCATGATCATGTATTGATACGATGCTGTTATGATCGCTCTCTACCATGCCACGTACAGCGTTGGCTGCCCTTTTTTGCATTTCAGGATTAGATCTCTGAATGGCATTTAATTCAATTCCACTCCCAAGAGCACCGGTATCTGCAGATGATACTGCAGCGCCACCCATACCAATTCTATAATTTTCTCCTCCAAGGACAACAATTTTATCGCCTTCAGAAGGTTTTTGCTTTTTAGCCTGGCTGGCCTTACCATAACCAACACCACCGGCAAGCATGATTACTTTATCGAAACCAAGTTTGCGTCCGCCTTCTTCATGTTCGAATGTAAGAACAGAACCGGTGATTAGCGGTTGGCCAAATTTATTTCCAAAATCAGTTGCTCCATTAGAAGCTTTGATTAGGATGTCCATTGGAGTTTGGTATAACCATTTTCTTTCTTCAACACCGTTTTCCCAAGGGCGATTTTCTTCCAATCTTGATAAGGCAGTCATATAAACTGCAGTACCAGCCAAAGGTAGTGAGCCTTGTCCACCTGCAAGCCTGTCTCTGATTTCACCGCCTGATCCGGTTGCTGCACCATTAAATGGTTCTACAGTTGTTGGGAAATTGTGTGTTTCTGCTTTTACTGAAATTACCGATTCAAAGTCGCTGATTGCATAATAGTCAGGCTCATCTGCACGTTTAGGTGCAAACTGCTGAACTACCGGGCCTTTAATAAAGGCAACATTGTCTTTGTATGCAGAAACAATATCATTTGGATTTTCTTCTGATGTTTTACGGATCAGTTTGAAAAGAGATGTTGGGTGTTCCACGCCATCAATAACGAATTTACCGTTAAAGATTTTGTGACGACAGTGTTCTGAATTTACCTGAGAAAAACCGAATACTTCTGAATCAGTAAGTGCTCTTCCAAGTCTTTGAGAAAGACCATTTAGGTATTCTACTTCTTCATCACTTAGTGATAAACCTTCTTGTTTGTTATAGGCAGCAATATCGCTAACCTCAATAATCGGTTCCGGTTGTATATTAATGGTATAGATATCCTGATTAAGTTCCTTGTATTTTTGAGATAACATTGGATCGAAGTCAGAAAAACCTTCTTCTACTTTATGAAATTCTTCAATCCTGATGATTCCTTCGATGGCCATATTCTGGGTAATCTCTACCGCATTTGTACTCCATGGAGTTATCATTGCTGCTCGAGGTCCGACAAAAAAATCTGTTAATACGGTTTCCTGCTTTAATTTTGCACCGCCAAACAGCCATTCTAGTTTTGTAATATCAGTATCGGATAAGTTTTGCGCGGTTTGTAAAGCGAAAACTGTATTGGATTGATTGGAGAAGAAATAAATCATTGTAGTGTTTTGAGCCGCAAATTTAGCGTTAAAATTTTAAAACCGCGAGGTTAGAATGTAATATATTCGCAGAAGCGTATGGGAAGTATTTTTAAATTTAAGCAGTTTGAGGTAAACCAGTCGGGTTGTGCCATGAAAATTAATACTGACGGAGTGTTATTAGGTGCTATTGTTCAAAAAAATGACACTAAACAAATACTCGATATTGGAACCGGTACGGGTGTTATTGCTTTAATGCTGGCACAGCGTTTTCCGGATGCACTTGTTGATGCTGTAGAAATAGATGAATCGGCGGCATTAGCAGCGGCTGCTAATTTTAATAATTCTAATTTTTCTGCAAGAGTTAAAGCCCACCATTGTGCTATAGCATCATATAATACCGATATTAAATACGACTTAATTGTTTCCAACCCCCCTTATTTTGTTAATGACCTTAAAAATCCGGAACAAAGAAAAGGGATTGCAAGACATGCTGATCAGGACTTTTTTGAGTTGCTGTTAATGAAAACTTCGGGGCTATTAACTGATGAGGGATGTATTTGGTTAATACTCCCGGTTAAGCAAGCAGAGTTTGTGGTTGCGCGGGCGGCAGCATTTAATCTGGTGCTGGGCGAAAGAATAAATGTTTGTTCTGATGAAAGCAAACCTGTTTTTCGTCATATCATTTGTCTTCAACGGAAAGTGGTTGCGCCAAAGATTAGTGATTTCTTCATTTACAGATCTGAAAAAATTTATACCGAAGCCTATAAGAGATTACTTAAAGATTTCTTGCTGGCTTTTTAGTCGTATAAATATCATTATGCATAGCTTTGTTTGATACTTATTAAGAACATATACTTTGACTAAGATAGGCCTGATTTCTGATACACATGGATTTTTGGATCCAGCGGTTTTTAAACACTTTGCCGATTGCGATGAAATATGGCATGCGGGAGATTTTGGGTCCAATGTAGCCGAAGAGCTTGCAGCCTTTAAACCACTGCGTGGTGTTTACGGAAATATTGATGGTAAAGAGATTAGAGCCCTTTATCCTGAGCATTTGCGTTTTAATTGCGAAAACCTTGATGTATGGATAACACATATTGGTGGTTATCCGGGAAAATATGCTCCGCAGGTAAAGAGTGAAATATACACTAAGCCTCCAAAATTATTTATTACCGGGCATTCACATATTTTAAAGGTGATGTACGACAAGAAAATCGATTGTTTACATATAAATCCCGGTGCAGCAGGAAATTCGGGCTGGCATAAGGTTAAAACTTTAATCAGATTTTCTGTTTCAGAAGAAAAAATACATAACTTAGAGGCCATAGAAATAGGCGTTAGATAACGTATTAAATACACTAAGTATATGTCAGGTATAAAAACACTGGGTCAATTTATAATAGAAAAACAGGCCGATTTCCCCTATGCAAAAGGAGAGCTTTCAAGATTGCTGCGGGATATTGGTATTGCCTCCAAAATAGTTAACCGGGAGGTGAATAAAGCAGGTCTGGTGGATATACTGGGAGCTGCCGGAACCATGAACATTCAGGGCGAAGGGCAACAAAAGCTTGATGTGTATGCCAATACGCAATTTATAAGTGCGCTAACCAGTGGTGGTGAATGTTGTATTGTTGCAACCGAAGAAGAGGATGAGTTTGTGAAAATCGATTCACCGGTATCTAAAAATGCCAAATACATCGTGTGCATTGACCCGCTCGATGGTTCTTCTAATATTGACTGTAATGTTGCTGTAGGAACTATTTTCTCGATTTACAGAAGAAAATCAATAAACGGAGAGGCTACTTTGCAAGACGTTTTGCAAAAAGGAACAGAACAGGTGGCCGCTGGTTATGTAATTTATGGATCCTCAACCATGTTGGTGTATACAACAGGTAAAGGGGTAAACGGCTTTACCTTAGATCCTTCCATCGGAGAGTTTTGCTTGTCTCACCCAAATATGAAGATACCCCCAAATGGAAATATTTATTCCTTAAATGAAGGGAACTATGTCCATTTTCCGGAAGGAGTAAAAAAATATCTAAAATATGTTCAGGTTGAAGATGCGGCTACCAATAGACCATACACCTCGAGGTATATTGGGTCGATGGTAGGCGACATTCATCGGAATTTAATAAAGGGGGGTATATATATTTATCCCACAACTGCCAGATCCCCTAACGGAAAATTGCGGTTATTGTATGAATGTAATCCAATGGCTTTTATAGTTGAACAAGCCGGAGGAGTTGCCTCGGATGGTTTTAACAGGATATTAGAAATAGAACCAACAGAACTGCATCAGCGCACAGCTATATTTATAGGCTCAGAACATATGGTTCATGTTGCAGAGTCATTAATGATGGAATTCTCTCCTGAAAAGAAATCAGATTCCCGTTATGTTTCTGGTACTGAGGCTAAACTAGAGCAGATGGGGGTAGTGGGTGGCATAGATTAATAGATGCTTTTTGTTAAATGAAAATATATTAATATTTAATATGTTTGTGCACAGCGGTATCCGGTTCTAATAGTTTATAGCGATCTGGTATTGCATTATGTATCCAAATTAGACAAATGAACATCTTGAACCTCAATTCCGTTAAATTCTTTAAAGGCGGCTTATTGCTTGCCTCATTATTTTTAAGCGCTGTAGTGCAGGCAAAGGTAACTTTGCCTGCTGTATTTAGTGATAACATGGTGTTTCAACAAAAAACCAATGTTGCCATCTGGGGAAATACTGATGCAGGAAAGACTGTCAAAGTTACCGCTACCTGGAATAATAAAACTTATACCGCTAAAGCGGGTAGTGATGGAAAGTTTAAGGTTTTGTTGCCGACTCCTTCCTATGGCGGTCCATATAACATTAATATTTCTGATGGAGACGTCACAAAGTTAAGCAATGTGCTTATTGGTGATGTTTGGATTTGCTCAGGGCAATCTAACATGGAAATGCCATTGGCAGGATGGGGAAAAGTCAATAATTATGAACAGGAAATAAATGATGCAAATTATCCGAATATCAGATTGTTGCACACTGTTCAGGTAACCAGCAATTCGCCGTTAGAAGATGCTAAGGTGTATAATGATGGGTGGCAAGCATGTACACCAAAATATGTTGCGAACTTTTCATCAGTAGCCTACTTTTTTGCCCGCGAGATCAATAAAAAAACAGGTGTCCCTATTGGATTGATAAATACCTCATGGGGTGGTACTATTGCGGAGGCCTGGACTAGCGCAGGTACACTTAAAACTATACCGGATTTTGTGGAAGCAGTTAACAAGATTGAAACTTCCGGTAAAGATAATGATGCTTCTAGCTTTAAGCAGAAATTGGAGGTCTGGCAAAAGCTGGTATTAGATAAAGACGCTGGTATAGCTCAGGGCAAGCCTGTATGGTTGGATGCTTCACTTGACGTTGCATCATGGAAAAGCATGGCTTTACCCTCGTTGTGGGAGAAGAGTGGGATGCCTGACTTTGATGGAGTTGTTTGGTTTAGAAAAAATATAACGATCCCTCAATCATGGGCGGGTAAAGGGGTAAAGATTAATTTGGGTACTATAGATGATAATGACGTTACTTTTTTTGATGGAGAAAAAATCGGTCAAACAGAAGGATTTAATGTGCCACGTACTTATACTATCCCTGCAAATAAAGTAAAAGCAGGAACGTTTGCTCTGGTAGTAAGGGTGTTTGATGGTGCCGGTGATGGTGGTCTTTACGGCGATAAAAATGCATTATCATTGGTGTCTGCAAATGGAGAGCGTTTATCGCTTGATGGAGATTGGCAATACAAGTTGGGGTTAAATTTAAAAGACGTGGCACCTATGCCCGCTTCAAATGATGGCCCTAACAGAGTAACGGTACTGTATAATGCGATGATCAATCCTTATTTGCAATTCCCGATTAAGGGGGCTATTTGGTACCAGGGTGAAAGTAATGCCGGCCGGGCAAATCAATATCGTAAACTCTTTCCTGCAATGATTAAAGATTGGAGAAAAAGCTGGAATCAACCAAACTTTCCGTTTTACTTTGTTCAACTTGCTAATTTTATGCAGGCAGTAAGGGAGCCGAAGCCTTCTGAATGGGCAGAGTTAAGAGATGCACAGCGTGAAACACTTTCGCTTCCAAATACCGGGATGGCCGTCTCTATTGACATAGGAGATGCCGTCGATATTCATCCAAAAAACAAACAGGATGTTGGTAAGCGGTTAGCATTTATAGCACTTGCTAAAGATTATGGAGTTAAAATTCCTTATAGCGGCCCAGTATACCAATCACAAAAAATTGAGGGTAATGCAATAGAACTGACCTTTGGATCTACCGATGGCGGTTTAAAAGCTAGCGATGGAGCAGAGTTAAAGGGTTTTGCTGTAGCCGGTTCCGATCAGAAATTCTATTGGGCTAAGGCTGTAATAAAAGGAAATCAGGTTATTGTTAGTAGTGCTGAAGTACCTAACCCTGTCTCGGTAAGATATGCCTGGGCTGATAACCCGCAGTGTAATTTTGTAAATGGTGCGGACCTTCCGGCGTCGCCATTCAGAACTGATAACTGGCCCGAAATCACTTTGGGGAAGAAATAGATCAAATAGGTTAGCAAAAAAATCGTTCCAGGATTCTGAGTTTACTTCGGAATCCTGGAACGATTTTTTTTTTGATTTTATTTACTTATGCGTGCTCTTATTCCTTGAAAATGTATTTTTTATTTTAAGTATGTATTAACATTGTGGGTGGCGTTTTGGTTTTTACTAGTTCCAAATCTCAGTTTTTGTGCTTTTTTAAAGACTATTGGCCTGATTTTCAGATTTTTTTTTAAAAAATTTGATTATATAAAATTAATATGTAACTATGTATGTACAAGTGTTATGCTGATCATTGTATTAAATAACATACTTAACCAAATAAAACCAGTCAAACTAAACCAATTACTATGTATCAAAGAATTTTTACTTATTTAAAAGTGAAATACCTTTGTTGTTCCTTATTGTTAATAATTGCGACTTTCTCATCTATGGCGCAATCAGTGGTAAGGATAACAGGTAAAGTAACAGATGCAGGAGGTGGGGCGCTACCAGGCGTAAGTGTTGTGTTAAAGGGGAGCAATAATGGTGTTGTAACTTCAGCAGATGGAGTGTTCGCTGTTAACGTTAATGAAGGAAAGGGTATTCTTGTTTTCTCTTTTGTGGGATACAAGAAACAGGAGGTTAATATTAATGGAAGAAAAACAATTAACGTTACACTTGTGGAAGACAACAACGTTTTGGACGATGTTGTTGTTGTGGCATATGGCCAGCAGAAAAAAGAAAGTATGGTTAGTTCTATTACTGCCATCAATCCGAAAGAGCTAAAAGGCCCAACCAGTAATTTAACAACAATGCTTGCAGGACGATTATCAGGTGTTGTTGCCTACCAAAGAAGCGGAGAGCCAGGTGCTGATAATGCACAGTTTTTTATCCGCGGAATTACCACTTTTGGTTCTGGCAAGGTTGATCCCTTGATTTTGATTGATGGAATGGAATCTACATCCAATGCCTTAGCCAGGCTACAGCCGGATGACATAGCTGGGTTTTCTGTTCTAAAAGACGCTGCGGCGTCATCACTATACGGAGCAAGAGGGGCAAATGGGGTGGTTCTGGTTACCACAAAATCTGGTATTGATGGTTCTACAAAATTTAATGTCAGGTTTGAAAACTCGCTATCTACCAATACCCAAAATTTTAAGCTTGCGGACAACATTACTTATATGAATTTGGCCAATGAGGCCGTATTGACAAGGAACCCTCTGGGGGTACTCCCATATTCTCAAACCAAAATTGATCGAACTGCAGCTGGCATGAATCCGATGTTGTATCCCAGTAACAATTGGATAGATATGTTAATAAAGGATTATACCATGAACCAACGGTTTAATATGAACATGACTGGTGGGGGGAAGGTTGCCCAATATTATATCGCAGGAACATTTAATCAGGATAACGGTGTACTGAAATCGGAAAGCGGGAATAATTTTGATAACAATGTAAATCTGAAAAGTTATGAAGTACGTTCAAATGTAAATGTAAAATTGACCCCTACCACAGAAGGAATAGTGAGGACATCGGGAAGTTTTGATGACTATAATGGGCCAGTTGGTGGTTATGACCAAAAAGGCAACAGGATTAATGGTGGTTCGGTAGTTTTTGCAAGTGCTCTGGCCTCAAATCCGGTATCTTTTCCTGCAATCTTTCCGTCATCAGCCTTGTCGAAAGTAAACCACCCATTATTTGGTAATGCAACGCTTTCAGGAGAAGGTCCTGGCTATGTAAACCCATATGCAAGAATGGTTTCGGGTTTTCAGCAGTACAACACTTCCACGCTTAATGTACAATTAGAGGTGAAGCAGGATCTTAAGTTTTTAACCTCTGGCCTTAGTGCAAGGTTAATGGCTTATACGCAGAGGTATTCTTATTTTGATGTAAGCAGGGCATATAATCCTTTCTATTATTCCGCAAGTCCAACAAGCGCCGATGGTAAAAATTACAGTGTCAGTTTGCTGAATGAAGAAGATGCAACCGAGTATCTGAACTACCGTGAAGGAAATAAAGTCCTGAATACAACAACCTATATGGAAGCTGCGGTAAATTATAGTAAAACAATCGGGCAAAAACATGCAATTACAGGCCTTTTAGTAACCCTTTTAAGAAACTATCTTAATGCCAATGCCGGAGATTTACAACAATCACTCCCTTTTAGAAATCAAGGGCTGTCCGGCAGGTTTACCTATGGGTATGATGACAGATATATTCTTGAAGCAAATTTTGGTTACAATGGTTCTGAACGTTTTGCCAGCAATCACAGATATGGTTTCTTCCCTTCTATTGGATTAGCATGGAATGTTTCTAATGAGAAATTCATGACTTCAATCAGCAAAGTGGTTTCCAGGCTTAAATTCAGAGCAACCTATGGTTTGGTTGGTAACGACCAGATCGGAGACAACGGCTCCAGGTTCTTCTACTTATCCAATGTAAACCTCAGTGATCTAACCAGGGGAGCCTGGTTTGGTACCAATTATGGCTATAACAGAAATGGGATCTCTATTTCACGTTATGCGAATAATGACATTACCTGGGAACAGGCGAAAACAACCAATTTAGGAATGGATGTGGGATTGTTTAATAGTATGAACCTCATTGTAGATGTTTATAGACAGCACCGCACAAATATATTAATGACAAGAGCATATATTCCCAATACAATGGGTTTAAGTGCCGGTATCCAGGCAAATGTTGGAGAGGTAAAGGGCCAGGGAATTGACGTTTCCTTAGATTACAACAAGAATTTTGGTGATATGTGGTTACAGGGGCGGGGTACATTTACTTATGCTACAAGTAAGGTTATTGTAAACGAGGAACCAAAATATTCAGCTAACCTTTCTTACTTGTCTAAAGTAGGAAACCCAATTAGTCAGGTTTACGGTTTAATAGCTGAGCGTCTGTTTGTTGATGATGAAGAAGTGAAAAACTCGCCCTATCAAAATTTCGGAGAGGTTAAAGGAGGAGATATTAAATATCGCGATGTAAATGGCGATGGCCAAATCACATCTCTGGATGTTGTGCCGTTAGGGTTGCCTACTACGCCTGAAATTATTTTTGGTTTCGGTTTATCCATGGGCTATAAAAATTTTGATATCAGTGGATTTTTTCAAGGGTCCGGAAGGTCATCATTTTGGGTAGATCCTGCTAAAATTACTCCATTTGCTTTTAATGCGGGCGCACAAAATGGGCTGCTGGAAGTAATTGCTAACGATCATTGGTCTGAAGATAACAGAAATATACAGGCATTCTGGCCAAGGTTAGATCAAAATATAAGTTTAAATAATACGCAAGTCTCTAACTGGTGGATGAGAAACGGATCTTTCCTGAGATTGAAAACTGTGGAGATTGGCTATAACATACAAGAAAAAGCGTTGCGTAGGTTGCATATTGGTGGCATTAGGTTGTACGCCAATGGAAGCAATCTGTTTGTTAAAAGCAGCTTTAAACTTTGGGATCCGGAACAGGGAAGTAATGGCTTAGGATATCCTGTACAAAAGGTATTCAATTTTGGGCTCAATGTACAGTTCTAATTTAAAAGGAATCAATATGAAAATATTTAAGATATATCTTATTCTATCAGTTGCAGCTTTAATGGTTGTAGTGCCTTCATGTAAGAAAAGTTTTCTGGATGTGGTACCTGATAATGTGGCAACAATTGATAATGCGTTTGCCAATCGAAACGAGGCAGAAAAATTTCTCTTTACCATTTATAACAATTTGCCCCAGGAGGGCCATCCGGAAACTAATCCGGCCATGAATACAGGTGATGAGTTTTGGATCTACTGGCCAATAAGCGGTGAGGATTTTTGGTCACTTGATCCGTATAATATTGCACGGGGGCTTCAAAATAAAGTGTCGCCAAACATGAATTATTGGGATTCTTTTGACGGTAAGTCTATGTGGCAGGGAATTAGGAACTGTAATATTCTATTGGAGAATATTGACAAGCCTGTAGATCTTGAACCTTATGTGAAATCAAGATGGATAGCTGAGGCTAAATTCCTTAAAGCATACTTCCACTGGTATTTATTCAGGATGTATGGACCTATTCCTATAATCGATAAGAATTTACCAATTACTGCTTCAATAGATGAAGTAAAAGTAATGCGTCAGCCGGTTGATTCTGTTGTAAACTATATTTCTAATCTATTGGACGAGGCTGCAGGCGATGGTAATACAGGCTTGCCTGATAAAATTACAAGTTTGGCGACGGAATTAGGTAGAGTAACCAGACCTGCAGCACTTGCCATTAAAGCCAGGTTATTAGTTACGGCGGCTAGTCCTTTATTTAATGGGAACAGTGATTTTAGTAATTTCAAGAATATTGATGGCACATCTTTGTTTAATACCACTTTCGACCAAAATAAATGGGTTAAAGCTGCCACTGCCTGTAAAGCAGCAATTGAGGCTTCCAATACGGCGGGCGTTAGTTTATATCGGTTTGTCCCAGGAGCAATTTCTGTAGACGAGGAGACTAAAATTGAGATGAACATCAGGAATGCCGTATGTGAGAAATGGAATAGTGAATTGATTTGGGGTAATACCGCTTATGGCACACCAACAAACTCATTACAATTATATGCCTGCCCTCAATTGCAAGCCAACTTCGTGAATTTAAGCCTGAAAGGGCAATTGGCGCCCACGATGAAGATGGCAGAATTGTTCTATACAAAAAATGGAGTTCCGATAACTGAGGACAAAACCTGGGATTATGCGAACAGGTTTAACTTAAGGTCAACCACTGCAAATGATAAAGCACTGCAGGAGAATTATCAGACAGTAGGTCTGCATTTCGACAGAGAACCACGTTTTTATGCAGATATGGCCTTTGATGGCTCAAAATGGTTTATGCAGGATGGCATGCACCTTATTCAGAGTAAATCGGACCAGCCTACTGGTAAAAAACAAAGCAGGCTTTATTCTGTAACAGGATACTATACAAAAAAGCTGGTTAACTGGAATTTGGTAGAAACACAGACAGCTGTAAATGTTGAATCTTACCCGTGGCCGGTGATGAGGTTAGGGGATCTTTATATGCTTTATGCCGAAGCTGCAAATGAAACAGATGATCCAACAACGGCATTAAATTATATGAACCTGATCAGAGAGAGGGCGGGTCTGAAATCTGTTGAGCGTTCCTGGGCTAATTTTTCGAAAAACCCTACAAAGTATACCACAAAGAATGGACTTAGAGACATCATTCAGCAGGAACGATTAATCGAAATGGCATTTGAAGGTAGTCGTTTCTGGGATTTAAAACGATGGAAAAAAGCATCTCAGGTGTTAAATCAGCCAATATATGGCTGGGATATCATCCGGGCAAGTTATGAGGATTATAACAGGAGGGTGTTACTGTTTAATCAATCTTTTGTTAGTCCTAGGGATTACTTCTGGCCAATTAGCGAAAACAATTTTCTTGCAAATCCCAAGCTGGTACAAAACCTTGGGTGGTAATAATTGAAATGATCACTTTAAAATAGAGTTAAGCTAATGAAAAGATTCATATACATATGGTTTGCAGGAGCGATTTTCTTCTTCGTTCCCGGGTGCAAACAAACTGAGCTTACCACACTTGTTAGCGATGGTGTTGCTCCTGGCCCTATTACAAATGCTGTGGTTGAAAATCTCAGCGGTGCGGCCAAAATAACCTACAAATTACCTCCAGATCAGGATTTGCTTTATGTAAAAGCTTTATATACGTCCAAACAAGGAGCTGTAAGAGAAACGAAGGTCAGTTATTATAATAATAACCTTACTGTTGAGGGATTTGGTGATACCAGTGCCTATGAAGTAAAATTGTATGCGGTTGACAGAGGAGAGAATGTGTCGCTGCCACTATCTGTTACCGTTGAGCCTAAAAAAGCACCATTTTTGATTGTTCGTGACAGTATTCAAGTTGTGTCGGATTTTGGCGGTATCAGTGTGTCCTTTAAAAATCAAACCGAGAACAACATTGCGATTGTAGTTCTTGCGAATGATTCACTTGGAAACTTTACGCCAATAAATACAAATTATACGAATTTAAAACAGAGCAGTTTTAGTGTAAGGGATTTGAAGTCGGTAGATACAAAATTCGGCATCTACATACGCGACAGATGGGGCAATGTGTCAGACACATTAATAACCACTCTAAAGCCACTGTTCGAGGTGAAATTAGACAGAACAAAGATGAAAGGTGTGAGTTTGCCTACGGATGCACCTTTGGGGTATAGCGGAGCTATTTCCTATTTATTCGATGGAGACCTTGGTAATGGGGGGTACTATCATACGGGTGATGCTGCAAAAATGCCTCAGTGGTTCACTTATGATATGGGGGTAGCTGTTAAATTGAGCAGGATGAGTTGGTTTATGAGGCAAGGCTTCTATTATAATTTGCATAATCCAAGGAAAGTGGAGATATGGGGATCAAATAATCCAAGTCCGGATGGGAGTTTCAGTAACTGGGAGTTGATAGCTACGCACGAACAGATAAAACCATCAGGATTACCCAATGGACAGCTTTCAAATGCAGATAATGAAGCTGCGGCTGCAGGGGAAACAATTACATTTCCATTAGAGGTGCCAAAAGTGAGATATATCAGGTTTAAAACTTTAAGGAATTGGTCTGATGGTACATATGTGAATTTTAATGAGATATATATGTGGGGGGCGCCCGAATAGCAGGTGGAACAGAACTATAAATAATGATTAAGGAAATTATGAAAACTATAAAATATTTTACCAGTATTTTTTTTGCTGCCACATGTCTCTTTATTATTTCATGTACCAAAGAAGATGACTATAAGAAATATACGGTGGGTGGCGAAATTACTTATCCGGCAAGAATCGATTCCGTAATTGTTCAACCCGGAGATCAGCGGGTACGGCTAAGATTGGCATTGGGGAGTGACCCTTCGATAACAAGAGTGAAAGTGTTTTGGAATAATCGAGCTGATTCTGCTGAGTCAACCGTTACCAGAACGCAACCTGTAGATACTGTTGACATGATTATCGAAAACCTGAATGAGGGTGTGTATAATTTTGACGTTTATACTTATAACAGTAAAAATAACGTATCAGTAGTTAAGCATGGCTCAGGAAATGTTTATGGAGAAAATTATGCCAGTACTTTGTCTAACCGTACCATTCAGACTTTAACTCAGGCAGCTAATGGAAATGTGTTGATTAACTGGCTTTCACCGCTTAGTGGCGAAAAGGAAATAGAACTGAAATATAAAAACAGTAAAGGTGACGATGTAACGCAGAAGGTTTCAGGAAATGCAATGAGTACCGAAATTATTGATTATAAAGGTAAGACCACGCTTTTATGGCGATCGGTTTTTTTGCCAGATAGTAGTGCTTTCGATACGTTTACCCAGGATTACTCAACCATAGACCTTCCAGAATACGAAAGACAATTGCAAAAATCAGGGTTCTCCGAAAAAATTCTTCCAACAGATGTTCTTGAAGGAGGATTTGGTTGGCTAATGCCTTCTTTATGGAATGATACCTATACCGGCAATGGTTTCGCGACTCAGCCTGGCAAACCATTACCTGTGTGGTTTACGTTTGATACCGGAGTTTCTAACCGAATAAACAGATTTAGCTATTGGATGCCCCAGGATAGAATTTTTAATTTGGAGGCTGTTAAGTCATTCGAAATTTGGGGAAGTAACAATCCTGCCGCTGATGGCAGTTGGGCAAGCTGGACATTACTGAGGACTTGCGAAAGCATTAAGCCCTCGGGATCACCGATAGGCACAAATACAGACGAAGATGTGGAGGCGGCGGCTGTAGGACAGGAATTTATTATGCCTGATGGAACTCCAAAAACTCGCTTTATACGCATTAAAGTGCTTTCAAATTGGGGTAATGGTCCGTTTCAGGCCCTGGGTGAATTTACATTTTACACCAAAGAACATTAATTTCTAACTAAATTGAACACTTTAAATACTACACACAAATAATAAATCCGTTACTAATGAATTTAAGAAAAATAGTAATAATATGCTTTGCAGGTTTAATGAGTTGTCCATATACATATGGCCAGCAGTTGTCAAAGAAACAAAACATAAGCAAGGTCCAGTCTGTCAAAATAATAGCAGATTCTGTAAAGACAATGGCCGAAAACTTAATTAAGACTGGTTTTACCGCCGGCGATGGTTACGGAGAAGTATGGATTCGTGATTTTAATACATTTATGGATGTGTCTTGCAAAGTCAATGATAAAACGATCATCAAAAAACACATACTTACCTTTTTTCAATTTCAACAACCAGATGGGGGCATTTTGGATGGTTATGTGCCTGTTAAAAATGGAAATATACCCTATAACTACTACCATTCTAAGTTAGCTCCTGACTATGCCGGGCACAAAAACACGGTTGAGACAGATCAGGAAAGCTCGTTGATTCAGGCCATAGCTAAATATATTCGGGGCACTGGTGATAAGACAATACTTGCTGAAATAATTGATGGTGTAACTGTTCAAAAACGTTTAGAACAAGCTATGGATTTTCTGCTTAAACAGCGCTTTGAAAAGAAATATGGATTGTTATGGGGTGCCACGACTGCAGACTGGGGAGATGTTCAGCCTGAGCACGATTGGGGAGTAGTGCTAGATTCCAATTCTCATAGAACAATAGATATTTATGATAATGCAATGTTTGTAATTGCCATTAACGATTTTCTGAATATGGCCAGCTTATCTGCGAAAGATCAAAAGTATTGGAAAGGCGTTAGAAGCAGTTTTGTGGAAAATATTAGAAAATACCTTTGGGACGTTAAGCAGCAGAAATTTATACCGCATATTTATTTAAATGGCTCTCCGTTTCCTGCATCATTTAATGAATCTGAGATTTATTATCATGGTGGAACTGCCATTGCAATTGAAGCTGGCCTTTTAAGTAAAAAAGAAGTTAAAGCCGCTTACGATAAGATGCAGGATAATGTTAAAAGAGCTAATGCATCTACAATTGGATTAACCCTTTATCCTGTATATCCGCAAGGTTTTTTTAAGAATGGGGGCATGGGGCCATATTCTTATCAGAATGGAGGAGACTGGACGTGGTTTGGCGGAAGAATGGTTTCGCAGCTTATCCGGTATGACCTTTTAGATGAAGCAAAAGAGGCGATAGAACCAATGCTAAAAAGGGTGTTAAAGAACAAAGGATTCTACGAATGGTATACGCCGGATAACCAACCTAAAGGGTCGTCAAGTTTTAGAGGGGAGGCAGGGGTTTTATGGTCGGCCATTACAGAATTAGAACATAAAACCAATAAGTAAATCAAGGTTTAATTCCGTGAATGCAATTAAAATGGATATGAAGATAAATAAACTGAAAATAATTAAAGGTTCTCTGGCAACTGTGCTTTGTTTTATAATTACAGCTGCTAATGCACAAAGGAAAGTGATTTGGGAAATCGGCAAAGCTGATAACAAAAGCGAGGGAATGGCACTTGCCCCATCTGGTTACAAACATTTTCTGGATCAGGATTTTGGATGGGAGGATCGGTTCTATCTGGTAGGCTTCTCTAGTCCTGAAAAAGATTGGCCTTATGTTTTACCCGGAGCCAAAGATGCTTGGGGTGGAACGGGGGGGACATCCGGTCTAAGAACTAACAATGCAAATATCCTTTTTGGTTTAGAACAGGTGCCCAAACAAGGCGACTGGAAATTTGTAGTCGATCTTGTTGGCTACCAAGGAGATGTTCCGCCGCTATTTAAAGTTACTATAAATGGGAAATCCTTTATCAGGCAGTTGCCAAAAGATGAGACAAGCAGTGTTGTTTATGGAGATCTAAAAGCAGCAAAAGAGTATAAAATTGAAATTCCACTTAAATCAACGATATTACGTAAAGGAGGGAATGAGATTCTTATGACCTCACTTGATGGTTCATGGATGGTGTTTGATCAAGTTAAACTAGAGGGGCCAAATAGTGTAAAAGTGACTTCAGGGAATCACGTTTTTTTAAGAAATGTAAAAGCAGCAGATTATGAGATAGAAAACGGAACTAAAAGAGTTCAGCCCTTGCTGGTGGATGCGCAACATCTATCGGGACAACCTGTGCTTACTGTTAAGTTAGATGGAGAACAAATTTTTAAGGAACGTTTGGATACTGCAAGATATCAATTTGAAGTGCCCATGCCCGCGGTAAAGGCAGAAAAGACAAGTACCTATGAAATTTTTAGCGATAATATATTATTGGAGCGTGGCACGGTTAACAGAGCTATGCATAAATTGTTTACATCGGTTGATTATGTAGATACTAAAATGGGGACCGCGCATTCACGATGGATGATAGCGCCCGGCCCATGGATGCCTTTTAGTATGGTGAAATTAAGTCCTGATAATCAGAATGCGGGATGGTCAGGTGGTTATGATCCTACCTTTGAAAGCGTTGGTGTTTTTAGCCATATTCATGAGTGGACAATGGCAGGGTTGGGAATGTTGCCTGTAAATGGCCCCTTGAAAATTAAGGTTGGAGACCAACGCAAAAAAGGGGATGGCTATCGTTCCCAAATCGATAAATCAACGGAAGAAGCACCTCTTGGTTATTATAAGGTAATGTTAACTGATTACAACATTAAAGCAGAATTGACAGCTACTACAAGGTGCGGTTTTCAACGCTATACTTATCCGAAAGCAACCAATTCGAGAGTAATGATTGATTTGCAGATCCCTGCCGAATATGGTTATCAATTAAAAGATGTTACCCTCCGAAAGGTTAATGATCATCGCATTGAGGGTGTTACAAGGCAGTTTACTCCAAACGCATGGTCTGGCGATGTTAATCAGGATTATAAGATTCATTTTGTTATTGAATTTGATCAGCCAATTAAAAAGTTCGGAAGCTGGCTTAATGATAATATAGGCGACAAAGACATTATAGATGCTGGCCCGGTTAAAGACGCTGGTGCCTATGTGGAGTTCGATACCAGAACTAATCAAGTGGTGCAGGTACGTACAGGAATCTCTTTGGTAAGTATAGAAAATGCATCAAAGAATTTGGAAAATGAAGTGGTTAAGCCATATGGATGGAGTTTTGATAGGGTGCGCAATGGACAGCGTGATGCCTGGAATAAGTTAATGGGTAGATTAACCATCAGTACAAATGACCGACGCGAAAAGGTAAGGTTTTATAGTAATATGTATAGGGCATTAGCAAGTCGCAATACATGGAGTGATACCGATGGACGTTGGGTTGATGCTACTCAAAAGATTCAACAGTTAAAGGACCCTGAAGCATTGGCTTTGGGCTGCGATGCCTTTTGGAACACCTTTTGGAATCTGAACCAATTCTGGAATCTGGTAACACCAGAATGGTCTTCCAAATGGGTGAAATCTCAGCTGGCAATGTATGATGCTAATGGCTGGCTGGCAAAAGGACCCGCAGGAATGAATTATGTGCCCGTTATGGTAGCTGAGCACGAGATTCCACTTATTATTGGAGCGTATCAGATGGGAATTCGTGATTTCGATGCCCAAAAAGCCTTTAGTGCAGTATACAAAATGCAAACTACACCAGCGCAAAAGGTAGGACTTGGTTTTGCAGGTAACAGAGATTTGGTAACTTATTTAAAACACAAGTACGTGCCTTACGATGAGGGGAGGTTCTCTAATACACTGGAATATTCGTACGATGACTGGACAGTTGCACAATTTGCAAAGGCATTAGGGAAAAAGGATATAGCAGATGAGTTTACCTTACGGTCTAACTATTGGAGAAATGTGATAGATAAAGAAACAGGATATGCGCGTCTTCGCAAGTCTGACGGTAGTTGGTTTCCAGATTTCGACCCTTTTAAATCTGGAGCGAATAAGCATTATGTAGAAGGTAATGCATGGCAATTAACTTATTTTGTTCCTCAGGATGTGCCTGCCCTGGCCAAAGAAATTGGCGAAGATAAATTTATAGACCGTTTGTCATGGGGTTTCGGCGAAAGTAGTAAGCTACGTTATAACGCGCCGGGCGATCAATATTGGGATTATCCTGTGATTCAAGGCAACCAGCAATCTATGCATTTCGCTTTCCTTTTTAATTGGGTAAAGAAACCATGGCTTACGCAGTATTGGAGTAGGTCAATAATAGATCGCTATTATGGTTATGAACTGGCAAATGCATATCTGGGAGATGAAGATCAGGGGCAAATGAGTGCCTGGTTTATTATGGTCTCGCTAGGCCTCTTTCAGACAGATGGAGGCTGCAGTGTAGATCCCGTATATGAAATAGGAAGCCCACTTTTTTCTAGTGTAACCATTGATTTAGGTGGACAATACGGTAGAGGGAAAAGTTTTACTATAGAGGCTCCAAATGTTTCCAGGGCAAATAAATATGTACAAAGTGCTACACTCAATGGAAAAACATTGGAATCATTTAAATTCCCAGCTAGTGAACTGCTAAAGGGCGGTAAGCTGGTGTTGAAAATGGGCGCTCAACCAAATAAAAGCTGGGGACTTTAGCATTGTATGAAATGTCGATTGTTTAAGGTGTTGGGTATGCTGATTGCTTTTTCTGTATCAGCATATGCGCAGGAAAAGGAGCCTGTGGATTATGTGAACCCATTTATTGGTACATCCAACTCCAGATGGATGCTTTTTCCTGGTGTTACCAGACCAAATGGGATGGTTAAATTAAGTCCGGATAATCAGCGGGGAGTGTGGCAGGGAGGTTATGAATATTCAATAGGAAGCATACATGGTTTTAGCCATTTGCATGGATGGACGATGGCAGGTTTACTTACCATGCCCGCTAATGGCGACCTAACATTAAGTGCTGGTTTGCCTGACGATCCTTTTAAGGGGGCTGGAGCAGGCTATCATTCCAGGTTTCGGCATGAAGACGAACACTCCTCACCAGGTTATTATTCGGTGTTCCTTTTAGATCCTAAAGTAAAAGCAGAACTCACCTCTACCGAAAGAGTTGGTTACCAGCGATATACTTTTCAAAAAGATAGCACTAACAGGGTAATGGTGAGCCTGAACATTCCTGCAGAATATGGTTATGACCTAACAGACGCAGTAATTATGAAGGTTAATGAATCAGAAATACAAGGATATGCGAAATCGGCATCGGCAAATTTCAATGATTATACGCTTCATTTCGTTATGCAGTTTAGCAAACCTTTTCAAAAATTTCATGGGTGGGTTAATGGCAAAGAAATTGGTAGTGATGGCGTGGTGAAGGGGAGTAAGGATGTAGGAGCATATCTTTCTTTTCCAACCGTAAAGGAAGAGCAGATAGTCATTAAAACAGGGATATCTTTTGTAAGTATTGATCAGGCAAGAGATAATTTGATCACAGAATCCTCTGACTTTGGTTGGGACTTTGATAAACTGGTTAAAGAAAATAGGACGATCTGGAATAACGTGTTAAAGACAATAGAGGTTAAAGGTGGAACAGAAACAGATCATATAAAATTCTACACTAATTTTTATAGGTGTTTTACAGGTAAGATGATCATGAGCGACAATAACGGCAAATATACCGATGCCTGTGAAAATGTACAGCAGCTGTCAGGAACGAGAAAAGCAATGATTGGAGGAGATGCATATTGGAATACATTCTGGAACCTAAATTTATTATGGACATTATGCGCTCCCGATGTAGTAAGTCAAATGGTAGATACACAGCTCGAAATGTATGAAAAAACCGGATGGTTATCAAAAGGACCAGCGGGTATAGAGTACTCCGGAATTATGGAAGGGTCTCATGAAATGGCATTAATAACAAGTGCCTATTTAAAAGGTATAGTTAAAAAAGATGCAGATATTGCTTTTAGGGCAATGAAAAAGAATGTAGAAGTTGAGCCTGAAGGACAATGTGGTGGGTATCCGGGTAATCCAAGAATAAGTGATTATGCAAAATTTGGGTATGTGCCTCTGGAAAGGGGAGCTACTTCTAAGACCCTCGATTATGCTTACGATGATTGGTGCGTTGCCCAGATGGCAAAGTTTCTTAAAAAAGAGAAAGACCATAATTTTTTTATGAAGCGGTCTGGCAACTGGAGAAATGTATTTGATCCCATTACTAAATATGTAAAACCAAGAAAACAGGATGGTACTTTTGATCTTGATTTTGATCTTTTTTCAGTAAAACACTTTGTAGAGGGGAACTCCTGGCAGTACTCTTTATATGTGCCCCACGATATTCCTGGACTGGTAAAGCTGATTAATAAAGATAATTTCCTCAGTAGGATTAAGACTGGTTTTGAAAAATCAGAACCTTTAAGATTTGCAGCACATGCATTAGACCGTACCGAAGGGCAGTCAGCTGAATACTACATTAATCATGGAAATGAGGTAAATATGCAGGCGGCATATTTGTTTAACTATGCGGGTAAGCCTAGTCTTACTCAATATTATACCAGGAAATTGTTAAATACATTTTATGATGATTCTCCATACGTTGGCTGGAACGGCGACGAAGATGAAGGCCAAATGGGAGCCTGGTTTGTTACAAGTTCCATTGGTCTTTTTGAAATGAATGGCGGCACATCGCCGGATTTAAGAATAGATTTGACCAGTCCGATATTTAGTGAAGTTAAGATTAAACTAAACTCCGCTTATTACAAAGGAAAGGAGTTCGTAATTAAAACGCATAATAATTCAGCAGTGAATATTTATATCCAATCTGCCAGGCTAAACGGAAATCTATTGAAAGATAACTTTATCAGTTTTAATGATATAGTTAAAGGAGGAGTACTTGAATTATATATGGCTCCAATACCAAATTAAGAGCTTCTTCTACTTTCTACTGTATATACAAAGCTGTCGGCTTTATAGTAACCCAGGTTGTATTCAATAGGACGGTCGGCCTGATCGAAAACATATCGTTTTCGAAATAATATAGGGCTTCCAGGTTCTGTTTCCAGTTTAGATGCAATGAATTTATCGGCGGCTTTTGCGCTGATCTCTTCCTTCGATAATTCTGAAATGATGTTGTAATCAGCTTCTAATATGTCATATAAAGGCCTTTTAAAATCTTCCTCGCCAGTTAATCCTGTGCGGGGATGAAAATAAGAAACAAAATATACAAAAGGCCCTTCAGGTTTGCCCCTTAAACGTTCAAGTTTTAATATTTTTTGATCGGTTTTGATGTTGAAAAAATTGGCAACTATTTCTTCAGGGTAAATCCAGCTTACATGTAGCTCAAAGTTCTTAATTGGAATGCCTCTGGCTTTCATTTCTTGCGAGAAACTAAGCCAGTTCACAGATTTGGAGCTGATCATTGCATCCGCTACCTTGGTTCCAACTCCTTTCTTGCGAATTAACAAACCTTCATAAACAAGCTTGTTTAATGCCTGGCGAAGCGTAGTGCGGGAAATAGCCAGCTGATTGGCAAGATCAATTTCATTCGGTAACAATTTGCCGTTTTGAAATTGAGGGTCTGCTATCATTTTACGCAGTAACTCTTCTGCCTGAATATGCAGAGGGATAGGGCTTTTATGGTTGAGTGCTAATTTCATATTACATGCGGCTTTAAGGTTGCCTTTAATTCTGTTTTTCTTAAGTGCAATAATATGAAAATATATTTGCAATGGGTTATTAAATCACTATGTTTGTACATGTTTGATTCTTGTGTTTAGGGTTATTTACCATTATTCAGCTTTTATGATGTTTTTAAGTTGTTTTGGTTGGTTTTTTATGTTTGTACATGTGTTTAATTGTTAATAAATAAAGGGTGGTTGAAATTATGATTGAAGCTTCTGGGGCTACAGAAAATGAAAAAATACAAACTGGCAAAAGTATGAGTGAGTATAAATGGAGAAATAGTATGCAACCGTTGTTGCAGCAACACGTATATGAGCGTTCCAAAGAAGACAATAATTACAATTCGATACCTTATCACAAATTAGGAAAAGGTAAAATATATAGCGGCTTCGGTAGTTTAGTGGCGTGGATCATTGAACAGAAAAATGTACTCATCGATGGGTATGGGGGGGTGTTTTTTACCGACATCCAACAAGAGGTACAGAAAAGACTTGAAGAGAACGGTTTTTCTGTAAAATGGCATTTTACAGCAGATTATTTTAAAAGTGAAGCCGAAGTTGAGAAAATGGTTAAGCCATTTTTAGGCGGGGCCGAAGATGTATGGGGATTTAAAACTGACCTTAACCTTAAAGATTTCTTTAAAATTGATGAATTTTTAACACTTGAAAAAGACGATCAGGCAGATATAAATATTGTAATTGGTATCGGTGCGGGTTTACTGAATTGGGATGCTCCAGTGGTGTATTTTGATATCCCTAAGAACGAGATACAATACCGTATGCGAGCAGGGTCCATTGGAAATCTTGGGAATAACATCACAGACAAGGCATTTAAAATGTATAAACGCTTCTACTTTGTAGATTGGGTAGTACTAAATAAATATAAGGCTGAATTACTTAAAAAGATAGCTATAGTTGCAGACGGGCAAAGAGTAGGTAGGCCAAACTGGTTGTTTAAAAAAGATCTGATTGATGGATTACATAAACTTAGTCACTCTGTTTTGCGTGCACGCCCCTGGTTTGAAAGTGGATCCTGGGGAGGGCAATGGATGAAGAAACATCTGCAGGGCTTAAATACCAAAGAGGTCAATTATGCATGGTCATTTGAGTTAATCACACCAGAGAATGGTATTGTGTTGGAGAGTGACGGAAACTTGCTGGAAATACCTTTTGATCTTTTAATGACAGTTGAGCATAAAGCCATATTAGGAGAACATGCTGAACAGTTTGGTAGCTATTTTCCTATTCGTTTTGATTTTCTAGATACTTTTAAAGGAGGTAACCTCTCCATTCAGTGTCACCCGTCAAAATCATACATCAGAGAAAAATTCGGAGAAACCATTACTCAGGATGAGACCTACTATATTTTAGATTGCGAGCCAGGTGCAAAAGTTTACCTGGGTTTTCAGGAGAATATAGATCCTCAGGAATTCAGAAAAGCGTTGGAACTGAGTCAGCTTAAAAAACAAGAGATTTTAGTAGAGAGATATGTGCGTAGTTTTCCTTCGCGCAAGCATGAACTATATTTAATTCCTAATGGTACCGTTCATAGCTCCGGGATAAATAACATGGTGCTTGAGATTAGCGCTACCCCGTACATTTTTACGTTTAAAATGTACGACTGGCTATCTCTGGATCTTAACGGGGAACCTAGACCGATTAATATAGAGCATGCCTTTAATAACCTTAGGTTTGAAAGAAAAGGAGAGAAGGTGCCAAAAGAGCTAATTGCTAAGCAAGTCTTGTTTGATAGAGGTGATGATTGGGAAATACTACATTTACCAACGCATAAGGATCATTTTTATGATGTACATCGCATTGAGTTTGATACTGAGCTGACTATTGCAACTGAGGATAGGTGTCATGTGTTGATGCTTGTTGAAGGTACTTCTATTTCAGTGGAGATTGAAGAGAATGAGCCCAATAAATTTCACTATGCAGAGACCTTTATTATTCCAGCTGCAACCCAAAAATATAAGCTGATAAATCATGGAAAAGGAAGAGCAAAAGTGATTAAAGCTTTCCTTAAACATGATATTGAATTGTAAAGAATAACCTAACCTAATACCTTAACCATTTATAAACCGAGCGAGTATGAATAATAATTATAGAATTTATTTGGGCTTAATTACCCTTGTTGCATCTTTAGGAGGCTTGCTTTTTGGCTTTGATATGGCGGTAATATCTGGAGTATTGCCCTTTGTAGAGAAACAATTTAATTTAACTCCTTTGCAGGAAGGGTGGTTTGTTTCTTCGGCCCTTGTGGGCTGTATTGTGGGGGTGGCATTTTCAGGAGATCTGAGTGATAGACTTGGTCGTAAAAAACTACTCTTCATTTCTGCCGTTTTATTCCTTTTCTCTGCCATTGGTTGTTCTTTGGTGACATCTCTTGATTGGTTAATTGCATCAAGGTTATTAGGCGGTATAGGTGTTGGTATTGCATCCATTGTAGTGCCCTTGTATCTTTCAGAAATATCTCCAGCAGCTATTAGAGGCAGACTGGTTACTTTTTACCAGCTGGCAATTACTGTAGGGATTTTGATGGCTTATATAACCAATTCGGTGCTGTTAAATTATTCGGAACATCATACGGCTACTTCAGGACTGATTGATCTTATTTACATTAAAGAAATATGGCGCGGCATGTTTAGCATAGGTGGGGTGCTGGCTACCCTGTTTTTGGCTGGTTTGTTTTTTGTGCCCGAAAGTCCGCGGTGGTTAATAAAAAAAGGCCGGAATCTGGAGGGTTTAGCCATTTTAAAGAGTATTAATAACGGCAAAGCAGATGCTGTAGAGGCAGCTTTATCGGGAGATAAACATGATGATAATGGTTCGTATAAAGAGTTGTTCTCACCTAAATTAAGGAAAGCCATGTTGCTTGGTATCTTGCTGCCTTTGTTTTCTCAGCTAAGCGGTATAAATGCCATTATTTATTATGGGCCATCCATACTAAATGATGCAGGTATTGCTTTAAGTAATTCTTTTTTAGGACAGATCATATTTGGCGTGGCCAATCTGGTGTTTACTTTTATTGCGATATGGAAAGTTGACGAATGGGGCAGGAGGCCACTTTATTTAACTGGTACAATTGGGGCAACAATAAGTTTATTTGTTACGGGCTTTCTGTTTTATCTGGGTCTTACCTCAAGTATCTTCTTAATTATAAGTGTTACACTCTTTTTGGCATGTTTCGCATTTTCTATAGGTCCTTTAAAGTTTGTGGTAGCTTCTGAAATATTTCCAACAAATATCAGAGGGAAAGCTTTGGGTGTAAGTATAATGGTGATGTGGGTGGCCGATACTATAATGGGCCAGGTTACACCAATATTATTAAAACAGGCCGGAACACCTGCAACCTTTTGGGTATTTGCCTTTTTCTGTTTCATCGCCTTTTTTGTTGTTTATAAGTTATTGCCCGAAACTAAAGGTAAATCATTAGAAGAAATAGAATCATTTTGGGATGAGAAGAAATAGTAATATCATAATTGCTGCTTTTTTAGTGGTTGCTGTATTATCTTCCTGTGAAGTAAAGAAGGAGAGTGTATTAAAGTATGTAGATTCTGGTATTGGTACTGCACATAGTCGCTGGTTCTTTTTTACGCCAGCTGCCTTACCTTATGGGATGGCAAAGCTTGCACCATCAACCAATGGTCATTATGGCAATAAATCGGGATGGGAGGCAGTAGGGTATGATACCAGGCATCCCTCAATAGAAGGGTTCGTCCATTTTCATGAATGGCAAATTGGGGGTGTCTCATTTATGCCCACAAATGGACCTTTAAAAGTGAAGCCGGGTGATTTGGAAGGTCGACAGGACGGTTATCGTTCTCATTTTGATCATAAAAACGAAGTAGCCGAGCCTGGTTATTACAAAGTTCTGTTAGGTGATTACCGTATTACAGCGGAACTTACGGCAACAGAACATGTTGGTTTTCATCGCTATACTTTTCCTCAAAACGATCAATCGAGGGTTATTCTGGATATCGGGAATAAGCAGGGCGAAAGTGGTGAGGTGAAAGATGCTTTTGTACGGGTGATTGATGATACTCATTTTGAAGGTTCTGTAACCACATATCCAAAATACATCAAAAGTGACGATCCCAAAGGTCAGATCACTATGTATTTCTGGGGAGAAACCAATCAGAAGCCAATAAAGACAGGTTCTTTTAATGCCGAAGGTATTTCTCAGAACAGCACATCTGCAAAAGGTAAGGGAGCAGGTTTGTTTTTGGAGTATAATACAGCCGAAGGAGCTGTTGTGGAGATGAAAGTAGGTTTGTCATATACCTCAACAGAAAATGCTAAAAGAAACTTAGAAGCAGAAGCAACAGGGCTGTCATTTGACCAGGCTAAGGCAAGGGCTCAAAAAGTATGGGAGCAGGAACTGGGTAAAATTTATGTTGAAGGAACTGATAAAAACAATAAAGTAAAGTTTTATACCGGCCTGTTTCACGGTTTATTGGGTCGGGGGACTGCAAGCGATGTAAGCGGAACATTCCCTCAATACGGTGGAACAATAGGGCAGTTGCCACTTGATGAAACAGGGAAACCTAAGTACAATTTCTATAACACAGATGCCATTTGGGGTGCCTTTTGGAACCTTACACAGCTATGGGCTCTTTCTTATCCGGATAGATATAAAGATTTTGTACAAACTCATTTAGAAGTTTATAAGCATAGAGGCTGGTTTGGTGATGGAATTGCAAATGGCCAGTTTGCATCCGGTGTAGGAACAAATTTTATAGGGCTTACCATTGCCGGTGCGTATAATTTAGGAATCAGAGATTACGATGTAAATTTGGCTTATAAAGCGGTAAAAGCAAATGAGCTGGAATGGGTAAACAGAAACCAAGGTTCAGGAAAAATGGACACCAAGCAGTTTATTGAGCGCGGTTTTGTACCTTATGCCGAAGGGGAGACAGATTCATTAGGTTCAAATTTTTCTGCTTCGCACACATTGGAATATAGTTTTAGCGCTTTTGCTGTCGCGCAAATGGCTAAAGCTTTAGGTAAAAAAGACGATTATCAGAATTTAATTAAAAGATCTGATGGCTGGAAATTGCTTTTTAATCCTGAAAATAAAATGATCCATCCTAAAAGGGCAGATGGGTCCTTTATAGATAAGTTCGATCCTTATCAGCCATGGAGAGGTTTTCAGGAAGGAAATGCGATTCAATATACTTTTTATATACCTCATAATCCTGCAGGCTTAATCGCTCAAATGGGTAAAACTGAATTTAACAATCGTTTAGATAGTGTTTTTACTGTTGCACAGAAAAACAGTTTTGGGGGTGGTAAAGAGATAGATGCGTTTGCAGGGGTGAAATCAATTTATAATCATGGTAATCAGCCTAATTTACATGTCAGCTGGTTGTTTAATTTCTCTGGTAAACCCTGGCTTACTCAAAAATGGACAAGAGCCATCTGTGATGAGTTTTACGGCACAGAAACCATTCATGGCTATGGCTACGGGCAAGATGAAGACCAGGGGCAATTAGGTTCATGGTATGTAATGGCCGCATTAGGGTTATTTGACGTGAAAGGACTTACCGACCTGCGACCTATAATTGAATTGGGGAGTCCTCTTTTTGAAAAGGCAACAATTACATTGGGTAATAAAAAACAGTTGATTATAGAAACCAGAAATACTTCAGCAGAAAATGTTTACGTGCAGTCGGCCACGTTTAATGGTAAACCACTAAACAACTGCTGGTTATATAGAGATGAACTGATGAAGGGTGGAAAAATGATACTCATAATGGGAGCGAAGCCTAATCAGCAGTGGGGGGTAGATGTTCCGCCTCCTTCAGCTCAGTAATTTCAAATCTTTAACCATCCGGTGATGCTCATTCTGGGTTGGTGGGTGAGTAACACTTCATGCATAAGTTCATCACTTTTAAAAAAGACGCCTTTTCTGTTTTCAGGAGATATGTTTTGCAAATGATCATCATGGTGGATACACAATTCACCACCATCAGCTAGTAGCCAGTTTGCGTTTAAATAGATAATCATTGAATACTTTCTGCTGTCGTTATTTTGGAACTGATCAAGATGCTTTTTGTAAAAACTACCTTTTTCATATAAGGTATAATGAAACTCGTATCCGGTAATTCCGGTGTAACAAGTTTCATTTAAGTATTTTACAAACTTGTCCATTAAGATAAAAAAGGCATTTTCGCAAGGCGTATTATGGTTGCGGTCTAACCAGTAAATACGATCGCCGCGCACTTCAGAATTATGTCTTATTACCTTGTCGTTTCCTGTTCCGGCCGAAAGGAGCATTTTGTTACTGTAAAGAGAAATCAGGTTTTCCTTTAAATCGGCAGCAAGGCCTTCACTTAAAAAGTGATCGGCAATGCCTACGTGTTGGTCTATAAAAGAATCGATCAGGCAATCAAATGTATTTTCCAAAATAGCGGCTTAATACGGGAGTAAAACCGCAGGCTGGTGAAGGTAGTCTTTTTAACAGTTAAAAGCACCATTGCATTTTAAGTAACGCTAAAACTTGGTTTCATTGAGTACTGGATTCTTACTTGCATTAACCTGATACGTAGTTATTTTGTCGGATTCATCAATCTCAACAATTCTATAGCCCTTATATTGTGTGCCCCAGTTGCCACCGTAGTGTGCATCAAAAAAATGGGGTAATTTATTGGTGTAAAACACAGCATCCAAACTATGGTCGTGTCCATGAAAAACCGCTTTAACATTATTGTAGCTATGCAGGAGGGTAATGGTTTCAGGGCAATCAACAAACGGACTTTCTGGTACCCAGAAGTGTGGAGGTATATGTAAAACCACCAGTACTGTCTTTAAGTCTTTAAACTTTTCCAGCTCTCGTTTTATGAAATTATTGTCAGGGCATATGTATTTACCTTTCGTATCTGAGGTATTTGCCAGGATAAAACCAACGTCATTTTTTTTAAAGGAGTAATTATCCTCATAGCCAAAAACAGCTTTCCAAAGTGTTGCATCAGCAAGATCGTGATTGCCCGGGATAGCATAAAATGGAACTTTGAGTTTGCTAAAATAGGTTTCCTTTACTTCAGCAAGCAACTCGGGACGGTCATGAACAAGATCTCCGTTGAAGATTACAAAATCAAGTGGATTAGTATCATGGGCTTCATTAATCCATTGAACGATATTTTCGTGGTCTGCTTTGTAGTTTGTTCCGGGTTGTCCATAATGGCCGTCTGATGCAATTGCAAAGCGAAGTTTTGCTTTTGCACCCGAAGGTAGACTTGTGTGGTTTTCTGGCGTTAAGGCCGAAACACTTTTTGAAAGGCCTGCTAATAGTATACTTGCAAGGCTGCCTTTAAGGAAAATTCTTCTGTTTGACATGGTGAAACTTTAGAAATGGTGTTATTAAAAATAGCAATAATAAGATTATTCGGGTTAAGTAATTATTACTTGAAGTTATGATTAAGTTAAATGGCTCTTCACAAGATTGGTGCTTCTTCACATATTATTCACACCAAACCCAAAAAAGAGCCTTTTTGTGAAGAAGGTGTGAACTATGTGAGGCGCAGCTATAAGCAATAGGTGGTTCAGATATTATTTATATATTAATATGGATACAAATATTAAACATTTATTTAGTATTTGTATATTTATGGCGTCTTGAGGTACGAGTTTTAAATTACAAAATAAGAAATGGATAGAAAAGAATTTTTAAAAACAACAGGGCTGGCCGGAGGCACCTTGTTTTTTGCCCGATATCCTGAATTAAGTCCGGCAGATAAAAAAATCAGGATTGGAATGATCACAGATCTTCATCATGATATTATGCATGATGGTATTGAACGCTTGTCTGCGTTTATCAACGAAATGAATACTGAAAACCCCGATTTTATTATACAGGGTGGAGATTTTTGTATTCCTAAAAAAAGCAATACTCCATTACTGGATGTTTGGAATCAATTTAAAGGCCCGAAGTATCATGTAATTGGTAATCATGATAACGACGGGGGATATACCCGTGATCAGGTTGTTGAATTTTGGAATGCTAAGGCTAAATATTATTCGTTTGATTCGAATGGCTTCCACATTGTAGTATTAGATGGTAATGAACATAATGAAAGTCCCGACCGCCCAAAGGGATATGCACGTTATATCTCTCCTGTTCAATTAGAATGGTTAAGGAAAGATTTGGATGAAACTTCTTTTCCAACTGTTATCTTTTGTCACCAAGGTTTGGATAATGATGCAGGCGGACTTGAAAATGGTACCTTGTTACGTTATACCCTGGAGAAGGCAGATGAAAAGGCAGCTAAGGAAAAGGTTATTCTGGTAATCAGTGGTCATCATCATCAGGACTATCACAATCACATCAATAGGATACATTATGTACAAATTAACAGTGCATCGTACCAATGGCTTGGAGATGATTATAAAGAAATTCGTTATTCCCAAGAGGTAGATAAAGCACATCCAAATATCAAGTATACCGTGCCATACAAAGATCCAATATGGGCAATGATTGAAATTGACTACAAAGGCAGAATTACAATTAAAGGGAAAAGGACTGTATTTGTGGGCTCATCTCCTGAAAAATTAGGTGTGAATATGGACAATTACATCTACCCGATTGTTCCATATATATCAGACAGAAGGTTAGGGTAAACAAATTCAAACACATAAATGAAAAGAAGAGATTTAATTAAATCACTTGGAGTTACAGCAGGAACAATTGCATTGAGCAGTGTTGCAGAGGCATCAATTGCTGCTCCAATAAAGAAAAAGAAGGCATTAAAAATTGCACACATCACTGATGTGCATATCAGGCCTGAACATAATGCCGTTGCCCGTTTCAAGAAATGTCTGGAAATGATCAAAAAAGACAGGGTAGAGCTTATTCTTAACGGGGGTGATTCTATTTATGCTGCAGATTATGACAACATTACCAAAGATAGGGTAGAGCAGCAATGGGCTTGCTGGAATGAAAGTGTTCAAGTTGTTAAAGGTATTCCTATGCACCATGTATTGGGAAATCATGATATGTGGTGGCAGGGTAAAGATGATGAGTTGGGAGGTAAAGCAGGAGTGTTAAAGATGCTGCAAATGGAGCATAATTATTACAGCTTTGATAAAAATGGCTGGCATTTTATTATGCTGGACAGTAATCATCCCACAAGCCCGGGAATGCTTGATGAGCAGCAGTGGGATTGGTTTGTAAAGGATGTTGAAAAGAACGCTAAAGATAAACCTATACTGATTATGTCGCATTACCCTTTATTGAGCTGTACAGGCATTGTAGATAATAAATCAGATTTTAGAGGGCCGTTTAAGGTTAGCGGGAGCTACAATCATCTGGACATTATGAAGTTCATCGAAGTTTTTAACAAGAATAAGAACATTAAACTTTGCTTAAGCGGACATATTCATTTGCTTGACAAAGTTTGGTATAATGATGTCGCCTATTTGTGTAATGGCGCTACAAGTGGTTTTTGGTGGGAGCCAGGTGATGATGGCAAAAGTGCATATAAGCAAACAGTTCCTGGCTATTCTCTTTTAAATCTTTATGAGGATGGAAGTTTTGACCATGAATACATTAAGTATGAATCGGTTTAAGCTGGAATCTTAAAGCTGTCCATGATGTTTAAAACAGATAAAATATGTATTTTTGAAAAAAAAGCATATTAATGAAAAAATTATTAGCTCTCAATCTTCTTATCTGTTCCATTTTTATTTTAAGCTGCACCAGCAAAGTTCCCGTAGATCCTGAAAAAAAACCTGTCGAGGAAGAAAAGAATATTCCTTCAATCCCCGATGGCGCGGTAACACCTCCTTTTAATGGAAAAATCGAAATAAAAGTAGTGTTTAGTGATAATCCTTCATCGGCCACCACAAGCTTTCCTAAATTAAAATACAATAAAGGTAAGGCAATACTTATGGAGTTTGATGATGCTGCTTTAACAGTAGTTAAAGCTTATGAGAAGCTATCAAATACATTTTATACTGACGGTTGTGGTAACAAAAAGAATTACAGTTTAGGTTTGGCTGTTAATGGTAAAAATCAATATAGTAATAAAGAGATAGGTTTTTATACTGATTATGCTGCTACATATGCGCAAAGACTCCCGTTAGTACTTAAGGGAATGGATATCATGAATCACTCTTATTATCATGATGAAAAAGGTAACTTCAATAACGGTGAAGATCGCGAGAAAAATATAAAAGATTTGGATGCGATGATATTACTGAATCAGGGATATAAAATGAATACCGTTATCGTTCCAACTAACCTGGTCGGATTTCATACTGCCTCATCTGATTTTGGCTATATTGGTGGTGCATCTCAAGGAACATTTGACAAATTTGAGCAAATTGGGAAATATACACCTAAAGGCAAATTAAGTGATATCGAACCTTTTGATTACTTAGCAATAAGAAGAGGATTTACTGACGATTGGTCAAATGATGGGTCGCATTGGGAATTGTCAAATTCTTTATTTGCCGATAATTCCTTTGATTTTTTTGAAATTGGAACGCATGGGATTAAAGATGAAGAGGCCATTAAGAATTTTAATCATTGGATAGATGATATTGCTTTAAAAGCTAAGGATAATTTGATCTTTTGCAGCTTAAGGGAGTTTTTAGAATATATATACATTAAAGACCACGTTACAAAAAAGGAAACGATTGATGGTAATACACTTACCTTAACCCTGGATTACGCTACGGTTCTTAATAAGAATATATCATGGTATGATCTTTCATTATTGGTGAATTCTGACAAAGCAATTTCTTCTGTAAGCATAAATAATCCAGACTTTGCCCTGTCATTTAATAAAACTGACAAGTTAATAAACATAAATAAAAGGAAGATAAAGTGGTGAAATCAGTTGTCGACTGCCTCAATTATTTGAGGATGTTGAGTTGATAACCGAAGCATTATCATATCTCCTTGAGTGAGCTTTTGATTCTTGTTGTCTATTTCTTGGAAATAGTTTTTATTGTTGAATCTGTAGCGGACTAGGGCGTAGCGGTTGTAATAAAGATCAAATACAGGGAATTCGAACGTGTTCACCAATTCTACTTTTCCAATCACCGTTTGGCCGTGATTTGCGAGTTGATGGGCGTAGTAGACTTTCTGTAGTTTATATGTTGCAACTACCAGTAGACCTAGGATTAGCAACATTAGAATGGGCAATAGGTGTTTTATCCAATTCATTTTGCTGGTGTCTATCCACAAATGCTTTAAGTATGTCAGGTTGTTGAAGCCGAACACCAAAAGTAAACTCGTATCTAATTTAACATTATGATATTGATGAAAAATTCCAACATACATAAAAAGAAGAATTATAGCGCAATTTATACAGGTCCATAAAGTTCTTTTCTTTGAAGGAGTGGTGAGTTTTATTTGTTCATTCATTTGAGGCGTTAAATTGGTTATTGCAATTTAACATTCTTCAGGTAATTATTCTAAACTGCAGTATATCAGTGTCTGATGTGTCTTGTTGTTTAATCATATTTTAGCGCTTCTACCGGATTAGCAGTAGTCATTTTATAGGTCCTCAGCGCTACAGTGAGCACTATGATTCCAACAGAGCCCAGTGCTGCAAGTACAAATGGCAACATTGGCAGATCTATTTTATAGGCAAATCCCTGTAACCACCGATTTAGCAAGATATAGGCTAAAGGCCAGGCAATAAGATTGGCTATGACGATCATCTTCATAAAGGACTGATTGAGAACGCTGATGAGTTCAATTGTAGTAGCGCCCAACACTTTTCTGATTGCCATCTCTTTGGTGCGCTGAATAGCTACAAATGAGATGAGGGCGAACAAGCCAAAGCAAGAAATAAATATAGCCACTGATGTAAAAAAGCTCAATAAAACAGCTGTTTTTTCCTCAACGATGTAGTAATTGGCGATGTACTCATCATAATAGCTTGGTTCATAAAATTGATCAGGAAAAGTTGATTTGAAATCTGCCCCTATTTCTTTAACAGTTTCCTGCATATGGAGGGGATTAAGCTTCACAAATGCACTTGCGTACTCTTCTTTACTTGTATAAAATATGACCGGAGAGATATCTCCATGCAGACTGAGGTTGTTAAAGTCTTTTACCACTCCAATTATTTGGGCTAATGGTCTTCTGTTTAGCTGGATATATTTTCCTAATGCATCTTTAGGATCTTTAAGATGAAGTTTGTGCAGCAATGTTTCGTTTAATATATAGCCATTCACCGTATCACTTTTGGACAAGGGTTTTCCTGCAATCATTTTCAGACCAAATATTTTGAAGTAATCCTCGTCGGCTGGTTTATTACAAAGCAGAAAATCGGTTTTCTGAGAAGAGTTATTGAAGTAGAAACTCGTAAAGTTATTGGAGCTGGTGCTTGGCGGAGTATAGGCATAGGTTACCATTTCTACTCCGCTATGTTGCAATAACTTTTGTTTAAAAGTATCAAACCTGGTTTTGTTAACGGAATCGGTCGGGACATCGACCTGTAAAATGGCATTGTTATTAAATCCAAGTGACTTATTTTTAAAGTAATCGATCTGTTTCAGTACTACAAGAGTTCCGATAATGAAAATCAGTGTTACTGTAAATTGAAAAATTAAGAGGACACTTCTTAGACTCCAGATGCCCTTATTTCCCTGGATGATTTTATTCTTTAGTGCATTTATTGGATTGTATCCAGATACGAAAACGGCAGGATACAGACCTGCAAGAAAACTTACCGCCAGCCAAAGGGTGAGGATAAAGGCGAGGATAATAGGATGATCAATTATATTGAATGGAATCTGCTGGCCGAGAAAATTTCCTACTACTGGCAGTGCAATCTCAGTAGCAATACAAGCTATTGTGATAGCTACAAACGTGATTACAAAAGTTTCGGCTAAAAAACGAAACAGAAGTTGTTTACGATTGCTGCCTAAGACCTTACGGATTCCTACCTCTTTTGAACGGCCAATTGCCTGTGCCGTTGCCATGTTAATGAAATTGATGCAGGCAATTAACAAGATTAGCGATCCTAAAATCCTTAAAGAATTAATTTGCAGCGGGGTATATCGCCTGGGCGAAAAATTACCAAACTTACTATCTAGATGTACATCAGAAAAAGGTTGAAACAGATGTGTATTTGAAAGCGGATCTTTTGCGTCGTAATATTTTTTGGTATATCCATCCAGCTGAACTTGCAATTGCTTAATATCAGTATTAGGCTTTACCATCACATAGCAATTATGGCCCATGTTTACAGAGTTCCAGCGCATACTTGTGGCATTTCCAAAGTTCTGATAGGAGATGACCAGATGAATTGGGAAATCAGTATTTTTTGGCAGATCTTTTATAATTCCGGTTACCTCATAAAAAGTCTCGTCACCGCTAAGCTTAAGCTTTTTACCCATAGCATTTTGCCAGTTGCCAAAGTATTGTGTTGCCGTACTTTGGGTAAGTGCGATATGATTGGGGGCATTTAATGAAGCCGGGTCGCCCAACGCCCAGGGGAAATTAAAGATATCAAAAATGGCTGGGTCGGTATAAAATGCAGTTCCATACTCTTTATAGTATTGCTTTGCCGACCTATCTTCTCCTGCAATCTCGACCAGATGATAACCCTGTACGAGATTTGCAATTTTCTCTAATTGAGGGAAGTCTGTACGTAATGCGCCGGCCATTGGTACAGGAACGCCCATCATAGGTACTTTTCCGTCTGTACCATTACCGAGGGAAACTACCCTAAAGATCTTGTCTGTATTTGGATGGAAATTATCGGCACTCAGATATTGTCGAATAAAAAGGAATATGATCAGTGCGCAAGTCATACCTATGGACAGGCCAACCGTATTGATAAAGGTATAACCCCTGTGTTTCCAAAGATTTCGTAAAGCAATTTTAATATTGATATAAAACATATCCAATCATTTTTCTGTAAACAGCGAAGCCTGTGCCAATTTAAGGTTTTAATTTAATGTATTGATTATCAATTTGTTGTGAACTATTTTTTTGCCTTCTCTGTTCATAAGTGAACATAGGTGTTCTGAAGTGAACAATACTGTTACTTGTGGTTGGTGAAATGATCGAGGCATCTTTTTGTATATTTAGCCAAAGTATTTCCGCTATGAACAAAGTCTTTTCGATCATTTTTCTGCTAACTGCATTTTCATTGAACCTAAACGCGCAACAGACCGAGAAGGGTAAAGTCTCTGAGACGTTTATGAACCCACTTCGTAAGGGCGCTGATCCATACATTACAAAACATGATGGTAAATATTATACGATTTTCAATGAAAAGGGTGGGTTTGCTGTTACAGAATCAAGATATCTGACAAAATTCGAAAAGAAAGAGGTAGTATGGACTCCCCCTGAAGGTAAATGGAACAGCTATAATCTTTGGGCACCGGAAATTCATCATATCGATGGGAAATGGTACATCTACTATGCAGGCTCTGTGCATAAGGGAGCTCCTTATTATGCGCAAAGGGCAGGAGTGTTGGAAAGCGACAGCCCGTTTGGGCCTTACACAGATAAGGAAAGACTATACACAGGTGATGATCCTAATCAAAAGAAAGACAATTGCTGGGCTATAGACATGACTGTTCTAGAGTTAGGTGGTAAGAAATATGCTGTTTGGTCTGGCTGGGAAACACTTCATGACCATCATGATGTAGATCAGAATCTCTATATCGCAGAAATGAAAAATCCATGGACGCTTGGGAAACGTGTGTTATTATCTAGACCCGAACTCAATTGGGAAAAGGGTGACAACATTGTATTGCAGGAAGGACCCCAAATATTGAAACACAAGGATGATGTGTTTGTTATTTACTCTACCCGAGGCTCATGGACTGAACACTATAAGTTGGGGCAGCTTCGTTTAACAAAAGGTAAAAATCCGCTGAATCCTTCATCGTGGATAAAATCTTCAAAGCCTGTTTTTCAAGGTACTTCTACCGTTCATGGACTTGGACATGCAAGTATGACAACTTCGCCTGATGACAGTGAATATTGGATTTATTATCATTCTAAAGCCGCTTTGGATGGGGGTTGGGATAACAGAGAGGTGTATCTGCAGCGATTTACTTTTGAAAAGGATGGAAATCCGGTGTTTGGCATTCCTAATGGCAGGGGAGAGATGAAGAGACCTTCGGGAGAAACAAAGATTGAAGAGTCTGCATCTCTTTGATTTAAAGCAGTTGACCTCTACGCAAATATAAACAACATTAATTAAAAAAAGCATTCAGCAGAAAAACCGATGTAAACAAAAGAAGCTGTCTCAAAAGTGTTAACTAATTCCAGTATTAAATTCAGGACATTTGACTGCATGTTTCGACGAAGTTGGGTATTTCGGGAATTAAACTGACATTAATTTACGCTCCAAGCTGACCCCTTTATTTCGGTAAAAGTGGTGGTTTTGATATGTTGAAGCTAGTTTTTGCTTCTCATTTGGATCATGTGTGCTCGTGATTTAAAGCTGTATAAAGCCTTTAGGTGCTGATCTGAGAGGCCAACAGAGTGTCCGAGTAAGTATTTGAATGGCTTAGAAGTGCTTAAATCAAGTCGAATTAAAATATCTCGATAAGGCAAGGTTTAGTAATGGTAAAGATCATTGGTTATGTTTTGCGCATCAGCGTAAAACTCTTGACTACTCCCGGCAACTACACTAGCGGCCATTTTGGCCTGAAATGGGAGGGTCACTTTTAGGTTCTTCCCCACTTTTGGTGGTTATGTGGGTTTCAGCACTAATCTTTTTCTGAGCAAATCAAAGCTGGCCCTGCCATACATTTGCCGTTTGATAGTCTTTAGCTTATTTACATTGCCTTCTACCGGGCCATTGCTCCAAGGCAAGCTGATCGCATTTTCAATGGACTGACAATCCCTTAACAGACCATTCGCAAAAGTTGCCATCTCGCTAATCCCTGAGTGCAGTACATTCTCTATCCAGCCCTGGAGTTGATTTCCCAACTTGTTTTCCATAAGATTTCGGAAATCTCTTACCAATACCAAGGCGCGTTCTAAGCCACATGATGATTTACATAATTTGTCTATTAGCTTTTTCTGCGTTGCGGTAAGCCTGTTTTCCGAGGTCAGGAATAGCATTGCAGCATTAGAAGGCTTAAAGAATGAGCCTGAGTGCTGTGGCGTTTTTGGATTCCTGGCTTTTTTCCCGATGCGAATGCCATAATAAGCTAAGGCTTCAGAGAGTGTGCTGTACCCTCCTGGATAACCCATATGCCGTAACTCACTCCATAATGTTTTCAAATAAAGTCCCTCATCTTCTTCCATTCGCTTTTTAATATAATTGAAGTAGTTCTCGATCATCCCCCTGTCCTTGTAGGATTTACGGACTAAATTTTCCGTCAACATGTATTTTCTAACGGTTTCCCTATGCATACCCAATTGTCTTGCAATTGCCTTTATTGATAAACCTTCTGCCTGTAATTTCTTCATCTCATCAAACCGTCGCCTTATAATCCCCGTTGTGGCCAATTCTTTTTCTCTTATAGGTAATTCGTCAGGTATTTCCACTGGGCTTTCCTCAATCCTCGGCGCTAATGATCTAGTTAATCTGGCATATTCACGGGTCATCATTTTGGTGAGCGCCTCACCGAGGTTTTTTAGCAAATGCCAGCGATCGGTCACTTGTATCGCCTGAGGTGCACCTTTAGTTGCCGCACGCTTGTATTTGCCATAACGATCCCTGGTTATTACTTCAAGTTTTGGCTGTTTCTTTAACCAGGTAATTAAACTCTCTTCTTCTCTGTCGGGTAGCAAATCGACAACTCTTCTTGTTGTTAAATCTACCAGAATGCTGCCATATCTTTCACGCTTTTTGTAGGCCCAATCATCAACGCCTATAGCTGTAAAAACACCTGGGGCAGGTAAAGGAGCTCTATTGATAAGTCTCAGTAAAGTAGTATCGCTGACTGGTATTGAAAAATGACAACATATTCTTTCTGCAGGTTTGCCACCCAATTCTAAAGCAGTATTAAATAGCTTATCTTCCAGACGCTTTGTTGTCCGCTTGCATGGTTGGAAATGATTTTCATAGCGTTCTGTAAAAATTTTAAGTGGACACTCGTCCGTTAGACAATGATATTTACGAGATTTCAGAAAGATCCTGCAAGACTTTCCAAAGGTGGGCAAGTCATTAAATTTCCTCGTGTAGTAACTATGTAATTTGGTGGACGGCTCACAGCAATTCGGACATAAACATATTTTCTGCCGGCTTTGAACGTATATATTTATCTGATCAGTCTGATTGTCTACCGAAATAATCTTAAATACATCAGCAGAAGAGAAAATTAGATTCGCAAGGTTCATTAATTTCTAACGAACATTAGCCTTCAATTATCATAATTACCACCAAAAGTGGGGAAGAACCACTTTTAGTGAAATATAGAGTTTACCTCCTGTGAGTTATTTTACATGAAAAAAAATATTTTTTTTCATGTAAAATTGTTTTTATATGAAAAAATAGTTACTTTCACTAAGAATACCGAAAATAAATTTTCACGAAGATGTCAGCATCGCTTAATCTTATAATAATCAATAGTAATACTTTACTGATTTTCGGTGATAAGTTCAAAACTTCGATAACGCAGCCGCCTTGCCGTGAGGTATGAAGTCTACCAAACTTAGGCGGAAAAACATTCGGTTAACTCATGAAACATAAATCAACAATTAAATAAAAAAAACCAAAATCATCCTCATTATGGCTTTACCATTAACGTTACCCGCTTACATCCTCGATCCTACAGCAACTGTTCAGGTTACTATTGTATCGAATTACACCACTGCACAGGTGGTTTTCGCCTCTGCAGGCACAACCGTTTATTCGCTTACTCTTGTACAGCAAGCCCCTACACAGGAGATTCCTGCAAATTTACAGATAGGTGATTATATTATTGTTTCTGGAACATTGAAAATGCAACTTCCAAGTGCTATTCAGGCTGGTACAGTAACATTAAACTGTCAATTCACAGATACAAATGTGAAAACTCCACAGCCACTTAATGCAGTGATTGCTACTTGGAATCTGAATCAATAATTTAACGTATCAAGGTTGGCATGTCAGGATAAACTATTCCGGCACGCCAGCTTTTGCTCGGTTAATTATTCATAATGTATCCAAAGCTCCTTTTTAGTATCTGCTTATGGTTGGTTTGCCTTTCTTCTAAGGCGCAACTTTCCAAAACTAGTACAGAGCTTACCCGGAAAATTGGTAGCGCAGTGTTTCAATATCGAATTGACCCTTCAGGAAAGGGGGTGCTCTGCAAGTTTCTCTGGAAAGATTCTATCGCTGGGATAGTGCATCTGGAGCGGTCCTTGACAAGTGCTGTATTTAACTTTGGAAATCCCGGACTACAGGGATCATGCCTGCTAAATTTAAAGCTCCCGGATGACATTACGGATATAATGCAGTTAAATGCACAGATTCTAAGCCCGGCAACAGCTCAGCGAGATTCTTCGCAGAACTTTATCGGATTGGTAGCAGCTTGGCTTCCGGCAGGAAGTTCAGCAACAAATCACGATTCTGTTATTTATCAACTAACCCCAATTGTAACAGTTGTGGTTAAGCCACTGGGCAATGCTAAAAATAATGCCAGTGTGGCCATTTACAGTGGCTCCCTGCTAGCATTTACGTCAACCTTGACACAAACGGCGCCAGTAATTACGTATGATTCCGATATTATAATCGGGGACATGAAGATCGAAAAGGGAATGCAGCTTACGCTCCAAATCCCGTCGACAGTGCAAATGGGATCAGTACGCTTACTAGCTACCTTCAGTTCTTCAACCATTCCGCCAACACGTTTCAATGCGTTTGTGGCTACTTGGGAACTGAGATAACTTAACTACTAAATCTACTTGCAATGACGACATTCACCCGATTGTTCAGTTCTAGCCTATATCAAACATCTCCGAGTAGTGGCGATATCGGATGGTGCGGATATGTTTTCAATGGTACCGGAACGCCACCAGTTTCAGGTGTAACTCTCGGGGAGCTTTTCCCGGGCGCTTCTCCACAATATCCTAACGGGATCTTTTTATTTTGTCCTACAGCACCCGTAGTGACAGACGAAACATCCGCAAACACGTTTGCAACGAACGTGCTAAATTGCTTGATTAGCCAATATGGAAATCAAGGAGCCCTAAACTATTATGCATTGGTGTGGCTGCAAGATCCTACAGTGATCAACAGCGCTGCGATGAATGCGCTGACCTTTTCCTATACGTCATTCTACAGTGTAGTAGCACCACTTTCGTATAATCCAAGCCAAAACATCGAGCTGGCAATACCTTCATCCTCACCGTGTTCATTAGATTCTAATGGGGTGATGTTCAACTTTTTTAATACACCCAATAACCCGACACTTAGCTTAAACACTCAATTCGGATCGAATTTCAAAAATCCGATTCAAAATATTTATGTTCCTACCGCTGGCCCCCTTATGGGATGCCTTGTATTCGACCTTGTAGTTCCTTCCAGTAATTTTAATTTCCCGGCAAACAATGCAGCACTAAATTATTTTTATCCAGGTCAAGGTTCGACGGTAAATCGGTTCACTTACCCATTGTTCGACTCTAGCCAGTCACAGAACGAAGGCAGTTATTATATGTCTTTTGATCCTAATAATCAGTTAAACACCGGAAGCCACTTACGTACATTTATTGTACCCACAGGAAATGGAGGTGCTGAGATTTTACCCTCGGGCTTCTCGACAGATTCGGGACTGCAACTCGGACTTTCTTCTATCGCTAATAGTTCCGCTTATCCGGATACAACACTAATCTGGATGCCTCAGAACACTACAGGTATGCTTGTATATACCAATAATCAGCAGAGTGCGGGTATTGATTATGATCTGGTTCCACAAGGGCAATATAGCATGAGCCTTTGGAACCTGCCACCCGCAAAACCAGGAACCTCTCTCAACCTTCTCGCAGGCTTGTCAGGAATTGAAACATTTACCTTTCAACCTGCTACTTCAGCATATGCCGGAGATATGCTCACTTTTTTCCACGGTCTGGCCGCATATGCTACAGCTTATGTTCCACCATCAGAAGGAACCAGTCAATCCGGAGCAGCACAACTGGATGAAACGTGGACAACCTCCTGGATAGCTATTAGTAACGGTATCAGCAACACCTCTGGTAACCTGTATTATTCGCAGCCAACCGGTGCTTCATTGTATGCTGCCGGTTATGGTGTAAATCAAACTTCACCGAGCCTATTAGGATTTTTTGAGCCGGTTGCCTGCACTCTTAAATCAGGATCACCTCTAATTCCTGTTCCGATGGTTCCGTATCGGTTGCTGGACCCGGAAACAAGTGCTGACGAGAATGATTACAACGACTTTGAGCTTAAAGTACTTTCTACCAACCGAAAATCGGTATTAGAGCCTACTATTAAATCTATGCTTTTGCAACAATTACAGTTGAAAGCAGAGGCATCGGCCGAAACAACCGAAGACACTGACACCCTCATTTATTCTACCTCACCGCAAGGATTACTTGTACAGGTTGACACTTCGACTAACCAGTGGGAACAGCTTGTTTTAGCCAGCAATACCAATGTCAACGAAGCTGGAAATCCTCCTATTACTATGGAGTTTCTCGACCTGAACCCAACCTTGCAATCAGCATTCCAAACAAATCAGCAGTTCCTGGTGATGTCATGGAACAAGCCGGTTACATCAGGTGGGCAGGATTATGTACTCTATGGTGCTCAAACATCTCCTTCAAACTTTGCTAGCGAAATGGTGATTGAAGGCTGGCCTTTTTTGGCAAATGTGCCAACCAGTGATCCAAATGGCGTGTTCACGAATGTATTTATTTTCAAGTTTTGCGAAGGAACACTAATGGACCGTATTAATGATTCCAGCACCTGGACCAGCCCGGATGTATTCAACAGTACAGCAAACGGGAATCTTGGGCTATTACAGGCATGGGTAACAGATTATTGCAATACAGCAATCCAGAAATATAAAAACGGCGATACAAATTATTATCAATTTTCTACTATTGTTCAGGATCCAAACTGGAATGGTATTTTAGTACTGCAATGTGATATCAGCGTAAGCGATTTTCCACCGGAATTGCAGGGACTGCTCGCCGGGATTGATCTTTCCCGATTCTACGGACACCATTTTGGTATTAATGTGAATCACATTTCTTCAGGAGCAGGTGGCACCCTGTCTATGAATCCTCAAAGCTCACTGTTTGGTTTGATCGATTATACCGATCCCGTCTTTAACCAATATGGCGACAGCATCACCACTTATCTTCAGAATGTTACTAACCCTCCGGGCAACTATAATTACAAAGTACTTTCGCTCAAAGTCCTTTTTGCAAACTCCAATATTCAGAACTTTAATAGCTATGTGCAGTTGGCCATTAACAGCCTTTTTGGATGTGCAGTAGCACCCGTTAATAATTCTAATATCATTATTTTTACCGGTGCCTACGAAAATCAGAACGGTATACCAAATTACACCTTTAACGAAACTGGAGACAACCTATTAGCGCTTACCAGTAATGTTATAAACGGCATCGAGATTGTAAAAGCAAATTTCGTAACCGAGCAACCTCAGAATGGAACCGATGCCACCATGGTGAATGTAAAGTTTTCTTTCTGGGGGTTTATGAATTTCGCTCAGCAGGAATTTGATCTCTATTCTTTTGGAAGTCCTCAGGATAATAATGGCAAGAATCAGTTCCTTAGCGGCGACGGCCTTTCTTATTCGAATATGGCTATTGATATGAGCTTCGCGCTGGAAACATCTTCCGTACAAATCTTTACGTTTGATGTGAGTCAGATGGCTTTTGACCTCGGACAAAGTGACTGGCGCAGCACCAGCCTTTATGGGCACTTCCCCTTGCAGCTAACTGGCATCCTTACCGGCGATACTTCAAGCCAACCTTCTTCTCAGGGTTATATTTCACTTCCTATACCTGGGATGGTCGGAAGCAGCACATGGGCCGGTACCTGGTACGGATTGGTGTTTAACCTGAATATGGGAACGATGGGTGCACTTACAAACGCCCTGGGATTTAACAGCACCATGATGATGGTTTGGACAGCCGGTGCAACCGGACAAATGGGCGCTATGTTACAGCTTCCGGGATTAAGCACACAATCGAAAACATTGAGCCTGCAGGGTGTACTAAGCCTCAATATTGGCAACCTGCAATTGCAAGCTGCTCAGAACCAGGAAGGCGGAAATCCGGTAGCTTACATGCTTTCGATGAATCAGATCACACTCAAGTTTTTGTCATTTAGCTTCCCTCCTTCAGGAGCAGTTAATTTCTATTTATTCGGTGATCCTAACGCAGATGCACAACCATCGAGTCTTGGATGGTACCTGGGATATCAAGCAACCTAACCAAACTTAACATCTGAACTTATGAAACAGTTTTTAATATTGATTTGCTGGCTTTGCTTAATAAGCACCGCATCTGCCCAAACACCTCGTCTGGAATTTCATCATATAGGCGCCCGAGACGGCGATGCTTCCTTAATCATTGCTATAGACACGGTTGATGTCCCAAATATTTTAGGGAAAAGCTTCCTTGACACCGCGATCATATTGATCGATGGCCAGCGGTCATCGGGAGGCAAAGAAGTATGGCGGTATGTTCGCGATACAGTAAACGCACTTTCGCCAACATTAGAAAAAATCGATTGTATTGTACTTACACACCTGCATATCGATCATTACGGAGGGTTACCTTTCATTATTGAGGAAGCAAGTAAAACAGGATGGGAAATAGGTAAAGTACTTGACCGTCAATTTGCTAACTACAAGAACTATTTTCAACCAGGGGACATCCCTGACGCTTGCTATGACCTTTCTGCTCCTGCTCCCGACAACAAAAGTTTCACTAAGTACATCCAAATACTAAAAGCAAATAATCTGTATCCCACGATATCTCCTATCCCTGTTAATGATGTTCTTAAGGGCCTTTTCAACTTTAAATACAGGAGTATGATCTGTGTTGCTTCCAGTGGGGCTACTCTTGCTACTAACCCTAAGGCGGCCGACACTTGTTTTCTTCCTGTGGTTAATGCTTCCGGCAAATACCTTTATAAGCCTACAAGTGAAAATGACATGTCGATCGGGTTCTTGATAGAATTTCAGGGCTTTCATTACCTTAGTTTAGGCGACCTCGGAGGAGTTTCCGGTGGCGGTTATACAGACGGAGAAACGCCTGTCACAAAATGGCTTCAACACGCCATGGGTACAGGTTATCATATTTGTGCCAATAAAGGGAGCCATCATGGCAGCGAAGCGAGTACCTCGCCCTGGTTTGCTGCAACTAATAATTTTACGACATCTGTTATTCCGGCAAGTTTACGAAACTATGGAAAATCAGAAAATGCCCTGCCCACTGAAACTGCGATTATGAACATCCGAAGTATCCCGCAAAATACGCTTCTATATATGTTTGTGCCTAAAAATCCCGGAACGCTGGCAAGCTTCTGGACCAAAGGAAATCTTAGTGAATACAATGAAGTCATTTTGAAAATGGGGGGGGTGCCAGGTTATGGAACTAATGTAAGAATGAAAGCTATACAGCATGCGAAATCAAAACAAGGCGTTTATAGCGGGCCGGCAACAGTAGCCGCTATTACTTGCAATAAAGATCATTCTGATAATTAATACACTATATGAAAAATATTTTATTATTTCTTTTTGCCATCCTTTTCTGGAATAAACAGGCAACCGCACAAGTACCAAGATTAGAAGTGCATCATATTGGTGCCGGCGATGGTGACGGAACATTGATTATTGCTATTGACTCAACAAATGCCCATACGATCACCGGCGCTGTGGTTTGGGACACCTGCGTAGTGTTGATCGACGGGCAACGCTCAAGCGGTGGCGGGGAAGTCTGGAGGTATGTACGTGATACGATCAGTGCACGCTTTCCCACACGGTTAAAAATTGATTACATCGTATTATCACACCTGCATATTGATCATTACGGTGGTCTCACAAAACTGATTGACACTGCTGTGGGAAATGGATTTAGTATTACGCGCGTTGTTACCCGAGACGCAGTCGCGTCAGCCGCCATTACTAATGCCGGTAGTCAGATTGATACGTGTTATTCCAGCATTACCCTTAACAAGCCGAGAGGTCCCCGTTTAATGTCATTTTTTAAATCGATTAGGTCCAATGGAATTGTTCAACCCGTCATTACTGTAGGAGCTAATCTTTTCCTATTTAATAACTTCGTCAATATCTCTATGAAGTGTATAGTTGCTGTTGGAACAACTTATGATCAAAAAGGCCCCAATCTCCTGACATTTCTCCCATCTAACAACAACGGAACCTTTACGGCGAAAAGTGAAAATGACCTTTCGTATGGATGGATACTTTCTTTCCAGGGATTTCACTATACAACGTTTGGCGATCTGGGTGGGGTAACTGGTGGTAATTATGTAGATGGCGAAACATACGTTACCAACTTTCTGGAAACTGTAGCCAATGACCCGGACTATCATTTGTGCGCACATAAAGTAAGCCACCACGGCAGTGCCGAAAGTACTACTAAGAAATTCGCGGCAGACAATAACATTTTTCTGGCAGTAATTCAGGCGTCCTTAAGGGCATACGGCAGCAGCCGCAACCCTCTGCCAACTGAGACGGCTATCAAAAACCTGCTTTGTAATCCGAACGGGACCAATATCTTGTATACGTTCATTCCTCAAAATTCGGGAGTGCAGGAAAGTTACTGGACTTATAATTACCTTCAATATTATAACGATGTAACCCTTAAAGTGATCGGAGGCCCGGGCTATCCGCGTATTGGCGATAATCTTCCGATCAGTGTGAGTCAGCGAGCAAAGAACCTTGATTTTAGCTACAGAGGAGCTGCAACCATCAGCTATCTCAATTGTACTAAAGGACACGATTGGAGATAATCGATACCGGAAATTAGAATCCTAAACTCACAAATTCAACCTTGATGCATTATGAGCTCATCTACAACCCTACAGCAACTTGCCAGCCAATTAACAAGTGCGATATCCGACGGAAATCTGGTATTAAATAAAACATCTGTTCCATCTGCTACATTTGGCTGGTCCTTGCAAACTATGGGACTAACTTCGCTCACTGTTCAGATTCCAGACCCTTCTACCGGTATTGTATATGATCTAGGCAAAGCGACACTTACGATTACAGGTAATTGTACACCTTATTCGGGCTGGAATGCGCTACCTTATACTATTACACTCTCTAGCGGAGACGCTGGAAATACAGTTACATACGCAAATACCGGTATAGTGGCATCCTATTCCAGTTTTAATATTCAACAGATCTCTGGTTCGGGTCTTATACCTTCGGATTCAGTAGCAGGTAACCTGCTGCCGTCGTATGTGATGACCAACGTTCCGCTTTCAGTAATTTCTACATCCGCAAGCGCCTTACCAAACTGTACTTTAACCTTCGGACTTTTAGCAATCCCGATATCACCCGCATGGCCACTTGTTTCATCGCTAGGATTATCAATGAATTCGATGGGATTCCAGGTAACCAACAGCATGAATAAAAGTGAGGTAGTTACAAATTCATTCAGTCTTAGCGGAGGTGTAAGCATTGGTTCTATTGAAACAGAAATCACTGTTACGCTACCTGTAGATCCTTTCTCGCAGGCAAATACCTGGTCGTTGGCCGTTTCTTCTGAAGTAGGTCAAACAGGGTTAAATATTGCCAACCTTGTTCAAAACCTTGGAGGGGTAAATGTATACCAGGTATTCCCTTCTTCCTTAACCGCATTGCTCGAATTCACATTAACGTATTTTTACGTACAATTTGATCCATCGACATTAACGGTTTATCAGCTTCAAATAAATATCGGTGCGCCAGCCTGGTCGGTTATTCCAAATGAATTCAGCATTCAGGACACTAATTTCGGTGTGCAAGTTTTTAATCCGTTCAGCAGTACATCGCGAAGTACCACTTTCTTTGTTAACGGAACGTTTCTGGTAGGCAGCGATCCACAACATCCTGTAGCAACGCTTGCGGTTGCAGCCACACTTCCACTAGGAGGTTCTGATTGGTTCTTTAATATATCAGGTGAAATTGATAATGTAGATTACAACACGCTTGTGGCATCAACCCCGGGGATGAATACTTATCCGCCCCCGGCAGCACCAAATGGTTTCCAACTCGAAAAAATTATCCTCGAATACCTTAATATTTCGTTTAATCCAACCACAGTTACACTTAGTGAGGTAGACCTGTCGGTAACTTCGGTTCTTGATTTTCCTATTGTTCCTAACATCATAGGCGTACAAAACCCATATTTCTCATTAAGTCTAACAAATCCCCTCAGTTCTTCCAATAATAATTATTCGGGCAACGTTGGCGGAGTAATTACGCTATCAAATGCCCCTTTTCTGCAACTGAATGCTTCTGTAGCCAAAACAACAGGCTGGGTTTTCACAGCAGGGCTTGCCCCGCGTGCAACAATCAATATTATTGATTTACTTGATCAGTTCTTCGCACAAGATAGTACTGTTCCGGCATGGGTAGGCAGTACGCTGGAGATAACAGCATTCCAAATCGTTATAAAAACACCGCCTTCGGGTAAAACAACTCCTCCAACAGAATACATTGTAAGCGGAACAGTGGTGTGGCAACTTGTTGTAGGTGCATTCAGTCTTCCAGAAATGACCGCAAATGTTCTGGTGGATTATGTTTCTGCGGATGGAACAAAACCTGCAACCACTTCCGGATCAATTACGGTCAGCACAACTCTATTTGGTCTTAACTTTTTAATCGGCTACCAGTTTGGAACTGCCGAAACAGATGTTTATTTGATCTGGAACGGCATCAAGGCTGAATATACTTCAACAAGCACATACAGTAAATATTCACTCACGGTAAGTAACCTTTCGCTCGGCTCGTTAATTACATCGGTGATGAGCGATATTATTCCGGGCTTTACACTATCTCCGCCATGGAATTTGTTAAACGATATCAATCTTGACGGACTTTCAATTGTATGCATCCAGTACATCGCAGAAGCAGATCAAAGCAAAAACAGCTTGGTAGTAAGCATACCGATTAATCTTAACCTCGGGTTTATCGATATCAAAACAGCTACACTTACACGTTCTGGCTCCGGTTCTACAGCACAAACATACCTCGGCTTTACAGGAACCTTCCTAGGATTTGCTATCAGCTCGGATAGTTCTAACGAATCGGCAAAACAATTAGCCGGACAGGGAACACCTGTAAACAATATGCCTAAAGTTCCGGGGCTTGGTGGTAATATTTTTGACCTTCAATACTTCGGGCTTGGTCAACACGTTGCGCTTTACCCCACACAAAATTTAACCACCGTAACGCAAGCCGTTTCTGAATTAAAAACCGTTTTTGGTAATCCACCGGTTCAGCCGCCGGGACAAAAACCAATTATCCCTATCCCACCAAAGCCAAATTCAACGCCACAGAAATCAATGCTCATATTTGATGAGACAAGCAACTGGCTTATTGGCTTGCAATGCACAGTGATGAACACTGTAAGTCTGGGTATTGTGTTTAATGATCCCAACCTTTACGGACTTGCAGTTGGCCTTTCCGGCACAAGTGCCGGCATTTTCGCAGGGCTTGATTTTGAGATTCTTTATAAAAAGGTGAACGATTCGATAGGAGTATATCAGATTGATCTGCAACTTCCTACAGCCATGCGCACGTTGGAGCTTGGAGAAGTATCAATTACGCTACCCTCTGCTTCAATTCAGATTTATACAAACGGGAACTTTATGGTTGACCTTGGTTTCCCGTGGAGCAACAATTTCTCCCGTTCGTTTACTATACAGGTATTCCCATTCATCGGACAAGGGGGATTTTACTTTGGAGTGCTTAACGGCGCTACCTCTTCGAGTGTTCCAACCTCGCAGGTTGGAAACTTTAATCCGGTTATCGAGTTGGGTGTAGGGCTTTCCCTTGGTGTTGGAAAGACTATTAACGAAGGCATACTAAGCGCCGGACTAAGTCTGATGGCTGTAGGTGTTTTCCAGGGTGTACTGGCACGTTTTAACGTAAATGACACTAGTTTATATTCTGGAGATGGTGATTATTACTTCAAAGCCACCGGTACATTCGGGCTTACGGGCCGTATCTATGGCTCAGTAAATTTTGCAATAATTTCTGCCAGCTTTGACCTTACGGCTTATGCTTACATCACTATTAGTCTGGAGTGTTACAATGTTATCGATATCTCGTTTACGGCAGGGGTCAGCATTTCTCTCACTGTTACTGTGAATCTTGGCTTATTCAAGATCCATATCACGCTAAAATTCTCTGCAACGATTTCTGCTTCATTCACTATCGGAACCAACAATACAGCAAATGCACCATGGAATCAGCAACTAAAATCTGGCCAGAGGATGATGAGCAAACGCTTGATGGCTTCGGCTTCTTATCTTGCGTCCCCTTCTTACACTATCCTTTGGCAGCCGATTCAGCCGGATACACAAGTAACGTTAAACTTAATGTATCTTCCTCTGCTTTCGCTTTCAAATGCTTCAGGAAGCAATAAAGCTCAATTCGTTAATCTGCTATTTATTGATGCACCAGATCCTTCATCTTCTACGGGATCAATTGATTCAACGTTCACTACATTAGCAACCGCTGTGCTGCAATGGGCAATTAATGCTATTGTTAACAGCAATAATCCGGGAACTGTTACCAAAGTTTCTGATTTGATGAATCAGGCTGTTACCATTGATCAGCTACAGGGGATCTTCGATTACCTTACCTACGAGTCGGAAGAATTCTTCCCGATTATGTATTCTAATAGCAGTGATAACGGGGGTAATAAAGTTGAATACGACATACGTGCATTCTTAGATACTTATTTTAAAGTAAATATTCAGGCTCAAAATGTTGACAGTCAGGCTGAAAATAATGCTACAGTACTGCCCATATTTCCCGATCTTATATTCAATTCCAGTCTCAATGGGACTCAGGGAACGCCCGTTGATTTTAGTGCGAATACTCAGCCTTTCTCCTACTTAGAGGAAGTACAGACACAGCTAAATCAATTAACTGTTGGGTACCAATCGGGTACCGAGGCTGATAATGACACGCCCGATTCTATCCAGGTAAAAGATCCTTCTCTTCCTGCTTTGCCACCAGAGGTATCGTTTGCAACATTCATCATCCAGGATTATTTCGAAATGATGGTGAAGAACGTAATTCAGGATGCGCTCAATGCTTTCAGCAAATTTAACTATACAATAAATAGCAATGTAACCCTGGGCGACGTGGTGACCCATTTCACGCAAGCTCCATTAAACAATACGCTTACAGCGGCTGATGTGGTTACCGCTAATGCAACTGTGACATTAAATCAAGAACAGGTATTTTACCTCAGTGGTATTACCTACCCGGTTGCATCCGAGGATACATTAAACACGATAGCTGACGCTTACAATATAGGTCTGCAAACGGCCAATCAGATCTCGGCTGCCAGTCTTGGAACCGCTTTCAACTCTGGTATCAGTGGATTGATTGTTCAGGGAACAACCATTACAGTAACTGGATTTAACCCATACAGTGTAATCGCAACAGATTCGCTGACCACTATTGCAGCGGCATTAGTACCAACCACCGGAAGTGCTCAAGCTACAGTGACTGATGTAATTAATGCCGTTGCTGACCTAAAAGTTCTTACCGCATTGGCGGTGATTAATATTCCTGTATTAACCTATACGACAGGTGCTTCTGATAATTTCCAGTCACTTTCTACCGCATATGGTGTTAAAACTGACTTATTAGCAGCAGCTAACCCACAGGTAACATTCAATGCATCATCTATCATAGTGCCTGGCATTACTACCCTTGGTGTACAGGATGTGGTTAACCAGGTAATTGTCCTTGCAAATATTAATACGTATTCTAGCATGGCAGCACGCTTCCTACTGCATGGACTTAGCTTACCGGATCCTGCCGATACAAGTAATACCGAGCCGCTTTATGTGCTTACAGGTCAACAATTAACAATTCCTGCACTAAAACAAACCGATGTTTACAACCTGGAATTAAGTCAGGGTGCGAATGGTGCATGGATTGGAATAGATGGAACTGCAGCATCGCTTAACGTTGATAATAACGAGATAAGTCGTATTAACAACTTGCTTACACTTAATGTTACGCAAGATACTTCTCCACAACCACCTGTCGCATTAACGCTTTATCAGGATGCTTATCAGGCGTTTACATTGAAATCGCAGATTCCGTGGCAATACCCGGGTACATTGACTTTACCTGTCGGAACACCGCCTGCTCAGGTAGTAGGAACGCCTTCACTTTGGTACTTCCCGGATACGCTGACCGGTGCTTTACAAGATGCGACCACAAATCTTCAGCTTGAGATGTTGCTGCAAACGCTTAATTCTGACGGAAACACCTATACTCAAAGCGCCATACAGAATTATGGATGGGCAACACTTATCAATATAGGCGTTGAAAAACTTACCGATCAGAACGTTAGTGCGCCAGTGTTTGCTAATACTTATAATCTTTCAGGAGCAACGGGAGGCGACATAGTGTATCTGGAACGTATTGTTGCTGCATTAAACAGCGGAAACGGACCTAAGATCGACCAGATTCGTATCATGTACGACCCGAACCCTTCGGGCAATGCATCAACAGATGGCGTACAGTCTCTTGCAGACGGAGCTTATCAGATAGGTGTTGTAAAAATCAATCTCTCTACTGAAACCAATCCGGAAGCTGCTCCAAAATTGATGAGCCGCATGCTGGTAGAAAACGTGTACACTCCTCCCGCACCTAATACACTAAATAGTTATCTCGACTTCCTGTCGTTTGTATGGGAGTGCAGCATTACACGTAGTGGTGGCTTCTATCTGTATTTTAATGAAACAGCAGGAAACGCAGGATTACCGGATTCGCTCTTCAGCAATAATCCGTTGGCCAACTTATATTTACTCATCACTTATCAGGGTGCACCTTCAGGAGATTATCTGAATGCTGTTGCCGTTGGTGATCCTATTGATATCTCTTCATCTGTACTGTTCGTACAGTCTGAAGCATTAAAAACCCGCAACGCTACCATGCCTCCGGGGAATGCCGGTTTTGAACTTACGATGAATAATCCGGGAACATATACACCAACAGTTCCGTATCCTATTCCGCCTACTACTGCCAGCACGGCAGAAGATATATTGTTCCTGCAGAATCAGTTTAATCTAATTAGCTACAAGCTGGAAGGAAACACTATTTTTAATGCCTCTCCAGAGAGCCTGATGCCTGTAGGACCAATGAATACAAGTAGTCCCGGAGCACCTAACAATGATCCTGATACGAGCAAATGGCCATATCAGGGAACTGTGCCGGTTTATCCGTTTGCTATCTCTCGTATTCAGCCATCAAACCCGCTGTTCCCAGTGGGAGCAAACGACCCTTACAGCGGAAATGGAAACAGCGTAAGTATACAGCTCTCACTTGTAGACCTGTTCGGAAACCCAATCAATTCCAATATTTCCGACACCGCTGGTTTAGTCACCGCTGACATTGCATACACTGATAATCTGATAGCGCTTTCCCAATGGCCGAATATTACGTCACGTTTCTCGTTCCCGGAGATTGGAGGCTCTCCAAACATCCAGATCGATTTATGCTTCGATACTTCCCGCTATACGGCTAATGGTAACAGCAATATAACGCCACAGCAATTGGCACAAGCTGATATGGAAATCTATGCGGCAATTTACTATCAGCTTATCCAGACCGATGTAACAGTGAGCTACCGTACTTCACTGTATACGAGCACACAGTATCCTGAGGGAGTACCGCTAACGCCAAATCAAAGTTTGTCTGATTTTGCAGGAACTATTTATGCTTACCTGGCATACATTGCTGGTATAAGCACACAGCCGGTAACCATTCCTGTCCCCTGGTCGATTGTGTCGGTAGTTCAAGCCTCAAACATGGAAAATATCTATGAGCTTATTACCGATCTCACCATAGCACGTACGGCGAACATCGATCCAAATTTCACGAATGTTCCGGCTGTTTCCTCAGTCACTACCATTATCCGTCCCATAACGCAGGAAGCTTGTACAAGCACCTCTTCAACCAGTGCTTCTCTTACGTATTTCGCAACAGGGTTTGAAGCAACATTTGCTGATACTCCGGTAAGCGGAGCTTTCCTGAAAGTGGCTTCCGGCGTAGACAGCGACAATGTTTCCAGCAATGGTAACAATCAGAAAGTATGGGTGGTACGCTTCGATGCAGCGGGAAAATACGGAATGAATGTGGCCTTTAACCAGGTAAATAATGAGCCTGCGGCTTATTATTACAGTCCGGCGCCTATTAGTACCAGCCTTGTAACACTGAATAGTACACCAATAACCCCATATGTAACCGGAACACCATTTGTTTACAATCCAAAAGCTCCAACGAAGAATTTTGCTTCGGTTGATCTTGATCAATGGGGACTTGTTTGCCTTCAGGCGATTGATAATTTTCTTTCACCGCAATTTTCTGTTCCGGCATTCCTGATTGATAATGGCGTTACACTGCAAGCCGTACTTGATGCTAAAAATGATCTTGCGAATTACATCACAGGTACGGTGACAAACATTTTGGACCAACCGCTTGATGAAGCGCAGATAACCAATGCACAAGATGTGTTTAATCAGCAATTACTCATTAGCCTTGGTAATGCGTATAATATAAGCACCATCATTCAGCATCCACTGGCGGTAAGTTCACAATACACGGGCTCTAATATGGTCCCTTATACATCATCACCTATCAATCCCCGTCTGTACGGTTCTTTGAATGGCATTGATCCTCAGCCGGTAGGCAGTATAGGTGCAGACACGGGTAATCTCTCTACGCAGTATTCGTTTACAAACGGAAAGATTCCTGTGGGAAATGGTGCTTCGTGGGTGAATTATTGTCTTTATGTTAAGGATGCTTCACAAGTTGAAAGCTTCCAGTTCAGCGAGATCGACTTTGTGTTATCGAATATTGAGCATCAGATTGAAAACGTACCAAACGTAGAAGGTTACCAGGCAAGTACCTGGTTGGCATTTGTAATTCCGCTGAGCAATTCGACCTTCACTACTGGCGGAACAGTTGATATCCCTGTGCCTTTGCGGGCTTATCCGGTTCCTCCAAGTGTTACAGCACAATCGGCAGACTATGATCAGAATAATGTGACAGGTGACACAACTACTATCCATGATGCGCTAACATGGGGCTTTATGTATGAGTACAGTCAGCAAGAGGCTACTCAGGATATCATCACTGCACAGGTTGCTTTCAATACGTCAACACCTCCGGTTGATAGTTATACCGATACCTCGTCTGTTTCACTGGGAGATGCGCTGGCTCAGTTCACGGCATCACTCCCGGCATTAACTGCCGACTTCCTGAAATACGTTGCAGCAGTGACTCCACAGGATGTGAAACAAAAAACCATTGTTGCCCAAAATGCCCAGGCAGCCCTGGAATCTTTAGGTTCACTTGCTGCCCTTGTAGCCACCGGCTGGAGTACCCAGAACCAGTTTAACCCATGGCCACCACCTCCACCGGCAGAAGAAACAATGCTGAAAACTTCGGGCGATACGGCCGATGACAGCTATGCCGGTATTGAGTTTAACTACACTATTGATGAAACAGAAACAACCGCAGGAGATCCAACATCTCCACTTACACTAACCGTTACAGCGATTAGTGGTAACCCTGCGGGAATGGCTGTTCCAATGGTTACTATTACTGGTTATAATTCGGTTGAAATCAGTAGTTCGGCAGGCACTGTGAGCTACCAGTTCCAGGCTTCAGACAAAAGCTACCTGAGTTATGAGAATCGTCAGGTGGTAAATACACGCAGCTTTGAACTTACACCTCTTAATTTAATGCAATATCAGGAGAGCTGGGCCGGCTTACAAATTACACGGAATAAAAACCTGGTAACAGCTTATAGCACTAATCAACTGTTCCTGTATCAAACACCATTAGTCCGGTTCTATACTCCGTTGGCTCCAATGCTAACCGCTAATGCACAGATCGATATTTCTGCCATCAGTACCGGAAAACCACAGGGAAATTACCTGGTAGTACAGTTGCAAAGCTTGTTCAACGCGATCTTCAATAATTACGGCCTGCCGGGCAACCCTACCATCCGTCTTGAAGCGCTGTATTCGTACAACCTTAGCGGAACAGGATTATGGAACCAGATTGATCTGCCGGTATTTTTAGCGCTGCCATTCCCATTAAATCTTTCAACGGATCTTGAAATTGGAAGCGGGCCGCCATACTGCAGCACCCAGCAATCATTCCTTTGTACTGTGGCGACCACGCTTATTACCTGGTTCAAAAACACAAACCCTAATACACAGAACGGTATGTTTACGCTGAAACTGATCATATATTCAGCATCAGATAATACTACACCACTGGTTACACTGAACGATCTGACATTGGCAATTAGTGATATAAATGAATTGACGGAAGGTTAAATTTAGTAGTTCTTTAGCAGAGTCTGGTTTGTAATCGTTACCCGGACTCTGCAATAAGATATATTATTATTGCAAAAAGACATTAACTTTTATTGTCTCGGCTAGTTCACCTTTTGACTGACCTCCGCTGTGAACGATTCTATTAGACGAAAATATTCTAATGTCCAGATCTCCTTTTGCTTAAACAAAGTAACCATGTCCATATTTAGATGCTCAAATATTTTATCCGGTACATGCTCCTTCACACCGAGATGAGGCAGACAGCTATCCGTTTTACGAGCCAATTCATAGAGATTCCGCATATAAACTTCAAATTCCGTATAAAGAAGAATAAACAAACTTTTCAGAATAAACACTGCTGTTTCATCGTAGGAATTTTCAAGCTTTCCTAATTTGACGTTATATTGAGGTGCGAATTTGTTACCTGGATAAACTGTTATCGTCTGGCTGTTGTTATTTTTTACTAAAATTTCTGCGTTGTCGATAGAAAACTGCTCCCAAACAAAAATGTAATGTGAAAGGCGGTTGTTTAGTTCAGACAATTGATTTCGAAAAGTAGACAGGTATGGGCTTCTCATCAATGCTATGGTTTGGTCCATTAAGTTAATACTTAGTGCGACAATAATGGTAAGTAGCCAGGTTCAACAAGTCATTTTTTAAAAGCGCTTGGGCTGTAAAAAAATAAACTAACCTTGTTTTTGCTACATCCAGATTATGCGGAATTATTTGTAGAAACAGTCACAGATGCCTATAACAAGAAAACACAGGCCATTAAAGATGAGCGCAAGGACTTAAACAAACAGATTGGTGAATACTATAAGCAGATTGACAAAGCAAGGGATTTACTGCTATCCGATGAAATTGAAGCAAAGGAATTCCGTAGAATAAAAGAGGAATGTAATGAGAAAATAAATCGTCTGGAGGCGAAGCTAACGGAGGTTGCGGTGCAAAACGATGATGTGTTATGGACATGAAAGCGATTGCATCCCAAGCGACCCAAAACCTCGCTTTGCTGGATAAATTCTATGATGAGGCTATCGTTCCTGGCAAAAGATACCTAGTAGGGTTGTTATTTCCCGAAAAATTGATCTATTCAGATGGGGTACATCGAACCACAAAAATGGACGAGATGGCTGAGGTAATTCCGCTTGATCTGTAATCAATTCCGATCCGTAATCTATATGAAAAACAAGGAGTTACGAGCAAAAAAAACGGGCAAAAACTTATTGAAAAGTCTTTGCCCGATAAAGGGTCGTTTATGGTACAAATTTCAACCCGTTTTATTGCTGATTTGAAGCGATTGGCCGATTTAAAAAGAAAAATAGATGAAATGGATGCGGTTGGAAAGCGGTTAAAATCCCAGCTATATTAGTCCACAAAAATGATTTTATATCAGTTGACTTTTATCACTACTAGAGAAGTTTAAACATCTATAGTAGTGATAAAATATTTTTATTAAGTCAGATACTGCTCCAAATCATCTTTCCAGATCACAAATCCGTTCCTTTCGTCCGAGTAATCATGCAATACACGACTGAAATTTCCTGGTGCAGACTGTAAAAATACATATCTCCCTTCATTTCGGATTTTGTTAAGATCTTTATCAATACTATGAAGTGTATTTTTGAGTTCCGGAATTTCTTTTGACGTATGCCATATATAAGTAGCTTCATCCGTATCCAGTGTCTCCATGACAATATGATATTGCTCCTTTCCCGCTACAAGGAAAACAAAAGCAAACGGACTTAACACAAATCTTATTTTCAATACATTTCCAAGATGTAGATCCGATAAATATCTTAGCTGTATTTTATGTCGATAATTCCCTCTTGTCAATACATCATTTAGTAATTCTTCTCCCGATTCATATAATGTCTGACTAGTATCTCCCGCACTGAGTTGGGACAGTTCGATCTTCTTGCCCAATAGATTTCCTTTTTTAAACAGATTCTTCTCTACAAAACGAAAACGCACACTGTCTACAACTTCACGATCCAATTTTTTTATATCCTCGCACGTTGCAGATTTGCCAACTATAATACCCTTCTCTACAACTACACAGATAACTACCGTAATCGTTTTGGCATTCAAAAACTTCTCAAAATACGATTTCAAGACATCGAATTCCGGGCGCATATGGAGATTCTCAATACCAAATGAAACCTCTTGTTCTATCTCCTTTATAAATTCACGAAAAGCAGCTCCACCATATAAAAAATCAAGTGATTCAATAGCTACTTTAATATTCCGCTCAATGATTTGATCGTTGAAGGGATTTACTAAAACATCTACAGGCTTTATCTCCTCATCAGTCTCAATAACATCATCAAATAATGTTCTATGCCGTATCAGCTTTTTGTAGTAAACGTTCCTTTTAAGAAACATCGCATTTAAATAATCAATCTTAATATCTCTATAATCATAAATCACAGGAGTTAGCTCAGAACGTTGTACCCGGCCAATATATTGAATCAATTTACCCTCAAAAGAAAACGGATAGACTAAAAATAAGCATTGGGCATTATGAAGATCAGAACCTTCCCCTAAGAATTGTCCAGTTGTAATGAGTACTTGATAGTTTCCGTCCTTTAAGACTTTCCATTTAGTATTACGGCTGGATTCCGAATCGTCGCCACTTAATGTAACTGTTTCAAAAGATTGTTTTAAGTATTGTTGTAAAGTTTCAATGTGCTCTTTTCTCTCCGTAAGTATAACTACTCGTTTTCCCGTACTCAATTGAAAAGTTACGTCCTTTAAAATCAGCTCATTTCTTTCAGAATCATGAATAAGTATATTTGATAGTGTTTCGAAGCGATCTGTTTTGGCATTATATGCTACGTTCAATGCTGTATTTCTAATAATAATCTCAGGTTGTTCCGATGCTCCCTTGTCGCTGGATTTCATTTCTGAAACTACCTCTCCGAGATGTACAGAAATTAATCTGTCATCACCATTTTTCCGAAAAGGCGTTGCAGTCAGGCCATATAAATAGTAAGAATGGAAAAGTGATACCGCATTTTTGAATGTTTCCGCAGCAATATGATGACACTCGTCAACAATAATAATTCCAAAGGCACAAACCAGCTGATCTGCACCAGGTTTTTGCAATTCTTTGCCTAAACTTTGTATCATTGCAATGGTAACCTGTTTTCCTATTTTAGTTTTGCCTTGACCTATCCGACCGATATCCTGCTTTGGGATTCCCAGGAATGCTTCAATTCTTTCCGCCCATTGATCTGCCAATTGATTACGGTGAACGATAATTAACGCTGGCTGTTGTTTATCAGCAATAATTTTAAGGCCAACTACAGTCTTTCCAGAACCAGGTGGTGCAACGATTACACCTATATCTTTTTTAGATGCAGCTTCTACCGCAGGCAACTGATATTCTCGTAAAGAAGCATGAAATGAAAAACCTGAAGGAGTTAGTAACTTCCGATTATCATCTAGCTGATATTGTACATTATTTTTAATGCAATAAACCAATAGTTTTCTAATAAAACCCTTTGGAATAACAGCGTATTCATTTACTTCCTCAATAAACTTAAAATATCTTTTTGTTCCAAATGTGCTCCTACCACTATTCTTTTTAATGATGAAATCAGTGTTAAAAAAGTTAAGTTCATCTCTTAAAAAGGACACCAAAGCTGCACTCATTCCACTACGATTGATTTCTATTGTATTTGACAACTTGATTGCGAGTTTACCTGGCTCAACAATACTTGCACTTTTAGAAGTTGTGAGTGAAAAAATATCTGGTCTAAGTTATTAGTAGAAATTCGGCTGATACTTTTTAGAAACTCCCATTGATTTCTGTAAGGTATAGCTGTTTCAGGCGCAATGAAACAACTGTTCCCAAGTTCAAATGCAGGTTTATACAAAGGTAAGGCAATCAGATTCCCAAAACCTTTACCAGAATGCTTATCTTGATTAGGGAATAACCTATCAAAACTAGAATTTTTGTCAAAAGTCGAGACTACTCCTGCACGCTCTAATAAAGTAAGTACAATTATTCTGCTCTTAAAAGCCGGATATGGTTGGTTAAAAAATATCCAGACATGCCCACCTTTGCCACTACGAGACCGTTCCAGATAAGCAGAAATATTATACTTTGCACATATAGTAATGAAACTTTTGCAGTCTTCCAACCAACTATTCTTATCAAAATCTGCCGCTATCAACCAGGAGGTATTGTCCTGTAAAAGTGGATACAATCCTATTAGCTGCCTACCTTCAAGATGCCTTTGAATCTGATCATTAGTCAGAGGGAGATAATTTATAGTTTCTGAACTAGTGGTGACTGTACTTTTTTTATAAATCTTGTTGAAGTAAGGATCATATAATTTAGCAGGCATGTAACCGCTTTTACTTCCTTTTGACCAATGAATGGCATAAACATCATCACGTCCTTTAAATAAGGATCTGTATAATAGCAAATTATCCACTGTTTAAATTCTTGAGATAGCAAATTAAACAAAAAATAGAATAATTATCCCTTGTAATATATCAAAACCCATTCTATCATTAGTACACATTTTGTTTTAAATTTTAATAATACGTATCTTTATATCATGACTACAATGACCATACAAGTTCCTGATGCCCTTGAGAGAGAGCATGATGAAACAACACGCCTTATTGCAGCCAAGCTATATGAAGCAGGTAAGCTTACCTTAAGACAAGCCGCTGAAATGTGCCAGATGAAAAAATGGGATTTTGCTGAAATACTAATCAAGTATGACGTCCACTACCTGGACGAAAGTGCGGCTGAAGATCTTGAAACATTCAAGCATGCTCATACGGAATAAAATTGTCATTACCGATGCCAGTTGTTTCATTACCCTAGACAAAATAGAGGGCATGCATTTGCTCCAATCCTTGTACAAACAAGTAATAACTACTCCAGAGATAGCTGCTGAATTTGGCAAAAGACTACCTAATTGGGTTGATGTAAAAGCTGTGCAGAATCGTGATTTATTATATAATTATGCTGAAACCGTAGATATAGGTGAGGCCAGCGCGATGGCGCTTGCATCAGAAATCCACGCTGACCTAATCATTATAGATGATGCAGGAGGCAGGAGATTTGCTAAAAAGCTTGAACTTAACATTATAGGAACTGTTGGTGTTATACTTAACGCGAAACTTAACGGTATCATTCCTTCAGTTAAACCATACATCGTCAAAATACAGCAAACTAATTTCAGGATTTCTGAATGGTTGACTACACAAATTATTAAAGATGCCGGAGAATAATACTGTTCCAACAGACAATCACTGACAATTTTTTGATATTACCACAAGTATATTGCTAAAATTTAATTTTGAGAAAAAAATCGGTTATAACACAACTCAATGACGGGGCTCGAACCAATAAATCGTTGTTATTTGCTCAGAAATGAGCTTTCGCCAAGAACGTAATTTCTAATACCTAAACATCGAACCATCTTTAACCAGAAATTTATGTTTATAAACAATTGAAAACAAAGGCTTTAAACAAAAAAAAAGCAGCTCTTTTCAGAGCTGCTTTCAAAACTTGGGGTGGAATATGGGGCTCGAACCCACGACCCTCGGTACCACAAACCGATGCTCTAACCAACTGAGCTAAAACCACCATGTGTTTTTCAACGCTACAAAAGTACGATTTAAAATATTTTATTCAAATCTTTTTTCAGTTAGATCAGATCTTTTTTTTAATCGATTAAATCTCAGTCGATTAAATTCTGGTGGAAATATAAAAAGTGCCCTAAAAATTGCTTTTATGGCTTAAAAAGCTAGATTTGCCTAACATATGATTGAACTTTATACCGACGGAGCAGCCAGCGGAAACCCAGGACCAGGTGGATACGGAGTGATTTTACGCTCCGGTTCTCATTATAAGGAACTGAGTGCCGGATTCCGTTTAACTACAAACAACAGAATGGAATTGCTGGCGGTTATAGTAGGCTTAAATGCACTTAAAAATCCAGGGCAAGAAATTACCATATTCTCAGATTCCAAATATGTGATTGATTCTGTTGAAAAGAAATGGGTGTTTGGTTGGGTTAAAACAGGATTTAAAGGCAAAAAGAATAAGGACCTTTGGATGCGTTTTCTTAACGTTTATAAACTACACCACGTTAAATTCGTTTGGATAAAGGGTCATAATAATCATCCCGAAAATGAACGCTGCGATGAACTTGCTGTTGCCGCCTCCAAAAATAGAAGCGCATTGGGTATTGATACCGAGTTTGAAATAGAGAAGAGTAAGGCTGTCTGATCATATTATCCATGACTTAACTTATTAAGTCCATTTTTATGGCTTATTTAAAAGACGATTTTTAGTAACCAAAATATTTCGATCCATTAGTAAAAGGAAAAACTTCAAGAATAACTATATTGTTGGCGTCTTTTTACAGAATAAGATTTTGGAGAGATAGAATAACAAATGTAACCTAGATAATTTTCAAACTTTAATTAACCAAACATGAATTTATTAAAAAATAGATTTGCTTTAAAACTACAATTTGCTGTTGTTTTATTGGCTTGTCTTGCTGCCTGTAAAAGTGTAAAGACAGGAGCATCTAATGCTTCTGCTAAAAATCCGGAAGTAAAATTGGGCTGGGAACTTGGTTCACAAGCTTATACTTTCAGATTATTTACATTTGCTGAGGCAATTAAAAAGATCGACAGCTGTAACTTAAGATATGTAGAGGCTTTCCCAGGTCAGAAAATAGGTGGTGGTATCGAAGGAACAATGGGGCCTGATATGGATGATGCTAAAAGACAAGCTGTTTTAGCAAAGCTTAAAGAAAATAATGTAAAAGTTGTAGCATTTGGTGTAACAGGTGCTAACAGTGAGGCTGAATGGATTAAATTATTCGAATTCTGCAAAGCAATGGATATTCATACCATTACTTCAGAGCCTAATGAAAAAGATTTGCAGTTGGTATCTGATCTATGCGATAAATATCAGATCAACGTTGCCATTCACAATCACCCAAACCCATCTCATTACTGGAATCCTGATATCGTATTAAACGCTATCAAAGGAAAAAGCAAACGCTTAGGTGCATGTGCTGATATAGGTCACTGGGTACGTTCAGGATTAGATCCTGTTGAGTGCTTGAAAAAACTTGACGGACACGTATTGCACTCGCACATGAAAGATCTTCATGAAAAAGGTAAAGGTGGACATGATGTACATTGGGGAGAAGGTGTTTCTAACATCCCTGCAGTTATCGCAGAGTTAAAAAGACAAAACTTTAAAGGAGCCATCTCAGCTGAATATGAATACAACTGGGAAAGCAACAGCGCTGATGTTGCTGCTAGTGTAGTTAACTTCCGTAACCTTGTGTCTAAATTGTAATTAACCCCAAACATGATAAAATTATCATTATTGAAACCAATAACAGCATTGTCGCTGTTATTGGTTTCTTCATATATAGTAAAGGCGCAATCTCCGGAAAAACCTGATGATAACAGGTTTACCAAAGTTGTACTTCAACAAAAATTAGAAGAGCCTATGCAATTCCAGATTCTGGATGGAGGAAAGGTTTTGTATGCAGAGCGTAAAGGAAAATTAAAAATATACGATCCTGCAACTAATAAAATGGATGTAATAGCAGATTTTGCTGTTAGCAGAGAGTATGTAAGTAAAAAAGGTGAGCGTTCTGAAGGTGAAGACGGATTGCAGGGGGTTATCCTTGACCCTGATTATGCTAAAAACAAATGGATTTACATTTACTATTCTCCAAAAGATGTATCGGTAAACAGGCTTTCCAGATTTACATGGGCTGGTGGTAAACTGAACATGACTACAGAAAAGAAAGTATTAGATGTGGTGGTTCAACGAGAAGAATGCTGCCATGTAGGGGGTGGTATGCTATTCGATAAGGATAAAAACTTGTACTTAAGTACCGGTGATAATACGTTTTCCAGATCTTCGGATGGTTTTACACCAATTGACGAACGTCCGGGAGAGGCTCCGCGTGATGCTCAGAAATCGTCTGGTAATACCAACGATTTAAGAGGTAAAATTTTACGTATACATCCTGAACCAAATGGTACATATACCATTCCAGAAGGTAACCTGTTTCCTAAAGGAACAGTAAATACCCGCCCTGAAATTTATACCATGGGTAATAGAAACCCCTGGAGGTTAACTATAGATAGTCATACCGGCTGGTTATACTGGGGTGAAGTTGGTCCGGATGGTTCAAACTCTTCAGAATCCAGAGGTCCAAGATCTTATGATGAATTTAATGTGGCTAAAAAGTCGGGTAACTATGGCTGGCCTTATTTTATAGGGAATAACCAGGCGTACCGTTATTATGATTTTGCGACCAAGAAATCCGGAGAGCTGTATGATGTCCAGAAGCCAATAAATAATTCTCCAAACAACACGGGGCTAAAAGAATTACCTCCAACAGTATCAGCTATGATCTGGTATCCTTATGCGGCTAGCGAAGAGTTTCCGGTGATGGGAAGCGGGGGCCGAAGTGCAGTTGGCGGCCCGGTATTTCACAAGTCTGATTTTGCCAATGCTAAATATTTGTTTCCTGCATATTATGAAGGTAAATGGTTAATTACAGACTGGGTACGTGGTTGGATATTAGCGGTAACTTTTGATGAAAATGGCATGTACAAATCTATGGAGCGTTTCTTGCCTGAGCTTACTTTAAGAGGTCCAATTGATATGAAATTTGGTCCTGATGGAAGTTTATATGTGCTTGAATATGGAAATGGGTACTTTAAAGATAATCCGGAAGCTGAGTTAATCAAAATTGAGTTCAATGGTGGTAACCGTAAACCTCAGGTACAGGCAGCTGCAAATAAAACTGCCGGTGCTTTGCCTTTAAAAGTAAAATTGTCTTCGGCAGGCACGTCCGATAGTGATGGTGATGTATTAAAATACGAATGGAAAATTACCAAAGGCGGAGTGTTAAAACAAACGTTTAAAACAGCCAACCCTGAAGTACAACTGGCAGCAGCCGGCGTTTACAAAGCGACACTTACTGTTACCGATCCGCATGGTGCAAAAAATAGCAAATCGGTTGAATTAGTAGCTGGAAATGCAACTCCTGTAGTTAAGTTTAACTTTACCAAAGGGAACGCTAGTTTCTATTTCCCTGCCAGCATAATCAATTATGCGGTTAGTGTTACAGATAAAGAGGACGGAAGCCTTGCTGATAAAAGAATACCGGCTTCGCAGGTTTCTGTAGCCATCAATTACTTGTCTGAAGGATATGACTTAACTGTTGTCGCACAAAATCAAAATCAGTTTGATGTTTCTGCACAGTATGCTAAAGCAAAAGCTTTAATCAAGAAAAGTGATTGTAATGCTTGTCACGCTGTAGATACTAAATCTTTAGGCCCATCATTTACTGAAGTGGCGTTAAAGTATAAAGGAGATAAAACTGCAGAAGGAAAGCTTACTAAAAAGGTTATTGATGGTGGTTCGGGTGTATGGGGTGATGCAATGATGCCAGCGCATTCATCTATGTCTACCAATGAAGTGACCTCGATCATTAAATATGTATTGAGCTTTAGTGATAAGAAAACTACGCAGAAATCACTTCCGGTAACAGGCTCATACACTACAAATGTTCAACCAGATCAGCCTAACAAAGGAAGCTTTATTTTTAGAGCAGCGTATAAAGACCATGGAACTAAACTTGCGCCTGCACAGTTTGGAGAAGATATAGTTGTTTTGCGCCATCCTTATGTGCTTGTTAACAACACGGATAACGCTAGTGAAATTAGCTTTAATGACAACAAGTCTGTTGCAACGGCAAAAAGTAAAGGAGCTTATCTGCAACTCAATAAAGTTGATTTAACAGATATTAAAAAGATTGAATTTGTTGGCGCAGACAATGTATCGGCAGGTAAAATTGAGATTCATATTGATTCACCGGAAGGAAAACTTATCGGACAATCATCTTCGAAAGAAAACGGCGGTTTAAATACCATCGCAGATATTGAAGCGCTTAAAGGTAAATACAATGTTTATTTTGTGTTTGCAGAGCCTTCTGCCCGCTTAAAGGCGATTAGTATGAAGAATCTTTAAGGGTTAAATAGATTACCGATGACGGCATGCTTTTAAAGCTGCCGTCATCTAATATATCTTGTTTGATATTTTACCACTCTGGTCAACAACAACTTTTTGTTCCTCGAGTAGTTTCTTTAATTCAACTTTATAAAAGAATTTTTTACCCTCTTCATAACGGTCTACATCACCAATTCTGAAGCCTTTGTAGTTTTGTTTAAGAGTGTTCAATACCGCTGCCGGTAATTCTGAGGAACGAAGTTCTTTTTTATGTTTAACAATGCCTCCTTTACTTGTTAACCAGAGTTCATGATCTCTTCTGGCTATGTCAAATTCGACATTATATAAGTCGCCTTTTCTTTCCCATTCTACTCTTGTAGCTTTTGGAAACGACTTGTTAAAAGCATTTAATGCAGCAGGAGGAACCTCACTAACGGTTATATCCTGAGCGTAGGATAAGCCAGAAATAAGCAGGCAAACCGCAAACAGTAGTATCTTTTTCATAATAAGTTGAATTAGTGTTTTAACTATAACAAAGGAAAACGGAAAATTTCCTGAGAAAATGAAAAATTTATTCAAATACTATAACAAGATTCTAATTATAGCTTGGCTGTTCTTAAGGCATTTATTTTATTGATGATCTGAAGGTTAGATTCCTGCTCTGTACTAATCAATTCCTTAAGGGAAATATGATCCAATAACTGATCAACAGATAGCTGAATCATTTGCCACAAAGAACGCACAGAACAATCTACAGAGTTGGTGCATAGTTTTAATGCGCCGGAATAATCTTCGCAGAACTTATTGCTGTATAGAGAACCGCCAAGTACCTTCATAACCTGGTTGATATTTATATCTTGGGCAGGCTTGGCTAAAATATATCCACCTTTGTTGCCTGGTGTACTGTTTATGTAACCCGCCAGGCGAAGCGTGCGGGTAAGCTTTGCCACATAGGCTGCAGAAAGACCCTCTGCATCGCTAATCATAGGAATGCTTGCTCCTTCTTTATCCGCATGTCGGGCTATATGGAGTAATATCCTTAAGCCATATTCTTCCTGAGCAGTAATTTTCATTGTTTCTTATATTACATCATTCCTAATTCGAACCGTGCTGTTTCCGACATCATGTCTCTGTTCCAGGCAGGTTCCCAGGTTACAATTACAGTAACCTCATTTACACCGTCAATTTCTTTTACCTTTTGCTCTACTTCTAGAGGGATCGATTGTGCCGCAGGGCATCCGGGAGCGGTAAGCGTCATCACAATCTGTACGTTGTTTAACGGAGGCAATATCTCTGTTTCATAGATAAGCCCCAGTTCATAAATGCTTACAGGAATTTCAGGATCGTAAATGGTTTGTAAACAATCGATGACTTTCTGCTTTAATTCTTCTTTATCCATGATCTTTTAATTTATTTATGATCAGTTTTTTGACTGCCAATCGCCTGAAAAGCGATAGCGTAATTTTTCATCTGTTTTATCATTGACAGTAAACCGTTAGAACGGGTCTGTGCCAAATGGGTCATCATGCCGATCTCTCTTATAAAATCCAATCGGGCGTCAATAATTTCAGTAGGGGTATGGCCAGATAATACCTTTATAAGCATACTGATCAAACCTTTTACAATTACAGCATCACTATCAGCCTTAAAAAATACACGGCCCTCATTATAGGAAGCCACCAGCCATACGGTACTCTGGCATCCTTTTATTTTGTTTTCGTCAAGCTTATGCTCATCCTCAAGAACAGGCAACTTTTTGCCCATATCAATAATGTACTCGTACTTGTCTTCCCATGAATCAAACAATGCAAAGTCCTCAATTATCTCTTTTTCTATTTCATATATCGGCTTAATATTCATTATGAAAGCATTTTTATGGTTTTATGTAAACCTGTAACTAGTGCATCTATTTCTTCTTTTTGGTTGTAAAGGGCAAAGGAAGCTCTTATGGTGCCAGGAATGCCAAAGCGCGCCATTAACGGCTGTGTGCAATGATGCCCTGTTCTCACTGCAATTCCTTGATTGTCGAGTAAAACGCCAACATCCTGAGGGTGTACATCTTTAATGATAAAAGAGATCAGGCTTACCTTTTCTTTGGCATTACCAATAATAGTAAGACCCGGAATGGCTTGGAGCTGAGTTGTAGCATAAGCAAGTAATTCTTCTTCATGAGCTCTTATCGCGGGTTTTCCGGTTTCTTTAATAAAGTTGAGTGCTGCTTTTAATGCAATGGTATCGGCTATGTTTGGCGTACCTGCTTCATATTTGTAGGGCAGATCATTATAGGTAGTTTTTTCGAAGGTAACTTCCTTGATCATCTCACCACCACCTTGAAAAACAGGCATGCTTTCGAGCAACTCTTTCTTGCCGTAAAGCACACCAACACCTGTTGGCCCATATACTTTATGACCAGAGAAAGCGAAAAAATCGCAATCCATTTCCTGTACATTGATATCAAGATGTACAGCAGACTGTGCACCATCTATCAATACTTTTGCACCAACCTGATGTGCTGCTTCAATGATCTCTTTAATCGGGTTAACTGTACCTAATGAGTTTGAAACATGAACAATAGAAACCAACTTGGTTTTGCCGTTAAGCAAAGCTTTGTAGGCATCCATTACAAGCTCGCCATTATCGTTAACAGGAATAACTTTTAAAACAGCACCTTTTTCTTCGCAAAGTATTTGCCATGGAACGATGTTAGAATGGTGCTCCATTCCAGAAATAATGATCTCATCGCCCATTCCTATGTTTTGTCGGCCCCAGGTATATGCAACCAGGTTAATCCCTTCTGTAGTGCCTCTGGTAAAGATGATTTCTTCTTCGGATGGTGCACCTATAAACTCTTGTGCAGTGCGACGGGTAGCCTCATAGGCCATCGTGGCTTCTTCGGCCAGGGTGTGGATCCCTCTGTGTATATTGGCATTGTAATGCGTGTAATAATGCGTAAGCGCATCAATAACCACTTGCGGTTTTTGAGAAGTGGCAGCGTTGTCAAAATACACCAAAGGTTTGCCCTTAACCATGCGTTTAAGTATTGGGAACTGCCGTCTGAGATCTAAAATGGCCATGTTATTGAATTGCTAAATGTTCATAGATAAGTTTAGATACGTAAGAACGCAAAGGCTCCGGCTTGATCTGGTCAACGATATCAGCTGCAAAAGCTTGTAGTAAAAGCACTTCGGCACTTTCTTTTGGAATGCCCCTTGCCCTCAGATAAAACATTGCTTCTTCGTCTAGCTGACCTATGGTACAACCATGTGAGCATTTAACATCATCTGCAAAAATCTCTAGCTGCGGTTTTGTATTTATGGTTGCATTCTCTGATAGCAGGATGTTCTTATTGCTCTGGTAAGCATTGGTTTTTTGTGCATCTGGCTGAACCATAATACGACCATTAAAAACAGCTGTAGAGGTATCATCGGCAATTCCTTTATATAATTGATTGCTAAAGCAATTTGGTTTTAAATTGTCTATCAGCGTATGGTTATCAGCATGGCTTTTGCCTTTTAACAGGTACAAACCATAAAGATGGGTTTCATTACCAGCGGCATCAAGCACCAGATTCATATTGTTACGTACTATGCCTCCATTTAGTGTAACGGTTACCGTGTGCACATAACTTCGTCCAATTTGTCTGATATGAGTACTGCTTACCTGACTGGCATTTGCGGTATCATTTTGAATCTTATAATACTCTACATAAGCATTTTCTTTAACCACTACTTCCATTACCTGGTTGTTAAAACTGTCTGACCCACCAAGAGTGGTATAGCTTTCGGTTATTTGTAGTCTGCTATTTTCATCAGCCAAGACCAGACTTCTCGGCTGTGCAAGGGCTGGATTTTGCCTGGCATCTAAAATATGATAGCAATAAACAGGATGCTCTGGTTCTTTGCCCTTTAGGACATGAACAAAAACACCACCATTGATAAAAGAAGTATTTAAGGCATGAATGCCATCGTTTAAGTAATTACTGCTTTGGTTTAAGTGCGCGGCGACTATTTCTTTATATTCGCCCTTAGCAGCTTCCTCAAGTGGCAATACGATAAGATCTGTAGTGCCCGAACGGATGGTAGAAAGGTCGGCTATAAAGCATCCGTTTACAAACACTAGCTCATTTGCTTGTTTGTATCCCGGTAGTCTGACAGCGTCCACATCCGCGAAAGTAATTGTGGAGTTTTCTGCTATTTGATATTCTTTGTCGAACAGACTACTTACGTTTGTATATTTCCAGTCTTCATCGCGATATGTTGGAACGCCGTCTTTAGTGAATGCATCAAATCCATTCTGCCTCATATCGGCAATTGTACCTTTCGGATTTGCATCCTGCAGCTGTTCAAACTGATCTTTAAAATAAGTTATATTGTTCATTGTAAAGTCTTTTAAATGGACTGCTATTGATTGGCAGCTAAATCAACATCATCGGTAATGAAGTCGTATCCTTTTTCTTCCAGTTCAAGCGCCAGTTCTTTAGTGCCTGATTTAACAATGCGGCCATTGTAAAGCACATGAACATAATCAGGCTGAATATAATCAAGCAAACGCTGATAGTGGGTGATCAGCAATATTGCACGATCGGGGCTCCTGAGCTTGTTGATGCCATTTGCAACTATACGAAGTGCATCAATGTCAAGGCCTGAATCAGTCTCGTCCATGATCGCGAGTTTAGGTTCAAGCATAGCCATTTGGAAAACCTCGTTACGTTTTTTCTCTCCACCAGAGAAACCTTCGTTGATAGAACGACTCAATAAACGCTGATCAATTTCAACCAAAGCCATCTTTTCTTTCATCATCTTTAAAAAGGCAACGGCATCAAGAGGTTCCTGACCAAGGTATTTGCGCTTTTCATTTACAGCAGCTTTTATAAAGTTGGTGGTACTTACACCTGGTATTTCTACTGGATATTGAAAGGCAAGGAACAGACCTTCGCGAGCCCTGTCCTCGGTTGATAGTTCCAACAGATTTTTGCCTAAAAAAGAAACGGCACCTTCTGTAACTTCATATTCTTCTCTGCCGGCAAGTACAGAGGCAAGGGTGCTTTTTCCGGAGCCATTTGGCCCCATAATCGCGTGTACTTCCCCTGGTTTAATATCGAGGTTAATTCCTTTTAAAATTTCTCTTCCGTCGATGTTTGCGTGTATATTCTTTACTGATAGCATAATTCTTATAATTTTTTTAACCTACACTGCCTTCCATACTGATGGCTAGTAGTTTCTGTGCTTCAACGGCAAATTCCATTGGCAACTGATTCATTACTTCTTTGGCAAAGCCATTTACAATAAGGGCCACTGCAGTTTCTGCATCAATGCCTCTCTGTTTGCAATAAAAGAGCTGATCTTCTCCAATTTTTGAAGTAGTTGCTTCATGCTCTACAATTGCGGTTTTATTTTTAACTTCTATGTAAGGGAAGGTATGTGCCCCGCATTTATCGCCCAACAACAAAGAATCGCATTGCGAATAATTACGTGCGTTAGTGGCCTGTTTGCTGGCTCTAACCAATCCTCTGTAACTGTTTTGACTATGTCCTGCAGAGATTCCTTTAGACACGATCCTGCTCCTTGTATTTTTACCAAGGTGAATCATTTTTGTACCTGTGTCTGCTTGTTGATGATTGTTTGTAAACGCAACCGAATAAAACTCACCAATAGAATGATCACCTTTTAGGATTACACTTGGATATTTCCAGGTAATTGCTGAACCTGTTTCAACCTGTGTCCAGGAGATTTTAGAATGATCGCCCTTACACATACCACGTTTCGTTACGAAGTTGTATATACCACCCATACCATTTTTGTCGCCCGGATACCAATTTTGTACAGTTGAGTATTTGATTTCTGCCTTTGTATGGGCTACAAGTTCTACTACCGCTGCGTGTAACTGATTTTCATCACGCATTGGCGCGGTACAACCTTCCAGATAGCTTACATAGCTTTCATCTTCGGCAATAATTAAAGTACGTTCAAACTGACCCGCATTTTCTGTATTGATGCGGAAATAAGTTGAAAGTTCCATTGGGCAACGAACTCCCTTAGGGATATAGCAGAACGAGCCATCGGTAAATACCGCAGAATTTAGTGCTGCGAAATAGTTATCCGTCATAGGTACTACCGATCCGAGGTATTTTTTTACCAATTCGGGATGCAGCTGTATGGCTTCGCTGATTGAGCAAAAAATAACGCCGATTTCTGAAAGTTGTTCTTTAAATGAGGTAGCTATAGAAACGCTATCCATTACCACATCTACAGCTACTCCTGTAAGTCGTTTTTGTTCGTTCAGAGATATCCCGAGTTTCTCAAATGTTGCCAGCAATTCCGGATCGGCCTCATCGAGGCTGTTCAGCTGTTTTTTAGGTTTAGGAGCCGCGTAATATATTATATCCTGATAATTGATTATAGGGTACTTAACATTTGACCATTTTGGTTCCTCTAGCTTTAACCAGTGGTTATAAGCTTTAAGTCGCCAATCCAGCATCCATTCCGGTTCGTTCTTTTTATTCGAGATCAGTCGGATGGTGTTTTCGCTAAGGCCCTTGGCAATTACGTCTGTATCTATGTCTGTTACAAATCCGTATTTGTATTCGGTTAATACGGCCTGTTCCAGAGTACCTGGTTTTTCTTTCATGATAGCCTATATTAATTTGTTGAAATATTAATATATATCAAAGATACGGGGTATTTACTATTTGTACAAAATAGTATAAACAGCGTAATGTAATAATTGACAAACAGATTTAGAATTATGACTTTACAAATTATTTGTAATTTTATCTTAACAACTGAGTCAAACAAATGGAATGAATTGCAAACTGGTACAGCCGCCTGATTATCTTAAAAGATATGTTCGCTACTTCTGGATTTTAGAGGGTGGAAGTAATAGCTGTGCACCTACAACATTTGTTGCACTCCCAGACGGTTGTCCGGGAATGATTTTTGGACAGGCAGAGGAGGGTACCTTTTCGAAATCTCATGATTACAAATTGCCGGAAGTGTTTTTATACGGCCAAACTACTAAACACACGGAAATTCGTGCGGTAGGAAAATTCAATACTATTGGGGTTTATTTTTATCCGGATGCAGTAAAATCTATATTTGGGTTTAGTGCAGTTGAAATTACAAATACTTGTTTAGATGTAGATCTGACATCAAAAAAGACGGATTACAACTTGTCAGAAAGACTTTTGAATGCCTCATCTCAGGCTCATCAAATAGAATTCATCTCTGGCTATCTGATTAATTTGATTACTAAAAACAGGAATGTTCCTGATGATTTAACACAGTATGCCGCATCTAAAATGATCAGTTCAAATGGTAACATTACCTTAAAAGAGTTACAGCAGGATTTAAGATTATCTGAAAGAACTTTTGAACGCCGGTTTAACCAGCATATTGGTATCAGTCCGAAACTGTTTTCCAGAGTATGTCGTTTTCAGGCATCTTTAAGTCAGCTTAGAAATAATAAATATAATATCCTTACAGACGTAGCTTTTGAAAATGGCTACGCAGATCAATCTCATTTTATCCGCTCTTTTAAAGAATTTACTGGATTTAGTCCGGAGCAATATCAAAAAAAATCAAATGAGCTTGTCGAGAATTTTCCTGAGCTCATTAAATAACCCATCTTTTATTTAACTAAATATTTAGTGTCGGTTTTGTTCTATTCATGGTTTTGCATAGCTCATAATTTTGGTAAAAAAAGAAATTATGATAGCGATAACAGGAGCAAACGGAAACCTTGGTAAAGCAACTATAGGTTTTCTATTAAAAAAGATTAAACCAGAGCAAATTGTGGCGATAGTAAGAGATCCAAAGAAAATTGAGGATCTAAAAGATTCAGGTATTCAAATTCGCATTGCCGATTATGATGATCTTGAATCGTTGAATGAAGCATTAAAGGGTGTTGATAAGCTATTGCAAATATCTGCAATAAGTATAGGCGTGCAGGGTGTTAAAGAGGAAGCTAATGTGGTTAAGGCTGCAAAACAGCAGGGCGTGCAGCACATTGTTTATACCGGTGCAGTAAAGCCAAAATTGGATGCGCACTTTATGGCGACCCAACAATGTTTGGCAACAGAAAAGGCTATTTTGGATTCAGGAATACCTCATACCTTTTTTGGCAATAGTCTGTATATGGAAACGATCCCAATATTTCTTGGCGAGGCACTGGAGCATGGTAATATTTACTATCCGGCAGGTAATGGAGCAGTAAGTTTTGTATTGCGTATGGATATTGCTGAGGCGCTAAGTAATGTACTTGCAAGCAATGGACATGAAAATAGGCGGTATGAAATAACCGGTTCAAAGGCTTATACCTTTAAAGACCTGGCGGCAATTTTAACAGCGGAAAAGGGGGTGGAAGTTTCTTATGTGAACATCCCTAATGTAGTTTTAGCAGAAGAACTGGATAAGTTTCAAATGCCTGATGATCAGATAGGCTGGCAGTTGAGTTTGGCGGATAGCATTAAAGCTGATGAGTTTTCTTACGTAGATGGTGCACTAGAGGATTTATTGAAGCGCAAACCATCTGAGCTTAAGGAATATCTAAGAAATCTTTAGTAATTTATGGAAAAGTTAAATCGTATGATCTCGTTAACAAATATAGTATTGGTGCTTGCGGGCACCACAACCGCACTGATGGCAGGATTGTTTTATGCCTGGTCTTGTTCAGTGAATCTGGGTTTGGCAAAGCTGTCGGATGAAGGGTATTTAACTGCAATGCAGGAAATTAACAGAGCGATATTAAATCCGGTATTCTTTGCCGGATTTTTTGGCGCATTGGTGCTATTGCCATTAAGCGCATATCTGCACTATGGTCAACCTGTTCAGCTTAAGTTCTGGTTATTGGTTGCTGCGGCTTTGTGCTACATTATAGGCACTTTTGGCGTTACTATTTTTGGTAATGTACCACTTAATAATGCATTGGATGCTTTTGACCTGAAATCAGCAACCGCGGAGACCATGAGGTTGCAAAGGAGTGGTTTCGAGGCCACATGGAACTCGTTAAATACCATCAGGGCAATTGCCGCTACTATGGCCATTGTGTTGGTAATAATTGCTTGTTTGTACCCTGAGGGGGCGCAAACAAGCAATTAATAATGAGAGTTGTTATATCGTTTTTGGTGTGTATACTTTGATTACGCCATCGTTTTCACTACTCACTACCAATAAGCTTTTTTTGGTAGGGCTATTTTTTGCAGAGATAAATAGTACTCCTTCAGGAGCATCGCCACATTTTAAAAGTTGCAAGAAAACTGGCTTAACCGGATTAGTTACATCATATACTGCTACCGCATCGGCTCTTTCCATACCTACAAATGCAACTTTTTTGGATCCAACTGTTCCAATTGTTATTCCTTCGGGCTCAACACTTTTGTCGTCGCTTCTGCCATCATCATAAGTGGTGTTAGTGGCGCATTTAGCATCCAACTCGTTTTTGCTGTCGAAAATCTGACTTCCATTATTGCCGTTCCAAACACTAAACGAACGGGCTCCTAATGAATATAGTGCATCGAAAACTCCATCACCATTGGCATCTCCTAGGGTTGTTGTAATCTTAAGACGACCAAGTTTACCATCTTTTCTTAATTCGGCAGCATCTGGGAAAGTTGTAGGGTCAAGCACAATATCCTTTACGCTCTTTATTTCTGAGAAGGCATCGTAATCTCTTGCATCGCCTTCGTTGGCAGTAAATAAGTATGGAGTTCCATTTTGCTCAAGTACGGCAATAGCATCAGGCATATAAATACCTTTTACCGGCCATTTTGCAGGAGCAAAGCCACTGTCTTTATCGCTGGGATCTATTTCGTTACCATCAGCATTGTAATCTTTAAAACCCAGCGCGAATATATTAGTGATGGTTTTTGAAGCGATATCGATTTTAGCTATTGCATTGTTCTCCTGTAAAGTAACCCAGGCAGTTTTTGAATCGTCAGAAACTGTAATGTATTCGGGTTCTATATCATTTACGAAGTTTTTTCCAGGACCAAAGATTCTGAACCCTTTGGCTGTTAATGCAGCTTGTTGACCTATCATAGACGAGAAGTCGATGGTAGTTACCGCATAATTGTCATTAACGGATATTATTGAGATTGTACCTACCGGATCATTTGTATAGTCGGTATTAGGTTCTCCTTCATTAGCAGTTAAAATGTATTTTCCATCCGGAGAAAAAGTAACCATATCTGGCAAAGCCCCTACATTTATTTCACTGATTTTACTGTGATCGCTTGTTTTAAAGACAACAACCTTGCCGTTTGCTTGTTTATTATTAGCCTGGATAGCTGCAGCTAGTTTGCCGTCGTACACTGCAACACTGTTAACTGCACCTCCATAAGGGGTAACACTTATAAAACCAGTGGCTTTCATGTTTGATGGATTTGCAAAATCAACAACCTCAATTCGGTTAACCTGATTTGGCTCGCCTTCATTTTCATTTTTTACAACAAAAAGTTTGTTTGTTGCAGGGTCAAATGCAGAGATCTCAGCTGCGCCCAGTTCTCCGATATCAAGAGATCCAATCTCAGCATAAGTTGCCGGGTCTTCATTTAAAACAACCTCCTGGTCTGTTGATGGCTTCTCTTTTTTACAGCTGAGTAAAGCAATTACAAGGAAACTAAGTAGTAGCGTTCTTTTCATATATCGTATACGTTTAAGCAGCGAATGTATTGTTGGAAGATTACTATTATCTAAGTATAAGATTATGTTATTGTTAAAATAATTTTAGATGTTGTCCCTATTTGGTTATTCTGAAATGTCTTTGTTTTTAATTGCATTCTCTTCACGATATTTTTTTATATTTATGAAATTCCAACCAACCAAATTAAACTGTATGAAATTTAAAAACGCTCTTAAAATTGCTATTCCTATTTTTTCAGTGCTGTTAGTTGCAGCTGCGTTTTCTTTTACGCAAAAGGACAACGATCCCGTAGAAAAACTAGTTGCCTCACTGCAAAAATGGACAGAAACTCAACCACAAGAAAAGGTATACCTTCATACCGATAAACCCTATTACATGGTAGGCGATACCATTTGGTTTAAAGCCTATGTAACCATTGGTAGCAAACATCAGCTTTCGGCTCTTAGCGGTGCGGTATATGTTGACCTTTATAATGAGGCAGATTCACTTGCAAAATCATTAAAGCTACCACTTATTGCCGGAATGACTAAAGGTAGTTTTGTATTGCCTGACAGTAGCTCGCGTGATGGCAATTATCGGATAAGAGCCTACACACAATGGATGCGTAATTCGGATCCCGCATTTTTTTATGACAAGATACTTAGAGTTGGTAATTCAGTTGCAAACACTGTTTTCTGTAAAATTAACTATGAGTATAGTAAAGATGGATCGAAAGATGTTGTGACTGCTGTGTTAACCTATTCAAATGATAAGGGGGAGGTCTTAAGTAACCGGAAAGTCGATTATGCACTTTTGGAAAATGGCTATGAAAAGGTATTTAGTGGCAATAAGGAAACCGATAATTATGGGCAGCTAAAGATAAAATTACAGGGTGGTAAATCCGGTAAATTACAAGATAAGCACCTAACGGCCAAGCTTCAAACCAGAGAGAAGGAAATTGTTATTAAGGAATTTGCAATCAAAAGCATATCTACGCAAACTGACGTTCAGTTTTTCCCGGAAAGTGGTCCTTTAGTAAGTGGTGTTCGTACAAGGGTTGCATTTAAGGCAACGGGTACTGATGGATTAGGTGTTCCGGTTAAAGGAGTTATAATTGATAGCGATGGCAAAGAAGTAGAAACTTTTGAAGCAACACATCTAGGGATGGGGCAGTTTAGGTTAATGCCTGAAAAGGGTAAACTTTATCAGGCAAAAGTGACGTATCCTGATGGATCAGAAAAGTCTGTTAAGTTACCTTCTGTCCTGGAAAGTGGATATGTTCTTTCTGTTTATAACAACACTGAAACAGATACTGTTCTCGTGCGTGTTATAGCGAATCCTTCTGTACTTGAAAAGGGTAGCCAAACTGTTAGTTTGATCGCTCAATCGAGCGGTAGTGTAAGTTATGCAAGCAGTATGCCGATAAGTAAGGCGCAGACATCGCTCTCTATACCGGCAAAAGATTTACCATCAGGAATTACACAGTTTACGCTGTTTTCCTCTGCCGGAGCTCCGATGAATGAAAGGATCATTTTTATCCAGAACAATGATCAGATGGATGTTAAACTATCGACACCTAAAAAAGTTTATGCAGCAAAGGAAAAGGTTGAAATAGACGTAAGTGCTGCCGGTGCAAATGGGACTCCAATTTCCGGCAATTTCTCGGTATCTGTAGTTAGTGAAGACGCTGTTCCAGTTGATGAGGCTAAAGAAAATACTATATTTTCTCAAATATTGTTGAGCTCTGATATTAAGGGCTATATAGAGAAACCAAACTATTATTTTAATAAGCCTACTGAGGAAACCAAAGCAAATCTTGACCTTTTAATGCTTACGCAGGGTTACAGAAGGTTTGTATGGAAAGATATAACCGCGGGTAAGCCATTTCAACCTGCTTTTAAAGCGGAGAAATTAACCACTAATGTTACTGGAAGGTTATTAAGCTTGGGAGAGAAGCCCATTGCGGGCGGAAAGATAACACTGATAAATAATAAATTAGGGGTGGTAATTGATACAGTGACCAATGCAGAAGGGTATTATAAATTTAGTGATCTCTTAATTACTAATGAAATCAGCTTCACTGTGCAAGGCAGAAATGCAAAAGGTGGTAAAAATGTAGAAATAAAAGTTGATAAGATTCGTGAGCAAGATAGAACACCAAATATTAATGTTGGCGATCTGGATACTGATCTGGGTAAGTCATTGATGGCTTCTCTTGAGAATAGTAAAAAACAAGATGCTGAAATGGTGAGGAATGGACAAATGGGACGGGCTCAACAGCTTAATGAGGTTATAATTAGTGCGAAAAAGCGTAAAAGGCTATTTGGCTATGACCTTGTGTTAGATGGACACGCAGATTTTACTTACAGGCCGAGTAATGTGCAGGCATTTGGGACACTTTTGGAGTGGTTAAGAGCTACGGTCACCAATATTGAATTTAGATCGGCCGAGGCCGATTGCGGGCCCGTTACAATGCCATTTTCAAGAAATGAAAGGATGAAAGTATATCTTGATGGTAGACAAATTAATGATTGCGAGGTTCAGGATCTGTTTTATTTGGATCCATTGGATATTGATAGGGTAGATGTTGCTCGTACCAATGCTGCCATAATGAATATGACCGGAGGGCCTACCTTATTCTTAGCAACGAAAAGGGGGATTGGAGTATTGCGTTCGGGATACACTCCTGAAGTTGTAAGTTATGCGCCAAGAGGTTTTAACCCTGTAAAGGAATTTTATGCTCCGGTTTATGATAGTAACAGTCGTATAACAGATCTAAGAAGTACGGTGTATTGGAATCCTGGTGTTTTAGTCGGATCAAATGGTAAAGGAAAGATCAGCTTTTTTAATGCAGATACAAAGGGTGTTTACCGTGTAGTTATTGAAGGTATTAATGGAGATGGGTTATTAGGAAGACAGGTTTATAAATACGAAGTTAAATAATAAGTGTTATTTTTCTTGAATGGGTGTCCTCAATGGAGACGTCATAGTTGTCTTTGTATTTGATTGCACGTATTTAATCGTTCACTAAGGCAACTATGAAATTGAAACGCTCCATTTTCCTATTTTGTTCAATAGCATTTATTGGCATTGTGGCTTTTACAGGCCGAGATGAGGATCCTATTGAGAAGCTTTTAGCCTCTCTCCAAAGTTGGACAGAGAATAATCCTCAGGAAAAGGTTTACCTGCATACTGATAAGCCTTATTATATTGTTGGAGATACGATATGGTTTAAAACGTATGTGACTATTGGTAGCAAACATCAGCTATCAGCGCTTAGTGGGGCTGTTTATGTGGAGCTGATTAATGAAGGTGATTCTATTGCTCAGTCGCTTAAGTTGCCGCTTATGGCAGGTATGGCTAAAGGTAATATTGTTTTGTCCGATACCGTTTTACGTGAGGGAAACTATCGCTTAAGGGCTTATACCCAATGGATGCGCAATGCAGGTTCCGAATATTTCTATGATAAAACTTTTAGTGTAGGTAATTCTGCAGCAAATACTGTTTTTGCAAAAATAGATTATATCTACGCTAAGGATGGGGAGCAAACTAAAGTAATAGCATTGATAAAATATACCGATCAAAAGGGAGGTCCATATGCAGATAAAGCCGTTAGATACGAATTAAAAGAAGGTTATAAATCAATAGCCACCGGCGGAGGCAAAACAAATGAGTCGGGAGAACTAAGTGTAATCCTGCCGAGCTCTAAATCAGAAAAGGCCGGTAGCGCTTATATTTTGACTAGGATTACCATCGCTGATGGAGAAAATGTCCCTAAATCATTTCCTATTAAAAGAGCTTCGCAGCAAACAGATGTTCAATTTTTTCCTGAGGGGGGAAATCTTGTAAACGATATATGGACAAAGGTTGGAGTTAAAGCGGTTGGCGCTAATGGTTTAGGTGTACCTGTTCAAGGGGTGATAATTGATAATGAAAATAAAGAGGTTTCTAAGTTGGAAACGAAACATTTGGGTATGGGTTATTTTAATTTGAAATCGGAACAAGGCAAAACCTATCAGGCAAAAATAACTTATCCTGACGGATCAGTAAATACGTTAAAATTGCCTAATGCTGTTAATGAAGGTTATGCGCTTTCTGTGTATAATAATACAGGAGGAGATACCATTTTAGTAAGGATAGGGACCGGCAGTTCGATTTTGAAAAAAGGAGACCAGGTTGTTAGTTTGGTTGCGCTCTCAGAAGGTGATCTTCAATATGCTGTTGATATTCACATAAACAAGGCTGTTACCTCCATTCCAATTCCTTCAAATGGATTTTCATCTGGTATTCTACAATTTGCGCTCTTTTCTAAATCTGGCGATCCATTAAATGAAAGGATCGTTTTTGTACAAAAGAATGATCATATGGACTTAAAAGTTAACAGTTCCAAAAAAGAATACTCGATAAGAGAGAAAGTAGAAATAGAACTGAATGCTCAAGATGCTTCCGGGAATCCTTTAGTAGGGAATTTTTCGGTATCAGTAATTAATGAAGATGTAGTTCCTTCAGATGAAACGACTGAGAACTCTATATTCTCTCAACTGTTGTTGAGCTCTGATATAAAAGGCTATATAGAGAAACCTAATTATTATTTTCATAACCCAACAGATGAAACAAGAGCTAATCTTGATATTTTAATGCTTACCCAGGGATATAGAAGGTTTGTTTGGAAAGACCTGATTTCTAACAAACAGGTGCCGCTAGTTTATAAAGCTGAAAAGCTGGTAACAAACATTACCGGAAAGTTAATGACATTGAACAATAAACCGGTCGCTGATGGTAAGATTACACTAATTAATAACAAGCTAGGCTTGGTCTTAGACACTATTTCTGACGGCAAAGGGAAATTTAAGTTTAGCAATCTTCTTATTACCGAAGGAATTGATTTTACAATCCAGGGTAGGACAGCAAAAAATGGTAAGAGATTAGAAATACAAATTGATAAGTTCGTTGAACAAGATGCCACCCCTAATATAAATATTGGCGACATCAATTCTGATATTCCTAAGGCGCTTATGGCGTCTATTGAAAATAGTGTAAAGCAAGATTTAGACATGCAAAAACATGGTAGAACGGGGCGTGGTCAGCATTTGAAAGAAGTTCGGATTCAGGCGAGTAAATTACCTAAATTTGGTAATACCATACATGAAAACCAGGCTGATCAAGTTTTTAGACCAGATTCCAGGCAAAACTGCGGAACGTTTAAAGACTGTTTGGAGAAAATGAACAACAACAAAAGTGTGCGTTTTGATCAGATCATGTCGGTAGATTGTGGACCTATGTGGGTAGCACGTACCTTATCGGGGGATGGGGTTTATGCTGTAACTATTGACGGATGGGTGCTTGAAAGTTGTGATTTTCAGGAGCTCCTATTAGGAGATGGATCAAATATCAGTAAGGTATATTTTGTATATGATAGTTATGCGATGAGGGCGAGGTTACTTGGCGGGAGGTTTGGATTAAAGCCTCCGCCAGTAATGGCAATTTATACTAAAAGTGGTAATTTTCGACAAAAATACGATCCGTCGGTAGTTTATTATGCTCCAAAAGGGTTTGCTTCTGTAAAGGAGTTTTATGTGCCTAAATATGATAATACTATTAATAGCCCTCTTGCAGATTTAAGAAGCACTATCTATTGGAACCCTGCAACAGTTACTGATAAGGAAGGTAAAGCCACGCTTAGTTATTTCAATTCTGATAACAAAGGAACTTACCGCGTAACCGTAGAAGGGATCAACGCAGATGGTTTACTTGGAAGACAGGTTTATCGTTATCAGGTTAAATAATTTCAATACCAGCATCCTTATATCGCTGTAGGCTACCTTCCTTTGGATCTATATCTGTTATGATGGTATTCAATTCATTTGTTGCGCAGATGTAGTAATTTTCAGCTGTATCCAATTTCTCAAAGGTTGAAAGCGCAATGATGTGTTTGGATGTTTCAATCATTGCTTTCTTCATCTGACAATCTTCGTAATTCAACCCTGTAACCCCAATGTTTAGGTCAATACTACAGATACCTAGAAAACAGATGTCGGCACGAACATTTTTAATGGCTTGTATAGCATCATGTCCCATTGTAGAAAATGACCATTTATTTAATCGTCCGCCTACAAAAATAACTTCTGCATTTGGATGGTCTTCAAGAATATTAGCTACAGGGAAATTATTGGTTACTACGGTAATATTAATTTCCTTAGGTAAATTGGTTGCAACAGCTAAAGCTGATGTTCCGGCATCGAATATGATTACCTGGCCATCTTTAATGAATTTCAAAGCTTTGGCTGCAAATATTTCTTTATGGCCAATGTCGTAATGTTCTCTTTCTCTATAATGTCTTTGAATAGGAGAGTGTAAGATTGCTCCTCCACGAACTGCTTTAAGCAAACCTTCATCGGATAATTCTTTAATATCTCTTCTTACCGTGTCTTCAGAAACATTTAATAGTTTACTTAAATCTCCTAAAAGAACTTTGCCTTCTTTAGTGATGTGATCTATTATATGCTGTAATCTTTCTGCCTTTATCATAATTTGTTTGCAATATTATGCAATATTAAGAAAATTAAATTGCAATATGTTGCAAAATATTGTATTTTTGTTGCAACTTATTACAAGATATAAATAAATAGAATATGAAAAAAACAATAGCAATTGATATGGATGGTGTGCTCGCCGATACAGAGACCCATTTCATAAACTGGTATGAGAGAGATTATGGTGTTAAAGTTAATCGTGAAGACATGCTGGGAGTACTTGAATCGGAAGGGTTTCCTGATAAGACAGCTGTAAAAAGGTTTGTTTATACGCCTGGATTTTTCAGGACAATACCTGTAATGCCCGGAGCAATTGAGGCGGTAAAAGAACTCATGGAAACCTACGATGTATATGTTGTTTCAGCAGCAATGGAATTTCCTCAATGTTTATCTGAAAAGCAAGAATGGTTGCAAGAATACTTTCCATTTATTAGTTGGAAAAACATAGTTTTTTGTGGCGATAAAAGTATTATTAATACAGATTACATGATAGATGACCACTGCAAAAACCTTGATTATTTTAAGGGCAAAACGATTATGTTTACTGCAGCACATAATGTTTACAAAACACATCATCAAAGAGTTGATAACTGGAATGATGTAATGGACCTGTTCGGGAAAGAAGAAGTACCAGCATAATAAGCCTGTCGCAAACGTTTTCGATAATAAATGCAGTTTAGTATGCATTTAATCTTGTAAACAACGTATATATTTAGTTTTTATACCATCTATTACTGCAAAAGTAAATTACGGTATAAGGAAACTAAATATAATATGAGCCAAGGCAGTAAAATACACAGAATGACACAAACCATGCGGTGGTTTGGTCCTAAAGATCCGGTAAGCCTATCAGACATCAGGCAAGCTGGCTGCACAGGAGTTGTTAGTGCACTTCATCATATTCCAAATGGCGAAATTTGGACGGTTGAAGAGATCTTAAAACATAAAAATCTAATTGAAACAGCTGGTCTTGAGTGGAATGTGGTAGAAAGTGTACCCGTTCATGAATCTATAAAAACTCAGGATAGGGGCTTTGAAAATTATATTTCCAATTATAAAACTTCCTTAAAGAATCTGGCTTCTTGTGGTATATCGGTTGTTACCTACAATTTTATGCCTGTGCTGGATTGGACAAGAACCAATCTTGCATTTGAACTTGAAAATGGCGCTAAAGCTTTAAAATTCGAAAAAGCAGCACTTGTGGCATTTGATGTATATATGCTGAACAGGCCAAATGCAGTTAATGATTACACCTATCAGGAACTTGAAAAGGGTAGACTCCGTTTTGAGCAAATGTCTGCCGAGGAACGCTTAGGGTTGCAAAGAAATATTATTGCAGGCTTGCCTGGAAGTGAGGAGAGTTTTACCTTAAAACAGTTTCAGGATGCTTTAGATAAGTATAAAGGAATTGATGAAGGCGGACTTTCTCAAAACCTTATTCATTTTCTTTCAGAAATTGTTCCGGTTGCTGATGCTGCAGGAATAAAACTCGCTATTCACCCTGATGATCCGCCTTATCCTATTTTTGGTTTGCCAAGAGTTGTTAGTACGGCCAAGCAGGTTCAGAAATTGTTTACTGCTGTTCCTTCATTAAATAACGGACTTTGCTTCTGTACAGGTTCTTTCGGTGTAAGAGCTGATAATAACCTGCCTGAAATGGTAGATGTATTCGGAGAAAGAATTCATTTTATTCATTTAAGGAGTACAAAAAGAAATGAAGCGGGTGATTTTTACGAGGACAACCATTTGGAAGGCGATGTAGATATGTATAATGTGGTAAAACAAATCATCTTGATACAACAGAAAAGACAGGTTAGCATTCCAATGCGACCTGATCATGGTCACCAGATGCTTGATGACCTCAAGAAAAAAACTAACCCAGGTTATTCTGCTATCGGCAGATTAAAAGGCCTGGCTGAATTGAGAGGATTAGAGTTCGGAATAATAAACCAGTTTTTAGATAAATAACATGATAGAAGGAGCAGTAATACCTGAAGATTTTTTGTTGAGCAGCAAGAAAGCGAAAATACTTTTTAATGATTATGCAAAAAACCTACCTATAATTGATTATCATAATCACCTGCCACCGCAGGAAATAGCAGAGAATAAGAAGTTTGCTAATCTGACTGAGATCTGGCTGAAAGGTGATCACTATAAATGGAGAGGCATGCGTGCATTGGGTGTTAGCGAAGAGCTGATTACAGGAAGTGCTGCAGATCAGGATAAATTTATGGCCTGGGCCAGGGTGGTGCCTGCAACAGTTAGAAATCCCCTGTTTCACTGGACGCATATGGAACTTAAAAATCCTTTTGGTATCAATTCTTTTCTAAATGCTGATTCCGGAAAGAGAATTTATGAAGACTGTAATGCGTTGCTTGCAAAAGATGAGTTTTCTACACAAGGATTGTTAAACCATTTTAAAGTGGAAATGGTTGGTACAACAGATGATCCTTGCGATGATCTTAAATATCATAAACAATTAGGTGAGAGTGGTTTTTCAGTAAAAGTAAAACCTTCATTCAGGCCAGATAAAGCTTTATTGATTGATAAGACAGTTCAATTTAAGGATTACGTAAAACAGCTTTCTGCTGTTTCAGGAATTGTTATAACAGATATTGAGGGATTGCTGGCGGCTTTAAGACAGCGTATTGATTATTTTGCTGCGCATAATTGCAGCGTTTCTGACCATGGATTAGCTACTTTGCCTGCAACATATGACTTAACTGACGGGGAGAAAAAGGAATTTATCAGTTTCTTAAAAACCGATGGCGCTGTGTTTTCTAATCCTGATGCTTTTGCCGGTTATGTTTTAACGGAATTGAGCAAACTGTATCATGAAAAGGACTGGGTGCAACAGTTTCACTTGGGCGCAATTAGAAATAACAACCTCGGAATGTTCAATAAATTAGGCGCTGATACGGGGTATGACTCTATAGGCGACTTTAGACATGCTGAAAGATTATCGGGATTTTTAGGCAATCTGAGCGTAACTGATCAGCTTACTAAAACCATTATTTATAATCTAAATCCAGCGGATAATGAGGTTTTTGCAGCTATGACTGGTAATTTTGCCGATGGAAGGATGAAAGGTAAAATGCAATTCGGTTCTGGCTGGTGGTTTCTGGATCAGAAAGATGGCATGGAAAAACAATTGAACGCATTATCTAATATGGGGATGGTGAGCAATTTTGTAGGTATGCTTACTGACTCACGTAGCTTCCTTTCTTATTCACGACATGAATACTTCAGACGAATATTGTGTAACCTGTTTGGAGCAGAAATGGAGAATGGAATATTACCTAATGATGAGAAGTGGATCGGGCAAATCATCAGTGATATCTGCTATTACAACGCTAAAGAATATTTTAAATTAGGCTAGGGATATCCCTAGCCTAATAAAAATACAGTCATACTTTTAGGCCCGTGGGCTCCAAGTACTAAAGATTGTTCAATATCTGCAGTTTTTGATGGACCTGCAATAAAGGATCCGAATCCATATTCTGCATCACCTATTTTACTATAGGCATCGTGCATGGTAGCAACAATGTCGGCTTTGTTTACCACAACAGCTAATTGCTGACAAATAAAGGGGACAACCCTTTGTTGCATCAGATCTTCAGTAATCCATAGCGCTGCGTTTTCGGCAACACCCAAATGAGCCTTAATTACAGCCAGATCAACATCTTCATAGCTATGGGGATCTTTATTCTCCCATCCTGATTCTGTTACAGAGGCAAGTTCAGGTAAAGTAGATATGAGTCTTTTTTTATCTTTAAATTCCTGTTGAATGTATTGTATGATTTCTTCAAAATTTGAAACTTCAACTATTGCGCCACCTATGGTAGTTAATACCGTTTTAAATTGCGTTATGCTTTCCATCCCACCTGGTACAGTAGTAAGGTCTGCCGGTAAAGGCCTGGCACCTGGCTGATTGGTTTTTATTTTAGCCAGTATTTCTTCTCTGCTAGTCATTTTTATTGTTTTGTTTATACCATTCTCCAAATGATTGTTTTGGAGACTCAGGCATTTCTCTGTGTTTATACCAAAGATTAAGTTTGTTGTTTACGGTGAAGGGGGCATGTTTTAAAACCCAGCGACCTGCTTTTCCGGCGATTTTATATATTGATGGATTTGATAATGTAAAATCCATTGCTTTCATGGCCATTGCCTTTTTTGGATCTGCGTAGCCTTCTTTAACAATTACCTGACGCCATTTATAAAGCTGTTCATGAATGTTTATTTTTACCGGACACACATTGCTGCACGATCCACAAAGGGTGGAAGCGAATGGAAGATCGGCATAGTTTTTCATGTCCAGGTTTGGAGCCAATATGGAGCCAATAGGCCCTGCGATTGCCGTGTGATAACTATGTCCGCCGCTTCTGCGATAAACAGGACAGGTATTCATACATGCTGCACAGCGGATACACTTAAGTGAATTGCGGAAGTCTTCTCTGCCGAGTTGTGTAGTCCTGCCATTGTCTACCAAAACGATATGCATGGTTTGCCCTGGTCTTGGCCTTTTAAAATGACTAGAGTAGGTGGTAATGGGTTGTCCGGTGGCACTTCTGGTAAGTATCCTTAGAAATACAGAAAGATGCTTACGTAAGGGTACTATTTTCTCAATTCCCATGCAAGCAATATGCACATCGGCAAGATGTGCACCCATATCGGCATTTCCTTCATTCGTGCATACAACAAACTCGCCGGTTTCAGCTATTGCAAAATTTACTCCGGTGATAGCAGCCTTTCTGGTAATAAACTTTTCACGTAAATGATCCCTTGCTGCGGCAGTCAAAAATACCGGATCAGAAGCACCTTCGGGTGTGCCAAGATGCTTGTGGAACAAATCTCCTATCTCTTCCTTTTTCTTATGAATACAAGGAAGTACGATGTGGCTAGGTGGCTCTTCAGCTAATTGTACAATACGTTCTCCTAAGTCAGTATCTATAACCTCTATGTCGTTTTTTTGGAGATAATCATTTAGATGGCATTCCTCGGTAAGCATTGATTTACTTTTAACAATGCGGTTTACACCGCTTTCCTTTAAAATGGAATGCACTATTTTATTGTGTTCTTCGCCATTGGCAGCCCAGTGAACTTTTATGCCGTTCTTTTCAGCATTGGCCTCAAACTGCAAAAGATAATCATGTAAGTTTGATAGCACATTGTCTTTTATTTGTGATGCGGTTTCGCGCAAGGTTTCCCATTCGGGTAGGCTATTTGCAGCCTTATCCCGCTTGGCCCTCACAAACCAAAGCGTTTCATCATGCCAGTCTACACGCGCTTCATCTTTATTAAAGATGTCGGATAATTGAGCGTGATCTTTTGCTCCTGTACTCATTTTATTATTGCTGGTTGTAGGTTTAAAATTCCTGTGCGTTTAATATCTCGGCAATGTGTATTACTTTAACATTGCTGTTTTGTCTGCGTAAAATACCTTCCATATGCATCAGGCAAGACATGTCTGCTGCGGTAATATATTCGGCACCACCGTTAAGATGGTCCGCAACCCTGTCTTTACCCATTTTTACAGATACGGCTTCTTCTGCAACACAAAAAGTACCACCAAAACCACAGCACTCATCGGGACGCTGCAGATTAATGAGTTCCAGACCTTCAACCATATTTAGCAGGTGCAGTGGTTTAGAGAAAGGCGCCTCAACAAGTTCACTCATTTGCGCAAGCATTAATCCACGTTGCCCATGGCAACTTTGGTGTACACCAACTTTATGAGGGAAGCTTGCAGTCAATTTCTCAACTTTAAGTACATCTGTAAGGAACTCGGTTAATTCATAGATCTTTTTTCTGATTCCAAGGGCCTTATCTTCGGCTTTATCAGCATGAAGATGATCCTTAATATGGAGTACACAGCTCCCGGAAGGGGATACCACGTAATCAAATTCAGAAAAGTTTTCTATAAATAAATCATTGCACCCTTGTGTGAGATGTTCAAAGCCCGAATTGGCCATAGGCTGACCGCAACAGGTTTGCTTTGTGGGATAAACCACGTCAACTCCTAGTTTCTTCAGTAAAGTTAAGGTTGCAATAGCGGCGTTTGGGTAGAACTGGTCAATATAACACGGAATAAAAAGTCCAACAGTCATGGCTAAAAGTATCTGATCTTATTTGGTTTAGGTTGTGCGTTCAAGCAAATATACAGTGCTCAGCGGTAAATATAATGTTATTAAGATTATTATGCAGATTAGTTTGCTATTTAGAACGGAAACGATTTCATATAATGATATTCATTCAACAGTTTTTTGTAACAAAAAAGTTGGTATGGCTTAGTTTAACCTGAATTACATGAACTACTTATGTGTTTTTATAATGTTTAAACTATGCCGGATTAATTTGTTGGAATTTATGAAAACGTTTTCATATAATTGTAATATTGATTAGCTTGGTATATGGATTAGCTTAAATCAGTAGCCTTATATAATATTAAAATGGCCAACCAAAAAAGGGTACAGCAAAATACAATTCTGGATATTGCGGAAGCGTTGAAGCTTTCGCCTGCAACAATTTCCCGTGCGCTTAATGATCACCCACACGTAAAGGAAAAAACAAAAAATGATGTACTAAAAATGGCTGCTCAGCTGGGTTACAGGCGTAATAATATGGCTTCAGGTTTACGTAGCAATAAAACGCATACCATTGGACTTATCGTGCCAAGGATTTCAATGTTTTTTCATGCAGAGGTCATTACCACTATTCAGAATGGTTTACAGAAGTATGGATATAATCTGATCATATGCCAGTCTAATGACTCATTGGATATGGAAAAGGAACTTACAGAGATACTTTTATCCTCAAGAGTTGATGCTTTAATTGCAGCATGTACCTTAGGTACCACAGATTTTAGCCATTTCGATAAGTTTTTGCAAAATGGTACACCCGTAGTTTTTTACGATCGCGTACCCTTAAACGAACAAAAAGCAACAATAATAAAAGGTGATGATTTTAGAGGAGGATACATCGCAAGTTCACACCTCATTGAAACTGGCTGTAAAAAGATTGCTCATATTTCGGGGCCTTTAACTTCAAATTTATACCAGGACCGATCGGCCGGGTTTTTAAAAGCAATGGAACAGCATAAGCTTCCTGTGAGAGAAAATTGGGTGTTTCATCAGGAGTTGACACATGCCAATGCGAGAGCAGCTATGCGTAAAATGTTTGAAGGAGATGTTGTGCCCGATGGTTTATTTACCGATAACGATACGAGTGCAATAGCGGCGCTCGAATTTGCAAGAGAAAAGGGAATTGATGTGCCGGGCGAATTAAAAATTATAGGTTATTCAAATGATCCCAGAACATCAATAATTACTCCTGCAATAACGACTATAGAACAGTTTCCTGATGAAGTAGGGAAAAAGATAGTTGAAACACTAATAAATTCTTTGAAGAATAGTACAAATATAATTGATGAAAGAACAGTGCCAATTACGATACCTGTTCAGTTAATTAGAAGAATGACAACCTAAAAACTAAATATTAAATAACATTGATGATGAGAAAACTAATTGTTGTAATCTGTTTTTTACTGATAAATAATGGCATGCTAAGCGCCCAGAGTAAGGACGGAAAAATGAGCCAATTGATTGATGAGCAATTTAAATTTGCTGATCAGCAATACAAGGTACTTGCCAAAAATGTACCTGCAGATGTAATGCCTAAAACCTATTACGAAAACACAGGTAAAGTAGAAACAAGTGATACCAAATGGTGGTGCAGTGGGTTTTTTCCTGGTACGTTACTTTATATTTATGAGTATACAAAAGATGCCGGCATTCTGAAGGAAGCTAAAGAACGCCTTTCTATTTTAGAAAAGGAAAAGCATTATACCGGTAATCACGATCTGGGCTTTATGATGTATTGTAGTTTTGGTAATGCTTATCGCATTCTGAAAGACCCTTCCTATAAAAAGACAATAGATACAGCGGCAGAATCTTTGTCAACACGCTTCCATCCTGAGGCAGGTGTGATTCAATCCTGGAATTCAAGCAAAAAAATGGCTGGCCCTGTTATTATAGATAACATGATGAACCTTGAGCTGCTAAGCTGGGTAAGCGACCATGGAGGTGATAAAAAGTACAAAGAGATTGCAGTTACGCATGCAAATTCAACCATTAAAAATCATTTCAGACCAGATTTTAGTTCCTATCATGTTATTGATTATGATATGAAAACAGGTAAGATCTTGCAAAAAATAACCGCGCAGGGAGCTGCAGACTCATCTGCATGGAGTAGAGGTCAAGCCTGGGGCTTATATGGATACACCATGATGTATCGTTTTACTAAAAACAAACAGTATTTAAACCAGGCAAAAAATATTGCCAAATTCATGTTAAATGACCGCAATATGCCTGCAGACATGATTCCTTACTGGGATTATGATGCTCCGGGAATACCTAATGCGCTTCGTGATGCCTCTGCGGGTGCGGTCATGGCTTCTGCATTATTGGAACTCGCTCAGTATTCAGATAAAAAAGAGGGTAAACAATATTTAAGTGCTGCTGAAACAGCATTAAGAACATTGGCCTCTGATACTTATCGTGCAAAATTGGGTGAGAATGGTGGATTTCTGTTAAAACATAGTGTAGGTTCACTACCTCATAAATCGGAAGTTGATGTTCCATTGACCTATGCCGATTACTATTTTTTAGAGGCATTACACCGCTATAAAAACTGGTATTTATAAAATTTAAATAAAAAAGATAAAGAACATGCAAACACATTTTGAAAGCCGATACGCTCTTAGTCCATCTGAAACCAAACAAATGGTTACCGCAGATCTGTGCAAAAATTTTCTAATCCCCGAGATATTCGAAGCCGACCATATTCATCTTACCTTGTCTCATTACGACCGCTATATAGCCGGAGGAATAATGCCTGTAAATGAAACTATACAACTTTCAAATCCTGATAGTTTAAAAGCCGAATACTTTTTAGAAAGAAGAGAACTTGGGATTATTAACGTAGGTGGCAAGGGTACTGTTGTGGCCGATGGAGTTAAACATGATCTGGATTTTAAAGAAGCACTTTATATTGGTAAGGGAACTAAAATTGTAACATTTGCCTCTGCCGATAAAAAGAAGCCAGCAAAATTTTATATTAATTCTGCACCTGCTCATCATAAATATCCAAGTAAAAAGGTTTCAAAAGCTGAGGCAGAAATTGTTGAGCTCGGAAGTCCTGAAACAGCAAATCACCGGGTTATAAATAAACTATTGGTGAATAGTGTTTTGCCTACTTGTCAACTACAAATGGGTATGACTGAGCTAAAGAGTGGAAGCGTTTGGAACACCATGCCGGCACATACTCATGACCGTAGGATGGAGGTTTATTTCTATTTTGAAGTTCCGCAAGGTCAAAGCGTTTGCCATTTTATGGGCGAACCACAGGAAACAAGACACATCTGGATGCAAAATGAGCAGGCCGTGATTTCGCCTAACTGGTCTATACATTCAGGAGCGGGCACAAGCAACTATACGTTTATCTGGGGTATGGCAGGTGAGAATCTTGACTATGGAGATATGGATCATTGTGCAATTAATGAGCTTAAATAATAGATAGATTATGAAAAACGTATTTGCTTTCTTATTGTTACTGCCGGGAGCATCGTTCTTTGCGCAGGCACAAACAAATGTGGTGAAAACAACCATTATAGTGAATAATTCATCTGATATAGAGCGGGTAGGTGAGGTGTTGTCTATTAACTGGGCTAGCATTATCACAAAATATCCAGGTATTGATACTGCTAATTTCAAAGTATTAGATGCAGCTGCCAAAAAAGAAATTCCTTTTCAATTGGAGCACAAAGGAGAAACAGCTATACAGAATTTACTGGTACAAATTAACGTTAAGGCAAAAGGGAATGCTAAACTCCTTATAGTAGCAGGCAAACCTGCTGCTATAACTAAAAAGACCTACGGTCGCTATGTCCCTGAACGCTATGATGACTTTGCGTGGGAGAACGATAAAGTTGCTAACCGCATGTACGGTAAAGCATTAGAAACCAGAAAGGACAATGCTTTTGGAATTGATGTTTGGGTTAAAAGATCAAGTAAGCTGGTAATTAATGACTGGTACAAAACTGGCGATTACCATACAGATCATGGTGATGGAATGGATTATTATAGCGTCGGATTAACTTTAGGAGCAGGAGATATAGCTCCTTATGTTAACGACTCTGTTTACTATTCTAAAAATTATCATAACTGGAAAGTATTGGATAATGGCCCTTTGCGTACCTCATTTCAGTTAGGTTATGATGAGTGGGATGTGGCAGGCAAACCGGTAAAAGTAGTAAAAACAATATCTCTTGATGCAGGCTCTCACTTTAACCGTATACAAGCTGATTACTCTTATTCAGACGGAGCCGATCTTCCTGCAGTAATAGGGATTGTTAAAAGAGCCGAGTCAGGGGTTATCCTGATGGATGAAAAACAAGGCATAATGGGTTACTGGGAGCCAGAGCATGGCGCAGATGGAATTACAGGGGTAGCAACGATTATTCCAGGTGGAAAGGTGAAAATGAATACCGATAAGGTTCATTTGCTAACCCATACTTTGGTTAAAGGCAAAGAACCTGTTGTTTACTATAATGGCTCTGCATGGAGTAAGGGAAATGAAATTACAACAGCAAATGAATGGTTTAAACATCTGGATACTTTTAGTCAGAAGTTAAACCAGCCGTTAGTTATAAAAGTGCAATAAGAAATATATAAAATGGCGATACTTGATTTATTTAATTTAAAAGGAAAAACGGCTTTAGTAACAGGCTGTAAAAGAGGCATAGGTAAGGCTATGGCAGAAGCCCTTGCAGAAGCAGGAGCAGACATTATTGGCGTATCCGCAAATTTAGAACGATCGGGAAGTGATATAGAAAAATCTATAACCTTACTTGGTAGGAAATTTTATGCATATCAATGCGATTTTAGCAATCGTAATTCACTTAAACTATTTATTGATCAGGTAAAAAGGGATCATCCGATAATAGATATTCTTGTAAATAATGCAGGAACAATTTTAAGAAAGCCTATATCTGAACATCCTGATGAGTATTGGGATGAAGTGATCGCCGTAAATCAATCAGCTCCTTTTATCCTTACCAGGGAAATTGGAAAAGAAATGGTTTTGCGTGGACATGGAAAGGTAATTTTTACAGCTTCTCTGCTAACGTTTCAAGGTGGCATTACTGTGCCTGGTTATGCAGCCAGTAAAGGAGCAATTGGCCAGTTAACAAAAGCTTTTGCTAATGAATGGGCAGCTAAAGGGGTAAATGTAAATGCAATAGCACCCGGATATATTTCAACTGATAATACAACTGCGTTGAGAGCCGATGAGAACCGTAGTCGCTCTATTATGGAGCGAATTCCTGCAGGAAGATGGGGTGAACCGGAAGATTTTAAAGGTCCAATAGTTTTCCTGGCTACAGAGGCTTCTTCTTATATGCACGGCACCGTGATGACAGTAGATGGCGGATGGATGGGTAGATAATGGTATAAAATAACTGAGTAAATGAATTTAGAAAGATTAATACTGGTTTGTAGTTTGCTGATTGGGTATCAAATCACAAGTGCTCAGGAAGTATGTCCGATTATCCCTCAACCAGTAAAGTTTGCTAAAACCGATGGCTCTTTTGTGCTCACTCAGCATAGTCCTATAGTTGCAGAATCTGAGCTTTTAAAACCGGTAGCTTATTATCTTCAACAGGAATTACTAAAGGAACAGGGATTGCCTTTAACTGTTTATAATGCATCAAAAGAATCTGGGGTAAAATTAGTGCTTACATCGAAAAAAAGCTCAGACGCATACACTCTGGAAATCAATTCAAAAGGAGTTGTAATAACTGCTAGCGATGCTGAAGGCGCTTTCTATGGGGTTGTGTCGCTGCTGCAGGTTGCCAGACAGTCGAAAAATTTAAAGGGTTCACTTTCATTAGAAGGATGGAAGATACAGGATAATCCTTTATACGAATGGCGAGGTTTGATGCTTGATGAATCAAGGCATTTCTTTGGTGTAGCAAAAGTTAAATCTATTCTGGATTGGATGGCTTTCTATAAATTGAATCGTTTCCACTGGCACCTTACCGATGAGCCTGCATGGCGTATTGAAATTAAAAAATATCCGGGACTCGCCTTGATTGGTGGTATTGGTGATTTTTTGAATGGAACTTTACCCTCACAGTATTATACGCAAGAGCAGGTGAAGGAGGTAGTGGCGTATGCGGCCCAGAGATTTATCACCGTTATTCCAGAGATAGATATGCCTGGACATGCTTCTGCCGCGAACCGGGCATATCCTGAATTTAGCGGAGGTGGGTCTGAAGGACATCCTGAATTCACATTCAATCCTGGTAAAGAAAGTACTTATCAATACCTTTCAAATATCCTGCGCGAGACCAATGCATTATTTCCTTCAGGGATGATTCACCTTGGCGGCGATGAGGTAAGTTATGGTAATCAGCAATGGTCTACAAATGCGGATATTAAAACGCTAATGCAAAGTAAGGGACTGGCAAATGTTAAAGAAGTAGAAAAATACTTCATGAAACGCATGGCAGATTCGGTATACAATATGAATGCGAAATTACTTGTGTGGGACGAGATGGCAGAAGTTGATCTTCCTAAAGACAAGACAATTATCTTCTGGTGGAGACATGATAAACCTGATATGCTAAATCTGTCTCTTAAAAAGGGTTATGAAACAGTGCTATGTCCGAGATTACCGTTTTATTTTGATTTTGTTCAGGATAGTACTCACAACTACGGTCGCAAGTGGAACAATAAATTATACAATGCATTAGAAAATGTTTACTCCTTTTCCCAGGATAATTACTTAGATGGTCCAGTAAGTAAAAAACAGATCTTGGGTATACAAGCAGATTTATGGACAGAGACGATTCAAAGCGATCAACGATTAGATTATCTGTTGTTTCCGCGAATAACTGCACTTGCAGAAGCTGCATGGAGTAAAAACGCAAAGGATTTCCAAGGATTTATGCAGCGTTTAAAAAAGCATATGCGACTGTTTCAGCAAGCATCACTTTACTATTACGATCCATTTAATCCTGCAAAGAATCCTGAACCAGTTAGGATAGGAACAGGGGTTAAGCGCTTTGATACTGGATTGTAAGTATTTATTGTTTAGTTTAAAGAGCTTATCCCCATTCATGAGATAAGCTCTTTTAGTTAAATATAATATGTTAGTCTTTTTAATTTGTTGCTGTGAAATTAGTAGAACTTATCACTGTTTGGCCATTTGAAATCACAGTTAATTTCATCGTTCCTGGATTTAAATTGGAAGGTACGGCTACAGTGATTGTGTTTTCGGTGATGCTTGTAATCGGAGCTTCAATAGTGCCGAATTTAACAACAGTGCTATAATAATACTGAGCAAAGCCCTCACCTTTTATCGTTACAATGGATCCTGCAACGGCAGATGTTGGTGTAAAAGAAGTAATAGCCGGTCCAAGCATTTTAAATTCTTTAGCTATTGTATATTTTTTTCCGCCAGCTTCCAGATAAAGCTTTACATTTCCTGCATTAATTCCTCCTGGAACTGCTATTTTTAAACTTGTTGCGGAAGTAGCGACACCAGAAGATGGTATAGTTCCAAAGTAAACATAATAACTCTGATCCTTAATAAAATTTCCTGTAATATCTATTTCCATACCGGGAGCGCCGGATGCGGGCGAAAAATTAGTAAATGCATAAGAAAGGACTTTAAGCTTGTTAGGTGCGGTTACCGCATTTGGGCCCGATTTAAAGGTAACTGTATAATCACCTGCAGACAAGCTTTCAGGAACGATCATCGTAAAGCCACCTTGATAATCAGGGAAAACCTGCGCATCAGTGCTTCCAATAGTAGCCGTAGGCATCCCTTGATTGTGTTCGAAATTAGTTGGAAAATTATTACCGGAAATTGCAACGGAAGTTCCGGGTAAAGTGATCGCTGGATTCAAGCCTGTTATTACCGGAGGAGTAACTGTAAATTCGCCAGGTAAAACTATTTTTTTATCAGCTAATCTTACTGAAACTTCTGATTTCAACTCAACAGTAGATGGTACAGATATTTGAGGGGTGCTTCCATACAGGGTATTTACTTGTGTGTTTCCAAAAAATATGCTAAAAGTACTTGGGTAATTATAGTAGTCGGGAAGATTGTCACCCGTAAAAGTAACCATTGTACCTATTGGTCCTGACTTTGGAGAAAAATCTTTAACATTGGCGTATATGGTAAACCCATTTGAAACTGATACTTTCTGGGCGCTAATACTTACTTCTACACTAAGTTGATTACCATGTCTTGCTTGAATTCCTTGGGGTACCTCAGCTACAATTTCTGTATCTGAAGAGGACAGTACTTTGGCCTTTATGTTATTAAATGTAACCTCAATTGCGTTATCAGATTCTATATAGAATTTCCCGGTAATCTTAACCTGATCTCCCACTTTCCCCGAATTTGGGCTAACATTCCCAGCCTGTTGAGTAGGTAGATTTATCTGTATCGTTTTTCCTAATGCGGTTCCTTTTTCATCAGTTATATAAGCCCTAACAAAAAGGGTTGATTGGTAATACGGACTGCTTAAATTCAGATTGCGGATTTCCTTTGTAAATTCTCCTTGAGGTATATCTTTACCTAGAGAAATTTTTGTTCCTTTTACATCGCTAACATCAGCGGTTGTACTGTATATAAAACCGTAGTCAGATGGATTAAAGTTACCTTTACTGACAATGTTCCCTGTAAAGGTTGCTGCGTTTGGCGCCAGTGCGGTTGCAGATAACGTTTGAATTTCTGGACCTGTAAGATTGTCTTTTTTGCAGCTTTGAAACTGAAATAAGGAAATTAGCGTGATCGCTATTAATAGTATATTCTTTTTCATATCGAGTCTCGGATTAAAATGAATAACCAATGCGGACGCCATTTATTAGCGTTGGGCCAAATGTTGATGCAGATTTCTTTCCTGTATCATTAAAATTGGTGGTAGGTTGCCCTGTGCCAGTATTTGTCCCTGTCGCAGTAGTCTCGATATTCTTATATTCAGTTTTAGATAAGTTGAAATTAAACTCATAGCCAAAAAAGAAATCTTTTGCTATATAAAAATCAAAGCCTGTAATTAAATTAATGCCATACCGAGTATATGCGTTTTCTTGCAACTGAGTGTAATAGCTCTGATTGTTTGGTAAATAAATTGTCTCAAGCCAGCCATTTTTAATGGATGTAGAAACGCCGTTGTCTTTAATTTCCTGGTTTGCGGATTTACTGCTTACTGAAATATCTGCGGCGATGTAAGGAGATAAGCGTCTGGTACCTTTGAAATGTTTTTCTACACCGAAGTTAAATCCAATTAAAGTGCTTTTCCTTTCATTTTTAATAAAAACACCTTGTGGACCATAAGGATTATTTACGTTTGCAGTTGAATCCTTTTGGCTTGCATGAAAGCCTAATCTTAAAGCCACATCAGGGCTAATAAAATACCTTACTTTAATTTGGTTAAGAGAGTTGTTCAAACTTAAGTTTCCTTTAAAAGGATTGAAATTAAGTTCCGTCACTATTGCGCCTGTAGTTGGTTTTAGAGACTGAGTTGCTTGATCAACAGTTACGTCAGATAGATTAGTTATATCCGTTATAACTGTATCAGTTTTAACTTTTGGCGTTTGGGCATAGCAAGCCGTTGTAGCAATTGCAATCGCAATTGAAAAGAGCGTTTTCTTCATGTCGTTAATTTTTACGCGAAAGTATAAAACAATTTGCTCAATATTATTTTTTGGCGCTATTTAATTTAATTGTAAACTTTTGGGACCTAAGCTCAATATTTGCAAAACTGTTGCGTAGTATCAATAATAATCGTATTTTTGCCCGGCAAATAGTAACTCATAAATTATTTGCTATGCAACTCGATCCCAATAAATTTATCGCCGAAGGTCTAACATACGATGACGTATTATTAGTGCCAGCTTACTCTGAAGTTCTGCCACGTGACGTGGATACAGGGAGTTTCCTTACAAAAAAAATACGTATTAATGTTCCTGTAGTTTCTGCTGCAATGGATACTGTAACTGAATCTGGATTGGCGATTGCCATTGCCCAGGCAGGTGGTATCGGTATGCTTCACAAAAACATGAGCATCGAGCGTCAGGCAGAGGAGGTAAGAAAAGTAAAACGCTCAGAAAGCGGAATGATCCAGGATCCAGTTACTTTAAGTAAAGATGCTAAAGTTGCCGATGCCTTCCAGATCATGAAAGAATTTAAAATAGGTGGAATTCCTGTTATAGATTCAGAAGGTAAATTGGTTGGTATAATTACCAATAGAGATTTGCGCTTCCAAAAAGATATGCAACGTAAAGTTTCTGAAGTGATGACCAGCGAAAACCTGATCACTGCTGCAGAGGGTACAACCCTTTTACAGGCAGAGGAAATTTTACAGGATTATAAAATTGAAAAACTTCCTGTAATTGATAAAGAGGGTAAGCTAGCCGGGTTAATCACTTTTAAGGACATTCAAAAATATAAAAACTATCCTAAAGCTTGTAAAGACGAACGCGGCAGGTTACGTGTAGGTGCTGCAGTAGGTGTAGCTGCTGATAACATTGATCGTGTTGCTGCATTGGTGCAAGCAGGAGTTGATGTAGTTACAGTTGATACTGCTCACGGTCACTCTAAAGGTGTTATCGATATGGTTAAGGCCATTAAAGCTAAGTTCCCAGACTTACAGGTTATTGCAGGTAATATTGCTACAGCAGAAGCTGCAAGAGCTTTGGCAGCCGCCGGAGCTGATGCAGTAAAAGTTGGTATTGGTCCAGGTTCTATCTGTACTACCAGAATCATTGCTGGTGTTGGTGTACCTCAGTTATATGCAGTTTTTGAATGTGCTCAGGCATTAATTGGCACAGGAATTCCTGTAATTGCTGATGGTGGTATCAAACAAACAGGAGATATTGTTAAAGCCATCGCAGCCGGAGCTAGCTCTATTATGGCAGGATCTTTATTCGCTGGAGTAGAGGAGTCGCCAGGTGAAACCATCATTTACGAAGGACGTAAGTTTAAATCTTACCGTGGTATGGGCTCTGTTGAAGCAATGCAACAAGGGTCAAAAGACCGTTATTTCCAAGATGAGGAAGATGTAGTTACCAAATTGGTACCAGAAGGTATTGTTGGTCGCGTACCCTATAAGGGAACGTTGGCCGAGGTGATTTATCAATATGTAGGTGGCTTAAGAGCAGGTATGCACTATTGTGGTGCTGCAACCATTGAAGATTTACAGAAAGCTAAATTTGTACGCATTACAGCTGCCGGAATGAGAGAGAGTCATCCTCATGATATTTCAATCACTAAAGAAGCTCCAAATTATTCACGTTAATAATTTGGATTAAATAATTCCAAAAAGGGTCTGAATCAACATTTCAGGCCCTTTTTTGCGTTAAAACAGACTTAACTTTTACTATAGCTTAACAGCGTCTGACTTGAGTCTGACATGTGGTAGGGGTTTATAGAAACTCATCAGGACCCAATTCCCAGGTCCAGGGTTTTTTAAAGCTCGAAAAAGTACGCAGCGTTTTAAATGTTAAGTTCTGTTCAATAATCTCGTTTCCTGAATCCTTATTATTGATTTTACCAATAGTAATAATGCGTTTCTTGTTTACAAAGTCATACTTTTTGCTATTCATGTCACCAGATCCGCTATGATAAGAGTAATTGCTTGCCTTGGTAAGCTTCCAATCTTTATTCTGATATTTAAAGCTGTAATTAAGTTTCCATCTCCAATTTGCGCCTCCCTCGAAGGCGAGGTTGAGTACATTATCAGCGATAACCAAAGGACGCAAGGGATCACCCATTGAGCCACCTTCTTCTGATCTTAAAATAAAATTATTGTTTTGGGTAACTAGTTTGTAGTTTCTGCCCGATTTAAAATAGACTGCCAGCATCCTGGGTCTTTGGATTTCGGTGATAAGTTCTGTTGTATTATCTCCATATGCCCTGTTTTCTTTAACAGCAGCATAAAACTCATATATCAAGGCCAGATCTTCAACTTTATCATTGTTTAAATCTCCATAAACAGAATCTATAACCTTCCATTGGGCTGGAATGAGTGATTTTATAGTTTTTCCTTGAGGGATAAGCACTGGATATTTAAAAGATTGAGCATACGTAGCAAAGCAGCAAAATAATAAAAGCGTAATTAGTCCTATTCTCATATTTCTATACAACGATTAAATATGATGATTTATTCTAAGTATCGGTTTAATAAAAAGCACAAAAGCCGGAATCCTCCGGCTTTTGTGTGTATTAGCTATATATGTATCGTGATTTATTGAACCACTTTACCGTCTTTGTCGATCTTAAGAGATCCTGTTTCTTCTCCTTTTTTAACATTAATCAAGTAATACTCAGATTTGTCTGCGTTAACAACAAGGAATGCTGCAGTTGGAGTCCATTCTTTTGCTGGCTCAGCTTGTAAAGTTTTTTGAACCGGCTCAGGTAGGTCTTTTAATTCAACTGGAGTTTTTGTAGTACTATCTTGTCTTACAGCAACTTCTACTGAGTTTTTAATGTCGCTTGCTTTTACTGTTGTTAATCCTGCTACTGCTAAAAATGCTGCTGATAAAATGATCTTTTTCATAATACTTATTTTAAATTTCAATTAATATTCTTGTTAATTATGTTTAGACTATGCTACATAATAGTGCCTAAGTATATGGTTTTTGGCACTGGTCTGATTTTCAATGGTTTATTTTATTGGGGGTTTCGGAAAGCTGTGGAGTTCCTCTACAGATTGTTGAGCAAGGAAGCAGGTAAGTCTAAATATTCCTATCTTTGTATAAAAAAAGACCATGTCAATTACATCAGACGAAGAACTTTCAGGAATGCAGCAGATCAGTAATGCGGTAGCAGAAACCCTTAAACAAATGAGGGAGCATGCTGCTCCAGGTATGTCAGCTAAAGAATTGGATGATTTTGGAGGGGCAATTTTAAGTGCCTTAGGCGCAAAATCGGCACCTAAGCTGACTTATGACTTTCCTGGATGGACGTGCATAAGCGTGAATAATGAGATTGCTCATGGGATTCCCACAGAAAATAAAGTTTTTAAAGAAGGCGACATCATTAATATTGATGTATCTGCCGAGTTAAATGGCTTTTGGGCTGACAACGGCGGTTCTTTTATTTTAGGTAAAGATATAAATGAGCTTCAGCCGCTTGTGGATGCTTCAAAACAAATATTGCGTAAAGCCATAGATCAGATAAAAGGAGGAGTAAAGATTGCAGATATCGGTAGATTGATTGAAACAGAGGCCCGTAAATCTGGATATAAGGTGATTAAAAACCTTGCCGGACATGGAGTAGGTAGAAGTTTACACGAAGAACCGCATGAGATCTTGAACTGCTATGATAGATTTAATACTACACGCTTCAGAAAGAATTCTATTGTGGCTATTGAAACATTTATTGCCACTGCTTCAACTTATGCCGACCAGGAAAAGGATGGATGGACACTAGTTGGTAACAAAGGTGGCTACGTAGCGCAACATGAACATACTATAATGGTTACAGATGGTAAGCCGGTAATCCTTACTGCCGTAAATAACATTTGGGAATAACAACAATACAGCGCGCACCAAAGGGTGGCGCTGTATGCCGCAATTAGCTGGTAGTTCCTGCATCAATTGTAATTATTGAGCCTGTGGTATAGCCACTGTTGGGGTTTGCTAAATAAGCTACCACATCTGCTATATGCTCTGGTTTACCATATTTTTTTATTGCCATTAAGCTGCGCTGAAAGTCTGCATGTTCTGAGGTCTCAGGATTCATATCTGTATTTATAGGACCCGGTTGCACCAGATTAACCGTAATTTCTCTGGGGCCCAAGTCACGGGACAGGCCTTTTGTAAGTCCGCTTAAAGCAGATTTGCTCATCGCGTATAATGTGCCCTGAGCGGCAGGTACTTTATCAGCCATATTACTTCCTATGGTTATGATTCTGCCCGCGTTTTCCATCTTTTTTGCAGCAACTAGGCAGGCCTCCACTACAGCTTTTACGTTTACTGCCATGGTTGTATCATAATCAGCGAGTGTATGTTCTTCAAATGGTTTCCCAATGTAAACTCCGGCGCTGTTAACCAGTATATCTAATTTCCCGAAAGTTGTAATAGCCTTTTGTATTGCAGCTGTTATTTCTCCTTCAATAGCATTATCTGCTTTAATTGCCAAAACTTTCGAACCTATTTCCGTTAGCTCATTAACTAATGCATCTGCTTTTTCTTTCCCATTTACATAAGTGAAAGCCACAGTTGCGCCTTCTTTTGCAAGTCTTTTTACAATTGCAGCTCCTATACCGCGAGTTCCACCTGTTACTACTGCTACTTTGTTTTTCAAATGTTCCATATCTGTTTTCTGTAATAAATATTAGTTTAAATACTTATTGCAAAGGTATATTTGTACTTTTACAATTGCATGTACTGATAAAATTGTATAGTACTAACATAAATGTAAGTAATGAGAAAAGAAAGCTCAACAAATCTCGAAAACGAGGTACAGATAAATGCCAATTGTGGTATGGCCTATACTTTAGATTTAATTGGCGGCCGATGGAAGCCAACTATATTGTGGCGTCTGTTAAATTACGGAAGTTTAAGGTATAGCAAACTTCGTAAATCAATGCCTAATATTTCTGAGCGGATATTGATTTTACAGCTTAGAGAATTGGAAAATGATGGTTTGGTAAGTAGAATGATCTACCCTGAGGTTCCGCCCAGGGTAGAGTATAAGCTTACAGAATTAGGTTTGGCGCTTGAGCCAGTGCTCCGGTTGTTATCCGACTGGGGTGATGCTAATCGTCCTACAGGGGATTAGCACCTACACCTTCGAAAGTGATTTTAATAGGTTTGATCAATCCGTTTTCATCAAATTCCATTTTGTCTATGCAGGTAACCCTGTGATTACCATTAGTTTCTCCTAATGGACGACGGTGGTAGATAATGTAATAATCGCCAGTTTTTGGATTCTTGATTACTGAATGATGACCCGCACCGGTAGCGATTGATGGATCTTGCTTTAATATCTTATCTATACGTTTAAATGGACCTAAAGGTGAATCTGCTATAGCGTAAGCTACTGAATAATCCGGACCGGTCCAGCCTCCTTCAGACCACATGAAATAGTACTTTCCATCTTTGATAAACATAAAAGGTCCCTCAACATATCCCTTAGGCGTTACCTCTTTATAAGTTGTTCCATCAGGGAACGGCACAATGCTTTTAAAATCATCACTTAATTTTACAACGTTGCAATGAGACCAGCCGCCATAAAATAGATAGTATTGGCCGTCTTTATCTTTAAAAACATATTGATCAATTGGTTGCGCACCATTATGAAATTTATCGATCAGGGGTTTGCCGATAAGATCTTTAAATGGGCCGTTCGGTTTATTTGAAACGGCAACACCTATGCCACCTAATTCATTATCATTTTGAATGTCATTAGCACCAAAAAAAAGATAGTATTTATTTCCTTTTTTAGTTATTGATGGTGCCCATACCGCTTTTTTCGCCCACTTAACATTGCTTGTATCAATAATGTGCGGGTGTTTTTTCCAGGTAACAAGATCTTTGGAACTATAGGCGTCCATAAATGTCTGTTCTTCATATTTGGCAGAAAAGGTCGGGTAAACCCAATATTCGTTACCGAATATAACTGCCTCAGGATCTGCATACCAACCTGGAAATATTGGATTTCCAGAAGTCTCTTTTGATTTTTTTTGTGCGGATAAGGAAAGTGCTATGAACGAAAGGCAGAGCAAAAGTTGATACTTCTTCATTTTTAATGTGTTTGGATAGTATAATGTGTTTAAACTTAATTAAAGCCTAAGGTATCGTTTTATATCTTTTTTCACTAATACTCTATTAAATCCATAGATTTTATTTGTTTTTTGCAAAAATGCTATTACATTTGCCTTGAATTGATAAGAAACAAAACCAAACAATGAAAAGAATTCTACACTTAAAAAAAGAAATTGCGCTCTGCAGTCTAAATCGATTGAGATTTTCTTCTCACTGTTGTTGCTGTTCCATGCAATAGCATTTCAAGCTATAAAGTAATAATAAAGACAGGATTAGAATCCTGCCTTTATCAAGCATTCAGTACGCAACGCCAATCACTTACTGAAATGCCAACTCGTTTCAACCAATAGAATTTTATTAATTAAAACTTTTTAAAGTTATGCAAAATTTTAAAAAGGGTAAGCATCTGTATAATGCTTATTCCTTGTTAAAAAAGGTACTGCTATTGAAGAACAGTATCCTGGTAATGATCTTATTGCCGCTTATTTCCTTCTCACAAACTCAACCCCTCATTAATTCTACGCTTAAAGGTCAAATTATAGACGCGGTAACAAAGCTTGGAATTCCCGGGGTTAGCATTCACATTACCGGTACTACACACGTTGTCCAGACAGATAAGAATGGAAAGTTCGATTTTGTTACCGGTCAGAAGTTTCCATATACCTTAGAAATTACTTATGTAGGCTACGAAAAAAAACAGGTTGTGGCCAACGGAAGCCCAATCCTGGTAGAATTAAAAGAGAGTGCAAGTCAGCTAAATGACGTCGTTGTTGTTGGATATGGTGCCCAAACGCGTAAAAGTGTTGTAGGCGCTATTGTTAAAGTAAATGCTGCCGAAACCAAGCAGATTCCTGTAGCCAGTTTTGATGCCCAGTTACAAGGCAGGGCGGCAGGTGTTCAGGTAGGAACCTACTCTGGTTCTCCTGGTGAAGGGGTAAAAGTACAAGTGCGAGGCACTGCTTCTATTAACGCGAGTAATGAGCCATTATATGTTATTGATGGTGTATTTGTGAACAACAACTCCTTGTCAACGCTTGATCTTGGAGGAAAAAAAACATCGCCTCTGGCAGATATAAATCCCGCGGATATTGAGAGTATTGAAGTACTGAAAGATGCGAGTGCTATTGCCATTTATGGTTCTCGTGGAGCCAATGGAGTTATTTTAGTAACCACTAAAAGAGGAGAGTACCTTTTAGGTAAAACAAAATATAATTTAGAGATATCACATGGCTGGCAAAAGGCTGATCCTGATAAATTATGGGAACTCGCTACTGGTCCGGAGCATGCCATGTTGGTTAACGAACAATGGATAAACTCTGGTAAAGACAAGCCCAGCCTAAATCAAACCTACGAGAACCGTCCGTTCAGATCCGTAACAGCTGTTATTAATGGTGTTCCAGGAAGAGGTAATCCAGAAGATCAGCAGACTTATGATCGATTAAGCAGGGTTTTCAGAACTGCGCAGGTTAAGAATTATGACCTTAGTATTCAAGGTGGGGGTGAGAAGATCCGTTATAACATAGGTGCGGGTTATACCGATCAGGAAGGGATATTAAAACCAGCTGATTTCCAGCGGGGAAGTTTCAAACTAAACCTTGATAGCAAGCTGAATGATAAAGTAACCCTTAGTTCAAGTAACGGCGTTTACAGAACGTTCAGACAACAAGTTCGAGGCGGCGCTGGTCAGCAGGCCGGACATTTACTTGCGGCCTTGCACCACCCGACTTATTTGCCTTTATACAACGCAGATGGAACACCAGCGAGGGGCTCTATTTATGAAAATATTGATAATCTTGTAAATACTGATATTACCAATATCTCGACCACAAGTATTCGGTATATAGGTAATCAGTTTATAGAAGTTAATATTTTACCTGGTCTTAAGTTTAAATCTTCGATCGGCTTAGATTACGATAACTATAATGAACGTGAGTTCTTTAACGATCAAACAATTATTGGTGGCAGCCCCAATCCATTGGGCTATAGAAAAGAGGTGTTTACTACCAGTACGATTATTCAGAATGAACAAACACTATCCTATGTAAAAGCACTTAATTCAAGACAAAATATTACTGTTTTAATTGGAAACAGTGTTCAGAGTACCGATGTTAAGGTAGCTCAGGAAGTAGGACAAGGTTTCCCAAATAATTTCTTTCAGCAAATCTCTGCTGCTTCTGTGAGGACAGCTGATCAGAGAAGATCTAAGTCTACACTTGCTTCATTTTTTGGTAGGCTAAACTACAGTCTCGATAACAAATATTTTCTTGAAGGTGTAATCAGAGCTGATGGCTCCTCTAAATTTGGTGCCAATAACCGCTGGGGATTCTTTCCTGGTATAGGCGCTTCATGGAGGATCAAACAGGAGGCTTTTCTACAAAACTCGGAAACTATATCTGAATTCAAGCTTAGGCTAAGTGCCGGCTCTGCCGGAAATCAAAATGGTATTAATGACTACGCCGCACTGGGTTTATGGTCCGGCTCGGCGGCGTATCCTGATAACCTGACAAGCGGACCTAAACCTGGTGTAGCACCTGCTCAATTAAAAAACCCGGATTTGAAATGGGAAAAAACCACTACCTATAATGCAGGAATTGATTTGGGTTTATTTAAGGACAGGTTGTTTTTGAATTTTGATGCTTACTACAAGTACACCACAGATGCTTTGCTTTATTTGCCTGTGCCACAGTCAACAGGTTATTCAAGTACATTAGCTAACGCCGGTGAAGTAAGCAATAAGGGAATTGAGCTGGCGATAACCGGAACAATTATAAAATCTAAGGACTTTGAATGGTCAGCAAATTTTAACATTTCAAGAAATGTAAACCGCGCTGAGAAACTGGTTAGCCCTATCACCTTTGAAGCCAGAGAGTATCGAAGAACACAAGAAGGGGCTGCACTGGGAAGCTTCTGGTTATACAAACAGCTATATGTTGACCCTACAACCGGAGATGCTATATTTCAACACGCTGATGGAACTACAGGAACTACTGTGACTACGGCAGATCGTCAGCTAATGGGTAATCTTATTCCTGATTTCTTTGGAGGTTTTTCCAATAATATCAGCTATAAAGGATTTGATTTGAACGTTTTGTTTACTTACCAATATGGCAATAAAGTCTTCAATTTCAACAAATACATTTTGGAAGGTGGGGGTACAAGAGATGCCTCCCGAGCGATTTTAAAGAGCCAACTGAACAGGTGGCAAAAAGAAGGAGATATTACCAATACACCTCGAGTTACCAGTGTGGGTAATAATTATAACATCGAACAGAACAGCAGGTATCTGGAAGATGGATCCTTCATCAGACTCAAAGCGGCCTCTTTAGGCTATACTTTGCCTGTATCCGTAACTTCAAAACTAAGGTTGGGCAAAGTAAGGCTATATGTTTTGGGAACTAATCTCTGGCTTAAAACAAAATATTCAGGTGCCGATCCGGAAAGTTCGGGTAGTGCGGGCCAGAATCTCGACGGTTTGGATACAGCCACACCACCGCAACCAAGAGGAATTCAGTTTGGAGCCAACATCTCATTTTAATATTAGAATCATGAATACCAAAAATAAAACATTCCTATTTTTATTGCTGATCAGTTCTTCGCTGTTCTCTTGCAAAAAATATTTAGAAGTTTCACCATACGATACCATACCCGATGAAACTACGATCTATGATAGATCATCGGCGGAAGCTGCAGTAAGAGGGGCTTACCGCGGATTGGCAAGTCTTAATTATGGAAGCGCTTTCCAGAATACAATACTTCAGTCGGGCGGAGACATAAAATCACTAAACAATGCGCAAACGGATTTGAATGTAATCAATTATGATCTGCGGTCAGATATTGCATTCTTATCTACCTATTGGGGAAACTTCTACAACACCATTAACCGCACCAATCATATTATAGAAAAGGTGCCTTTGGTAACAGATAATAAACTTGGCAATGATCTTAAAAATCAGCTGTTAGGTGAGGCTTACACCATTAGGGCCTTATCCTATTTTGACCTTGCCCGCGTGTTTGGAAATGTGCAGATATTTTTAACGCCAACGAATGTGGTGGCTGATAAATTAGGCGTTAAGCAAAGTACACAGGCTGAAGTTTTTGCTCAGGTGCTCGAAGATTTAAACAAGGCAGACCCCCTGTTGCCTACTACTATTGTGAGGAACAGGATAACCAAATTTACAGCAATTGCATTAAGAGCCAGGCTTTATCTATATCAGAAAAAATATACTGAGGCCGAGGCTGATATCAATACCGTGTTGGCAAATCCCGGATATAAATTAATTAAACCTTTTAATCTTGCTGCGGGAACTTCAGAGTCTGTATTAGAACTTTCTTATAGCGTAAATGATGTTAATGCGGCTTATTCTCAATGGAATACCAGTAATAGGGCACTTGAGCCAAAAGCAGTAATTCACAATCTTTTGAATGATCCTGCTGTTGGTGGCGATCGTAAAATTCTTTCCGTAAAAAATGCTGCAGGACAATTTATAGGCGGTATTTACCCTACTAACACTTCTTCAGGATACATTATCAGAACGGCAGAATTATTTCTTAACAGGGCCGAAGCACGTGTACTTAAAACAGTACCTGATTTAAGCGGAGCAATTGCAGATATAAATGCGGTAAGGGTCAGGTCGAGTGTGCCTGAAATAAGCACAAGTCTTAATAAAGATGAAGTATTGTTGGCTATAGAAAATGAGAGGCGTGTAGAGTTTGCCTTGGAACCCTTCAGGTGGTTTGATTTGGTCAGAACAGGTAGAGCTCCTGCGGTACTGAACCTGAACGATCCTAATAAATACATTTTTCCAATACCGGCTGGAGAGATCATTGCTGATCCATCGCTTGTTCAGAATCCGGGGTACGGCAGAAATTAAAATTTTAACATCATTAAAATATATTTGTTATGAGCAAAATAACAACCAACACGAACAAGGAATCACGGGAGTGGAAACCCTGGGAAAAGAATTTGTTCCGGTTCTTCTTTATCTTCCTGGTGATACAGATTATTCCGATAGATTGGAAATTTTACAAAGAACTATTCTCTATCAATTGGCTTCATCTGCATTTTCACGATCTGTTTAAGTTAACCAAGTACCAAGCTCAATTTTTTTCTGAAAATCAAATTGCCGAATGGGGCATAGGAGATTTTGCAAACTGGGTAGTATTTATAATTATTGCAACCATAGGTACTGTGATTTGGAGTAAAGCAGACGCCAACAGAAAGGAATATACCAGGCTATATTACTGGTTAAGGGTGCTGGTGAGGTATCGCCTTGCATTTGTACTGGTTACTTATGGCTTTATTAAATTTTTTCCGTTGCAGATGCCGTATCCTTCGTTAAGCAATCTGCTGACTAATTATGGAGATTACTTTGCCTGGAAAATCTATTTCCAAACGGTAGGTATAGCACCTAAGTACGAATCTTTTTTAGGTTTTGTTGAAATACTTGCTGCCTTCTTGCTTTTTAACAGGAAGACTGTCACGTTTGGTGTAGGACTAATATTTGGGTTTTTAGGGAATGTAGCTGTAGCAAATGGATTTTATGATATAGGTGAGCAGGCGCTAAGTACTTTTATTGTGCTCTTAGCAACTTTCTTATTTGTATACGACATCCCCAGATTATATGATCTGCTCATTAAAGAAAAACCGGCATATGCCAATAAGTTTATTCCAAAATTTACTGACAGTCGCTTAAGAAATGCACGGAAAGGATTAAAATTAGCATTTCTGGCCTTTGTTGTACTCTTTGCATATAAGGCTTACGACAATTACACAAATGATCCTTATAAGATACCCCATACACCGGGTTTAAGTAACGCATTTGGGTATTATAATGTAAAGGAGTTTGTATTAAATAAAGATACTATACCATACTCTAAAACTGACCCGAACAGATGGCAGGATGTCGTTTTTGAAAAATGGTCGACTTTAACTATTAAAGTGAATCGCCCGGTTAAGATAGATTTATCGAGCGGCGAAGAAGTTCATGAAAAAGATATTGATAGAAATTATGAACTGGCGGGATATGCCGGGCGCCACTATTTCTACTATGACGCTGATACTGTAAACCATACACTTTCATTACAGAATAAAAATAAAAATCAACGGAATGAAAAGCTTCAACTCAAATATGAGCGACCAAATGATTCCACAATAGTACTGTCGGGTATCAACGAAAACAGAGATTCGATACATGTGGTTCTTGCCAAAATAAATAAGAAATATATGATGTTCGAAGGTCGCCGTAAGCCTGTAAAAATCTAGTTATCACTTAAAAGAAATTAAAATGTCCACATTAGAGATAAATCTGGATGCCCCTGTAGATATAGCAGGAGTAAACAAACAAGAGCAGGAAGTAGTTAAAGAATCGCCTAAAACCGGCAAGTGGAAGAACTATCAGAAAATAGCATTTCGGATAGGGTTTTTATATATGCTTTTTTTGTGTATTCCTACTTATCCAAAGTTCTATGAGGAGCTTTTTGCTTTGAAATTTTCAAAGATCACCTATCATGATTTTCAAGCCATAGTTGCGTTCTGGCCCCCACAGATTGTAACTATAGAATCCGAAGAAGGGGTGTTTGGACTCCTAAACTATATTAACTTGATTCTGCTATTTGCAGGATCTGTTGCCGGAGGATTGATCTGGACTGCTCTTGATAAGAAATCAACAGGATATAGTAAGCTTTATTATTGGATCAGGGTACTTGCCCGCTATCGCCTGGCATATGGGATGATTGGATGGGGATTAAAGAAAGCTTTCCCAATGCAAATGGTTTTCCCTACAGTAGGGATGTTAAATACGCCATTTATCGATATGGCAGAGAAAAAGTTATACTGGTCGCATGTTGGTGTTTCTTTCTGGTACACTGTATTCCTTGGATTTGCCGAAATCATTCCCGGACTTTTGCTGTTAAATAGAAAAACTTCTCCCTTGGGAGCAGCACTAGCGGCTGTGGTAACTTTTAACATCTGTATTGCAAACCATGCTTATGATGCTGGAGTAGCAGTGCCCGCCGCTTATTTTGCCATTATTGGTATATTTATAGTGTGGTACGATTTGCCTAAAATCTGGAACCTGCTGGTAAATGAAAAAGATATTCTGCCATACAGATATCAGCCGGTCATCTCCGAAAAATGGCAGCGCAATCTTGCCGCAGGTGTAAAATGGACCTTTAATTTCTTATTTGTACCAGTTGCAGCGGGTTTGTGGGCCTATGGTTTTTTTAACGGAAACAATTATAACATTCCCAGCACTCCCGGCTTAGCAGGAGCAAAAGGTTATTATAGCGTAACAGAATACAGGTTAAATAACAAGGTAGTTCCTTTTACTCCTCAAGACTCCATTCGCTGGCAAGATGCAACATTTGAAGGTTGGTCGTCATTAAGCTATAAAACCAATCGTGGTGCCATTGCCGACCGCATGATTGGCTATTCCCCGCTCCGTGTAAAGAATGATAAAAAGAACAATAAACTTAATCAGGTGAATACTCAAGATTCTGATCAATTAGATAAGCTAAAGAAAAACCGTGACCTTGGAGTAACCAGATGGGAAGTTGGTGGCATGGCCGGAGAACGTAGGTACTTTTTCTATAAAGCAGATACAGTAAACCACATCCTTTATTTGCAGAACAAAAACAAGAATCATAAAGAAGAAACACAAGTGTTACATTACAGCAGGCCCACGACAAATAGAATTATTCTTAACGGAATTAATGAATTTAGAGATTCTATTTATGTAGTGCTAGATAGATCTGATAAAAGGTATCCCTTGGTTGAAGGTCGATACAGTTCAGTAAAGGAATATTAAACCTTGAATTCAATGAGTAACAAAATAATTATAGCCGGTGGGACAGGTTTTTTAGGGTCCGCGTTAATAAAAGCTTTCCCTGATCATGAAATTGTTGTGCTGACCAGAACGGTAAGGAAGGATGAACAGCATATCCGATATGTGCTTTGGGATGCCAAAAACATAGGCAATTGGACCAAGGAACTGGAAGGTAGCAAGGCCATAATTAATCTGGTAGGGCGATCTGTAAACTGTCGTTACACAAATGCTAATAAACAGGAAATCATTAACTCGAGGGTGGATGCAACATTAATTATTGGAAAGGCAATAGGAGAATTGAATAAGCCACCTGAAGTATGGATTAATGCTGGTTCTGCAGCTATTTTTGGAAATTCTGGCGATGAAGTGAAAGTTGAAGATTCAGTTACAGGAAATGGTTTTTCTCCGGAAGTCTGTAAGGCCTGGGAGAAAGCTTTTACTAAATATGATGCGCCGAAAACACGAAAAGTGTTTTTAAGAATAGGAATGGTTTTGCAACAAAATGGTGGCATTTTAAAACCATTCCTGAATATGGCTAAGTTTGGACTGGGCGGCAAAATAGGCACAGGTAACCAATATATGACCTGGATACATGAGCAGGATTTCACGGATCTGATAAGATATACAATCTTAGAGGCTGAGGTTAAAGGAATTATTCATGCTGCCAGCCCTTTTCCGGTAACTAATAAAGAATTTATGAAAACAATCAGACAATCCGTTCACATCCCCTTTGGGTTACCAAACCCCGCTATATTTATAAAAATAGGTGCTGTTTTTATCGGTACGGAGGCAGAACTTGTCCTTTCAGGAAGAAGAGTGGTATCGTCCATTTTGGAAAAGAATGGATTTAAATTCAAATATCCCTACCTTCACGATGCAGTAGTAAGGTTGTTAAACGAAAATAAATTATCATTAAGTAAGAAATAAATTATAGTGGGAAAACCAGATTTTGATGCAGTAGTGGTTGGTTCAGGGCCAAATGGTTTAGCGGCTGCCATAGCATTACAACAGGAAGGCCTGTCGGTATTGATTATAGAGGGAAAGAATGAGATTGGTGGCGGATTGAGGTCTGCCGAACTTACCTTACCTGGCTTTGTGCATGATGTTTGTTCTGCTATTCATCCTCTTGCAATTGGCTCGCCGTTTTTTAATACACTCCCACTTCAGGATTATGGATTGTTTTATACATTTCCAGATCTTGCTGCTGCTCATCCATTTGATGACGGCACAGCGGCTGTCCTGGGTAGTTCCATTGAAGAAACTGCAAGATTACTTGGCGACGATGAGCAAGCCTATCTTAAATTATTAAAGCCCCTAGTTAAAGACTGGCCGGATATAGCAGCTGATGTTCTAGGTCCCTTGCATTTCCCTAAACACCCCGTTGCTATGGCTAAATTTGGATTAAATGCGCTTACATCGGCAACTTTTTTAGCTAAAAGATTTAAAACCACAGCTGCAAGGGGATTATGGGCAGGAATGGCAGCACACTCCATTCAACCGCTGTCTAACTTAACCACATCGGCAATAGGACTAGTGTTAATGGCTGCGGCACATCTAAAAGGATGGCCTGTTCCCGTAGGGGGATCTAAAGAAATCGCGAATGCATTGTCGTCTTATTTTATTGCTTTAGGAGGTAAAATAGAAACCGGACGTTTTATAAAATCTTTAGATGAATTGCCTTCTTCCAGAACGGTATTATTTGATGTAACACCTAAGCAATTGCTGCAAATAGCTGGTCATAAGTTTTCTTCCATTTATAAATGGCAATTGGAAAGATATCGTTACGGAATGGGTGTTTTTAAAGTTGACTGGGCTTTAGATGAAGCCATTCCCTTTACTGCGAAAGAGGCGCGCCGCGCAGGAACAGTACACATTGGCAATACGCTGGAAGAAATTACCTTATCTGAAAAGCTTAGCTGGCAGGGGAAACATGCCGACAAACCTTTTGTATTACTTGGGCAGCAAAGTTTATTTGATACATCCAGGGCTCCGGAAGGGAAACATACAGCATGGGCCTACTGTCATGTGCCAAATGGATCGGTAACAGACATGACTGAAACTATTGAAAAACAAATAGAGCGCTTTGCTCCTGGTTTCAGGGATAGGATATTAGCAAAGCATACCATGAACACCGCACAGATGGAGGCTTACAATCCAAATTATATAGGAGGAGATATTAATGGTGGTGTAATCGACCTTGGTCAGATTTTTACGCGACCGGCTTTACGAAGTTCACCTTATAGAACTTCTGCTAAGGGGTTATATCTGTGTTCCTCATCCACTCCTCCAGGAGGAGGGGTACATGGAATGTGTGGCTATCATGCTGCAAAACGTGCTTTAAAAGACATTTTTTCCATCTCAATTTAAAACAAAACAAATACAATACACAAATCAAACTAAATTCTAATGTCAGAAATTAAAAAACTAAACATTCATGAAGATTGGGTAGTAGTCATCCTGGGAGCACTAACAATTATTTTAACGCTTTCCGGACTGCTATTGCCAGTGCCAGCATTTAACTGGGCTAGCATTGCTGATCTTACCTCATCGGTACTAACTGCTGCTAACCTGGGGTATATTGGATTACAATTTATATTGGTAATCATTATAGCAGCATTAGGTTCTTTTTTAACGGGTAAATCTGTTAAAAGTGCTGTGCTAACTTTTCCATCTGTATACGTTTTGACCATGATAGCACTTGTGCTTGCAGGCAATAGCCAGGTTAAGGCATTGAATTTGGAAGCTGTTATTTTTAGCCTGGCTATTGGTTTGGCAATCAGTAACTTTTTTAAGTTACCGGAATGGTTTAAATCATCTTTATCTACCGAGCTATTTGTTAAAATAGGATTGGTACTATTGGGTACAAGTGTAATCTTTTCAGATGTATTAAAAGCGGGCTCTCTGGGCCTAATCCAAGCCTTGGTAGTAGTGCTTTCTGTTTGGTATTTCGCATTTTGGCTATGTAAAAAAATGAAGATAGATGAGGAGCTAACCATGATGATTTCCAGTGCAGTATCTATTTGCGGCGTATCAGCAGCAATAGCAACATCAGGGGCCATTAAAGGCGATTCAAAAAAACTATCTTATGTGATATCTATGGTGCTTATTACAGCCATACCTATGATGATCTTTATGCCGTATATTGCAGCCTACTTTCATTTCCCACAGGCAGTTACGGGTGCATGGTTAGGTGGTAGTATAGATACCACCGGAGCAGTAGTTGCATCAGGTTCTTTGGTAGGAGAGGAAGCGCTAAAAATCAGTACTATTGTTAAGTTTTCTCAGAATGTTTTATTAGGTATTGCAGCATTTGCGATTTCTGTATACTGGACATATACACAACATCCTGCCGGGAAAGATAAAGAAACTAAGCCGACACTTAGGGTGATTTGGGAGCGTTTTCCCAAATTTGTGATCGGTTTTATCGCAGCATCACTATTATTTTCTTTCTTCATTACACCAGAAGTAAATGCAGAAGTTAAGGGTAGCTTAAAGAACTTACAGGGGCTTTGGTTTGTATTGGCCTTTACCAGTATCGGATTAGAAACCAACTTTGCGGATCTGTTCGGTAAAAACAGTAAAAAACCTTTCTATGCCTTTTTAATTGCACAAGGTTTTAATATTATCGTGACTTTAATTATTGCATTCATACTTTTTAAGTAAGAAATTTAACTATTTTCTTATGATTAATTTATTCAATAGCCTGCGGTTAATATCTGCAGGCTATTTGGTAATATATGTGGATTCTATTAATAAAATTACCTTTAATCATAAATGTTTATCAATTGATAAAACGTATTATCAAGATAAAACAAACGTTTGTTCAGTATTTCTATTGATCAATCAACCTAATTCCCATTAGTATTTAGTGTTTTAGATCCACTGAAAAGGATTGTTTGGTTTTTGCATCGTTAACATAGATAATTTTTTGCCCCTATTCTGATGGTTTATTTACATACGCAAACGTTTGCATGATATTAAACTGGGCCCAGATATTATTTTGTGGCTGTTATGTATAACTTAACACAAGTATCCGGAATACGCTAACCCTATTGTTAACCTAATACTAGCTAAATATGAAACTATATTAATTCTCTGTATCCTCTTTGGATCTTAAAGTAAGATGCCAGGGACAATATCATTTGTCAATTCTGGTAAATGATCAACCAAACCAATTTTAACAAACAAACCAACCTTACAATTGTATGAATGCAAAAATTTTACGCTTAATAGGCGTAGGGGGACTTCTTTGGCTTTTTTCCGGAGCAGTTTTTATCTCCGATGCCACAGCCCAAACTGAACCCAAACTTAAAGTATCGGGTACTGTAAAAGATAATTTGGCAATGCCTTTGCCAGGTGTTTCAATAAGAGTACTAGGTACTAAAAATGGAACAGCTACAAATAACAATGGTAAATATTCAATCGAAGTAAACCCATCAGATACCCTTGAATTCTCATCTGTTGGTTATAACAAGCAAAAAATCCCGGTAAGAAACAGGCTTGATCTGGATGTGATTATGGAACCAATGGATGGTGGTCTACAAGAGGTTGCCATTGTAGGTTTTGGTAAACAAAAGAAAGCCAGTGTAGTGGGGTCGCAGGTAACTATAAGGCCCGAAGAACTAAAGCTTCCGGTTAGAGATCTAACCAGTGCTTTAGCTGGTAGATTAGCCGGGGTTGTTGCCACTCAACGCGGTGGAGCCCCCGGATTTGACGGCTCTAATATCTTTATCAGGGGTATTGCAACCTTTGCCTCGAGCCCGCAAGGGCCTCTGTTAGTTGTTGACGGAGTTCCAGATAGGGACATTTCAAATATAGATCCGGAGGATATCGAAAATTTTACTGTGCTAAAAGATGCCTCAGCAACTGCTGTTTATGGAACCAGGGGAGCTAATGGTGTTATCCTGATCAATACCAAAAAAGGCAAGATTGGAAAACCAAGCATAAATGCAGAGTTTAATCAGGCTGCAAGCCAATTTACCGAATTGCCTAAGTTTTTAGATGCACCAGGATTTATGTCATTATATAATGAAGGTTTAACTATGCGTGGTAGAACCCCTTTATATTCAGCAGAACGTATTGCTAAACACGCTAGTGGGGAAGATCCTGATTTATATCCAAATGTAAACTGGTATGACGAGTTGTTCAATGATTTTGGTTATAATCATCGTGCTACATTAAATGTTGGTGGAGGTTCTGAAAGTGCAACATATTACATCTCAGCCGGATATTTTGGAGAACAGGGCCAGTTTAAGCGTGATGAAACTCAGGCGTACAACTCTGACTTAAAACTCGACAGGTTTAACTTTACCAGTAATGTCGGTGTAAATTTAACCAAAACCACTAAACTCGATTTAGGTGTCAATGGATTCATAACCAATGTTAATCAACCCAATTATGGTATTGATGCAATTTTTAATATTGCTACTCAAACATCACCTCATGTTATTCCAATCCGTTATTCAAACGGACAATGGCCACAATTAACAGGAACCGGAGCAAGTCCGTGGATGTATTTAACTCAGTCCGGTGTTTCTAACGCTTATAACAATACTGTTAGGTCAAACATCAGGGTAACTCAGGATCTGAATTTTTTAGTAAAAGGTTTGTCTGCATCTACCATGTTTGCCTTTGATTTTAAGGGGATTAATACCCAGCGTCGTTTCAGAACACTGCAAACATACTATGCTACGGCCAGAGATTCAGACGGGAATCTTGTTAGCACTATTTCAACTCCTGGAAGCAGTGACCTTGCTTTCGGAATGAGTAATGAAAGCGATAGAAGATTTTACACAGAAACATCTTTAAATTATACAGGAAAATTCGGTGACCACGATATTTCTGGATTGTTGTTATTTAATCAATCAGATTACAGAAGTGGTTTAAGTGGAATAGATAACTGGACCAAGGCCATTCCCTATCGTCAGCGCAATGTAGTAGGTAGGGCAACGTATGGTTATATGAACAAGTATTTTATCGAAGGTAACTTCGGATACTCTGGGTCAGACAACTTTGTGCCTTCCCGTCGTTTCGGTCTTTTTCCTTCAATTGGAGCAGGCTGGGTAGTGTCAAACGAAAAGTTCTTTGAGTCAGTTAAGGATGTTATTTCACATTTTAAACTGCGCTATACCTATGGTTTATCAGGTAATTCGGCCGTTAATAACAATGCGCTGCGCTTTCTTTATTTAACGACAATTGGAAGCGGCGGCGACTATACTTTTGGTGAGCCTGGTCAGCTAAGAGAAAATACCGGATATGTCGAAAGCCGTATTGGTGGAGATGTACAGTGGGAAACAGCTCGTCGTCAAAACTTAGGTGTCGAATTAAATTTCCTTAAAGATGACCTTCAGCTCATTGTCGAATTGTTTAAAGAAAGACGTACAGGAATTTTATTGCCTAACTATGTAATTCCGTACAACTCTGGTTTTACCAGTGGCAATATTCCTTACGGAAACATTGGTATTACCAACAATAAAGGAATTGATGTCACTTTAAACTATACCAAAAACTGGACTAAAGAAAACTTCTTTTCTTTTAGAGGAACCTTTAATACCAATAAAAACTTAGCAGAATTTGACGGCTTGCCACCATGGAGATATGATTACCTAAATCGTATTGGACAATCTATCAGTCAGCGTTTTGGATACGTCGCAACCGGTTTGTTTCAAAGTGAAGATGAGATAGCCAATGCGGCGGTTCAGGCAGGGGATGTTAGACCGGGTGATATTCGTTATAAAGATTTAAATGGCGATGGTATCATCAATTCAAATGATCAAACGGCTATAGGTTATGGAAACGTTCCCCGTGTAGTTTACGGGCTTAGTTTTGGTGGTGGCTATAGAGGATTTGATATGAGCTTGTTTTTCCAGGGTTCGGGACTGGTTGATTTTAATTATGCAAGTGGTTTTGCCACACAACCGTTTTCAAATGGAGCAACCTTCGGAAACATGTATGAATATGCAATGGACCGCTGGACTCCTGATAATCCTAACAAACGACCATTTTATCCAAGAATGTCAACCAGTCAGGATATTACCTCTAATTATAACACCAGTACCTGGTGGATTAAAAGAGCAGATTATATCCGCTTAAAGAGTGCAGAGGTTGGTTTTACCTTTACCAAAAAATTTCTTGAAAAAATTGCCATCAAGCGTCTAAGAATATATGCAAATGGTACAAACCTGATCACCTTCTCTAAATGGAAATTCTGGGATCCGGAACTCGGTGATGCAAGGGGTGCTTCATATCCAAACATCACTACTTATAACCTTGGTTTACGTGCAAACTTTCAATAACAGATCATGACTTTAAAACATAAAAATATTAGAAAAGCGTTGGTAGGTGTTATTTGCCTGGTAATGCTTGCACCTGCGGGTTGCAAAAAGGGATATTTTGATAATATACCTGATAATATTATCACTGTTGATAATATATTCGAAAATAGAGGTCAAACAGAGCGCTGGTTAGCCGGCTTGTATAGTTCTATTCCAGACATTTGGGCCGCTCCATATACCTATCAATATATGGGTATAAGTGATGAAATAGAATTTGCTAACTGGGGGGTAGGGACAGCACCATCAATTAATAACGGAGCAATTACTGCAGATGCTTCACCATCAAACTTTTCCGCATATTATGAGAAAATCCGCCTTGCTTCTATCTTTTTGGAAAAGATTGATAACAATAAGGAGATTCTTGCTTTGCCTAACGGAGCAGAACTAATTAAACAATATAAAGGCGAAGCCCGGTTTATGAGAGCCTATTATTATTGGTTAATGATGAAAGAATTAGGACCGGTGGTATTAATGCCCTTAAAATCAGCAAGTATAAAAGATGATTTCCAAATTCCAAGAAGCTCATGGGATGAGTGTGTGAATTTTGTACTTGCTGAAATGGCCATTGCCAAAGCAGACGTGCCTTTGCAAAACTATGCAGTAGGAAGTTCAACTGAATTGGATCCTGCACAAACAGGTAGAATCAATAAGTTAATTGTTTCATCCGTCGAGTCCCAGATTTTGCTGTACCATGCAAGCCCTTTGTTTAATGGTAATACAGAACTTGGCGATTTCAAAAACTTTGATGGCAAGCAGCTATTTAATCAGAGTTACGATGCTACACGCTGGAAAAAAGCGGCAGATGCGTCCAAAGTTGCTATTGACATGGCTATCACCAATGGCAAAGGATTATTTAAGGTTGCAGATGATGATCCATTTAGGGCGGCTTATTTGTCGTGCAGAAACATGTTCTGGGATGGATGGAAAACAGAGGGTATCTGGTTGAGAAGTGCGTCTGATGAGAACGGAAGCTGGGAACGTCACTCTTGTCCACGCTCTATCTCTGGTGGTGCATGGAATGGAATGGGGGTATTACAAAGCCTGGTAGATGATTTTAGAATGAAAGATGGTTCTTCGATAGCCGGAAACCCAAGTTACAATGAAAATACCTATCCAAATACCGAAGGTATTATTGGAACAGGCTCTAAAACAACAACTCTGTATGTTGCCGGAACCAACCAAATGTACCGCAACAGAGAAGCACGTTTTTATGTTGATGTTACCTTCAACGGCGCAGTAAATCCGGGAGTTGCAAAAGCAAACACACCTACAGAAAACAACTCAAGAGTTGAATTCTTTAAAACGGGTAGCTCAGGTAAAGATGGTAATGCCCGCGACTGGCCTAAAACAGGTTATACAGCCCGCAAAAACATTATACCTAACATTAACTTTAATCCTTCGGTAACTAACGACAGACCGGCTATGCTGATCCGTTTAGCTGAATTGTATTTAAACTATGCGGAGGCACTAAATGAAGCCGAACCTGGTAACTCCGATATATTGAAATATTTAAATGAGATTCGTGTTAGGGGAGGCCTTCCAGCGCTAGCAGGAGCGCTTAGTCAGGATGAAATGCGCAAGGAAATTCGTTTGGAAAGAAGAATTGAATTATGCTATGAAGCAGGTATGCGCTATTTTGATGTGCGTCGTTGGAAAATAGCTGATAAGCCAGGCTCCAATCAAGGTGGAGCAATGTACGGAATGAATATAGATGCAGGTACTTCCCTATCTGACCCGGCATTCCATGTGCGTACAGTTGCAACAATAAGAAAAACGTGGCAAAGGAAATACTATTTCTTCCCATATGGACAAAACGAGATGGATAGGAATAAGCTTTTAGTGCAATTCCCTGGTTACTAGCTAAGTAGAATTTTAGACTTCACTACATTAGAAATTATGAATACAAAAATAAAATATAACATACTTATTGTTCTGGGCCTAGGTATATTCTTTGGCTGCAAGCAGAATAATGTATTTGACGAAGAGACAGACTCTAAAAATGGTGCGCAGGTTTTTTTAGCAAAGGCAAACCGCGGTTTGCAGGAACTTCAGATCTTTCCGTTTACAGATGATGCACGCTCCATTAGTTTTGGTGTAGGCTTTGGTGCTCTAGGTTTACCCGCAAGCCCAATTCGCGTTAAAATGGCAATAGACGACAGGGCTTTTGATAGTATAAATGTGATACGCAGCAATTCTGCCTTACCTCTTTATCAAAAGTTCCCAGCTGATGCCTATAATATAGATCGCACAGATCTAACTATTCCTAAAGGAGAAGTATCTTCAGAACTGGTTAATGTCAAATATTTCTCAAAGAAATTCGATACAGAAAAGGATTATCTTTTACCAATTAGTATAACTGATGCTTCAGGCTATACAATTAATCCTACCGTAAAAACAATTTTAATAGTGGTTCCTAAACTGGTAGACAAAGTAACTTCCAGAGGTAAATGGAAGGTAACTGCCAGTACTGAGGAATTGAGCGGAGAAGGTGCTACAAATGGCCGCGTGGCAGCTGTTATTGATGGAGATATTAATACCTTCTGGCACTCATCGTGGTCAAGTGCGGAACCACCATTTCCACATTGGCTAGCATTTGATATGGTCGATTCTACTTACGTTACAAAAATTGCACTGACACCTCGTCAAAACAATTCAAACGGCTTTACAAATTTTAAACTTGAAGCAAGTGTAGACGGCACAACCTGGACAGTTATTGGTGATAATTTAGTGTTTAATCCGGCTGTAAAACAAGCTCAGGAATATCCGGTTGAGCACAATTGGTATAAACACATAAAATTAACCATGCTCGAAGGGAAGCAAAAGTCGACTCATCTTGCGGAGTTTAGTGTCTATACGTATTAATTGATACGGCATATTAACCCTCTTAAAAGGTCTGGAATCTATTTTGAACCAGACCTTTTTTTATTCCACATCGGTGCCAACCAAATGTTTTGATCCTGCATATTCAGATGGGGTTATTCCAAACTGTTTAACAAAACATCTTCCAAATTGCGCTTGCGAGCTAAACCCTGTCATAGATGCAATTTTTAAAATTTTATAATGCCCTTCAACTAACAATTCAGCCGCCTTTTTTAACCTTGTTATATTAATCAGTTCATGTGGTGAAAGACTAGAGATCGCCTTTATCTTCCTGTACAATGTTGGCCTGCTCATATTCATAGCATCTGCAAGCAGATCTACGTCCAGGGACTTATTATCAATGTTTTTATTGATAATTTCATTTAACTTTTCAAGAAATGCTTCATCAGCCTTATTGTACGCCATACTTTTAATGTGCACCAAAGGAGAGCTTGCAAAGTAATTCTTAATCTTATCACGACTGGCAAGCAGATTTGAAATCTGGGTTAGCAAATGATCCGGAGAAAATGGTTTTTCCAGATAGGCATCAGCACCAACTTCCAGGCCTTCTATTTTAGATTGCAGTGTGTTTTTAGCTGTTAACAGGATAATCGGGATGTGGGTGTATTCCAGATTGTCCTTAACTGCCTTACACAATTCATAACCATCCATTATGGGCATCATAATGTCACTAATAATTAAATGAATACTTTTTTGTTTTAAAACATCCAAAGCTTCTTCTCCGTTACCAGTCTGGATCACCTGAAAATCTCTAATCAATTTATCTGTTATAAATTCCCTGATCTCAATATTGTCTTCAACAAGCAAAATAACTGGCGATTCTGTGTTTTTATTTTCTGTAAAAACCTCTCTAACTACTTGCAATTCATCTGATAAGTCGTCATTTATTTTAAATTCCCTTTCATGATGTTTAGGTAAAACAAGAGAAAACACATTCCAAATGCCATCATCAGTCCTAAGCTGCAATGTTCCTTCATGTAGTTCTGCCAGTGAACGTGCTAATGGTAAACCTATTCCTGTACCTCTCTGATTTTTATTGCTTTCCATTCTATAGAATGGCTCAAAGATTTTTTTATGCAAGTTAAATGGAATAAGATCTCCATCGCTTTTTACTTCGATATCAAAATTATTCAGATCTGAATTTAAAGTAATAGCAATCTGCCCAGAGGCATATTTAACTGCATTGTCAATCAAATTACTTAGTATTTTATTTAATGCTTCAGGGTCTGCATATGCATAAAGTGGTTTCTCCGGCAGGTTAACACTTAACCTAAGCCCTTTTTGTTCCATCGCAGATTTATACCTTAGGCAATTTTCTTCCAGTAACCTGCTTACATTAATGTTTACAAAGTTGAGGTTAAATCCTTTGATTTCTGTTTTTCTGAAGTCAAGTAGCTGATCTGTTAACTCAATTAGCCGATTGGTATTCTTCTTCATGATCACCAGGTTGTCGGTAATAGCAGGTATCTCTTCAGCTTTTTTCATTACCTCCTCTAACGGTCCTTTAATTAAAGTTAGCGGAGTGCGAATCTCGTGAGTAACATAGGTGAAGAATTCAATTTTAGCGTGATATAATTCTTTTTCTTTTTTCGATTCCCACAATTCAATTTTACGTTTATTTTTGCTGCTGATGCGTTGATGGTAATAACGGATCGCATAATATATAGCCACCGCAATTACTAAGGCATAAAATAAAAAGGCAAGCGGACTGGCCCATATCGGTGGTTTTATAATGATCTTTAGCTCAGTAACCTTGTTGCTCCACACACCACTACTGTTTGCTGCCTTTAACTTGAATACGTAGGTGCCCGGAAACAAGTTTGTAAAATATACCTTTCTGTTGGTTTTTAAGTATGTCCAGCTTTTATCCAATCCGTCCATTTTAAAGGTGTATTCAGTCATTTCTGGTGCGGTATACCCCAAAGCGGCAAAGTCTATGCTAAAGGTCGATTGATCATGAGCCAGCTCAATCTCGTCCGTAAAATTAATGGAACGGCTTAAAGGAGAATTCTTCTTATTAATTTCTATCTCTTTATTATAAACCTGAAAACCGGTAATGTAAACCGGTGAGACAAATTTATTCTGCCTGAACTGATCCGGCAGGTAGCTAATCAATCCTTTTACACTGCCAAAATACATCCTGTCGTTCCTATCTTTAAATGCAGAACTGTAATTAAATTGATCACTAAGAAGCCCATTTGCCTTGGTGTATGATTTAATTCTATTGGTAGCAGGGTTAAAGCATACCAGGCCTCTTGAGGTACTTATCCACAGATTACTATTCTTGTCTTCCAGAATTTTATAGAATACATTACTCAGAAAACCATTTTTGCTGTTATATCTCTTAAAGTTTCTCTCCTTCTCGTTAAATTGATTTAAGCCATTTTCGGTTGCCACCCACAATCCTCCCTTTGCATCTACAAACGTGCTGTTTATGGCATTAGCGCTTAAACTTTTTCTGTTGTTTTCTTCGTATTTGTAATAGCCAGATGTTCTGTTGGTCGGATTATAAAAGTATAAGCCATCTCGTAAAGAACTCGCCCAAATCGTACCGTGGTTATCTTCAATCAAGTTTGAATAATGCAGGTTGCCCGGCACCTCATTTAACAAAGTGAAATCATTGCTTGCCCTATTGTAGCGGTACAAACCAAATGAGGTGCCCACAAGAATTTCGCCTGACCGGGTTTTGAGCAGGCTTTCAATAAAATTGCTTTTTAATTCATTTGGGGCTTGCCCGGCACGATAATGTCTGATCACTTTCGACGTTCTTATATCCATTACATCCAGCCCACGCTCAAAAGTTCCAATCCATAATTCATCATCCACAACAAGCAGTCCGTGGATGTTTGTATGAGATATGCTGGTCTTATCGCCGGTAGGCTTAAAATGCTCAAAAACACCTGTTCTAGGATTCAATTTATTTAGACCCCCATCTTCAGTGCCTATCCAGATATTACCTTCTTTGTCGTTACAAATCTCTCTAACCGCATATCCGCTTAAACTGTTGCTTCCACCCTGAGGGAAGAATTTGTCGAAGGATGTGTATTGATTTGGATAATAGTTTACGCCTCCAAAATATGTTCCTGCCCATATTCCACCTTCTTTATCCCGGGCTAATGTATATACCGCATTGTCAGAAATTGAATATGGATCGTTAAACTTATTGCGCAGGTTACTGTATTTACCTGTTTTTACGTTGTAAATGAACAGACCAGATTCTGTAGCTATCCAATATTCCCCCTCACCTTTAGCAATAAAATCCCTTGCATAAATGGGTGTTTGATCAGGATTGGTAACTAAAATATCCTTGTAAGTAAGGGTGTTGATGTCAAATGTTTTTATACCCTGGTTCGATGTCCCGATAAAAAAGAAACCTCTTCCCGTGTCATATAGTTTTTCTATCCAGGAAGAGATGGTTGGTTTAGAATTAATAAATACATTATAATTTTCAAACGTATTTTTTTTATCGTTGTATTTCTGAATAAACCCATCAGTTGTCGAAACCCAAACCTCATCATTTGCAGTAATACTTAAAGATGTAGCGCCTGAATGTACCCTTTGTTCAAATGTATTTAGCTTTTTAGATTTCTCATTATACTTGCAAAGCGTTAAACCTGCTATATACCAGATATTGCCTTTACTGTCCAGCTTAATATCTCTTATATCTCTGTTTTTTGTAGATTCAACAAGGTCAAAACTTTCATTTAAAGGATTGTATTTGTATAGACCGATCAGTGTGCCGACCCAAATGTTCTCATTCTTATCTTCATAAAGACTGTGTATGAAATTATTGCCTATGCTTTTAGGATTGTCGGCGTCATTTCTGAAAATTTTAAAGGTATAACCGTCAAATCTGTTCAGACCATCTTTAGTTCCAAACCATAAAAATCCTTTTCTGTCCTGTAAACTGCAGATTACAGAATTATAAGATAAGCCGTTTTCAACCTGATAATGTCTGAAGGTATATGACTGTGCGAATGTTGAAATGACCACACCAATGAGTATGGATAATATCAATAAAAACTTGTTCAATGCTATTTTATATTGGTTATTATAAAGATAGGTCGAAAACCCCCAAAAAGGAACATGAATTCCTTATTTCTGCCATTATGCTGAGAATTGAGACAAATTGAACAACGTTTGATCAGTAAGATCAAATGTTAATTCCTCAATTAGCATAACAATTCACTCGGTTACGGAATGAATTGAACCAACCAAATATAAATTGTAAATGAGCATGAAAAAAAAATTACACTTTAGCAAAGAGTTAAAGCTCTGCTTTATTCTTAGTTCATTATTTATCCTCTGTTGCCAGGCAGTATTTGCTCAGAGCAACATAACTGGAACCGTATCAGATAAATCTGGGCCATTAATAGGAGTTGGGGTGCAGGTCAAGGGTACATCTGCGTCTACCACGACAAGTCAGAATGGTGTTTATACCATTTCAGTGCCTAATGCCGGAAATGCAGTTCTTGTGTTTTCTTATATTGGTTACACTACTCAGGAGGTTCTGGTTAACGGCCGATCTACCGTAAATGTGTCCTTAGTTGAATCAGCTTCTGATTTAAATGAAGTAGTAGTTGTTGGTTACGGAACGCAAAGAAAAAAGGATCTGACTGGTGCCATTTCTGTTGTAAAGGCAGCAGATGTTAATAAGAAACAAGGTACTACTGTTGCTGAATCTTTGCAGGGACTGGCTACAGGGATCAAAGTTAGGGGAGGGGGAGAGCCGGGGTCTGAAGCCCAGATTCAAATCAGAGGATTAAAAAATTTATCGATGACTAACCCATTGTATGTTATTGATGGTTTAATTACAAATGCCAATCGTGATTTTAACCCTGCAGATATAGAATCCATTCAAATACTGAAGGATGCCTCTGCAGCAGCGATTTATGGATCCAGGGCAGCCAACGGAGTAATTATCATTACCACCAAAAAAGGGGCAGAAGGGCCCATGAAAATTGAGTTTTCAGGAAAAAGCAGTATACAAACTATCCCTAGATATGATCTTGCCGGAACTGAGGAATTTTCAAGGATAAACTTCATGGCATATGATAATGCCGGGATAGACCGCCAAAAATTGGATCTAAATACAAATACAGATTGGCAAGATGTGGCATTTAGAAATGGAAATATGCAGGATTACAATTTGAGTTTTTCCGGAGGCTCTAAGGATGCAACGTATTTTGTCTCAGGAGGATATTTTGGAAATAAAGGAACTGTTATCAGCACAGACTTTGACAGGTATAGTTTCAGGGTAAATACCAAAGGGACTAAGGGAATTTTTACCATAGGTGAAAATCTGGCAATTACCAGTGCCAAAAAAAATGAAATGTCTGGAAATCCAATTGTAGATATCTTTAGAATGCTTCCTACAATCCCAGTTTATGATCCCTCACATCCAGGTGGTTATGGTTATGGCGATGAAGTAAAAGCCCGTACATTTGGAACTAACCCACTTGCAATAGCTAACCTTGAGGATAGGGTTAATCAGAATCTAAGAATCAGAGGGAACCTGTTTGCCGAACTCCAATTAATTAAACCGTTAAAATTTAGAACAAGCCTGGGATACGAAACCAGCAGAGATCATTATACTTATTTGAAAAAAGATGGATTCTGGACACTTAATCAGGCATATGATCCCGCTATATTTAACGAAAGTAGAGGAGAATCATCAACAATCCTGATAGAGAATACCTTAACTTTTAATAAAGAACTTGGTAAACATACCCTAAATGTTATTGCTGGCCAATCTTACCAGAAGGATAATCTTGCAACGATGTGGGGAACCAAACGTAATATTTTGCTGAACCAAACTTCAGGACATTATTATGATGTTCTGGATCAGGGAAATGAGCCGCAAACCGGTGGTTACAGACAGCGTGTTGATTTGATTTCCTATTTTGGCAGGTTAGAATATAATTATGCTGATAAGTACTTGCTTAATGCAATTATCAGATCTGATGGGTCATCGCGTTTAGGCAAAGACTATAAGTTTAAAAGCTTTCCTTCTATATCTGCTGCATGGCGTATCAGTAAAGAAGATTTCTTCAAATCCTCATGGATTGATGATCTGAAAGTAAGAGCAAACTATGGTACCCTGGGAAGTGGAAATATTGGTCCGTATGATTATATCGCTTTAATAAATACTTTCTCAACAGTTTCTTTTGGCCCAAATGGACATACTCAATCTGGTGCTGCACAGGTGCAATTAGCAAATGCTGATTTGAGATGGGAAATATTACGTCAGCAAAATTATGGGTTTGATGCATCCTTCTTAAATAATAAACTAACTGTAACTGCTGAATATTTTATTTCAAAAACAAAAGATGCACTTCTTCAATATCCTATTCTTATTTCAACGGGAAATGATGGTGGGAATCCATTTGTAAATGGTGTTTATCTTGGAAATCGGGGCATGGAGTTTACTGCCACTTATTCAGAAAATTCAAGTGACTTTAAATACAATGTGACCGCAAATTTAACTACGCTGAACAATAAGATTCTAGATCTTGGTTATGGTAAGAACAAAACATTTGTCGGCAATACCGTTACTGAAGTTGGTAAGCCACTTGGTATGTGGTACGTGTTACAAACAGATGGCTTATTCCAGAGTGCAGATGAAGTTGCTAGTTATAAAAATGCTAATGGTAAAGTTATTCAGCCCGCTGCTCAGCCAGGTGATATTCGTTATAAGGATAACGATGGTGATGGTGAAATCACAAATAAAGACAAAGTTGTTGTTGGGAGCCCGTGGGCCGATTATGAGTTGGGTTTAAACATCGGAGCTTCGTATAAAGGATTCGAGTTTTCTATGGATTGGTTTGGCTCTTTTGGAGCTAAAGTATTTAACGGACCAAGAAGTGTCACAGATAATTTTTCCGACAACTCTAATTATCGCGCCGGTGTTCAGCCATGGACTCCTGAAAACCCTAATACAAATATCCCCCGTGCTTTTTACGGAAGCACAATTAATGCCAGAGGTGACACCGACCGTTGGCTGGAGAATGGAAGTTTTGCCCGCATGAAGTATATCGGTATTTCTTATAACATTCCAGCTACCGCCCTTAAGAAAATTGGGTTTAGTACCGCAAGGGTGACACTTTCCGGACAGAATCTGATCACCATTACCAAATATACAGGTCTTGATCCTGAATTTAGTAATGCCAGCATTTTCGAAAAAGGATTTGATTATGGTGCTTTCCCCAATTTGAGAACAGTATCTCTTGGTTTAAACTTCGGATTTTAATAAAAAACAAGATGAAAAAGATAATTTCAAAAATATTAATATTAGGCGTAATAATTCTAATGTCTTCCTGTAAAAAGTCGTTGTTGGATCAGGATAGCCCCAATACACTGACAGTTGATCAATATTGGAAAACTGAATCAGACGCAAAAAAAGGTATAAATGCCGCGTATGCCATGTTTTACCAAAATGGAGGATGGAACAGGTGGATTTATTTCAGACTCGACCTAACTTCTGACGAAGGATGGAGCAATAGTCCGTGGACTGAACTAGGCGACTGGACGCGCTTCCAGTACATTAACTATAATTTCTGGGAAGGAAATGTAAATACTTACAGAGATACATACAAAGCAATTTTTAGGTGTAATCAGGTTTTGACATTTGTACCTGAAATACCATTTGCAGATGAGAAAGCAAAAGCGGAAATTTTAGCACAAGCAAAATTCCTTAGAGGATTTTATTATTACTATGCCGCTATATTGTGGGAGAACTTCCCTATTGTAACTACCATTCAAAAACCAACAGATTTACCTGAACAAAGCACCTTAGCTCAGGTTTGGGCACAGGTGGAAAAAGATTTAACAGAGGCAAGCGCTGATTTGCCAGAACAATGGACTGGAGATGAGGTAGGTCGCGCCACTAAAGGCGCAGCACAAGCTATGCTGGGTAAGACATTATTGCAGCAACATAAATGGGCTGACGCTAAAACTGCTTTGGATTACCTTGTTAGCGGTGCCGGTAAAAATTATTATGATCTTGTTGATTATAAAGATAACTTCAGGGCAGAAAACGAAAATAACAAAGAGTCTGTTTTTGAAATTCAATTTTCTGATGCCAACAAATCTGCTGAAGGCGATATTCCCAGCTCTAATATGGGCAGTAACCGTGCGCAGTTTTTTGCACCTAGAAGTATCGGATGGTCAGATGGACAAGCCAGATTCTGGTTGGTTAATGAGTTTAAAAAAGAGAAAACTATTGATAATAAAATTGATTCAAGGTTAAGATATACATTGTTCTACCCTGGTCTTGAAGCTGATTTTGGTGATAAGATTTATGGCAGAAGTTGGGCCTGGGGTGCTGATGAAGCCTGGTTCAAAAAATATTCACGTGACTATATGCGCAGTAATGAAGACTATTTTAATCAGGTTAACAACAGGGTAATTCGCTTTGCCGATGTTTTACTGATGTATGCAGAAGCATTAAACGAGCTTGGGCAAACAGCCGATGCTTATCAGTACGTAAACCGTGTACGCACCAGGGTAAATATGGCTGGCCTAGCTACTGCCTATCCTGCAATTGGTAACAACAAGGATCTGTTCAGAGAACGATTGAAAGTAGAAAGAAGCTTAGAGCTTTGTGGTGAAAGTGTTAGATGGGCCGATTTAAAGCGATGGGGTGATCTCGACAACAAAGCTAATGTAGATAAAGTTGCATTACGCGACCCCGACTTTAAGAACTTTGTGGTAGGAAAGCACATCAGATTACCATTGCCACAGGTCGAAGTAGACAATAACACCAATCTTTCACAGAACCCTAATTATTAATTCAGAAACTATGTTTTTAAGAAGTGTAACCGTTATTCTGTTATTGCAAGCTATAGTTGGTTGTAGCAAGAGTCAGAAAAAATCTGAGCCTGATAAAGACAAGCCTGCGCCTGCTATAACCACATTCACAAATCCCTTGCTTAGCAGCGGACCAGATCCATGGGTTATCCAAAAGGATGGATATTACTATTATATGAATACTCAGGGAACCCAGGTTTCTATACGTAAAACAAAAGCCCTTTCGCAGTTAAGCAGAGCAGAGGTTACGGTGGCTTATAAGGCGCCTACTGCAGGGGCAGATTCAAAGAATATATGGGCACCAGAACTACATTTTCTGAACAACAAATGGTACATCTATTATACCGCGGGATCGTCCGGAGATTTATCTACCCAACGCATGTTTGTGTTGGAGAACAGTAATGCCGACCCTACAAAAGGTACCTGGGTTGTAAAGGGACAGATAAAGGACAACAATGCTGATTTTTTTGCCATTGATGCTACGGTGTTCTCTAACAACGGTAAAAATTACATTATCTGGAGCGGACATATTTCAGCAACTGATAATACCCAGCGATTATATATTGCACAGTTAGCTGATGAACCATGGAAGATGGCCACCCCAAGAACAGAAATTTCTACTCCTACTTACGACTGGGAAAAAATAGGTTCACCTCATGTAAATGAAGGGCCCGAAATTCTAACCAACAAGAATGGCAGAACCTTTCTGATATTTTCGGCCAGTGGTTGCTGGACGGATGATTATTCGTTAGGTATGATCAGTTTAAAAGAGAACGGCGATCCGCTGAAACCGGCAGACTGGACCAAAACAGATAAACCCGTGTTTACTAAAAAACCGGAAAGCGGAGCTTATGGCCCGGGCCATAACAGCTTTTTTAAATCACCCGATGGAACGGAAGACTGGATTCTTTACCATGCTAATCCCAGAGCGGGGTTAGCATGTTCTAACGACCGTAGCCCAAGGATGCAGAAGTTTAGCTGGAATGCCGATGGAACACCAAACTTTGGTGAACCTGTAAAGATCGATACGCCAATCCTAAAACCTTCAGGTGAATGAGAGTAGCTATCCAAATCTGTACTATAGTACACTTCTGCGCACTGTTGTCTTTTGGCTGCGGTAAAAAGAACGAAACGGTTGGTGTTCCACAAAAACCATCTGTTAAAAACCATATCGAATGGGATTATAATACCTTAAAAAAGGTTTCATCATCTGCCGCAGGCGAAAGGTATTGCGGATATGCCAGGATGATTCAATTGCACGATCAATCGCTCTTAGCCATATATGAGGCCGATGGAAATATTGTTGCTGTAAAAAGTACCGACCTGGGAGCTACCTGGTCGGCACCTGTTTCAGTTGCCCAACGTGCCAATGGCACAAATATGTCTGTCCCGGATATATTGGAATTAAAAGATCATTCCTTACTGGCTTGCTACAACCCAAGGCCCTATGATATTTCACCTTCCAGAAAATTCGGTATCCGTACCAAGAAAAGCTATGATGGGGGACTAACATGGAAAGACGAAAAGCTGCTTTACGAAGCAGGATATGAATTTAAGAATGGATGTTGGGAGCCTTCAGCCCTGCAACTGCCCAGCGGAGAAATTCAGCTATACTTCGCTAACGAAGGAGACTATCTCAATTCCGATGAGCAGAATATCTCTATGCTGCGTTCCAGCGATAACGGACAAACATGGACCGGAAAACCTCAAATTGTAAGTTTCAGAGCAGGGAAACGAGATGGTATGCCAGTGCCCTTATTGCTTAATAATGGAAAAGAAATTGTATTTGCTATAGAAGACAACGGGTTTGATACTTTTAAACCTTACATCATCAGAAATACTTTAAAAGACAATTGGGCAAACACTGTAGACGCTGGCAGCCCCAACCGAAGCTATGCGCTGGCAGATAAAATTGCCGACAATATTTATGCAGGCGCACCTTATTTAAGGCAATTGAAAACCGGCGAAACCATACTTTCCTATCAAGGCACCGAAGGGCGCGCCAATAAAATGGAATTTGCAGATATGAAGGTGGTTATTGGAGATGATGAGGCTCGTAATTTTAATAGAAAATCAACACCGTTCATTATTCCAGCAAACAAATCGTGCTTATGGAGTAGTGTAGCCGTTTTAAACGACAATACCATTGTTGCGGTAACCAGTACAAATGCATATTCCGACCATTCTGAAATTTGGATGATAAAAGGACGTTTGGTGCAGGATCCTATAGCACTTGCCGATCCTACTATATTTCTGGATAACGACAAGTATTACTTATATGGTACTAGTAGTGATAAGGGCTTTGAGGTATATGAATCATCAGATTTAAAGAACTGGAAAGGTCCTGTAGGTAAAAACAACGGTTTCGCTCTTGTAAAAGGAGAATCTTTTGGGAGTAAAGGCTTTTGGGCCCCGCAGGTTTTTAAACACAAAAATGCCTATTACATGGCCTACACTGCTGATGAACAGATTGCAATAGCAAAAAGCGATAGCCCGTTGGGGCCTTTTAAGCAGGAGCAGATAAAGTCGCTATCCGGTATTGGCAAACAGATAGATCCCTTTGTGTATTTCGATACCGATGGCAAAACCTATATGTACCATGTAAAGCTTAAAGAAGGCAACAGGATTTTTGTTTCTGAGATGAAACCTGATCTTTCCGATGTATTGCAGGAAACCACCAAGGAATGTATTAGTGGTGTGCTTCCATGGGAAAACACAGAGAAAACAGATTGGCCGGTTACCGAAGGGCCAACAGTATTAAAACATAAAAACCTTTATTACCTGATCTATTCTGCAAACGATTTTCGCAATAAGGATTACGCAGTAGGTTATGCCACCTCAACTTCGCCTACGGGGCCATGGAAAAAATATGCAGGCAGCCCGATCATAAGCAGAGAAAAGCTAAAGTATAACGGAACAGGACATGGCGATTTGTTTACCGATAAAGTGGGAAATTACAAGTATGTAATGCATACTCACCATTCTGCTACAAAAGTCTCGCCACGGTCAACCGGAATTATAGATGTAAAGTTTGCCAAAGGCGATGAAGTGCTGCAAGCCGATGAATCGACATTTAAACTTCTTTTTACTGATGCCGAAACCAAATAAAAACACCACATTTAATAAACATACAGAATGAACAAATCACTAAATTATAACTAGAACCTTTAAAAATGAGAAATCTAAAAACCTATTATCTAGCACTATGCTTGCTTGGGCTTACGTTTCAGTCGTGCGTACAAAAACCAGCGGATCAAACATCACAAACAGAACAAAAGCCAAGAGATATATGGACTGTAGAACAGGCCAACAAATGGTACGAGCAATGGGGCTGGTTAAGAGGTAGCGACTTTATACCAAGTACTGCAATCAATCAATTAGAAATGTGGCAAAAGGAAACTTTTGACCCTGCAACTATTGATAAGGAACTAGGTTATGCTGAAGGAATTGGCATGAACTCAATGCGTGTTTACCTGCACCATGCTGCCTGGCAACAAGATAAAGATGGCTTTAAGGGAAGGGTAAAACAGTATCTTGATATCGCCGATAGGCACCACATCTCTACCTTGTTTGTGCTATTTGATGATTGCTGGAACCCAACTTTTAAAACCGGAAAACAACCGGAACCAAAAATTGGTATTCACAATTCCGGTTGGGTAAGAGACCCGGGAGATCTGTATTATCAGGACTCTACGCTTGTAGATACGCTTGAAACTTATGTTAAAGATGTATTAACAACGTTTAAGGATGATAAACGCATTGTACTTTGGGATCTTTATAATGAACCTGGAAACTCAAACTATGGCAACAAAAGCATGGATCTGCTTAAAAAGGTATTTGAATGGGGCCGTACAGTCAACCCTAGTCAGCCACTTTCTGTAGGGGTATGGAAATTAGATTTGAAAGAACTTTCAGATTATCAGATTCAGAATTCTGACGTAACTACTTATCATAATTATGGTGATGTAAAGGATCATGAAAAATGGATTGATACACTTAGAAGTGTCTCTAAGCGTCCGCTTATCTGTACTGAATATATGGCAAGATCAAGAAACAGCTTATTCAGCAACATTATGCCTATCCTTAAAAAAGAAAATATTGGGGCTTACAACTGGGGCTTAGTTGCAGGAAAAACCAATACAATTTATGCATGGGATAGCCCGATGCCTGATGGAAACGAACCTAAACTATGGTTTCATGATATTTTTAGAAAAGACGGAAGCCCATATAAAAAAGCAGAGGTCGATTCTATAAAAATGCTTACTGGGAAACAGTAGGTGTCTAAAATTCTGTTACCACGGCCGTCATCTCTCTTATTGTTGAGATGACGGCCTTTTAGTAATCTCTTGTTTGGCTGAATCGAGGCAGGTTAACGACTGGGAGCTCATTGCTTCGGAAAACAGCTGCCTTTTTCCGAAGAAGTCTCGAACGAGTGTTAACGCAGGGCATACCAAGCTCCATAAAAGAACCATTGTTAATCAGAAAATAAATGCATTAAAAAGCATAAATTATTGTATGTTCATTGACGAAAATCAACATGTTTTGTAAATGGTTCCATTTGATATAGATAATCAGACTTTAAACGATCTGGAGATATTTGAAAGTGCTGCTAGTGAAAGATGCATTTTCTCTTTTTTCGACTTCAGCTCAACAATAGGAGGGAAAGAAAAACTTAGGAGCCTTTTTAATCACCCTCAAACTGATATTCACATTATTGAAGAGCGAAAAAAACTCGTCGAATATCTGTTGAAGTATAACAAAACTATAGCGTTCGATAAGGAATCGCTTGATTTCATTGAGTTTTACTTACGGCAAAATGATAAGCCCAACCAGCCAGTTGCTTTAGATATTATAGGGGTTACTTCCAGATTTTTCTTTAAGAGCAGTCAGCAGCAGTATTTAAGGCAACGCGGGGCTCAGGAAGTATTAAAGCTGATCCATTTATTATATGATTTTTGCGGCGAATTAATTATTGAGAACGCTCCTGAACTACTAAAATCACTCCACAATAAAGTTCATGGAATTATAGACAGACGGCCCGGCATCAAACAACATAATCAATTAAGACCTGACGCCTTTAAACTCTTTGAGTTAGAGAAATACGATTTTATAATCAGAAATTCAGAGATCACAGAAATTAAAGAATTACTGGATGTTTGTTATTCATTAGATGCCTATTTATCCGTTGCAAAATCTGCACGCACTTACGGCTTGTCATTTCCTGTATTTAGTTCTTCAAAGGAGAGATCAATTGTAATTAAAGGGGTATTTCATTTATTTGTCAAGCACCCAATACCCAACAACATCGATTTCAGTACTGATAAAAATGTTTGTTTCATTACAGGGGTAAATATGGCAGGGAAATCGACCTTGCTAAAATCTATTGCAATATCCATATACCTGGCCCATTTGGGCTTTCCTATTCCTGCAGAAAGTATGGAAACCAGCATTTTTGATGGCCTCATTACAACAATCAATCTTTCAGATAATTTGAATCAGGGATATAGCCACTTTTATAATGAGGTATTAAGGGTAAAGCAAGTTGCACAAAAAGTAACCACATCTAAGAATATGGTGGTTATATTTGATGAGCTGTTTAGAGGAACGAATGTAAAAGATGCCTATGATGCTTCGCTTTCAATCATAACAGCGTTTAGCCAGATCAGAGGGAGCTTTTTTGTTATTTCAACACATATTGTTGAAGTGGCTAAAGAGCTAAATGATAACAGTAATGTTAATTTCCGTTTTTTGGAAACCAGGATAATAGATGGGAAACCTATGTTTACTCATGAGCTTAAAGAGGGGATAACTGATGAACGCATGGGTATGTGGATAATTGAAAATGAGGGGTTAATGGAAATATTGAACAATATGACACATTGTAACAAATAAATGCCCGCCAGATTTAAGTATTTATGGTAATTTTGCAAAAGAAATAACCCGGTAAGTTTATACAAACACGCCGCTAAATATAAAATAGAAGTGAATATGAAAAGAGTAGTAGTAACAGGTTTAGGTGCTGTAACCCCGGTGGGAAATACAGTAAAAGAATTTTGGGACAATATAGTTGCCGGTAAAAGTGGTGCAGCTAAAATAACAAAATTTGATACCTCAAAATTCAAAACCAATTTTGCTGCTGAAGTGAAAAACTTTGATGCCGAAGCCTATATTGATAAAAAGGAAATCAAGAAATATGATTTGTATACTCAGTTCGCTATTGCAGCCAGCGATCAGGCCATTAAAGACTCAGGATTAGACTTTACAACAATGCCCGAAATTGAACGCTATGAAGTGGGGGTGATTTGGGGATCTGGAAATGGTGGTATTGGTACTTTTGAAGAGCAATTGAAAGAGTACCATCTTGGTGATGGAACGCCTAGATTTAGCCCGTATTTTATCCCTAAAATGATTGTTGATATTGCCGCTGGTGTAATTTCAATACGCAATAAACTTCATGGCCCTAACTATGCTACTGTTTCGGCATGTGCATCTTCTAACACTGCAATTATCAGCGCTTTTGATGCCATCCGTTTAGGTAAAGCTAACATTATGGTAGCAGGTGGTTCCGAGGCGGGTATTACTGAGTCGTCAGTAGGTGGTTTTAACTCGGCACATGCCTTATCAAAAAGAAACGATGATCCTGAAACTGCCTCGCGTCCGTTTGATGTAGACAGAGATGGTTTTGTGATTGGTGAGGGTGCCGGTGCTTTGATTTTAGAAGAACTGGAACATGCTCAAAAAAGAGGTGCACATATCTATGCGGAAATTGTTGGTGGCGGTATGGCAGCTGATGCTTATCACCTTACTGGTACTCCACCGGATGGTTTGGGCGCATCTTTAGGTATTTCCAAAGCACTTGCTGATGCAGGAATAACTCCTGATAAAATTGATTATATCAATGCCCATGCAACTTCTACAGGTTTAGGGGACTCTGGAGAATTGAATGGAATTAAAAAGATATTTGGCGATTTGCCGGTTAAAATTAGTGCAACCAAGTCTATGACCGGCCATTTGCTGGGTGGTGCAGGTGCTATAGAAAGTATAATCAGTATTCTTGCCATCAGGGACGGAATTATTCCGGGAACTATCAACACTAAAAATCTTGATCCTGCAATTCCTGAAGGCTTAAATATTGTATTGGGTAAATCTATTCATCAGCCGGTTAATTACGTGCTGAACAACACATTTGGTTTCGGTGGTCACACTGCAACTTCTGTGTTTAAAAAGTATGAGGCATAGTAAATAATTAATTGTTTTACTTAGGGTGGCATTTCTAACTTTACAATAATCGTCTTTATTTCAAAGACGATTATTGTATAAATTGTCTTTGAAATAAAGACAATTTTATAATTTATCCCGAAGGTGGATTCGCTTGACCTATACAGCTAAGCTGGATCCTCACTGATCCAGACACCAGGAACAGGAAAATAAAAGGGCTACTTAAAGCTGCCGGTTATTGTAGGGCTAAGGAAGCATGGGTTATCACGCTCGATGAAGAAGAATTAACCATAGACGGTGTACATATTCTAATAATGCCAGTTTGGAAATGGATGTTAAACTTCTAAAGCTATACCAAAGCCCGAATTGGACTTTTGTTCTCCTAAAAATAAAGATTTAACTTGCCTGTATGAACATAGAATTCAATAAGAATGAAGACGTTAATAAACAGTCAGTTTATGACTTAAAAACACGGCTCAAAAAGATATATAAAGGTGGGGGAGAGAAGAATGCTGCTAAACAAAAGGACAAGGGTAAACTACTGGCAAGAGAACGTATCTTTTACCTGATAGATAAAGAAAGTCAGTTTCTGGAAATTGGCGCTTTTGCGGCCGATGAAATGTATGCGGAGCAGGGTGGCTGTCCATCTGCCGGTGTGGTTTGCGGTATCGGATATGTATCGGGCAGGCAATGTATGATTGTTGCCAACGACGCTACCGTAAAAGCAGGTGCCTGGTTTCCTATGACTGCAAAGAAAAATCTTCGGGCACAGGAAATTGCAATGGAAAACAGACTGCCGGTAATCTATCTGGTTGATAGTGCAGGTGTTTATTTGCCCATGCAGGATGAGATTTTCCCTGATAAGGAACATTTCGGACGAATGTTTAGAAACAACGCCATCATGTCGGCCGATGGGATAGTACAGATTGCGGCAATAATGGGCTCTTGTGTAGCTGGTGGTGCTTATTTGCCAATCATGAGTGATGAAGCAATGATTGTTGATGGTACAGGTTCTGTGTTCCTGGCAGGGTCTTATCTTGTTAAATCAGCAATTGGCGAAGATGTAGACAATGAAACCCTGGGTGGGGCTACCACCCATTGTGAAATATCAGGCGTTACCGATTATAAACATCCTAATGATCAGGCTTGTTTAGATAGCATTCGTAACATTATGAGCATGCTGGGGACGCCTCAGGTAGCTGGATTTGATAGGATTAAGCCTGCTTTACCTAAATTAGATCCCGAACAAATTTATGGGATACTGCCAGAAAACAGAGAAAAGCCTTACGATATGCTTGAGGTAGTTCATCGCTTGGTGGATAACTCTGAATTTGAAGAATATAAGAAATTGTATGGACAGAGTATCATATGCGGATTGGGCCGTATTGATGGCTGGGCGGTTGGTATAGTTGCCAATCAGCGTAAAGTTGTTAAATCCAAAAAAGGGGAGATGCAGTTCGGGGGGGTAATTTATTCTGACAGTGCTGATAAGGCAACACGGTTTATCATGAACTGCAATCAGAAAAAAATCCCTTTGGTGTTTTTACAGGATGTTACCGGCTTTATGGTAGGTAGCAGATCTGAACATGGAGGCATCATTAAAGATGGTGCAAAAATGGTAAACGCGGTTGCAAACTCAGTTGTGCCTAAGTTTACCATCGTGATAGGAAATTCTTACGGTGCCGGTAATTATGCCATGTGTGGTAAAGCATATGATCCGCGATTGATTTATGCCTGGCCAAGCGCCAAAATTGCCGTAATGGGTGGCCCGCAGGCTGCTAAAGTACTGCTGCAGATTCAGGAAGCATCGCTAAAAGCAAAAGGAGAGGTGATTACACCAGAAAAAGAAGAAGAATTGTTAAAAGAAATCACCGATAGGTATAACAGTCAGACTACTCCTTATTATGCTGCGGCAAGGTTATGGGTTGATGGTGTTATTGACCCTTCAGAAACCAGAAAAGTAATTTCTATGGGTATAGAAGCGGCCAATCAATCTCCTATAAAGAAGCAGTTTAACGTAGGTGTTATACAGACCTAAGCGGAATTATAATCTGGAAATCACAATGTTGCCTTTGTTGTGCGTCAGCGTTTGACGGATAGCGGGATAAAGCGTAATTTTGTACTTTAATAAGAAAGAAACATATATGTCAGAAGAAATAGAACACGTTCAATGTTTAATTATAGGTTCAGGTCCGGCAGGATATACTGCTGCAATTTATGCAGCCCGTGCTGATCTTAAACCGGTTATGTATACTGGTATGGAACCTGGTGGTCAATTAACGCAGACTACTGATGTTGATAATTTCCCGGGATACCCAGGTGGCATTATGGGTCCTGAGATGATGGAAGATTTCCGTAAACAAGCAGAACGTTTTGGAACTGATATCCGTTTTGGATATGTAAGCTCTGTAGACTTTTCATCTTTGCCCCATAAGGTAGTTGTTGATGAGATTAAAACCATCACAGCTGATACTGTAATTATCTCAACAGGTGCCACAGCTAAATGGCTTGGTTTACCTAGTGAACAACAATATAATGGTTTTGGTGTATCTGCATGTGCGGTATGCGACGGCTTTTTCTTTAAAGGGCAGGACGTAGCTATAGTTGGTGCCGGTGATACTGCTGCTGAAGAGGCTACTTACCTTGCAAAGCTTTGTAAAAAAGTATATATGATTGTGCGCAGAGATGAGTTTAGAGCTTCAAAAGCTATGGTACACAGGGTATTAAATACACCAAATATCGAAGTGATTTATAACTCTGAAACTAAAGAAATTCTTGGTAACGGTAAAAATGTTACTGCGGTAAGAATAGTAAACAATCAATCTGGTGCAGAAACTGATTTGCCTGTTGAAGGTTTCTTTGTGGCTATTGGCCATAAACCTAATACCGATATCTTTAAAGGATGGTTGGATATGGATGAAACTGGTTATTTAAGAACAATCCCTGGAACTTCGAAAACCAACATAGAAGGTGTTTTTGCCAGTGGAGATGTTCAGGATCATTACTACCGCCAGGCGGTTACAGCTGCGGGTTCTGGTTGTATGGCTGCTTTAGATGCAGAGCGTTATCTGGCGGCTAAAGAGCATGAAGTAAAAGAAGTGTTGTAAGTAACATTTTAATGAAAATATGGGCAGAATCGTATGGTTCTGCCTTTTTTTTGCCCACCTTTCTCTAAGATTTTTTTATCTTGGGGCTTGATTTAAAATAAATTATTTAACCTAACACATGAAAAGATTATTATCAGTTGCTCTCGTGGCATTTATGTCTGTGAGTGCTTTTGCACAAACAGATGCCAATATGGGCATTATTCCTGCACCCGTATCTGTAATAAAGAAAAGCGGAGCCTTTAAACTGGACAAAACTGTTGTATTGTTGTCTGCAGACGCAGCCAATGCAAAGATGGCAGATTTGCTAAACGCTTCTATTACTACGAAGGCAGGATTTGCACTTAGAGAAACAAAAGCTTTAAAAGCAAATGAAAGAGCAATTGTATTGACCTCGGTAGGCGCCGATAAATTGCCTGCAGAAGGTTATACTATTGATATTACTGATAAAAAAATCACAGTAACAGGTAAAGATGCAGGATTGTTCTACGCAGTTCAGTCTATGATCCAGTTAATGCCTGAAAAGAAAAATAATGAGTTAACGATAAGTGCGGCAGAAATTAACGATTATCCTCGTTTTAAATACAGGGGGATGCACCTTGATGTTGGACGCCACATGTTCCCGTTAGCTTTTATCAAGAAGTACATCGACTTAATGTCTCAATATAAATTAAACAACTTTCACTGGCATTTAACCGAAGATCAGGGATGGAGAATTGAGATCAAGAAATACCCTAAACTAACTACAGTTGGTGCAACCAGAAGCGGTACCATTATTGGTCACCACCCTGGGGTAGGTACAGATAACAAAGAGTACAAAGGTTTTTATACTCAGCAAGAGGCCAAAGAAGTTGTTGCTTATGCAGCAGCAAGATTTATTAACGTAATTCCTGAGATTGAGCTTCCGGGCCATGCTTCAGCAGCAATTGCGGCTTATCCGGAATTAAGCTGTTTCCCTAACAGAGATACTTTTGTTGATGCGAAAACACCTTGGTCTGGTTCTAGAAAAGGAAAGCAAGTGCAACAACAATGGGGTGTATTTGATGATGTATTTGTTCCTAGCGACAATACCTTTAAATTTTTAGAAGATGTTTTGGATGAGGTAATCGCGATTTTCCCTTCTAAATATATTCATATCGGTGGTGATGAGAGCCCTAAAGAATACTGGAAAGAAAGTGAGTTTTGCCAGAACTTAATTAAAAAACTTGGGTTAAAAGATGAGCACGAATTGCAAAGCTATTTTATCCAGCGAATCGAAAAACACATCAATGCAAAAGGCCGCTCAATTATTGGATGGGATGAGATTCTTGAAGGTGGTTTAGCACCTAACGCTACCGTAATGTCGTGGAGAGGCACCGAAGGTGGTATTGCTGCGGCAAAACAAAACCATGATGTGATCATGACCCCAGGCGGACCTATTGGACTTTACTTTGATCATAAACAATCTAATTCTGTTGATGAGCCAACAAATATTGGTGGTTTAGCACCTTATTCTTTAGCATATGCTTACGATCCAATGCCAAAAGAATTAACTGCAGATCAGCAGAAACATATTGTAGGTGTACAGGCTAACCTATGGACTGAGTATATTCAAACTCCTGAAAAAGTGGAGTACATGATTTTACCAAGAATGTTCTCATTAGCTGAGATTGCATGGAGCAAGCTTGACCGTAAGGACTTTAAAAACTTCTCTGAAGAACGTATTCCTGTACATTTGGCCAGATTAGATAAAACCAACACGAACTACTGGGTTCCAACTCCGCTTGGCTTAACAACTGAGAAGGTAGTGAACGGTGAAGAGATTAGTCTTGATTTGAAAGCACCAATACCAGGTTCAAAAGTATTTTATACTTTAGACCTTACGCGTCCGTCTGAAACCGCGACCTTGGTCAACAGTCCTGTTAAAGTGATTGTTCCTAAAGGAGAGAAACGTGTTTTAAAAACAATTGTAATTACTCCAAGTGGTAAACGCAGCGTTGTTACAGAAACAATTTTGAACAATGGTGCTTCGGATGTAAAAACTAAATAGTAGTTTGCATTGTATAAATTGTATTTACATTAAAAAGTAAATGATGAAATTGATGAAATACTTAATAAAGCAGCCTCTTCTATTTGCGGGGCTGCTTTTATTGGCTTCCTGCGGTGACTCTTCTAAGAAAGATGAAGCCGTAAAGCAAAGTGAACCTGTTGCCACTAAGGAAAAAGGTCAGTTTGTTTTTTACAAGGATATTGCAATAAGACCAGGTATCAATTTTGAGGTAGTAAGCTGGGGTAAAGGGGTTGATAGTGTAGGTGGTTATCTGATACTGATGTCCGATTCGCTTAAAAGCAGTTACAAATCGTTTTCCAATGAACGTAGTGGCATTATAACTGATGCATGGAACATGGATCTGGATAACGATGGTAATCCGGAAATTTACATCGAGTTATTAAGTAAGAAGAATGTTCTGGATCTCAATGTTTTCGAATATTCGGATGGCAATTTTAACAAGATCACTTTCCCGGCATTAAGCGATAGAGCTAAAAAGACCTACGCGGGTAATGATAAATTCGTTATCAAGAATGGCGACTTGTTTCGCACTTATCCTATCGTAAATTCAAAGGACACTACCGAAAAGGATGGTACTCTAAAAACATTACAGTATAGACTTAGCGGCAATAGCTTCTCTATATCTGAAATAAAAGAATAGGCTTATATCAGCTTATTGGTTCTTGCAACATTTATGGCGTCAGCTTTCGAGTTGACGTCTAATTTAATGTAAATGTTCTTTACATGAGTTTTAACCGTTTCTACATCTATAAACAATTGAGTAGCGATCTGACCGCGATCTTTTCCCTCGGCTATTAATTCCAGTATCTGCGTTTCTCTTTTAGTAAGCGGCGAGTGCTGGTTCTTTTGAAGAGACATTATTACTTTCTTTGAAACATCCGGGCTCATGGGCCCGCCACCGTGCATTACCTCTTTAATTGCGTCAATTATTTTTGATGAAGGCGTATTCTTGGTAAAGTAGCCCGAAGCACCATTTGCCAGCGCATCCAGTATTATTTTTTCGGTTTCATATACGGTAAGCATAATGATGTAAACATTAGGCAGCATCCTTTTTAGCTGAGGTAAAGCATCAATACCGCTTGTTCCTGGTAGCTGTATATCCAGTATGATCACATCCGGATTGTCTTTTGCAATTTTAAGTTTTGCAACATCAAATGAAGGGTAAGCGTTTACAACAGTATAGGGAGAGGTATTGTCTATCAGGTAGTGGTAGCCTTCTCTAATGGTTTTGTCGTCTTCGATAATTACAATTCTAGCGGCTTCCTGACTAGGCATTTTTAAAATGTTTTAAGGATGAAAAATTAAGAAGTAATAATATACTGGTGCCATTGTCATTAGAAATGATCTTTAAATCGGCATTTATTCTTTTAGCCCTTACGTACATATTGTTCATGCCATGCCCGTCTTTAGCATGAGCTACATCAAAGCCTATTCCGTCGTCCTGAAGGGTGATCAACAGCGTGCCGTTGTTTAATTTGGCTTCAAAATTTATCACCTTAGCCTTGGCATGTTTCAACGAATTATGTATCGACTCCTTAAAGATCATCAATATGTTTCTACTCATATCTAATGATAACTTGGTGTATTTATTATTGAGATCAATATCAAATTTAAACAGAACAGGGGTTTCATTAACCATTTCCTGCCCGAAATCTTTAATGTGGTTCAATACCTGATCTAAGGAATCGTTTTTTGGATTTAACGACCATAATATATCTTTAGTTCCATTGTACAGTTCATCAACATTGCAGCGGATCTTTTTTAAAATATTTCTTTTTTCGGTATCATCTTTATCGATCATACTACCCAATACTTCCGAAAGAACTGTTATTCTGGTTAGCTTGTTGCCCAGGTCATCGTGAAAATCTTCAGCAGTTTGTTTTCTGATCTTAAATTGTTCCTCCAGTTTTATTTTTAGTCTTAATTTGCGCCTACGCTCATTCAGCATCAGGATGATATATACTATAAATAATATCAGCAGGATAATAAGTATCACAATAAAGAACTTAAAAAGCGGCGTTTGATAATATGCTGGTCGTATTTCAAATGCAACTGAGGCCGTATTAGCTGAAAAAAGTCCGTCTTTGGTAATCACTTTTACTTCGAAAGTGTATTTTCCGGGAGGGATAGCAGTGAAATTCATGGACGAATTACTGCTTGGCTGACTGAATTTATTATCCAATCCAATTAGTCGGTACCTGTACATTACAGCATCGGGATTTTTCAAATAAATTCCGGTATAGCTAATATTGATGTGATTGTGGTTATAAGGTAGTGTAAGCACACCCTCAACATATTCAGGCTTGTAGTTTGGTGTTATGTTTACTGAATTGATGTAAATGTATGGGTTTACTTTTTTTTCTGAACTAGGATTTACGCCATAAACAATAACACCTTTAGTTGTGCCAATCCATACATTGTTGTCGTGTTGGAGTATGGCATTCTGATTGCACTCTACCAGTAGCTCATCCTCACTTTGTGTTGGTATAATTGTAAAGTTTTTAGGATCAATCCTATCAATGCCTCTTCCGGTTCCAACCCATATTGTTCCCTTTTTATCTTCTAGTAAGCTATAGATATGATCAGATGCAATTCCAGACTTTGTATTTAAAAATTTTGTTGCCCCGGTTTTAATATTCCAGATCACCAAGCCATAATCTGCGGTCCCAAAAAGCACATAATCCTTATGTTTAAGCATACAGAGTATGTTTGAACCCGATAAGCCCTTAATCTTTAACGGCGTAATTGTTTTCTTATTTACAATTAACCATGCTCCATCCTGGGTGCCTAAAATTACTGAATCGCGGCCCAGTTCCATTAATCCACCACCAAACTGTTGGGTAATTCTGGTAAGTTTTCTGGTGTTCACGTCAAAGGTTAAGCATCCGTAATTGGTTGATAGCCATATGGTGCCACCACTATCCTCGATCATTGCATTGTATGCTATATGCCCCTTATCTGTATCCATGCGCTCCAGGCGCTGCCCGTTATGCCTCCAGAGGCCACCACCGGGAGTGCCTACCCAAAGATCATTTTTACGGTCGTTATATAAGAAATTAATGCGGTAGGAATCCGGATTTTGAGAGGGTATTTTAATGTTTGTTATCTTTTGATTCTGTTTGTATTCATACAAGCCACCATATGAGCCTAACCATATTGATCCTGGAGTAGGACCGTTGGCAATGGCCATTACAATTCGGCTTTCTATTCCTTGTGTTTCATCAAATGTTACGTAGCTGTTATTGGTAAACCTGAATAAGCCTGAACCATCTGTGCCAAGCCAGATGTTGTTCTCTACGTCTTTAAATATCTCATTAACAATATTATCTGTAAACCCATTTTTGGAGTTGAAATGGATAACACTGGCAGGGGTGATGTAGTAGGCACCCTTGTTTGTACCTATCCATATTGATCCTTTGCCATCCTGAGCTATGGCATTGCATTTACTTGTAATTTCGTTATATGCTTTATCAATGGTGTTGTTCTGGGCAACGTAGATCCCTTCGGGCGTTAAAAGCCATACCTTTCCTTTGTTAAGTCTGTCTACTAAAATATTAGTAACTACTAGGGTTTTTATTTTTTCATCTAATGGCCATAGTATCCATTTACCTTTTTCAAGATGATATAACCCTTTGCTATGAACGGCTACCCATATGTTACCTGAATAGTCTGTTTTAAGAGCCGTAACTATTTCTGTGGTATCATTTGAAATGGTTATTGGTTGATCTTTACTGGCGTTGTATAAGTGTTTGGCTTTTATACTATAGGTAGTTCCATCTTTATCGGTAGCCAGTGCACTAACCCATTTTTTTGTGTCAGCCGAATTGCTGAAATTTTTACCATCGTATTTTGATAAGCCTTTGGCAGATCCTATCCATATTTCATCTTTTTTTCCTGCGGCCAGTGCAAGAATGAAGTTACTGCTTAGACCACGTGTTTTAGTGTAATCGGTAAACTGTTTGCCATTAAAACAGCTGAGCCCTCCAAGGGTCGAAATCCACAAGCGACGCTTGTTATCCTGCGTAATAGCAGTTACCTGCGATTGCGTTAGACCATCCTCTATGTCATATTGTTCAAAGTTATACCGCTGGGAAAAACCATCGGGACAATAGCTGAAAAGGATGAGAAAAAGTAACAATATCTTTTTGCCCACTTGATACGGAAATACAAGGTTAATCCGATTGTAAATATATTTATCAATATACAATTAAAAAATCACCCCTGAAGGGGTATTTTTTTCATTTACCTCAAAATACCCCTTCAGGGGTGAAAAGAAACACGATATCCCGGTTTAATTTTGATTAGAAACTTTGAACATTGAAGTTGACTGATTTGAGTTAAACACGCTAATTTAATTGTGATGAGTAGTAATAGAATACTTGTTGGTAATAATGAAATTGTAAGTCAAAATTCCTGTGCCAGCAGCTTCGCTGGCTTAACAGGAAAGTATTCCATTAATATGGTATTTAATGGCACTGCCGACTATAAATTAGGCAAAAGGGAGTTGAGATTGCATCCAGAAAACTTTATATTTCTAAATAGCCATACCAACTATTCCAGCAGAATTGATTCAGCAATACCGGTAAATGCACTGTCTGTTTTCTTTGATCCCTCTTTCGTTCAGGATTTCGAATATTCGAGAAAAAGTCAAGCTGTTTTATTGGATAACCCATTTGATTATAAATATGAGAACCCGGTTTTTGTAGAAGCTATTTATCCTTTGCAGGGTGCATTAAAAGATGGCCTGTTAAATCTTGGAACACTTCTTAAGAGCAATACAACTAATCAATTGCTCTTGAATGATTGCTTACACAATTGTTTGTTAAATTATTATGGCATATACAACACTGAAGTGGTAAACCGGACTGCATCATTGAAGTTTCTTAGTCATGTTACCAAATCCGAAATATTAAGGCGCCTGTCTATGGCTAAGGATTATATCATCAGCAATTACAATAAGAACATCCGACTGGATGATATTGCACAGATGGCTTGTTTGTCGATAAATCATTTACTCAGGACCTTTAAACAAGCGTATCAGCAGTCGCCACACCAGTTTTTAACAACATTCAGACTCCAGCAAGCCAAGTACTACTTAAGAAATACAGATTATCCCCTTAGCGAGATTGTAGATATGGTGGGCTTTGAATGCCCAAGTTCCTTTATCAGGTTGTTTAGAAGTTCATTTAACGTTACTCCCGGCCAGTACAGGTAATCTGTACCGTATACGATGCTTTTTAGAGTACACGATATGTGTTTAGTTTAAAAATTTTTAGAAAAAATGGTTATGAAAAGAAAAATCCTATTGTGCATGGCGATACTGGGTATCTCCTTCACTGTTGCGTCCGCCGATACTGATAAACCAGCGGCAAGTGTAAATTTAAAATCAAGCTCTGTAATAGAAGCTTACATTGATGCAAATGTTCACTGTAATGCGGCATTACTTAATCAGGTGATGGGTAGCGAGGCTGTGCTAAAAATAACCAGGCAAGGTAAAATTATAGAACAAAACAAAAGGGATCTGGTAGATTTTTATAAAAAAAGAGGCGACATTACATTAAACTGTACCTCGAATTTCGAGATCTTATCTACTAGCGATTGCGTAGTGATGGTAAGGGTAGATTTTAAATATCCATTGTTTACCCAGGAGAACTATGTAACTGTTGTAAAAGATCAAAACGGCATTTGGAAAATAAGCCAGATCCACAGATTTAATGGCTAAAAAAGAATTGGTGAGTTTCGCTTATTCATAGTTAAGCCCTAAACCTATATTTGAACCAGGAAGCCCAGCAATAAGTTTGGATAAATTTAAATTTGGGTTAGTTAATAATAGAAGTCATCCAATAGCTAGGATGACTTTTTTTTATGGATGCTCTTTGAACTGGCTGCTAATACGTTCGAACTTCTCTATTAAAAGGTCCAGGCGTTCCTTTTCTCTTTTCAAATAAGCTTTACGTAAAAAGGTTGCACATAATGCCATCCAGAAAACAGAGAAGGAGGTTATTCCGATCTGAAACCATAATTCCAGGTTGTCGAGCATTTCGTAGAAATAAAGGACAAAGCCAAGACATATTGCTGCGGCATAAAACCAATATAGCTTGTTGTATATGGAGAACTTATTTAACTGGTAGACTTTTAATTGTGATAAAAACTCATTGGGATGCTGCGTAAAGTCATTCCTCGATATTATTTTGTAATCCTTATATAAAATAAAGGTGGATACCGCTATAGCAATAATAATGATGCCTAAGCCAGCAGGTGTGGTCCAGGATGTGAATGGATAGAATATCAAAAGTGTAACAAGGGATGCAAAAGAAATCAACATTCCGGCGATGTTCAATAGAGATCTTGTTTTGATGCCTGATACTTCTTTTTTTGCCTGCGAAAGCATTTCATCAGAAGAGATTTTTACCTCAACTGAATGTGATTGCCAAAGCGATTGTATATGATCAAATTCTTGCATGTTGATTGTATAGTTCTGTAAGTTTTTGTTTAATGCGATGAATTTTTACTCTCAGATTCCCTTCACTGATGCCAGATATATCGGCTATTTCATTGTAGGGTAGATCATCGAGTACCATTGTAATTATGAGGCGATCGTTTTCTTCTAATTTTGATATTGATTTATAAAGTAGTGCAACCTGTTCGTTTTTTTCTGACAATTCCTCTGGCCTGTTTTCGATGATATTGTCTGTAAGCTCATCTTTTGCCTGCCTTTTTTCTGACCTTAAGTAGGTTAAGCAAGTATTGACTGCGATACGGTAGATCCATGTCGAAATCAAAGACTTATTCCGGAACTTATCTAAATTCTGCCAAACTTTTAAAAATGTTTCCTGAAGAAGATCGTTTGCCGAGTCCTCGTCGCCAGTATAACCATAACATAAATGGAAGATTTTCTTGGAGTTTGTGTCGAAAATTTGTTTAAATAACTGATCCTTTTGTTCCATTAATTAACGGCTGATGGTAGTTTGATCGTTGTAATCTTTAATTGTTACAAGCGGTTGCGGTATCAAAAATAATAAATGTTTGCGGGCTTACCACAATTAATTACTTTTGTTGCCACTAAAAACTAATTTATGAAGCAAAACCGCATCGGGCTAATTACATTGATATTTATTACAATTGCAACTTTGCTCGGAGTTTTGAAAGATTTTGACATTGTTGCCATTCCAGACAATCTGATGATGGCAGTTCGTTGGATTCTTGCAGCGGAATTGTTTATTTATGCCCTTATTAAAAAGAATCTGACAACCTGGATATTGGTCTGTATGATTTTAGGTGTATTTATTGGGGTAGATTATCCACATGTAGCTATAGCATTGCAGCCGCTAAGCAAAGGGTTTATTAAACTGGTAAAAACTATAGTTGGCCCAATATTATTTGCAACCCTTGTTTATGGTATCGCTGGTCATTCTGATTTGAAACAAGTAGGCAGGATGGCATGGAAATCTATGTTGTACTTCTATTGTGCTACCACATTGGCATTATTTATTGGATTAGCAGCAATCAATATTTCTCAGGCGGGCGTAGGGGTTAATATTGAAAACATGCCTCATAATGAATTGCCTAAACCAGTAAAAGATTTGACTGATGAAAGCATTCTGCAGAGTTTACCGCACAGCATACATTGGTTGTATAAAACACTTGCCTTTTTTAGAAACGTTTTCCCTGAGAATATAGCGAAATCTATCTATGATGCCCAAATTTTACAGATTGTGATCTTTTCGGTGATCTTCGGTATCGGTTTGGCTATGGTAGACGAAAAGAAGCGAAAGCCTATGGTTGATTTTTGTGAAAGCTTATCTGAAACCATGTTTAAGTTCACAAATGTGATCATGTATTTTGCTCCAATTGGAGTAGGGGCAGCTATGGCGTACACGGTGGGGCATATGGGGGTAGATATCCTAAAGCATTTGTTTATGCTGGTGGCAACCCTATACGTGGCGTTGCTGGCTTTTATCCTTATTGTATTGCTACCGGTGGCTTTATATATCAGGCTGCCTATACGGAAGTTTATTAGCGCGATAAAAGAACCAGTATCAATTGCTTTTGCAACAACCAGTTCTGATGCTGCACTACCTAAAGCAATGAGTGCAATGGAAAAATTTGGGGTTCCGCGTAAAATTGTATCATTTGTAATTCCAACTGGTTATAGTTTTAATTTAGATGGAACAACTTTATATCTCTCATTAGCGGCTATTTTTGTGGCCCAGGCTGCAGGAATGCATTTGTCGTTTGGCGATCAGTTGTTGATTGTTTTTACGCTGATGATTACCAGTAAAGGGGTGGCTGCAATACCAAGGGCATCTCTAATTATTTTGATAGCAACTGCAGATCAGTTTGGTCTTCCAACCTTTATTATTGCTGCAATTTTAGGGGTTGATGAGTTGATGGATATGGGCAGAACATCATTAAACGTAATAGGGAACTGTTTAGCAACAGTTGTAATCGCAAAATGGGAGGGTGAATATAATCCTGACTATGAGGTACCAGTAGAAGCATAATTTATGACTAACAAAGGAAAAAAGATTTTTTTAGCGCTAAGTATTGTAGTGCCGTTCTTGATTTATTGCATTGTATATTATACCCCAATGATAAAGAATGCACCTTTCAGATCAGCAGACTTTGTTTCATTTGAGTACAAGTGGGGGGTAGGGAAAACCCTTGCCAATAGCTACAATTCTGCTACCGGCGATTATCAATACCTTGATGATAAAGACTCATTGGTTAAGACCCATGTAAAGCTTAGAAAAAATGACATGATCTATTTACACAGCAAGGCAAATGAATTAGGTTTATGGAATTTTCCAAGTGTAATTGCAAATAACGGATCTGATTTAAATTCGCCTAAGATACTGCGTTATGAGATCCAGTTTAATTACAAAACAAAGTCAAAGAAAGTGATCTATTTGACTGATTACAACGAAATACCTAAGCTAAGAGATGTTGCAGCTCAAATGCAAAAGCTTATCGGACAAAGCATAAATGACGCTGAAGAACGTTACGGGAATAAAAAGTAATTCTGTTGTGGATTTAGAAAAATTAATTCTATATTTGCACCTCGATAAAAATAAACAATTTAAAATAATAAATATTTAACAATGTACGCAATAGTAAATATAGCAGGACAGCAATTCAAAGTTGCAAAAGACCAGCACCTTTTTGTACACCGTTTACAAGGAGATGAAGGCGCTAGTATTGAATTTGACAATGTATTGTTGGTTGAAGATGGTGGTAAAATCTCTGTAGGAGCTCCTACATTGAAAGGTGCTTCAGTTTCAGCTAAAATCGTGTCTCATTTAAAAGGTGATAAGATAATCGTTTTCAAAAAGAAACGTAGAAAAGGTTACAAAAAGAAAAACGGTCACCGTCAGTATTTCACCAAAATCCAGATTTCTGGTATCAGTTTATAATTAGTTGTTAAACAAAGATTACCAGGTTAATCAGGTAATTAATAAAATATAAAACAAGATGGCACATAAAAAAGGAGCCGGTAGTTCGAGAAACGGACGCGAGTCGCATAGCAAACGTTTAGGTATCAAAATATTTGGTGGTCAGGAAGCTATCGCTGGAAACATTTTAGTACGTCAGCGTGGTACAAAACATCATCCAGATAAAGGAGTAGGTATTGGTAAAGACCATACTTTATTCGCTTTGGTTGATGGTACTGTAATCTTCAAAAAGAAACAAGATAACAAATCATACGTTTCTGTGTTACCTACAGTAGCTAAAGAAGTTGTAGAAAAAGCACCTGTTGTTAAAAAAGCACCTGCTAAGAAAGCTGCTGCTCCTGCAAAGGAAGTTGCTGCTGAAAAAGCACCTGCAAAAAAAGCACCTGCTAAAAAAGCTGTTAAAGCTGAAGTAGAAACTAAAGCAGAATCTGCAGAATAGTAAGATATTTACTTTACAAAAAAAGGGTTTCAGCATATGTTGAAACCCTTTTTTTGTAAAGTAATATTTTTGTTCATCTTTCTTCATGAAGGGGAGATCGATGACGCAAATGATTATAATTGCATATGATAAAGTTTTTTCAGAGTGCCAGATTTTTTATTCCTTTTTTGTTACTGTTTTTTTGTTTGACTGTCCTTAATGCACAGGTTGTTAAAATTGCTACTTATAACATCCGAATGGATGCGGCCAGTGATGTTAAACAAGGAGACGGATGGAAACAGCGTTACATTCCATTAACACAATTGATCAAATACCACGACTTTGATATTTTCGGGTCTCAGGAAGTATTACAAAATCAGCTCGAAGATATGCTTGGTCAATTAAACGAATATACTTACATAGGTGTTGGACGTGAAGACGGTATAAAAAAGGGAGAATACGCTCCTATCTTTTATAAGAAAGATAAGTTTCAAGTGCTTAAAAGCGGTACTTTTTGGTTGTCTGAAAACACCACAGCGCCCAATAGAGGATGGGATGCAGTATTACCAAGAATTTGTACATGGGGTCTGTTCAAGGACTTGAAAACCAAGAAAAAATTCATGTTTTTTAATACCCATTTTGACCATGTAGGCGTTACAGCCAGGTTAGAAAGTGCCAAACTTATAATGGCTAAAATAAGAGAAATTGGAGGAACAAGTATTCCGGCAGTACTTACCGGTGATTTTAATGTAGATCAGCTTAGCGAAAGTTATAAGGTAATTGATGAGTCGGGTTTATTGAAAGATTCTTTTGAAATGACCGATGCACCTTATGCATTGAATGGAACGTTTAATAACTTTAGAAGCAACGCCATAACGGCAAGCCGTATTGATCATATCTTTTTAACAAAACAATTTAAGGTTAAACGCTATGGTATTTTAACGGATACATATCATACCCTTGATGATTCAAATGTAGCTTTTAATCCGGCTACCGCCCCTAAGGAGTTAAAGCTTCAGAATTCGCAGGCTAGAGTCCCTTCTGATCATTACCCGGTAACGATTATTGTCGAATTTTAATGTTCATTCGGTTGGTTGCCTTTGAATTTTTTGGTTTTAATTTCAATTAGTTCCTGTTCAAGGGTTTCTATCACCTTTTTAAAACCTGCCACAGATTTCTCAAGATTATTAATTAAGGATTGGATCTTATTAACTGATTTATGATCTTCTGAATCCTGTGATTCCCCATGTAAAATCCATTCATAACTTTTGCTATAATATCTGGCGATTAGGTGTAGTGTGTCAAAAGAAGGGAACTGATTTCCTAATTCTATTTGTGAATAATTACTTCTAGATATATTTAATATGTTGGCTATGGCAGCTTGTGATAAATTGTGGTCTAATCGCAAGTTTTTAATCCTTTCTCCGATGTTTACTTTTGATAGTATTTCTTGCATAATTGATTTATATTGTGTTGATTTGTACATGGTCAAATCTGAAATCTGTTACTAGGTTGCAAATTCTAAACCATAAATAAATTGGGATAATTATTAAGTTAGAATTGCAGCATAGACATTACGAGTATTAAGCCAGGGCTTATGACATAATTAAAAAATCCGTTAAAAAAATGAGAGGTGGGCAATATAATAGTTTAGATAAGATTAACAATGCTTGTTAGTAATGTGTGGGAGCATTCATCTTGTTCATTTTTTCTGATTGATAGAAAATTTGAATTATTATTTTTCAAAATCGTTCCTGAAAATAATTTACGGGAATTTATTACTGGTTCGCCTAAAATTGGGGACAATGTTGAGGAAATAATTACGCAAATCTATAAATATAAATTCCTAAAACTACTTGAAAAGTGTTTTAACAATAAATGTTTTAGTATAGAGGTAAGAATTCCTTCAGCGTATGATGGAATAGATTCGTCTTTTCAGTTCGTGTTTACTCCTTTGATGAAAGGTAAGATTGAGTGTGTTGTTTGCACCATCATCAAGAATCATGAACGTCTGGATCATTTAAGGAAGCTTAATGACTATTCTCACCTTACATCTCATCAACTACGCTCACTTACGGCTAATGTATCCAGCTTGTTTAACGTTACCAGCTATGGCCGCTTGGGGGGATACGATATTTCAAAAATAAATCAGTTGCTAAGCGATGTTAATTATCAGGCAAAAAAACTGGATAATGTAATTCGGGAACTTTGTATTTCCCTTGGTAGGCCCGGAACTGATAATCTGCCAGAAAATGAGGACTTAGAATCAGGGAAAAAGCATGTAGTGCTTGTTGATGATGATCTGATGACCATTAAAGTGCATCAGGCCTTGATAAGAAATCAACATAGAGAAAAGCAGGTTGTTTTGTTCAATAATCCTGAAAGTGCACTTGATTACATCAAGCAGAACAAGCCTGATCTTATTCTTTTGGATTTACACATGCCTAATATTGATGGACTCAGATTTCTGAAGATGTTAGATGAAAACAAGATCTCTATCGATGTTGTTATTGTCTCATCATCAGTTGATCCAATGGATAGAACAATTGCAAAATCATTTCCGTTTGTGAAAGATTTTATAGCTAAGCCACTTACTGACGAAAAGGTAAGATCAATATTTGATCATTAATGTTCTCTGTTCATCAGCTCCTCAGCTAATTTAATAATTTCAGATTTCCTTGATTCAACTATCGTAATCTTGTTTAAGGCCGTAAATGCTTTGTCAAGATAACTTTTCATTTCCCGAGTAGCCAACTCCCTGATCTTATAGCTATGATATAAATCGGTAATGTGTTTGATTTTATCTTCTATGTTCTTGTTGGCAAATTGATCGGTAAGTTTAGCATGATCCTCTTTGCTTACCAATTCCTGTAATTTTAGCAGTAGAAAAGTTTTTTTGTTAGCTATAATGTCACCGGCTATTTGTTTCCCAAATTTCTCCGGGTCGCCAAACACATCCAGAATATCGTCTTGCAGTTGAAAAGCAATGCCCAGATTTTCCCCAAATACATAAATAAGTTCAGCTTCTTCTGGTTTCGCCTTAGCAACAATTGCACCCAGTTTCATTGCGCCACCTAATAAGACAGCTGTTTTAAGGCGTATCATATCTAGGTATTCGGGAATGCTTACGTCGCTACGGTCTTCAAATTCCATATCGAGTTGCTGACCTTCACAGACACCCTGTGCAGTGGTATTAAAAGTATCAAGAGCGGGCTTTAAAATGCTTACATCAACATTTGTAATGTGTTTGTTTGCTTCAACCATCATCACGTCGCCACTTAGTATGGCCGTATTTGTACCCCACTTTTCGTGTACGGTTTGCTTGCCTCTTCTAAGAGGGGCATTGTCCATAATGTCATCATGAATAAGTGTAAAGTTGTGGAATGTTTCAATTGCCATTGCCGCGGGCAAAGCCTTAAAAATATCGCCACTAAATAAATCTACTGCCATTAATAGCATAGTAGGTCTTATTCTTTTACCGCCTAAGCTCATAATATAGCTAATAGGCTCATATAAATTACCAGGATATGTTGGGTATTGGATTTCGCTTATTGCTTGTTCTACGTGCTTTAATAATTCTGAAGGAGAATGCATTCTTTTTATTGTTGTTATCTAATCCTGTACTAAAATGAAATCTATTTGACGTTTAGCCAGATCTACTTTCTTTACTTTTACCTTTACCTCGTCGCCCAATTGGTATTTTTTCTTTTTACGTTGCCCCACTATGCAGTAGTTTTTTTCATCCAGCACATAGAAATCATCAGATATGTCACGAAGTCTTATCATGCCCTCGCATTTGTTTTCAATGATCTCAACATACATTCCCCATTCCGTAACTCCGGAGATGATGCCAAGGAAAGTATTCCCTATGTTTTCTTCAAGATATTCGGCCTGCTTGTATTTAATAGAAGCACGCTCCGCATCTGCAGCGCGTTTTTCCATTGTTGAGGAATGAGAGGATGCTATTTCATATTCTTCCTCATTTGCAGACTTTTCATTGTTTAAGTAAGCAGCCAGAAGTCTGTGTACCATAACATCAGGATATCGTCTGATAGGAGAGGTGAAATGGGTATAGTGGTCAAAGGCCAATCCGTAATGACTTGTCTTTTTTGTGGTGTAAACAGCTTTTGCCATAGAGCGGATGGCAAGTTGCGTTAATACATTCTGTTCCTTTTTCCCTTCAACATCTTCCATCAGGTAGTTCAGAGATTTCGCAATCTCCTTATCCGATTTCATATTTATCTTATAACCAAAACGGGCTGCAAAAAGTGCAAAATTACCCAGGTTTTCGAGGTTAGGGGAATCGTGAGAACGATATACAAAAGTATATTTCTGCTTTCCTTTTCCCTTTTTGGCAATGAACTCAGCTACTTTTTTATTGGCAAGCAACATAAAATCTTCTATGAGCTTATGCGCATCTTTACGTTCTTTAACATACACGCCAATTGGTTTACCCGTTTGGTCAAGTTTAAATTTAACCTCAGTACTTTCAAAACTGATGGCTCCATTTTTAAACTTCCTGTCGCGAAGTATATAAGCCAGCTCATTAAGTTTCAGGATTTCACCAGCGTAATCACCTTCTTTATTTTCAATAACTTCCTGAGCCTCTTCATAACTAAAGCGTCTGTTCGAATGGATAACCGTGCGGCCAAACCATTCTGTAATGATGTTTGCTTTATCATCGAGTTCAAATACGGCTGCAAAGCACAGCTTGTCTTCGTTCGGACGTAAGGAACATACCCCATTACTTAAGCGTTCAGGAAGCATAGGAATCACGCGATCTACCAGGTAAACTGAGGTAGCTCTTGAATAAGCTTCTTTATCGAGATGACTATTAGGGGTAACATAGTGAGACACATCAGCAATGTGTACACCTATCTCATAATTCCCATTCGGTAATGTTTTAAAAGATATGGCATCATCGAAGTCCTTTGCATCGGCCGGGTCAATGGTAAATGTAACCGTTTCCCTGAAGTCCTTGCGCCCTTTTAAGTCGGCGGTAGTAATTTCTTCAGGTATCGCATTTGCTTCATTTTCCACCTCAGGCGGAAATACCAAAGGAAATCCAAACTGAGCCAGGATGGCGTTCATTTCAGTATTATTCTCGCCCTGCTCGCCAAGTATAGTGGTTATTTTTCCGATTGGATTCTTTGCGCCTTCCGGCCAATCCGTAATGCTTACCTGTACTTTTTGTCCGTTTTTAGCGCCGTTGAGGTCGCTTAAAGGAACAAATATATCGTGCAGCATTTTACGGTCGTCGATATTTACAAAAGCAAAACGATCAGAGATCTTTATCACTCCAATGAAATCTATTTTTGCACGGGTGATGATCTCAACTACTTCGCCTTCATTTTTACGGCCACTTTTTTTGGCGTAGATGTAAACTTTTACGGTATCACCATTTAGTGCATTATGAAGTTTGCGTGCCGATACAAAAATGTCTTTTTCAAACTCATCTTCAGGAACTACAAATGCAGAACCATCAGCGGTCATGTCTACTTTACCGATAACGAAAGTTTTCAAATCCTTTAAGCGGAATTTCCCCTTTTCTGGTTCTAAAAAAACACCCTTTCTCGATTGCTCTTTAAGTACCTCAAGAATTGTTTCTCTAGCTTCCGGATCTGTTATATTTAATTTAGCTGAAACTTGTTTGTAGTTCAGTGCTTCATTACTGTTTTTTTCCAATACATCACTAATCAATTGTATTAAAACAAGTTCTAAGTGCGATGTTTTCTTTTTTGCCATAATAAAAATATGAATCACCCGAAGGTAACAATTTGAAGCGATAGATTGTTGTATTTTGTACCTTTGCTTAGGCAGAGTAATGTCAAACTTATTCTTATTTATAGTATAAAATGATAGAAGACAGAGAAAGAAAAACCGGAAAGGAATTGCTGATGATCCTGATAAAGGCAGTAATTTGTTTACTGTTGATTTATTTTTATTTCAATCAGCCCCAAATGTATAAAGACTATCCACGTTTGGAGCGGATCGCTGATGGTTTGATGATCTTTCTGGGACCAAGTCTTGCAATCTCTATTATTAGGTTGGTTGTTATTTATTGGTACATCAAAAAACATAAGTTTAAGAGCAACATTAAGGATAATTTCATTCTGGGTATTAACCGGATTGAGTCTATATTAAATACCGTCTTTTTTGCGTTTGCATTAACCTCATTCTGGGATGTGAAATTAGAGGATCTGGTATTTAGTATTTCCATTGTTGCCGCAGCCTTAGCAGTTACATTCAAAGACTATGTTGCCAATATGATCAATGGTTTAATTATCATGTTTTCCGACAGACTTTCATTAGGGGATCACATCAAGATAGGCGATCATGAGGGTAAGATATTAGACATCACACTGATCAATATGATCTTGCAAAATGAAGATAGCGATATGGTGATAATTCCCAATTCACTTGCTTTTAGCTCTGTTATTGTAAACCAGTCTAAGCAAAATACCAAGAAGCTGAGTATCGAATTTGATATGTCGCTGACTAATGGCTATACCCCTGAATTTATAGAAAACCAATTAAATAAGGTTATTGAAAATTATGCCGACAATGTGATGCCCGGAGGCCTTACTGTTAAAACCATAGCGATCAATAAAGACGTTGTTATCTTTAAGGCAATGATTTTATTGAAAAGATACGATAAGGTTAAAGAAAGGGAGATCAGGAGAGCAATAAATACTGCATTGATAAGATTATCGGCCGTTCTGAAAACCGATAAACAAACAACGCCTACAACCCTCTAATTAAACAATCAAATTAAGGATTTTGCACCCGGAATGGCTGCGATTAACTTGCGTGTATACTCGGCTTGCGGATTGTTGTAAATATCTTCAGGATATCCTTGTTCCTCAATTTTTCCTTTATTCATCACAATCATTCGATCAGAAATGTGTTTTACAACGGCAAGATCGTGAGAGATAAAAATATAGGTAAGTCCAAATTCCTGTTGCAACTGGCGCAACAGATTCAATACCTGGGCCTGTACAGAAACATCCAGTGCGGATACCGATTCATCGCAAATAATAAATCGCGGTTGTAAGGCAAGTGCTCTGGCAATTACAATACGTTGGCGCTGACCACCCGAAAACTCATGTGGATACCTGTTGAAATGTTCGGCTTTTAGATCAACACGTTCAAGTAAATTTAGCACATGAGCTTTTCGTTTGGCATCATTATCAAATACCTGATGTACCTGTAACGGTTCCATTAAAGCATTACCTATGGTAAGCCTTGGATTTAAAGAGGAGTATGGATCCTGAAAAATTATTTGTACATCTTTTCTCATTCCACGCAGGTCTCTTCTGTTAAGAGAAGTAATGTTGTTGCCATCAAAAATGATCTGTCCTGAGGTAGGCTCAACCAGTCTTAAAATACTACGGCCTAAAGTGGTTTTTCCACATCCCGATTCACCCACAAGTCCAAGTGTTTCACCAGGAAAAACATCGAAGTTAATATGGTCAACCGCCTTTACATAATCAGTGGTTTTGCCAAACAAACCATTCCTTATGGGATACCAGGTACACAAGTCTTTAACCTCTAATAGCGGTTTTTGGCCATAAAGATGGACCCTTCGCTGTTCGATTTCAGAATCGGTATAGCTATTTTGCGCCATCAGATGGGCAATGGACTGATCTGAGTCTTCATTTAAAAAGTCGGCCACAACGGGTAACTTTTTCAGCAATCTATTCGGTGCAGGTCTGCAGGCAAGTAAACCTTTTGTATACGGATGTTGTGGATGATGAAAAATCTGATCTGCCGAACCTTGTTCAACAATTTCTCCCTTATACATAACGGCAACCTCATCTGCAATTTCGCTAATTACGGCAAGGTCATGAGATATGAATATCATGGCCATATCACGTTCCTGTTTAAGTTTTAGTAATAACTCCAGGATCGTTTTTTGAACCGTTACATCAAGAGCTGTCGTAGGTTCGTCTGCTATTAAAAGTTCCGGATTGCAGCTAAGCGCCATGGCAATCATAACCCTTTGCTTTTGTCCTCCGGAAAGTTGGTGAGGGTAACTGTCAAATATGTGTTCGGGACGCGGAAGCTGAACTTCCTTAAAAAGGGCTATGGTTTTATTTTTTGCCGTATACTTGTCAAGCTTCTGATGTAGTATAATCGCTTCTTCAACCTGGGCCCCGCAAGTAAACACCGGATTCAAAGAAGTCATGGGCTCCTGAAAAATCATGGCAATTTTATTGCCTCTATATCCTCTGATGTCTTCGGCCGTTAAATTTAGCAGATCGATGTTGTCAAATTTCACTTCACCGCCAATCATTGTGCTTTGTGGATCATGAAGCCTCATAATAGAGAAAGAAGTTACAGATTTTCCTGATCCCGACTCTCCAACAATACCAAGCACCTTACCCTTGTCAATGGAGAAGCTCACATTGTTAACTGCTTTAAGCCAGGATTTGTCCTCTTTGTTTAAGAATTGTATGTCGAGGTTTTTAACGTTCAGCATCGATTTAACGGAACAAAAAACAAATTTATATACAGATGAAAATAATTGGCATCAATATAGGGATTTTATCGTCTAAATCCATCTGATTGTGCTATTTTTGCAAAATGGAAAGAGAAATCCTTGATACTAAGCGTAAAGCTTTAAAGATTAACTTAAACCCTAAAATTTACGGAACATTTGCAGAGATAGGTGCTGGACAGGAAGTTGCCCGTAATTTCTTTACCGCAGGTGCCGCATCGGGTACGGTTGCAAAAACAATGTCGGCATACGACATGACATTTAGTGATGCAATTTATGGTGTTGAAGAGTCTGGCAGATATGTGAGCAAATCCAGACTATTAAAAATGTTAAATCACGAGTTTGGTTTATTAACAGAAAGATTAAGTGGCGAAAAGTATGATGACAGAACCTTTTTCGCTTTTGCAGATACAGTAACTACACTTAACTACAACAAATCTAATGACCCGCATGGTTGGATAGGACTTCGCTTTCAATCAGAACCTGGGGGAGAGCCCAACGAAATATTTTTTCATGTTCGTTTGCTTGATACGGATGCCGCTTTACAACAAAATGTATTGGGGATAATTGGTGTTAACCTTGTTTACGCAGCATTTTATTACAATCAGGACCGCAGGGCAATGATTGAATCACTGGCAGATAATTTAACTGTTGGATCAGTTGAAATTGATCTTATTTCTGTAAACGGGCCAGTATTTAAAGGAGCGGATAACATTTTGTTAAATCTTTATCTGATCGTTAAGGACTTCTCCGATGCAGCTATTTTTGATGCTCAGGGTCAGCCTTGTTTGCCTAAAGATTTGCTGTATAAAAAAGATATCATGATTTTGCGTACAAAGTATGCGCAAAAATCTCATCCAAATTTCAGCATGCTCAACAAAGCTGTTGATCAGTTTGTGAAAACAGAAAATGTACAGGAAGAGAACCTGAGTGTTCTTATAGAAGTGTTGATGTCTAACTTATTGTCGACCGGCGATGACCTGCATGAAGTAGATTTGAGGGCTGTTGCAAAAAGGGCAGAAGAGATGTGTAAAACCGGAAATAAGGTGATCGTATCCAACTTTTCCAGACACAATAAACTGGCTAAATATCTGGATCGCTGTAGACCAAAAAGTGTAGGCATATCTACCAATATCAATAACCTGAAATTCGTATTTAACTCAAATAACTTCGGTGAAAATTACAGCAGCCTGTTGTTAAGTTATGTGAGCGATATGTTTAGCAAAAATGTAAAGCTTTTCGCTTATCCCTTCCTTGATAAGAAAACAAATGAAGTGGTTACTTCGGTAAATATGCCGGTAACTCCAGATGCCAAACCTTTGTTTGATTTTCTGATCTTAAATGGGTATATCACAGATATTCAGGATTATAGCGATGATGATGTAAAAACAGTTTAGAAACTGTTTTTACAAAACATTATAAGTCTTTATACGGGTTTTTAATTGCTATTCCCATTAACCTGTCAGGATGTTCGATTGGTTTAAAACCAAATTGGGCATATAAGCCATGGGCATCCTGGGTGGCTAGCATGTATCTTCTTAATCCCTGCAGGTCTTTATGGAAAAGCATTAGCGACATGAGCTTTTTTGATAAGCCTTGCCCTCTATATATTTCTTCAACATAAACATCAGCAAGGTATGCAAAAGTAGCTTTGTCTGTGATCCATCTGGCAAAACCAATTTGTTTGGTGTCTTTGTAAATTCCAAAGCACAATGAGTTCTCTATGGATCTTTTAACAGTGTCTAACGGAATATTCTCTGCCCAGTAAGATTGGGTGCTCAGATAATGATGAATAGCAATAGGATCTATTTTATTCTTATCATCTGAAAAGATAAAACCATGATCTTCAATTTCCATTAGTTCCTCATGTTAATGAATTGCAAAGGTTGCCCGAAATCTTCTTTTCGGCAAAGTGAAATCACAGCTTGCAGGTCATCAATGCTTTTGCTTTGTACACGAACCTGATCATCCATCATAGATGGCTGTACTTTTAATCCACTTGCCTTTATTTTTGCAACTATCTTCTTAGCTGTCTCTTTATCTATGCCTTCTTTAACCGTAATTTCTTTACGGATCATGTTGCCTGATGCATATTGTTCTTTACCAAAATCCAGGCTCTTGGCATCGAGATTCTGCTTTACCATTCTGGAAATAATAGCGTCTTCAATAGCTTTTAAGCGCATATCATCCTCCGTAACTATGGTAATTACATTGGTTTTTTTATCGTGGTCAATGGTGCTTTTTGAAGTGCTGAAATCATAACGGTTAAGGATCTCCTTTTTTGCGTTATTCATTGCATTATCAAATGTTTGAGCATCTACTTTGCTTACAATATCGAAAGTGGGCATGATTATAGCTTTATAGTAAAAAATATATTAGATTTAAGTAAATATTGATTTCTCTGTACAAAAAAACGAAATTATTATGAACCATTCATAAGCTGTTACACTAAAACTTATAACATATGAAAACCAATAACTCAAAGGTGCAAAAAAAAGACTCAAAAAAGGCGGTTAAAAAAGAATTAGAAAAAAGTTTGAGAGAGAAGTTTCTGGAAGTTGTAAAACATCTGGGGCATGATGCAGAAAGGATAGGTAAGGATATTGAGATTGCCAGTAAGTTTGTTGCCAAAAAATTATCGAAGAAATTTAAGGAGGTGAAATCAGTTGTAGAAAATAAAATTGACGAAGCAACCTCATCCAATGCACCCGTAGCTAAAAAGGTTGAAGAGGTGAAGAAAAGTACAGTAAAAGGAGCTAAAAATGCCAAAAAGGTAGTTCAGAAAGCGGTTGCAAAAGCTAAACCAGTAGCACAAAGTGTAAAAGTTGCCGCAATTGCAACAGAAGAGAAGGCAGCTAAAGCAATTTCAAAACCTGTACAAGATGCGGCTGCTAAAGTAGCGGGAATAACTGCGCCAAAACCTGTTGTAAAAACACCCGCAAAACCAGTGGCTAAAACTGCTGCAAAACCAGCGGTTAAAATAACAGCACCTGCAAAACCTGCTGCAAGTAAGGCCCCTATTAAGAAGGCCACAAAGCCAACTGCACCAAAAACACCGCCCCAAAAGACTAAATAAGGCCGGTTAGATTAAGAGTTAAGTTTTAATCTATTAATTGAGTAATAATTAACAATTACTTAACAATAGAATTTGCAGTTTTGAGGACCAATAATATTTAATGAAAAAAAAGGCGCCGTTTCTAAACAGAGAGATCAGTTGGTTATATTTTAACGAACGGGTTTTACAAGAAGCTGCCGATGAAACCGTACCGCTCATAGAACGGATAAAGTTTTTATCTATCTTCTCGTCAAACCTTGAAGAGTTTTATCGGGTAAGGGTAGCCACATTAAGCCGGTTATCTAACCTAAATGATAAAGCCAAAGCATTATTGGGCTTTAACCCTAAAAAGATTTTAAACGAAATAAAGAATATTGTTGTAAAGCAGGAACGCAAATTTGAACAGCTTTTTCAGGCAACACTAATTAATGAGCTAGCACAGAACAGGATCTTTATTTTAAACGAAACGCAACTTAACGTTTCGCGCGGAGAATTTGTTCGCAACCATTTCAGAGACAGGATACTTTCAACGCTTGTTCCTATTATGATTGATCTGGATAAGCCCTTTCCCGAACTTAAAGATCGATATTTATATTTTTTTGTTCGGCTTTCAAAAAAAACATCCAAGAAAAGCGAGAAGTATGCACTAATAGAACTGCCTCCGGACTTGCCCAGGTTCCTTGTTCTGCCTGAAACGAACGGACTTAAATTTATCATCCTTGCCGAGGATATAATTAAATACTGCTTAGACGATATCTTCTATGTTTTTAACTACGATGTGATAGACGCATATTCTATTCAGCTCACCAGAGATGCAGAGCTGGATATAGATAAGAACATCAATGATAAATTTGTTGAAGACCTCAAAACCAGTCTCGATAAACGTAAAAAGGGTAAGCCAATGCGCCTTCTTTACGATACCGAAATGCCGTTTGAGATGCTTACGGTTTTGATTTCTAAACTTAAGATAGAAGCCGAAAGCTTAATCCCTGGAAACAGATATCATAAATTCGGAGATTTTATTGCCTTTCCAAATGTGGGTTCTAAAGACCTGGAGTATGCAAAAAATACACCATTGAAAGTCGCCGGTCTGCACCGCACCGAAAGCATCTTTAATAAACTAAGCGAACGGGATTATCTGATCAATTTACCTTATCAGTCGTACGATTATATTATTCTGTTTTTACGTGAGGCTGCAATTGATCCTAAGGTAACAGAAATCAATATTACCCTTTACCGACTGGCAGAAAACTCCAGGGTTGTAAATGCCCTGATAAATGCAGCTAAAAATGGCAAAAAGGTTCATTGCCTTGTAGAGTTAAAAGCCAGATTTGATGAGCAGGCAAACATATTCTGGACAAGCAAATTAGAAGAAGAGGGTGTACATGTTAATTACGGCTTAACGGATTATAAAGTACACTCCAAAATCTGTTTGGTAAAAAGAATGGAGAAGGGGAGAGCGGTTTACTATGCCAATCTTGCTACCGGTAATTTTAACGAGAAAACAGCTAAACTCTATTGCGACCACAGTATTTTTACTGCTAAAAAAGAAATTACACAAGACTTGCTTAAGCTCTTTAATGCCTTGAACAAAAGGATGGTCATAAAAGGATTTAGGCATCTGATTGTATCACCACTCGAATCCAGAACCAAGATATATGGCTTGATAGAAAGAGAGATTAAGTTTGCAAAGCAAGGTAAAACAGCCTACCTCATTTTAAAGGTAAACAGCCTTGCAGACGAAGGGATAGTAGAGAAACTTTATGAGGCGAGCAATGCGGGTGTAATTGTTAAGCTTATTGTTCGCGGTATCTGCACGCTTGTTCCGGGCATAGAAGGTTTTAGTGAAAACATCACGGTTATAAGCATCATTGATAAGTTTCTGGAACATGCCAGGGTATTCATATTTGGCAATAATAATAAAGAAGAAATGTTTCTTTCGTCTGCAGATCTGATGAGCAGGAACTTTGAACATAGGGTAGAAGTGGGCTTTCCGGTTTTAGATGAAGAAGTGAGACAGGAAATAAGAGATATCATTGAGTTTCAATTACAAGATAATGTGAAGGCCAGAGATATTACCCGCTTAAATAACAACAAATATCATAAAAACAGACTCACAACAAATGTTAGGGCGCAGGTGCAAACCTATAATTACTTAAAAAATAAACACCAATAGAGCAATGTTAAGATACGCTGCAATAGATATAGGGTCAAATGCTGTAAGGTTACTGATAGCTGATATCTCAAAAACGGAAAAGGGCTATAGTTATAAAAAGAACACCCTGGTAAGGGTACCATTAAGGCTGGGAGATGATGCGTTTCTAGATCACAGGTTATCAGATCGCAAAGTTGAAGACCTTGTTAAAACAATGAGTGCCTTTAAAAATCTGATGGATGTTTACCATGTTTCAGAATATCTGGCTTGTGCTACATCTGCAATGCGCGAAGCGGAGAACGGAGCCGAGGTGATAAAAAGAATTAAAGAAGTTGCCGATCTTGATCTCGAAATTATTGAAGGTCAGCGTGAAGCAAACATCATTTACGCTAACCATATTGAAGAAAACCTGGATGCTAAAAAAAGCTATCTGTATATAGACGTGGGCGGAGGTAGTACTGAGCTTTCGGTTTTTGTAAACAAAGAGCCGGTAGCCTCTAAATCCTTCGATATAGGAACCATCAGAATCCTCGACAATCAGGACAAGGATGAGACTTGGGAAGATATGCGACTTTGGATTAAAGAGAACACCAAAAACCTTAAAAATGTGGCAGGCATTGGAACTGGTGGGAACATCAATAAGCTGTTCAGAATGTCGGACGAAAAGGACGGAATGCCACTATCATTCCTGAAATTAAAAGGATTGTACAATCAACTGAACGGACATTCATTAAAAGAAAGGATTAGCGTGTTTGGCCTTAATCCGGATAGGGCAGACGTAATTATTCCTGCCTGCGAAATCTACATTACTTTAATGAAGTGGACAGGTATCAAGCAGATCTATGTACCTAAAGTTGGACTGGTAGATGGGATAATTAACCTGTTGATCGAAGAGAATTTATAGGTAGACTAAGGCAAGGTAAGCACCATGGTGACTTACCGATGCCGGTTTGGTCTTTTTGTAATCAAACAGGGCATGGTCGGTTATTTTAATTTCAACCTTTTCAAGTTCTTCCAGTTTTGTTGAGGCTATGGTATGAACGTAATTCTCATCAAAAAAGCTTTCAGTATAGTATAGCTCATTCTCATAAGAAACATTTCCGGTGGCAGTATCGTTATGAATGATCAGGTTGCTGCACCGAAGTTTAAGTGGGGCAAACTCACGGAGTTTAGCCTCCCTTGAATATATTTTATAGGCAGATTCCTTCATGCTCCACAACAACCATATGATCATAGAAGGATGAATACCGGAGGTGATCATAAATTGCTCTTCGGTGTTAAAGATCTTATCCAGATAACCCTTCCGTTTCCAGTTACTATCTATCGTAGCCTGTACAAGATCTACTATGTCGTTGCCTATCATTTTGTTTTCAGTTTATCTTCAATGATTTCCATTGCAGCGCTAACATTCAGCATTCGTTCCATTGATAGGTTGTCAATCTCGATATCAAATTCTTCTTCAACATCTAAAATTACATCAACCAGGTTGGCAGAATTGATCTTCAAATCTTTAATGAAATCAGTAGTTTCATTTATTGAGGCTACGGCATCTTTATCTTGCGCATAGGTAGTAATAATAGGCGTAAGCCTTGCTATTAATTCTGCTCTGTCCATATTTATTTAGCGTATTTTTTTAAGATAATACAAGCATTTACATCGCCAAACCCGAAGCTTGCTTTAGCCACAATATTAACATTTGTGTTCAACAATTGTTGCGGAATTCTATTGAAATCTATCATGTCGCTAATCTCTGGATTTAGATCTTCACAATTGATACTCGGAAATATAAAATCATGATGCAATTGTAAGATTGAGGCTACACATTCAATGCTTCCGGCAGCGCTTAGGCAATGGCCGATTGTAGATTTTAAAGAGTTGATATAAGGAAAATCAGAGCCTTTTCTATTCAAGGCAATACTCCAGTTCTGGATTTCTGTAGCGTCTTTAGAAGTTGCTGTAAGGTGCCCGTTAATGGCGTCCACTTCACTGGGGTTAATGCCTGCATTTTGCAAGGCTCCTTTTATGCAGCGTTGAACAGCAATACTATTTGGAGCTGTCATGGTTCCGATGCCCCTTTGTCCGCCTGAATTGATATGCCCTCCCAGTATTTCCCCATAAATTGTTGCTCCCCGTTTAAGGGCGCTATCTAATGATTCCAAAACCATAGCTCCCGCGCCGCTTCCGGGTACAAAGCCACTTGCACTGGCACTCATTGGTCTGGATCCTTGCTCAGGAGATGGGTTGTGTTTGTAAGTGCAAACTTTCATTGCGTCAAATCCGGCCCATATATAGGGTCCGCTGTCACTGGTGCTGCCAGCGAGCATCTTTGTCGCCTGTCCGGTTTTAATTCGCTCATAAGCCATTAAAATGCTTTCTGTACCTGTAATGCAGGCCGATGAGTTGGTGGTTGTCTGATTTCCCAATCCGAGCTTGCCGCCCAGATAAGCGCTGATTCCGCTTGCCATGGTTTGTACCACTACATTGCTGCCGAGTTTTCTGAGTTGCAGTTCATCAACTTTGTAGATAGACTCTCTGAACTTATCAATGCCCGAAGTGCCGGTTCCAAATATTGTTCCACTGTCCCAATCAGGTTCATCGCCATCGGTAATGGTTAGACCCGCATCTTTCCAGGCATCCATACCGGCAATAACGCCATACAGGATCCCTGTACTGTTAAAATTTTTTAATTCTAAGGCGGTAAAATATTGTGCAATAAAATCATCAGACAGCTCAGGTTTACCAGCTATCTGACAAGAAAACTGCAGTTGTGCTAACTGAGGATCATGCTTAATACCCGAAGTGCCATTTTTTATGGCATCCGTAAATGCAGTTAAGTCAACTCCATTTGGGGCAACAACTCCTAATCCTGTTACAACAACTCTTTTATCCATTCATTTTATTGGTTACCATTCCGGCTATTGTGCCTTTGCATACCACTTCATGCTGCTCATTTAACATTTGCACGGTACAGTTTAGTTTTTTAAAGCGGAAGTATACTTTTTCTGCAACAACTTTTACCTTTTCTCCCGGAAATACAGGTTTTATAAAATCAATAGCAGTAGAAGTTAGCATTACATGTCCTGGTAGGCCACCTTCAGCACTTCCTGTAAGATATATACCCAAACAAACCAAACCAATTTGAGCCATTGTTTCAGTTAAAATTACGCCTGGTGTTACCGGATGATCCTTAAAATGACCTTTGTAAAAGTCAAGATCTTTATCAAATGTGAAAGTTCCGCTTGATCCGTTTTCATCGATATGAAGTATTTCATCTACAAATAAAAACGGTTTGGAGTAAGGCAAGTGGGCTAAAATTTCTTCTTTATTCATGTTAAACTAATTATTGCGTTAAAAGTATTCTTTTTTTAGTTTCTAAAGCGATCCTCACGCTGAATTTATTTCAGCATCGCGAATTAGAAAGGCCATCCAGTAAGTCCGAAATGCTGAAATAAATTCAGCATAACCTGAGGTACTACCATTTCAACAATATTCTTTGCGCAGAAAACCCGGGGCCAAAGCTTAACATCAGTCCCAAATCTCCGGTACTCTGCTTACTCGCCATAAAGCGTTCTAAAACATACATAACCGTGGCGCTCGACATATTTCCAAACAATCTTAAAACCGCTTTAGTATCTTCTATATTCTTACCTAATTTACCAAATAAGTCATCAACAAGCTGCACAATTTTTTTTCCTCCCGGATGAAAGATCAAATGATCAATATCACCTATTGTTAAATTGTGTTTCGCTAAAAACGGATGGATGATATCCGGAAAATGACTTTCTATCGTATCAGGCACTGCAACATCCAAAACCATTTGCAAACCACTGTTTGCCAGTTTAAAGCCCATCATCTGTTCTGCATTGTAAAAGTGATACATTTCATTCGCTATAATTTCCGGGCCCTCATCATCTGGGTGGGATGACAGTAACGCACAAGCCATACCATCACCAAAAATTGCCGCGCTGACAATGTTGGCCATAGAAAAATCATTTACCTGAAATGTTGCTGTAGGCGATTCGTACGCAACTACTGCAGCCCGTTTCCCCGGATTAGCTATCAAAAAATTATTGGCATATATCATACCCGAAACACCTGCCGCACAACCCATTTCTGTAACCGGTAAGCGAACTATATCTTGTTTCAGATTTAAGGTGTTGATGAGGTATGCATCTAATGAAGGAATCATAATACCCGTGCAGCTCACTGTAATTATATAGTCCAGATCATCAGGTAACCATGCTGCTTTTTCTAAAGTTTTTTTTAAGCATTCGGTAGCAAGGTTTATGCCCTCTCTCACATAAATATTGTTCCTTTCTTCAAAAGTCAGATTGCTGAAAACTTCTTCGGGCGACATGATCGAATAGCGCTGATCAACCCCTGCATTTTCAAATATCTTTTTTACTTTTCTAATGAAACGTTCATCTTGTCCACTTAACCATGAATCTAAAAAAGGTATAATTTCTTCAGTTTTTCTTGAATACCGGGGCAACAGCTTAGCAATGGTTTTGATCTTTACATTCATAGATGGTTTTTGTTAATTGGAAGTTGGAATTATCCATTGATAGCGAAATGCCCATTTCCATTTTACCGTATATTTTTTAAAATCCAGTTCCCTGGAATAGGATTGCAGGTCAGCCTTTTTAAAACCCCTAAGTATCGAAACCAGTCCATCATCTTTAGACATTTTATTGAGTCTGAAAACAAAGCATATCGCCAAAAACAGGTAATAAGCAACAGCACTTCTATGTAAATCGTTAACCACAATACCCATCTCTGCCTGATTTCTAAAACCGTTCATCAGTTTCAGTATTTCGGGATCTTTGAAATGGTGAAGAGTTAATGTACAAAGGATAACATCGTAAGTGCTTTGTTGTTCAATTTCATTGAAAATATCTGTACATACGTAGCTAATGTTTGGGTAGTTTTTGGACAACTGCTGCGCGTGGCCAATGGTATAATTGTTGGCATCAATTCCAATCAGTTTAAACTTTAAATTATTTTTAAGAGCATAGTCAGCAAGGGTTCTCAGCATATCACCATTCCCACAACCTACATCTAAAATGCTAATCTCTTTCGAAGTATTATTGCTAAAAGCCTCACTGCTTTTTATTAAGGTTGTTACGCCATGCAAGGTCACTTTGTTCCCACCCAGTAATCTGTTTATGCTTGCAATTTTGTCTAAAGCATCCCTTAGTATTTCTCCTTCCATAGAGAAATTATCCATTATTTCAGATGCTCCGCTTCTTCTTCTGGTGTTTACAAGCATTTAAATTATCGGTTTTCCGTGAGTTTTTTTAATGATTTGGGGCAATATAGAAGGGAATTTAATCAATAGATTTAACAATGGAGCAAAGAGTTTTTCTTTTCTTATAATCCCTGAAAGGAGTTTCCCCACAGCCAGTCTATTTTTGAAATTTATGTTCCATTCTTTCTCATATTTTTCTTCTAATAGCGTTCTTGATGAGATATTGCCATTCAAAAACTGAATGGTTAATTCTGCACAGATCTTGGCGCTATGGATGGCCATTGCCATCCCGTTTCCACACAAAGGATGGATTAGACCTGCGGTATCTCCAACCATCAAAATATGATTATAAACAGGTTCCTTTTTCTCAAAAGAAATTTGACTTATTGTTAGTGGCTGATCAAACAATGGAATACAGTTTTCAAATACCTCCTCTAGATGAGGGTTTTTATAAAGTACCTGTTTTTGAAAATCAGCAATGTTTTTATAGGCTTTAAAGCTTTGGTAATCTGTGAGGTAACAGATGTTAATGTGATCGTTTTCTACTTTAGAAACCCCGCAATACCCGCCTTTAAAATTATGAAGTGCAACCAGGTCATCCGGGAAATCACCCGTGTAGTGCGCTTTTACAGCAAGCCATGGCGATTTTTTTTGAATAAATCCCCGTTCCATCTTTTGATCCAATGATGATCTTTTTCCAAAAGCACCAATTGCCATTTTTGCATTAAGCAAACCAGTTTTGGTTGTGCTAATGCTAAATACATCTTCTTTGAAATCAATGGCGTTTACAGTGTCATTTATGAAAGTGCAGCCATTTTGCAATGCCTTTTCGTAGAGGAAATGATCAAGCGCAAAGCGGCTAATTCCAAAACCGCCGAGCGGTAATTCTGTGTTTGTTGTTTTGCCGCTGGCAGAAGAAATAGTTAATCGGATAATTTCTGTCGGATTCAGCTGGGCCGGATCAATATCAAGCGATTTCAAATAGGGCAGCACCTCATTTGAAACGTATTCGCCGCAAACCTTATGCTGCGGGTAATGGTTTTTTTCTATTAGGGTAACGCCAAATCCTGACTTTAGCAAATGTATTGCACAGGTTAATCCAGCTAAGCCACCACCAACTATAATTATGTCATTTTTTTCTGATTTCACAGCAGGTAACGAACTTAGTGACTACATAACACTGTAAAACTCGTTATTGTTCGTTAAAAGTCATACTGAATTTGTGAGCCGATTAGCAAAAATAATCGGCTCATGAAATATAACTGGGAACTACCGGATTGGTCAGGTTTTAAGATTCAGCTTAACAAAAGTGAGGCTATGTTATACGCCTTTACACTGGAAACAGGTGAAATGAATGGCATAGTTCAAACTTTGCCACCAGACATTCAGCAAGTAGCATTGCTACAGATAATGATTTCAGAAGCCCTGAAGATTTCTGAAATTGAAGGAGAGTTTTTAAGCCGACAGGAAGTTATGTTCTCTATTCGTAATAATCTTGGACTTAATATTCCGTCTGATGTTGTGCACGACAGAAGAGCATCAGGCATTGGTAATACATTTCAATTACTAAAACATCAAAAGCCACGGCCACACGCGATTTGCAGGAACTAAGTGATTTAGAAATTTTAATAGCCGCTGGAAGTGGGCGTGGTGTGCATTATGACCTAAACTTTAAACTCATCTAAAGAGTAGGGCAATTCTTCGCAAATAAAGCCATATTTCATTAAAATTTTTCTGATGGCAGGTACATAGGAACTGGCACTGACTACCCTAAGGATTTTATCTTCATCCTCTAATGCAAAAGTCCAGTTTTTTGTGCCAAGCAGATTGTCCATCTTACGTCTAATGGTACTAAGATCATTTTTGTCCCGTACCGAAGTTTTAAAAATAATTATGTTCATCACTCTTCATTGATTGTGTCTAACAATTATCAGGTTGCAATCCTTATTGCCTCAACCTAACACATATAAAGATGGTTGATTTGTGAATTTAAGAAAAGAGAATTTACACCGAAACGGACAAAATTGAAGCTGAATTGTAAGCGTATATTTATTTTCTGGCAAGCCAGTCTAAAAATTGAGGTGTCTTTTCTTTGCTTATGGTGATGGTTTCCTTAAAAGGGACTAAGAGGTTTATAACCAGCTTACGGGAAAAAAAATGAGCCGCATCTTTAACCGCCGTTCTGTTTAACAGGCACTGCCTGTTTACCCTAAAAAAATCATCGCCACAAATACGTTCCAGCTCTTCCATTTTCTTGCTAACCGCATACGTTTTGTCGTCAAAAGTAAACAAGCAGGTTTCTTCATGTTTAATATAAAACAAAGCAATATGCTCCATTTTTACAGGAATGATCTTGTCTTTATGGGTAACTAAAATAGAAAATGTTTTTTGCACAGGTTTGTTTGCAAACAGATCTAAAATAGAATCATATGAAACCGCTGAAGTAGTAAATTCCTTGCGTAAGGTTTGATATTTTTTTAGCGCTTGTTCAACTGTTGATGAAACAATTGGTTTTAATATATAATCGATGCCCGTTGTGCGAAAAGCGTTGAATGCATATTCATCATAAGCGGTACAAAAAATGATAGGAGCAGTAACCTCGACAGCTTTAAATATGTCGAAACTTAATCCATCACCGAGTTGAATATCACTAAAGATAAGATCAGGCATGCCGTGCGTTCTAAAATAATGCAGTGATTCTTTTACAGATCTTAGGCTTGCAACAATTTGAGCATTAGGTTGTAATCTGATGATCAGATCAGCAAGATCCTCAGCCGTTATTTGTTCATCTTCTATAATTACAATCTTCATGTTTTAATATTTTTAAGCTAACAGAAAAGGTAAGTCCATCATCTCTGATGTCAATCTCATCACCAGATAACAGGTTATATCTTTCTGCAAGATTAGCCAGGCCGCTACCGGTAGAATGTTCTAGATTCGACTTAAGTTGAATGTTATTTGTTACACTGATCCAGTTGCCATTTTGTTTGATATTTATGTTGAGCGGAGCAGCATCGGTAAGCTCATTGTGTTTAATTACGTTCTCCAGAAGTGGCTGAAGCGAAAAAATAGGAAGCACCAGTCCGGAACTTTCTTTCTCTTGTTCTTGTATGTCTAAATTAAAGCTCAGGGCTTCACCAAACCTTACTTTTTGCATCTCCAGGTAATCTGCACATAATTTCAGCTCATCATTCAGAGATGCTATTCCGCTTTTATTGCCCGATATGGAGACACGTAAGAAGTCAGATAAGCGGAGTAAATAATCCTCAGCTTTATCGGGACTCCTTTTAATTAAAGATTTTAATATGTTGAGCGCATTAAACAGAAAATGCGGATGTATTTGCTGAAGTAACAATTCATTGGCCGCCTGAGACCTTGCCGCAATTAAGCGTGAGTTCTCCAACTGCACCTGGTTATTGGAATCTTGTACAATAATGAAGTTTTGGAGCAGCAAAACAATACCATTAATAAAGAATCCCTGTAAACTGAGATAAATGTAAATTACATTGCCTCTAACCCTAAATGGTTCGTGCTGTTCTATTATGCCGCGATATGTAAGGTATTGACCAAACCAGTAAATACATATAATTATTACCGCGCTCATCACAAAACTTGCCAGGTAAAACTTTTTGTTACTTTTACTGATAGGAGGCGATTTTTCATCCCCAAAAACCACTAATAGACGGATGTTAGATAAGCACATTAACGTAAGCAGCAGTTGAAAAAACAAACATTTTACAAGAGATGAGTACAGTTCCCCATCTTGAATAAAAGAAGAAAGCAGCAAAAACAAACTGACCGCTGTAGTAAAACAGCAGCTTATTTTTATTAAGCTTTTAAGAGGAAGTTTCGTTTTCATTCAGTGCAAATATATTCATGATTAACGAAGAACTTTTATTTTATCACAAAGCTCCTAAAGTTCTCATGAAATTGAGTTCCACAAAAATGAATGGTTTGAGGATTCAATTAAAGGTGTTTATTACTCAAACGGACAAAATTAAACCCGAACAGTTTAAATAGGGAACCGGTTTGCTTTGTATTATCTTACTGGGATGTAAAATTTATTGCTAATCGGATTAGAATATTTTAATGTAACGGGAAGTTATTGAGGTAGGATATTAGTAGAGGAATCCGAATAACCAAAGCGGGATTTTATTTCCAAAACCTATTTCAATTTCGTCACTGGCAATATAGGCATGTTCAAGATTCTGTATTTGTTTGTACGATTTGTTTTTCCCTCCAATTTCTATAATTTGTTTTCCATCAATCAGAAAATCTCCTTTTTCGGCCAGCTGAACTTTGTGCCCTGAATTTTTCAACTGATTAAACAAAAAAGTTTCTCTTATTGTTCCAATTTCAGGATTGTTGTTTTAGAGCGAAACTCAGGTTGGTGTTTTCTAAATAGATTTTATCGGGCTTTTGTAATGCCGCTATGCCTTGTGTAGGCCGGTTAATCAGATTTAACAGGTAAGCGCTTTGCAAATTTTGCAAAAAGTTATTTACGGTGTCTTTGCCAAGATTTAATTTCTTTGCTATTGCAGCAATGTTTGGCTCAAAAGGTGCCGATTCTGCTATTACCCCTAAAAGTTTCTTGATTTTTACGGTATGGGTAGTCGAATAATTTTGTATAAATGCCAGATCATGTGAAATGGAGGCATCTATAACATGGTATAATCGTGTCAGGTAATCGATTTCTTTATTTGTTTTGGTAAATGGAAGATAGCCGCTAATCAGGTATTCTTTAAATAGCACCAAAGAACCTTTTAATTTATTATAAAAAGACCTGGTAAGTTCAACATGGCTTAACAATAGCTCATCAAGTGATACCTGAGGAATCTTTATTTTATATGCCAGATCAAGATACTCTCTAAATGACATTCCAGAAAGTTCATAGCTAAGTACCCCTCTGTTCAAATCGGACTCACCTCTATAGATATCTAAAGCAGACGAGGCTGTAAATACCACCTTCATGCCCGGATCCCATCATAAATGTTCTTTAATTCGCGTGACCAGTTTACATATTTATGTACCTCATCAATATATAATACTTTTCCATCGGCCTTATGCCATTTATCTGCCAGGTCTAGAAGCGAATGATTATAAAACCATGGATGATCAGCAATCACATACAGACTTTTAACGGTGCTGGAAGCATTATATTTGATGTGCTGTAAGATCATTGTGGCACGCAAACCCTTTATTGCAATCATTCGTTGATCCCAGGGTATTTTATTATGAAGAAAACGAAAGAGTTCGCTTTCTGTATGCGTTAATAAATTCTCTTGATATGCAATTAAAGATTCGATTTTGACTTGATTTCAAGTCAAGAATACATAAATATTGACTTGAATACAAATCAATATTTCGATTTTATACCATTTAAAAATCGTAACATCTGGATGATCTGATTTTTCTCATATTTCTGGGACCTAAATAAATGCCTACTGAAAACTCATGACTACCATAGTTGTAGTACTGGAGCTTGTTTAAAGAATAGTCGTAAGAATAGCCGACTCTTAGGTTGTCTGTAGCAAAGAGTTCGAACATCATGCCCAGTGCATTTTTCTTAGTAAGGTCGTTTTGGAGATATTTTTTGTTGTATAGAGGAACCGTGGTTCTGTAAAAACCTCCTATCCATACCTTTTCATTAAGTAGGACGAAGGCGTTAACATCCAGAGAAGTTGGGCCTTTTATATCGTCTTTTAATAAAATAATAGGTTTTAACGCCCATCCATAAGTAATGGGGATTAAAGCCCCTGCAGTTAAAAATATGTGCGGTTGAGGAACAGGAACAAGAAGATTGTTGCTGTAGTTTTTTGCAGCCCAGCTTGCGATCAGATTACTTGCCGAAAGTCCGGCGAAATACTTTTCATTAGAGTAGTAAATACCAGCTCTGGCATCAGGAAAAAATCGGCTTTGCATTCCAGTAGGGATAACTTCATCATCGGGATCTATGCTGGTTAATTTATCTCCATCAAGGCCAAGTTGCATTACGCCAGCTGCCAAACCAAAGGAGAGTCTGGAATTTTCATCATAACCCAATTGGATTTTATAGGCGTAGTTTGCATATGCAGAAAGGTTTTTTTGCGCACCAATTTTATCGTTTGAAGCGATAAATCCAAGACCAACATTTCCATCATCGATGGCACCATCTACAGCTACTGAAACTGTTGTTGGTGCACCTCTTACGCCCACCCATTGTGCGCGATAAAAAGCCTGTATATATAGCTCTTTTTTATACCCTGTATAAGCAGGATTAATATGAATTGTATTGAAAATGTATTGTGTAAACTGACTGTCTTGCTGTGCACTTGAACTACACATAATTCCAATAGATGCTAAAAACAGAAGTATGATTCTTTTCATCATTGTTTGCCTCTTAATAAAGTGATATAGCCTTTATAGATTTCCCATTTAGTGCCTATTTTTAGTCGTAGTACATAGAAATAAGTACCTTCATTAAGCCCTCGTCCGGTCCATTCATTATTGTAGCCTTTTTTGAAGTATACAGTTCCTCCCCATCTGTTTAGGATGGTGATTTCATTTTCAAATGCTTGTACACCGGGTATTTCGAAGGTTTCATTTTTGTTGTCTCCGTTTGGCGTAAACACGTTAGGAATAATAATACCTGCTACCGAAGTACTAGCTCTGGAAACGTTATTAGCCAGATTTGGATCAGCCTGATCAGCCGAAACTTTTGCAGTGTTGTAAATAACACCGGCCTTAAGCGCTTTTGTTTTTATCCTTAAATCAGCAGATTCACCATTTTGCAGACTGTCAATTTCCCAATGCACGGTCCTTGTTGCAAAGCTATACCTGGCGTTGCTGCCGGCAGTAGGGGTTAGTTGCTGAAATTCAACCTCAGGAGGTAGTTCATCTGTAACCTTAATGTTGGTTGCCTTATCGACTCCATTATTTTTTACGTTAATGGTATAATCGAATGAGTCGTTGAGTGTTAAAGCTCTGTTTTCTGATGTTTTAGTAACCATTACATCAGCTTTGAGAATAACAGGAGGAGAGCCGCCTACAACGATAACAGCTTCTGATATATCAGAAGCACAGCCTTCGGTGTTATAAGATATTACAGTGTATGTTCCAGAAACAAATACTGTAAATTCCTGACCAATGGCGCCACTTACAATTTGACTGTCTTTAAGCCATTGATAGGTTGATGCGTTAACAGAATTTGCCCGCAACTTTAAAGAAGCTCCCTGAGGGAGATTCACAGTTTGGGGACCAGAAGATTGCGCAAAGCATGCCGTTGCACTGAGCAACAGCATACTTGACACAAAACTTATTTTTCTATTAATCATGGATCTCAATGCGCCTTTATAAATTAGTTGCTAATTAAAGAGCAATTGTAACGGTTGGTTTGCCTGGTTGAGGCGCTACGGTAATGGTTTGTGTATTTGAAGGTTGTGTGCAACCAGCATTATCTCCTGACTTAAGAACACTACCCGATGGTACAGTATAAGCAACACTTGCGCCTATTAGATAGACTCCTTTATCAGTAGTATTAACGGTCAAAGTTCCAGTTGTTGCGTCAGATGTGGCAGTGCCTATGGTCGTTCCATTAACTGACGATCCGCCATCTTTTATTGCACTCCAGGTGTAAGCGTAGCCAATATCCTCTGGAAGTGTGGCCGCTGGGGTAGGTGTTGCAACAAGAATTGAGGAAGGTGTTGTCGCATTCTCGCAATACTGTGGTGTAGACGGTGCTGCAAGTGCCAATGTTTTGGTAGGTAAAACATAAAGCTTAAATGCGTCTGATACATCGCCACTACAATTATTGGGATTTGCAGAGATTACAAAAACTTTAAATCTGTGTTCTCCTGCTGTTAAAGCTACATCTGTTGCAAAATTTGGAGCAGTTCCTGCTACGGTAACGGGAAGCGTCAAAGCAGCTCCTATAGGAGCATCCGAACTATTAAACTCTTGCCATACAACTCTGTCTCCCACAATTAATGCTCCTTCTACAGTAGGATCAGGTTTTAAATTTGCTGTTCCGCCACCGCAAATGTACAACGGATAGATTTCAGCAAATGCTCCAAATGGCATTGCAAATAAAAAAAGTGTCGTTACAATTAATTTCAATTTTTTAATTTTTGTTTCCATGATTTCTAAATTTTAAGTCTATTTATTTTTAATTATTGTACTGAGACATGGGGGGTTGGGGGTTTGGGATGTACAACCATATGAAAGTTTATCGGTTCACTTGAACAGCCATTCGCATTTTTAACGATCACTGTTCCCTTGTATGTGGTCGGAGTTGCGCTAATAGGTACAGCTATGACAATAGGCGTTACGGGTAATGTTGAATTAATAACATCCGCAAACCCCGAATTATGAGCTGGAGTATCCCAATTAATACTGTATGTTGTTGGAGAAGAAGTGGTAGACGAATATGCCAAAGATGCATTAGTTATTCCTTTGCAAGCAGTTGGTTCAGTTTCTAATGTAATTGATGGTCGGGGGTCGATTGTGATACTTATAGGATAGGTACTAGTGCAAACCCCCATGGTATTTCGTATGATAAAAGAACCATAATATGTGTTCGGGGTAACACTAGTAGGGATTGTCAGAGTAATTGGACTTGCAGGTAGATCTGCTCCAGTCACATTTGCGAGGTCAGATGTATTCCAGTTTATATCATATTTTAATGTTCCACCTGACGCTGAAATGTAAGGCAGAAGCGTGGAAGTTGTTCCTGCGCATACTGATGTAAGTTCATTAAGGGTTATTGATGGAGGTGCATAAACAGCAAGGGTGGTGGAAGTAAAATTGGAACAGTTCGTTGAATTGTTGGTTACGGTGTATGTTATTTTGGTAGTTCCAACTGCAAGAGCAACTACCAAACCACTTGATGAATTAACTGTAGCTACACTAGGATTGTCACTGCTCCATACCCCGATAGTTGGGTTTGCGTTCTTAAAAGTATCACCGGTACCAACGCAAAGGGTAGAAGGGCCAATATTTACAAATGTAGAGGGTAACGGATTAACTGTTACAATTATTGTCTCGCTTTCTGTAGACTCTAAACAACCTAATCGCTTAGCTATAACTTTGTAAGTATATGTACCAGGGGGTAATGAAGGAGGAAGTTGGTATGAGGATCCTTTGGGAGATTGTTCTATTCCGTCTTTATACCATGTGTATGTTATACATGATGAAGTTTGTGAATTGGAAATGATTAAGACTGGTGTCTGTCCAAAACATACGGATAGGTTTTTGTCGGTTAAGCCTGTTGATTGGATTATGGGCTTGGGAATAATTCTCTTTACGTCGTATATGCTTAACTTTGATAATAAATTTGCAACACCCATCATAGATATTTCTACTCTATCAAAAGATGAAGTGACTGGCATTGTTACGACGGATAATTCTGAGGAGCCTGGTAAAAGTCTTAATTTTAGGAAGTTACTGTTGCTTAAAAATGCTGGGCCGGCAATAGCGTCTTTTAGATAAGGTTGTATAGTGAATGTTCCTAAGAGATCAAGATCAATTAGTCCGCTATTTCCACCTTTTAAAACGAGCCTAATAGAATCCCCAGGGACAGAAGATTTATTGAAAATAATTGTTTCAAATGTTTTACTTAATACTTGAGCTCCGGCATCCATGTAAGTGAAGGTTGGAGTTGCTGTTTCTATATCGATTGAATTCTGAGGGTTAGTTACGCTCCCTGTGATGTTTGCAAGCCCAAGTCCTGCTGTTGCTTTAACTCCGGAAAGTACATCTATTGGTTCGTCACAATTGATGTCGTTTGGGGTATCTCCCATTATGTAAGCGTGGAATAATTTTGAAGATAGACCTAAGGATAAGACGCTACTTAATCTTAAATAAACGCCACTAAAAGTCGCTGTTGGCTTAAAAGAAACTTCAAGTTCTCCGGTGCCATTTAGTAAATTAAGTAATGATGTGCTTGTGAAATATTCTACTTCACCAATTCCACTGTATCCGGCGTTCTGGCCGTCGCCTAAACTTATTAGAGGTGGCCAGCTTTTCATCTCAGTTTTTAAATCTTGAAATGTTCCAATTGACAACCCACTAACTAGTCCAATTAATTCTTTGGGTAAAGTGAACTTTACTGTCACTTCTGTATTTGCAACTATGGTTCTTTTATTAGCATGATTTCCATCGGATGTGAATTCAAGATACTGAGTTGCAGACGCAAGATTCAAAGCCGCAAGTGGGACACTTAAAGTTGAATGTCTACTAAAATTCCCATCGATTGCCAAAGAAGCATCTTGTACAGAGCCAACTAAAACTGGTAAGGTTAAAGCTCCCGTTCCTTTTTCAAGACTTCCTTGAAAATTTGCATAGATTCTGGTTTTTGCTTCACATTGCCCCTTCACCTCTCCTCCAAAAACGATCAACATCACTGTAAATAGTAATCCTAAAACTGGAGCATATGAGCGATAAAGTTTCAAAGTTATGAGCGGTAAATTAGTTTAACCTATAATATCTGTTAATAATTTTTAGGATAAAAAAGTTATCTGAATGTATGGTATAGCAAACTTATTACAGTTTTTTCAATGATTTTTGTTCATTGCATTCAGTTTTAGTTTCGTTTAGGTTATTTTTTAACAGACAAAAGTGGAAATCAATCAGAAATTTTTGCTCGTAAATAATTGTAGTACAGATTGTTTTGAAGAAGTTCTGATCTTGTTCATTTTATTCAATATTCAGACTTAAACAAAGTATTCTGTACTTACATATTCTGTTGAGCAATTTTCTTCTTAAAGTATACTAGAGGTAATGAATTTTCGTTGAAAAAGCCGAAATCTGTGTAACAATGTGAATGAAGGGCTTTCTCATAATTTTGAGATAATAAAAAGTGATAATCTTTTTCTTAATTGTCAGTTAATATGACTAGAAAATCGTACGCTTTATTGAGGGAGACTTAAGTCAAAATTGCTGCAATTTTACAGCAATTTTGACTGTTTAGCCTAAAATATTATTCAGCCGTTATCTGACCTACACACAAACTAACTGTAGTTTTATTGACAATGAGAATTTTGTTTGTTTTTAATTGTACAGAACTTTGTTCATTACCAGGTTTCCATTGGCATCGTCTGCGAAATAAAGCGTGTAGATTTTACGTGCCTGAAGGTCTGTGATATCGAGGGCGCCCAGGTTCTTTTTAGTAGAGGCATTTAGTAATTGCACAGAGAGTGTACCGGGACCTACGTATTTGTAAACCGCTTTCTGTATTTGAAATCAAATTTATGGCTGTAATTTTTTGATATTATTTACAGCCAAAAGTAGGCCCACTTTACAACTCTTCCTATGAAAAATGAGTTGAAACGGGCATAATCACATTTTAACGGTAAATTTTTGACCTGAGAATCCGTTCGATTAATTGGTGTTGATACTGATGAAGTACTTTATTTGCCAGCTTTGAGTTTTTTGGGCTTGTTTATTTGTTGATTTGTCCCAGGGTGGGTACACTCTGATTCCTCGTTTTCCTGCTTTCTTGTTGCTTGTAATGATTCCCTGGTCGATAAGAATAGATTTTGGAAAAACAAATAGTCCAAAGTTATGCTCAGTTCTTGAGCTGATTACCATGAAATCTATTTCGTCTGTTTCTTCAAAGGGCTGGGTTAAACCTTGTTCATTTCTTCTCCAAATGGCAACAAATTGGCCCACTTTTTTAGGGGTAACTTTAGAGACCCTAAATTCAATAGTTTTTCCTGGTAGTTTAAAACTGCATGCTCCATAGTCTGCACTTTCTCTTGCGCTTAGCTCTAGAAGCTCAATACCATATTTGGCGTGCAGTTCTTTTCCTGCCTCATAAAAGTCTTCATGAAAAATTTTTGATGTAGTGTGCTCCTCCAAGATCAATGTATTAGTCTACAAATTTAAACTTCTGCCTTGAATTATTGTTGTAGAAGGGTAAGATGTTGTGGGCGGCACCTAAATGGTTTGCTATTAGGCTATTAGATTTGTATTTATAACAGCTTAATCTTATATTTAATAAAAGTGCGGGTATGTTCTGTTTTTTATGTACCATTTGAGATTAAAGGAGCGGGTGTTTGCTTTTATTTTAGAATACTAACTTAAAACTATAAACATGAATTTAATTGAAATGATAAAGAATGAAATAGGCAGTGATGCGATTTCTTCTTTAAGTCAGAAAGCTGGCGTAACCGAAGATCAGGTTCAAACAGGGCTTTCCGCTGGCATTCCAGCCGTTTTAGCAGGTATCCTAAAGAATGGAGCCGGCGGTGATACGGGCTTTCTAGGCAAAATTTTATCCGGCGTTACCAGTTCTGGTGCCGACAGTAATCCTGCAGATTTATTAAATGATGATAAGGATTCTTTATTGGAGAAAGGCAAATCATTGCTGGGTGGCTTATTTGGTGGCGATACCGGAGCAGTAACTGATGCAGTTTCCTCTTCAAGTGGTTTAAGCGGTGCAAAAACTACAGGTTTGCTGGCCATGATTGTTCCACTAATTACAGGTTATATTTCTAAGTTAATGGCCAGTAAAGGATGGAGTATTTCTGATTTAATAAGCAAAATCTTTGAAAGCAAATCGGATATCGCTGCCGCACTACCAACTGGTTTAGGTGACTCTTTAGGTTTGGCCAGCATTAATATTCCAAAAGTAGATATACCGAAGGTAGATATACCAAAAGTGAATATTCCAAATGAGGTGAAATTGCCAAAAACAAACTATGCGGATATAGAAAGACCTAAAGCGGGTGGTAGCTTTTTAAAATGGTTAATACCGTTGCTTGTTATTTTGCTAGGGGCATGGTGGATTATGGGCAAATCTGGATGTAATAAAACAGAAATGACCAATGTTACTGATTCTTTATCGGCTAATGTTGACTCTGCTGGTACAGCGATAGATTCTGCTGCCGATGCCGCGGTATCAACTGTAGCAGGTAAATTAAATGAGGCAGGGGATTTTGTGAAGGATCTGGGTGCTAAAATCAGTAAGAAACTACCTGATGGTACTGATCTTAGTATCGCTGAGAATTCTGTAGAGAACAGCCTGATTTCATTTATTGAAGATACGAATAAGCCGGTTGATAAAACCACCTGGTTTACGTTTGACAGGCTGTATTTTGAGACTGGAAAAAGTACTTTAAAAGCAGAATCTCAGGAACAACTAAAAAATATAGCTGCAATTTTAAAAGCTTATCCAAATGTGCAGCTAAAAATGGGAGGCTATACCGATAATACAGGCGATGCCGCTGTAAATCAGACGATATCCAATGAACGAGCGAATACTGCAATGCAGGCGTTGGTTAAATTGGGAGTAGACGCTAAGCGTTTATCTGCCGAAGGTTATGGCCAGGAACATCCGGTAGCGAGCAATGATACTCCAGAAGGCAGGGCCCAAAATCGTCGTATTGATGTGCGTGTAACGCAAAAGTAAAGTATAATTTGATGCAATAAAAAGACCCGATTGAATTTTCAATCGGGTCTTTTTTGCTTTCTATTCTTCTTATAAAGATTCTATTGTTGCTTTAATTGTTTTCTCTAAAGCACGCTGTATGGATTCTTTGTATGCAATGAAATTAGCCTGGCGAGTTTCGTCTGAATCGCTCTCTCTAAGAGACCTTTTTCCAGTTTTTACTTCCTGTAATTCATTGTTGTATAGATCACTAAATGTTTCTGGTTCTTTGTTTTTAAGTATCCTTACCGTATGCGAGTACTGCTCGTGAATATCGATTAGAATTGCTAAATTCTTCTCGTCATAAATGCTTATGCCGACTATTTTTGTTGATAGCTTTTCAAGCTTTCCTCTTTCTTTTGCGTAACCCATAATTGCTGCAATATACCAGTTCTGGTTCAGAATTATACTATAGGTGAAAATGAGTGTTAGGCTTATAACAAAAATTCATGGATATTATCTGGGGTAATTATTTTAGTTTCTGTGTCCTTGTAAGCGTTTAAGAATGTTTTAGGGAAATTACTTTTAGTTTTTACATTCCACTTTATTTCATAAGCTTTCATTAAGCCATTACGTTCTTCAATATAATCAATTTCTTGTTGTGCATGTGTACGCCAGAAATACTGATTGCAATTAATTTGCTCGTAGGCAAGGAATTTAACACGTTCACTAACTATAAAGTTTTCCCAAAGGGCTCCTATATCCTGACGTAGGACAGCTGGGCTAAATTGATTAATAACTGCATTTCGAAGACCGTTGTCATAAAAATAAAATTTGCGACTCTTTTTTAATTCATTACGCAGATTACGACTTAATGAGTAAGTCTAAATATAATAAAAGATTTTTCTAATAAGTTAATAAATTTCTCGGTAGTTTGGTTATCTAAACCGGTTAACTGCCCTAATTCATTATAAGACACTTCACTGCCAATTTGAAAAGCAAGGACCTGCACTAGCTTCTCCATTTTATCCGGCTTTTGGATTCTTTCCCACGCAAGAATGTCTTTATATAGATAGCTACTGGAGAGTTGTTTTAAGCGAGATTCCTCTTCTCCCGGATTGTTAACAATTTCCGGATAATATCCATAAATTAATCTATGATTTAGTAACCGTTTTTCTTCGAGAAGACCGTGGTGGTTAACCATTTCGGAGGATGAAAACGGATATAAATTATATTCCCATTTACGACCAGTTAATGGCTCATTAATACTTAGTTCAAATGCAGAGGAACCTGTAGCGATTACTTTTACTTCTTTAACTTGATCAACAATTAGTTTTATACAAAGGCCAATGTTTTCTATTCGTTGAGCTTCATCAATAACTAATGTTCTCGCCTTGCCAATTAAGGATCTTAAAAGACTTGATGTTGGATTAGCCAATAAAGCACGAATATCTGCATCATCACCATTCCACCATAATGCGTCAGGTTTAAAATCGGAAGGCAGTTGGTGCAATAAAGTACTTTTACCAACCTGACGAGGGCCAAGTAGTATGATGGCTTTTTCATCGCCTAAGTGGTGTTTGATTGATACTGTTGCTGCTCTTGAAATCATTAAAATTGCGATTATAATCGCAAAATTTATATTTTCAATGACGAATTAAAAATATATTTTGTATCTAAAAAAGGATTAAGATCAAGATAATGTCGGCAATTTGACAATTGAACATCAAGAGTTTATAATTCTCTTTTTATCTTTGAACCCTAATATTTTACCAATGAAAACCACTAAATTACTAACCCTCAATATACTGTTGCTCTTTAGTTTGTTAATAACAGCCATAGTGACCCCTGCATATGCTCAAGCAGTTGATAAAAATGATCCTTCACCTTTAAAATTTCCAACTCCAAAAGGAATTGCCAATCAACTTTTTTATCTGCAGAGAGACCCTAACACCAACACAATCATCTGTGAATTAAATGCAGATAAAAATGGACAGGTTGACAGAAAAGAGCCGATTCTTGTGTATTGGATCCGTTATGGAGATGAGGGGGAGAAAAAGGATTTAAGCTACATCCAAAAGAAATTTGCATATGGTATTCAAACCAAAGAGATAGGGAAAGATCACTATGAGCTAAGGTTTGTTTCGCATAAAAAACTGCCGATGTATTTGCTGAAATCTGAGCACGACAAGAAGTTCCATGTTTATGTAACGGTTAATAACAAAAAGATTCAGCTCGACAGGATTTTTGTGAGGATTGAAGGCGGTTCTTTTTGGTTGCCAAATGTTAAATATGTGGAGCTAAAAGGTGTAAATACCGAAAACAATGCTGCGGTTTTAGAAAGAATTAAAGTTTAGCTGCTCTTTAAGCTGTATTTTCCTACTTCCGATCCATCGTCTTTAAGCATAACCAAATCAAGTGTTTTACTGTTGGCTTTTATTTTTATAAGCGTACGTTTTCCTTCTTGCGGTCCGCCGCCTATGATAACAGGGTAGGGGTGTTCTGCAGATGGTGGCCAAACGCCATAGGTATGTGTATGTCCGGAAATTACGATGTCTACCTTGTACTTTTTAAACAACGGCGCAAAGAGTTCTCTGCAATGCATTGGCCCATGCCAGTCGCCGGAATGATATAGCGGAATATGCATCATAACCACACGGAATTTCGCCTTTTTATAAGCGCTTGATTTCATGATTTCTTCGAGCCATTTAGCCTGTTCTTTACGGTAGCCGTCAAAATCTACTATTCCGGCATAAACCGGATGATCATCAGGCTTATCCTCACCGGTATCTAATACAATATTGAAAACAGGACCCCATTGGTAAGCAAAATATCCTTTGTCGTCTTTAGTAGAAAAATAGTCTTTTAGTTCACGAGAGAACTTTCCTCTGGTTTCGTGATTACCGCGAACGAACATAAACGGTTTTGTACTTGCAAATACATCTGTAGATGGATTAAGCATGTGGTCTATGATCTGTTGTTCGTCTTTCTGGAAGTCAAAAATATCACCGTTGAAAAATACGTAATCGTAATCCTCGTTGTTTAATTTTAGCAGATGTGGGATTGATGCCGGACGATCATGAATATCGTTTAATATAAGCCATGAAACTGCCTCAGGATTTGCTTTTGGTGTGCTAAATGAATAGGTCTTACTAAAGATGGTTTCTCCGTATTTTAAAGAATAGGGTTGAAAATCTGTAATTTCCTTAGACAATACACGGTAACTGTATTTTGTATCTGGCTTTAGGTCTTTTAATTTAACAAAGTTTATTCTGTTGTGGGCATCAACCAGGCCGTCGGTTACATTATGGGCCTTTAGGTTTAGATTATTCCCTTCGCCGTATTCAATCCAGCTGTAACACAGTTTGTTGGTAACCCACCTTATGGTCATGCCGTCTGCCGAAGGTAATTGCAGATAGGGTTTTGTTAAAAAGGTATGCCCGTCTTCTGGGATAGCGGTAAAGGATTTAAGTACCTCGGCGGAGCTACTGCCTGGTAAAAAGGCAGCTAATGAACCTAGTATTCCTGCTTTTGATACATTGCCCAGAAACTGACGACGGGGTAATGCATTCATTTCTTTTTCCATAACAAATAAGGAGTATTTTAGTAGCAAGATACTAAATTGGAATATTTCTGTTTTGTAACATACTTGTATTTTTTGGGGAATTGAAAATACAAAGAAGTGGCAATGACATCATACGATAATACACGCCGTCATCGATAGGAGAGATGGCGACGTTTGAGCAATAAAAAGGGGCAAATACTTAGTATTTGCCCCTTTTTATTGCTCAATGACTTTACTAGCTATCTAACAGGCTTGCTGCATCATCATCTAGAAACCATGTTACACTACCATCAACAGGGTTGATTAATTGTGAAGGATACAATTTTGTATTCTTTTTTGGAGCTTCGATAACGTGTTTTACAGCTTCTGCTTTAGTCTCACCAAAAACAAGGAAAGCAATGTTTTTAGCTTTGTTAATTAGCGGCGCAGTAAAGCTGATTCTGTACGTAGAAAGTTTTTCTACGAATACTGAATCTACTTCTACTTCCTTGTTATCAAGAATAGATGTTCCAGGGAACAACGAAGCAGTATGTGCATCATCGCCCATTCCAAGAAGGATCAGGTCAAAAATGATATCTGCACCATTAAAATGTGCAGATATCGCTTTGTTATACTCAATTGCAGCCTTTTCAGGAGCAAGGGTAGTATCTACATAAAATATATGGTCTTTGGCAATATTCAAAGGATCTAGTATTGCTCTTTTAGCCATTAAGCCGTTATAACTTTCGTGGCTTGGCAATACATTGCGCTCATCGCCAAAGAAGAAATATACTTTAGACCAATCAATTTTATCGCGATAAGTGGTAGCTAGTAATTCGTATAAAGCTTTAGGTGAGTTTCCACCGGTTAATACAAAATTAAAGCAATCGTTTTCTGCAATTGATTGATTGGCAATGGTTATTATATATTCTATCAGATCCTCAAATAATTCGCTTTGAGTTTTATAAATTAATAAATTCATTATTCTTTATTTAGTGGTAATGCAAACCAGTGGAAGCCATCTCTGGCAATCAGCGCTTCGGCGTCTTCTGGTCCCCATGAATCTGCAGTGTAATTGGGGAAGCTTAAAGATTTTTTGCTTTCCCATGCGTTAACAACCGGCATTAACAATTCCCAAGCAGCTTCTACCTGATCGGCACGCATAAACTGAGTCTGATCGCCTGTCATAACGTCTAATAGAAGCGTCTCGTAAGCCTCAGGTGTTTCTGAGCTATAGGTTCCTTTGTAGTCAAATACCATGTCAACAGGGTTTAATACCATGTCTAATCCTGGCCTTTTACCTTGTACCTGCAAACGGATACTCATTTCAGGTTGAATACTGATGATCAATCTGTTTTGTTGCCAGTGCTCAGTTACTCCAGAAGGGAAGATATGATGTGGTACATCTTTAAACTGAATGGTAATTAATGAAGATGTTTGGAACAGACGTTTTCCGGTACGTACGTAAAACGGAATTCCCTGCCATCTCCAGTTGTCTACAAAAAACTTAATTGCAGCAAAGGTTTCAGTGTTGGAATTGGCATCTACGCCAGTTTCGTGTCTGTATCCCGGTACTTCCTTGCCTTCTACCCATCCTTTGGTATACTGACCTCTAACTGTGCTGAAACGAATATCTTCAGGGCTAAACGGACGCATTGCTTTTAATACATCAACCTTTTTGTTTCTGATCTCATCTGCATCAAAGTTTACCGGTGTTTCCATGCCAATTAAACAAAGTAGTTGAAGCAGGTGGTTCTGAATCATGTCTCTTAATGCACCAGCACCTTCGTAATAGCCCCCTCTATCGCCAACGCCAAGTTGCTCCGTTACAGAAATTTGAATGTGATCGATATAAGTACGGTTCCAAAGTGGCTCAAGGAATGAGTTTGCAAAACGGAAAGCCATTATGTTCTGCACGGTTTCTTTACCCAGGTAATGATCTATACGATAGATCTGTTTCTCGGTAAATATGCCGGTAAGAATACAATTTAGTTCTTTAGCGGTTTCAAGATCCCTTCCGAAAGGTTTTTCGATTACAATACGGCAGTTGTCTTCAGTTCCTGCCAATCCATAATCTGACAGGCACTTAGCGATAAGAGGAAACAAGTTTGGCGCTACAGCAAGGTAGTAGATAACCTGTGTTTTGGGACCAAATTCTTTCTGAAGTTTCTCTATGCTTTTTTTAAGTAAACCGAAGCTTTCAGGTGTCTCTACATCAACAGAATTATAAATAACATTTTCTGCAAATTTGTTCCACTTTTCCTGCTTTACTTTTCCTGATCTTGAGAATTTGTTTACTCCATCCATTAGATTCTCTCTGAATTTTTCATCAGTAAGTGGCCTACGGGCAGTTCCGATAATGGCATACTTTTCAGGCATGTAGCCGTCTGTGTATAAGTTGTAAAGAGCGGGCGCAAGTTTTCGCAAATTTAAGTCACCGGTACCGCCAAAAATTACTACTATGGTTGGGTTAACGTTGAGGCTAGTTTTCATTAGAATGTTATTATGTGCAGTGTAGGTTGTGATTTAGTTAATTGTTCTCGTTCCAATCGGCATGGAAAATACCTTCTTCATCAATGCGTTCAAAAGTATGCGCGCCAAAGAAGTCTCTCTGTGCCTGGGTTAGGTTTAGTGGTGATTTATCCGTTCTAAGGGAATCATAATAGGTAAGGGCAGAGGCGAAGCAAGGAATTGCAATACCATTGTTTAATGCTGTTATCACAACATTTCTTGTGCCCGGGATAATTTCTTTTAACTGATTTTGGATGCTCTCGTCTGAATATAAATGCGGTAGCTCCGGTTGTTTTTTGTAAGCCTGATAAATGTCTTCAAGTAATACCGCGCGGATAATACATCCGCCACGCCAGATTTGAGAAATTTCTTTCAGGTTTAGCTCATATTTGAATTCTGCAGAGGCTTGCTCCAACAAATGAAGTCCCTGAGCGTAAGAGGTAATCATAGCAAAATAAAGCGCTTGCTCTAGTTGTACTTCGAATGCAGCTGCATCTTCAACTTTAATTTGCTGATGCGGTAATGCTTGTGATAGTGCAACACGGAGTGTTTTGAATTTTGACAAATCACGTGCGCTTACTGACTCGTTTATAGTTGGAATAGGTAACTGCAAATCCATAGAGACTTGCGACGTCCATTTTCCTGTACCTTTAGATTTTGCCTGATCTTTGATGACATCAATTAGGTAGCTTCCGGTTTTTTTATCTTTAACTTTAAAAATGTCGCGGGTTACTTCCAGTAGGAAAGATTTTAACCTGCCATTGTTCCATTTTTCAAATGTGTTGTATATCTGCTCATTGTTATAGCCAAGTACGTTCTTTAAAAGGTCGTAAGTTTCGGCAAGAATTTGCATCATTGAATACTCAATACCATTGTGAACCATTTTCACAAAGTGACCGGAAGCACCGGGGCCAATGTACGCTACGCAAGGATCGCCGTTAACTTTTGCAGAAACAGCCTCAAGAATAGGTTTTACAGCATTGTAAGCCGCTTTATCCCCGCCTGGCATCATGCTTGGTCCGAAACGGGCACCTTCTTCGCCACCAGATATACCCATTCCAAAGAAGTGGATGCCCTGGTCTGAAAGCTCTATTGCTCTTCTGCTTGTGTCAGTAAAGTGAGAGTTTCCGCTGTCGATGATCATATCACCTTTATCAAGCAAAGGAACAAGTTCCTGAATTACGCTGTCAACAATTTTCCCAGCAGGTACTAAAAGCATAATCCTTCTTGGAAGTTCAAGGCTTTGTATAAAATCCTCTAATGACTCAAATCCTTTTAAGTTATGGGCCTTACCATCTTCTTCAAGCTTTTTAAGCATGCGGGCATCCTTATCATAGCCTGTAACCTGAAAGCCATTATCGGCCATATTAAGCAATAAATTTCGGCCCATGGTTCCGAGGCCAATCATTCCTAAAGTGTATTTATTCTTCATTATTTTATTTGTCGTTAGGGCGGGTTGTGTATACGTGATATTTTTCGGCAACTTCCCAAAGTTTAGCACCGCCTTTGATGCCGTCTTTGTTGGTTACCAGGTGAATGTTATGATCAAGCTCAAAGGTAATGTGCTTGGAATTTCCACCACCAATGTATAATGTGTCGTAATTGAATACTGTTTTATAGATTTGGATGATACGTTCTAAACGTTCGTTCCAGTCTTTCTTTCCAATTTTCTCAAAAGCTTTGGTTCCTATGTAATCATCATAGTCCTTTGTTTTTGATACCGGTAGATGAGCAAGTTCAAAATGGGGGAGTAGTTCGCCATCAAATACAAGTGCAGTACCAAAACCGGTACCTACTGTGAATACAATTTCGAAACCGATACCACTTACAATTCCAAGTGCTTGTTGGTCGGCATCATTAATAAGTCGGACAGGTCTGTTAAATAAATTACTTACTTGTTGAGCAAGGTTAACATTGGTCCATTTATTTTTGGCCAGGTTTGGAGCTGTTTCTACTTTACCACATTTAACGTATCCGGGAAAACCGATTGATATCCTGTCGAAATCGTCTTCGAGCGATGATGCCAATTCCTTGACGGTTTTAATAACTTCTTCGGGTGTTGAATTTTTTGGGGTAGGCAGTTTTTTGAATTCAGAGAGCAGGTCTCCTTTTGAACTTAATATACAGGCTTTAATACTGGTACCGCCTATATCTATCGATAAAATGTTGTTTCCGCTTTCTTTTTTTTGCTTAACTGGCATATCTGTTTTGTGTAAGGGGCCTGCTTTTATAATATAGTTCAAAATAACAAATTTTCATTCATTAAAAAGGACATGTTTATGTATTTATATTTTAATAATTACTACAAGGTGATAATTGTAGCTTAGATGGAAAAATATTGAATACTCCTTATATATAATAGACGCTTAAATAAATCTTTACTACGATAACGTTGTAGTATGGGTTTCTGGGCTAATTAGGGCTTATTTGGCAATCGAATGCACTTATGTCATTTTGTGTAAAAAAAATGATGTAAAAGATTTGGAATTTAAATTTTCTTTCGTATTATTGTTATAGATAATCGATTTAGCACCATAAGTCATTGTCGGGAAACCAAATACTAACCTAATAAGCCAAACTATGAATCAAACTTTTACTAAAAAGCTATGTAGTGAGTTCTCACGGCATAATCGCAATTTTTTTCTTGGGCATAACATGCCATTTTTAAATGCTGAAGCTAGGCTGTGCAATCTAACGATTGTAGAGATCCCTAGCTAAATCGTTTTAAAAATATTTTAAATTATTTACTTGTTGCTGTTCAGTCTGCTCGATTGGCAGGCGATCTGGCATGCGTGTATCTAAAATTTAATCTATTAATTTCTATAAAATCAAATTAAAAAAGGTTTTCAATCAGTTAATACTTAATTATCTGTTATGCGCTTTATTGCAAATATAACTTTCCTGGGTTTGTTGTGTTCATCAACATGTTCTTTTGGTAGTGCCGCTAGGTCTGCCTGTGTGTCGGATATTTCTTCTTTCAAGATGAGCTTCCAACAACAGACTGATTCTGCTGAAGAGGATTCTGCCAAACTTAAAGTAGACACTACACGCTTCCAGCCTAAGTCCAAGAGGACCGTTTTTTCGGCTTTAGAATCTAAAGGAAATGATGTCGATCCTAAAAAGCTCGCCATTTTTCCTGCGATTACATTACAGCAGTATTTAAAAGGTGAGGCTGCTGGTCTTTATGTTCAGGAATCATCTGGTGAGCCAGGTACGGTTCAGAACATGTTTATCCGCGGAACATCACAACCGCTTGTATCGCCACGTGAACAATTTGCTACGCAACCGCTAGTTGTTCTCGATGGGATACCGTTAGTTGGTGAGCATCCTTTTGCTTACGACATCCAACAATTTAAATTTGACAGAATAGGTCCGGCGACAAATAGCCTTTCCAATATCAACATGGATAATATAGAGTCTGTTCAGATATTGAAGGATCTTGGTGCTACATCTGTTTACGGACCAAAAGGAGTTAACGGCGTAATTTTGCTCACAAGCAAAAAGAACTCGACGGTTAGAAAAATAAACTTCGAGTCATATATAGGTTTAGCCCAGCCTAGTGCAGTAACTACTATAAACGGTAAGTTCGAGAATGACTTTAGAAGACAATTCTACGACAAGTATACCGCCAATGGAAGTTATTCTGGTGTTGATTCTTACCCACTTTATCTAAGTGATTCATTAAACAATGACTTTTACGGGCCTGCCGACTGGAACGACTTGTATTATGGTAATGCCTTGTCTTATTCAGTAAATGCCGGGATTTCGGGGGGTAGCGAAAGAGCTAACTTCCGTTTTGGCGTTGGGACCACCACAAGTGGAGGAGTAGCTGATAACACTGGTGCTGATCGTTATACTACTCGTTTTCAAATTAACATGAGACCAACTGATTGGATGTCATTCACAGCTATTATTAATGCTAATCGTGTTGATCGTCAGAGAAATAAAAATGTAAGAGACAGGCTTTCTCAGGTAAATTACATACCGGATTTGAGTTCGCCAATTGCTCCCAATAGTGTGAAGTACCAAAATTATCTGGATCAATTTGATAAAGGTTTCGATAATAACAGATCTAATATCGTAGAGGGATTGGTAAAACTAGGTATAGATTTGGGTGGATTTAAATTCAATTCAGTATTTGGAGTTGATAACAATGAGGGATATAGAGATATATTCTTTCCAAGAACTTTGCTGCAAACAACAAACTATGCTTCAAACTATTATGGTTTTAGTAGAAGAGTGATGTTTGATAATACGGCTACTTACGATTTGAAAGTAAACGATGTGCATTCACTTAATTTTGCTGTTGGTTCGTCATTTCAGTACGATACCTATAAGTATAACTATGCTTACGCTTATAAAGGATCCAATGATTTTATAAAACTGAATTTATTACGAAGTGATCCAAACAGAGATGATTATTTGGAGCCTTTTGTATTTAAAAGAGAGCTCGTTTGGAAATTTTTGGATAAAACCAGAAATAATATGATTTCATTTACCGGAAAAGCGAGTTATAACTATAACGATGTTTATACCTTTTCTGCTATGTTACGCGCTGATGGATCATCTAATCAGCAGCCAACTAACCGTTGGTTCTATTCACCAATATTCTCGGCAAACTGGAACATGAAAAAGGATTTTCTTGAGAAGAATGATCTAGTTTCAGATTTGAATTTACGTGCAAGTGTAGGACGTATGGGGAGGGCAGAGCAATTTGATAATTATGCTCAAGGACCTCAGTATACTGCGTTTATTGGTTTTACAGGCAACTTAATTGCTCCTGGTTATAATGGTTTTGGTACATTAACAAGACCTTATAATGCGGGTGCCATTCCTTACGGTTTAGAATGGGCATATCAGGATCAGCTAAACGTTGGTGTTGATGTTGCATTTCTAAAAAACAGAATCAGAGCTTCGGTTGATGTGTATTCCAAAGAGGATAAGAATCAATTGTTAGGCGTGCCAGGTGCTGCAGAATACGGATATAACACGATTGTTAGAAACGGAATGTCTATTGCAAACTCTGGTATTGATGCTGCAATTAGTGCTGATATCTTGCCTTCAACAAATAAGGTGTCGTGGACTTCTTCACTTAACCTGAATTTCAATAAAAACAAATTGAAAGCATTGCCTGGAGGTTTATCTGAATTAATTGTTGGCGACAGACTTTTAAAAGTTGGTGAATCTGTAGATAGTTACTGGCTATTAACAAATCAAGGGATCTTTAATACAGATGCTGAAGTTCCTGTAGGTGCTAATGGCGAAAAAATGAGCTACAATGCCATCACTTTAAAAGCAGGCGACCCTATCTGGAAAGACCTTAATGGAGATAATATTATAAGTAATAAAGACAGGACTTTAATGGGCCATGCCCTTCCGGTTGTTTCTGGTGGATTTAACAATGATTTTGGTTATAAAAACTGGACGTTAAGTGTAAACATGTACTTCAATCTAGGAAGGGATTTAATAAATCAGGAAATGGCTAACCGTTTTGATTTTGTTAATCGCGAAGGTTTGAATAACATCAACTCAGTCAGAGAGGTTACTTATTGGGAGAAAAGAGGAGATTACTCAAAATATCCTTTATATAATCCATGGAGCTCATCGGCACCTTATCAGGTGAATCAGGATTTATTCCTTGAAGATGCGTCATTCTTAAAGTTAAGAACATTGTCATTAGGTTATGATCTAACCCAAATGATGAAAAAGAAACTGCCAAGGCTAGAGAGATTTTATGTTTATGGTAGTGTGTATAATGTTTTCACCCTTACTAAATATACAGGACAAGATCCTGAACTGGTAAACTATACTGGTTACGATACAGGATATGGAATGCAAATTCCCAGAACGTATATGCTGGGTGTTAAAATGGATTTTTAATTCAATATCACACATAAACTAATAATATTAAATACCATTTAAAATAGACGAAATGAAAAAAATAGTTTTGCTGAGTCTTATCTTTTTTACCCTGATAGCAGGTGGCTGTAAAAAAGCATTAGATATAAACTCAACCCGTGTGGTAAACGAAGAGAACTCCTGGAATAATCTGGAAGATTCCAGAGCCAAATTACTTGGAGTATACGGGTTAACCAGGGCAGCCTTAGCAGATAACAACGGGCATTGGATATATGGAGATGTTCGTATGGGCAACTTTGATAGTCCGATTCGCCAGGATTTAAAAGCAATTATAAGAAATGACCTGAAAGCTTCTTATCCTGTTGTTGAGGAACTTTCAAATTGGAGAAGATTCTATGCAATAGTAAATGCAGCAAATATTTTCCTTGAGCGTATTCACGAGGTTAAAGAAAAAGATGCAAGGTATACAGATAACAATATGACTGTAGATGTGGCGCAAATAAGATTTTTGCGTGCATTTGCTTATTTCTATATGGTGAGAATTTGGGGTGATGTACCTTTTATTACTTCTTCGCGTGATGGTAGTTTTGAGAATGTAAAAAGGGCTGATCGTAATGCGATTCTGGAATTTGTTCAGGCGGAAATGGTTGCTGCAGCTGAGCTTTTACCATACAGGTATAGTATGAATGATATTCAGCAACCAGGTCAATACTATAATGAAGGAGATGGAAGATGGAATGGAACATTAGTTAGAAAGTTAAGTGCTTATGCAGTTCTGGCTCAGGTAGCTGCATGGCAAGGAAAATATGCAGATGTAACGGTATATACCAAAATAGTACTTGATAATTTCCCAAAAGCAGCGATGGGTTATTCTACTACTGATTACCTTACTAACCGTCGTGGAATTTTCTACGATAAAAATAACAATCAGCTTTTTGCTTTTGGTTTTATCTTCGGTCATCAGGATGCTACATTTGTTGGGAACATAGAGTCGTTAACTTTAGCTGAACCAATTGTAAACAAAAACCTACCGGACATTTTTGTTCCAAAAGATTCCATTTTATCAATATTTAGAGAGCCTAATGACGGAAGGTTTAACATTGATAGTACTGGTGTTACGCACTCTCAGCTTTACTTCACTAATTTCTTAGGTAAGTACCCGATTTTTAGCAAGATAAAATGTATGCAAGATGGATCGAGTGATCCAACTTTCAGAATCTTTTCAAGCGCTGTACTTTTTACAAGGCTGGAAGATGTGACCTTATTAAGGGCAGAGGCGCTTGCGGTTTTGGGTGAGAGACAAGGAGCTATTGACGCACTTAATATTGTCCGCACATTTAGATATAATGTTGATAACGCAGGTGCAGTAATTAGTACCTACGTCCCATATTCTGCTGAGCGAAACGGAAATCTTATCAATGCCATTTTTAATGAGCGTAATAAAGAGTTTATGGGCGAAGGTTATAGATGGTACGATTTAGTTAGGTATCACAAAATCGTACAGCGGGATCCTAAATTTACGCAGTTGATCAATTCGGGCGGCATTTACTGGCCTATAGCACAGTCTCTTCTTGATCAGAACCCTGAATTGGTACAAAACTCTTATTGGAAATAACTAAACAGTAACAGATATGAAAAAATTAAATTTATATAGTAGATATTTAGTCGCATTCTTGTTTAGTGCCATTATATTTCAAATGGGCTGTACAAAAGAAAAAGGCTATCATGATATCCAGAACATTAATTCGGGTACCAATTTAGATATCTATGATTACCTAAAAAGTAAACCGGGTGTTTACGATTCATTGTTATTGGTAATCGATAAACTAAAGATGGAAGGAACACTCAGAGATAGTGCGATAACTTTATTTGCAGTTTCCAATTCGAGTTTCCAGATCGCACTTAAAAACTTAAACGACGCCAGAAGAGCGAATGGAAAGAGAGCTATATTTTTATCAGAACTGGCTTCTGGAAAAGTTCTTATTCCTTCTGAGGAAGAGAAAATTAAAAATGATAGTTCCCACCTGGATACTATGGTTTCCAGATATATTATAAAGGGACTTTTTAAATCAACAGATTTTTCCGTTGGCGATGGTCGTGAGCTTTTTAGTATTCGCGGAGATTATCCTATGCATGGGAAACGTCAATATGCTGATGCCCAGGGGATGCAAAACGGAGGACCAGAAGTTATTGAGTTTGCCAATACCAAAAGAAGTGTATTTACACCGAACTGGGCTTTTTCATATACCAGTTCAGTTAACATCCAGGCAAAAAACGGGATAATTCATTTGGTGCAGCCTGATCACGTATTTGGTTACGATGAATTTGTAAGACGACTTACATTTATCCCACCGCCGACCAACTTGTTTAATACCGTGCTCGGAGCTAAATATGTACAATTTACTAATCCTGATTATAAAGATGGAACGGTAAACCCTGGAGAGAAATTTGAAAAAATATATGATGGTAATTCATTAACCAAATTTATCACCCACTTTAATAATCAAAACCCGGCAGTGAAACCTATATATTTTGTTTGGGCGCCTATTGAACCAACGGTATCTAATGTTTACACGTTTACCACGGCAAATGATTCACAACAATATCCTCGTAACCCTACATCATGGAGATTAGAAGCTTCTCACGACAATAGCAATTGGGTTATACTTGATACCAGACAGGATATGAAGTTTGAGGCTGACTTCCAGACTAAAATCTATGATTTTAAAAATGAAGTCGCTTATGAGTTTTATCGTGTCGTGATCCTGACGAACGCTGGGGATGATTTATTCCAGTTGTCTGAGTGGACAATGAACTTCAGAAAAGTTTACGAATAAAATGAGAGACATATTTAAATTGACAAATGTTATGCACAACATATTAAAATATAAAGTAGTTCTGTTTTTGACCTTAATGATTGCTTTTTCGGGATGTAGGAAGATATTTGATCTGCCTGATGAGAAAAATTATCTAAGTACGAAAGCGGCGTATGTAATGCTTGAATTCCCCCCAATCATGGGTAGAGTAAATTTATTTCAGGGCGTTTTTAATCCTGATAATTCATCATTCCCTATGACCTTTGAAATTATAAATCCAAGGTTCGGTGATGGAAGATCAGCAGAGGATATGCTGGCAAAAAGGCCGGTATTGGTATGGACTTCTGAATATACCGGAAAGGAAAAGAGCGTAGCCGAAATTGAGGCAAAAAGAAAAATTGAGGAGCGCCCGATAGTTGAGGTAAGACCATCTGGCGATATAATTGTTTGGGAATCAGCAACTAGTAAGATTTTTAAACCAAGAGATTCAGTTATGTTTCCTCAGGATATCAGGTATTTTGATGTGAAAGTTAAGAATTCAGGAGGTACCAGGATCATGAAAAACTTGTCTATCATCCCTTGGTTAGAAAGGCCATATTGGCCGGAGGCAGACTTCAATAGATATAATGGCAAGCCAAATACGACCACTCCAAACGGGACTAACCTTGAGCATATTTATCCTAATATTTATGGGATGAAAGGTGAGGGAACCAATGATGATTTGACGGCGAATGGAGGAGGATTAAAAGGAGTTGTATACACTTATATCAGAAAAGTACCTGGAGGTACCGGGAATTCATTAAGATTTAAATTTTTAGACAAAGATTCGGTTGCAATTAATCCGGCAAAGTTCAACGAAACAAAATGGGATCTGCTGGTTCATGGCTTTAACAAGGAACAAACTGATCAATATGTAAAGTACGAAGTAGCATATCCTATTCCGGTTGCCAGAATCCCAACTCGTTTTACTTCAGGAGGTGTTGAGAATTTCGGTGGCGGTTCTTCAGCACACGTTGAATTTGTTTACTCCCGCAGAGGATTTGGCGGACTCAGAGAGCAAGGTGTGATTTCGCAAGACTTCGCTATTTATGAAAAAGGCGACTGGGAGATTGTGTTTCACTTTAAAACAGTGAATCCGAAATTTGAAGATGAATAGAAATGTTAATGATAAAAATTAATACAATGAGAAAACAAATAATTTTGCTATCGATTTTTTTCAGCTGCATTTTTCTATGCAAGGATTTGGTGGCACAAACAAAGAAGGTAATTGTTAGTGGTACTGTAAAAGATGCCGGAACCAATGATACAATGGTTGGGGTTAGTGTTGCCAGTGGTAAGCCACTTAAAGTACTTACTCAAACAGATTCTAAAGGCCATTACTCGGTATCGGTAGATGATGGGGCATCTTTAGTATTTTCATATATCAGTTATGGTACTAAAACAGTTAAGTTAAATCCAGGACAAACAACATTGAATGTGTCCATTAAGGAGGATAATAAAACGATGGAAGAAGTAGTTATTCGTGGTTATCAAAAGAGAACCAGAGAGGTAACTACAGGATCTTCATTTATAGTTTCGGGTAAAGAGGTACAGGATGTACCAGTGTCAAACGTTGAGCAACTGCTTCAGGGTAAAGTAGCCGGTTTAAACATCCAGTTAAATACCGGAGCTCCGGGTTTACGTGGTACGGTTAATATTCGTGGTTTATCAACCATAAGTACTACAGGTACAGGTAACGAGACTTTCCTTCAGCCGACTTCTCCTTTATACGTTATAGATGGTGTTCCTATGGATGCGGATAAAGCATCGGAGTTTGGATTCCAGCAGCAAGGTCCGGGTGTGAGTCCTATATCTCTAATTCCACAAGAAGATATTGCCAGTATTGAGGTTTTAAAAGATGCGACAGCCACAGCCTTATATGGTTCAAGAGGTGCATATGGTGTAATTTTAATTCAAACAGTGCGTGGAAATTCTGAAATTCCCCGTATTCGTTATACTGGTAACTTTTATATGAATGCAATTCCTAAACTTCGTAATATTTTAGGTGGTACCAATGAACGTGATATAAAATTAGGCCAAATCAATAAATATGGTAGGTTCTCAGATATTTATAAGATATCAAATACACCATTTTTATCAGATAGTTTAAATGCTTACTACAACAATTCAACTGATTGGCAAGGCGTTTTTTATCAGAATACCTATAATCAAACGCACAACATTCAATTGGATGGCGGTGATTCTAAGTTTAGTTACAAAACCAATCTGAGTTATTTTTCAGATAAAGGGATTATTAAAAATACTGGTTTTGACAGGTATAGTCTGAACATGAACATGGATTATAAACCAACTACCAGGATTAGTTTTTTTGGGTCCATTAGAGGAAATGTTGGTAAGATAAAAAAGGCAAACGGGGTAGGGTTATTGCAAACCGGAGTTGCTACAGATGGTCAGAAATCTTCTTTATTGCCTGGCCCATCTTTCTTTCAGGCCACCAGCAGTGTGTTATCTGCGTTGCAGACAAATACAGATGCTGGACCTAAGAATTTGAATACTTATATTGAGGGGCGTTATGAATTAATTCCTGGTTTAAATATTACATCTGCAGCCAGTTATGACTATAATGTTGATACTGAGGATACTTTTACACCTGCTGCTGCCAACAGTCAGTTTGCTAAGATTTATTCTTATTACGGTTACACCTCGCAATTATATAACAGGAATAATGTTTCCTATGTGAAATCTTTTAACGAGAAGCACAACCTGTTTTTTAACCTTTTTAGTGAGATGTATGTTAAAAAAGGACAAGGTAGTACTACAAGATTAGAAAGGTCTCCAAATGATCAGTTTCAGGGACCATTGGGTTATGATGGTTATTATTCACGTGGTGGTGGTATCTTAACTACTTTCTACGATCAGAATCAGATTTCGTTTGCGGCTGCTTTTACGTATGATTTTCAAAAGAAATATATTTTGGATATTACTTATCGTATTGATGGGACATCGAATAATGGGAATAAAGATCCATATGCTAAAAACCCTTCAATTGGTTTGAAATGGAATTTCAATAAAGAAAACTGGCTTAAAGATCTTAAGTGGTTGAGTTATGGTGACATCAGATTAACAGGTGGTAAAAATATCTTCCCTGTTGGCAGTTTAGTTGACATCTACGGAAAATATGGTCCTAAAGGATTCTATAATAACAACCCACGTGTAGGTATCGACTACGAATTTATACCTAACCCATTGCTTAGACCAAAGAATGTAACCCAGTTTAACTTAGGATTTGACTTAGGCCTTTTTGATGGAAAGTTGGATGTTATTTTTGATACCTATTATAAAAAGGTTACTAATGAGTTGTTTACGAGCTTCTTGTCAAATACGCTCGCTTTTGAAAAGTATACCAGTAATGATGCTGCACTTTCCAACTATGGTTACGAATTATCTTTAAGTAGCAGACCACTGTCAAAAAATAGTAAATTTAACTGGACAGTATCTGTAAACGGTGCGATAAACAATGATGTGTTAACTCAGCTTCCTGCTGAATACAATGGACAGTCTATTGAGTTCGATTTTATTTCGGGTTATGAACAGCATCTTGCAAAAAGAGTAGGTAGAAATTCATTGGCTAACTTCTTATATGTTAACCAAGGCGTATATGATTCTACAAATGATGTGCCTATTGATCCTGTTACCGGATTAAGGTATAGAAATAATAATACATCGAATGTTTTAAATTCGTTCCAGGGTGGTGATGCCCGTTTCTTTGACGCCAATGGCGATTATGTTTTAGACTCCAGAGATTTACAGGTTGTAGGTAACACACAGCCGGTATTAACAGGAGGTATGTCTAATACCGTAAGCTATAGCTTCCCATCTGGGTCGGCGCTTTCATTGAATGTTTACGCTACCTATACCGCAAAACGTTCTATTTTGAATAATGCATTGGCTGACAGGTTAAGATTATTAAGAGATCCTTTTGGATTAGGTAAGGTAGGTAATATTGAGAATGTTCTTGGAGCAAATCCATTAGCTGTAGTTCCTGTTAATGACTTAAATATGTGGACCGGTCCCGGTTATACCAACGCGAAATTTGCCAATATTTATGATTACGCACATGAGCAAAATGTTAACAATTACAGGTATCCACAAACACTTTGGATGGAGACAGGAAGTTATTTTAAAATTAACCAGATTACGGTTTCCTATTCTTTCGCAAAGAAAATGGCAAGAAGAATCGGATTAACTAACATACGTACTTTCCTTTCGGCGAGTAATATTGTTACGTTCTCTGCTTATTCAGGACCAAATCCAGAGGGCGTTACTGCAATTGGTAGAGATGGCTCGGGTGGTTATCCGGTGCCTCGTGTATATAATCTTGGTTTTAACGTAGAATTTTAATTGAAGTCACAAAACTAATAAGACATGAAAAAATATATTATTTGCTTATTTATTGTTGTAAGCGCTTCACAATATGGCTGTAAGAAATTCCTGGATATTACCCCTATTGATAAATTGACAGGGAATAATTTTTACCAGAACAGGGAGGACATGGAGGCAAACATTAACGACATGTATGGTGAGTTATTTGATAAGTACACCAAAACTTCATTTGCAGGAGCAACCGGAGAGTTTCGTTCCGGAGAGGTTATTCCTGCCCAGGAAGGTGGTTTAGGACGTTCAGCATCAGGATTGATCGGAGGGCACAGAAGGCAGACCCCAAATCCTCAGGGTAGTACTGATAAACAAAATGTCCCTTTAACAGCTGTTAACGACAGACTTCTGCTCGTTGCCTTAGGCGGTGGTGATTGGTCAGGTTATAACTTTTCTGATTTAACCAGGTGGGGTGAATATTATAGAGTTATTCAATCCGCTAATCTTTTAATTAGTAAGGTTGAAGATGGAATTCCCGCGCTTACAGCAGAAGAGTCTAAACGCTATATCGCAGAAGCTAAATTTATTCGTTGCTTTTGCTATTTTCAAATGGTAAGATTATATGGAGACGTAGTTTATTATACCGCAGCTTTTCAAAAAGATCCATTGCCAAGAGAAAATATGGTTTCAGTTATAAATAAGTGTATTGCAGATCTAAAGGACTTTAGAAATGATTTACCTACTGTTTTTACTGATCCGTCGCAAAAAGGAGTTAGGGCGAGTAAAGGTGCAGCAATAGGTTTGTTAATGAATATGAATATGTGGAATGCTGGATTCGACATCCCAAACAAAAATACTTACTATCAGGAAACAGCCGCACTTGGAAAAGAGATCATGGATAGTAAAGCTTTCCGTTTGCTTCCTATTAATGAATGGGCTAAAGTAGCAAAAGGTCGTTCTGAAGAGAGCCTTTTCGAGTTGTTCAGAACACTAAATTACAACCAGGATTTGGACGATCCGTTTGCACAGGCCAATGCATATTCACCTTTTGGAGATGCATTTATTCACTTTCCGTACAAACAACCTGAGTACAGCCACAGATATAGCTTCTCTGTTTTCTCATCAGAGTATATGAAAAAGTTATATCCTGATGAATCAGATTTGAGACTAACGATCTGGTTTGTTGCCCCATTCGATCAGAATGCATCAACTTTCCAATTGAGGAAGTTTGCTTTAAATACGTTTGCTGATGCCAATAACCCCAATTTGGATTTAAATCCGGATAATACCTATTTAATTATGCGTTACGCTGATGCCATTCTATTGCGTGCAGAAGCTGCCGCTAATTTAGATGATGAGGTAACAGCTATTGCTTGCTTAAATGAGGTTAGAGATAGAGCCAATGCGAAAAGATATGGTGAAGCCGGAGCTGCCGATCCACCTTTAAAAGATGCTATTTTCTTAGAAAGATCTAAAGAGTTGATGGGCGAGGGAAGTCGTTATTTTGACCTTGTTAGAACAAGAAGAGTATTAAGTAAGGAGTGGACAGACAATCCACTAACTCCAGATAAGTTTAACAGAGGAGGATGGACTTGGCCTATTGATCCGAGTGCATTGTTTAACAATCCCCAAATGAGTTTAAACACTTATTGGATAGGTACAGGTCTTTAATTTTAAATAATAGATAATTACATGAAAAATATTATTAAACGATACTTTAAACCTGCAGCAATACTATCGGTTTTGCTGATCACAGTAATAAGTTCCTGCAAAAAGGATGAGTATTATAATGACGGGGGTAAAGCCGATCCTGTTTTTAACGGGAATATAATGCAGTACCTGGAATCTAACGATAAGTTTGATACGATTGCTCAGATTGTTAAACTGGCCGGGATGGAGGATGTTTTTAAGAACGAAAATATTACTTTTTTTGCCCCTACAGATGAAGTGATCAGACAATCAATAGGGCTGGTAAACACGGAGTTACCTAATTTAAGAGGGAGGCTAAATCAACTATTGTTTGATACGGGCAGGGATACAATTCAGACGCTTTCTGATATACAACCACAAATCTGGAAAAGGTTTTTAACCAGATATATCTATAAAGGATCACATAGATTAAAAGATTATCCTCAGATAGATTTTGATTTAAGAGAATTGTTTCCTGGCTCTTTCTATTATACCTATGATAATGAGATTTCAAACATCGGAGTGGTATATAATCCCGTAAATGGAGTTAAGTATGTAGGCTATCGCCAGTTGGCGCTTTCTTATTTAGCTGATCCTTCGGACCCAAACAGCCTTATTACGGCAGCTGTAGCCACCTCAGATATACAGCCAAGTAATGGTGTGGTTCATGTATTGGCAATAACGATTCAAGATAAGATAGGAGAATTGCCAACTTTCCTTAATGCCAATTTGTTTGGATTTAATATTGAGTTTTTTAATGAGGTAATGTTAAGCAGATAGTAAGAGGATTAGAGTAGTTAAAGTGTTAACAGAAAAATTTAAGATAAGCATATGAAATTTTTTAAATATATAAGTCTATCGATGATCCTTGCTACAGCGCTTTTTAGTGGTTGTAAAGAAAAGGAGAATTCATTTGAAGATCCTTATAGTGGGGGGATTGCCCCGCTGGGAATTAAGATCGACCGCCAGCAAATACCTGTTCCGGCAGTTGGAATACCAGGAACTTTGATTACCCTTAAAGCAACAGGTTTGGTTCCTCATAAGGATAAAATTCAGTTCTTGTTCAATGGTGAAAAGGCAGAGATATCGGAGATAAACGAGACAGGGATTAAGGTAAAAGTACCAGGTAGGGCAAGTTCTGGAGTTACAGCCTTTGTAATTGACGGACAGCTGGTCTTCGGACCAAATTTTACGGTTAGCGGTTTTATCAAAAAAGATCCTACCTATAAAGTAGTCTCAGGAACAGATGCGGCTGTTGATAAGATTTATGAGCTAGCCGGCGGTAATTTGTTGCTTCTGGGCAGTTTTACCAATTATGATAATAAGGGGATTGTGAAGCGAATTAACCGTATCGTTAGGACACTTCCTGATGGTACTTGGGATCGTTCACTATTAAGTGGCCCTGCTGCAAATGGGAGCCTTTTTGGTTTGGGTATTATAGGTGGAGAGTACTTTTTAGGTGGTGCTTTTAGTGCTTACGCGCAAAGAGGCGGAATCAATAATATAACCAAAGTAAGTAGTCAGGCAACTATTGATACAATAGCTGTTGAAACATATACCAAAAAGTTAATATATGTTCCAAAATTTAATGGAGGAACAGACGGTGCGGTTACCGAACTGTATGCATTTAATAATAAACTTATTGCTACGGGTAATTTTAAATATTATGTATCTCGTCGTTATGATCAGCCAACCAGAAAATTAAAAGATAGTACGGTAATTGACACAGTAGATATGCGCCAGCTTATGCGTTTGAATACAAATGGTACTTTAGATAAAACATGGAGATTTGATCCAAATGGCATTGGCTATGGCGGTGCTAAAGGCAAAAGTTTGCCTGGAGCAAATGGTTATATTAACAAAACAATTTTGCATACGGACGGAAAGATTTTGGTTTGTGGTAATTTTACCAAATTTGATGATCAGCCTGCAGGATACATTGTACGTTTAAATGCTGACGGAACAATAGATCCGACATTTAATGTAGGTGAAGGAGCAGATTTTGTCATTAGTCATGCAAGTTATAACGAGACTACTAAAAAGTACCTGGTGACCGGAACGTTTAAAAAAATCAATGGGGTAGCTGTGGAAAGTTTAGCGATGTTGAATTATGATGGTTCGGTTGATCAGTCTTTTGTTACTAAAAAGTTTGCGGGTGGTTATCCTAATTTCACTAAGCAACTTAAAGATGGGTTATGTTTGATAGGAGGATATTTTAAAACCTATGATGGGGTAAACAGGCAAGGTTTCCTGATCACTACAGACAAGGGTGAAATAGCTGAAGGATATAATAACGTCGGAAATTTGTTGGGTTCAATAAATACAGTATTTGAAACCAAATCTGCTGATAATAAGAGGGCGTTATTAATTGGTGGTTCATTCTTCCTTTTTGATAATCTCGAAACCAACAATCTTGTTAAGGTAACACTAGAAAATTGATTATATTACATATATAATCCAGACATGAACCAAATGAATTATAAATCAAAGAATATGAAAAAACATCCATACAAATATTTTGTTAGTCTAACACTATGCTTGCTGGTGTTTGCAACATCCTGTAACAAGGATTTCGATACGGTAGTACCTGATGCTCCGGCGAACGATACTAATGTTACTTATAAGGCGCCTAAAGTTCTTTATCTGATTGTAGATGGAGCGCGTGGTGCATCTGTAAGGGATGCAGGAACTACTACATTGCGTCGCCTGATAGATAGCGCAGTTTACACCTGGACCGGTTTAAGTGATAATACTAATTATACTGACGCAACCAACTGGTCTGATATGCTAACCGGGGTGAAAAAAGAGAAACACAATGTCCTTACTGAAGACTTCTCAGGTAATCGATTAAGCAATTACCCGGTAATATTTGAACGCATAAAATCTCTTAAGCCAAACCTGCGTATTGCTTCTTTTGCTTCCTCAGATGTGTTTAAGACAAAATTAACCGGCGGAGCTGATGTTTCTGAATCGTTTGCTGGAAATGACGAGGCGTTAACCTCAAGATTAGTAGATTTTGTTAAATCTGATACTGCTTCACTTATTTTAGGTCAATTTGGTGGTGTTGAAAAGGCAGGTAAATCTTCAGGGTTCGACAATAAATTTGCGCCTTATAAAGCAGCTATCAATAAATTTGACAGTCAGGTGGGAGAGATCTATGCCGCAATTAAGTCAAGAGCGAATTATAAGAATGAAAATTGGTTGATTATCGTAACTTCTAATAAAGGAGGACAGTATACGCTTCCAACATCTGAAGATGATAAAACGATTTTTAGTAATCCCAATGTAAACACTTTTACTATTATTTATAACAATAAATACAATCCAACATTTATTCCCAGACCATTCCTCGGAAATCCTTTTTCAGGAAATGCAGTTAGGTTTAAAGGAGACCCGGATAAAACAGTTGCTAAACTAAGTGCAGGTGCATCAAATGAATTTAATTTCGGAGAGTCTGATTTTTCAGTGTCAGTTAAGGTGAAAAAAGGTAAAACAAGAAATACTTCAAGAGGAGATTATTATTATCAATGGCCTTCTATTTTAGGAAAAAGAGACAGAGCCGGCTGGGGTGGTGACACTGCTCCGGGCAACCCGGGTTGGGACATTTGTTTATTCCAGAATGGATGGCGCTTCTTCGCCGCTGGTGGAGAAGGATTTAACAATGGTATTGAAATTGGGGGGCTGGATTTTAGTGGTGATATCTGGCATGACCTTACTTTTGTAGTGGAGAGAAAAGCGGATGGAAATAGATATGTGAGATTGTATACCGATGGCGTAAAGGGGGTAACCAATGACGCAAATAATGGTTATGAGGGACCTGATGGTACCAAAGAAAAACCGGTTTCAGTTGATGTAAAACTTGGAGGGCAACCTAATTTTAATAACAATGCACCTTTGCGTTTAGGTTGGGCAGATGGAGAAATGGACGGTGATTTTGGTATCATTAATGTAAACCTGGCTGAATTTAAGATTTGGAAGGTTGCATTGCCTGAAAATGTTGTGAAACAATTTGCCTGTGATCCAACAATGGATGAAAGTCATCCGAATTATGATGAGCTTGCCGGATATTGGCCTTTAAATGAAGGGTCTGGAAATCAATTTGCAGACAAAGGACCTTTTGCTGCCCCTTTTACAATTAGTGGTACTTATACCTGGGAGACATATTCAGATTTAATTTGTACGCCTAACAATACCAATCTAGGTGTATTGGTTCCTAAAAATTCTGATGTGCCAACTCAAATTTTAAGTTGGTTTAATATCGCTCGCCAGGAGACCTGGGGATTAGATGGAAGAGTTTGGATAGCAAATTAACGTTAACTGCTGGGATGCTTTTTTAACAGCGTCCCAGCAGATTATTTAAACAGATCATTATATATATCAAATATGAAAAGAATATTTACCCACATGCATTTATGCCTTTTGGTTGTTATCACAACATTGATTGTGTCATGTGAAAAGGAAAAATTGACGGAGGTACTGGTTAAAGAAAATCCAAGCTCGGTAGGGCTGTCGTTAGAAAATAAAATTGATATAGGCAGTGGTGATAATTTTTCATTGGACAATGATAAATTAACCATTCCCCTGACAATTACGCTATCTGGCGCATCTGGTAAAGCATTTAATGTTCAGGTTACAGGAAATGTTGATACCCTTGCGAAATTAATTACGGACGGGGTACTGCCGGCAGGTACCATCCCTCTGGGAGATCAAATGTATAATTTCCCACCTGTAGTTGATATCCCTTATGGAGTTACCAGTACAACTTTTGATTTATTGGTAAGTCGCACTTTTGTAGAAAGAAATCATAATAAGATGATGGCGGTAGCTGTTAAAATTTCTGATGCATCGAAAGCTAACAAAGTAGATGCAGGAAAAAATGCTGTTGTAGTACTTATAAATGCTGCCGAGGCAATCGCTGCTGAGAAAGTGCATTATATTTCTTTCGTAGCAGGGGGTAAAACACCATATTTAGTGCCTAATGCCGAGAATTTTTCAATCGGTTCACAAGATGTAACCATTCCCATTTCCTTAGCGCTTGCCGGAGATGCAGGACCTGATTTTACCGTTGATTTTGTAAGAGATGATGCAGTTGCAACTGAATTGATAAACAATGGAACATTGAAAAATACTGTCCTTTACACTGGGGCGAATTTTAGCATTCCTACAGGGAAAGTTAGATTTACTGATGGAGCAGCAAAAATTGAAACTTCATTTTTGCTTAGAACATCTGAAGCTATGGGCGGAGTTAACAACAAGAAAGCTATAGGATTGAGATTGAAAAATCCTAGCAAGTTTCAGCTTGATGCAAACAAAGCTACAATGGTCGTGGTTTTTGATCCGGTTGCCTTCAGCAGACCATACACGGCTCCTTTTGTAATTAAAGGTGGTATTGGTGCTGTCTCTGATATGATCCCTGCAGCATTATACGATCAGGGTGGCGAAGGTGTCGCCTACCACGATGATAGTGGAAAAGATGGGGTAAGCAGCTTCCGCGCCGGTGAAAATGTGGACGTAGGCGATTATACTCCTCGGAGTGTAGTTGGGTGGTGTAATACAGGTGAGTGGTTAACCTATACCGTAAATGTAGAGGCTGATGGTGAATATGAACTAAATACCTTGCTAGGTTGTCCTGGAGATGATGGAAAGTATAGCGTTTTCATGGATGGTGTAGCAATCACACCAGTACTTACCGGTCTTAAAACACCTGGTTCGTATGGTGATCAACAACCAAACTATTCCACTGTTCAGCTTAAAAAAGGCAGACATATTATGAAGTTCTATGAAGATCATGGAGCCTATGATGTAAGAGGATGGATCTTTACCAGAAAGAAATAATAATTTTGTAAATACATAATAATAAACGAATCAGCAACAGCGATGGTTACCTCACATTCATCGCTGTTGTTTAAAAAATATACCAAACTTTAAATAGTATGAACAAACTTTTTATTTTGCTATTAAGCATCGTTATTTTCACTTCCTGTTCTAAAAACAAGGACATAGAAGTTGAACCAGCCGAACAAGACAGACCATTTGTTGATTTTGAAGTCGTTCCAGGGGATGATGCGTTTACCTTCGACTTTAAGAATAAGTCTACTGATTATAAGAAAGTTGAATGGCGCTTTGGAGATGATAGTGTTTCTACTGAAGTAGCACCAAGCCACATATTTCCTACATCAGGTACCTTTGAAGTTAACCTGACAGCTATAGCTGAGGACGGATCAACTGCAAAAAAAGTGATACTCGTTAAGATCAACCCAGACAGTGTTCTGAATTATATTGCGGAAAGCCAAGGAGATAATAAAGTTAAATTTAGCGTTAAATCTACTAAGTCAGTTATTAAATCATTAGAATGGGATTTTGGTGATAACTCAGGTTCTACAGCAGAAGCCCCCATTAAAGGATATGAGGCGGGTAAGCTATTCACCTCCAAGCTAAACGTAACTACGGAAAAAGGATCCAAATTTACCGTTTCTAAGTTGGTGACAAGTAATGGTACAGTAATAGATGTAACAAGCAAATATCTACTTAATGTGGGCCCTAAATTTGTTGCTTCAGAAAGATTCGGTAGTAGATGGGGCGTCGTTGCTGATTGGAGAGTGAATGCAGCTGTAAGGCAGCGTGATGGTGGCATGGGTGGCTGGGATGAGTGGGAAGGAAATAGTATGTCAATGGAGTCTTGGGGCGGAGAACCTGACATCAATAACGGAAAAATTCAACAAACGGCTTTACTTCCGCTTCCTGCAGGTGAATATTTTTATACGCTCTTTTTCCATGATTATCAACTCAAAGATCAGTTTTATACCGTTATTGTAAAAGGAAACGAAATACCTGATGTAGACAAAGTGGAAAACAATCCAATTGTTTTAGGTTATACAAAGTCGACAGGCAATGGTCCACTTAATTTCACCACAGGATTTACTGTCCCTACAGAGTCTAATGTAACTTTTGGGTTTGTTGCGACGATGATTCAAAATGATCAGAATTTTAAGCTTACTTATATAAAATTATATAAACTCGATAACTAGTATAAAAATAAAGCAGCAGCTGCATTTACAGCTGCTGCTTTATTTTAAAGCTTCATAGATTTCGGTAAACAGCAAACCGCTTCCGCCACCGTAATGAAATACAATGGGAACTTTTCGGTTTACTTTTCTGATCACATTCTCCAGCTCAATTTCTTCGGCCTTTTCTAGTCCTGCTCCCACCAAAACCAGATCAAAGTTTGCTGATTTAAATGTTGTGATTGCCTGTTCCAGTGTATTTGCACCTATTGCACTCATTTCAGTATTGGAATTTACCAGCCTCACCACTGTATTTAGAATTTCCTGATGGGTACAAACCACCAAAACCTCGGTCTTTTTCATAATTAATAATTCATTGGAACCTCCATTAAAAGGACTTCCATATCGTTAATTGCTTCAATGGTTATGTGCTCAGTTTCCCAGATGCCAAATCCATCACGTTCGTTTAAGATTTGATCGTTGATTTTTACATCGCCCTTAATTACAAATACATATAAGCCATTGTCTTTGTTTTTAAAATGATAATCTGTTTTGATCCCTTTATCAAATTTACCAATATTAAACCAGGCATCCTGATAGATCCAAACACCCTGATCATATTTATCTGGAGATAAGATTTGGGTGAGTTGATTTGGTTTCATCAGAGTATCATACCTTTCCTGATGATACCTTGGCGTTACATTACGTTGATTTGGAAACAACCAGATCTGAAGAAATTTTACCGGCTCATTTCTGTTTTTATTAAACTCCTTATGGTAAATCCCGGTACCGGCACTCATTACCTGAATTTCTCCGGTTTCAATAACCGCTACGTTTTCAAGACTGTCCTGGTGTTGTAAGGCTCCCTCAAGAGGAATAGAAATAATCTCCATGTTATCATGAGGATGCTCTCCAAATCCGTTTCCTCCATTGACCCAATCGTCGTTAAGCACTCTTAAAGCGCCAAATTGGATTCTTTCAGGATTATACTGCATGCCAAAACTAAAAGTCTGATAGCTTTTAAGCCAGCCATGATCTGCAAGTGTACGCGTTGCTGCGGTATGTAATATTGTTTGTGCCATTTTGATTTTATTAAGCAAATTCTGATCAGACTTCGTCAAAGATGAGTTGTCTGGCCAATTCGATTTCTTTCTGACTAATTGTGTGAACTCTTCCTGCATAAATCTTCATAGAAATTTTTGCATTCATTTTTTTTATGATACCCTCGCTTACCTCAACTCTCCTTACCGGAACATGTGGATCAGGATCCCCTGTTGTTATCAATATAGGCGTTTGTTGAAAATCGCCTTTATAGTTCCTCATGTTTACTTCCTTACCAATTAATCCGCCGGTAAAGGCAACTGCGCCACCATATCTGGCAGCATTTCGGGTAATATATTCAAGCGTTAAACATGCACCCTGCGAAAATCCAACAAAATAAATTTTGTCTTGAGGAATTCCTGAAGAGATAATTTCATCGACAAGCGCTTTAATCACGGTAAGTGCAGAATCTAAAGCCGGTTGGTTTTGTTCAACAGGAGCAATAAAGCTATACGGATACCAACTGTTATTGGTAGCTTGGGGAGCAAATAAAGCTGCATCATCCACCTTTAAATGAGTGTTTAAAGAAATGATATCTTCAGCTGTAGATCCACGGCCATGCAAAAAAACAATAGCTCTTTTCGCCTCAGTAACAGGAATACCTGCGGTTGTAATGTTTTTATTGTGTGTGTACATGTTAGTTTATTTTAGGTAAAATGCCTTCAATTTCTGCTCTCATGTTTTCATATTGAGCAGGAAGCTTAAGGTTAGAGCCTAATTCTTCTAAAGGCTCATCAACGGTAAAACCTGGATTATCAGTAGCAATTTCAAAAAGTACGCCACCCGGTTCACGGAAGTATAAAGAATAGAAATAGTTGCGGTCAATTTTTTCTGTAATGTTCAGACCCATTGCCACAACCTTATCTCTAAAGTACATTAAAGTATTCTCATCTTTAACCCTGAAGGCAACGTGGTGTACAGATCCACTTGCAACATGACCAACAGCTTCACCAGGGGCCTCAACAAGGTCAACAATGGCTGCGTAGGTTACCGCATCTGTAACAAAACGTGACCGGTTCACTTCAGTTTTTTCCAATTTATATCCAAAAATGTCTGTTAAAACTTTAGCAGTACCATCCATTTTATTGGTTGTTATAGTTACATGATGAAAGCCATGGGTAGCATTTTCTTTACCTATTTCAGGCGTGGTCCATTGTGCCCTTGCGTCAGGAGTCTTAACCTCAGTCAGTTCAAATTTTAACCCATCAGGATCAAGAAAAGTCAGGTACCGTTCTCCAAATTTTTCAGCAGGTTTATTGTAGATTACATTGTTTTCCTCGAATCTGTTTTGCCAGAATTCTAAACTCCCGGCCGGAACGCTGTAACCAATTTCGGTTACCTGTCTTGAGCCTCTTCGGCCATTCATAATTCCTTCCCATGGAAAAAATGTCAAAATACTTCCTGGTGTTCCTTGTTCATCACCGTAGTAAAAGTGATAGGTATGTGGATCATCAAAGTTTACTGTTTTTTTAATCAATCGTAAACCGAGTATGCGGGTATAAAAATCATAGTTCTTTTTTGCGTTTCCTGCAATTGCAGTAATGTGGTGCAGGCCTAAAATTCTGTTGTTCATGGCTACCTTTTTTTATGGTTTAATTACTTAATTCTTAAATAACAGTACAAATTTAGGGGGAACTTTTATTTTAAATCTTACCATAGATTAAGAAATGCTTAGCTTTATATTTAGATATTTAAGTATGATTAGATTTGTCCTCTCTGTTGTTTTATTGTCGGCTAGCCTGGTATCAAGTGCGCAAGACTCCATAAGTATTAAAATTTATCCTAAGTACGATAGTGTAAGTAAATTTCATCGCTTTTTGTTTGGAGAAAACTACCGGAAGGAGTATGCAATGAGTACCAAAGTACCCATTATTAAGATATCGGAAATTAAAGGTGGACTAACACCAGTAAAAAGGGGTGGAGGCAACCAATCGCATTCGTTAAGATTGGTGGATAAACAGGGCAAAGAGTGGGTACTTAGAAGTGTAGAGAAATTTCCGGAAATATTGTTGCCGGAAGTATTCAGAAAAACGTTTGCAGGCACGGTGGTAAAAGATAATATGTCTGCTCAGAACCCATTCTCGGCTTTGGCGGTCCCTGATGTTGCAGATGCTGTAAATGTGCCACATAGCGATCCTATGATTGGTTGGGTATTGCCAGATGCTGGATTAGGTGAGTTTGCCAGTGTATTCCAGAATACACTTTGTTTATTGGAGGAAAGAGAACCTGTTGGCGATACTGATAATTCGGAGAAGATGATGCGCAAACTAAACGATGATAATGATCATACTTATGATGGTCGTGCATTATTAAGCGCAAAAGCATTGGATGCCTTGTTGGGAGATTGGGATAGACATGAAGATCAATGGCGATGGAAGCCTGAGAAGAATGCTGATGGAACTATGAAATATCTTCCCATTCCCAGAGACAGAGACCAGGTCTTTTATTTGTCGGAAGGTCTTGTGCCAAGATATGCCCAATCATCATGGTTGTTGCCAATGATACAGGGATACGAAAGAAGCCTGCCTGATATTAACTGGTTCTTTTGGGAAGGAAGAGCAATTTATGGAAGATGGTTTTCTGGAATAGATGAAAAGGAATGGAATGAGGTAGTAAGGGATTTTTGTGCTTCTTTAACCGACCAGGTGTTTGAAAAGGCGCTTAAAAAACTACCTGAACCTGGATATTCTCTTCGCCATGATAGAATACTGGCCCAGCTTAAAGAGAGAAGAAAGAACCTTCCTGAATTGATGAGTAAGTACTATCACTTCATAAATAGTATAGTTGATATACAGGCTAGTAATAAGAATGAGCTGATCAACATAACAGATGCGCCGGATAAGGCTTTAAATGTAACCATCCGTAAAATATCTAAGGAAGGACACATTAAGGATGTTATTTTTAACAGAACTTTTGATCCAAAAGTAACCAGGGAAATTAGGTTATACGTGAAAGATGGCAATGATAGCTTAATATTAAATAATAAAACCTCAGCTATTAAACTAAGGATAATTAGTGTTGAGGGTAAAAAAACATTTCATGTAGAAAACTCGCTTCGCAAAATCCGTGTTTACGGTAAAGATGACAACATAACTTTTACAGGGAATACAAACACGTTTCTTAAGAGGTTGGATAACGACACTTCTAACACCCATTTTGTGTACACAGATCTTTATAAAAGAAAGATGCTGCTTTTAAATGCCAGTTACAATATTGATGACAGGGTGTTACTTGGTTTATCATATAAAATTACCCAACCCGGTTTTAGGAAACTGCCTTATGGAAGTACGCATTCGTTCTCATTTTTGCACTCTTTTGCAACATCGGGGTTTAGATTCAATTATAGGGGGGAAATGCTTAAAGTTTTAGGTAATGCAGATATTGTATTACAAGCGGATGCTTTAGCCCCCGAGAATTCACAAAACTTTTACGGTTTAGGTAACGAAACTACTTTTAATAAAACCGGGGATTTTGTAAGATATTACCGTGCAAGATTTAGTTTGTTTCAGATAGATCCATCTATAAGATGGAGGTTATCAAAATCTACCTTTAGCATAGGCCCATCACTGCAGTATTACCGGTATAGTAAAGACGATAATGAAGGTCGTTTCATTAACAATACTTCAGCGTTGCATTCGCCGGATAGTGCAACCATAACAAAAGACAAGTTGTATGCAGGAGTGGTTGCAAATTTCACAAACAACAATCGTAACAGTGATATCTTGCCTACCTCGGGCACCTTCTTAGAAAGTAAATTACTCGCCTATAAAGGTATAAATGGCGAGTCGAATTCTATGGCACAGCTGAGCGCTTCATTCTCCGTTTATCAAAAGATTGATAAAGGAAGCCGGTTTGTATTAACAGATAGAATTGGGGGTGGTGTAACGGTAGGTAAACAAGCATTTTATCAATCCAGTTTTCTGGGAGGGCAGGGTAATTTGCTTGGGTACAGAGAATTTAGATTTGGTGGCCAACATAGCCTATATAATAATTTAGAATTGCGGGTAAAAGTGGCAAACTTTATGAATTACATACTGCCTGGTCAATTTGGATTATTGGGTTTTCATGATGTAGGCAGGGTATGGAGAAAGGGAGAAAAATCTGATGTTTGGCATCAAGGATTTGGAGCAGGTTTATATTTTGCTCCGGCATCATTAACAGTATTTCGTTTTGTAATGGGGCATTCAAATGAGGGCTGGTATCCTTATGTAGCCATGAAATTCAGATATTAAGAAGTATCAAAATTTGGTAAATTACTTATTTTAGTTAATGGGAAATGTAAGAAAAGCCGTAATTTAGAACTCTAGTTTGAAAACCATCAAAAATTAGTTGTGATGAAGAAGAATTTTATATCTAATTCTAGAGAATCTATTAGAATGTTTAAAAACCCACTTTTTGAGGGTTTATCGAAAGTCCCATATTTTGTGCCACTTATTGTCTATGTTCCGGTTGTAGGATATTTCTCCTGGGAATCATTCGGTATAAATGGAATCTTGGGTTTTCTTGGATATTTTCTGTTAGGATTATTTATCTGGACTTTAACAGAATACGTGCTTCATCGCTTTATTTTTCATTTTTATCCAAAGTCTGAATGGGGTAAAAGAATTCACTTTATTTTTCATGGTGTTCATCATGATTATCCAAACGATGCACAACGACTGGTGATGCCACCTTCTGCAAGTATACCACTGGCATTGGCATTTTTCTTTCTTTTTAAATGGCTGCTTGCTCCGGCTATGCTTGATGGTTTTTTTGCCGGATTTATTTTTGGTTACTTATGCTATGACATGACGCATTACATGTTGCATCATGCACAATTCAAAAACGCTTTCTGGAAAAAACTTAAGCAACAGCACATGCTGCACCATTATGATGACTCTACAACAAAATATGGGGTGACATCGGATATCTGGGATAAAGTTTTTGGTACCAGATAGGGAATCGCTAACACTTTAATTTTTTTGCGCGTAGGGGTAAAGTAAAACAGGAGTGTCATAGGATAAAACAAATCCATTATGACTCTAAAATTCCTCCCTGTGTTTCTCATTGCTTTTATGTTGCAATGTATTTATGTGCAAGCCCAGAATCAAGATTCCTTAAACCGTAAAACTTCTGCAATTACCCAGACCATTAAAGGAACGGTAGTAGACAAAGGCAGCAGACTTCCGCTAGGGGGAGTTACCATTAAACTCTCGTCCAGTGTAACAGTTAAAAGCGTAAGTACCAATGAAAACGGTGTATTTCGTTTAACGGGGGTTCCCTTAGGCCGTCAGGTACTACAGGCCACTTTAACAGGACATCAGCAAATTGTATTATCCGAACTTTTGGTTACGAGCGGTAAGGAGCCCATCCTTAATTTAGAAATGGAGGTGCAGGCCAATAACCTAAGCGAAGTTGTGGTAAACGCCAGTTCAGGTAAAAAACCATTGAATCAGATGGCAATGACAAGTGGCCGATCTTTTTCGCCCGAAGAAACAAATCGCTATGCAGGAGCTTTTTTTGATCCGGCAAGGATGGCGCAAAGCTTTGCGGGAGTTGTTGCCGGAGGTGATAACAATGACATTATTGTAAGAGGTAATTCTCCAAAAAGTTTACAATGGCGATTGGAGGGTATCGAGATCATTAACCCTAATCATTTTGGAAGTGAAGGCGCTTCGGGCGGTGCAATTAGTATGATCAATACTACTGTTTTAAGCACGTCCGATTTTTATACCGGAGGCTTGGCTGCTGAATATAGCAATGCATTATCGGGTGTGTTCGATTTAAAATTCAGAAAGGGAAATACAGATAAACGTGAATATGCTTTTAATGTTGGTATACTGGGAGCAGGCGTTACTTTAGAAGGTCCTTTTAAAAAAGGAAGCGATGCCTCTTATCTGATCAGTTACCGTTATTCTTCTTTAAGCTTACTGGAAAAGGCAGGTATTAAGGTCTCTGATGAGGGCGTTCCAAAGTATCAGGATCTGTCCTTTAATTTCGTTGTACCTACAGAGAAAGCCGGAACATTTTCACTGTTTGGAATAGGAGGGTTGAGCAACCTCAATAAAGATGCAGACAGAGATTATACCAAATGGGAAGAAAGAAAGGATGGGTATGATATGAAGTATGGCTATGATGCGGGTAGCGTAGGCCTAAAGCACCTTTATATAGCCAGTAATAAACTCTATTTTAACAACATCATCTCTTATTCGGGTAATCGCAGTTCCAATAATATTGATACATTGAACAAAGACTATCAGGCCAGTTTGCAGGATAAAAGCAGGTATACCAATAGTTCTATACGCTATGCAGGCACCATGAACTATAAAATTAATGAGGCCAATGTGGTCCGGGCAGGTATTAATGCGAGCTTTTTAAGTTATAATCTATACGGGCAGCATTACAACGCTGAGTTAAAGGCATTAAAGGAGCTTATTAATCAGAAAGGCAGTGCCAGCAGTTACGATGGTTTTGTTCAGTATAAAACGGAATTGAACAGTCAGCTCACCCTAAATACCGGTCTGCATGCTAATTATTTTAATCTGAGTGAGAGTTGGAGTATAGAGCCCCGGCTTGGGCTAAACCTACAGCTGGCGGGAGCGCAACAACTGTCTTTCGGTGCAGGGTTGTACAGCCGTTTGGAACCACTCTCTTATTATTTTGCGAGGAGTGCAGACCAAACTGTATTAAATCCTTCGGACGCTGCTAAAAAGCTTAGTCCAACCAAATCTGCGCAGGCTGTGCTAGGCTATGAAAAGTTGTTTGGCGGAAACCTGAAATTTAAAACAGAGATATACTATCAGCATCTGTATGACGTGCCGGTTTCTATTGATCCGGAGGTGAATTTTTCACTATTGAATGTTTCAGATAATTCTGCCATTTCTTCTTCATCTTATCGCTCTCTTGTGAATAAAGGGACCGGCAAAAACTATGGCATTGAACTTTCACTTGAAAAATCATTAAGCAAAGGCTATTATTTTATAATTACTTCTTCTTTGTTTGATTCCAAATTTAAAGCTTTGAGTGGCAAAGAATTTAATACCTCATTTAATACACGGTATGTAGGGAATCTTTTGGCCGGTAAGGAATGGATTTCAGGAAAAAGAAAAAACAATATTTTCGGACTAAATGCAAAGCTGATCTATGCCGGAGGCAGAAAGTATTCTCCGATTTTGGTTGAAGAATCTTTCAGGTTAGATGAAGAGGTTATAGATCAAAATAAGGTTAATACACTCACAGCTGATCCGTATGTGCGGGTAGATTTTTCTGCCAGTTACCGTATCAACAGTAAAAGGGTTAGCCATCTGCTTATTATGGATATTCAGAACCTATTGAACAAAGAAAATACAGTTGGGATGCATTACAATTCCAGTAAGCGTATTATAGAACCGTCTAAATGGGGAGGTATCATACCAACCATAAATTACAGAATAGAATTCTAGGAAAATTACGCAAAGGTTTGCGCAACATATGTGATTGATATTTCAAAATAAAACAGTTAACTAGCATTAGTTTACAAAACTAAATAACAACTGTTTTATTTTAAATAACCAAACACCCACACATGAACCGACTGTTATCAATAGCTCTGTTGATGATTTGCACACTCAAATTATCTGCGCAATCCAAAATTTCTATAATTCCTTTACCGGCGAAATTGGAAGAGCGAAAAGGAAGTCTTACGCTGGACAAAAATGTATACATCAGTTATCCTTCAGCTAATTTAAAAGACCTGGCGATGTTTGCCCAATCTTCAATAGAGGAAACTGCAGGAATTAGACCTGAGCTGCGTACAGGCATGTGGATGCAGAGAAAAGCAAAAACCATTAGCCTTAATATTGATTCAAAAGTGACCTCAAAGGAGGGATACGTGCTGGAGGTAACCGCAAATGGAGTTGCTATAAAAGCAGGAACCGAAAATGGCCTTTTTTATGGCATACAAACATTATTACAGCTAGTGCCAGTTAATGGGGTTAAAAAGTTGCCTTGTGTTTATATAGAAGATGAACCCCGTTTTAGCTGGAGGGGAATGCTCATGGACAATTGCCGCCATATGTTTTCTGTTGAGTATATAAAGAAATTTATAGATCAGTTGGCCAAACATAAATTAAATAAGTTTCATTGGCATTTAACAGAAGATCAGGGTTGGAGAATAGAAATAAAAAAATATCCGAAACTCCAGGAAATTGCAGCTTACAGAAATGGAACACAGATTGGTCCAAACAGAAAGAAAGATGTTGATAGCATTAAATATGGTGGTTATTATACTCAGGAACAGATTAAGGAAGTTGTAGCTTATGCAACATCGAGATTTGTTGAAGTAATTCCTGAAATAGAAATGCCAGGACACTCCGTAGCAGCTATTACAGCCTATCCTTATCTGGCTTGCGGGGACGTTAGTTTTGAGAATGGAAAGCCATTTGAAGTAAGAAAAGTATGGGGAGTTTCTAAGGATCTTTACTGCGCAGGTAATGATACCGTATTTACATTTTTGGAAGATGTTTTAAATGAAGTGATACCGTTGTTTCCCTCTCAATATATTCATATAGGTGGAGATGAAGCTCCGCATGATGCATGGCATACCTGCCCTAAATGTCAGGCCCGCATAAAAAAGGAAGGTTTGAAAGATGAAGCGGCATTACAAAGTTGGTTTATACAACGAATGGAAAAATTCATCAATAGTAAAGGCAAAAAGATAATTGGATGGGAAGAAATTATGCAGGGAGGCCTAGCAGATAATGCTACGGTACATTCGTGGCTGGGAGTTGAAAGTGGTTTGAAGGCCGCTAAAAGCGGTCATGATGTAATCATGTCGCCATACTCACATTTGTATATTGATGGCTACCAGGCTGACCCTAAAATTGAGCCAATGGCGATTGGTTATTGGGTGCCAATTGATAGTGTGTACGCTTTTGAACCTGTACACCCAGCGCTAAACGAAACTGAGGCAAAGCACATTTTAGGCGCACAAGGGAACTTGTGGACTGAGTTTATTGGAACAGAGGATTATTTTGAATATATGGTTTATCCTCGTATTGCGGCATTGGCTGAAATTGACTGGACACCAAAAGCGTTGAAGAATTTTGAGGATTTCAAAGGCAGGTTGAGTACTCAATATCAACGATATGATAAACAGGGAATTCAGTTTAGAATTCCGGTGGCAGTTAGGGAGGCCGTTGTGAACCCGGATAGCACCGTTAAAGTAACACTTAGTGATCCTACAAAAACAAGTACTATCAGATATACAACTGACGGATCCGATGTTAATGAGCAATCGTCTGTTTATAAACAACCGGTAGTGTTGAAAAAAGGAGAGGTAATCCGTTATGCATTGTTTTTTAATAACAAACGTAAAAGTTCTACCGACTATTTCCCTAAACCTGTAAAACAAGCAAAGTAAGATGAAAGGATTGTGTCTGCTGAATTTGAGGTATGCTTTAGTCTACATATCGTTGATCTTAGCGGGTCAATTAAGTAATGTAAATGCACAGGGCAATCAATCTGTTAAGGATACATCGAAGCCGGATTGGTTATTAAATTCGACATCATATAAAGCTGCTATTTACAAGTCAGATAAGGATGTAATTCTTGAAAATGGATTGACCAAAAGAGTCTTTAGGATAACACCTAATGTGGCCTGTGTCGATTATGTTAATTTGATTAATGGCAGACAGTTACTAAGGTCTGTAAAAGCAGAAGCTCATTTAACCATCAACGGAAAAGACTATGAAGTTGGAGGTTTAAAGGGGCAAAAGGAAAACGCTTACCTTTTGCCTGAATGGCTTGACGGTTTTACGGCTGATAAGAATGCTTTCCAATTTGTTTCTTTTGATATAAAACCAATTTCGCCATATATTAAATGGAAAAGTAAATTTTGGGCAAGCAATAATCAGCAGCCTACCGGTAAGATGGTATCTTTTCTTTACAGGGCAGGAGCAGATGAACTGAAGGGCTTAACGGTAAGTATAAACTACGAGTTGTACGATGGTTTGCCTTTAATTGTAAAATCGTTAACGGTTCAAAATCAGGCTGATAAAATATTTAAGATCGACCGTGTAGTTAGCGAAGTTTTGGGGGTGGTTGAAGAGCAAAGCGCTGTAGTGGGATCGCCAGAAAAAATGGCAAAACCGCAAGGTATTTACCTGGAAACAAACTATGCCTTTAATAACGCAATGCGATACGATCTAAGTGATCAGACCACACATTGGAAGGCTGACTCGACTTATACCTCACAGGTTAACTACGATTATCAAACACCTTGTTTACTAGAAGTATATCCTGATAAAGCTCCAGGTATTGAACTGGAGAAAGGCGGTGTTTTTAATTCTGTGCGTACACTTGAGTTATTGATGGATAGTTATGATAGGGAGAGAAGAGGTTTGGCTATACGTAAAATGTACAATGCAATAGCACCATGGACTACTGCGAATCCAATTTTTATGCATTTGGTTAGCAAAAATGATCAGCAGGTGCGTACAGCAATAGATCAATGTGCCGCAACCGGCTACGAAGCATTAATATTAAGTTTCGGAAGTCATTGTAATATGGAAGACACCTCTGCTGCCAATATTGAAAAATGGAAGGGGCTGGCGGATTATGCGCATAGTAAAAAAGTATTTATTGGAAGTTATTCGTTGTTTAGCTCCAGAAAAATAAGCGATGAAGATGACGTAATAAGTCCTAAAACAGGTAAACCAGGCGGAGCTTTCTTTGGCAATGCACCATGTTTTGGCAGTAAATGGGGGCTGGGTTATCGTGATAAAATAAAGAATTTTTATGCTCATACCGGCTTTGATATTTGGGAAAATGATGGCCCGTACCCGGGAGATGTATGTGCTTCAACAACACACCCAGGACATAAAGGCCTGGAGGATTCGCAATGGAAGCAAATGGAAATTCAGAAAGATTTATATCGTTCATTAAATGAAAAGGGAGTATATATAAATGCGCCCGACTGGTATTTTTTGGATGGTACGCACAAAATAGCAATAGGCTACAGAGAGGGGAATTTCTCCCTGCCAAGAGCAAATCAGATGATCCTTAACCGCCAGAATATATTTGATGGAACATGGGAAAAAACTTCGTCTATGAGTTGGGGATTTGTTCCTTTAACAGTTTATCAGGGAGGAGGAGCTGAAGCCGTTCTGGAACCTTTAAATGATCATCTAAAAGATTACGAACAGTTAATGATGCAGTATTATGGAGCAGGTGTACAAGCTTGTTATCGGGGCCCGCGTTTATATGATACGGATGCTACCAAGCAAACTGTAATTAAAGTGATTGATTGGTATAAGAAATACAGAGATATATTGAACTCGGAAATTATCCATTTGAGAAGAGCTGATGGGAGAGATTGGGATGGAATACTACATGTAAACCCTAGCCTAAAAACCAAAGGTTTAATGATGTTGTACAATCCATCGAAAACCGAGATCACCCGTACCATAAAGGTCCCATTATATTATACAGGTTTGACCAGCACTGCCACTTTGAAAGAGAAGGAGGATGTGGCTAAAAAGTATGCATTAAACAGAGATTACGAGATATCTTATACCTGTACGCTTAAGCCTGAGAGCTATACCTGGGTGCAAATTGAATAATCACATTACTGTTTGGGAATTTTCACCGATGTTTTATGGCCACTCGTCGAGTATTTTGTCTGCTTTAGCCGGATAGAACTGGTATGATTTAGTAATAACCCTCATCTTTAGGGTAAGTTATTCATTAGATAGATCATAAAGCGATGAACACAATTAGTTTTAAAACTTCGGTAAAAGATAAATATGAGTTGATTTCTATCAGACCTATAATGGATATCATATTTGGAGAGAACAATTGGTCATTCAGGACCGAGGGAATTGATAGAATACTAAGCGTGGTAAGCTCTGTTCCTTGTGCACCTATGGTTAATTATATCTTAAAAGATAAGGGCTTTCATTGCGAAGAATTAACACCAGCGTTAAGTTTTTGAAATTGATTATCTTTGATCTGATATGATGAAAATTAAGTCTGGGAATTATAAAGAGCTGCTACTCCATTGGGTAGCTGGACTTTTCATGTTCTTAAACTTATTTGCATTATCCGGTACAGCCAATGTTATCTCTTCTGTTAATTTAGCCGCATATCCAACTGAAGAAAGGGTCGTTAATCAGCGTGGAACAAATGACCATAAAATATTCTACAGGAGTTTTGTTGCTAAGATCAATTGGGCTTATTCCAAAATTTCCTCGTTAAAATATGTTTTCAGGAATCTCCTGATGCTTAAAAATAGCATTGTTCATATCAAGTTCAATGCTAATGCATTTCTAGTTTTATTGATTAATTTTCTATTGGGCACTCTAGGTGCTCTGAGATTTCTTTTTTATCCGGCTTCTCCAAAAACAAGCCTCCCGGCGTAGTTTAATTTTCTAAGACTATTTATTGTTTTTTTTCACCAGAGGTTTATTGGCCGAAAGGCTTTTTCCTATATTTTTTTTATGAAACGCTTTAAGAAAACAATGCGTCTTTTTGGGCTCATCGTGTTGATAATATTAGCTTGTTTTGGGATTGGATTGGGTGGTACACCGCCTGTGTTACCGGTTATGCGCACCAAACAGGCGACAGAATTTATAGAAACCAGGGAAGAGGAGAATGTGGAGGAGGATATACGAAACTTAGCATAAAATAACCTATTTTTAAACCAGGTCAGGAAATCTTATGAACAGAACAATTGCATTATTCCTCTTTATTTTTACATCGGTTACTGCAATAGCGCAGTCTGTGAAACACGATCTTCATTTCAATAAGCTGGCATCTCAATGGGATGAAGCTATCCCTCTGGGTAATGGAACTTTAGGGGCCTTGATTTGGCAAAAAGGAGAACGGTTACGGTTCTCTTTGGACAGGGTAGATGTTTGGGATATGCGGCCAATGAAGGGTTTGCATCGGAAAGAGTTTAGTTATAAATGGGTAATCGATCAGGTAAATAAAAAGGATTATAAGCCTGTGCAAAACTATTTTGATGCACCTTATGACAGAGAACCTGCGCCTTCGAAAATACCCGGGGGTGCGCTTGAATTTGAAACCAAGGGTTGGGGGAAGGCCGAAGATGTTCATTTATCTTTAAAGGATGCAGTTTGTGAAGTGCGTTGGGCAAATGGGATTATACTGAAAACCTTTGTTGATGCCCTAAAGCCTTTAGGCTGGTTTAGATTTGAAAATGTAAGCAATGATTTTAAACCACATTTGATTGCACCAAAATACCAGGGAGAGGTCAAAGTTTCTGGTGATCCGGTAGGCGGTGATGACCTATCCAGATTGGGATATAAACAGGGGACAATTCAGCAAAATGGAAATAGCATAACTTATCGTCAGGAAGGCTGGGGTGGGTTTAGTTACGATATCAATGTTAGATGGAAAAGAATTGACAGTAAAACTGTTGAAGGAGTTTGGAGTATTTCATCTCAGTATCCCAATAAGATTGCTCATAGAAAAGCTGCTGTTGTTACTCAAAATGCCATCTCCTCTAGTTTTAACAAAGAGTTTACGGCGCATGTAGGATGGTGGAATAACTTCTGGAGTAAGTCGGCAATTCAAATACCCGATACGTTGATTGAGAAACAATGGTATTTAGAGCAGTATAAATTCGGCTCTGTAGCAAGAGCGGATGCGCCTCCAATTTCGTTGCAGGCAGTGTGGACGGCCGATAACGGAAGGATACCGCCATGGAAAGGTGATTATCATCATGATTTAAATACTCAGCTTAGCTATTGGCCTTCCTATAGTAGTAATCATCTTGATGAAGCAATGGGCTATATTAATCATTTGGAGCAAAATAAGGCAAACTATAAGCGCTATACTAAGCTTTATTTTGGTGCAGACGGTATTGCTGTGCCAGGAGTAACAACACTGGATGGTACAGAAATGGGCGGATGGATTCAATATTCTTTATCGCCAACAGTTTCTTCATGGCTGGGGCAGCATTATTACCTGCAATGGCGCTACAGTATGGATAAGGCTTTTCTTAGAAATAAAGCCTACCCATGGATCAAAGGAGCAGCCCTGTTTCTTGAAAACATAACGGCTAAAGACGGAAACGGACATAGGAAATTGAAAATTAGTTCGAGTCCGGAGATAAATGACAATGATCTTAGTGCCTGGTTTTTGGACAATACAAACTATGACCTTGCGCTAATGAAATTTACGTTTAAAGCTGCGGCGGAACTTGCTGCTGAACTTGGTTTGAAAACCGAAGCCGCGAGATGGAATAAATTGTTAAATGAGTTTGATGATTTCTCTATAACGGATAATGATGAGCTCAGATTTGCACCAGGTTTGGATTATAAAGAATCGCACAGACATTTTTCTCATATGATGGCTATTCACCCGCTAGGACTAATAAAATGGGAAGACGGACCGAAAGCTCAATCTATTATAAAGAATACGATACAACTATTGGATAAGATAGGCCCTGATTATTGGTGTGGGTACTCTTACTCCTGGCTTGCAAATATTAAAGCAAGAGCAAAAGATGGAGCAGGTGCGGCAAAGGATCTACAGATATTTGCAAGGGCTTTTTGCTCTATAAATAGCTTTCATTTAAATGGAGATCAAACAAAATCAGGACTATCCAAATTTCAATACAGACCCTTTACGCTTGAAGGAAACTTCGCATTTGCAGCAGGCTTGCAGGAGATGCTATTGCAGAGTTATGCAGGGTTTATTGAAATCATGCCTGCTGTTCCGGCCGAATGGAAAGACACTTCATTTGAAAACTTGCGTGCAGAAGGCGCATTTCTTGTAAGTGCAAAAAAAGCCGGAGGGCAAATAGATGAAGTTAAGATAGTTTCAGAGAAAGGCGGAGTAACCAAATTAAAACTGCCGTTTAAAACTCATTTTGTTGCTTCAAATGCAGGGTTTAAAATAAAATCCGCGGAAAACGGATTTTTGGAGTTAACGGCTAAACCAGGCGCAGTGTTGGTGTTGAAAAATGGGTATGAATAAAATATAGCGCTAAAAAGGAGTTACACTTTCATCCAAAATTCTGTTCCATTCGGTGTGTCTTTTTAGGTATGTTACTACAAATGGACATAGCGGAACAAGTTTATAGTGGTTGTCTTCCAGGTAAGCTAATGTTTTCTCAACTATTGCAGTTGCAGTTCCTTTTCCTTTAAGCTCTTCGGGTGCTTCGGTATGGATCAACCATATCTTTTTTCCATGCTCCTTGTAATCTATAAAAGTCAGGTAATTATCTGTTTTAAGCTCAAACCTGTTTTTTTCCGAGTTTTTTATCAGAGGTACATCGTTAAATTCTGTATTCATTTTTCAGAGTATTTAGAGTGATTTATACTGCAACAATTTAAACATTAAAAATTTCATATTCCGTTTTTTAGGAAAAATAATAATTGGTATTTAAAGTATTTATTCTAAATTTATAGAAGCGGACAAGTGAAAGCTTGTCTGTACAATTGAAACCAAATAGATATTGTATGTACCGTAGGCTTTTTTATTTAATGCTGACGTTTTTTGCTATTGTATATATTGTACAGGCATGCAACAACTCGTCTTCAAATCAGGTAGCCGAAGAACAGTTGCCAGATAGTATCAGTTACAATTTTAATGTCAGGCCAATTCTTTCTGATAAATGTTTTATCTGTCATGGCCCTGATGCGAATAAGCGACAAGCAGATTTAAGATTAGACATTGCTGAGGAAGCTTATAAGGCCTTGAAAGAGAATCCATCAGTGCATGCCCTTGTGCCCTTCAAACCTAATGCTTCTGAAGTGTTTTTAAGGATTTCCTCAAAGGATACAGCATATATGATGCCTCCGAAGTCATCAAACCTAAAATTGACTGCTAATGAAGTTTCTATAATAGAAAAATGGATTAAGCAGGGAGCTAAATATGAAAAACATTGGGCTTTTACTGCTCCTAAAGCCCCACAAATGCCTAAGCTTAAGGATGCTAAGTGGGTGAGAAATGAGATAGATTATTTTGTGCTGGATAAACTAGAGCATAAAGGAGTGGCACCTAACCCCGAAGCAGATAAGGAAAGATTATTAAAGCGTGCTAGTTTGGACATTACCGGTTTGCCGCCGTCTATTGAGATGATGGATAAATTTCTTGCTGATTCCAGTAGTAATGCATATGAGAAGGTTGTGGAGTCGTTATTGTCAAGCCCTGCTTATGGCGAAAGGATGGCGTTGCATTGGTTAGATGTTGCCAGATATGCTGATTCTCATGGATATCAGGATGATAATTATCGCAGCCAGTGGCCATGGAGAGATTGGGTAATTCATGCTTTTAATGAAAATATGCCCTATAACCAATTTGTGACCTGGCAGCTTGCCGGAGATTTGATGCCAAATGCTTCAAAAGAACAGCTTTTAGCAACTGGTTTTAATAGGAACCATAAAATAACAGAAGAAGGTGGTGTTATTGATGAAGAGTATCGGGTTGAGTATGTTACAGATCGTACAAATACCTTTGGAAAAGCCATTATAGGTGTTACACTGGAATGTGCGCATTGCCATGATCATAAATACGATCCATTTTCACAAAAGGAATACTACCAGGTATTTGCTTTTTTTAATAATGTAAAGGAAGTTGGAATTGAATCGGTTGTTGGTGGTCCGGAGACTTATGCGAAAAAGCCACTTATGGAAATCAGCAATGCTGATGTTAAAGAGATATTGAAATTTGTAAATAAGCAGGATACAAATAAGTTAATCGTATCAGTAATGGGCGATCAGGATACGGTTCGCAAAACCTATTTGCTAAAGAGAGGTGTATACGATGCTCATGGCGAGGTAGTGGAAGCCGGAACTCCGAAATCATTACTTTCATTTAGTGATAAATACCCTAAAAATAGACTTGGATTAACACAATGGTTGTTTGATAAGAAAAACCCGCTTACCTCAAGAGTATTTGTAAATCAGGTATGGCAGGAGTTTTTTGGACGCGGTATTGTTAAAACTTCAGGAGATTTTGGGATGCAGGGAGAGTTGCCTTCACACCCTGAATTGCTTGATTGGCTTGCGGTTGATTTTATGAATCATGGATGGAACATCAAACGCCTGGTTAAGCAAATAGCTTTATCTGCAACCTATAGACAATCTGCCGTAGTCTCTCCAGAAAAACTGAAGACTGATCCGGATAACATTCTTTTGGCAAGAGCACCGCGTTATCGAATCCCTGCTGAACTTGTTAGAGATGTGATACTTTCCAGTAGCGGTTTGTTAGTGAATACAATAGGAGGGCCAAGTGTTAAGCCTTACCAGCCACCGGGCCTTTGGGAAGGAGCTACATCAGGTAGGGGTTTATTAGCCACATATAGACAGGATCATAACGAGAGTTTGTATCGCAGAGGTATGTATACTTTCATTAAAAGAACTGTTCCCCCACCGGTAATGGGGATTTTTGATGCCAGTAACAGAGATCAATGTGAAGTTAAAAGATTAAAAACGAACACGCCGCTTCAAGCATTGGCGATGATGAATGACCCAACAGTACTAGAGGCGTCACGTGTTTTGGCCGATAAGGTATTACAAGATAAAGGAACATCAGAAGCAAAGATCAGTAAGGCATTTAGAAAGATCGTTTGTAGAAAACCTAAGGACAAAGAAATAAAGCTCCTGGCCGCCTATTATGCCGACCAGTTGAAGGTGTTTAAACAAAAATCAAATGCAGATAAAGTTTTGGCAGTTGGAGAGTATCCGCGCTCTCAGAAAAGCAATAAAACTGAACTTGCTGCAATGATGGAAGTAATAGCAGCAATATATAACTTAGAAGAAACCATTACAAAATCCTGATTTATGGAAAAGAATATTTTGGAGCATGGGCTTAATTTTAACAGACGCCGTTTCCTTTCAAAATTAAGTTTGGGACTTGGGAGTATTGCACTGGGGTCGTTATTAATTCCTGATCTGTTTACAGGTAGTTTTGAAGAAGCAGGACTTCCTCCTGGTATTCCGGATTTTGCTCCTAAAGCCAAAAGAGTAATTTATCTGTTTCAGAACGGTGCACCGTCGCAACTGGAGTCTTTTGATTATAAACCTAAGCTTAGAGAGATGATGGGGCAGGAGCTTCCGGCATCCATTAGAGCAGGTCAACGCCTTACAGGTATGACGGCTAATCAATCTTCTTTCCCTTTGGTAGGTTCCTATTATGATTTTAAGCAATACGGGGAGTCCAGAGCATGGATTAGTGACTTGTTCCCTCATACGGCAAAGGTTGTAGATGACATTTGTATCATTAGATCTATGTTTACCGAAGCGATAAATCATGATCCGGCATTAACTTTCTTTCAAACTGGGGCGCAGCAAGGAAACAGACCAAGTATGGGTGCATGGCTTAGCTATGGCTTAGGTAGCGAAAATAAAAATCTGCCAGCGTTTACGGTATTGTTGTCGCGCGGTAAAGGTAATGGGCAGGGGGTATACTCCAAACTATGGACTAACGGATTCCTGGATTCAACACACCAGGGGGTTCAATTTAGCAGCGGCGAAGATCCGGTACTTTATTTAAAAGACCCGGAAGGGCTGAACAGGTTTGAGAGAAGAAAGATGCTGGATAAACTAGCCGAGCTAAATGAGATGTCGTATCAGGAATTTGGTGATCCGGAGATAAATGCCAAAGTGCAACAATACGAAATGGCCTATCGAATGCAGACTGCCGTGCCTGAAATCACCGATCTTTCTAAAGAACCTGACGATATTATAAAGCTTTACGGATCTGATTGCTTGGTTCCGGGAACTTTTGCTGCCAATTGTTTGCTGGCGCGAAAGTTAAGCGAAAACGGGGTGCGTTTTGTGCAGTTGTATCATCAGGGATGGGACCAACATGGCAATCTGCCAAATGAAATGGCAGGGCAAGCTAAAGACGTAGATCAGGCATCTGCTGCATTAATAACTGATTTGAAACAGAGGGGATTGCTTGATGAAACGCTGGTGATCTGGGGAGGTGAATTTGGCCGTACTAATTATAGTCAGGGCGCAATGACCAAGGATAACTATGGTCGTGATCATCATCCCCGCTGTTTTAGCATTTGGATGGCTGGAGGTGGGATTAAACCAGGCATAGTATACGGTGAATCTGACGAATTTGGATATAACATTGTAAAAGATCCTGTTCATGTGAACGATTTTCATGCAACAGTTCTTCATCAGCTCGGATTAAACCATGAGAAACTTACATTTAAACATTTAGGCCGTAGGTACAGATTAACGGATGTAGCCGGCAAAGTAATTAACGATATTATAGTATAAAGCATATTTTATGAAAAGGAGAGAATTTTTAAAACATACAACTGCAGTTTCTGCAGGATTTTTTATTATGAAAGATACATTAGCAAAATCAAAAGAACCTGTGTACGGCCACAACAACATGCGTTATACTATGGATGCAAAATGGGGACAATTGAACCCCGCAAAGAATCCGGTAAATGATTGTCATGAAATGGTGCAGGATAAAAAAGGCCGGATTATTTTATTGACAAATGAGACCAAAAATAACGTACTGATCTATAATAAATCGGGCAAATTGTTAGATTCCTGGGGCCATGAATTTCCCGGAGCACATGGATTAACACTTACCAGAGAGGGCAGTAAAGAATTTCTTTTTATTACCGATACAAACAGACACCAGGTATATAAGACCACTTTGGATGGTAAAATACTGATGACACTTGATTGCCCGATGGAAACAGGCTTGTACAAAAAAAATGAAGAATATGTCCCAACTGAAGTAGCAGTTGCTGATAATGGTGATTTCTTTATTGCGGATGGTTATGGATTGCAGTATGTTCTGCATTATAATGCTGAAGGTAAATTATTGAGTTATTTTGGTGGAAAAGGTGCCGAAACAAAACATCTGGATAATGCGCATGGAGTTTGTATTGATAAAAGACAGGGTGAAGCCTCATTGCTGGTTACAGATCGTACACGCAATTGCTTTAAACGCTTTGATATGGCAGGGAATTTAAAAGAGGTAATTGCACTTCCGGGTGCCTGTGTTTGCAGACCGGTAATTAAAAATGACTATTTATATGCTGCGGTGCTTAGATCACCGGATCTGAATAAGGAAAACAGTGGCTTTGTTACGATTTTGGATAAGGATAATAAGGTAGTGTCTAATATTGGTGGTTCAGCACCGGTTTATACGGATGGCGTATTACAACCCATGTCGCAGGCAGAGAAGATTTTTCTGAATCCACATGATGTATGTGTAGATGACGACGACAACCTTTATGTAGCACAATGGGCATCGGGCAAAGTATATCCATATAAATTTACCCGTGCATAATTTTTATGAGAATTACGCTTAAAGGTTTTACTGAAAATACATTATTTGCGTTAAACATCTTTATTGTCTTTTTACTGGTATTTGGAGATAAGATTTCTGTGCCGTATTGGTTACAGCCATTGGGTAGGCTGCATCCAATGATTCTGCATTTTCCTATTGTACTTTTGCTGTTAGCGATGCTTCTGGAATTCTTTCGCTTTAAGGAAGCATATACAGGAGAAAAACTATATCAGAATTTTACTACCGGGTTATTGTTAACCGGAGTTTTATTGTCTGCAGTAACTGTGGTTATGGGATTGTTTCTGTCTAAAGAAGAAGGTTATAGCGGTAGTACCTTGCAATGGCACAAATGGACAGGAGTAAGTATTGTCTTTATTTCTTCAATTATCTATTGGTCGAGAAACTCCTCCTGGTATAAAGCATCTGTAGCAAAAGCAGGTGCTGTTATTACAGTTTTATGTTTAATTGTTACTGGCCATTATGGAGCTACATTAACTCACGGAGATAATTTTGTTCTGGCAGCTGTAATGCCAGAAAAAGAAAAGGTTCCTGTAGATAAAGCAGTCATATTTGATGATGTGATCATGCCCATATTTAATGAGAAGTGCTTGAGTTGCCATAATTTAGAAAAAGCAAAAGGCAGTTTAATTCTGGCAGATGCTAAATCAATGCTTAAGGGTGGAAAGAACGGCAAGTTATTTGTGCCCGGAAAACCTGAAATAAGTTTGCTGCTGGAACGAATACACCTCCCCGTGGATGACAAAAAGCACATGCCTCCTAAGAGTAAATCTCAGTTAACAAGTGGAGAAATTGCCATTTTAGCATTATGGATAAAGGGTAATGCTGATCTAAAGAAGAAAGTTTTAGATCTGCCAAAATCCGATTCTTTGAGAGTACTATCCGCATCATTGTTGGGCCCTGTAACATCTGTTGAGGAAAATTATGATTTTTCGGCAGCAGATGAAGCAACGGTTAAAAAGCTAAATAACAATTATCGTGTAATTTATGCACTTGATAAAATATCGCCCGCTTTAGAAGTAAATATTTATAATAGAAGTATTTATAAGCCTGAAGCGATAAAAGAACTGACGCCTGTTAAAAAGCAGATTGTATCCTTAAATCTGAATAATTTACCGGTTAAAGATGAGGAACTAAAGATAATAGGAGCGTTTGAAAATCTGCGGAAGCTAAATTTAAATTTTACAGATATTAAGGGCGATGGACTCAAGTATCTAAAGTCTTTAAATCATTTAAATGCATTATCATTATCAGGAACTAAGATTAATTTTAGCTTTGTTAAGCAGCTTGTGGGTATGAAAAGCCTTAAGGAGTTGACCTTGTGGAATACCGGTTTAAACGAGGCTGAGATAGGTCAATTGCAGAAAATGAATAAGGGATTGGATGTAATAGGTGGTTTTAAAGATGACGGAAAAAGCCCGGTTAAATTAAATCAGCCGCGTTTAAGCACAGATGTTTCTATTTTTAAAAATTCATTATCCCTTCAGGTAAAACACCCGGTAAATGGAGTACAAATAAGGTATACTACAGATGGCACAGAACCTGATAGTCTTAAGTCACCTTTGTATGATAAAGAAATTGTGATTAAGGAAACTACTACACTAAAAGCAAAAGCATATAAAGCCGGATGGTATAGCAGCGATGCGGTAGTTTTTAACTTTTATCAAAGCAATTACAAGCCTGATAGCATTGCTTTTTTATTGCAGCCAAATGAAAAGTATAGGTCTGATGGGACAAAGATATTAGTCGACAATCAGCTGGGTGATTTTGATATTAATACAGGAAAATGGATTGGTTTTAGAGAAAATAACATGGAGACCATGATGTTCTTTAAGCAGCCTGTTTCTTTAAAATCGGTAACACTTAATGTAATGAGACAAGTTTCTGCCTATATTTTACTTCCGCAGGAAGTTGAGATTTGGGGTGGTGCAGACAAGAAAAGTCTTCGTTTACTGAAGGCTATAAAAAATCAAATGCCACCTAAAGACGAAGGGAATGCGCTTGTAAAGTTAGATGCAAAATTTGAACCGCGCAGTATCTCTTGTTTAAAAATTGTAGGAAAAAACTTTAAGAAACTCCCTCAATGGCATCCAGGTAAAGGCGAACCAGCATGGATATTTATTGATGAGGTATTCTTGAACTAAGCCATTTTACCAGTTCAACTGCACCATTGTAGTTTTCGTATGTTGAGGGAATGCGGGTTCCATCAACATATTCGTTATAGATCCATGGGTCGCCAAGGGCAAAAACAGTCCCCTTGCCGTATCTTGCAGTAGCCATGATAACGTCGTTCTGTTCTGTTATTAAAGCCTTTGCAGGTGGATTCAATTGAAGAATTGAAAGTTCCTTTATATAGAATTTTTTAGAAGCTGTAAACACCTGATTTCCTGAGGGAATATTTACGGTTCCTGTTTCATAGTTTTTTCCTTTTACCATGTTTCGGCTTTTATTGGAAAAGTTAATGCCGAAATTTTTTGCGAGGATATTTAGCTGCGTAAGGTTGGTATTGGCACTGTCGTTGGCTAATAATACCAGTACCCCTCCGGCTTTTACCCATTTGGTAATTGCTTCAATATGATCTTTGTTAATGTAATTTGGGTTAGGGGTTTCCTTAGTGTTGTCTGGATCTACTATAATATATACATCAGTGCTCTTTAAAGATTCAAGGGTTGGTCCGCCATCAAGATTTTTAATCTGGAATCCATTCTTTTTAAAAATATCTCCAAGTATGGAATAGCCATTCAGCGTTTGATCTTCCCATGTGTAATGAAACCTGATCTCATTTCCATCCTTGTTCTTTTTTGTTTCATGATTAAAAAAATTATCAAGTGTAACTACCTTATCCTGTTGTGCATTTGAAACAGATATGGAGCCGAAAAGTATCATCAAACTAAAACCAAAATTCTTTAATCTCATTTTTTATATTATTTGTTCTTATTATATTTTATCCGCTGCTTCTTTTCCGGTTTCCAGCGCACCTTCCATAAATCCTTGCCAATTTTCAGACAAGTGTTCGCCAGCGAAATGAGTATGGATATGGGGTGCATTTAGTTTGGGAAACAAATCAAACCATTGCCCTTTTCCATACATGGCATAGGCACCCATTGATAGCTCATTATTGCCCCAATAATAGTTAACCTGTTTTTCTAACATTGAATTTACATTGGGAAAAGCGACTTGTAAAGACTGCTGTATCATTTCGGCTCTCCATTTATCAGTTTGGTTGGCAACAACCGCTGCTTTGTCTCCGATCGTATAAGAAATTAAAACGCCCTTTTCTGACTTTTGATTTTTTGTTGCATGGTAGAAATAATGTCCTGATGTATCAGTAATCATATCAAAACCTTCTTCTTTCCAGAAACGCGTATTGAACTCTAATGCGTTTTTGTTGATACGTGCATACTGTAAAGCATCCATTGCATAGGCCATGGATGTTGGAAGAGCTGGCTGCCAGTCGATCTTTTTTACTGCAAAGGTAGGCGCAGTACAGATTAGCTTGTCGCCTTCAGCAATGTAACCATTGTCGCAGTGTACTTGTACCTTATTGCCTTGTACTACCTTTTGCACCCTGATGTTTAGTTTTATTTTATCAGAAAATAATTCTTTAAATTTAAATGCCAGTTGCTGGTTCCCACCCCTTATTTTGTAATCCATTTCATTTATGGAATTTTTACTGCTTCTTGAGTATTCATCAAGAGCAGAATATGCAGATACATGACGTATACTTTCGCCAAAATCTGTGCTGTCTGTTAATTCTCTTAAATCCAGATCAACCCCCTTACACCCATTGTTTATAAGGTAGCGCCACCAATCAATTTTGTCTAGTTTTTTCCCTAGAGTTTCTTTTTGAATGTCATTTAATTTCTGGTAATCTGCGATCAGTTTATCATATTTTTGACTCCATTCCGGAGTGATAATCTCATTAACTGATTTATAATAGTTGTTTTTATAGATGGCCTGAGTTTTGAACTGGTTGTTGTCTAATGGCAGATTAAACTGGTTGCAAAGACCACGAAGCAGTTCATGATCTTCTCCTACCCATTCTGCTCCCAATTCCACAATAAGCTTTTCCTTTTCGTCTATTGTGTGCGAAAATACCCTGCCGCCCACTTCTTTCCCGCACTCAATAATTTCAAAATCAATGTTTCTCTTATAGAGTGCATAACCAGCAGATAAACCAGAAAATCCCGCACCTATAATGATGACTTTCTTCTTCTTAGGAATAAAAAAATTGCCTACAGAGGATGATTCTATGAATGTACCTCCAGCCAGCAATGCTGCCTCTTTAAGAAACCGTCTGCGAGAACCCATAATTAAAGATAAACATTTTTCAAGATGAAAAATTGTGCGCATCTGAATATGCTAATACGGTTGATTACTTAGCTAATAGTGGCAATAGATTAGCTCTAAGTATTAGTCAAATTGCACTTGCAATCCAGAATGAATAAATTACAATAGGATTAAGAAAAATAAAGAACCATGAAGGGAAATCTTATTCATACCGTGGTGCTCACAGCTTGTATGGGTATCATTCAATCATTTAGTTATGCTCAACAGCGTGTGCTGCCTAAACAAACAGATCGTTGGGCCATTCAGGAAGACGGCAGTATTAGCTGGCCAATAAAAAATGAATTACCTCATACAGATCATATTGAGATGGCAGGAGAGAAGGTCGCATTGTGGGTTGAGTATGGTTTAGATAGCAATAGAAAATCGAAGATTAGCAGAACAGTTGTATTTCCGACTTTTAGAATGTTGCCTGATGGAACAAGAACACATATTTCTTATTCTTTTCAGGATAATGAATTGCCAAGGTTTTATATAAACAATAGATTGTTAGATTTTTCAACTGAAAAAAGTGGTAAATCCGGCACATTAGGCTTTAGTATTAAAAAGATAAATCATAAAGGAATTATGAAGGTTTCTGCTGAAACAGGTATGCCTGTTTTAGCAGAAATAGAAAGAAGCCTCTTTCCTTCTGTGGATAGGCCGATGGCTATTGAGAAGTTTGTTTTTACTAATAAATCAGATAAAGAACAAACTATTTCAATGGAGTATTTAAGGCGGGAAGTAAGAACTGATCCTTCTAAAAGTAAAGTACAATCTCATTCGGTAATAATGGGTACAATAGGAGAAGGGAACCGCATTTTGCAGCCTGGTAAATCGGTAACTTTTGCCGTTTATTATCTGGCAACAGACACACCGCAAAATATAGAGACCATCGATCCTGATCTGGAAGAGCAAAAAAGAGTAGCGAGGATAGCCGAAATTCTGGCGCCACTTAGATTAGAAACTCCAGATAACATACTTAATACCGCATTTGAGTTTGCTAAACTAAGAGCTACCGAAAGCATTTATAAAACAAAGGGTGGTTATATGCATGGGCCAGGTGGTTTGGCTTATTATGCCGCAATATGGGCAAATGACCAGGCAGAATATGTTAACCCATACTTCGCATTTTCAGGAGACAGGATCGCTAATCAATCAGCAATGAATTCTTATCGCTGGTTTACAAAATATATGAATCCGGATTATAAGCCAATCCCAAGTTCTATTGTTGCTGAAGGGGATGCCGTTTGGAAAGGTGCCGGAGACAGAGGAGATCAGGCGATGATAGCTTATGGCGCATCGCGTTACGCTTTGGCTAATGGAAACATAGATTCAGCACGTGTATTGTGGCCACTAATTGAATGGTGTTTAGAATTTAGCAGAAGAAAAATGAATAGTGAGGGGGTGGTGAATTCAGATAAGGATGAGCTTGAGGGGCGTTTCCCTGCCGGGAAAGCAAATCTGGCGACAAATACCTTATACTATGATGCATTGCGATCTGCCACATTATTAGGTCCGCTATTGGGCAAGCCGAAGGCACAAATAGATGGGTATCGTAAACAAGCTGATGCATTAAAAATAAATATTGAAAAATATTTTGGTGGAAATGTTGAGGGTTTTGAAACTTATAAATATTACGAAGGGAATGATGTATTGCGTGCCTGGATATGTTTGCCACTTACTGTAGGCATATTTGATAGAAAAAAGGGAACTATCGATGCCTTGTTTTCTCCACGTTTGTGGACTGCCGATGGATTAGCAACACAGGCAGGTAAGGAAACCTTCTGGGATCGTTCTACACTTTATGCATTAAGAGGAGTTCTGGAGGCCGGAGACACTGAAAAAGCGATGGATTTTATAAAATATTATTCGAGAAGGAGGTTACTTGGTGATCATGTGCCTTATCCAGTGGAAGCATACCCTGAAGGGAACCAACGTCATTTATCTGCAGAAAGTGGCTTGTATTGCAGAATATTTACTGAGGGGCTTTTTGGCATGCGACCTATTGGTTTTAATAGCTTTAATTGCACACCAAGAATGCCAAAGGCATGGGACAAATTCGCATTGCGCAATATCCGTTCTTTTGGAAATGTATTCGATCTGGAAATATCAAGGGCAGGAAAAGATAAGCTGGCAATTGTGGTTAAGAAAGGTAATAAGGTATACAAATATCAAATAAAAGAAGGTACAACTCAATTGATCAAGTTATAACTATAAATTCTTAATCCGTTATGAATAAATGCATTCTGTTTTTTAGTATTCTGCTTTTCTCTTTTAGGTTAACATCTTTCGGGCAATCCGAAAAACAAATTATTGTAGATACTAAAAATGCATCGCTCGTTTTTACTGTTGGGAATAACAATAAACTTTATCAGAGTTATTTGGGCCAGAAGCTAAATAGTTCAGTTGATGAAGGCTTACTAAAATCAATGCGCAGGGAGGCTTATATAGGAGCGGGTATGGGTGATTTGTTTGAGCCGGCTATAAGAATTATCCATGCTGATGGAAACCCATCACTTGATTTAAAATACGTAACCCATAAAACAGAAAAGGGTGATAATGTAACTACGACCACGATTACGCTTAAAGATCCGCAATATGCTGTTGAAGTAGTGCTACATTTTACTACTTATAAAAATGAAGACATCATTAAGCAATGGACAACTATAAAACACAATGAGAAGAAACCCATAATACTCACAAACTATGCGTCTTCAATGCTTCATTTTGATGCCTCTAAATATTGGCTCAGTCAATTTGATGGAGATTATATGACAGAAATGAGAATGAAAGAAACCCAGCTTACTACAGGTATTAAAATTCTGGACAGCAAGCTGGGTACCCGTGCTCAAATGTATCGCGCTCCAGCATTTATTCTTTCCTTGAATAAGCTTGCAGACGAAAATAGCGGTGAATTGATTGCAGGTACATTGGCATGGTCGGGTAATTTTCAATGCTCTTTTGAAATAGATCAGCAGAATTCCTTACGTATGGTTACGGGTATGAATCCTTACGCATCAGAATATAAATTGTTGCCAGGCAAAACGTTCGAAACTCCAGCTTTTATATTTACCTATTCAAATAAGGGCAAGGGAACAGCCAGCAGAAACTTACACAGGTGGGCAAGAAACTATGGCGTGTTGGATGGAGACAAACCAAAACTAACATTGTTGAACAATTGGGAAGCTACTCACATGGACTTTAACCAGGATATTTTGGTTGAGTTATTTGATGGGGCACATAAATTGGGTGTTGACCTGTTTTTACTGGATGATGGTTGGTTTGGTAATAAATATCCGCGCGATGCTGATAAAACTGCATTAGGCGACTGGCAGGTTGATAAGAAAAAATTACCAGGTGGTTTGGGGTATCTTACTAAGGAAGCAACTGCAAAGGGGCTAAAGTTTGGAATATGGATAGAACCGGAAATGGTGAGCCCGAAAAGTGAGTTGTATGAAAATCATCCTGACTGGATTCTGAAATTACCAAACAGAGAGGAAGCTTATTCCCGTAATCAATTGGTATTGGATCTGATTAATCCTAAAGTGCAGGACTTTGTATTCAATATGGTTGATGACCTGGTTACAAAGAACCCTGGTATTGCTTTTATAAAATGGGATTGCAATAGGATGATGACCAATGCTTATTCGCCATATCTTAAAGAGAATCAGGGGAATTTATTTATTGATTATACCCGAAGCTTGTATGATATTTTAGAGCGGATAAGAAGAAAACACCCTCATTTGCCCATTATGCTTTGCGCAGGCGGAGGAGGCAGGGTTGATTATGGTGGATTAAAGTATTTTACAGAATTTTGGCCTAGTGATAATACTGATGGACTGGAACGCATATTTATTCAATGGGGTTATCTTAACTTTTTTCCATCCGTAACAGTTTCGAGCCATGTAACTTCCATGGGTAAACAGTCGCTTAAGTTCCGCACGGATGTTGCAATGATGGGGAAACTTGGATACGACATTCGGGTGAAAAATCTAACTGATGCAGAAATTAAATTTAGCAATGAAGCGGTTAAAAATTATAAACGTATTAGCAATGTAATTTGGTTTGGAGATCTATATCGACTGATTTCACCTTACGAGGAAAACAGGGCGGTTATGATGTATGTGAGTGAGGATAAAAATAAAGCAGTTTTGTTTAATTACCTGCTCAATTTCAGACGCAAGGAACATATGGGAAGAGTTACATTAGAAGGACTTGATCCGGTAAAGCAATATAAAATTAAGGAGATTAATCTGTTGCCAGATACAAAATCAACACATCCGGATAATGATAAGGTTTATAGTGGAGACTATCTGATGAAGGTTGGTTTAAATCTTTCTCCAGGGAAGATTACTCCATTAAGCAGTTCTGTTTTTGAAATTGTAGTAACGAACTAGCTTGCAGGGCTTACCTAAATGACAATCTGATTGAAGAATATGCTAAGGCAACAGACAAAAATGCGGGCAATTTTTTTTTCATTAGACTAATCAAATATTTAAACCTAAACAACCTTAAACCATGATTAGTAGAGCATTTTCTCTTCAGTCGTGCCTTCTGGTACTTCTGTTATGCTGCTGTAGCTTTGATGGCTTTTCCTCCCTCCAGCAATTTATTGTAAAAGGAAAAGTATCGGATGCCAGCGGAGGCTTACCTAGTGTAAGTGTTAAATTAAAAGGTACTTCCACAACCACCAGTACCGATGTAAATGGAAATTATTCCATCACCATTCCGAACGGCTCAGGAACCCTGGTGTTTTCTTCTGTGGGTTTTGCAATTCAGGAAATACCTGTTGCAAATCGATCAACAATTAATGTAACTCTTGTAACCGAAGATAAAACATTAAGCGAAATTGTTGTAGTAGGTTACGGAACACAAAAGAAATCAGATATAACAGGTTCGATTGTTTCTATTAACGAAAAAGCGCTTAGGGATGTTCCTGTAGCTAATTTATCCCAAGCATTACAAGGCAAAGGAGCAGGTATTGATGTTCAGAAAAGTGGTGGTAATAGTAAACCTGGAAGCGCACCGGTTATAAGAATAAGAGGAGTTAGGTCAATAAGTGCTGAGAATGGTCCTCTGTTCGTGGTCGACGGAATACCATACAATGGAAATATAAATGATATTAACCCGGATGATATTGTCTCTGTTGAAATCTTAAAAGATGCTTCTGCAACTGCAATTTATGGTGCCAGAGGGGCTAATGGTGTAATTCTTGTTACTTCCAGACGTGGAAAGGTCGGTGATGTGGTAATTAATTACAGTGGATATGCCGGGGCCACTAAAAATTTGGGTAAAGTAAATGTGATGAATGGAGAGCAATTTATGAACCTAAAAAAATGGGCTGTGGTAAATGGTAATTTCGTTGATGGCAAACCCAAATATACTGGAATTGATGATCCAAGACTTTTAACCGATGGTATTTTTGCCGCCGAAGAAATAGAAGGAATTAATATGGGTAGGAATACCGATTGGCAAGATCTTATCTACAAGACAGGGTTAAACACCAATCATCAGTTGAGCGTTTCAGGGGGGACAGAAAAAACTCAGTTTTCAGTATCAACGGGCTATCACAATGAAACCGGAATCTATCCTGGACAATCTTTTGTTCGCTATACTGTAAAGGCAGGCATTGACCAGCAACTTGGAAAGCATGTGAAAATTGGATTAAGCTCATTAAACACATATAACAATACACAGGGAGAAGGAGCAAATCCTATGGGGCAGGTTTTAAGAGCAAGTCCACTTGCAAGCCCTTATACAGCAGATGGGTCACTTGTTGGATTTGTTCCGGGCAGTGCAAATCAGGTTTGGAATCCATTGGCTGATTTTGTTGATGGTGCTAAAATAGAGAACAGGAAACGATTTGGGACTTTTACTACATTTTATGCAGATGTTAATATCGCTGAAGGATTGAAGTATAAGTTTAACGCAGGTGCAGAAATTAAATCCGATAACTATGGTAATTTCTATGGAAGTGCAACATCAAATAATCTGGGAGGGCTATCGACCTCGAGTAATAGAAATGCATTTAGAAGCAATTATACATTGGAAAATATCTTTACTTATGATAAAACTTTTGCTGAGAACCATAAGTTGAATTTTACAGGTCTATTTAGTTTTCAGGAATCATTGGGCCAATCTAACACCTTTAATAACAATGATATTGCTGCTGAACTGGTTTTCTATAACCCCGCATTTGGTGCAAATCTGGTCGGATCTGGTGATTATGAAAAATGGGCAATACTATCGTATATGGGTAGGTTAAACTACGGTTTTAAAAATAAGTACCTATTAACACTTACTATGCGGTCTGATGGATCTTCGCGCTTAAGTCCGGGAAGAAAATATCAAGTGTTCCCATCGGCTGCAGTCGCATGGAATATGCATGAGGAAAGTTTTCTGAAAAATATAAAAGCCATATCAAGTTTAAAATTAAGAGGTAGCTATGGAAGAACGGGGAACACTGCTATTGATCCATATCAAACTTTAGGTAGTCTTGGTGCAGTCCCTTACAATTTTGGTGATCAAACCACAACAGGAGTTTACCTTGCCAATGTTGTTAACAGGAGCTTGGAATGGGAACATACAACAACCGCTGATATTGGTGTCGATTTTAGTTTGTTTGATAATAGAATTGCTGGATCTGTTGAAGTTTACAGGCAGTTAACAAATAAATTGTTACTTCCTAAAAGTTTACCGGCTACAACGGGAATCCCGAATTCTATTTTAACGAATGTTGGTAAAACTGAAAACAGAGGGTTTGAGTTTCAACTTAGCACAGTAAATTTTAAAGGTGATGGCAAAAAAGAATTTTCGTGGATTACAGATCTCAATGTCTTCATCAACCGTGGTAAGATAACCGCCCTTGAAGAAGGGGTACTAAATGATATTACCAACAGTAGATTTGTAGGACAGCCGATAGGAACCATTTTTGATTATAGAAAGATAGGTATATGGCAGAATACTCCTGCAGACTCTGCATTAGCCAAAAGTCTTGGTTTATCTCTGAGTGGCACAGGTTCAGTTATAGGAAATATTAAAGTTGATAACGCAAATAAGACACCTAATGCTGATGGTAACCAGAGAATTAATGCAGATGATAGAGTATTTATTGGATCTAGTCAGCCAAAGTGGTCAGGGGGCTTAACAAATAGGTTTGCCTTTAAAAATATTGATTTCACAGTTGTAACTTTTGGTAGATTCGGAAGCACAATCGTTAGCAGGGTGCATAATAGTGGTTTTGCTAATACTTTTCAGGGTAATTATAATAATCTTAACATAAACTACTGGACGCCGACAAATGGAGAGAACTTTTGGCCTAAACCAAATGCAGCATCAACAAATACACCAAACAACTCTACGTTAGGTTATTTTGATGGCACTTTTGTTAAGATCAGAAGCTTAACTCTCGGTTATAATTTGCCGTCGGCGCTGGCAACAAAAATTGGAGGAAAAAATCTAAGGGTTTACGCTACAGCTAATGATGCATTTATTCTTTTCTCAAAATACCGCAACAAGTATAGCGGCATAGATCCGGAGGCAATAAATTCTGGAAATAATAGGGGAGACGTAAATGTGGATACTCCAGCTGCTTATTCAATAATATTTGGCGTTAATCTTACCTTATAATTTTATTATCTAACTAGAAAGATCATGAAAAAGATATATATATACTTGCTTGTCTGCACCTTTGCGGTGGCGGCATCTGGCTGTAAAAAATCATTAACAGAAGAACCACACTCCATACTGACTCCTGATTTTTTTAAAACCACACAGGGTTTTAAAAAAGGCCTAGATGCTGCATATGCTGGTACGCGGATGCTTTGGGGTACACAAAATCTGTTCACTATGACTGTGATTGGAACGGATGAATTTTATACCGGAAAGGATGGTAATAATGATATTAATAAATACAACAGTAATTACAATACTTCCAATGGTACGGTTTCGGCAATTTGGAAAGAGTGTTACACAAATATAAATACCTGTAACGGTGTTATTGAAAATGCTGCTACAGTGCCAGAGGTTGATGATGTTTTAAAAAGCAGGATGGTGGCAGAAGCTAAGTTCCTTAGAGCAAATTTTTATTTTGTTCTGGTTCAATTCTGGGGTGATGTTACATTAAACAAAACATTCCAGGTAGAAGCTTCTTCTTCTGCGGTACGTACACCAATGGCTGAGGTTTATGATTTTATAATACAAGACTTGCAAGATGCAATAGGCACCCCAAGCTTATATGCAAGCCCTAAAACTGCTGGTGCCAGGCCGGGCCAGGTTACAAAGGCTGCTGCCCAACATGTTCTTGCCAAAGTTTATTTGACCAGAGCAGGGTCGTCCGCAAAAAAAGGCAGCGATTACACAGATGCATATAATACAGCAATGACTGTTATTAATACAAGTGGTATGTCATTACTGCCTGATTTTGCGCAGGTTTATGCCGAAGGGAATGAAAACAGTAGCGAAGTGTTATGGAGCGTACAACATACGCCTAACCTGGCCTATAATGGACCCAACAACAGCGGTGGCGCAGATAATGTTTTAAACCATATGTGGGTGCCTCAGTATGAACTTCAGCCTGGCATGAAAAGAGACGTATTTTATGGGCGACCATATATTAGGTGTGTACCAACACCATGGTTAACAAATACTGCATTTGTCGAGCGTGTAAACGATACACGATACAAAAAAACTTTTCAAACCGTTTGGTATTGTAATAATGCAGCATCTATTCCAGTATGGAAAGCACCTCTTCCACCAGGAGCCCCAGCTGATGCTGTTGTCGGGAAACCTAAATTCGCAGTTGGAGACACTGCAATTTATATGCCGGGTAAGGATGTGACAAATGCGCAGATAGCAGCATCAAGATATTTATTAATCCCTCCCCGTAACTACACGATTAGTTTATCACCTTATATGCAAAAGTATAACGATACCAAACGTCAGGATTTGAATTATCCGTCTATACGATCAGTGATCGTTTATCGACTTGCCGATACTTATCTAATGGCGGCAGAAGCGGCATATATGGGAGGTGGTTCTGCAGGAGACGCTATCAATTTAATAAATACAATTAGAAGAAGAGCGGCTTTTCCTAATTCAAATTCGTCTATAATGGATGTAACAAGTATTCCATCATTGGATTTTATATTGGATGAACGATCAAGGGAGCTATGTGGAGAACTCACCAGATGGCTGGATCTTGTAAGGACAAAAAAACTTGAAGAGAGAGTGAAACTATATAATAATGAGGCCAAAGGAAATATTCAGCCGTTTCATGTTTTACGTCCAATTCCACAGAGTCAAATAGATGCCACTACAACAGGTCCAAAATATCCACAAAATACGGGTTGGTGATGATGATTAAAATGAAAATATTGGTTAGTTTATGTGTGTTGGCGGCTTTTACAAATTTTGTAAGAGCTGCTGACTTTAACATCATCAAATATGGTGCTGTTGGAGATGGAGTGACCTTAAATACGAATGCGATTCAACGGGCAATTGATGAATGCTATAAATCGGGTGGCGGAAGCGTAATCTTTCCTGAGGGTAAATTCTTATCCGGAACTATCGTTATGAAGGACAATGTAACTATCAGTTTTCAAAAGAACGCTGTTTTACTAGGCAGTACAGACCTTAAAGACTATAAAAATATGGACCCTTTTACCGAAGGTCTCGGTATTGATGTTGGATGGGCTTTACTTGTAGCTGTGGATGCGAAAAATATTGGAGTAACAGGTGAAGGAACAATTGATGGCCAGGGGGCTGCAATTAAAGCAAAACATATACTTACTGATACCCGGCCAGAAGGACAACGATGGGGGATGAGGCCTTTTCTTTTACGAATTGTACGTTGTACCGGTGTAAATGTTAAAGGAGTAACTTTAAAATATGCAGGAGCATGGACTTCTCATTATTTTCAGAGCAGACAAATAAATATTGAAAATGTAAAGATACAAAGTGTGGGTGTTGCTCATAATGATGGTATCGGTATTGATGGTTGCCAGGAGGTTGTAATTAAAGATTGTGATGTAGTAAGCGGGGATGATGCATTGGTGTTTAAAACCACATCAAGTAAAATGGCCTGTAAGAATATTGTGGTAACAGGTTTAAGACTCAAAAGCAGTCAGGCAGGAATTAAAATGGGAACTGAGTCGATGGCAGCTTTCGAGAATATTAAAATTTCAAATTGCCATATCTATGAGACCAGAAATGGAGGCATTAAGCTACTTACCGTTGATGGTGCTCATTTACGAAATATTGAAATATCAGATATAACCATGGAAGAGGTTAGGACCCCAATGCTGTTCCGTCTTGGGTCGCGACTAAGTGTGTTCCGCAAAGATGCTGATACACAACAGCAAACAGGTACTTTTGAAAATGTTGTAATTAAAAATGTTAAAGCCAAAGCATCTGCCGATGCGCAACTAATGCCTCCAACAGGTATTTTGATCACAGGCATTCCCGGACATTACATCACTGGTTTAACTCTTGAGAATATAGAAATTAGTTTGGCCGGAGGCGGAACTGTAGCTCATGGCAGGCAAGTAGTACCAGAAGCAATTGATCAATATCCGGAAGTTAAAACATTTGGTCCGCGAGTTCCCGCATACGGTATTTGGGCAAGACATGTTAAGGGGTTAAAACTTATTGATGTTAAGTTTAATCTTTCTGGAAATGACCTCCGACCTGCTTTAGTTTGCGAGGATGGAAGTGATTTGGAGGTTAGTAATTGGAAGCTTCCAGATACTGAAGGAGGGGAGTCGATTATCCGCTTAGAAAATGTAAAAATAGCACTGGTAAAAAATGTTACTGTTAAAGCGACAGCAAAAGCACTTGTTCGTGTTGAAGGGACAGCAAGTGCTGATATAAAAGTGGTTGAAAATAAATTATCAGGAATATCAAAAGAATTAGAAATCATCAAAAAATAAATATACTAGCATGAATAAAAACCAAATTCTAAGCATAGCAGCTTTTATATCCTGTTTTATGATTGTCGGACAGCGTAATGTAGAGGCACAATCAAAAGAAGCCAATTTAAAGAATTGGCCAAAAGGAACATCACCAAAGGAAATTGGAACAAGGGTAGCAAATCATTTCATCGTAACACCACACACTAATTTTAACAGACCAGGACCTCCAAAGGTGATTACTTATCCGGAAACCTGCGCCTGGTATGGTGCTTTAACTTTTGCAAAACAAAGTGGAAATAAAGAGATGGTTAAAAAACTTGCTGATAGGTTTGAACCCCTTTTTGGTGAAGAAGCAAAAATGATTCCTGTACCTGATCATGTAGATTATACCGTATTTGGATCTGTTCCATTAGAACTTTACATGCAAACAAAAGATAAAAAGTATCTTGATCTTGGATTGTCAATTGCAGATAAACAATGGGGCCCACCAGAAGGTCCAAGAGTAAAACCTGAATCGCATGAGTTTTACAACCAAGGTTATACCTGGCAAACGCGCTTATGGATAGATGATATGTATATGATCACGGCTGTTCAGGCTCAAGCGTATAGAGCTACCGCAGAGGTAAAGTATATAGATAGGGCAGCTAAAGAGATGGTTTTTTATTTAGACAAGCTTCAGGAGCCTAATGGCCTGTTTTATCACGCCCCGGACGTTCCCTTCTTTTGGGGGAGAGGAGATGGCTGGATGGCTGCGGGTATGGCTGAGCTGCTTAGATCTATACCTAAAAGCAATCCAAATTATGACCGCATTATGAAGGGGTATAAAAACATGATGGCCTCGTTGCTTAAATATCAGGCAGACAATGGAATGTGGCGTCAGTTAATCGATGATCCCAAAGCCTGGGAAGAAACGTCATCAACGGCTATGTTTACTTTTGCAATGATTACAGGTGTGAAAAATGGCTGGCTGGATAAAGAAGTTTATGGGAAAGCTGCCCGGAAAGGCTGGCTTGGCTTAATCACTTACATCAATGAAAATGATGAGGTGAGAGAAGTTTGTGAGGGTACAAATAAAAAGAATGATCGCCAGTATTACTTAGATCGTAAACGTAATATTGGTGACTTGCATGGCCAGGCACCAATATTATGGTGTGCAACTGCATTATTACGTTAATTTAGATGAAAAATGCCGGGGAAAAACAATAACTTTAAACAGCGGAAAGTTCTTCAAATAAATCACCAGATGAAAAAATCATTATTAATTCCGGTTTTGCTAAGTGCAATGGTTTTTATTGCATTATATTCTTTCAAAAATATTTCAAATAATCATTTAACAGGCAAGGGGCCAATACCTGATGCCGATAATGCAGGATTAAAGTTGCCAGAAGGATTTGGCGCTTTAAAAGTAGCAGAACTAGGGGCAAAAGCCCGACACCTGGTTGTTACTCCGCAAGGAGACATCTATGTTAAACTTGCCAGGTCCAAAGAAGAAAAGGGGATTATTGTCCTTCATGAGAACAGCGATGGTAAGGCCCAGGTTACAGGTGGCTTTGGTAATTATGGAGGTACCGGAATTTACATGAAAGACGGATACTTATATGCATCATCAAATCAGGAAGTATTTAGGTACAAACTTGATGCACAAAATAAAGTAATTGACCCCAATAAACCTGAAAAGATCATTACAGGTTTAAAGGCCGGACGCCAGCATGAAACTAAATCACTTGTTTTAGATAACAATGGAAATGTTTATGTAAATATTGGCGTAAATTCAAATTCATGTCAGGAACAAGATCGTGGGTTACGTTCTCCAGGAATAGAAGGTTGCCCGTTGTTAGATTCTATGGCTGGAATATGGCAGTTCAAAGCAAAAGAACTGAACCAGAGCTATGGTCAGGGTGTTCGTTTTGCAACTGGACTAAGAAATGTTGTTGGGTTAGATTGGAATCAGCAAAATGACCAGCTTTTTGTTATGCAGCATGGCAGAGATAACCTGAATAGTTCCTGGCCAGAGCTTTATAATGAAAAAGAATCTGCAGAAGTTCCTGCAGAGTGTTTGTACGCTTTAAAGCAAGGCGATAATGCAGGCTGGCCATTTATGTACTATGATCAGATCCAACATAAAAAAATAGTAGCTCCGGAATATGGCGGTGATAAAAAGAAAGAGGCTGATTCAAAATTCATAGATCCCGTAGTTGCCTTTCCAGGCCATATGGCGCCAAACGGTTTGCTGTTCTATAGCGGAAATATGTTCCCTGATAAATATAAAAACGGTGCTTTTATCGCTTTTCACGGCTCTTGGAATCGTGCTCCTGAACCTCAAAAAGGATATTTTGTAGTATTTCAACCATTTAAGGACGGGAAACCTTCTGGGGATTGGGAAGTTTTTGCCGATAATTTTGCTGGTACGCCTGAAAAAGCTGCGGCCGGAAGGGCAGACCATCGCCCTTGTGGATTGGCCCAGGGATCTGATGGTTCACTTTACGTAACAGATGATGTTAAAGGAACAATTTATCGTATAGTCTATAACAGAAAATAAAAAGTTTGATGAAGCAGGTTTTAACGATCATTATGATCTTAACAATAGGTAATATAAAATTAAACGCCCAAACAAAAGGCAAAACTAAAAAGACGGTCCAAACTGAAGTTGTGTCTGCATCGGTTTTGACTAACGGACAAAAAGTGTACAATCAATATTGTTTAAGTTGCCATATGGCAGACGGGGGTGGCGTTCAGAACATGAATCCTCCACTAATAAAAACAACATATGTTCTTGGCGATAAAACCCGGTTAATTAAGGTAATACTTAATGGTTTGGCAGAAGAAATTGAAATAGACGGGGAAGTTTATACGAATATCATGCCTTCGCATGGCTTTTTAAAAGATCAGGAAATAGCTGATGTTTTAACCTTTGTAAGGAACAGTTTCGGGAATAAGGCCAGTGCCATAAAAGGCTCAGAAGTTAAAGCTGTTAGGGCAGAGAAGAAATAAAAAAGAGGGTTTGCCTCTTTTTTATTTTAAGTCAGAACTCAAATCTGTGGCAAGTTTGTAATGCCCTTCAATCATGCGGAGTGTTTTCGCAGCAAACCTTCTTACATCTATATCTCCAGAAGTAGTTGCTGATTTGAATAAATCAAGGGTTTTTATGTGGTCTTTTACCATCATATCCATATAGTGTTTATCAAATTGAGTACCTGATAATTTTGCCATTTCATTTATATGGTTTTGATCTGCCTCAGGAATAGAGGTCGGGATTGTTAATTTCTTTTTGTCAGCCAATTTTTTTAAATTATCGTTTGTTTTGGTATGATCCTTAACCATTTTTTCAGCAAATTTTTTAACCCTAACATTGCTGGCTTTTGATGTAGCCATTTTGCCAAGCTCTACCTCCATATTACCAGCAATAGCCGCTTTCTCTAAAAAGAATTGCATTCCCTCACCGCGGTTTACGGCCGTGGTGTCAGTCATTGTTTGCTCTAGAGAAGAATCAGCCAAAGTACTACTTGTGCTATTTTCTGTATTTCGGCAGGCATTTAAACTAAGCAAGCAGCATAATACAGCTGGTAATAAAATTCTAGTTTTCATGATTTTAGCATTTAAGTGGTTAGTTAATATACCTACAGTTAAAACTTGAAAATGTTTCTGAATTGTTAAAATACTTTGCACTAATTTGCTTACAAATAAGGTTGTAGGAAATAGAAATTGTAAGAGGTATTTAGGATTTCTTATCAATTTTAACTTTTTTGGCATCTTTTGCAGAGGTTGAATTTTCTGGTTCAGAACCCTTAGGTTTTTTTTGGTCTATTATTTCTGCCTTTACAGTGTTATTCTTTGGGTTTTTCATAGTATTAAAATTTAAAGTCTTAGGCTATAACACATAAAAAATCCAATAAGTTCAAATTTTTCTAGATTTAAATAGAATCAGGAGTCATTCCTTTTGAATGGAGATGAAAAAACGGAAATAGATCCTTTGTCTTGCTCCAGAATTGTTTAATTGGGGTGTCAGTACTTATAATTAATTGTCCCATAATCTTAAACCATTTTTTTAAAATATATTTTAAAAATGAATGAATATTCATTTATATTCATTTATATTTGTGGCGATATTTGAAAAGCATTATGCGTGCAAGAGATCTGAATAAAGTAGAGTTGGTAAAACAGAAGGCAATGGAGTTGCTTGTGAAGACAGGTTTTGAAGGTTTTACCATGAATAAGTTAGCTAAAGAGTGCAAAATATCTGTAGCTACACTATACATTTATTACAAAGATAAAGACGATCTGATCTTACAGATCGCAATGGAAGAAGCAGATCGGATGAGCAAAGTGATGCTTGAGAATTTCGATCCTGAAGTATCTTTTGAAGTTGGGTTGAGGCAACAATGGAAAAATAGGGCAAAGTGTATGCTTGAAAATCCAATAACAGCACAGTTTCTTGAGCAATTGAGGACCTCAACTTATCAAGAGCAGGTTTATGGAACGATTGTGAATAACTTCAAGATAACACTCGGAAAATTTATGACCAATGCGATCAACAGGGGCGAAATTAACCCAATGCAACTGGAGGTTTATTGGTCAGTGGCTTTTGCTCCCCTATATAACCTTGTAAGATTTCATTTTGAAGGTCGCAGTATTGGAGGTAAACCATTCATTTTAACAGATAAAGCGCTTTGGGAAACCTTTGAATTGGTCATAAAAGCATTAAAAAAGTAAAAAACTATGGAACCAGATTTTAAAGATATTCTGCTTTTTAAAACAAACATTCAAACTGCTGATGACAAAATGCTCATCGCTAAAGTGATGGAAAAACATAAAATAAAACAATGGACAGTAGATCAACAAGATGTTGATTGTGTGCTGCGTATCGTATCTCCGATTTTGAAGCTTGATGAGGTAATTCAACTGGTTTCAAAAAATGGATATCAGTGTGAAGAATTGACCTAATAAAAAACTCATGAAACAACCGTCAACTAATATAATTTTACCATTTAGCAACTATCAAAAGTTGGTAATAGCCTTGTTGGCTTTACTCCAATTTACAATAGTGCTTGATTTTATGGTTCTTGCGCCTTTGGGCGATTACTTAATGAAATCACTTTCAATTACTCCAAAAGGCTTTGGAGTGGTGGTATCTTCTTATGCATTTAGTGCAGGAGCATCAGGGATACTTGCAGCTGGTTTTGCAGATAAATTCGATCGTAAAAAAATACTGTTGTTTTTCTATGCAGGATTTATTGTTGGTACGCTATGCTGTGCCTTAGCAACAACATATTGGATGTTGTTAGGGGCCAGAATAATAACAGGGTTATTTGGTGGTGTTATTGGCGCCATTTCAATGACCATCATGACCGATCTATTTGAAGTAAATCAGCGTGGCAGGGTGATGGGATTTGTACAAATGGCATTTGCTGCCAGTCAGGTACTGGGTATTCCAATTGGCCTTTATTTTGCGAATTTATGGGGCTGGCATTCTTCCTTTTTAATGATCGTTGGTCTGGCCGCGCTAATAGCCATAACTATTGTAATTAAGGTTAAGCCTATAGATAAGCACCTTGCTCTTCAATCAGATAAAAGTGCTTTTTTGCATTTATGGCATGCAGTGTCAAACAAATCTTATCAAACAGGTTTTATTGCTACAGCCTTTTTAAGTGTCGGAGGTTTTATGCTTATGCCTTTTAGTAGTGCTTATCTGATTAATAACATAAATATCACGCCTCAGCAGTTACCTATGGTATTTATGTTTACCGGTATTGCATCAATTATAATAATGCCATTAATAGGGAAGTTAAGCGATAAGATTGATAAATTTATGTTGTTTACAGCAGGCTCTGCCTTGGCAATAGTCATGATCCTAATTTATACAAATCTGGTTCCTATACCACTTTGGCAAGTTGTATTAATCAATATGGTATTGTTTATGGGGATAATGAGCAGGATGATTCTTGCAACGACACTTACAATGAGTATACCAGATATGAAAGATAGAGGTGCCTTTATGAGTGTGAACGCTTCGCTTCAGCAAATGGCAGGGGGTATTGCCGCTTTGTGTGCCGGACTTATAGTTACGCAAAAAAGCAGTACAGGGCCGCTTGAAAATTATGGTATCTTAGGTATCGTTGTTTCAGTAATTATTGCTGTTTGCTGTATTTTCGTTTACAGGGTAAGTGTTATGGTAAAGAAGAAACAGGCTGAGGTGATTCAGGATATCCCGAAAGAAGAACTTCAATTGTCAGAAGTCTAGCTTAGTTACTTCTACATCCCAGTCACTTCCACTCTGTATGTTGTGTACAGTAGCAAAGCTGTCTTGATTTAATGCAAATGAAAGTTGTAGTAAGCTATTGAGGTAACATAAAGGTTTGCCCTTTGGTACATTGCCAAAGGTTTCGCTATATGGCGCCTCAGTTTCGTACACCTTTTTGTCATTGTGAAAAATTGAAATTTTTAAGTAGTCACCGTATTTTAAATTGAATTTTTTTACAAGTTCGGCATCTATGTTGGTCCATATATTGCCGTATTGTACATCTAATATGGGAATGTTGCCCTTAAGCGTTTTGCCAATGATAATTGCTTTTTGATAAGGAATGCTTACAACTTCTTTAGGCAATATTTTTCCAACTTCATTAAAAGAGATCACACCAGATGCCAATCTGGCTGCGGTATATGCATATACATCTCTTCCATGAAAGGTGTAAGATTTGCCTGAATCTTTTCGTCTGTTAACCGCTTCATCAATTTCCCTAACCTCCTCAATCCCTAGTTGCTCTGCTGTTAATGTTAAAGTTCCATTATCAGGGGTAACTATAAACTGACCTGTATTGGTTTTTAATACTATCGATTTTCTTTCAGTGCCAACTCCGGGGTCTACAACAGAAACGAAAACTGTTCCTTTGGGATAGTACGGTACAGTTTGCATGAGCCGATAAGAAGCCTCCCAAATATTATAGGCAGGAATTTCATGCGTGAGGTCGTAAAGTTTAAGTTCTGGAGAGACGCCCATTGCAACTCCTTTCATAGCTGAAACGGCACCATCCTTTAAACCAAAATCTGATTGAAATACAACAATTTTGTTTTGTGACAGACCTACATTTGAGATCATAAACATCAACAGAGAGGTGATTAAACGCAATTGATTTATGGTCATGGGGCTTTACAATTAAATTTTACAAACTAACATTTATTAAGTTTTAAAATAAGACTATTTTATCTAATATTTGCCTCTGTTATTGAAACAAAGATATTAGACCATATTATTGATAATAACACGGTAAATCAAACCTTAAAAGCACATCTTAAATATATGAGAATTAAAATTCTGTTAACTATTATTCTATTGTCCTCTGCGGTAACAAAAATTTATTCTCAGGAAATCGAAGGTAACCTCAATATTCACACTTTTGCAGACAACAGGGAGTATGCCAGGTCAAATCGATTTTCTCAAACTATATTTGGATTAAGATTTTCTCCTGAACTGGGATTATTACTTGATAGTACCCACCGGATTAGAGTTGGGTTTAATGCATTGCATGAATTTGGTTCGCCTAAATTTACCAATAAAATAGATCCTGTTGTTTATTATCAGTTTACTCAGCAAAACTGGAATTTTTATATGGGAGTGTTTCCAAGACGGGATTTGCTTTCTGATTTCCCAAGAGCTGTTTTAAACGATACGCTAAGTTATTACCGACCAAATGTGGAAGGTATGTTGCTTAAATATGAAAATGAAAACTGGAAGCAGTTATTGTTTATCGACTGGACTAGCCGCCAGACCGCAACTGATAGAGAGAATTTTATATTCGGATTATCAGGCCGTTATAAAAAAGACATGTTCTTTGTTTCTCATTATGCGATGATGTTGCATAACGCAGGGCCCGCGATAGATATTCCGGGAGACCATATCGAAGATAATGGAGCACTCGCAGTTAAAGTGGGTTTAGATCTTAGTGGTAGGTCATTTTTAGATTCATTAACTTTTAATACAGGTGGATTAATGTCATTTGAGCGTGAGCGTAGTGTCGGAGGTTGGAAAACGCCAAAAGGATTGTTATTGGAAATGGCCGCAGAGTACCACCGATTTGGTGTTACCAATTCATTTTATAAGGGAGAAGGGCATCACATCATGGATGGAGATCAATTCTATACCGCTAAAACATATAATAGGTTGGATCTGAGCTGGCGACCAAAAATATATAAAGGAATTGAAGGTAAGTTTACTTTATCCTTTCATTTCCTTGATGGTGTAGTTGATAGCCAGCAAGCTTTTGCTATTCGATATAACATCTTCGGAAGCAAGTCCTTGAGGAAAAGCTCCTCAAATTAACACTGCTTACAAAAAATGAGATTCCGTTAACAGAGTTTATTTGCAACTATGTTGCATTGTTAATTATTGTATTTAGTTTTGTTGCTATAAAAACAATACAGTTTTTATAGCTAAATAAACAAAGATGGAAAACGATAAAAGATTTGATGTAATCATAATCGGGGGTAGTTATGCCGGACTTTCAGCTGCTATGACACTCGGACGTTCTCTAAAAAAAGTTTTAATTATAGATAGCGGAAAACCTTGCAATAGGCAAACACCTCATTCACATAATTTCATCACTCAAGATGGACTGCCCCCTAAACAAATAGCCGATGTTGCGAAAGATCAGGTTTTAAAGTATAACACAGTAACTTTTCATGAGGATGTTGCAATCGGAGCAGCAAAAGCAGAAGATGATTTTATAATAAGTACACAAAGCGGAGCATCATTTACAGCAACTAAATTGCTATTTGCTACCGGTATTAGTGATCAGATGCTTGATATTTCAGGGTTTGCAGAATGTTGGGGTATTTCTGTTCTGCATTGCCCGTATTGTCATGGTTATGAAGTAAAAAATAAGCCGATTGGCGTTATTGCGAATGGTGATTTAGGCTTTGAATTCTCCAGACTAATTCACAATTGGAGTAAAAACCTGGTTTTGCTTACAAATGGACAATCTACTCTTACCCTGGAACAAACAGAGAAGATTAAACAGCATAATATTGAAATTATAGAAAAGGAGATTGTGGAAATTGAACACAATCAGGGCTATATTACAAATGTTGTTCTTAAAGATGGAAGCAAACAAAAGCTGTCAGCAGTTTTTGCCAAAGTAGGATTTAACCAGCACTCAACATTACCTGAGCAACTCGGATGTAGTATCAATGAACAAGGCTTTATCAGTGTTGACGATTTCCAGAGAACAACAATCCCGGGAATTTATGCTGCAGGGGATAATACCACAATGTTTCGTGCAGTATCTGCTGCAACGGCAGCGGGTACAAAAGCAGGAGCTATGATAAATAAAGAACTTATAGAAGAGGCTTTTAATTAAAAAAATGTGTGTTAGATGTAAAAGTCTATTAATGCACTAGACTATTAATGATTATTCTTACTTTTGCAGCGAACTTAGTTTTTTATACATAGCTGAGTTCAAAACTGCAATAAGTTTAATGATTGAATTAAAAAATATAACTAAAAAGTTTCATCAGAAAGATAGGGAAATCATTGCCCTGTCAAAGGTGTCACTAAAAGTTCCTAAGGGAAAGATATTTGGTGTAATTGGGGCTTCAGGAGCTGGCAAGAGTACATTAATCCGTTGCGTTAATTTATTGGAGAGACCAACTTCAGGAGAAGTAATTGTTGATGGACAAAATCTGATGGATTTATCGGCAGCAGATCTGGCTAAAGAAAGAAGACAGATTGGAATGATCTTTCAGCATTTTAATCTTTTGTCTTCCAGAACTGTTTCGGAAAATATCGCTTTCCCTTTGGAGCTGGACAAAATGCCTAAGCAAGAGATCAATAATAGAGTTGCTGAACTGCTTGCATTAGTTGGGCTGGAAGAAAAACATAATGATTACCCGGCAAATTTATCTGGCGGACAAAAGCAGCGCGTAGCCATTGCACGTACTTTGGCCAGTAATCCTAAAGTGCTTTTGTGCGATGAAGCTACCAGTGCGCTGGATCCTGCTACAACAAAGTCAATTCTTAACCTGTTAAAAGACATTAACAAACGCCTGAATATTACTATTTTACTAATCACACATGAAATGGATGTTGTAAAGAACATCTGTGATCAGGTCGCTGTAATTAGTGGGGGAGCGCTTATTGAACAAGGGTCTGTCAGTGAGATTTTTGCACATCCTCAAATGGATGTTACTAAGGAATTTATTGCCTCTTCTTTAAAAATCAATATTCCGATAGAATATTTGGAAAGGTTAAGCAGTAAGAAAGAAGCAGATAAAAAACCACTGTTAAAATTGGAATTTACAGGGCAATCTGCCGATGATCCTGTGTTGTCTGAAGTAAGTCGCTTATTTCAGTTAGACAACAATATTATTTATGCACAAATTGAATATGCCGGTGGAGTTAAATTTGGTGCAATGGTAATTGAGGTTTCAGGTACTGAAGAGAACCACCAAAAGGCAATAGCATTTTATAACAAAAAACAGATAAGAGTGGAGGTATTGGGATATGTCTGAGTCAATGATTTTACTCCTTTTTAAAGGAGCCTGGGAAACAATCATCATGACCTTTGTCTCCGGTTTTTTTGGATTCGTTATTGGATTGCCAACAGGCGTAATGTTGTTTATGACCCGCAAAGGGCAGGTGTTAGAAAACAGAGGACTTAATAATACCGTGTCAGTTATGGTTAACATCTTCAGGTCTATTCCTTTCATTATACTAATTGTATGGATGATACCCTTTACAAGGATGCTTGTTGGTACTTCTATTGGCGTAGAAGCTGCATTGGTTCCCTTAAGCATTGGTGCGGCACCATTTATTGCCCGTATGGTAGAAAATAGCCTGATCGAGGTTCCTCATGGTTTGGTAGAGGCTGCAAGGGCAATGGGAGCAACACCATTTCAAATTGTTTACAAGGTCTTACTCCCAGAGGCGCTTCCATCTTTAATCAATACCGCTTCAATTACTTTAATCACTCTTGTTGGTTATTCTGCAATGGGAGGAGCGGTAGGAGCAGGTGGACTAGGCCAAATAGGGTATCAGTATGGATATGTAGGATACGATGTAACTGTAATGAATACGGTACTGGTTTCACTTGTAGCCCTTGTATTCTTTATACAGTTTACTGGCGATTTTATAGCCAAAAAAGTAGATCATAGAAAATAACTTATTAAAAATACTTATGAAAATAGAAATTAAAGCACTTGCAATATTTACAATTATAGCTTCTGTTGGTTTATTCGGCTGCGGAGGCAATTCGAAAAAGAATACTCCCAATCACATTAAAGTTGGAGTTGAATCAGGCCCTGAATATACAATAGCTCAGGTTGCTCAAAAGGTAGCTAAAGAGAAATACGGATTAGATGTAGAGCTGGTACAGTTTAATGATTATGTGATGCCCAACGAAGCACTTCACCAGGGAGATATTGATGCAAATGCATTTCAAAATAAACCTTATTTAGATGTCCAGGCTAAGCAGCGTGGTTATAATTTTGCAATTGTTGGTAATACATTTGTTTATCCACTAGCTGGTTATTCGAAAAAGATTAAAAAAATTGAAGAGCTTAAAGACGGCAGCACCATTATTATACCCAATGATCCTACCAACGGCGGCAGGGCATTGTTATTATTGCAAAAGGCTAACCTGTTAAAGTTAAAAGATGGAGTTGGCTTATTACCTACGGTGAATGATATTGTAGGAAATCCAAAACAACTTAAAATTGTTGAGCTTGAAGCTCCTCAGTTGCCAAGGGCATTAGACGATCAGAATGTAACTGTAGCGATCATTAATAATACTTTTGCTACACCTGTCGGTTTAGTTGCAGAGCGTGACGGAATCTTTGTAGAAGATAAAAAGTCTCCTTACGTAAATATTATTGTTACCAGGACAGGGGATCAGGACAGAGCAGAAATCAAAAACTTTGTAAAGGCGTATCAATCTGCAGAAGTAGCACAGGCAGCCGAAGTAGAATTTAAAGGCGGTGCAATTAAAGGATGGTAATTTAGATTAATGCCAAAAAGTGCAAAGAAAAGCCATTTAATGGCAATGATATTTTAAGGGTAGCGCGTAACTTCGCTGTAAACCAAATTAAATTTCACTGTATTAAGGAGTAGCTTTTTATGATTCATTTAGCGCGTGTATTTTTTGCAATTGCTTTTTTTATATGCTATTCAAGTTGCATTCAAAGCGTACGTGCGCAAGGCAGTAGCTATCCTCCGGTTTCTGCAAAAAAGAAACTGACTGAAAACCCGTTCTCACCTGACCCCCTCATTAATTATAGTTGGACTGATCCTAAAGCATCAGATGGTCTGGAAAGTTATAGTTTGCGACCCGTTAGCTGGAAAACTTCAAACGCAGATAGTTTTAATACAAAAGAATTTAAGGAGACCGGCGTAATTGCTGTAAATGGAAAAGGTTCAATTCGGTTTGATTTTGGACAAACAAATGCTGGCTGGCTTGAATTTGAATCTGATGATTTAATCGATAGCATAACCATGAGTATCAGCGAATATAATGAGCAAGCAATTGTAAATAGCGGCGCATTGCATCCGCTTAAAACTATGGCACCTGTTAAACATGGCCAAACTTACAGGTTGGAATTAAACCCAGAGCTTTATGAAGGAGTAAGGTTTGGCTGGATAAAGGTACTCTCGCATCAACAAATCTGGCATATTAAGAACCTTCGTTTGGTTTGTCAGGTTAAACCAGTAAATTATCAGGGCAGCTTTTCCTGCAGTGATTCGGAATTGACCAGAATATGGTATACAGGTGCCTATACCGTTAAGTTAAATCTTCAAAAAGACTATTTTGGGGCAATATTAATGGAACGGAGCGACCGCCATTCATGGACCGGTGATGCTTATCCATCGCAGGCAGCTTCTATGGTTGCTTTTGGTAACTATGATTTTGTGAAAGCCAACACCATAAATACTGCAGATCTAAATAATGGCATTCTAAGTTATTCTCTCTATTGGGTTTTAAGTCTTATTGATTATGTAAATTATACAGGAGATGTTGAATTTGCCAAAAGATATATTGATAACGCTTGTAAAAAACTAGATCTCGCATATCAGCATTTTGGCAAGTCACCTAAGTTAGGCTTTTACGGTTGGGACGAGCGTCTTGGGGCAGGTTTCGAAAATCCAAATATCGAAGAATCTCAGCGTGCTTATTCAATGCTCACCATACGTTCATGGGCCGAATTTGGTCGCTTAATGAAACAGATTGGAAGACCCGACCTGGCGCAGAAATATACCAATTATGCTCAGCAGAAAATTGCTGAGGAAAGAAAGAAAAAGAACTGGCCGAACGAATTTGGACTTCATGCATCAGCAGATGCTATTAATACTGGTCTTATAACACCTAAGGAAGATGCACTGTTTTATCAGCGTAACTATACTGATCGGGTAAACCGCCTGTCTTATTCCCCATTTAATGAATATTTTATCATTGGGGCAATGGCCAAAATGCAAAAGTACGAAGAGGCTATAAGTGCAATTAAAGATTGCTGGGGCGGACAAATCAAATATGGAGGAACAACATTTTTTGAAGTGTACCGGCCAAGCTGGAATACAATACTCGATAAAAATGATGCTCCACCCAATAACCAATGCGGATATACCAGCTTAACACATCCATGGAGCGCAGGAGTAGTTAAATGGTTGTCAGAAGAGATGCTAGGCATAAAGCCACTTGAACCGGGCTTCAAAGTCTTTGAAATCATACCTCACTTAGGAGATACCATATCTTATGTTAGTGGAAGCACACCAACATTAAATGGATTGATCACTGCCAGCTTTAATGTGAAATCAGGGATAACTACACTCGAAATACCCACGGGCACCTTGGCAAAAAAGGTTGCGATTCCATTAGGTGGCAATACTGTAAAGTCACTTTTTTTAAATGGAAAACCAATTTTAAGCGGTGAAGGATTTCAAATTAAAGATGGCTACATAAATGTAAATAACCTAACGCCCGGAGAATATGAATATAAGGTAGTTTATAAAACACTAAATAAAGCTGCACAAGTAAAAAGTATGTCCTGGAATTACCCTGTTAATATCTTCCAGCAGGATAGTTTAACTTCTGGAAATTGGAAGGGTAGTTATGGTAAAGAAGGATTTGTTTTGTTCAATTACCTCGAAAACAGTAAACATTTACAGAAATTACCTGCATACATATCCTCAGTAAAGTTAAGAAATGAGGCAAATGTTCATTTGATACTTCCGGCAGACAATAGGATACTCAGCGACACATCGGGTACTAACCGTAGCTTTGGTGCAGTTGTAACCAAAGATCCAACTCCCACTTTGCAAACCATCACAATGGATGTTCAGGTTACCGGAACTCAGAACCATCAAATCGCATTGTATTTTTTAGACTGGGATAACAAAGAAAGGCGATCTGCTGTAGAAATATTTGACGCCAAAACACTCGAACTCATCTCACCTGTTCAGTTAATCAAGGATTATCAAAATGGAAAATATCTGATCTTTAATTATACCGGAAGTATACGAATTCGTATCAACCATGTACGCGGTGAGAATGCTGCAGTAAGTGGTGTATTTTTCGACAGACATCAATAAGCATCCAAAAACAAATGAAAACACAAATTTTGTGCACACTCTGGGGGATGGAAGACCTTCCTCTTGAAGATTCTTTTCTAAAAGTAAAACAGGCAGGTTATGATGGTGTTGATGCATGGATTCCGGAAGATGCTGCAGAACGTAAAAAGTTTATCCGACTTCTGGATGAATACCAATTTCCAATTGTATGTCATCAGCATCAAGCCGCAGGAACCGATATTAAGTCTTTTTGCAAGTCTTTTGAGTACTATTTGAATCTCTCTATGGAGTGTAACCCGACACTTATTAATTCACATAGCGGTAAGGACTATTTCTCGAAAGATGAACAATTAAGGGTAATTGATACGGCTCAGGAGTTCTCTGTAAAAAGGAATATCAGGGTTGTTCACGAAACCCATCGAGGCAGGATAGGTTTTAGCCCGTACAATGCAATGGAACTTTTTGAGCTGAGACCTGATATGAAAATCACAGCTGATCTTTCTCATTGGGTTTGTGTAACCGAAAGCTATCTGGAAAATTGCCCAAATATTTTAGATGAGGCAATAAAAAGAACTGAACACATTCATGCAAGAGTTGGTTATCCCGAAGGGCCACAAGTAACAGACCCGCGTGCAAAAGACTGGCAGAATGCCACACGGATATTTCTCGATTGGTGGGGTAAAATCATTGACTACAAAAAAGAAGCCGGCGATGAGCGAATGACCATTACTCCCGAATTCGGTCCACCTCCTTATATGGTTACTTTACCCTCAAATGGAATGCCTGTTGCTGATCAGTTTGAAATCAATAGCTACATGAAGGATTTGTTGAGGTCAATAATTTAAATAATCAATTAGTTATACTTTACGAAGCCTGTATTCTTTAGGCGGCAATCCATTCTTTTTCTTGAACAGGCGGGAAAAATAAAAAATAGAATCAAAACCTGTTTGATAAGCCACTTCATTAATGGTTAAATTGGTGGATGTAAGTAAATCCTTTGCTTTGTCTAATCTCAGATTAAGGTGGTATTGATTTGGTGATAAGCCAGTTGTTTCTTTAAAAATCTTCCTGAACCTCGAATACCCCATAGGCAAATCCTTTACCATTTCTTCTAAATTCGTCGGGTTCTCAATAGATTCCTGTAAAAGAAATTTTGCCTTCGAGATGAGTTTAGATTGATTCCCGATATCAGGAGTTTTGTATTTCGATATGGCATTTACCAAACCTAAAATTTGAAGGGTAAGCCCTGAAACGATCTGACGATAACCTATTTCGGCAGCCGCAACTGTTTTGATAAGTGTATGGAAAAGCTGCAGTAAATCTTCGCTCAGGCCAACATCAATAAAAGGATTCTCAGCAGTAAATATCCCCTTTTTCATCAATTCATCAGGGTAGCTTCCATTAAAACCAACCCAATATTCTTCCCAGCCATGTTGAGGATGCGGCTTGTATCTGTGCCATACCCCTGGAAATAAAAAGAAACATGTTCCAGCTTGAATGTTGTAGGCTTTGGTTTTTGCAGATTCCAGCAAACCTTCGCCTTTGGTAATGAAAACCAGGTAATAACCATCTAGTATTCTACCCTTATTCCAGGTAAAGGAGTGATCTATTGGATGCTCACGATTATTTGGGTAATTTTTATTAGGCGCTACTTTTGCCGAACCAACCGTATTGATATAAAATCCCCAATTTTTTTCAAATTCACTAATGTTAAGGTATTTCTGGTAATTCTTCATTTAATATCTGGCTTCTTTTATAAAGCTAGTTATTTTATCAAAAAGTGCAAATAGTAATTTGGAAGAACAGCCTGTTAGCGGTTGTTGATCTGAAACGATGAATTATCCTTTAAAACATGTATGAGTCATTATGTCAGAAAATATAAATTATTGATTTAAAATAAACATATAGCATGTCCTGTCGCGCAAGATATTAATAGAGAAATAGTTAACTTTAATGTATGAGACGCTTGATAATTATGTTCCTGATACTCATCGGGTTTAGTGCCAATGCACAAATGAGCTATGTGGTTGATTCGCTTTTAAATGAAAGGAATCAGACTAAATTACAGCAAAGGATGTTTGCTTTGCAAAATGGGAGTGAGGCTGATATTTATAATCTGGTAATTTATTATAGCAATAAAGGGGATCGCCACAAAGCAGACTCTATTTCAAATGCTGCCATAGCAAAATTTCCATTTGGGATGTTTGCATTTAGAAAAACTGAGAATGAAATTGTCTCTGAAAATAATAAAGACAAACAATATTCGCTATTTCAACAAGCTAAAAAGGATTATCTTTTAGGAGATTTTGATAAGATAAATAGAAGGATAGCGATTGGTTATTTTCTTTCCGGGGAATTTGATTCAGGGTTAAAGTTTGCCGATTCTATTAAGAGTCTTTCTGTTGTAGCCAATATTTCAAGTACAATGGTTAAAAACTGATTCTGTAAAAACGGAGAAGTTTCTCAAGAGGTACATGGACTCCAATCTAAATAAAAAGGCTACGGGTTATTATACCCTGGTAGTTGCTTATTCCAATGCTTTGTTAAAATTGGGAAGAGAAAAACAAGCCCTAAAATACACAGAAGAGGCATATCAGAATCTGAACATAAAAAGTAAAGTGCTGGTAAATGATTATAGTTTTTTACTCGAAAAGAATAAACAATATAAAAAAGCCAATGCTGTTCTGGAAAGAGATATTATTGAAACCAATGGAACTCCGCAATTAAGGGAAAGATTGTCAAAGGTATTTGAAAAACTAAATCCTAAGGCAGATGCTAAAGCATATATGGCTTCACTATTAGCAAAACATAAACAAGTATTAAAATCCAAACTGCTGACACAAATTCTGGATAATAAAGTACCTGAATTTGTGCTTAAGGACGTAAATGGTAAAGACGTTTCAATGAATGATTTTAAAGGTAAAATAATGGTGCTCGATTTTTGGGCAACCTGGTGCGGACCTTGCAAAGCCTCCTTTCCGGTAATGCAGGAGGTTGCTAATACTTATAAACAAGATCCAAATGTGAAGTTTCTTTTTATACATACCAGGGAGAATTCAGCAACTCCATTAGAAGATGCTAAAACCTACCTTTCAGAAAATCACTACGATTTTGATCTTTATATGGATACTAGAAATTCCCAAAACATAAATGCTGTATATTCTGCTTTTGATATAAAGGGCATACCCGCGAAATTTGTGATTGATGCCAACAGGAAGATAAGATTTACTGCAACAGGTTTTGCGTATAATCAGCATGAAACTTCTGTTTTAGAGCTCCAGCAAATGATCGAAATAGCAAAAGAAGCAAAATAGACTATTTATTGTAAGTCTTAATGTCTGTTTGATGCAGGACAGCACAGGTTGCCCATTTTATGTATTTATGATATTCTTGTTATACCAAACACACAAATAAACCAACCCACATGAAATCAAACAGAACTAGGTCTGTTAAATTATCTGTAGTATTTTTATTACTCATTCTTATCGGTGTTTCCTTCACCACGTTCCAGAAAGATAATCCAGGACCAAAAGTTGAAAAACTAAAACTTTTACCAAATTTTAAAGCAGAACATTTATACAGCCCATCTGAGGGTAAAACAGGATCCTGGGTAGCCATGACCTTTGATGATAAAGGAAGGATAATTACCTCCGATCAGTATGGCTTTTTATACAGGCTAGAAATACCCCCAATAGGTTCAGATACCACCAAGATTAAAGTAAAAGTAGAAAAACTAATTGTTGGCGATTCAACAAAGGCTAAAGTAGGGATGGGCTACGCTCATGGTTTGCTTTACGCCTTCAACAGCTTATATGTAATGGTTAATCACAATAGTGACGACAAGTTCAAAAGCGGAAGTGGTCTTTACCGATTGCAGGATACCGATGGTGATGATCAATTCGATAAAGTAACATTAATGAAAGCATTAACTGGAGAGGGTGAACATGGCCCCCACAGTATTGTCCTCGCTCCTGATAAAAAGTCAATTTACATGATTGCAGGTAATTATACAGATATGCCGGAAATGGACAGTTACCGCTTACCTAAAACCTGGAGAGAAGACAACGCGCTGGCAACCATAAAAGATCCAAATGGTCATGCTACGGACCGTTTTGCACCCGGGGCCTTTGTGATGAAGACTGATCCTGATGGAACAAAATGGGAATTAGTAAGTGCAGGATATAGAAATCCATATGATTTTGCTTTTAATGAAGATGGAGAAATGTTTGTTTATGATGGTGACATGGAGTGGGATATGGGGATGCCGTGGTATAAACCCACCAGAATTTCTCATTCTCCTAGTGGTAGTGAATTCGGCTGGCGCTCGGGAAATACCAACTGGGCACCAAGTTACATTGATAATCTCCCTGCTATATTAAACGTTGGTCAGGGCTCACCTACAAGCCTGGTTAGCAGTTATAATGCTCGTTTTCCAGAGAAATATCGTCGTGGTTTATTGGCCTTCGACTGGACTTTTGGTATCATTTACTCCGTACAACTTATTCCCGACGGATCTTCTTATAAAACAACAGCAGAGGAATTTTTATCGGGACAACCTTTGCCACTTACCGATGGTTTGATTGGACCTGATGGCGCGCTATACTTTTTAACCGGAGGACGTGAGCTTGAATCTGATTTATACAGAGTTTATTATGGCGATAATTCCTTGCCAAACAAAGAACTGCCCACCAATGCAACAGCAGGTATGCTTGAAGCACGCAAGCTGAGGAAGCAATTGGAAGAATTTCATACTACACCCAATCCTGAAGCAATTAACATAGTCTGGCCAAACCTAAAAAACAAAGATCGCTATATTCGTTATGCGGCTAGGATTGCTGTTGAACATCAGCCTGTGGCTGAATGGCAAGACAGAGCCCTGAATGAAAAAGACCCAATTATATTGATGCACGCCATGACCGCACTAGCCAGAAATGGAGGTAAGGAATTGAACAGTAAAATGTTAAATGCCCTGATGCATATCAATTATATATCATTGTCAGAACCTCAAAAAATGGATTTGTTAAGAACGTTTGAGCTAACGTTACTACGCACCGGCAAACCCCAACCTGTAGATCGGCTGAAATTAAGCAAATATCTAAATGCTCATTTTCCGGCCAGGAGTAATGAAATCAATCGATTCATGACAAAGATCCTTGTTTACATCGGCGATGAGCAGGTAGTGCCTAAAACTTTGGCCTTAATAGATCTGGCCAAGGATGATGAGGACTACCAGAAAGGAATTACCAGTTCGTCAGATTTGATCTTAAAAAATCCTCAATATGGATTGGATATTGCAAAAACACTATCTAAAATACCTCCTTCGCAACAGATTTATTATGCTGTAGCGTTAAGCGAAGCCAAAAAAGGGTGGACACCCGCGCTCCGCAACAAATATTTTAAATGGTTCTATAAAGCATTCGGGTTTAAGGGAGGTAACAGTTATATAGGTTTTATTGATGAAGCACGTAAAATTGCCCTAACCAATGTGCCAAAAGAACAATTTGCTCATTTTAACAAAATCTCCGGAGATGGACTTGTAGACAATAAACAGCTTAAACTTGGCGATGTTACACCGCCAAAGGGTCCGGGAAGAGACTGGAAACTGGACGAAGCACTTGCAGTAGTAAAAGACAGTTTGGTAGGCAGAAACTATAAGAATGGTAAAATGATGTTTGCCGCCACAATGTGTATTTCTTGCCATACTACAGGTGGAGAGGGTGGCGCTGCAGGCCCCGATCTTACACATCTGGGAACCAGATTCTCTGAGAAAGACATCCTTGAATCTATCATAACACCTAGTAAAGTGATCTCTGATCAGTATGCCGCAAAGGTTTATTATTTAAAAGACGGAAGCTCTATCTATGGCAGATTTAAAAGGGAGACCAAAGACAAAATTTATATTTCTCAGAATCCTTTTTCTCCTCAAACACTACGGGAGATTAAGAAAAAGGATGTAACCATCACTTCTGTATCTAAATTATCCATTATGATGCCTGGCATGATCAATAGCTTAAATAATGAAGAATTAAAAGATTTAATGGCCTATTTGATTTCAGGGGGAAATAAAGACAATAAGGTGTTTCAGCCGGCAAGTAAATAGAAGTAAGAAGATGCGTCAAATAGATAGAATTTCAATAAAATTTATTGGGAGTATGTTTTTGTTAATGGTAACTTTTTCGGCAATGAGTCAGGAAAAGGGTTTTGTTAAAATTTTCGATGGTAAAACATTGCAGGGCTGGAAAGGAGATTTAACCCACTGGAAAGTTGAAAAGGGCGTCATAATCGGTGAGGTAACACCCGAGAACCAATTAAAGACTAATACTTTTTTAATATGGACAGGAGGAAAAGTAGGTGATTTTGAACTGAAATTACAGTATAAAATTTCAAAAGGAGGAAATAGTGGTATTCAGTACAGGAGCGAAGAAGTACCTGGCGTTGCCTTTGGACTAAAAGGTTATCAGGCAGACATAGATGGAAACAATGAATATACAGGCTTAAACTACGAAGAAAGAGGCCGCGGCTTTATCGCAAAACGAGGGGAGAAGGTAGTTGTAGATTCATTAGGAAAACCCGATCTCCTATCCATGCTAGGCACATCAGAGGAGCTGGCAAAGAATATCAGTAACGATGGTTGGAATGAATATCACCTGGTCGTTAAAGGCAATCGTATGCAGTATTATATCAATGGTGTATTAATGAGTGATGCTACCGATAATGATCCTGTCAATCGTAAAATGGCAGGATTATTAGGCCTTCAGGCACACGTAACCCCCGAAATGCGCGTTGAATTCAAGGACATCAGGCTAAAGCAAAGCCTTGATTATGCCTTAAAATCCCGTGCAAATGCCCATTCAACCATTGCGTCCAGGATTGGCTTCAATTCTTCTCCTTCAAAACTTAAACTATAGGTTACAAAAGGAGGAACAACGTTCTCCGCTTTTCTGATAACCAGTAAATCCTGCTGCATCTGTTTGAGGTGCTGTATAAGCATTTTTTCAGTTATGGCAGGAATCAATTTCTTCAACTCGCTATACCTTTTTGGTCCGCTCATAAGGTGGTAAAGTATTACTGGTTTCCAATGACCTCCAATCTTACTCATCACAAAGCTGACCGGGCAGGTTGCCTTGCTATTTTCTCTGTTGGCATTTAAAGTTGAATTTTCTTTGATCGCTGTCATATTACATACTTTGGGGTAAGTACTTGTATAAAAGTAAGTACAAATATAACTTTGTCTTTAAATAAAAACAGAACAACCATGAAAATAATTATAACCGGATCACTGGGAAATATCAGCAGACCACTTTCAAATAACCTGATTTCTGAAGGACATCAGGTAACCATCGTATCCAGTAACAAAGAAAAATCAGATGAAATTATAAACCTTGGCGCCATCCCGGCAATTGGATCAGTAAATGACGAACGTTTTCTGGCAGATGCTTTTACTGGTGCCGATTTGGTATATCTGATGGTGCCAAATGATTTTTCTGCCAATGACCTTAAAGGACATATTAGAGAAGTTGGCGAGCACTATGCTAATGCAATAAAAGCCTCTGGTGTTAAAAAAGTAGTTTTATTGAGCAGTATAGGCGCTCATCTTGAAAAAGGAACCGGACCAATTGCAGGGCTTTTTGCTGTTGAACATATCTTTAGTAAACTTGAAAATATTGATATACTAACCCTTCGTCCTGCATTTTTCTATAACAATTTCTATGCAAATCAGGATTTGATCAGGCACATGGGAATCATCGGATCTAACTACGGTGCAGATCAACCAATCATTATGGTCGATCCAAAGGATATAGCTGCTGCCGCTGCAGGTAAAATCAAGGAAGGCTTTATCGGAAAAAGTATTTTTTACATTGCAAGTGATAAACGCCTCCTTAAAGAAGTTGCACAGGAGCTAGGAAAAGCAATTGGTAAGCCTGAATTGCCATGGGTAGCGTTTGATGATGTACAGGCCTTTGACGGAATGGTAGGAGCCGGACTTACAGCGGAAATTGCAAAGAATTATGTAGAAATGGGCACAGCCATTAGAAGTGGTGTGCTTTGGGAGGACTTTGATTCCAAAAACACCGTTCCAATCGGTAAGATCAAGCTTGAAGATTTTGCAAAACAGTTTGCCATTGCCTACAACGGATAGCAAAGCTCAATTACGCTTCGTTTACCGTGTCTCTGCAGCGTTTTCTATAGTCAGTGGGTTTTAATCCGGTTTTCTCTTTAAAAAGCTTTGAAAAGTAGAAGCTGGATTCAAAATTAAGGTCAATAGAAATCTCTTTAATCGGTATATTACTGCTGCACAATAGATCCTTCGCCTTTTCAATTTTAAGCTGAAGGTAATACTGTCCTGGAGATAAACCTGTGTAATTTTTGAACAACTTCCGAAACGAGGAGTATCCTACACACAGATCCTGAGCGGCCTGTTCGGCCGAGTAGGGGTTATTTATATTTGAACGAAACAGGAGCATTGCCCGGTTTATTGCATTATCTTCTTCCTGGTTACCAAGGGTATGTTGTTTAGCAAGCGAATGGCAGGCACCAAGCAGATAAAAAACTGCGCCCGAAACCAGAGGCTGATAACCAGGACGCTCTTGTTTCGTTTTGTCAATAATGCCATTGTATACTTCGAGTATACTTTCATTAAAACCAATATATTGAGTGGGCGATTCGGGTTTCAAATAACCTGATGTAACCAGATTGTCTATTATTTTACCCTTTACACCTACCCAATACTCATCCCAACCTGTTTCCGGATCGGGTTTATAGCGATGGCGTTCATTTGGGAACAGCACAATGACTGTTCCTGCATTGATTTTGGTCTGTTTGCAATTTTCTGATTCAAAGATACCGCTTCCACGAGTGATGTAAATAACCTGATATTCCTGCAAGGTACGCCAGCTCTTCCAGTTAAAATTGTGGTGTGCCGGGTGACTTTTGAAAGGATATACGTTTGTGGGCTCAATATGCGTGCACCCGCTATTTAGTACAGTCAAGCCCCAGCTTTCATCTTCTTTGCTGACAGGGAGATACTTATAGAAATTAATCATACTTGTCAATCATTTGGTTAGTTTTCTTAGTGCCGGTTGCAAATTGTTTCCCTTAATGAGTTCACTGCAAGGTTAAAACTACTAAGAAAAATCATAGAATGCGTTTCAAATGCCAAAAAATGCAGGTCTTTTATCAAAACCTCTATTTATTCCAGCTCACATTAAAGATAGTTTTGGATACCAATATAAACTTTTAGAACATTAAAAAGTAAGTTATGAAAACAAGACTTTTAATTGTGCTGAACCGGGGATACTTAGTTATTTTAGCCATAATGCTATTGTGCTACCTGCCAGTTCAGGCACAGACACCAACAGTTATTTCGGGAACGTTGACCGATTCCCTGGATACAGGACCTATCGTTGGGGCCTCAATTATGGTTCAAGGCACTAAGGTAGCTACACAGACAGACGCAAACGGAAAATTTTCCATCAGCGCTTCGCAGGGTGCTACACTGATTTTTAGCTACATCGGCTATGTCGAAAAAAAGGTAGTTGTTGGAAGTAATGCCAACTTGAATATCCGGTTGCTACCCGCATCCCAAGGTTTAAAAGAGGTGGTGGTACTGGCCTACGGATCACAGCGCAAGGGTGATATTACTTCAGCTGTATCTGAAATCGATCTTTCAAAATCTCAGGGTATACCTGCTTCAAATGTTGGGCGGCTGCTTCAAGGGCAGGCCCCGGGTGTGGTAGCAAAGCAGACAACAGGGCAGCCCGGACAGGAACTGCAGGTCGAAATCCGCGGTAATAGTTCCCTGGGAGCAACTAGCGATCCTTTATATGTGGTTGATGGCTTCCCTGTAGGAACCAGTGTAGGGACTGCGCTAAATTCTAATGACATTGAAAGTATGACCATTTTAAAAGATGCGGCATCTACCTCAGTATACGGATCTCGCGGTGCGAACGGTGTGGTACTTATCACTACAAAAAACGGGAAAAAGGATGGTCATAAATTAACAGTCAGTACCAATACAGGAATAGCCAATGTGCCTGATTCAAGAAGGGTAAAAGTACTTAACGGACCAGAATTTGCTGCTTTTCAAAACGAGGTGTTTTCCGATAAGATCAGGTATTTTCAGAATAGAGAGCCAGATATCAGCGAAATACCAGCTGATTTCAGGTTTCCCGAGCAAACCAAGGTGTCTACCAACTGGTATAACGAAATTTTGCACCAGAATGCACCGTTTAGCGACTATAATCTTTCCCTCAGCAATGGTGCAGAAAAGTCAAGCTCTTATATTTCATTGGGATACCTGAGTCAGCAAGGAGCATTAAAAAACACAGGCTTTAACAGAATCACAGCCAGGGCCAATTTAGATGGCAGACCCACCGACTATCTTAATTTTGGCTTGCACTTATCAGGTGCTTATTCATGGGCTAAAAACAGTGATGCCATTGCAGGTGGATTTGGTAATAACATTGTGGACCAGGCCCTGCTGATGGATCCCAGAGAACCGGTGTATAATGAAGATGGTACTTTCAATAATTACATTGGTGGGCACGACAATATTTTCGGTTTCCCAAACCCGGTACAGCGCCTTATGCAAGAGCTTCATCAACAATACAAGGGTAACCTAACAGCCAATGCTTATGTGGAAGTTAAGCCTATAAAAAATGTTTCTTTCAGAACAAATCTTAATGGAACGTTACAGAACGACAGGAATCATGATTTTACCCCTTCTGGTATTGCCGGATTTAACAACGCCCCGCCACGTTTGGCTAGTTCGGGAGAATATTTTTATAATTATACCAATTATGGTATGGATAACCTGCTTACCTATTCACCCCAGCTGAAAGACCATAAACTGGAAGTAACAGTTGGACACATCTTTCAAAAAAACACAGTAAATACCGGTAATGCCACAGGTACTGAATTCCCTGATGATCTGGTTGAATATGTTTCTGCGGCAAACCAACGAGATGGCAGTTCAGGGATGGCAGCATTTACCATTGAGAGCTTCCTGTCGAGAGTAAACTACGCTTACAAAGATAAATACCTATTTACAGCAGCTTTTAATCGCGAAGCGAGCTCAAGATTTGGAAGCAATAACCGTTGGGGAAGTTTTCCTTCTGCATCGGTAGGATGGCGTGTTTCAAAGGAAAGCTTCTTCCCGGAATTGAAATGGCTATCTGATTTCAAATTAAGGGCAAGTTATGGGGTAACCGGAAACAATAATATTGGTAATTATACTTCGCAGGCCATCATCAATCCCAGCAATTATGTTCTTGGCAATGCAATTTCTCCGGGTGCAACAATTGGTTCTTTTCCAAATAGCAATCTGGGCTGGGAACAGTCTAAGCAGTTGGATATCGGTACAGATATAAGTTTGTTTAATGGGAAACTAAATTTAACAGCAGAATACTATCGAAAACTAACGACCGATATGCTTTTGAATGTGGAGATTCCTGCCGTAGCTGGTTTTGGTAGTGTGATTACCAATATCGGAGAACTTGAAAACAAGGGTGTGGAGCTTGGGTTAAACTACCGTGATAAATTTGGAGAGGTATCATTTAGCAGTGGGTTTAATATCTCCTTTAACAGGAATAAAGTATTGTCCATTGATGGAGACAGGAATTCATTGTTGACAGGTGCATTTTATGATGGCTACAACCTTACCGAGGTAGGAAAACCAATTGGACTATTCTATGGCTACAAAGTTTTGGGTATTTATCAGAACCAGGCACAGATAGATGGTACACCGAGTAATCCTAATCATATTCCGGGCACATATCAATATCTGGATGGAAATGGCGATGGCAAAATATCTTATGATACACAGGATATGATAGTGATTGGTAACCCAAATCCTAAATTTACCTGGGGTTGGAACTGGAATGCAGGCTATAAGAATTTTGATCTAAGCGTATTACTAAACGGAGCTTATGGGGCTGATATTTACAGGGCTATTGAAATGAATCTCGCGAATATCGACGGTGTTTTTAACGTGTTAAAAGAGGTTCAAAATCGTTGGCGATCTGAACAAAATCCGGGTGCAGGTAAGCAGGCAGGATCCAATACCTATTACTTTACCCGCGAATCTAATTCGCGCTATGTATACAGTGGTAGCTATGCCTGGGTAAAGAACATCACACTAGGGTATACCATTCCAAGGATCAAGGATTTCCTGGATGCAAAAATCTTTGTCAGTGTAGACAATGCATTCCTAATCACTAAGTATCCCGGAAACAATCCCGAGGTCAATGCGGCAAGAGCCAATAATGGGAATGATGTCATCAGTCCGGGAAGAGATTTAGAGTCTTATCCAGTTCCAAGAACAATATCTATAGGCACAAGGATCAATTTTTAACCAAAACCAGAAACAATGAAAAATCTATATAAAATTGCAGTTTTAGCGGGTGTACTCGCTATAGTGTCCTGCAAAAAATCTTTCCTGGATTTGTCCGATCCAACTAAGAAAACAGCTGATAAGTTTTACCAGAGTGAAGATGAAATCAGACAGGCAGTTAGTGGTGCTTATAGCTCCCTGCAAAGTCATGTAAACAACCAATACATCTTTGCAGAAATGTCTTCAGATAATACGACAATACAGTTGGATCCTTCTGATAGGGGGCAAACCGACAGGGCCGAGGCCTTTGAGTTCTGGAATGTGACTGCAACAAATGTAAATGTAGCCGACTTGTACAATCAAAGTTATAATGCATTGTACAACATCAACTATGCACTTTCAAAGATCGGAGGAGTTACCGCTATCAGTCAGCAAAAAAAGGATCAGTATCAAGCTGAGCTTGAATTTATGCGCGCCTATTACTATTTTAATCTAGTAAGGTATTTTGGCCCTGTAGTGTTAATCACTGAGCCGCTTGCTTCCTCTTCAGATGCCTTTCAGACAAAAAGAAACCCTGAAAATGAAGTGTATGATCAGATCATAAAGGACCTCACAGATGCTGCGGCCAAGTTGCCGGCAAAAAGTGAATATACGGGGGCCGATGTGGGTCGTGCTTCTAAAGGTGCTGCTTTGGGATTATTAGGTAAGGTCTATTTAACCACAAAAGATTATGCAAAAGCAGAGCGTACATTGAAAGAAATTCTGCCGATGGGATATGTGCTGGTTGGCGACTATGCAGCTGTTTTTGATCCAAATAACAAAAATAATAGCGAATCATTATTTGAAGTTCAGTATCAGGGGGGAGATAACCTGGGCGAATGGAGCAGCTTTATTTACACATTTGCCCCAAGAGGTTCTGCGGGCGCCATCACTGGTTTCCCCACCAGCCGTCCGCAAGGCTGGAACATTCCCACTAAAAATATGATTGCTGAATTTGAACCAAACGACGAACGTAAAACGGTTTCACTTCAGGAAGGATATACCAATGCGGATGGCGTGTTTGTAGCCATTCCATATGTTAACAAATACAACCATCCACATACAATTGCCGGTCGTACTGACGACAACTGGCCTGTTCTGCGGTATTCAGATGTATTGTTGATGCTCGCAGAAGCAATAAACGAACAAACTGGCCCTGGTGATGCCTATCAGTATATCAATAAAGTTAGAGAAAGGGCGCACCTGATTGGTTTAAGTGGGCTTAGTCAGGATGCTTTTCGTACGGCAATTAGACACGAGCGAAGGGTGGAATTAGCCTTTGAGAACGATCGCTGGTTTGATCTGAAGAGCGCTTTTACCAATGCACAAATGATGGCTTTGCTAAATGCACATGGTCAGGCCGAAAAGGCTCAGCCTACAGTTGATCGTGGCGGAGTACCATTCTCTCCAAACGACTATAAGTTTGATGGCTATGAAGCACTTTATCCGATACCGGACAGACAGCTTTTTCTAGATAAAAATTTAATACAGAATCCTGGCTATTAATCGTGCATTTATCTTAATTAATGTCGAATTTAGTTAGCTGGCAAAAAAACAGCCGCATGAAATACTTTAATCACTTTTTTTTATTTTTCGTCCTTGCCTGTTTCTCAATTGCTTCTGCAACAGCGCAGTTGGCGCAAATGAAAGCAGGTTTTGCCAATCCATCGGATAAGTATAAACCTGGTGTCTACTGGTACTTTATGGATGGGAATATGAACGCCAAAACGATAACCAAAGACCTGGAGTCTATGAAAAAGGCAGGCATTGGTAATTTGATTTTCCTGGAAGTAAACGTTGGTGTACCGCGAGGGGCTGTTGATTTCCTTAGTGAACAGTGGACATCCTTGTTTGCCCATGCAGAAAAGGAAGCACGGCGCCTGGGTATAGAAATCACATTGGGGATAGGTCCGGGATGGACAGGTAGTGGTGGTCCATGGGTTAAAGCAGAACAATCTATGCAGCACCTGGTGTCGAGTCAGGTAACGGTCTCTTCAGATGACCACAAAAAGATTGTACTGCCCGTGCCTGCACCCAAAAAACCTTTCTTTGGCGAAGGTAACCTAACGGAGGACTTTAAGGAACAATGGAGAGAATATTATAAAGATGTGGCTGTTCTGGCATTTCCTGCCACCTCGTCTGTCAAAACAATTAGCGATTACGAAGAAAAGGCACTGTATTATCGTGCCCCATATAGCTCTGCCACAGTAAAACCCTATTTAGCGGAACCCGATTTTAAGTCGGATCAGGGAAAAGGTATTGAAAAAGGTAAAATAATAGATCTCACCGGTAAGATAGATGCCGATGGAACCCTGCATTGGACTCCACCAGCAGGTAAATGGATAGTTATGCGTTTTGGCAGCCGTAATAACGGCGCAATTACCCGACCGGCACCTGTTCCGGGATTAGGTTTTGAAGCCGATAAATTGGATACTGCCGCACTTAATGCCCACCTGGATGCCTACCTTGGTAAAATTTTCAAAAAAATAGCTAAACCCGACAGCAAGAGTAACGGCGGATTAAAGAGACTGCATATGGACAGTTGGGAAATGGGTGCTCAAAACTGGACAGCTAATTTCAGGCAGGAGTTCCTGAAAAGAAGAGGCTACGATCCGATAAGCTATTATCCTGTCTATTCGGGGAACGTTGTGGGCTCAACAGAAGAAAGTGAACGTTTTTTATGGGACCTAAGGCTAACCGCGCAGGAACTTGTGTTGCAAAACCATGCGAACCATGTAAAACAATACGGCAAACGCCATGGACTTTCCTTATCCATAGAACCCTACGACATGAACCCAGCCGCTGATCTAGATCTTGGTAGTGTAGCAGATGTGCCTATGGCCGAGTTTTGGAGTAAGGGTTTTGGCTTTAATTCTACCTACAGCGTAATTGAAGCAACATCTATTGCCCATGTTGAAGGCAGATCAATTGTTCCTGCCGAAGCCTTTACGGCACAGAATAATGAAGGTTGGAAGCAACACCCGGGATCAGTAAAAAACCAGGGCGATTGGGCTTTTGCCTCTGGCATAAACCGTTTCGTTTACCACACTTTCCAAAACCAATTCTTACCTGATTCCTTAAAACCGGGCGCAACAATGGGGCCATATGGTGTGCATTGGGATCGTGGACAAACCTGGTGGCCAATGGCGGCAGCTTACCACCAATACATTACACGTTGCCAATACTTGCTGCAACAAGGGCGTACGGTAGCAGATATCTTATATCTGACACCAGAAGGAGCTCCGCATGTTTTCCTGCCGCCCGTATCCGCAATTCAGGGTGATACGATTGGTAACAGAAAAGGATACAATTTCGACGGTTGTTCGCCATTACAGCTCATGAAAGCCTCTGTAAAAGGCAAAAATGTAGTGTTCCCCAGCGGAGCATCTTACCGCTTACTTGTGCTGCCAGCTTACGAATCGATGACGCCTGAACTGCTCAGCAAGATTGGCGACCTGGTAAAGCAAGGAGCAACCGTAGCAGGCAGCCCCCCGCTGAGATCTCCAAGTCTAAGTGGCTTTCCTGATTGCGACAAAAAAGTATTGGCCTTAAGTGAAACCATATGGGGTTCTGTAGCCAAACCTGCCGCGCAAACAAAAAGAACTTATGGCAAAGGTACCCTGATCTGGGGTGGTGAATTAGCCAGCCGGATTGATAATTTATATCCTCAGTATGAGCTTACTGCTGATATTTTAAAATCAGAAAATGTAGTTGAAGATTTCGTTGCCGATGAAATCAGGTATACCCACCGTACAGGAAGTAACTGGGATCTTTATTTTTTGGCGAACACACAAAACAAACCAATAAAAGTAGATGCCAGGTTCCGCAGTGTGCAAGGATCGCCTGAATTATGGAATGCCATTACCGGAAAACGGATCCAGCTAAATGATTTCAAGGCCGATGGCGAGGTTACTACTATTCCTTTGCAATTGGATGCCTATGAAAGCTGTTTCATCATGTTCTCCAAAGAAAATAAATGGGTTGCATCAAAAACAAAAAAGGAAACCTTAATAAAAACACTTGTAACGCTCAATGGGCCTTGGGAGGTTAAATTTGACCCTAAATGGGGTGGGCCTGCAAGCGCTACATTTGATAAACTATCTGATTGGACTACCAATAAAGAGGAGGGAATTAAATACTACTCTGGTACGGCAGCCTATCATAAAATATTTGATTTTCCACAGGCAAACCTAAAACAACCGATATATCTGGAGCTTGGAAAGGTGAAGAATATGGCCCGTGTTACCTTAAATGGAAAGGAAATTGGTATAGTATGGACCGCTCCATGGAAAATTGACATCTCTAACCATTTGCAGGCAAAAAACAACCAACTCAAAATTGAAGTGGTGAACCTTTGGGGGAACAGGCTAATTGGCGATGAAAAAAAACCTGATGATGGAATTAAGAATGATAAATGGCCAGATTGGCTTTTAAATAACAAGCCGCGTACAAGTGGACGATATACTTTTACCACTTCCAAACAGTACAATGCCGATTCTCCTTTACAAGAATCAGGATTGATGGGCCCGGTAACTATCATTCAGGAAACTATAAAAAAATAAAATATTATAATGTATAAACACTCTAGGGTTAGGATAGGATTATTTGGTATAGGCCTGCAAGCCTATTGGGATCAATTTACTGGACTTAAACAACGGCTAACTGAATACGTTGAAGTGGTAGCAAAAAGTATGGAAGCTTTTGATGCCGAAATTGTTAATCTTGGCTTAATAGATACACCAGAAAAAGCTTTTGATGCTGGCTTAAAATTTAAGCAAGAGGATGTTGATCTGATATTTCTATATGCAACTACCTATGCGCTGTCATCAACTGTGTTACCGGTAGTAAGAAAGGCGGGGGTACCGGTAATTGTTCTTAATCTTGCCCCACAGGCCAGCATTGATTATGAAAGCTTTAACAGCATGGAAAACAGGACTGCAATGACAGGCGAATGGCTGGCTTATTGTTCTTCGTGCTCAGTGCCCGAAATTGCAAATGTGTTTCGTCGTAGTAATATCCCCTTCTTTCAGGTTACAGGGCTGCTTTATGATGATCCCCATGTTTGGACCCAAATACAAGAATGGATACAGGCAGCGCAAGTAGCCAGAACTATGCATTACAACCGGCTTGGGGTGATGGGTAATTATTACGGAGGGATGTTGGACATCTATACCGACCTTACCCTTCAGTGTGCAACATTTGGCGGACACATCGAAATCCTGGAAGTTGATGAATTGTCGGCTTTAAGAACTGGTGTAACCAATGCAGAAATCGAAGAAAAGTTAACCGAAATTGAAACTGAATTTGATGTTCAGGACGATTGCATGGCAGAGGAATTACATCGCGCAGCTAAAACCGCTGTTGCATTGGATAAGCTGGTAGATAAGTATGATCTGGGTTCTTTTGCCTATTATCACAAAGGTACCGGCAATGCTGAAAATGAAAATACGGTGACCTCCGTTATACTTGGTAATTCACTACTTACGGGTAAACACATTCCAGTAGCCGGCGAATATGAAATTAAAAATGTGCAGGCCATGAAGATCATGGATAGTTTTGGTGCAGGGGGATCTTTTACTGAGTATTACGCCATGGATTTTAACGATGATGTAGTGATGATGGGGCATGATGGGCCTTGCCATCCAAAAATAGCGGAAGGAAAGATAAAAGTTAAACCGCTAAAAGTTTATCATGGTAAGGTGGGGCATGGTTTGTCGGTAGAGATGTCTGTTAGCCATGGCCCGGTTACGCTATTGTCAATAGTAGAAACTGGCAAGGGAACGCTGAAATTACTGGTTGCCGAAGCAGAATCAGTTGCAGGCCCGATTCTGGAGATTGGAAATACCAATAGCAGGTATAAATTTTCGTTGGGTGCACGGAATTTTGTTGAAGCCTGGAATCAGGAAGGCCCTGCCCATCATTGCGCGATCGGTAAGGGACACATTGCTTCAAAAATTAAAAAATTAGGTGAGATACTTAATTTGGATGTGGTACAAATTAAGTAAGATGATTTTCCAATTGAATCCATACGGGAGCATGATCACTTGTTTTTTCCCATCCGCGGACATGACGGTCGACTGCTGCAGCTTTGAGGCGACTGGTTAAGTGGGGGCTTAAAAGGAAGTGATCTATCCGTAAACCTGCATCACGGCTGTAGGCATTACGGAAATAATCCCAGAACGTATAAATCTTTTCGTTTGGATGTAATGTTCTTAATGCATCAGTCCATCCCTGTTCAACCAAGGTTTTAAAAGCATCGCGAACTTCGGGTCTGAACAGGGCATCATCAACCCAACGCTCCGGCTTATATACATCAAGTTCTGTGGGCATTACATTATAATCTCCCACAAGTATTGTGGGGATATCAAAATCCAGGAGGGCTTTGGCATGAAGTTTTAAACGCTCAAACCAGGCCAGTTTATAATCGAATTTCAATCCGGGAGCAGGGTTTCCGTTAGGTAAATAAAGACAGCCAATAACTATCCCATCTATAAAGGCCTCTATATACCTGCTGTTTAAATCCTCTGGATCGCCTGCAAGCCCTCGTCTGGTTTCTTTTATTTCCAGATTACGTGCAAGGATTGCAACCCCGTTCCAGCTTTTCTGGCCATGCCATATGGCATTGTAGCCGGCGTCTGTTATGGCTTGTTCGGGGAACTTTTCCTCCGGCGCTTTTAACTCCTGCAGGCATACTATATCTGGCTGCGCCTCTTGGAGCCAGCGAAGTAGTACGGGTAATCGGCCGTTAATACCATTTACATTATAAGTTGCAATTTTCATATCAAGTTATTTAAGCTTAAACATTAACTAAATGCAAAAGTTTAAAATATTAATTTTTTAGGAATCGACAACAATAATACCTGGTCCCGACTCCTTTTATGATGACAACAAAGTGATACCTGTTAAATCTGCTTTTCCGTGTTTCAGGAATTCGTAGGTTATACGATCTGCTTTACAGTCTGTAAAGCGGATCCGGTTCCGTTTAAATGTATTGTTTTTAAAGAAAGTGTTAATAAGCGTTGAATTCTGGAACTTTACCCAGTCAAAAACACAGTTTTCAAAATAACAATCCTCCAATGTGCCATCAAAAACAATATCAGCAATATGTGTATCAATAAAAGAAGTACGATTCCACATTGCATCTGGAATTTTATTATTCTCGAAACCTCCGGATTTAAAACTGACTCCGGTAAAATCAGCACCCGAGAAATCGCAACCTTCTAAATGACTTTTTAAAAAATCAGCTTCTTTCAGAGAACATCCTTTAAATAAATTGTTGCTTAAGTGGGAACTCTGAATTTGGCTGCTGCTGATATCGGAACCCAAGAAGTCACAGTACCTGATATAACTTTTCAAAAATTTAGCTTCCTTTAAGGAACTGTTTTTAAATAGATTGTTGTCTAAGTTGGAAGCCCGAATGTGACTGTTGCTGATATCGGAGTTTGAAAAATCACAGCTATCAAGGTTGTTGCCTTTTAGAAGAAGCCCCGACAAATCCGAACCGATAAATTTGCAGCGCTGCAAATTAGATGAACTGAATTTTTCATGGAGATTTTTCAACCCTGAAAAGTCAGCATCAACCCAGTTTCCGCGCGACATATCCCAGCTAAGCTTTCTCTCCTGCTTTCCGGATGGCGATTCAATGGATTGCACCTGGGTAGCCTCAGATGGGAAGCTTTCTGAAAAATAGTTAAGGTCAACACCAAGAATTTCAGCCAGACGGTTAAAAGTAGTGATGTCTGGCATTGATTCTCCGCGCTCCCACTTTCCGACGGCCTGGGGGCTGATAAACAGAAGCTGAGCAAGCTGGACTTGAGAAGTATTTATTTTCTTTCGTGCTTCGGCGATTTTATTACCGATCATTTTTGTGCTTAACATAGGTACTATATTTTATTATTTTTTCGACACTACAAAGGTATTTGGATGCATTTCCCGAATCAACAAAATACATAAACTTATAGTTGTATTTACGCTACTTATAGTTGTTATTGACAACTATAAGTTGTAAAAATCTAAATTTGCGATACCGGAACAAATAAAAATTAAAAGATAATGGACAAAAGAGTAAAATTTGACTTTGAAATATATTTTACCAACGGAGGAAGCATAAAAGGTGAAGATTTTAGATTGGACATAGCTGGTGACCATATTTCTGATAAAGAACTTGCTGATTATATTGTTGACGATTTAAGACTGCTTATGGTTGGGCAAACCAAAATTCTGAATAAGGAAGTTTTTAACGAAGCGCACAAGCGCAAACCCGTTAATGAAAAAGCAGGATCAGATTTATTCATTGATTTGAGCCACACCATTGAAGATGGGCTTGTAACCTACAAAGGATTGCCAGCCCCCATTATTTGTGACTATTTGAGCCGGGAAAACTCAAAAGAATTTTACGCTGAAGGAACCACATTTCAAATTGGGAAAATTGAAATGGTAAGCAACACAGGGACTTACATAGACTGTCCCTTTCATCGATTTGAAAACGGAAAAGATCTTTCGGAAATTGGTTTAGAATGTTTTACAGACCTGGACGCAATAGTCATTCGTGTGCCGTTTTCCCAGACCCTGGAAATAACTGAAGAACACTTAAAAAATTACGAAATCAGAAACAGAGCAGTTTTGATTCATACCGGTTGGGATAGCCATTGGAATACGGAAACGTATTATGAGCATCATCCTTATTTAACAGAAGGGGCAGCCAAATATTTAAGAGATTGCAGTGTTAAACTGGTTGGTATAGATTCTCATAACATCGATAACACTAAAGGAAAAACAAGACCCGTTCATACCACACTTTTAGGTGCCGAAATATTAATTGTGGAACATCTTTGCAATTTGTACTTGCTACCCGCAGAAGGTTTTACTTTTAGTGCAATCCCTCCCAAATTCAAAGGAGTTGGAACTTTTCCTGTAAGGGCGATGGCTAAACGGATAAAACCTGATTAGTGGATATATTTACTGCCTGAGAATTTTATTTTAATCAAAATTTTGTTTTTATCTTTTTACTTATTTCTTTGTATTTCCGATACCTATAATGCACATCAATGAACAAATTCTCAGACGAACTCAACCACATCATAGCACTATACAACACACTTGATTTTTCAAAAGAAGACGATTTGTTATCAGCAATTGAAAACAAAAATACCTGCGAAAATATCCTGACAATAATTCAAACCATATTAAGTAAAGCGCCACATCATTTTGAAGCCTTATTATGGCGAATAAGAATAAATAACAGCCCTGTTTTTAGCAATACATCTGCCATACAAGATGATTGTAACCTGATACTAAATACGAGCAGCGATATCATTGCCAGACTCCAGGCGTATGATTGGTTGATTTATATTTACCTGGAAAAACTATCGTTAAATGATATTGCTATTGAAACGTTAGAAGATAAGCTAATTGATGTTGCTGGCATAAAAGACAATCGCGCTTTACAAGATCAGGCTTTTGGCGATACTTATCATAGATTGGCTTATCTCTATCAAGAGAAAGGAGATCAGACCCAGGCAGTCGATTATTACCTGAAATCGTTTAAACATGCGCCGAAAATGGTATCCAGAAATTATGACGGTGGATTGCTTTTGCTGGAACTAGAAAGATTTGATGAGGCGGAACAATTATTGTCGAAGCATTTTGATTCGGCAGAGCCTATTGAGTGTAAGGGATATGCGGAAAAGATAGAAGCGCTGTTTAACAGGGGGAAATTAAATAAGCATTGGAATTTGTTTAATTTATTTTATCCGACAGCATTTGAGACGCCAACAGAATTTGGGTATAAAAACCGTCAGGAATTTGTAGCGAAATATCTGCCCGTTATTATTAATGAAACTGAAAAAAGTCCAACAAATGCCATAGCCTGGAGGATGTTGAGTAACAACTATTACTTCAATGATAAGAATGCAAAAAAAGGCTTTGATAATTTGACCAAATATTATGAAATAGTTCGGGAGGTAAAAGATTTAGCGATCGAAAGATATTATGATACCGCCGAAGATTTAAATATTGATTTACGAACTATCGATTTTCCAATTTATCCGGATGGTGCAATTTGCTATAATATACTAACTACTTATCTGGAAAAAGGCAATGAGGCACAGGATAAAAATGATCATTTTTCGGCCCAAATGTATTATGAAACGGCAAAGAAATATGGTTTAGCCGGCTACTACGCATTTAATACTTATTTTAGTAGCGATAAGGGTTTGTCTATTAACAATGAACCACACACTTTTGCAATGCTTTGCAACAATCTTGGGATTGTAATTAAACAAGTGTCCTGGTACCAGCATAAAAGCTACCTTAACGACGAGTGTAAATTTGCTTCAGACATACATTGGCAGGGTTACCAGGTTTCGCCATTTTGGGAAAACTTAGATAATGGAATGGAAATTTCATGGCGAAATGAAAATGACCTGAACCTGGAAAAATTCTGTTTGGAAGTACTTTCTAATTTCGATTATTACAAAAATATACTGGAAGCAGAAAAATGGTATCAAGTGATGTTCTACCTCATAACGGCTTACCGGCAATCAGAAAAATACGAAGAAGCAAAACAAATTTATGAGCAAACCATCCAGAAATTTGAACAAAGCGGAGATGAGCATAAAACTATTGTAAGTATAGTTTTAGATACGGCTATTGTGTATTTCAACTTTTTAATGGCCAAGGGTTTGCATAATCAAAGTCTTAGCTATGTAAGTGAATTATTTAGCAATCCGGCCTATCATAAAATGCAAAACGAAAAAGCAGAGAGTTTTAAATACTATTTTATGGCGCATGCCCATCTGGGTTTAAACGATAAAAACGAAGCTCAAAAGTATTTTAAACTAATTACCGAGAAATTTGCAAACACTCAATTAGCCTATATACGCGATGTGGTGAACGATGCTAAGAATAATTTGAATATTATAAACGCTGGGCAGAACTTTGATGAAGTAGTTGTTTCACTCTATAAAACTCAGCCCAACAGACTTTTTGATTATCCTTTAAAGGCTAAGGAAGAAAACACTAAATATTTAAAGCGGATTTTAAGTTTAGTAACCAGTAATAAAATGCCTTCCTCATCTGCATGGGTAGAGAAAGACATGTACATTGGTTTTGAGCTGAGACAAAAAAGAACTGAAATTGAAGAAATATACGATTCTTTTTTTTACATCCATTTAAAATCTGAGGATTTGGGTATCAGGTACGAGCTTGTTGAATGGCAAGATATAGAAAGTGGATTTTTAGGTTTATCCAAAAAACTAGTACAGCGTAATGCTTTTTATGTGGGTTTCTATACAGCCTATGATTCGAATGCTTCTGATACACGAACAGAATTTGAAATGGCATCAGAACACATGCAGCAAAAAGCACAATACTTATGGAAAGAGTGGATAAATAAACTGCATTATTATCAGCCCACAACCAACAGTAAATAGGTTATTGACATTTGGTATGCCTCATATTGTTATTATTCCGTTCTTTACGGCGTAGATAACTAAACCTGCAATGTTTTTGGATCCTATTTTTTCGAACAACCTGGTGCGGTAGCCTTCAACCGTACGAACACTTAAAAACAATTTATCGGCAATCTCGGTATTGCTGCATTCTTCGCAGATGAGTTTAAGTACTTCGATTTCACGTTCGTTTAGCCTGGCGTCTTTTTCATGCAAACGATGCATGAAATTTATACCTAACAGCTCCTTAGCCATGGTTATTGATAGATTATCGTTAAAATAAAAACCTTTAGCGTGTACAGTTATAATGGCATCCAATATTTCTTCGGGTTCGGCATTTTTTAAAAGATAACCCGAAGCGCCCAGGCGCATGGCATCTAGAATATATTTATCCTCGTTGTGCATAGAAAGCACTAATATTTTAATTTCCGGAAAATGCTGATGAATATAAGCTGTAGCCTGCATGCCATCCATTTCGGGCATTTTAATATCCATTAAAATTACATCGGGTTTATTATTGGTAATTTGATCAATTAGATCTTTGCCGTTTGTTGCTTCTATAATTAAATTTAGTTCGGTGCAATCTTCTAAAGTGAATTTTAGACCCTCACGGAAAATTTTATGATCATCGGCGATAGCTAAATTTATTAAGGCCATAAGTTAATTATTAAGTTCGTTAATGTTTAAAGTAATAGTGGTTTGTGTCCCTTTTCCAATTACTGAATGGGTTTTAATGTCGGCCTTTATTAATTGTGCGCGGCTTTGCAAATTTTTTAAACCAAAACCATGTACTATAGTGTCTTTATTAAAACCGATACCATTATCTTTAAAGTCTAAGCGGATCAATTCCGGTTCTTTACTTAAAGAAACATCAATTGCCGAAGCTTGTGCATGTTTTATTGCATTGCCAAACAACTCTTGCATCATACGGTAAAGTGTAATTTCTATTTCGGGTTTAAAACGCTCCCCTTTTAAATTTTGGCTATAGTTTACTTCCACGCCTGTATTTTGCTGTACGTAATTGCACAGATCTTTCAGGCCATCGGTTAATCCAAAATCGATTAAAACAGCGGGCAAAACATTGTGAATGATGTTGCGTATTTCTTGTATACATTCGTCGGTTAATTTACGGGTACTGGCCAACAGGGTTGATGCGTTTTCGGCATTGCCAGATAATTTATCGATGCGATGCAAGTTTAATTTAATGGCCGATAGCACCTGTCCAACGCTATCGTGTAAATCAATAGATAAGCGTTTGCGTTCGCTTTCTTGCGTTTGGAAAACTGCTTGTAAGAAACTGTTTTGCGTTTCGGCTTGCATTTTACGTTTTTCTTCCTGGTATTTTAACATTTTTCGTTGGTAAAGAATTACGAACAAAAACAAAAATACCAGCAGTAAAACTACTACAAGCGTACCAATAATAAGTACTTCGGTTATATCGTTTTCTGTGGTTTGCAAAATAGAGCAATTGCGAATAAAAGGTTAGCTATTATATTAATTATGGAGTGAATGGTCCAGAAGTTTGGAGATAGCGACCCTAAAGACCTCATGAGCATAAATAGAAAAATATTGATACAGCAATACGATAAAACCCCGGCACTAATCCAAAACATGGGCTGCTTTTCGAGACGAACGATTTCAACCTGATCAAGTAGTTGCCAAAAATACAGCAGGGATAATAAAATTAAGGTTACGCTTAAAATTGTATTTCCGATGGAAGGAAACTTTAATAGACCTTCTATAAAAAATGCATTGATACAAATTAGCACTCCGGTTATTACGGCAAGAGCGATTGAAAGCTTTTTGAAAAAAAAATTATTAAATGAATGAAAGTACATTAGCGCATAAAACAAAATGCTTACCAATATAAATAAATGAATTAAGGGTGCATTATTGGCTTTCCCTCCGCTGGTAATTAATGTTATATTAAAGTGCCTTACCAGTAGCAAGCTAAAATCGAACAGACCCGATATTATAAAAAAAACAGCGGCAATTTTTTGCACTTGATTTAAGTGCTTATAGTTAAGTATTGCCGCTGCTATGGGCAAAAGTGCTGACAAGCTTGATAAGTTTTGCAAAAGGAGCTGCGGTGACATCGTTAATTCTTTAACTTGTTTATTTGGTCAGTGCATTTTCCGGACAACCGGCACCTCCCGGGCATGGCGAGGCTTGTTCGGCTATAGTGGGAGCTGCTGCTTTAAAAGACATAGCCATCATTGGTTTTTGTGGGTCCCCTGGAGTTATTGTTGGCACTTGTTCAGGTATTTGATCTATACCATCTTTATCGCTACCTACCAAAATCAGGTGCTTAACGCCATATGCACCAACAATCCAACGCAAAAAATTGCTTATGGCAACAAAAATACGCTGAATCCAATTTAGCCTTACTTCATTGGCATAATAGATACGGATGCCTAAGCATTCGGGCTGTTCAAGGATTTGCTGCAAAATCTGATTGCCAAAAAAATGTGAAATCGTTTCATTTGGATTCATGATACGATAATTCCTTGTCCAGGCGGCGGCAATCTTTATATCAATAGGATCGCCTTCGGTACCATCAATAGGGTGTTGTCTGTTTTGAGTTTCCATTTTATAAGATTCGTTTAGTATGGTTTACTAAAATTAAATATTATTAACTGTATTTCAAGTGTTTAGTCGCGATTAAGGGCCTTTTTTTAATAATTGCGTAAAAGCCACATGACGTATACGTATTAACACGCATGCAAAAACCCGTGGAGGCTACCTTGTCCATCGCCAGTATTCACCAGAACTTTAGTCTATCAAAAAAATAAATCTAAAAGCGCTCTTAGGATCATTTAATTGCCAGGTAGGTTTTGACTAAAAAAATTAAAAGATGGAAAGTAAACATGAATCCTCAAAAATTCCCTGCTGTCCGGAATTGTTAAAAGACAGCAATTGCGATGTATTGGTTTTTACACGCACATTAAATTATCCATTGGCTATAAAAGGGCAGGATAGGCAAACTGCCTTGGTGGCCCAATTATTAATCAGCTTTAAATTAAGCCGATGCACAATAGGTAATGTACTGGGTGATCCGGTTTACACCACCACCTTGTTGCCTGGCGAAAAAGTGCGCCTGGTTACAACCGACAGAAGAAGCAAATTTACTTACGATGCAAGCACTCAGTTAAGTTATCGTTCTGAACAGATATCCGAAGAACAATACTTTATGACAGCGTCGCAAAGCTATTTTTCTGATATGGAAAACAACCAATCGGGAAATCAAAGCAGCGAAAATAAAGACCATTGGGATTTTAGTGGTGGCTCTAGCAGCAGTATAGATATTAATCCATTTAGCCCAGGTGTAGATTCTAATAGCAACTCAACCAAAAACCACAACAGTTCCTCTACACTTGATTATTTAAACAGTCAGAGCAGCAACATGCGCGCTTCGGCAACCCAGGCTGTAAATGCTACACATAAAGCGCACTCCATTTCGATTGGCGAGGTAGCTACTAAAGTACATGGGGAAGGCCAATCAGAAGATCATTTCGAATCTTCTTCCAGGGAGTTTTCAAATCCTAATGGTTGTCATGCCATCTCGTACTTTTTTTATCGGATGAATAAAAAACAAGTGGTAAAATTTGAATTGGTAAGCATAGAGAAACTGATTGGTGTTTCGGGAATTACAAATTTTGCTTTTGTAAATCCGACCATAACACCTGCCATGCGCGAAGAGGCTTTAAAAGAACTAAACAAAGACCTGGTCGCGGCAGATGTTTTAGATGATAAAGGTGAAATATCAGCCGCTTACCGGAAGAAATTTGAGTTTTCGATGGAATTCTCTTTGCCAACTGCCGGCGTCATTGTGAAGGGCTGTTTGGATGAATGTAACACCTGCGAGCCCGCAGCAAGAGAACGCATCCATTTACAAAATGAACTTTTACGAAAACAAATAGAACTACTCGAAAAATCACAAGAATATCGCTGTTGCCCTAATGATGGTGATACAGAGGAAGATATTTAAGACGTGCTCTCCAAATTACACTCAGCAGGCTAAATAGGGTAACGGCTGTAAGTCTGAGTGTATCTAAAATCAAATAGCGGAGTCAGCCGAAAATCCGATGATAGAGTAGGCTATTAAAATAATCAAAACTATGTATATTTCCATGCAAGGCAATTGGACCATACGTGTTACGGCCAAAAACGCAACCTTTAAACAGCAGTTTGTAGTACAAGGTGCTACAAGCGGAAACGGCACTTATCAGGGTACAGTCGGTGCGGCCGATGTGGTCGTAAGCGGTGCCATGTGGACGCTTAACATCCAACATAATCCGGGTACGGGTTTTCAAAACTCTGCTGCCCGAATTAAATTCCCAACCAAAGTGGGGGGCAATTACCAGTTTCAAATTCAGTCTAATGATGGGGGAGGTGATCAGGATTTCGATGATTTGGTACTTACCTGCTTTACTCCAGCAGGTTATCAGGATTATTTAGCCTACGGCCATGTAAGTACTTATAGTGGGCTTTGTCTTTATAATCCGTGTTATCGCAGTCATTTTGTTATTGATAATATTTATGCTTTCGAAAAGGCGTTAAAAAATCCTAGAATACGTGAAGTGATAGAGAAATATTACCCCGAACGTATTCCACCGGTTATTGTAAACCCAAATCCACCAGATCCGGGTCCGTTTAGACCCCTTATGATTAATTTAACGGATGACAGGCAAACCCCGAGTCGTGTGGCTGATTTATTTAGCATCGAAAACGAAGAAAGGGCAATTGATACAAGAGCCGCGAGTTTAAAAGGTACTGAAAATATTTCATTCGAGAGCACGCTGAAATACACCAAGACCATACAATTAGATACCAATGTTAGTAATACGCTCAGTTTGGCCCGACGCGACATTGTTGGTGTTTTTGATAATGCCCGTTTTGGATGCAGCATCGCTGATGGCAAAAACATCAGCTTAAATTTTGAAGAATACGACCGTACCGCTGCTGAAAAAGCTGGAAACCCATACACGGGTAGCGGAGAGCATAGAAATTTAGGCTTTGCCATTACCGATATGAATGGTAACTATATTTTCCATTATAAACATACGCTTACCGATGTATTTGACGAACTGTTTGATTATGCCAGTGGCGAAGACCTTGCAGCGCAGGTGATGCCAGATCTGATTGTAAGTATCCCAGGATCTACTGTAGGCGCGCCTGTCTTATATGAAAGTGCCTGCTACTTTAATGTAAGCCGAATTAAGCGTATTGATATTTGTATCCCGGCATCGGTTATACCTAAACCTTTTAATTGTTTTAACGGCAATATGATTGGTTCATTAGGTAATGTAATCATAGGTGGTAACCAAAATAGTACCGCAAGTTTTGCCTTCGCTGCTATGGATAGAAATTCTGCTGCCTTAGAAAACCATTTACATGCCGATGGCCGCATGAGCAGCCATAATGTTTTGGCAGGTTTGAATATAGATTGTGCAGCCTGGGCGGGTACAGTGGATGTAAAAGGTTGTTTGTATAATACACAAAGGAAACCTAGTGATCCAATAATTGCCTTTTATACCATTAGATATAGCAAAAACATGTCGGAACCCTTCAGCTCATGGAATTATGTAACGGAAGGTTATATGGGCTATCTATTTCAAGGCTTTGGCTTAGATTTACTGCCCAAATTAATAGGCTCTTATGATACTATACCACTAAAAGTTGATGGCGGGCCGGCAATTAAAGTGCCTTATTACTTAAACGTAGAAGCTCAAATTGAAGCCGGTATACCGTGGATACCGTATGATAAAAACCGCTTAATACAATTAAATACGGGAATTTATCAGGGTTCGGCACCCGGAACAGTTTATTTCCGTATGGATGGTTACGATGCTACAGGAAACCATATTCCAGGCGCTACAGATATGATTGCCATGTATATTGATAATAATTCCCTTGGCTTTAGTCTGGATAATGTTTGGTTTGATGCCGATGGCGTAAACATTATAAAAGCAGAATGTAATTTGTATCGCATTAAAGAGGCCTACTTAAACACTCCGCTAAACGTTACATTTAAAGCTTGCGAAACGCATCCTAATTCTGTATTTCAGGATCATTACGATCTATCTATCGGAAAATGTGGTACCTCTGCAGGTTTTGAAGTAAAACGATTAGGAAGTTCAATGCCTGAACCAAGCATTTTACATGGCGATAATCCAGCTAATAACGAAGCTAATAATTGTCCGGGCTATCGCGGTACGGCAGATGTAAGCAAATTTGGAGATTCAATTTCGCACCAAATTACTTTTGTTCCCTTACCTGTTCCAACAGGAAAATGGCTTGAACCTACTGAAAGTTATGCAACCGTTTCAATTGGCTTAACAGCATCAAAAAGAACAACTAATGGTTATGGATCAGGTGCAAATGCCGGCAACTATATTGTAAGCGCTGGTGTAGCTATAGAACGTTTACCATAAACACAAAGAGCAATGACAGCTTATTTGTTTCTAATTTCTGTTCTTTCGGTTTGGCGTGTTACCCATTTAATACAGGCTGAAGATGGCCCTTTTGATGTAATTTATAAACTAAGAAAACTAGCAGGTAAAAGCTTTTTTGGTTCGTTAATGGACTGTTTCTTCTGTTTGTCTATTTGGGTAGCACTACCCATAGGAGTTTATTTCGGTAACAATTGGATCGAGCGCATATTATTGGTCCTGTCGTTTTCGGCAGCGGCAATATTTTTAGAGCAAATAATTATGAAAAAATCTAATTACCCTTAAAAACTAATACTATGAACTGCTGCGGACAAAAAAGACAAGGTCTACAATTTACTTCTGATACTGATACTTCTGCACATAAAGCAGAACCCGAAAATAATCTCACTACAACAGATCAAAAACCAGCCTATTTCAGATATAACGGCAATAGCGAGTTGCAGGTGAGAGGGATTTTTCACATAACATACACATTTTCTGCTCAAAGACGCCAATTTTTGGTGCACTCAGAAGATGTTTCCATAATGAGGGGTTATGCAGATTTAACAGAGGTAAGAGAACCATAACCTTGTTGTACAGATTGAATTTAATAATATTTGAACAGCCCCGGATTGAAATGATCATCATTTCAATCCGGGGCTGTTCATGTGTGATTAATAGCATAGCTATCATTAAAGTGTAGGTACTCCAATTCTTTCTTCAATCTTTTTTGCACATTTTTTAGCTTCAATAAGAATTTCATCATTACCCATTTCCATATTTACATTTAAGGCAGTGAGGCTGGAAACTGTAAGGCAAGCAATAATTCCTGTATTACTTCTGCCAATTGGAACGGAAACATCGATTACGCCATCAGCAAGGTCACTGTTTCGAATATATGCTCCTTTGGACTGTACTTCCAATAATGAATTGAGGAATTTTTTCTTTTCTTTATCTGGGTATCCAATATAGATTTGATTGCTGTTTAACACAATTTCGCGCTCAGTATCTGGCATGTAGGTAAGAAATACCCTTCCTGAAGCCGTTAAAGGAAGTGGGAATAAATTACCTTCTTCGATAGACAAAGCAATGGGTCCTGGGCTCTTTGCATGAATGATGACCATGACCTGGTTCATATATAATATACTGAGATGGCAGGATTGTCTTACCTGGTTGGCCAGTTCTTCGAGTGGGTACTGTGCTGCTTTACGTAATTCATCAACAGGAGAGTGTCTGTGAGAGAGGTAAAAGAGTTTTAAAGAAAGCCTGTATTTACCTGAAACCTCATCTCTTAATATATAACCACGACTTTCTAAACTCATTAGCATTCGATAAATCTCATTCGGACTTTTATCAAGACCTGTTGCAATCTCGGTTTGAGAAAGTGGGATGGATTGAGCGGAGAGGTATTCAAGAATATCAAGGCCTTTATCCAGTGCGGGGGCCTGATATTTAATTTCTTTGTCCTTCATACAAACTAGCGTCTAATTTTTTTGTAAACAAACATACTAAATGGTTTCTATTCATCATTCTTTGATATAACTTATAAAAGTTATCTAAATATATGTTTTCATATTTGAAATAAATATTTATATTTGAATTAATAACCATTTATAAACTGACATCCTGTGCTTCTTATGATTAAATGATTAATCTAATTATAACAGGTGTTAACCTTGTCAACAGAATGAGCAAACTCATATACTTTCTTGGTTTATTACTCTTGTCGCTCCCTGTTTGTGCGCAAAAGCTGGGTATTGATGAATTGCATTGTGAATATAAGAATAATCCTTTGGGAGTTGAGACGTCTAATCCGGCATTGAGCTGGAAAATAGCATCTGAACAACGAAATGTACTACAGTCTGCTTATCGGATTATTGTATCGGATAATAAGACCTCTTTAGATAAAAATATTGGGAACGTTTGGGATTCTAAGGAAATTCAGTCCAGCAAATCTTTACAGGTTAGTTATAAGGGTAGGGCGCTAGTGTCTGGCAAGACCTATTTCTGGAAGGTAAAGATATGGGATAATAAAAATAATGTTTCGGCTTGGTCTAAAACCCATAGCTGGCAAATGGGACTTCTGCTTGCCTCAGATTGGAAAGGTGCCCAATGGATTGGTTATGAAAAGATGGCAGATTCTTTGGTCTCCACACTGCCTCTTGATACCAAAAAAGATCAGCCTACGGGAAATAATGTGCTGCCACTTTTACGCAAAGATTTTAATGTTCATAAAGGGATTAAAAAGGCTACGATGTACATTTCTGGTCTTGGTCATTTTGAGTTGTATTTGAATGGTGCTAAGGTTGGTGATCATTTCCTGGACCCAGGCTGGACCAAGTATGACAAAGAAGCATTATATGTTGTTTTTGATTTGACTGATCAGTTGAAATATGGGCAGAATGCCTTTGGAGTGATGCTAGGTAATGGATTTTATTATATCCCACCAATTAAAGGAAGATATAAAAAATTAAGGGCATCATTTGGTTATCCTAAAATGATCTGCCGTTTGGCAATTGAGTATAAAGATGGAACATCAGCTGATATAATTAGTGATGAAAACTGGAAAACGGTTGCTTCGCCAATTACCTTTTCCAGTATTTACGGGGGGGAAGACTATGATGCCAATCTGGAACATATGGGCTGGGACAAACCCGGGTATAATGACAAGCGTTGGAAAAAAGCAATTGTAGTGAAGGGGCCGGCTTTGGTTTCACAGAAAGCAGAACCGGTTAGGGTGTTCAATGAGTTTAAGCCTAAATCAGTAAAGCTTGTACAAACTGGAGATTGGGTGTATGACCTGGGTCAGAATGCTTCAGGTATTATAGAATTAAAGGTGAAGGGCAAAAAAGGGGACACCATTCGCATTAGTCCGGCCGAACTCTTAAAGGCAGATGGATCAGTAAACCAGAAAGCAACAGGAGCGCCCACTTATTTCCAGTACATCTTAAAAGGTGGCAGCATAGAGACCTGGAGACCCAGATTTATGTATACCGGTTTCAGATATCTTCAGGTAACAGGGGGAGTACCACCTAATGAAACCAATGTTGCGAATAAACCTGTGGTGATACAATTGAATGGTCTGCATATTCGGAATGGGGCAGGTATTGCAGGCTCATTTGTAAATTCAAACGATCTGTTTAACAGAACCGATACATTGATCAACTGGGCAATAAAGAGCAATATGATGAGTGTGTTTACCGATTGTCCACACCGCGAAAAATTAGGATGGCTGGAAGAACTTCATTTAATGGGTAGCTCTGTGCGCTATAATTATGAGGTTGCACTTCTATTTAAGAAGGCATTGCAGGATATGAGAAGCTCACAAACCGAAGAAGGGCTGGTTCCTGAAATTTCACCAGAGTATGTGAAATTTGAATATGGTAATGGGATGTTCCGGGATTCTCCGGAATGGGGCAGCAGCAGCATTCTAATCCCATGGTATTTATACCAGTGGTATGGAGAGGAACATGCATTAACCGAAAATTACCCGATGATGCAAAGCTATGTTCGTTATCTGGGTACAAAAGCTAAAGACCATATCCTTTCGCAGGGTTTGGGCGATTGGTATGACCTTGGCCCCAACCCGCCAGGCGTATCTCAGCTTACACCAATGGGAGTGACCGGAACAGCAATTTATTATTATGATCTAAATATCATGGAGAAGGTTGCCCGATTATTGGGTAGGGCTGCAGACGCTGATCAGTATAAGCGTGAGGCGCTGGAGGTTCGCAAATCATTTAATAAAACCTTCTTTAATAAAGATACCAAGCAATATGCAACGGGGAGCCAAACAGCTAACGCTATGGCGGTTTACATGAAATTAGTTGAACCTGAATTTAAGGATGCTGTTGTTGAGAATATTATTAAGGACATAAGAAGCCGTAATAATGGGCTCAGTTCAGGAGATATTGGATACCGGTATTTATTGCGGGTTTTGGAAGACGAAGGAAGATCGGATCTGATCTTTGATATGAACAGCAGAACAGATATCCCAGGATATGGCTATCAGTTAGCCAAAGGGGCAACAGCTTTAACTGAATCATGGGCTGCGTTGCCATCGGTTTCCAATAATCATTTTATGTTGGGGCACCTTATGGAATGGTTTTATAGTGGTGTGGGGGGAATTAGGCAGGAAGATGAATCTATTGCTTTTAAGCATATCAAAATTTATCCTGAAGTGGTGGGAGACTTAACCAGTGCCAAGACAACCTATATATCTCCATATGGCAAAATCTCCACAGATTGGGTCAAATCGGCGAGTGCTTTTGAATTGAAGCTGGTTGTTCCACCGAATGCAATAGCCACGGTTTATATTCCAGCTACAGCTCAACAACGGATTACTGAAAACGAACTTAACATTGATCGTATTAAAGAGATTACAACAGCTGGTTTTGAAAGGGGAAGAGCTGTTTTGCATATTGGTTCGGGTAGCTATAAATTTAAGGTACAATAGTTTTTATGATGAACTGCAATTGGTTTTTAAGCATCATTTTTTTCTTGTCGTCAACGGCATTAGCTCAATCGGTTAAGAACAGCATACCTCAGGCTACAATGCAACAGATTTATGAAGTGGTAAAAACACCTTATAAATACGGGCTGGTTATGGTACCTGCAGATAATCATCATAAAATGGATTGCCCGACTATATTTCGTGAGGGAAATATTTGGTACATGACTTATTTAGTTTATGGCGGTCGTGGCTATGAGACCTGGCTGGCAAAAAGCAATGATCTTTTGAAATGGGAAAATATGGGACGCTTGATGTCTTTCTCTGACAGAGGCAATTGGGATGATAATCAAAAGGCAGGTTATAACGCTTTAACCGATACCAAATGGGGTGGCGATTACAGATTAGGTAAGTTTAATGGGAAGTACTGGATGTCTTACATTGGAGGTAAAGAACGTGGTTATGAGGTAGAACCATTGTCTATTGGAATGGCATATACCACTAAGCAGCCGACAATAGTACAAGAATGGACGCGACTGGAAAAACCAGTGTTAAGTTCATCCGATGCGGATGTAAGATGGTGGGAAAACCGTAATAAGCTCTTCAAAAGTACGGTGATAGAAGATAAGAAAAGACTTACCGGCTATCCTTTTGTGATGTACTACAATGCTGTGGGAGATTCGTTGGTTAACAACAAAAAAACAAGATGGTATGAACGTATTGGAATGGCAGTTTCTGACGACATGCAAAACTGGAAGAGGTTTGGAAAAGACCCCGTGGTCCATCACCCGGTTGGTATTACAGGTGATGGAGTGATTCAGAAAATTAAAGACACCTGGGTAATGTTTTATTTTGGCGCTTTCTGGTTGGACAGAAAGGGGGCATTCAATCGTTTTGCAGCCTCAAAAGATTTAATAAACTGGACAGACTGGACAGGGGATAACCTTATAGAATCCTCAACAACATATGATGAATTGTATGCGCATAAATCATTCGTATTAAAGCATAAAGGGGTGGTATACCATTTTTATTGCGCTGTAAATAAGAAAGATCAGCGTGGTATAGCCGTGGCAACCTCTAAGGATTTGGGCCTGAGTGAACTTGAGTTTGTAAGCGCAGATGTTAGATAAGTTAATTATAAAAGTATGATCTTAAAAAGAAACCTGGTATTGCTTTTATTAATAATGAGTATTGGTTTTGGCGCTTACAGTCAATCTCGTGTAAATGAAAGTTTTAATTCGGGCTGGAATTTTTTTCTTGGAGACGATGCAGCAGCGAAATTGTCTGACTTTAACGATTCAAGGTGGAGAAAGTTGAATTTGCCACATGACTGGAGTATCGAAGGGGAGTTCGATATCGAAAATCCCGCCAAGCCTGAAGGTGGAGGCTTACCAACAGGAATTGCCTGGTACAGGAAGTCGTTTGTGCTTCCTAAGATTTTTCAAAAAAAGAAGGTCTATATAGACTTTGATGGGGTATATAAGAATAGTGAGGTATGGATTAATGGTCATTGGTTAGGGAAACGACCTTACGGCTATATTTCTTTTAGATACGAGTTAACAAAATATTTAAAGCCAGGTCGAAATGTAATTGCCGTTAGGGTAGATAATTCGGCTCAACCTGACTCGAGGTGGTATTCAGGATCCGGTATCTATCGAAATGTGTGGTTAACAGGTACTGGAAAGATAGCCGTAGACCATTGGGGCACGATTGTAACTACGCCAAAGGTAAGCAAAACTACAGCGCATGTAAATCTTAAAACGAGGATCAGAAGTGGGGAAAGGTTAAACGAGAAAATAGACTTGCAGTCGCAGGTTTATGATGCGAACGGAAATTTGGCTGCAACTATTAGAACTAATGATGTTTTGCTGAATGATACGCTAACCGAGATAGCACAGAGTGTAACCGTAAATAATCCGAAATTATGGTCGGTGAATCGACCTAACTTATACAAGGTTGTAACGCAGGTGTTTTCGAATAAACAACTATCCGATGATTACCAAACCTCATTTGGTATCCGCTATTTTAACTTTGATGCGCAAAAAGGCTTTTCACTAAATGGCGAATATTTAAAAATACTTGGTGTTTGTATGCACCATGATCTAGGTGCATTAGGAGCGGCCACTAATTTGAGGGCAATGGAGCGCCAGCTAGAAATATTAAAGGAAATGGGCTGTAATGCTATCCGTACGGCGCACAACCCACCTGCACCTGAGCTACTTGATCTTTGTGATAAAATGGGCTTTTTGGTCATGGATGAAGCCTTTGACATGTGGAAGAAGAAGAAAAATTCCAAAGATTATCATTTAAACTGGGAGCAGTGGCATACCACAGATTTACAGGATATGATAAAACGGGACATAAACCACCCTTCTATCATACTATGGAGCATAGGCAACGAGATACGCGAGCAGTTTGATAGTGCGGGAGTAGCAATGACTAAAGAGTTGGTGAAGGTGGTAAAAGATCTGGATACTACACGTTTAGTGCTTTCGGCATTAACGGAGACAGACTCCAACAAAAATTTTATTTATCAGTCGGGAGCATTAGATATATATGGCCTGAATTATAACCATAAGTTATATAAGGAGTTCCCCAAAAATTATCCGGGGCAGAAGTTTTTGGCAACAGAGACAACTTCCTCTTTAGACACCCGCGGTTTTTATGATATGCCATCGGATAGCATTCGTCGTTGGCCTAAGGATGGCAAAACAAAATTTACGGATGGGAATGCTGAATTCGCGGCTTCTTCCTATGATAATGTTTCGGCTTATTGGGGTTCTACACATGAAGAAACCTGGAAAGAAGCAAAAAAATATGACTACGTTTCCGGATTGTTCGTCTGGACAGGATTTGATTATTTAGGCGAGCCATTGCCATATCCATGGCCGGCAAGGAGTTCATACTTTGGTATTGTGGACTTGGCGGGTTTCCCTAAGGATGCTTATTACATGTATCAAAGTGAGTGGACTAATAAACCGGTATTGCACTTGTTTCCACATTGGAACTGGACTATTGGAAAAACAGTTGATGTGTGGGCTTATTACAACAATGCAGATGAGGTTGAGCTATTTCTTAATGGGAAATCATTAGGTAAAAGATCAAAACAGGGCGAAGATCTTCATGTTATCTGGAAAGTAAATTATGAGCCTGGTACATTAAAAGCCATATCTAAAAAAGAAGGCAAGGTTGTTTTGATAAAAGAAGTTAGCACCGCTGGTGAGCCTGCAAAAATTGAACTGTTAACAGATAGGGCTGAAATTGCTGCAGATGGAAAGGATCTTTCTTTTGTAACAGTAAGGATTTTAGACGCGCAAGGAAATCTGGTGCCGGATGCAGATAACCTGATTCAGTTTAAACTGTATGGGGAGGGGACCATTGCGGGCGTGGATAACGGATTTCAAGCAAGTTTAGAGCCTTTTAAAGCCAATTGCAGAAAGGCCTACCGCGGACTTTGTTTGGCAATTATTAAAGCAAAAAACAAAATCGGAACATTAAAATTAACAGCAACATCTGCCGGGCTGCAATCATCGGCAGTATCTATTAGTGTAAAAGGGAAAAAATAAGAAAGAGGTCATGACTGACAGGATTAGTTTAAAAGGAATAACGTGGAACCATAGCAGGGGATTTGTACCCATGGTTGCCACCGCACAACGGTTTTCAGAATTAAACCCATCGGTAGAGATTACCTGGGAAAAAAGAAGCTTACAGCAATTTGCTGATTTTTCTATACAAGAGCTTGCCAGGCACTTTGATTTGTTGGTGATAGATCATCCATGGGCGGGGTTTGCTGCGAAAACAGACTCCATATTGCCTTTAGATACCTATCTTTCCAATGCCTATTTAGATGATCAGAGGGCAAACAGTGTAGGACATTCTTATGAAAGTTATGCGTATGATGGTCACCAATGGGCATTGCCAATTGATGCGGCGACATCGGTAGCATCGAGCAGGCCGGATCTGTTTGAAAAGCATGGCTTTACCTTGCCTAAAACATTTACTGATTTATTAACACTTGCTGACCGGGGATTGGTTGCTTTTGCAGGAATTCCGATTGACGTGCTAATGAATTTCTACACTTTTTGCTGCTCTTTGGGTGAAGATCCGTGTCAGCAAGAGGATCTGATTGTTACTCAGGAAACTGGAGTTCAGGCGTTACAGATGTATCGTGAACTCGCTTCTAAAATTCATCCTGTTAATTTTGGGAGAAACCCAATTCAAGTGTATGAGGCGATGACTTTGAGTGATGATATTGCTTATTGTCCTTTTGCTTACGGTTACTCCAATTATTCGAGAAATGGATATGCACGTAAACTATTGCATTTTCATGATATGATTACTTTAGATGGCCGTAATAATTTACGTAGCACATTGGGTGGTACAGGATTGGCTGTGTCTGCAAATTCTGAACATATAAATGTAGCTGTAAAATACGCAGAATATGTAGCTTCTGTGACTTGTCAGCAGACTGTTTTCTTCGAAAATGGGGGTCAGCCTGGCCATTTAGGTGCCTGGACAAATGCTGAGGTAAATGGTAAATCAAGCAATTTCTTTAGCAATACCTTACCTGCTTTGCAACGCGCCTTCCTTCGTCCGCGTTACCATGGGCATATGTTTTTTCAGGATCATGCCGGAGATATTGTAAGGGATTATCTGATGAATGGTGGGGCCGAGTTGCAGGTTCTGCAGGAGATGAATAAACTTTATGTGGAATCAAGAAGCTTACAATTATCATGAGAAAACCACTTGAAGGAATTTTAGTCTTAGAGTTTTGTCAATTTCTTGCCGGCCCGTCTGCTGGATTAAAGCTGGCCGACCTTGGTGCCCGTGTAATTAAAATTGAGCGTCCGATTACAGGAGATGCTTGTCGGCAATTGGCCATTAAAAATCTGTTTATTGAGGACGATAGCCTGCTTTTTCATACCATCAACCGCAACAAAGAATCATACGCTGCAGATTTGAAAAATCCTGAAGATCTGGAGACGATAAAGAAACTAATTGCCAAAGCTGATGTGATGACACATAATTTCAGGCCAGGGGTAATGGAGAAAATTGGATTGGCCTATCTATCAGTTCAAGCAATAAATCCTAAAATTATATATGCAACAGTAACCGGTTATGGCAATGAAGGTCCATGGGTCAATAAACCCGGACAGGATTTGCTGATACAAGCTGTTTCCGGCTTGAGTTATTTATCTGGCAGTAGTGAAGACGGACCTGTTCCCTTTGGGTTAGCGATCTCAGATATTATGTGCGGTAACCACCTTACGCAAGGAATTATTGCAGCATTGATTAAGCGGGCAAAGACGAATAAAAGTGTGTTGGTGGAAGTGAGCTTGCTGGAGTCGACCTTGGATATACAATTTGAGGTACTTACTACTTACTTAAATGATGGTGGACAAATGCCCCAAAGAAGTAAGGTGAGGGGCAGTGCACATGCCTATTTGAGCGCTCCATATGGTACCTATCAAACCAGTGATGGCTATATTGCCTTAGCGATGGGTGATTTGAATAAGATCAGTCAGGTGATTGACTGTGACATTTCGGGTGTATATACTGACCTTTCTGATTCATTCGAAAACCGGGATGAGCTGTTGCTGTTGCTTGGACAAGCATTCAAAAATAACACCAATCAGCATTGGCTGAGCTTACTGGAATCGCAGGATATTTGGTGTGCCCCGGTGTTGGATTATAGAGCTGCTACAGATTTGGAAGCCTTTAAGCGTATGGAAATACGTCAGCAACTTGATCTGGGAAATGGCAGAGAATTAGACACCACAAGAATACCAATGCAGATTGATGGCCAGAAATTGTTTGCAGGAAAGGCTGCACCAAAAATTGGTGCGGATAATGATAAGATTAACATAGAATTTGAATTGAAATAGAATATGAAACCTCTGGAAGAATACTTGGTGGTAGATTTTAGTCAGTTTTTGTCGGGCCCGTCTGCAAGCTTACGACTAGCTGATATGGGCGCGAGGGTAATTAAAATAGAACGTTTAGGTGTAGGTGATATTTGTCGCAGTTTGTATACTTCTAACGTGGTTATGAACGGGGAATCTTCAGTTTTTCATGCCATAAATCGAAACAAAGAAAGTTTTGAGGTAGATTTAAAGAATCCAGATGATTGTAAAATGGTTCGGGATTTACTGATCAGGGCAGATGTGATGGTTCACAATTTTCGTCCTGGTGTGATGGAAAGGTTAGGGTTCGATTATGCTTCAGTGCAAAAGATAAATAAGGATATTATTTATGCCTCGCTGTCTGGTTACGGAGATGAAGGAAAGGGAAAGGGTAAGCCTGGCCAGGATTTATTGTTACAATCAGTTACTGGATTAACCTGGTTAACCGGCAATGCAGATAGTGGACCAGTGGCCATGGGCCTGTCAATTGTTGACATGCTTGCCGGGGCCCACTTGGCTCAGGGTATTTTAGCGTGTTTATTTCGTAAGGTAACAAATGGTGCCGGGGGGATGGTGGAAGTGAGTATGATAGAATCTGCCTACGATTTCCAGTTTGAAACGATTACGACCTTTATGAATGATGGCGGAGAACTTCCTGAGCGTACAGCAAAAAATAGTGCACATGCTTATTTAGGAGCACCCTACGGAATTTATAAAACTGCCAACGGTTTCCTGGCATTGGCCATGGGATCTATACCGGTACTGTCGGTTCTGTTGAAATGTGAAGCACTGGGGGCCTTTGCTGATCCTGCTGAAGCTTTTACCAGCCGTGATGAAATTAAATCAATTTTAGCTGATCATCTGCAAAGTAGAAATACTGAGTTTTGGCTTGGCGTTCTGGAACCTGCGGATATTTGGTGTGCGGACGTACTTAACTGGGATCAGCTGATGGTACATGATGGCTTTAAAGCGCTGGATATGATTCAGGAGGTGGAAATGAATGATGGTTATCGCTATCGAACGACCAGATGTCCAATCAGGATTGACGGAGAGTTGTTAACTTCGGCCAAAGGATCACCTAAACTGGGAGAGGATAATGAACAGATCATTAACCAGTTTGTAACCATAAAAACAAGTATCGATGAGTAATAATGAAGTGTTCAAAATAGCTGTTCGTAAATTCGGTCCGTTTGAAACCACTATGCAAAAGATATGGGATAAGTATTGTCTTTATTCTGGATGTCGGTTAAAGGCAGAGCTGATCTCTCTGGATTTGCATGAACTTCATGAAAGCACACTGACAAATAATGGCTTGAAAAATGGAGATTGGGATGTGGCACATATCAATACCGACTGGTTATACCAGGGACATACCGGATCGGCCTTTGAAGACCTGAAGCCTTATATCGAGGACAGTCCTCCGGCTGCATTTCCCAACGGCTGGACCAAATCTCTTTTGGCATCTCAGCAATTTGACGAGCATATTGCCGGTCTGCCCTTTCACGATGGTCCGGAATGTTTGATCTATAGAAAAGACTTATTCAATGATCCAGCCGAGCAGCAAAGATACTTAGCTAAATATGGAAGACCACTAACTGTTCCTCAAACCTGGCCGGATTTTCTTGAGGTAGCTCATTTTTTTAATCGCCCTGAACAGAATTTATATGGAACTGTGTTTGCCTGTTATCCTGATGGGCACAATACTGTATTTGATTTTTGCCTTCAATTGTGGAGCAGGGGCGGAACATTGGTAGAGGGGGATGGAAGCATAAAAGTTCATAGCCCACAAGCCATTGAAGGACTTGAGTTCTATCGGAAAATGGTAAAAGACAAGGATGCAGTCCATCCAGGCTCAGAGAAATTTGATTCTGTACAAGCAGGTGCTGCATTTGCAAGAGGGGAGGTAGCTATGATGATCAATTGGTTTGGTTTTGCCTCAGTTTGCGAAGTAGATGCCCAATCGAAGGTTAAAGGAAAGGTGGACGTTACCTTGTTGCCTGTCACATCAGGATGTCAGTCTGCCTCATTAAACGTATATTGGTTATATACAATTGGTTCTGGCAGTCAACATAAAAAGATTGCTTACGACTTTATCCGTTTTGCGGTGAATGAAGAAAATGATAAACTCCTGACCCTTGAAGGAGGTATAGGTTGTCGCATTTCTACCTGGAAAGATGCTGCGGTAAATGAGATCATCCCCTATTACCACAAGTTAGCGCAATTGCATGAATGCGCCCAAACACTGCCTCAGAAAAGCAATTGGGCAGAAATCGCTGCTGTAATTGATGACATGGTGCTGAGTGCCTTAAACTCAGTAGAATCCACAGTAGCTATTTTAAATGCCGCTCAGGATAAAATTAATTTAATAGACAAATAACCGTTATGGAAATTACCTATAAACCTCAGCTTCCCCTAACCGTACAACCCATTATTATTATTGGTGCGGGTGGTATTGTAGCAGATGCGCATCTTCCAGCCTATAAAAAAGCAGGTTTTACCGTCCATGGAATTGTAAACCGGACAAAAGATAGAGCTGAAAAACTAGCGCATGCCTTTGGAATTGCCAATGTCTATGATTCAGTACCTGAGGCGGTTGCTAAAGCACCAGCGGATACTGTGTATGACCTGACCATTATGCCTGAGCAATATTTGGACGTATTAAACCAATTGCCTGATGGTGCTGCGGTTTTGATTCAGAAACCTATGGGTGATAATTTTCATCAGGCCCAGGAAATACTTGAGTTATGCAGGACAAAGAAACTGGTTGCAGCTGTCAATTTCCAGCTACGCTTTGCACCTTATGTAAGTGCTGCCAGAGATATGATACAAAAAGGGCTGATTGGTGAGCTGTACGATATGGAAGTTAGGGTAACCATTAAAACACCATGGGAGATCTTTCCTCATGTGATGATTCATCCGCGACTGGAAATACAATACCATAGCATTCATTATATCGATCTCTTGCGTTCTTTTTTAGGCGAACCGGAAACGATAATGGCCAAAACGTTAAGGCATCCCGCAAAGACCCTGTCTTCGTCCCGTTCAACAATTTTGTTTGATTATGGAGATACGATGCATGCGGTGATCAACACGAACCATGATCATGATTTTGGATCTTCTAATCAGGAGAGTTTTATCAAGTGGGAGGGGACCAAAGGTGTTATAAAAGCGAAAATGGGTTTACTGATGGATTACCCTAATGGTGTTCCTGACCTATTTGAATATTGCTTGCTCGAAGAAGGGAAGACTCCTGTATGGACACAATTGAACTTGGAAGGATCATGGTTTCCGGAAGCATTTATTGGCACGATGTCTAATTTAATGCGCTATAAGGAAGGCTCCTCTGATGTGTTGTATACAAGTGTAGAGGATGTAATAAAAACAATGGCGGTAGTAGAAAGCGCTTACCTGTCCAGCGATACTGGAGGAGTTAAAATAAGCGACCAGCTTAAAACTAATAACATTATAAACAAGTAATAAACGATGTATTTTAAATCGATATTTTTTGAAGAATACCTTTTGGCAGATAAACGGGTTACACTTGGAAGGACGATTACCGAAACGGATTTTGTAGTTCATGCCGGACATACAGGTGATTTCTTTCCACATCATATGGATGAGGAATGGTGCAAAACCCAGCCGTTTAAACATAGAATAGCGCATGGAACAATGATCTTTAGTATAGGCATTGGATTAACTGCTTCTGAAATTAATCCGGAGGCTTTTTCTAAAGGATACGATCGCTTACGTTTTGTTAAACCTGTTTATATAGGTGATACAATTCATTCGGAAATAACCATTGCTGAAAAGGCAGAAGCTAAAAAACCTGAATATGGAACGGTAACGGAACACGTAGAAATAAAAAATCAACATGGAGAAGTGGTGCTGGTATGCGAACACCTGTTACTGGTAAAAAGGAAATAATACAAACCGTTTTTGTACACTTAAAAAACATCAAACCTAATATAACCAACACATGAACCATACGACTGAACAGGAAGTAATCTTTATAGCGGATGCAGCTATTGATAGTAACGCAGATAATACAAGAGGCAAAAAATATTTAGTGCCTTTTATTCTGGTAGTGAGTTTGTTCTTTTTATGGGGAATGGCGCATAATCTGGATTCTATACTTATCCCGCATCTAAAGAAGGCCTGTGATTTGAATAACCGCCAGTCTACTTTAATAGATACTTCGGTATTTCTAGCTTATTTTTTAATGGCCATTCCTGCAGGGATGATACTTAAAAAGTGGGGTTATAAGGCGAGTATGATCATTGGGTTACTGGTGTTTGCTATTGGCGCATTTTTATTTGTGCCGGCGGCAAATCAATTGTCCTACCTTACTTTTTTGATTGCCTTATTCATTATTGGCTGTGGATTAACCATTTTAGAAACTTCTGCAAACCCCTATGCTGCTGTTTTGGGCGACCCGGATAAGGCAACAAGCAGATTAAATCTGGCCGCATCTTTTAATGGTCTGGCTGCTATGGTTGCACCATTTGTCGGTTCGATATTCATTCTTTCCGGAAAATCCTATACTAAGGAAGAACTCGGTGCGATGACCGATGTAGCTCGTTCCAATTATTTTATGGAAGAGGCGGGTGCTGTAAAGATGCCCTATATTGTTCTGGGAGTGGTGTTAGTTTTAGTTGCCATCATCTTCTATTTTGTTAATCTTCCGGAAATAAAAACAAAAAGTAAAGACGGAATTGCCCAAGGTAGTTTTTTTGGCGCTTTGCGCCATAAGCACTTAAGGTGGGCAGTAATTGCACAGTTTTTTTATGTTGGGGCACAAGTTTGTGTAACCAGTTTTTTTATCAGGATGGCTCAACAAGGTGCAGGATTTGATGAAAAGACAGCGGCCTACTACCTGGCAATTTATGGTTTTCTCTTTATGGCTGGCCGCTTTGCGGGAACAGCAGTCTTGCAGTTTATCCCTTCTCATAAATTATTAGCAATATATGCAGGCATAGCCATTTTTATATGTCTGATAGCTGTTTTTGGTAAGGGGGCTTATGTTGTTTATGCATTAGGGGCAATAGGGTTTTTCATGTCAATTATGTTTCCAACAATATTTGCACTTGGAATTGATGGTATTGGAGAGGATACTAAGCCTGGATCATCATGGTTAATTATGTCTATTGTAGGTGGTGCAATTCTGCCTTATGGAATGGGGACGATGATTGATTTAAATGGAGACAATATTCAGATTGGCTATAGTATACCATTGATCTGTTTTCTCATCATCTTGTTTTTTGGACTTAAAGGATATAAGGTTGCCGCTAAATAAATGCGTTGAACATCAGTAAGCACACTATGGTTTTTTTATTAAAAAGAGGTTTCTACATTATTTCATTGATCTGCGGTTTACAGCTGTCTACAGCTCGGTCCCAGTCTCTGGAAGCGGCCAAACCGTGGGTGTTCTGGTACTGGATGCAGGCCGGAGTTTCTAAAGCAGGTATTACAGCGGATCTCGAGGCCATGAAAACGGTTGGGATAAAGGGAGCTTATCTGATGCCAATTAAAGGTGCTACAAATCCACCGCTATATGATCCTCCGGCCCTGCAACTAAGCCCTGAATGGTGGGGAATGGTGAAATTTGCGATGGAGGAAGCCAAACGATTAAATTTAAAAATAGGAATGCATGTGAGTGATGGTTTTGCCCTTGCTGGTGGACCATGGATTACACCTGAACTTTCTATGCAAAAGTTAGTATCCTCCCAGTTAAATATTAAAGGAGGGACAGCAGTAAAATTAAAACTTCCTCAGCCGAAAATGGTTGAAGGTTACTATAAAGATATTGCCGTATATGCTTTTCCTTCCGTTGAAGGAGCAGGCATTTCAACCCGGACTGTTGTTCCCAAAATAAGCACAAGTAATGGCTCAGATGCAACTGGATTAGTGCGGGTAGATAATAAAAAAAGTTTTGGCAGTGCCGAACCTTGCTGGATTCAATATGAGTTTGAGCAGGCTTTTACCTGTAGAACGGTCACGGTTAGGACCAGTGGTAATAATTACCAGGCGGAGCGATTGGAGATACAAGTAAGTGACAATGGTAAAGTATTTCGTTCTATTGGCAGACTTGAACCCCCACGTCATGGATGGCAGGATACGGATGCCGATGTGACCCATGCTATAGCCCCTGTTGCAGCAAAGTATTATCGTTTTGTTTATGATAAAAAAGGTTCAGAACCCGGCGCAGAAGACCTGGATGCAGCGAAATGGAAACCATCTTTAAAATTGCTTAATCTGGAACTGTCTTCTGAGCCGAGAATCAATCAATATGAAGGGAAATCCGGCGCAGTATGGCGGGTGAGCAAGCGAAGCAATGAAGCTCAGATTGCCCAACAGTTATGTGTTCCTTTAAATAAAATACGCAACTTAACTTCCAGTCTAAGTGCAGATGGCAGCTTAAGCTGGACTGTACCAAAAGGAAATTGGACCATCATAAGAATAGGCCATACTTCTACCGGACATAAAAATGCTACTGGTGGAGGCGGTATGGGATTGGAATGCGATAAGTTTAACCCGGCCGCTGTTAAATTGCAATTTGACAGCTGGTATGGGGAAGCGGTCCGTAGGGCGGGACCTGAGCTGGCCTCAAAAATATTAAGTGTTTTTCATGTCGACAGCTGGGAGTGCGGTAGCCAAAACTGGTCGTCTTTATTTGCTCAGGAATTTAGAAAGCGCAGAGGGTATGACTTAATGCCCTATCTGCCAATTATGGTCGGGATCCCTATACAAAGTGCTGATGTTTCTGAAAGTTTTTTGTATGATGTGCGTTTGACGATTGCAGAGCTTGTGGTTGATCAATTTTATGCTACTCTGGCTGTTTTGGCTAAGGAGAAAGGCGTAAGTTTTACTGCAGAAAGTGTAGCGCCTACTATGGTTAGTGATGGCTTAATGCATTACAAAAAAGTAGATGTACCGATGGGAGAATTCTGGCTTAACAGTCCCACACATGATAAACCCAATGACATGATGGATGCCATTTCAGGTGCGCATATTTACGGTAAAAATATCATTCAGGCAGAAGCATTTACAACGGTTCGTATGGACTGGAACGAGCATCCGGGTAACATGAAAACATTGCAGGATAGAAATTATGCGTTGGGCATCAATAAGCTCGTTTATCATGTGTTTACGCACAATCCATGGATGGACAGAAAACCGGGAATGACCCTGGATGGCGTAGGCTTGTATTTTCAGCGCGATCAGACCTGGTGGAAACAAGGTAAGGCCTGGGTGGATTACGCAGCACGCAGTCAGCAACGCTTGCAGCAGGGGAAACCTGTTGCGGACATTGCCGTATTTACCGGAGAAGAAATTCCGCGTCGCGCTGTTTTGCCTGATCGTTTGGTAGCTGTTTTGCCTGGTGTTTTCGGTGCTGATGTGGTCGACGCAGAGGCATTAAGATTAAGTAATTCAGGGGAACCTTTAAGGCAAATACCAGCAGGTGTAACCCATTCTGCTAATATGAGCGATCCGGAAAACTGGGTTAATCCATTGAGAGGTTATGCTTATGATTCCTTTAACCCGGATGTTTTAATGACAGCAATTGTACGTAATGGAAACGTTGAGTTTACAAGCGGGGCAAGCTATAAAATATTGGTTATACCAGGTAAGACCGCCTTAAATCCCAATTACAAATGGATGAGTTTTGCGGTAGCCAGTAAATTGCTGGAACTGGTAAAAGCAGGTGCTACAATCATTGTAACTGAACAACCGGCCCATCAGCCCGGACTACTGAAAACAGTCAACAACCAATATTCTCCGGTCATCAATGCGCTTTGGGCGGGTAATTTTAAGACAATGGGAACAGGTATCGGACAGTTTCAAATCAAAACTATAGGTCAGGGTAAGGTGATTAAAGGTCCTTACCAACCCGAGACATTTGATGAACTGGGATTACCGAGAGATTTAATCGTAACGGACGAACAAGGTCTGTATGCTAAAAAAATAGCTTATACACATCGCCTTACCCCAGATCAGGAATTGTATTTTATAGCTAACCAGCAGCAGGAAGAAAGAGTTTTACAATTTTCTTTTCGGATTGCCGGAAGGATCCCTCAATTGTACGACGCGGTAACGGATAAGACAACAAGTGTAAGGAATTGGAGTACTACCGGTGGCAGAACGGCCATGACTTTAAAATTAGCAGCCAATGCCTCTGTCTTTGTGATTTTTAACAAAAAAGCTCAGTTAGACCGGGCCGGTACTGGAAACAACTGGCCGGAGCCAAAAGTAATCGAAACCTTTAAGGATGATTGGCAGGTTACCTTTGATGCCCGACTGGGCGGACCTGCAAAGCCGGTTTTATTTAAGGAACTGGTGGACTGGACTAAACATCCGGATACCCTGATTAAATACTACTCTGGTACAGCAGTATATGCAAACACGATCAACCTCGAAAAACAGGAAGGGCAACAGTACCTGTTAGATCTGGGAAAGGTAGGATGTATTGCCGAGGTAAAAGTAAATGGTATTTCCTGTGGTGTGGTTTGGACAGCTCCTTTTCAGGCCGATGTGACCGGCGCGTTGAAGCGGGGAAAAAATGAACTGATCATTGACGTAACCAATACCTGGGCAAATAGGTTGATGGGAGATCAGCACCTGCCCGAAAGCAGGCGAATCACAAAAACAACAGCACCCTACAGACTCAAGGGGAAACCTTTAAATCCGGCAGGATTGCCCGGGCCTATCCGGCTGTTAACAGTTCCCGTAAATTAAAAGAACCGATCATTTAGCTAAACTTTGAAATGAAAAATATAAGCCTATCTATCCATTCTCTTTTATTCGGTGCATTCTTATTAGCTGCCTCCCTGAGCCAGGCTCAGGATAAAAGTCTGGTAAATACATCTGAAAGTCCATACGCCAGGCTGCACAGTCTGAACATGAGAGATGTAAGCTGGACCAGGGGATTCTGGGCGGACCGTTTTAAGGTAGCGAAAGAAACCATGGTGCCTAATATGTGGGCCATTTATAATGACGCAGACATTAGTCACGCATTTAAGAATTTTCAGATCGCTGCTGGTCTGGATACCGGATCGCATAAAGGTCCTTCATTTCATGACGGCGATTACTATAAAACACTGGAAGCTGTGGCAAGTTTGTACGCCTCCAGTGGCGACCCCAAGCTGAATGAGGTTATGGACAAGTCCATTGCCGTTATTGCAAAATCACAGCGTGAAGATGGGTATATCTATACCAAGGCGATGATTGAGCAACGTAAAACAGGTTCAAAGAATCAGTTTCAGGACCGGTTAAGTTTTGAAGCGTATAATATTGGTCATTTGATGACCGCCGCATGTGTACATTATAGAGCGACAGGTAAAACCGCTTTATTAAACGTGGCGAAAAAAGCTACAGAATACCTTTATAATTTCTATAAGAAGGCATCCCCGGCTTTGGCCAGAAATGCCATTTGTCCTTCTCACTATATGGGTGTTATAGAAATGTACCGCACCACAAGAGATCCGCGTTATCTTGAGCTGGCAAAACATCTGATCGCTATAAAGGGAAAAATAGAGGATGGCACCGATGACAATCAGGATAGGTTACCTTTTTTACAACAAACCAAAGCGACAGGACATGCCGTGAGGGCAAATTATCTGTACGCAGGAGTAGCAGATCTATGTGCAGAAACCGGGAGTGACTCACTAATGAATACCCTTAATTTAATGTGGAATGATGTAACCAGTCATAAAATGTACATTACCGGAGGCTGCGGATCTTTGTATGACGGTACCTCTCCAGATGGTACATCATATGATCCTGCACAGGTACAGAAGATTCATCAGGCTTTTGGTCGTGACTATCAATTGCCGAATTTTACGGCCCACAATGAGACGTGTGCCAACATTGGTAATGTGCTGTGGAACTGGCGTATGCTACAGTTGACAGGAGATGCTAAATATGCTGATGTAATGGAACTGGCTTTATACAACAGCGTGCTGTCTGGTATTAGTCTGGATGGTAAGAAGTTTCTTTATACCAATCCACTGAGCTATTCAGATGATCTGCCTTTTCAACAACGGTGGTCAAAGGAGCGTGTTCCTTATATTGGATTGTCTAACTGCTGTCCGCCTAACGTAGTGCGTACCATTGCCCAGGTGAGCAATTATGCCTATAGCATTTCTGATGAAGGACTTTGGTTTAACCTTTACGGGGGTAATGAAGTCAACGCCCGTTTAAAGGATGGGTCGAAGCTTGATATCAACCAGGAAACCAATTATCCATGGGATGGCCATATCAAGCTCACCATTAAGCAGACAGGTTCCAATCCCTACTCCTTGTTTTTACGTATCCCTGCCTGGACAAATCATGCGCAGATAAAAATAAATGGCCAAGCTGTGGCGATCGATTTGCATCCTGGTAAATATGCAGCGCTAAACCGAAAGTGGAAAAAGGGTGACCAGTTAGAACTTGTATTGCCTATGGAAGCACAGTTGGTTGAAGCCAATCCCCTGGTAGAAGAGACCCGTAATCAGGTTGCGATTAAACGCGGACCGGTGGTGTATTGTTTGGAATCTTCTGATTTGTCTGGTAAAAGGGTCTTTAATACGGTTATACCTGCTTCCATCACTTTAAAGGCGAAACCCATTCAAATTGATGGTGCCAACCTGATGAGCCTTGAAGGCAATGCGCAGCTGATTGAAAATAAAGACTGGAAAAATGTGCTTTATCGGCCCTTTAACAAATCGGCCACCAGTATTGCCATAAAGCTTGTGCCATATTTTGCCTGGGGCAACCGCGGACATTCGGAAATGTCAGTTTGGCTACCGGTAAGCAGATGAATATGAAAACGAATGGAAAGAAAAAAGCAATAGATATGAGAAAATTTAAAGCCGTCATTTCAAAGGTAATTGCAGTTGCAATGCTCCTTGTGTTCTATATGAGTGCTGCCTTTGCCCAAATCAGACCAGCTTCCGTTTTTACCGATCATATGGTGCTCCAGCAACAGACTGAGGTAGCCGTTTGGGGCTGGGCGAAACCAGAGAGCAGTGTTTCACTCATTAGCTCATGGAATGCAAAGAAGTATCGTGTAAGGAGCGATGCAACAGGAAAATGGAAGTTTAAAATAGCCACCCCTTTGGCAGGAGGACCTTATGAGATTACAATCAGTGATGGTAGTACCGTCACTTTAAAAGATATTTTAATTGGAGAAGTATGGTTTTGCGGTGGTCAGTCCAATATGGAAATGCCAATGAAAGGTTTTAAAGGTCAGCCAATTCTGGGTTCAAACCAGGCTATACTGAAATCTTCAAATGCGCAAATCAGATTATATACTGTGCCCCGTGCCTCCTTAACCGAAAGACAGGAGAATAGTAAGCCATCTGAGTGGAAAGCAGCTAAGCCCGAAACTGTAGCCAATTTCAGTGCCACGGCGTACTACTTTGGTAAGTTGTTAAGTGAAATGCTTCAGGTGCCTATAGGTTTGATCAATGACAGTTATGGTGGTTCATCCATCGAAGCATGGATGTCCCCGTCCCAGCTGAAATCTTTTCCTGAAGTAAAGATTCCTGAAAAAGGAGATACCATTAAAGAGGTGAGCCGCACACCAACCACATTGTATAACGGGATGTTATATCCTGTGATTGGTTTTGGTATTCGTGGGGTCATATGGTATCAGGGAGAATCTAACTATGACCGATCGGACCGGTATCAAGAGGTATTTCCAGCAATGGTTGCTGCATGGCGTAGCGCATGGGGTATAGGCGAATTTCCCTTTTTCTATGCGCAAATTGCCCCTTATAATTATGCCCAACTTCCTCCGCATAAAACAGGCGGGAAATACAACTCAGCATTTATCAGGGATGCACAACGAAAATCGATTCATAAAATACCTAACTCAGGGATGGCGGTGCTGATGGATATAGGTGAAGAAAACTCCATCCATCCTGCAAATAAAGAAGCTGGAGGAACACGATTGGCTTATCTTGCTTTGAGCAGTACTTATGGCATCAAGGGCTTTGGCGCTGCGAGTCCTGTATATGAGTCTATGAATATCAAAGAAAATAAGGTCGTCTTAAAATTTGCAGGGGCGGTGAATGGACTGACAGCCTTTGGCAAATCCTTAACCTTGTTTGAGATTGCAGGGTCAGATAAACGGTTTTATCCTGCAAAGGCAGTACTTTCCGGGAGCAGCGTCACCGTTTCCGCTGAACAAGTAAAAGTGCCTGTAGCTGTGCGTTATGCATTTAAAGACTTTGTAAGCGGAGAGCTGTTTGGTAATGACGGTTTACCTGTATCTTCATTCAGAACCGACGACTGGGACAATTAATAATAACACGTGAAAAAGATCATCCTCATTTATATTGTGGTATTATCGGCTTGTTTAAGCAGTGCTCAGGCACAGCGTAATTTTTCGGCTGATGCGAATTTAGTATGGACAAGCCAGAGTGCCGGCAGTTCAGAATCCATGCCGTGCGGTGGTGGCGATATTGGTTTGAATGTCTGGGTAGAAAATGCTGAACTCCTTTTCTATATTTCAAGAAGCGGGACATTTGATGAAAACAATACTTTACTAAAGCAGGGAAGAGTCAGGCTTAAATTAAGCCCAAATCCTTTTGATGCCGATGCAGATTTTAAGCAGGAATTGGTTTTAAAAGAAGGCTATGTACGGGTTACGGGTAAAAAAGGGAAGCTGACTACGATGGTAAAAATATGGGTAGACGTATTTAAACCCATTGTTCATTTAGACATTAATAGTAACCATAAAACTACTGCAGAGGCCAGTTATGAAAACTGGAGATTTGAAGACAGGGTAACCAAAGGCAAGGAAAACAACCAAAACTCTTACAAATGGGCACCACCTGCTGAAGTGAAAACATTTAAAGACAGCATTGCCTTTAAGCAGAACGAAGTTGTTTTTTTTCATAAAAATAATGATCAATCGGTTTTTGATGTTACCGTAAACCAACAGGGAATGGAAGCCAGAAGTGCTGAACTATTCAATCCACTTAAGCGCCTGATTTTTGGTGGTGCTATGAAAGGAGATGGTATGGTGCCTTTTGGTAATTATTCGGGAGCTTATCTGGGAACTGCCTATAAAGGCTGGAAATTAAAAAGTAGTGATGCTTTAAATGCTATCAATATTGCAATCACTTTGCATACTGCAAGAGCAACCAGCGCCAATGAATGGGAAATAGAACTCAAAAAGACAGCATTGACTTTAAATTCAGTTAAGGATTTCAGTGCCACAAAAAAATGGTGGAAAGACTATTGGGATAAAAGCTTTATTAATATCAGCAGTCAGACAGAACCTCTGGCAGTTGAGGCAGCCAGGAATTATGCTCTTTTCCGTTATATGCTTGGTTGTAATGCCTATGGTGCTTATCCCACTAAGTTTAATGGCGGGCTTTTTACTTATGATCCGATAGAGGTTGATCCCACTTTAAAATTCAGCCCTGATTTTAGAAATTGGGGCGGAGGAACACATACTGCGCAAAACCAGCGGTTGGTTTACTGGCCTATGCTGAAAAGCGGCGATGCTGATTTGATGAAGCCCCAGTTTGATTTTTACAAAAACCTGGCCGGGAATGCAGAATTGAGATCCAAATTTTACTGGGGGCATAAGGGGGCGAGCTTTACTGAGCAATTGGAAAACTTTGGATTACCCAATCCGGCAGAATATGGTTGGAAAAGACCTGAGGGTTATGATAAGGGTATGGAATATAATGCCTGGTTAGAATACCAGTGGGATACCGTTCTGGAATTCTGCATGATGATCATGGAAACCGAAAGCTATGCAGGAAAAAATATTCAGGAATATCTTCCACTGATTGAAAGTTCACTGACCTTTTTTGATGCGCACTATACTTATCTGGCAAGGCAACGGGGAAGCAAAACGCTGGATGCAAACGGGCATTTAATCTTATACCCCGGATCAGCAGCTGAAACCTATAAAATGACTTACAATGCCACATCTACCATTGCAGCGCTAAAGACAGTACTGAAACGCGCATTGGAGATTAAGGGCATCTCCATTGAGCAGCAAACGAATTGGAACACGATGCTAAAGCGTATCCCCCCCCTGAGTTTCCGAGAGTTTGATGGACACGTAACTATTGCCCCTGCGAAGCTGTGGGAGCGGATCAATAATACGGAAAGTCCACAATTGTATCCGGTATATCCATGGGGAATTTACGGGATAGGCAGACCCGGACTAGACACGGCGGTCAATACCTTTAAATATGATCCAGACGTACTTAAATTTAGAAGTCATGTCGGATGGAAGCAAGATAATATTTTTGCCGCCAGACTAGGTTTGACCAAACAAGCAGCAGACCTGACCCTGCAAAAGCTGAAAAATTCCGGAAGGCGCTTCCCCGCATTCTGGGGGCCAGGATTTGATTGGGTGCCGGATCATAACTGGGGTGGGTCGGGAATGATAGGGTTGCAGGAGATGCTGCTTCAGACAAATGAAAAGAAGATTTACCTTTTTGCAGCCTGGCCAAAAGAATGGGACGTTCATTTCAAACTGCATGCCCCATATCAAACTACTGTGGAAGCAGTGCTAAGAAATGGAAAGGTAGAATCGTTGAAAGTATTGCCTGAATCCAGGAGAAAGGATGTGTTGGTTTTATTGAAATAAATTCCCAATAACCATTGGGTACTTATTTTCTTTTTTATGGAGTTGGCATTTAAAACCATGTTGAGTTAGTTGTATATAAACCGTTTATGATATTATCTGTATGAAACAATTAAGATTCCTGATTTTTACCTTATTGGCACCGGTCATTGTGGCCATGGTTGCAAACGTGAAAACCGTGATGGGCCAGGAAAAATCCCTATCCGAAAAGATGGCCGGAACTGTAATGGAAGTCTGGCCCAAGAGAGCGCAAAAATGGTCCTACGATCATGGGGTGGTGCAGGACGGTCTTGCTGCTTTATGGTGCAGGACAGGTAATGCTGATTATTTTAAATACATTCAGGCACGCATGGATGAATTTATATCTGCTGATGGCCAGATTGATACTTACCAGCAGGATCATTTCAACATTGATAATGTGAAAAACGGTACTGTGCTGCTTACCCTTTATAAAGTAACCGGACAACAAAAATATTTTAAAGCTGCGACTACACTGTGGGAGCAACTACATAAGCAACCAAGAACTGAAGAGGGTGGTTTCTGGCATAAAAAGATTTATCCTAACCAAATGTGGCTGGATGGCTTATATATGGGACAACCATTTTATGCGGAGTATGCCAGGCTGATCGGCAATAAGGAGGCATTTGATGATATCGTCAATCAATTTGTCTATATGGAGGCACATGCAAGAGATGCCAAAACAGGCCTCCTGTACCATGGTTGGGACGCCTCAAAAGCTGAACGTTGGGCAGATCCTAAAACGGGTCTTTCTGCTCATGTCTGGGGCAGGGCGATGGGCTGGTACGGTATGGCTTTGGTTGATGTGCTTGATCATTTTCCCGCAGATCATCCCCGGCGCCGGGAGCTGATCAATATTTTAGGACGGTTTGCTGCCGCCATTAAAAATATTCAGCATCCTGAAAACGGACTATGGTTTGATATTTTGGATCAACCCAATGGGAAAGGCAATTATTTTGAGTCTTCAGCTTCGGGTATGTTTATTTATGCCATTGCTAAGGCTGTGCGGTTGGGTTATATTCCCCGATCGTATTTACCAGTGGCAATTAAAGGATATCAGGGGCTGCAGCAGGAGTTTATAGCGCAGCCTGCAGCAGGTAAAATTGAGCTGAAAGGTACAGTAGCGGTGTCTGGTTTAGGTGGTAAGCCTTACCGGGACGGCAGCTATGAGTATTATATGAGTGAGAAGGTCATCACAAACGATCCCAAAGGGGTTGGTGCCTTTTTAAAAGCGGCCAATGAGATGGAAATAGGAAGCATGCCAAAACCCGGACTGGGCAAAACAGTGCTCCTGGATTCTTATTTCAATAATGAAGTTAAAGAGGACCAGAGTGGTAATCTAAAATCCTGGCACTACAAGTGGGATGAAAGGGAGAATGTTGGTTTCTCTATGTTTGGAGCAGTGTTTAATAATGCCGGTTTCAAAACAGCTACCTTAGATCAGGCTCCCGCAACCCTTAATTTAAAAAAAGCAACGGTTTATATAATTGTTGATCCGGACACAGAAAAAGAAAGTCCCAAACCAAATTTCATAGACCAGGATCACATCAAAGCGATAGCCGATTGGGTAAAGGCAGGAGGTATCTTGCTGCTGATGGCAAACGATACAGGAAATGCCGAACTGGATCATTTTAATCAGCTCGCCAAAGTTTTTGGAATCCAATTCGAAAAAAACAGTAAGGGAAGAGTAGTTAAAAACCAGTTTGAAATGGGTAAGCTGTCAGTCCCTGTCGGAAATGAGATTTTTAAAACTGCCAAGACGCTATATATCAAAGAGTACAGTACGCTTAAAATTGAATCTGTAGCCCAGCCGGTTTTAAAGGATAAAGATGGCGATAATGTGATGGCCACAACAAAATTCGGTAAAGGCAGCGTATTTGTGATTGGCGATCCATGGCTGTATAATGAATATGTTGACGGAAGAAAGCTGCCAGCTGAATTTGAGAATTTTAAAGCAGCGCGGGATTTGGTAAACTGGATTGGGAACAAACCCACAAAAAAGTAATATGAACTTACTTCATTTACCTGGCAACCGGCATATTTTTAAACCCGATGGTAACATCCTATAAATTTTTGGGGAAATACTACAGTAAAGCAGCTGGTGCTGCCCTTATATTTGAGATTCCCTTTATTAACCAAATATAGCCTGAGTCATTTTAAGACTTAGATTTTCTGAAAAATGTTTGAATGAGAAATTATCCTATTTTTATTTTACTATGCCTTGTGTTTTTTGGTACTCCAGAATCCAGCGCATCCCATATTCTTCCAAAGAGCAGATATACCCTTGTTATTCCTGCAAAAAGTAATCCCAGGATCAAGTTTGGAGCGGATAAATTAGCGAAGTCCTTATCCTCAATTGGTTATGAGGTTGAAATTGTACAGCAAGACAAAATACCATCGGGTGATAACCTGATCTTAATTGGTACAAAAGGAGATCCGCTGATGAGGGGCTCAGGTGCGCAGATGAGCACCGATAAACAAGCTGGCAAAGAGGGCTTCAGTATCAGGTATAATAAAAACAAACTACTGAGTATTGAAGGAACAGACTACTCAGGAACCCTGTATGGTTGTATGGAGCTGATAAATCAGATCAATAAAAACGGTAGGCTGCCTGATCAGATATCAATTACCGATCAGCCGGAAATGGTGTTGCGGGGTACCTGTATCGGTCTGCAAAAACCAGATTATTTACCCGGAAGAGATGTCTACGAATATCCCTATACACCGGAATCTTTTCCATGGTTTTATGACAAGACACTATGGCTTCAATACCTGGATATGATGGTGGAGAACCGTTACAATTCACTTTACCTGTGGAATGGCCACCCTTTTTCTTCTTTAGTGAAGCTTAAAGAATATCCCTATGCTGTTGAGGTAGACGATGTTACGTTTAAAAAAAATGAGGAGATGTTCCGGTTTCTGACCCAGGAAGCTGACAAACGCGGTATTTGGGTAATTCAGATGTTCTATAACATTATCATTCCAAAGCCTTTTGCAGAAAAGCATGGATTAAAAACACAAGACAGAAACCGTCCGATTATCCCATTGATCGCTGATTATACACGTAAATCTATTGCTGCCTTTGTGGCCAAATATCCCAATGTTGGTCTGCTGATTACACTCGGGGAGGCGATGGAAGGAGTAGGACAGGACGATGTTGACTGGTTTACAAAAACGATTATACCTGGTGTTCAGGACGGCCTAAAAGCCTCGGGGATCAGTACAGAGCCTCCGATCGTTTTGCGGGCACACGATAGCGATGCACCAAGGGTAATGAAAGATGCCCTGCCTTTGTATAAAAACCTTTATACCATGGCTAAATATAACGGAGAGGCCTTAACCACCTATACACCCAGAGGGAGTTGGGCAGAATTGCATAGAAAACTCAGCAGCATTGGTACGGTACATATAGAAAATGTACACATTCTGGCTAATCTGGAGCCGTTCCGGTATGGATCTGCAGATTTCATCCAGAAGTCTGTAAAAGCTATGCATGAAGTTTATGGGGCCAACGGTTTGCACTTGTATCCACAGGCATCTTACTGGGACTGGCCATATACCGCCGATATAGCCGATACGCGTCTGCTGCAGGTAGACAGGGATTGGATATGGTACAAGGCATGGGCACGTTATTCCTGGAATTCTAAACGCGAAAGAGCGGCAGAGATAGACTATTGGGGTGGTTTGCTGGCCGGTAAATATGGTACAGATCTCAACAGTGGTAAAGCCATTCTTAATGCCTATGAAGAATCAGGAGAAATATCACCTAAATTACTTAGACGCTATGGCATTACTGACGGAAACAGACAGACACTGACTTTAGGAATGCTGATGACTCAATTGATTAACCCATTCCGTTACGGATTATTTACCATGCTTTATGAATCTGAGGCACCCGAAGGCGAAATGATTATTGAATACGCCGAAAAAGAGTGGAAAAAACAGGGGCATATCGGCGAAACACCTGTGCAGGTTGCCAAAGAGGTGATCGATCATGGCAGCAAAGCTGTTGAAGCCATTGATAAAGCGGCCCTGGCAGTAACCAAAGACAAAGCGGAGTTTGACCGACTAAAAAATGACATGTACTGCTATAACCAAATGGCTATTTCTTATGCGGAAAAGGTTAAAGCGGCCCTGTGGATACTCCGTTATAAATATTCAAATGACCTCAGTGATTTAACAAAAGCATTGCCTTTTCTTCAAAAAAGCCTGGCTCATTATGCAAAACTGGTGGAGCTCACAGAAAATGAATATCTGTATGCCAATAGCATGCAGACCAAGCAGCGGAAAATTCCGATGAGAGGGGTTGATAAAACCTTTATCCACTGGAAGGAAATGTTACCCGTGTACACCAAGGAGCTGAATCATTTTAAAAGGAGTATTGATTCTTTAAAAGCTGCCGGTTCCGGAAAAGCAAATCTCCTGGAGCCCTTTAAAAATGCTTCAGTGAAGCTGTTGCCCGGTAATGAAAGTTATATCATCAACGAGGATGCAGTAGTATTTGCTGATTCTGCCATAAAAATAAAGGAATTCGCAAGCCAGCTGGAGGGGCTTAAGGGGCTTAAATTAAATAAAGCGCAGCAAATAACTAAGGGAACGGTACTTAAGTTTAGTGCCGATCAGCCGGTGAAAGTTTTGGTAGGGTTTTTTAAGGCAAAAAATCCTGCTTACCTGCCTGCGCCGGAATTGGAGACTGATGCCAGTGCAAATAATTACGGGCAGTCGGAAATTAAGATCGCAAATGCACTGTTGCTAAATGGTTATCCGCCAGTAAATGTCCATGCTTATTCCTTCGGAAGTGGCACCAATACGTTAACCCTTGGGAAAGGGGCATGTATGGTGCTGGGATTTATCAGCGAGGACCAGCAGATGAGAATTTACAATGCAGGGCTTGATGGAAATGGAAAAGATATTGATTGGTTGTTTGAATAATGATGAATAAGAAAGAATTTATATTAATGGCTTTGTTCCTGCTGATGGGAAGGTTGGTCCATGCGCAGGGGGCTGCCGGTACTGCGAAACTTAGAAAATATGTAGAATACTTTAATTCCATTGATACTGAAGCCGTAAAAAATTATGTGCCCAATGCACAGTCATTTGATTGGCTGTCTCAAAATGTGCCTTTGCTGGACTGTCCGGATGAGGTGCTGGAGCAAAATTATTACTATCGTTGGTGGTCTTTTCGCAAGCACCTGGTGAAAACACCAGAAGGTTTTATTTTTACTGAATTTATTGAGCCTGTCAAACATGCGGGTAAATACAATTCTATCAGTTGTGCACTGGGACATCATATTTATGAAGGCCGCTGGCTTAAAAATACAGACTATTTAAAGGAATATATAGACTTCTGGCTGTACCATGCTGATATGGGGCAAACCAGACAGCGTTTTCATCAGTTCAGCAGCTGGCTGGATGATGCCGTTTACCAGAACTATTTGGTAAAAGGAGACAAAGCACATCTGGAGCGTATTTTACCGGCGTTAGATGCCGATTATTCCAAATGGGAAAAAGAGCGGGGCCTCAGTAGTGGCCTGTTCTGGCAATTTGATGTAAAGGATGGAATGGAAGAGTCTGTCAGCGGATCCAGAAAAGACCAAAATAGAAGACCAACCATCAACAGCTATATGTATGGGAATGCAAAAGCCTTAGCCAGTATAGCTGATGTTGTTGGTAATAAGGCACTGCTGCAAAAATATACGAACAAGGCTGCTCAGCTTAAAAGCCTGGTGCAGGATAGTCTCTGGGACAGTCAGCATAATTTCTTTAAAACTAAACTGGCTACCGGAAAGCTGGCAGCAGCACGTGAAGCGATAGGTTTTGTGCCCTGGGACTTTAATCTTCCTGTTGATAAACCCGCTTACGCTAAAGCATGGGATCAGTTATTGGATACTTCAGGGTTTAACTCCAAGTGGGGTTTGACGACGGCTGAAAGAAGGGAGCCTACATTCAGAACCCGGGGATCCGGACATAGCTGTGAATGGGATGGTGCATTATGGCCTTTTGCCAGTTCACAGACTTTAAAAGGCCTGGCTAACCTACTGACCAATTATAAAAATCATGGTAAAATGACCGCGAAGGTGTTTTATCAGGAATTGCACAAATATGCTGCCTCACATCAGAAGAATGGTAAACCGTATTTGGGTGAGTACCAGGATGAAAAGAACGGGCGCTGGTTAAAGGGCGATGATCCCAGAAGCAGCTTTTACAACCACTCTACGTTTTGTGACCTGATCATTAATGACCTGATCGGTATTAAGCCCCGTGCAGACGATGCGTTTGGATTTTATCCGCTTATTCCTCAGGGCCGTTGGGATTGGTTTTTATTGGACAATATCAGTTATCATGGCAAGATCCTTACCCTGCAATGGGATAAAACCGGCAGCAAATACAATAAAGGAAAAGGCCTTCACATTTATGCCGACGGAAAAGAAATCTATCAGCATGCAACATTGAAACCCGCAGTAATTCAACTTAAGTAATCAACAATTAATATAGTTTAAATGAAATTTTTTAACCCGTCCGGTAAGGCTTTAACTTTTTTTAGCTTATGCTGTTGTATTACGATCTTAAGCTTAAATGCAAAAGCACAAGGTCATTATAATGTATTGAAATACGGCGCCGCCAACGACAGCAGCAAGCTGGCCACCTCAGCCATTAAGAAAGCTATAGATGCAGCTTCAAAAGCGGGAGGAGGAACGGTGTATTTTCCTGCAGGCAAATATCTTACAGGTGCGATACATCTGAAAAGTAACATTACTATTTTAATTGATGCCGGTGCGGAACTTCATTTTAGTGATAATTTTGATGATTATCTGCCAATGGTAAGCAGCAGATATGAAGGGGTGGACGTAACCAGTTTTTCTCCTTTGTTTTATGCCTACAAAGCAGAAAATATTGCCATTACCGGACGCGGTATTATTGACGGCCATGGTAAGAAGTGGTGGGATTTTGTCGAAGGATATCAACAAGGACAGCCGCGTTCCAAATGGCAGTTAATGTTCGACGATCTGAATAAGGATATTCTTTTGCCTGATGACCAGAAGCAGACCAAACGCGGTTTTTTGCGTCCGCCGTTTATCCAGCCGATGTTTTGTAAAAATGTGCTTATTGAAGGGATTACGATTCGCAACTCTCCCTTTTGGACGGTCAATCCCGAGTTTTGTGAGAATGTAACGGTACATGCAGTAACCATTAACAACCCACATTCACCAAATACAGATGGCATCAATCCTGAGTCGTGTAACAATGTGCGAATCTCGGATTGCCATATCAGCGTCGGTGATGATTGCATTACAATCAAGTCTGGCAAAGATGCCCCAGGAAGAAAAGCAGCTGTACCTGCCCAAAATTATACGATTACCAACTGCACCATGCTGTCTGGTCATGGTGGGGTAGTCATTGGCAGCGAAATGTCGGGCGATGTACGAAAAATTACGATTTCCAATTGTGTGTTTGACGGTACAGACCGCGGAATTCGTATTAAATCGGCACGCGGAAGGGGCGGTATTGTCGAGGAAATCAGGGTAAGCAACATCATCATGAAAAATATCCGTGAACAGGCGATTGTATTGGATTTACAATATGCAAAAACTACGAAAGAACCCATTTCAGAGCGTACACCAAGGTTCAGGAATATCCATTTCAGTAACATTACAGGACAAGTAAATGAGGCGGCCTATTTAAACGGTCTGGAAGAAATGCCAATAGAGCAGATCACCTTTAACGACATCAATCTGGAGGCAAAAACAGGCTTTAATATCAAAAATTCCAATCGCATAGAATTTCACAACGTTCAGGTAAATACAGAAACAGGACCTTCGGTAAAAGCAAGCGCTGTTAAGGAATTAACCATTAACGGTGTAAAAAGTTATTCGCCCCATAAAAATACCGCTATCATAGATCTCGAAAATGTCGATAATGCTTTTATCTACAATGGTTTTCCCGCTGCAGGGACAGATCTGTATCTGAAATTAAGTGGGGAAAAAACTAAAAACATAACACTGGGAAACAATAATTTTAAAAATGTAAAAACGCCTGTGCTGACGGAAAAAAATGTTACAGAAGCGGCACGGGTTATTTCGGGAGATCCTATTAAATAATTTTGATTCGTATCAATATGAAAATTACCAGCTTTAACATCTGCCTGTGCGCGGTCCTGGTCAATTTTATGGTCATTTCATCTGCCGCGGCCCAGGAACCAGCTGCTCAACTTTGGTATACCAAGCCAGCTGAAAAATGGACAGATGCCCTGCCCATTGGTAACGGACGCATCGGTGCGATGATCTTTGCCGGAGCCGAACAAGACCGGATTCAGTTTAATGAGGAGACGCTGTGGACTGGAGCGCCCAGGGAGTATAATCATAAGGGAGCGGCGAATCACCTTTCAGAGATCAGAAAATTCTTGTTTGAGGGGAAGCAGGAAGCAGCAGAAAAGCTGGCTGCCGAAAACTTCATGGGTACCCAGAGTATTGCCGGCGACCGAAAGCAGTGGACTGCCGATATGAAGGCATTAAAAGGCATCGATGGCAATCCTGCAGAATATGAATATGACGATTCGAAATGGAAAACGATAAAAGTTCCAAGTTATGAAGGATGGGAAACTGTCGGCCTTTCGGGACTTGATGGAGCAGTATGGTTGCGTACCATGATTGATGTGCCGGCATCCTGGCTAGGTAAAGATCTGATGCTTGACCTGAACCGCATTAGGGACCTGGATTTTACTTACCTAAACGGAACGCTGGTAGGGAATACTGATGGCACCTCCGCCAGAAAATATATCCTTCCAGCCAAACTGATTAAAAAAGGCAAGAATGTCATTGCCATACAAGTACTGAATTATTTTGACAAGGGTGGTATTGCCGGTTATAAGGACACCAGTCGCGCTATAGCCATTTATCCCAAGGATACAGCGCCAAAGGATGGCTTGTCATTGGCTAAAGCATGGAAATATAAAATACAGAATGATGAACCGCCCTTGGTATCGCAGTTCCAGGCCAGCTATCAGCCATTTGGGGAGCTCTTTCTGAATTTTAAAAACCACAGAACCCCAGTCAGCAATTACAAACGTAAATTGGATTTAAGTACTGCAATTGCCAGTACTTCATATACACTGAAGGGAGTAAACTACCTTCGTGAGTACTTTGCCAGTCAGCCAAATCAGGCGGTTGTAATTCGTCTGACCGCCGATAAAAAAAATAGCATCAGTTTGGATGCCTTATTGGCCAGCCCACATAAATACTCAGCCGTCAGAAGAATAAATGCAAACACCATTTCTCTTTCTTTAAAGGTCAGAGGGGGGGCATTAAAAGGTGAAAGCCAGCTTCAGGCGGTGATCACAGGAGGGAAATTGCTGGTAAATCAGGGTAAGATAACCATTAGCGATGCAGATGAGGTCATGCTTTACCTAACGGCGGGTACCAATTTTATCAATGATCATAATGTCTCCGGCCATCCTCAAAATGCATGTTTAAAGGCCCTGGTCGGCCTGAAAAATAAAAATTATGCGCAAATTAAGGATGCACATCTGCAGGAATATCAAAAATATTATCAGCGCTTCTGGGTAAGCTTTGGGAGCAGTGACAACGAAAGGCTGCCAACAGACCAGCGCATTGAGCGCTTTGCATCCGCAAATGATGCTCCCTTGACCGCTTTATATATGCAATATGCCAGGTATCTGCTGATTTCCAGCTCCAGACCAGGCACACAACCGGCAAACCTTCAAGGGATCTGGAATGATTTGCTGACTCCGCCCTGGGGAAGCAAGTATACCACCAACATTAACCTTCAAATGAATTACTGGCCTGCAGAAATATTGAACTTGCCGGCGATGAACGAACCATTATTTAAAAAAATAGGAGCATTGGCAAAAAAAGGTGCTGTAACAGCTAAAGTTCATTACAATGCAAGGGGCTGGGTACTTCATCACAATACAGATCTCTGGAATGCAACCGCCCCTATAAATGCATCAAATCATGGAATTTGGGTTTCAGGCGCTGGTTGGTTAAGTCAGCATTTATGGGAGCACTATAGATTTACACAGGACAGGGCCTTTCTTAAAAACGAAGCCTATCCAATAATGAAGCAGTCTGCAACTTTCTTTGTTGATTTCTTAATAAGAGATCCTAAAACCGGCTGGTTAATCAGTACGCCTTCAAACTCACCGGAGAATGGAGGTTTGGTTGCCGGAGCGGCTATGGATCACCAGATTATCCGTTCCCTTTTTAAAAACTGTATTGAAGCCAGCAAACTGTTGGGCGTAGATGCTGAATTTAGTGAAATATTGCAAAACAAACTGAGCTTGCTTGCACCAAATCAGATCGGTAAATATGGTCAGCTACAGGAGTGGTTGGAAGACAAAGATGATACGACAAATAAACACAGGCATGTATCGCACCTGTGGGGGGTATATCCGGGTGAGGATATTACCTGGGCCACGCCTGAGCTAATGAATGCCGCCAGACAGTCATTAATTTATCGTGGCGATGAAGGGACGGGCTGGAGTCTGGCCTGGAAGATTAATTTCTGGGCCAGGTTTAAAGATGGAAATCACGCTATGAAAATGGTGAAAATGCTGATCAGTCCAGCTGCAAATGGAGGAGGAGCCTACCTAAACCTGTTTGACGCACATCCGCCGTTCCAGATTGATGGTAATTTCGGCGGAGCGGCAGGAATTGCAGAAATGCTTTTGCAAAGCCATACACAGTTCATTGAGCTTTTACCGGCATTACCGGCTGATTTGTCAGAAGGAGAAATAAAAGGGATTTGTGCACGGGGTGGCTTCGAGCTAGGTTTTAAATGGCGTAAAGGCGTGTTAACTTCAGTCGAAGTGAAATCAAAAGAAGGAGGTAGCTGCTCCTTGCGCTATGGCAATAAAAGTATAAATATTGCTACGCATAAAGGTATGGTGTACAGATTAAATGGAGACTTAATACAATCCACGTAAATGACCATCTGACTTTCCTACTTTATAATGGTGAAAATAAGATAAGATATTATAACATATAGCGAAAATATTATATTAATATAGATGCCTGCACGTTGATATTTGCTTTAACCAAATTATAAATCATCCAGTTAATAAATGAAGGGTCTCCCTATTTTAGATCTTGTTATAATTGCCGTTTACCTGTTAGCAATGGTATTGGTAGGAGTTTATTTCTCCCGGAACAACAAAAATTCTGAACAGTTTACCAAGGCTTCTGGCTTGATACCTGGCTGGGCAATAGGCTTATCCATTTATGCGACCTTTTTAAGTAGTAATACCTTTCTGGGTGTTCCCGGTAAAGCTTTTGGCGGGAACTGGAATGCATTTGTGTTTAGTCTTTCCATGCCGCTGGCCGCATGGGTAGCCTCAAAATATTTTGTGCCATTTTACCGAAGCTCGGGTGAGATCTCTGCTTATACGCATTTGGAACATCGCTTTGGGGCCTGGGCCAGAACGTATGCCGTTGTGTGTTTCTTACTCACTCAGCTGGCACGTATGGGCTCCATATTTTTCGGCATAGCACTAAGTTTACAAGCCCTTACCGGTTATTCTATGCAGATGATCATGCTGATTATGGGCATTTGCATTATAGTTTATACCGTTTTAGGTGGTATCGAAGCTGTAATTTGGACAGAGGTTGTTCAGGCAGTAGTGAAAACTTTTGGAGCCCTGCTTATCCTTTATCTTATCATTACCAATATGCCGGGTGGCGTATCAAAAGTGATCGAGATTGGTAAATCTGCTGATAAGTTTAGCTTAGGCAGCTTCTCTCCCGATTTTGTGAGTTCCTCATTTTGGGTGGTATTGTTGTATGGTTTTTTTATCAACCTGAATAACTTTGGTATGGACCAGAATTATGTTCAGCGCTACCACACGGCATCATCATCCAAAGCTGCTTCTAAATCTATTTGGTTATGTGTTTGGCTGTATTTGCCGGCTTCGCTGATGTTCTTTGTCATTGGATCCTGTTTGTATGCATATTATGAAGTTAATCCGGATCTGATCGAAACCATTAAGCATCAGGTTGCTGTAGAGCGTTTACCTGTTCATGCCTCTGCCACAGAAATCATGAGTATGGAGAAATCATTACAGCCTGCGGATTACGGAGATAAGATTATGCCGCATTTTATGGTGAACAAAATACCGGTTGGTTTGGTAGGGTTAATTGTTTCGGCTATACTATCTGCAGCTATGAGTACGATTAGCTCAGGTATGAATTCCTCAGCAACAGTTTTTACCGTTGACATTTATAAAAGATATTTTAAACCGGAGATTACAGAAAAGCAGAACCTATTCATATTACACCTTTCAACGGTAGTATTCGGACTCTTTGGGATGGGAGCAGGGATTGCCATGATTGGTGTGAAAAGCATCCTCGATGTATGGTGGGAGCTTTCAGGTATTTTTGCCGCAGGCATGCTTGGCTTGTTTTTACTTGGGATAGTAAGCAGGCAGACAAAAAATCACGAAGCCCTGATTGCAACGTTGATCGGGATTATAATTATTCTCTGGATGACTTTTTCTTCCCAGCTTCCTGAACAGTATGCCTTTCTAAGGAACTCCCTGAACAAGAATATGATCATTGTAGTAGGCACCCTGAGTATTTTTATGGTAGGTGTCATTTTAACAAAATTGAAGGATAAAAACTTAAAATCTGCTGATTGAGATTGTTGGGCTTAAGAGTCTGATATTAAAATACATTATAAGAATTTATTAAAACAAATATAAAATGGAAAACTCCAAAAAAGGGTTCATCCCGGTCATGCTTACGCCTTTTTCTGACAATGGTGAGATAGATTTTGCCGCTCTTACTGAACTTACAGAAGTATATTTAAGGGCCGGAGCCTCGGGATTATTTGCCAACTGTCTGTCAAGCGAAATGTTTGAACTGTCTGATGATGAGCGGATCAAAGTAATCCGTCGGGTTATTGAAGTTGTAAATGGAGCGGTACCGGTTGTAGCCACAGGTACATTTGGCGGGTCAATCAGCAAACAGGCTGATTTTGTTAAAAGAGTAAATGGCCTGGGAACTGAGGCCGTGATTGTGATTACCAGTTTATTAGCAGAGGAACAACAAAGCGATCAGCTGTTTGATCAACGGGTTTTTGAATTATTTGATCAAACTCAGGGCGTACCTCTGGGTTTTTATGAATGCCCCGTTCCTTATAAAAGGGTGCTGAAGCCTGCTCAGCTAAAACAATTTGTAGAAACAGGCAGGGTAATTTATCACAAAGACACCTCTTTGGATTTGCAGCAGATTGAAGCCAAACTGATTCTAAGTCAGGGATATCCGAAATTCGGTTTGTACGACGCTTATATGGTACATGCGGTGGCAACATTAAAAGCAGGTTCGGCCGGCTTATCCTGTATCCAGGGCAATTACTTCCCGGAACTGATTGTATGGCTATGCAATAATTATGACGATCCTCAAATGGAAAATGAGGTATTAAGGCTGCAGCAGTTTATGATTGATAATATGGACATCATGCACAATGTATATCCAATTGTGTCCAAATATTTTTTACAGAAAAGAGGATTAAAAATCTCAACATTCACCAGGAGGCAGGTTGGTACTTTCAGTAATGTTGTAGTGAAAGAAATAGAGGGATTGTATCACAATTACCTTGCTTTAAAAAATGACCTCGATATTAAGATAATCAGTTAGTTATTGGTTAAGGTATTTTCGCTTATAATCGAGTGGTGTCATACCTGTTACCTTTTTGAAATGCCTGTAGAAATTAGACACGTTATTAAAACCGCAATCAAAACAGATCATTTCGGTAGGCAGCTTATTTTCAATTAAAAAACGGCAGGCATGACTTACGCGTATCTCTATTAAAAAATCATAATATGTTTTTTTTGTCATCAGTTTAAAATACCTGCAAAATGAAGTGACACTCAAATTGCTTAATGATGCAATCTCTTCCAGGGTAATGTCATTTTTGTAATTGCTGAGTGTATAGGTACAAATCTTATTGATGCGTAGTGTCTCAGACTCATTGGATTGATAAAAGCCATTTTTTCCTGTTATTATGGTGGAATATTCATCTGTTTCGGCGAGTGTTTTTAAGATTGTGAGCAAAATGATGATCCTGTCCAGGTTGGTCGCTTCAAGGGACGAGCTCATCAGCTCAGCTAGTTTTTCTTTGGTTTTACCGTTAATCAGCATTCCGCTTTTAGCTTTTTCGAAAAGCTTAGGGATGAGATATGCTTCCGGTAAGCTTAACAAGTATTTGCCCAGGCAATCCGGTAAGAATTGAATGACCATAGCCTCTACCTGTAAGTCGGGATTGTTCTGAAAGTACTCATCTTTACATCGCCATGTATGTGGCAGGTTTTCTCCAAGTAAGATCATTTCGCCGGCAGTGAAGTTGCTGATTTTGTCGCCTATAAATCTGACCCCTTCACCCTTGATAATGTAATGAAGTTCAAGTTCCGGGTGGTAATGCCAAATATTCCCGAAGTCTGGTTTAATGTCATGCCTTATACTAAACGAACTTTGGAGCGTGCTTGGAATTTTATGAAAATGAGGCTTCATTTTTATTTTTATATTTGAATATTATATTTATATTTAATTAATGAAAACAGCAATCTAGCAAATATTAAATGTAAAATACCTAAATATAGGGTATTTTATGATAATATTCTACAATAATTTGCTAATAAGTATTAGTAAATAGAATGTGCGATTGTTGAGTTTTGTATTAAACCTCACAAGGGATAACCAAATATTAAACCGACAACTTCTTTTTATATGAAGATTTTGTTCAGTAATAAATCATGAAACAGCGGGTAAATAAGAGAATTCTTCTTGCTACTAATGGATATTTTGACTTGGCGGCAACTCAAAATTATCGGTGGGCACATTGTCTAATCAGTTGTGATTTGATCAGTGCAATTCGGTCAATAAGGTGCGTTCATTTCTACTGCCGTTTAAAAACATACAGTGCCAGCAACTTTAAAATTCCTATTGGTAAAGAGCGACTGAACAGCAGACTCCTTAAAAAACTTAGCGGTAAAATAGTGTTGCCCAGATGGCTTGGTAATGAGGTGCTAAAAGTTCCCCGATAGCCTGCGGTCAACGCGCAAATGTTGCATGTCCTGTAAGAATATTGTTAATAAAAAATCATCACAGAATTACTAACCAAATTAATAAAATATGAAACGTGTTTATCTACTCCTTTCTTTAATGCTCTCAGGTATTATGGGCGTATCAGCTCAAAACAATACCCTTCCGGAAAATGAAAAGACCGCTTATTTGAAGGTCATCACCGAACGTGCAGAAAAGATTGCGGACGTTCTTAATATTAATCAGGTCAAAACGCGGGAAAAGGTGCGTAACATCATCAGGGATCAATATAAAAACCTCAACGATATTTATACAGAACGCGATGCAAATGTAAAAGCCTTAAAACAGCAGCATCAGGGAGATAAGACTGCATTAGCGGCTGGGATTAATGAAGAAGCAACTAGAACTGAAAGTAAATTAACCAAATTACATAAAAGCTATCTAAGTAAACTGTCAGCAAGGTTAAGCAACGAACAAGTTGAGCAAGTAAAAAATGGGATGACTTATAATGTGCTGCCTATCACCTATCAGGCGTATCAGGATCAGATACTAACCCTTAATGAGGAACAGAAAAAACAAATTCTAATTTGGCTGACCGAAGCAAGAGAGCATGCTATCGATGCCGAATCATCAGATAAAAAGCATGCCTGGTTTGGTAAGTATAAAGGTAAAATCAACAACTACCTCTCTGCTGCAGGCTATGATTTGAAAAAAGAAGGGCAGGAGTGGGAGAAGCGTAGGCAGGCAACCGCAAAAGGCAACTAAAATTCGAGACCAAAACTAACCAAATAAAACGATGAATGTAAAACGATTAAGCAAATTTTCGTGGGCGCTATTGTTCATGATACTTGCGTGTACGACACTGTATGCGCAGGAAAGAAAGGTTACAGGTAAAGTGGTAGACAAGAGCAGTGGGCAACCAATTCCTGGAGTAAACGTCAGTATTAAAGGCAAGCCAAGTAACGTAAGTACAAACGCAGATGGAAAATTTACCATACAGATTAATGGTAATGCAGATGCACTGGTGTTTTCCTATATAGGCTATCTAAGGCAAACAATTCTTGTGGGAACACAATCAAATATAGATGTTTCATTGGCTTCTGATAATAAAGATCTTGAAGAGGTAATTGTAGTGGGTTATGGCACGCAGAAAAAGACTCATTTAACAGGGGCTGTGGAAACCATCGATGTGAAGAAAATAGAAGACATACCGGTTGGTAGTTTGTCTGCGGCGCTTAAAGGGCAGGTTGCAGCGGTAAGCGTTAGCGGCGGATATGGCAGGCCAGGAGATAATGCATCTATCATCATCAGGAATCCTCAATCTTTCGCCAAAGATGGTCCTCAAGGTGCTGGTAGCCCTTTATATGTTATCGATGATGTAATCAGAACCCCCGAAGACTTTAACCTGCTAGACGCATCTGAAGTGGAAAATATTTCAATTTTGAAGGATGCCGCCGCTGCAATTTATGGGATTCAGGGCGCTAATGGTGTTATTGTTGTGACGACCAAAAGGGGTAAAAAAGGGCAAACCAATATCAGTTACGGGGCTTCTGTTGGTGTTTCTGATGCGACCAAGTTGCCGGATATGATGAGCGGTATTGAGCAGGCAAATTACCTGAATGACTATACGCAGTCACAGTATGGTTATTTGATACAGCCAAATGGAGACTATACGGATCCGCTTAACCAAAAAACTTCCAGAATAACTGCTTACTATACTCCTGATGAACTGGATTATTTTAGTAACAACAGCACAGACTGGTTGAAAGAAGCCTGGCAATCTGCCGTGGTTACCCGCCATACCTTAAACATTAGCGGGGGATCTGACAAGGCAACCTTTTTTGCGGGTGCATCCTATGTGAATCAGAACGCCAATTTTGATGGTATAAATACAGACAAATGGACATTTAGAGCCAGTTCAGATATAAAATTGACGCAAGGTCTGCAATTGGGATTATCACTAAGCGGAGATTTATCCAAGAGTAAAAGGTTTTTTTACAAGCAGGGATCAGAAAGTACGGAAAACGACTTTTTAACTTTGCTGGGAAATCCGGAGTTTGTACCCTACTATGTCGATGGATTACCTGTTTTGATCAACAGCCGGACTGGCAATACGGAAAGTTTCCATTTTTTTGAAGCACAGAAATCGGACAATTTCACTAACAATAGAGGTACTGGATTAAACGTGTTGGGTAACCTGCAATATGCAGTGCCTTTTATTAAAGGATTAAATGCTAAAGTTACTTTCAGTAAAAACTTGGACAATAACTTTGGTAAGCAGTTTGGAACATTTTACGACGTATACAGGTTCTCCATGCTCGGTGAGAACAAACACATTTTTGGTGGTGATGTACTGGGAACTACAAGATTGAAAAATGGAGATAGAATAAGAATAAGTCCTTCTTATAGTGATAGTTATCAGTTTAATGGCTCTTTGAACTATAGCAGGACATTCGGTAAACATTCGCTATCGGTTTTGGCCTTGTATGAACAACAGGAATCAGCCTTTGATAGTGTGGATGGTATGGTTGAGGGAATCATTGTTGGTGGTTTACCTAATCAAAACTATGGTACCGGGGTAAACACATCAACAGAAACCCAAACGGAATTCGGCCGTCTGGCTTATGCCGGAAGGGTGAACTACAGTTATGCGGATAAATATTTGCTTGAACTGAGTGTCAGAGCAGATGCAAATGTCAATTTTGCACCGGGAAGGCGCTGGGGATATTTTCCGTCATTATCTTTAGGATGGGTTCTATCTGAAGAGGACTTTTTAAAGGATAAAGTAAAGGGACTTAATTTCTTAAAGCTTAGAGGCTCTGTAGGGTTTTTAGGAACAGATAATACAAAGGGCTATCAGTACCTTGTTAATTATAGTAAGGAAACTAGTAAATCACCGGTATTTGGTGGAAACAGTAATGTGGGACCAAGTTTCAGAACCAACAATTCCATAGCAAATCCCGATTTATCATGGGATGAGAATACCAAATTCAATGCGGGTTTGGATGCAAAGTTTTTGTCGAATAAATTGTCGCTGACTATAGATGGATTTTTAGATAAAAGAAGAAACATGCTGAGTACCAGGTCATCCTCAGTTCCGGTAACCATCGGCGCTAAAGTGCCTACAGAGAATTTTGCTGCCGTAAATAGTTTTGGTTATGAAGTTTCACTGGGATGGAAAGCTAACATTACAAAAAACTGGAATTATTATGTTAACTCTTTTCTAAGCTGGAGTGACAATAAGCAACTTTTGTTTGATCAGTCAGCAGGATATCTGGGCACCTATCTGGATGGGACAGGCTTGTCAAGTGATAGAGGGAAGTTTGGATTTGAATATCTTGGCATGTTCAGAACACAGGCAGATGTAGATGGTTATCTTGCATCAAATCCTGGATATAAACTTTTCGGAAAAGCCCCTGAACCCGGCATGTTATATTATAAAGATATAAGAGGTCCATATAATAATGCTACCGGACAATATGATGGACCTGATGGAGTGATCACAGAAGACGATCAGGATTATTTAACCAATAAAGCAGATAACCATTATGGGCTGGGCTTAAATTTTGGTACTTCTTATAAGAATATAAGCCTTTCGGTGGTCATGGGAATGAGCTTCGGTGGGCAGGGCTCAGTTGAGGGTGCCGCCAGAAAACGTGCCGAAACTTATAGCAACAAACCAGCCTTTTGGTCCGATCATTGGACACCAGGAAATACAAATGCTGCTTACCCGGCTCCTGAATTTTCGGACACTTATGACAGAGAATCTTCATTCTGGTTCAAAAGCTCTTATTCTTTCAGGGTGACCAACTTTAACCTTTCCTATGGCTTACCACAAAAGGTTGCACAACGAATTGGTATAAACAGTGCAAAAGTATTTTTAATTGGTACAAACCCAATTAATTTTTTCAATCCATATAATTACAGAGACAATGCCAGTGCTTATAACGTTTACCCTAATTTAACTACGTTTTCTCTGGGTGTAAATGTTGGCTTTTAAAAAAATATAACCATGAAACTATTTATAAAATTATCGATAGCGTGCCTCTTTATAATGATATGGGGAAGCTGCAAAAAAGTTTTGGATAAACAAGATCTCAAAACGATTCCTGGAGAATTGATCTTCAATGATTCCACTCTGGCGGTGTTAAATGTGAATTATATTTACTCTCAGAATCTTCCTGATTGGGCAGGGAATGTCGGTGGAAGTGTTTCTGGTAATGCGGGGAAACTATCGGACGAAGTTTTTGGAGAAAGTAAGTTTTTTGAAGGAACTCTAACAGCAGATGATGTTTCCGATATAGGGAATTCTCTTGATCCAAATAATAATTATGGAAAAATAAGAAGCATCAATGATTTCTTACGGGATATTGATGCCGGAACCATTCCTTTAGCCACCAAAAACAGATTCAAAGCCCAGGTTTTATTTTTTAGGGCGTACAGATACTTTGACCTTGTAAGGTTGTATGGTGGAGTACCACTTATTCTTACCTCTCTTCCGGCAATTGGGGACCAAGCGAAAGATGCAGCAAAACTTCCAAGGAATGCAACCACCGAGTGTATTCATCAGATTATAAAAGATTTAGATACTGCCATCAAATATTTACCTGGCAGGTGGAATGATCCGGCAGCAAATTGGGGTAGAATTACCCGTGGAGCTGCCGCTGCGTTTAAAGGAAGGGTACTGTTAACATACGCCAGTCCGCAGTTCAATCCCACTGATTTGCAAGATAGGTGGAAAGATGCATATGATGCTAATCTTCAGGCTTACAGTTTATTGACTGCCAGTGGATTTGGATTAAGTACTTCCTATGAAAACATCTGGTTTCCCGCTTCAGAAACTGAAAATCCGGAAGCGGTGCTGGTAACAGGATACAACAATTCAACCGGAGACCAGACCAAGAAAAATAATGGCTATGACAGAGCAACCAGACCTTCCTATTTAGGTACCGGTGGCGGCTCTAATCAACCTACCTGGCAGATGGTTCAGGCCTACCCGATGAAAGATGGTAAAAAACCCGGTGAGTCAACTAAATATACATATTCAGAACAGCAGTTCTACAAAGACAGGGACCCAAGGTTTAATGCGACAATTGCATATAATGGTGCAACCTGGAGAATAAATGGAAATGCCAATTATAAACTATGGACTTACTTTGTTGCCAATAAAACAGTAGAGCAAAAAGCCTCTGAAACAGGTTTTTATTGTCGTAAAGCAATTGATCCTGTGGTCAATGCAGCGAATGATCAATATGTGGGGACCGACTGGCTGGAAATCCGTTTCGCGGAGGTCTTGTTAAACCTGGCGGAAAGTGCCGTTGGAATAAACAAATTGGGTAACGGCGACGAGTCGTATACAGGGCTGACTGAGGTTAGAAAAAGAGCTGGTATTGAAGCTGGTGCCGATAACCTGTATGGATTAACTCCAGGGATGTCCAGGACGGAATTGTTTAGCGCCCTACTTTATGAAAGACAAATTGAGTTTGCTTTTGAAGGGAAACGCTTTTGGGATTTAAGAAGATGGAAGCTGTTTGAAAGCACATTAAACGGTAAAAGGAGAACTAAAATGCAAATTAATCTGAAAACAGGTGCAGATATTCCTACTGCAGCAGAGTTTGCTAATCCTAATAGTCCAAAATTCAGAGATGTAACTGATCTGGATCTGGCGTATTCAAAATATTTCGAATTGGTTGAAAATAACCTGGATACTAAATATGTCATTAACTGGAAACCTGAATATTACTTTTTTGGAATACCAGCAGGTGCTGTTGCCAACAACCCGAAATTACAGCAAACAAATTTGTGGGGAGGAGCATTCGATCCTCTAAAATAACCGTGCTCTAAACGCGCTCAGCGCACTATTGGTTGGAAAAATTCCCGTTATCGATATCATAAATTGATAGCGGGTTTTTAGGAAACGTATTTATTAATAATGATGTCTTATGTATACTCGTGTTAAATTACAGCAAATTCTTTCGGGCGATCAGGCCTGGCCTCTAAAAAAGGTCTGTCATATCATCCCATCACCATGGTATAATGAACTGGATATCCATAAAAATTTAAGCCCATGATCTTATCCTGTAACAGACCTGCGACATAAAATATTATTTTGAAACATAAAAAACAATCTGATAAGATTATACAACACATTGAGAAAATGATGCATAAAATAGCATTTTATAGATTGCATTTTTGAATTTATATACTTTCTAACCCAATTTATTAACCTGAAATGCCATTAAAACAGTGCCAGGGTTTTCACACCCATATTAGATTTTTTATCTAATTACGAATTGCATACTTTATGGTATATCTAATTATCCAAGATACAAATGAAAAAGAAATTCCTGCAAATTTTATCGTCTGTTGTACTGATTACAATGGGATCAAACGCTTTCGCTCAATACCCCAATATACCGGCAGATGTAAAAAAAGCTTCGGAAGATATGATGAAGGAGTCCTATCGACAATCTGACATCGCCTGGCAAAAAGCACTTCCTGTTATAGAAAAGGAGGCAAAAGAAGGCAAACCATATGTTCCATGGGCGGGGCGTCCGGTTGATCTTCCGCAATCAGAAATCCTTGCTTTTCCGGGAGCAGAAGGAGGGGGTGCGCACAGTTTTGGTGGTCGAGGAGGCCGGGTAATTGTAGTTACAAATTTAAACGATAGCGGCCCGGGTTCATTGCGTGATGCCTGCGAACAGGGTGGCGCAAGGATTGTTGTATTTAACGTCTCAGGAATTATTCGCATAAAAACGCCTTTAATTATCCGGGCACCTTATATTACCATTGCAGGTCAAACAGCACCTGGCGATGGTGTGTGCATAGCCGGTGAGTCGGTTTGGTTAAATACACATGATGTGATTGTTCGCTTTATGCGTTTTAGAAGAGGAGAGACCTTTGTTGGCCGTAGAGATGATGCTATTGGTGGGAATCCGGTAGGCAATATTATGATCGACCATGTGTCGGCAAGTTGGGGGCTTGATGAAAACATGTCTATGTACCGCCACATGTACAACGACAGCACCGGAAAAACGGAAGTTAAGTTGGCTACGGTAAATATCACCATTCAAAACTCCATCTTCTCTGAAGCTTTAGATACCTGGAACCATGCTTTTGGAAGTACTCTTGGTGGTGAGAACTGTAACTTTATGCGTAACCTTTGGGCCGATAATGGTGCCCGTAATCCCTCGATAGGGTGGAACGGTATCTTCAATTTTGCCAACAACGTGGTATTTAACTGGAACAACCGTTCTACTGATGGTGGCGATTATACAGCCATGTATAATATTATAAACAATTATTACAAACCAGGTCCGGTAACTTCATTGAAAGATCCGATCAGCTACCGCATTTTAAAGCCGGAATCCGGTCGCAGTAAATTGCCTTATGTGGTGTTTGGAAGAGCCTACGTAGAAGGAAACATCATTGAAGGAAACGAGAAAGTAACAAAAGACAATTGGGACGGTGGTGTCCAGGTAGAGAACAAGAAAGGTGAGTTGATGACATACGAGCAGGCTAAGCCATACTTTGCCGCTATGCGTGTTAAAAAGCCATTTCCAATGGCCGAAATGACTATTTTGCCAACCATGGATGCACATAAGTATGTGCTGGCTAATGTTGGCGCTACTTTACCTAAACGTGATGCTGTTGATACACGTGTAATTGAACAGGTGAAAACCGGTAAAATCACCTATCCTGCAAACGTTAAATTGTCGGACAAACCAGATTTTGAACACCGCAGGTTGCCCAAAGATTCTTACAAGCAAGGCATCATTACCGATGTGAGCCAGGTAGGCGGATATCCTGAATACAAAGGCACACCGTACAAAGACGCTGATAGCGACGGGATGCCCGATGATTACGAAACTAAAAACGGATTGAATCCTAAAGACGCTTCTGATGCGGCTAAGATCACCAAAGGTGGGTACTCAAATATCGAAATTTATTTAAATAGTGTTGTCCCAGTAAAAATTGTTAAGCCATAATAACATGAAAGTTTTTTCGCTGATATTAGCTGTAGCTACTTTTGGAACCGGACATACTGCTTTGGCACAATATCCAGTTATTCCTCCAGCAATGGAAACTAGGGCTGATTCTATCTTAGCTGTTATTCAGCACAACTCCGATCTTCAATTTGAAAAGATAAAACCTATTATTGACCGTGATGCTAAAAACGGTAAACCTTTTATCCCATGGGCCGCTAAACCATCAGATCTTCCACAGGCTAAGCTATTGGCCTTTCCCGGTGCCCAGGGCGGTGGTGCGCATGCCTACGGCGGGCGTGGCGGTAAGGTTTATGTGATCAGCAGTCTGGCTGATTCTGGCCCTGGTTCCTTGCGTGAAGCTTGTGAGCAGGGTGGTGCCCGTATTATTGTGTTCAATATTGCAGGTATCATTAAACTGGAAACCCCTTTGATCATTAGAGCCCCTTATATTACCATTGCAGGGCAAACCGCACCGGGTGACGGGGTTTGTGTAGCAGGGGAGTCGGTATGGATCAATACTCATGATGTGGTCATCCGTTATATGCGTTTCCGTCGCGGAGCGACTGATGTAACCCGCAGGGATGATGCCATCGGCGGTAATCCGGTAGGTAACATCATTATCGATCACGTTTCAGCAAGCTGGGGCCTGGACGAAAATATGTCTATTTACAGGCATGTCTATGATCCAAAAGACGGTTCAAAACCCGTAAAGCTTCCTACGGTAAATGTAACCATACAGAACTCTATATTTTCGGAAGCGCTTGATACCTACAATCATGCTTTTGGCAGTACCATTGGTGGTTTAAACAGTACATTTATGCGTAACCTTTGGGCCTGTAACATCAGTCGTAATCCATCTGTAGGGATGTATGGTGACTTTGGTTTTGTAAACAATGTGATATTTAACTGGTGGAACCGTAGTGCTGACGGGGGAGACAATAACTCCTTCTATAATTTTATTAACAACTATTACAAACCAGGGCCAATCACACCTTTAGATCAACCTATTGCCTATCGGATACTTAAGCCAGAGTCAGGCAGAGACAAAAAGTACAAAGATGTATTTGGTCAGGCTTACATTCACGGAAACATTGTTGAAGGCAATGATAAGGTGACCAAAGACAACTGGGATGGCGGCGTACAGGTAGAAGATGTTGCAGATAAGAAAAAGATATTGGATTCCATGCGTGTCAATAAGCCTTTTCCTATGGCAAATACAACCCTTATGGATACTAAAAAAGCATATACCTATACGCTAGCCAATGCCGGAGCTAACCTTCCGATAAGAGATGCCGTTGATAAAAGAGTAATTGAACAGGTTAAAACAGGTAAGATCATTTATAGGGAAGGTGGTAAAACAGAACTGGGTAAATCTTACGTGAAACGTCGCTTGGCGGAGGATTCTTATAAAAAAGGCATCATTTCAGACATTAGTCAAGTGGGTGGATACCCTGAATATAAAGGGGTACCTCATAAGGATTCCGATAACGATGGTATACCTGATGCATGGGAAGTTAAAAATGGTTTGAATCCAAAGGATACATCAGATGCCTCACAGATCAGCAAGAACAGTTATTCAAACATTGAAAACTACATCAATAGTGTGGTGCCGTTAGCGCAAGTAAAGCCGGAGCATAATGAACCAAATTAGTATAAATAAGTATGATCCTAACAAATAAACATATTTCAATGAACAAAAGTAAAGCAAACTTAGTGCGTGTGTTGATTTATACGTTGTGGATTTGTTTAAATGTAAGTGCCTCATTTGCTCAAAAAATAAAAGCAGTTGAACCGCCTAAACCTATATTCATGGGTAAGGATGGTAAAATGAATTATACACCTGATGAAAAGGGTAACCGCATTCCTGATTTCTCTTATTCCGGTTTTATGGCCGGTCAGCAGGCCATTCCTGAAGCGGTGGTTAAAGTTGTGGTTCCTGTGAAGGATGGGGATGCTACTTTAAGGATCCAATCTGCTTTAAATTATGTAGCAAAATTACCCTTGGGTACCAATGGATTAAGAGGTGCTGTATTACTGGAGAACGGCAGATATGAAGTTGCAGGGACCTTAAAAATTCACACTTCTGGAGTCATACTTCGCGGTAGCGGAACAGGTGTGCCCGGAGCGCCTGCCACTTTATTGTATGCGACTGGACTAGACAGACTTGGCGTTTTACGTATCGCTGGTTCAGATGATCGGGTAAAAGATACTCCTGTACCCATTACCAATAAATACGTGCCAGTAAATGCAATGAAGATTACCGTTGCCAATGCAAAAGCATTTAATGCCGGCGACCAGATCATCGTTCACAGAACATCGACTAAAAACTGGATAGATACGATCGGCACCGATCATTTTGGGGGTGGGATAACCTCATTAGGGTGGAAACCCGGACAACGTGATGTTTATTGGGATCGGAAAATTGTTGCCGTAAACGGCAATGAACTCACTCTAGATGCGCCCTTAACTACAGCATTGGATGCCTCCTATGGCGAGTCTACTGTTTCAAAATATAGCTGGAAGGGAAGAATTTCGCGTTCTGGTGTAGAAAATATAAGATTCCAGTCGGCATTTGATGCTAAAAATACTAAAGATGAATACCACCGCTGGACAGGTATTTCTCTTGAAAATATAACTGATGGCTGGGTTCGGCAAATTGTATTTGAGCATTTTGCAGGCTCTGCGGTAACGGTACAGGAAACTGCAAACAGGATCACTGTTGAGGATTGTAAATCCTTATCTCCGGTTTCGGAAATAGGAGGCGAGCGGCGGTATACCTTTTTAACTACCGGTGGACAAACACTTTTTCAGCGACTGTATTCAGAATATGGATACCATGATTTTGCTGTTGGATATTGTGCTCCGGGTCCCAACGCTTTTGTTCAGTGCCAAGCATATTTGCCATTTAGCTTTAGTGGAGCAATCGACAGTTGGGCATCAGGAGTATTGTTTGATATTGTTAATATTGACGGACAGGCACTGAGCTTTATGAACCGCGGGCAGGATGGACAAGGTGCCGGATGGACTGCAGCAAATAGTGTTTTTTGGCAATGTACTGCGGCAAGAATAGATTGCTATCAGCCTCCTACGGCCCAGAACTGGGCTTTTGGTAACTGGGCGCAGTTCGCAGGTAATGGATACTGGGATATGTCTAACGAACAGATTCAGCCCCGTAGTTTATACTATGCTCAATTGAGGGACAGGCTTGGTTCGCAAGTAGATGCACGTACTTTTATTATGCCTGTTGAAACAGAAGCTTCGAGTAGCCCCCCGGTAGCTGTTGCGCAGAAATTAACGAAACTAGCTGTTAACCCTGCTATGCAGTTGACAGATTATATAGATCAGGCCTCGGACAGGCAAAAGATCCAGATAGATGTGGATGGCGCTAAAAAAATTGATGAAATTGGCCTGGAGAAAGCGCCTGCTGTAACTCCATTTGCAACCATGTCTATAAACAATGGCCGGCTGTTGCGCGGTAATGCTGTGGTTACTGGAGACAGACAGGATGTACAATGGTGGAACGGGAGTGCAAGACCTTATGGTTTAAAAAGCAGCAAACCACACCTAACCCGTTTTGTTCCCGGACGTTCAGGAAAAGGCTTAACAGATGACCTGGACGAGACGACCGATACCATGCAAAAAGGTTCAGTAAAGATTTTGGACCACAATTATGGTTTGTGGTACGACCGTCGTCGTGATGATCACGAGCGCATCAGAAGGATGGACGGGGAAGTTTGGAGTCCTTTTTATGAGCTCCCCTTTGCCAGAACCGGTCAGGACAGGGCATGGGATGGTTTGAGTAAATACGACCTTACCAGGTATAACCTATGGTATTGGAGCAGACTCAAACAATTTGCTGACCTGGCAGATCAAAAAGGGCTGGTGCTCATCCATCAGAATTATTTTCAACATAACATTATCGAAGCTGGCGCTCATTATGCTGATTTTCCATGGCGTACAGCAAATAATATCAATCATACAGGTTTCCCTGAGCCAGTACCCTATGCGGGCGACAAACGCATATTTTTGGCAGAACAGTTTTATGACATCAGCAATCCGGCACGCCGGGAATTGCACCGTGCCTATATCCGCCAATGCCTGGATAATTTTAAAGACAATACAAGTGTAATCCAATCCATAGGTGCCGAATTCACCGGGCCATTGCATTTTGTGCAGTTTTGGATTGATACGATTAATGAATGGGAAAAGGAGACCGGTAAACATCCCATAATCGCCTTGAGTACTACAAAAGATGTACAGGATGCTATCCTAACAGATGCTGATCGTGCCAAGGTTGTAGACCTGATTGACATACGCTACTGGCATTACCAGGCCGATGGAACAGCTTACGCACCCCAAGGTGGACAAAACCTTGCGCCACGTCAGCATGCCCGCCTGCTAAAACCCAAAAAGACCTCGTTCGAACAGGTATACCGTGCCGTTTCTGAGTATCGCTTAAAATATCCACAAAAGGCAGTGATTTATTCAGGTGACAACTATCCGGCCTATGGCTGGGCCATTTTTATGGCTGGTGGCTCACTTTCAAATGTTCCTGGCTTTGATCAGTCATTTCTTTCTGAAACCGCTGAAATGCGGGTTTTTGCGCTTAGCGGAAAAACTGCCGGTCAGTACGCTCTGGCTAGTCCAGGCAAAAGTTATGTGATTTATAACCGTTCCGCTGCCCCGGTAGATCTGGATTTAAGTAAAGCCGCAGGTAATTTCAGGATAAAACGAGTTAACACTGTTACTGGCAGGGTCATAAAGGAAGAAAAGATTAAAGGGGGTAAGGTCATTCAGTTAAGCAAACAATCATCAGCTGATGAGGTCCTTTTCATCAATAAAATTTAAATCGTATCACATGTATCAAAAGATAATTTTATTTGTCATTAGCTCAATAGCACTTCTTGGTTGCAGCTCAGAGAAGAAGCCAATTGCCGCTAAAAACTTACAGGTTTCCGAAAATCGCAGATATTTTATCACCGCAGATGGTAAACCTTTTTTCTGGTTGGGGGATACCGCCTGGCTCTTATTTAATAAACTGACACGCGAACAAGCAGATCAGTATCTGGAAAACCGTAAACAAAAAGGCTTCAATGTAGTACAGGCCATGGTATTGCATACCGTTCCTTCTGTAAATGTTTACGGTGATTCCTCTTTAATTAACGGAGATATTTCTAAACCAGCGATCACAACAGGCAGTTCTTTTGCCGATTCAACCCAATACGATTTCTGGGATCACGTAGATTACATCGTGGATAAGGCCAGTGAAAAGGGTATTTTTATGGCCCTGGTGCCCGTTTGGGGCACCAATGTTAAAGATGACAAGGTAAGTCCCGCTCAGGCAAAGATTTATTCCGAGTTTTTAGCCAATCGATATAAAAATAAAACCAATATCATTTGGTTAAACGGGGGAGACATCAAAGGTTCCGATAAGATGGAAGTATGGAATGTTATTGGCAATACCTTAAGGACTAATGATCCAAATCACCTGATTACTTTCCACCCCAGGGGAAGAACCAGCTCAGCAGAATGGTTTCAGCACGCCAAATGGATGGATTTTAACATGATACAGTCTGGTCACCGTCGTTATGATCAGGATACCTCAGTTAAAGAAAAATGGCATTATGGAGAGGATAACTGGAAGTATGTTGAAAAAGATTATAATCTGAAACCTGTAATGCCTGTTATTGATGGAGAACCTTCTTACGAGGGTATTCCGCAGGGATTACACGATTTTAAACAACCAAAATGGAATGATGCCGATGTAAGAAGATATGGTTATTGGTCGGTTTTTGCAGGGGCATTTGGTTATACCTATGGAGAAAATTCGGTGATGCAGATGTATGATCCGGAAAAAAAAGATGTCGCCTACGGTGCCACCACTCCATGGCAGGAAGCCATGAATAGTCCGGGAGCCACGCAGATGGTACACCTGAAAAACCTGATGCTTTCGCGGGCTCAAGATGCTCATGGCGCTTCCTATTTTGATAGAGTGCCAGATCAATCGGTCCTGGCCGGAGAAAACGGATTGAAATACAACAGGTTGGTAGCGACCAGCTCTAAGCATTACATTTTCGTATACACTTATACTGGCCGGATCATCCCTTTAAAAATGGGCCTGATTACCGGTGTTCAGGTAAAGGCTTCCTGGTTCGATCCGCGAGAGGGAAAAACTACCGTTATTGGCAATATTGACAACAACGGTATCCATGAGTTTGATCCTCCGGGAGAAGAAACCAATGGCAATGATTGGGTATTGATTATAGACAAAATATAATGAACAGAGTTAAACAGGTCTATCGATTGTTTTTGCTGCTTGCATGGCTTGCGGTTAGTGCATGCAATAAAAAGGCTTATTTATTTACCTCATTTCAGGAACCTGCTAATGAGGGGTTAAGAATGCTATACAGTTACGATGGGTACAAATGGACGGCGCTGAATAGGATTTTACTGAAACCAGAAATCGGCAAACAAAAGATCATGCGTGACCCATCCATGCTGAAAGGCCCTGATGGCATTTTCCATTTGGTATGGACATGTGGCTGGAAAGGAGACAGGGGTTTTGGTTATGCAAGTTCTAAAGATCTAATTAACTGGTCCCCTCAGCAATTCATTCCGGTATTGCAAAATGAACCTACTACAGTCAATGTATGGGCGCCGGAGTTGTTTTACGACCAGGTTAAACAAGAGTACATTATTATTTGGGCATCGACCATCCCAAATCGTTTTGAGAAAGGGGTGGAAGAGGAAGACAATAACCACAGGATGTATGCCATTACTACCAAAGATTTTAAGACGTTTTCAGATGCCAAACTTTTTCTTGAACCAGGGTATAGTGTCATAGATGCTGTAATCGTAAAGAAAGCAGCAGATGAATATGTACTGGTGTTGAAAGACAATACCAGACCGAACAGGAACCTGAAGATTGCAACTGGAAGGACCGCCCTGGGACCCTATGACGATATTTCGATGCCGTTCACAGGCAAGCTTACCGAGGGACCGAGTGTAGTTAAAATAGGTAACGACTGGTTAATCTATTACGATGCTTATGGCGAAAAAAGATATGCTGCTTTAAAAACAAACGATTTTAAAAGTTTCAAAGATATTTCTGCGGAAACGGTAATCCCTAATGGTCATAAGCATGGAACAATAGTGACAGTTAACAAAAGCACGATTGAAAGATTGAAAAAAGAATGAAGATAAATAAGCGAATTTGGTTAGCCCCAGTATTATTATTGCTAATACAAGCGGCACAAGCACAAGATACCCTGCGTTATACCGGCAGCTCATTAGTTAATGCCGATTATCACCATGGTCAGCTTGTGCCTGCTATTGGGGTGCACAATATTCAGACTTTCAGGTCGAATAGAGAGCACCCTGAACTTGCCGATGGATTAAATTGGACCTACAATCACGCGCCAATGCTGGCTTACTGGAACAATACATTTTACCTGGAATACCTGAGTGATCCTGTTGGTGAACACATTCCACCAAGCAGAACATTACTGCAAACCTCTAAAGATGGTTACAACTGGTCTAAATCTGCCATCATTTTTCCTCCTTATAAAATTCCTGACGGATGGAAGAAAGAGGGGTATCCTGGTATTGCTAAAGACCTTTACGCGACCATGCACCAACGAGTAGGTTTTTATGTGTCTAAAGCGAACCGGTTGTTTGCCTTAGCCTATTATGGGATTGCTATGGACAAAAAAGATGACCCTAACGACGGAAAAGGAATAGGAAGGGTCATCAGAGAGCTAAAAAAGGATGGATCTTATGGACCAATATATTTCCTGAGGCCAAACTCCAGCTGGGACATGAAGCATGCTACCTATCCATTTTACACCAAAAGTATGGATAAAGGATTTATCGCAGCCTGTAATGAAATTCTGAGCAATCCCTTGATGATGCAGCAAATGGTGGAGGAGGCGGATAGAAATGATCCTTTAATTCCATTAAATAGACCTGTAAAGGCATTCAGCTATTATCATTTACCCAATGGCAATGTTGTGGGTTTATGGAAGCATGCGCTGACTTCTGTTAGTCACAGTGGTGGTAAAACATGGGATTACAGTCCCCTGAGAGCACCTGGGGTAGTAAACAGCAATGCTAAAATATGGGGGCAGCGCACTTCAGACGGTCGTTTTGCTATCGTTTACAACCCCTCAGAGTTCCGTTGGCCATTAGCTGTTTCCACCAGTGATGATGGCCTGAATTATAAAGACCTGCTATTGGTTAATGGCGAAATATCACAAATGCGATACGGAGGTAATTATAAATCCTATGGGCCACAGTATATAAGAGGGATATTGGAAGGTCAGGGGCAGCCTGCCGATGGCAATATGTGGTTAACCTATAGCATGAACAAGGAAGACATCTGGGTGGCAAAGGTACCTGTTCCTATAACGACTAAAGTATCCGGACCAATTCATGAAGAATTCAATTCCTTGGCTGAAGGACAGGAACTTAAATTATGGAATACTTTTAGCCCCCTTTGGGCCTCCGTTAAAATTGAAAAAGCTCCCGATGGGACAAAGGCACTCACCCTTAGAGATAAAGATCCTTATGATTATGCTAAAGCCGACAGGGTAATTCCAGCGGCAAAAAGATTGAATATAGCGTTTTCTGTCATAGCCGGGCAAAATAATACCGGATCACTGCAGGTCGAACTCCAGGACGCCAAAGGAACGGCTGCAGCAAGACTAATATTTGATGCTGATGGCGAACTGAAGGCTAAAGTAGGGTACCGGAATTCAGAAGTTATGAAATATGAAGCGGGAAAAACATACAACATCCGTGTGGAGCTGGATATGAACAAGCGGATGTACAACATTTTTATAAATAACGAAAGTAAAGGAACCCGCCTCATGTTTGCGCCGGTAACTTCCTTTGAGCGTGTGGTATTCAGAACCGGAGATGTACGTCGTTTCCCTGATGTAGATACCCCTACAGATCAGGATTACGACCTTAAAGATCCCGGTTCGCCGGTTAAAGAAGCTGTTTACTATATCAAATCGTTAAAAACAGAAGTATTTTAATTTAAAGACGATGAACTTAAAAAGATGTTTTCTGGTGGCTGCCTTTTTGGGAATCATGGTTGAGGCTAATTCAAAAATACTTTTGCCTCAGATTCTTTCCAGCAATATGGTTTTACAACGTGATAAGCCTTTAAATATCTGGGGTTTCGCTGCTGCGGGCGAAGAGGTAACCGTAAGCTTTGCCGGTCAGGTTAAGCAAACTATAGCTCAAGCGGATGGTAAATGGAAAGTAGTTTTAAGTCCTTTAAAGATTTCGGCTATTCCTGCTGCCATGACCATAAAAGGTTCAAATACCATTGTACTGGATAACATCCTGGTAGGGGAAGTGTGGCTTTGTTCCGGGCAGTCAAACATGGAATATGCGATGCGCAAAATTGCGAAAGTAAAAAGACCGCTTAAGGAAAAGCTAGGTTATCCGGTAAATGAGGTAGAAAGTGCGAATAACTCACAAATTCGCATCTTTTTGGTTAACCGAAAGCAGCTGAGTAAGCCAGACTCTATTCACAAAAGCTGGAGTGTAGCGCAGGATTCAGCTTTAAAGAATTTCTCGGCGGCAGGTTATTTTTTTGCTAAGGAGTTGTACGATAAATTGAAGGTGCCAATAGGCATAATTTCATCGGCCGTAAGCGGCAGCGCTATTGAACCCTGGATACCCAGAGAAAATCTGGAAACAGGTTATTTTAAAGATCAAAAGGTCGGTAATGACCCGGGTAAATTTTATACCCCGATGATTGAGCCGCTAACACCTTTCGCTTTGCAGGGATTTTTATGGTATCAGGGAGAAACAAATTGCTTCTTAAAAGAGCATATCACTTATTGCTATAAAATGAAGGCATTGATCAACAGTTGGAGAAAAGCATGGAAGGGGGAGTTGCCCTTCTATTATGTACAAATCGCCCCCTTTAATTATTCGGCGAGCAAAGGTAAGGTCGTGCTGGATGTACAAACAGAACCTGAATTTTGGGAAGCACAAGCACAGCTGCTGAGAATGCCCAAAACCGGTATGGTCATAACCACCGATTTGAACGATTATCCTGATGACCTGCATCCCAATTATAAATGGGAAATCGGGAGAAGACTAGCTTTGTGGGCCTTAGCTAATAATTATGGTAAGGAAATAAATTATTCGGGCCCAATCTATAAATCGGTAACCTTTAAAGGCGCAACAGCTGAACTGGAATTTAAACATGTCGGAAAAGGACTAACCAGCTGCGATGAAAAAAAATTAGATTGCTTTACCATTGCAGGTGCCAATGGCAAATTTGTAGCAGCTGATGCTGTTATCAAGGGAAACAAGGTAATCGTGTCTGCAAAGGGGTTGGAAAAACCTGTTGCAGTTCGATTTGGATGGAACGAGGTCATGCAGCCTAACTTATACAATAAGGACGGTTTGCCTGCATTACCATTTAGAACGGATAACCCGCTTACAAGTCAATTTAAACCCATATAACAGATTTCTTATTTATGAAGCTAAGACCGGTCCTTTCTTTTATTTTACTGATGCTATTTACTGCTGCCCGCGCACAACAGACCGAACAGCTTTACTTATCAGGTACTGGAAATGACGATACAGTAAAATGGGATTTCTTCTGTACCGCTGGGATGAATTCTGGGAAATGGACGACTATACCAGTACCATCAAACTGGGAGCTGCAAGGTTTTGGTAAATACGATTATGGTTTTGCCAAAGACAGTGTCAGGGGAAAGGAACAAGGTTTATATAGATATAATTTTAAAATTCCTGATTCCTGGAAAGGGAAACAGATCAATATCGTATTTGAAGGATCAATGACCGATACTGAAGTGAAAATCAATGGCAAATCTGTCGGTCCAACTCATCAGGGTGCTTTTTATGTATTTCGTTATGATGTGACTTCTTTACTGAAATATGGTTTGGATAACCTGCTAGAAGTTAAAGTGTCAAAGCATTCTGCTAATCAATCGGTCAATGAGGCCGAGCGTAAAGCCGATTTTTGGATATTTGGAGGCATATTCAGACCTGTTTTTCTGGAAGCTTTGCCAGTTCAGCACATTCAAAGTTTAGCAATTGATGCCAAAGCAGAAGGACAGTTTAATGCAAGTGTTGAGGTAGCTGGCAATGCCGATAAAATAGCTATGCAATTGTATACCATAGATGGTGAAAAGTATGGAGCGCAAATAAGCACCGAAATTAAAAAAGGAGCGAGGTCGGTGAGCCTCTCAGGATCATATAAGGCACCTGAATTGTGGTCATCAGAGTTTCCAAATCTGTATACCGCGACTTTTACACTATATCAAAAAAATGTAGCGGTTCATACCGTTTCAAAAAAGATTGGTTTTAGAACCATTGTAGTAAAACCGAGAGATGGCATTTATGTAAATGGTGTTAAAGTTAAGTTTAAAGGAGTAAACAGACATTCCTTCCGACCTGCATCAGGTAGAACCATGAGCAAAAAGAACAGTATTGAGGATGTGGTATTAATGAAGGAAATGAATATGAATGCAGTACGCATGTCGCATTATCCTCCTGATGGGCATTTCCTGGATGTATGTGACTCTCTTGGTTTGTATGTGATGGATGAACTTGCGGGTTGGCATGGACATTATGATACACCGAGGGGAACCATATTGGTTAAGGAGATGTTAAAACATGATGTTAATCATCCTTCTATTGTTATCTGGTCAAATGGAAATGAAGGTGGACATAATGTGGAGCTGGATCATTTATTCGCAACAGAAGATATTCAGAAACGCCCTGTCATTCATCCTTGGGAAGATTTTAATGGGTTTGATACACAGCATTACCGGGAATACAATTATGGTATAGGGAATTACAGATATGGGCATAGCATTGTGATGCCTACCGAATTTCTGCATGGGATGTTTGATGGCGGGCATGGCGCCGGTTTGGAAGATTACTGGAACGACATGTTACAAAATCCGCTTTCTGCAGGGGGTTTCCTTTGGGATTTTGCCGATCAGGGTGTGGTACGTACAGATAAGAACAATATCGTAGATGCTGATGGTAATCGCGGAGCAGATGGCATAGTTGGACCTTATCATGAAAAAGAGGGTAGCTACTTTGCCATTAAGGAAATATGGAGCCCTGTATTTTTTGAGCAACGGGAGATGACGGACGGATTTGATGGCGTATTTAATGTTGAGAATCGCTATCACTTTGCTAATCTAAATACCTGCCGGTTTGATTGGAAGCTGTTGAACCTGAAAGATAAACGAGAGATAAGTGGAACAACGCACTCGCCAGATATTAAGCCACATGAGCGGGGTAAATTGAAGGTTGCGCTTCCACAAAATTGGACCTCTTATGATGTGTTTTACATCACGGCTACCGATGTTCATGGAAAAGAATTGTTTACATGGAGCTTTCCTATCACTCTTCCGCTAAAGGAAGCTTTGGTAATGGTTAAAAAAGAAGGACCATCCGTACCAAATCTTAAAGAAACTGATTCACTTTTTACGGCTACTGCAAATGGAATATCCTTAAGTTTTAGCAAAAGAAATGGTATTCTTCGTGAGGTGAGAAATAAAAATGCGATAATTCCTTTTACAAACGGACCATTGGTTCAGGAAGGGTCAACTAACTTTAAAAACATTATTCACCGGATGGAGGGAAAGAACCTGATTATTGCCTCGTCTTTTGATAGGAAAAATAGCTTCAACACGTTGCAGTGGACAATTTATCCGTCAGGTATGCTGAAACTGGAGGTGAAATATTTCCCTGCTGAATACCTGACTAATTTTATCGGATTGAATTTTTCTTTCCCTGAAGACCAGATTAAGGGGGTTGAGTATATGGGAAGAGGGCCGTACAGGGTTTGGAAGAACCGTTTGAAGGGAAATAAATTTGGTGTCTGGAAAAAGGACTATAACAATACCGAAACAGGAGAGGCCTGGGTATATCCTGAATTTAAAGGCTATCATTCTAATATGTATTGGTGTAAATTTATAACCAGGGATCAGCCTTTTACGGTGATTACTGAGAATGAAGATGTCTTTTTAAGACTTTTTAGCGCCGCGTTTAAAACTGATCAATGGCATAATTACGAACCACTTTTCCCTTCCGGTGACATCTCATTTATGCAGGGGATTCCGGGCATAGGTACCAAAACACAAAGAGCAGATAGAAGCGGCCCAATGGCGATGAAGAATATTTTTTATGATTATGAGAAAGACCCTGCAAGGGCTTTGAATATGACACTATATTTTGACTTCTCGACGAATAAATAACGGATTTAATTAAATAGAAAGAAACCTGAACCACATGAAGCTTAGACGATACATTGCCTTTACTGCTATTTTGATGTTGTTTTGTACAACACTTTTAGCACAGGTATCGCTACAGAACCCTCGTTGTGAGTTACTGGTGAATCCGCTTGGAATAGATGTAGTACAGCCCAGGTTAAGCTGGGAAATTGTAACTAAAGCGCGCGGTACCATTCAAATTGCTTACCAGGTATTGGTAGCCTCTACTCCCGAAAAGCTGGCTTCAGAAGATGCGGATTTATGGGATTCCGGAAAGATCAGCTCAGATCAGTCCGTAAATGTAGTTTACAAGGGAAAGCAATTAAAAAGCCGATTTAAATGCTATTGGAAGGTAAGGGTGTGGACCAATACCGGTGATAGTGAATGGAGCGATCAGGCTTTATGGAGTATAGGATTATTGAACTATGTAGACTGGAAGGGCAGATGGATTGGGTTGGATAAGTCCTTTTCGTGGGATAACCAAGGACAGTTTTCTCGTCTGTCCGCCCGTTATTTTCGCAAAGAGTTTTCGGCTCTAAAGTCCTTGAAAAGTGCAACTGCCTATTTAATTGGCTTGGGGATGTACGAATTATACGTTAATGGTAAAAAGATTGGGGATCAGGTATTGGCACCTGTACCTACAGATTATAATATAGGGATTAAGTACAATACGTTTGATGTAACCCGACAATTAAAAGCGGGTAAAAATGCCATTGGAGCCATATTGGGGAATGGTCGCTATTACTCCATGCGTCAGGATTATAAACCCTATAAAATTAAAACTTTTGGTTATCCTAAGCTGGTGTTGAACCTGGAGTTGGAATATACTGATGGTACTAAAGAGTTGATTGTTACTGACGATACCTGGAAAGTAACGGCTGATGGCCCTATTCGTGCCAATAATGAATACGATGGTGAAGAATATGATGCCACCAAAGAAATGCCGGGATGGAATCTTATTGGCTATAATGATCAACGCTGGTTAAAAGCCCAGTATGTTCAGGAAGCGGGAGGCATGCCTGAAGCTCAGATGACCAGCAACATGAAAGTAATGGAAACACTAAAACCTATTGGTATCCGTTTCCTGAGACCTGGTGTATTTATTCTTGATATGGGACAAAACATGGCGGGATGGGTTAAAATGAGGGTTAAAGGTAAACGTGGCGATCGGGTAAAACTTCGCTTCGGAGAAAGTTTACAGGCTAATGGAAGTTTGTATGTGGAGAATCTTCGTGATGCAAAAGTAACGGATATTTATACTTTAAAAGGCGGCTTATCTGAAAGCTGGGCACCTTCATTTGTCTACCATGGTTTTCGTTACGTGGAGATCACTGGTTATCCGGGCAAACCTAAATTGGCCGATTTTGATGGTTGTGTGGTGTATGATGAAATGAAAACCACAGGGGTATTCAATACCTCAAATGTTACCATTAATCAGGTCTACAAAAATGCTTACTGGGGAATAAAAAGCAATTATAAAGGGATGCCGGTAGATTGCCCGCAACGTAACGAGCGTCAGCCCTGGTTAGGTGATAGAACTACAGGTGCTTACGGCGAAGCTTTTATTTTTGATAACAGCCGTTTATATGCAAAATGGCTTGATGACATAGAACAGGCACAAAAGGCTGATGGGAGCATCCCGGATGTGGCTCCTGCTTTTTGGCGTTACTATGGCGATAACGTAACCTGGCCGGGCACCTATCTCTCTGTAGCCGATATGCTCTACCAGCATTATGCAGATGCCAAACCAATTACCAAGCATTATCCATCGATGAAAAAGTGGATGAACTATATGAAAGATAAATATATGGATGGCTATCTGATAACCAAAGACAAGTATGGTGATTGGTGTGTACCGCCGGAATCAAAAGAAATGATCCATTCCAAAGACCCTGCAAGAAATACGAATGGGGTGTTGATCGCTACTGCAACTTATTATAAAATGCTGTCCCTGATGCAGAATTTTGCTTTGATATTGGATAAAAAAGAAGAAGCAAAAGCATATGCTGTGTTAGCTGAGAAGGTCAAAACCGCGTTTAATGAAAAATTTTTAGATAAAATTACCGGAGGATATGATAACAATACCGTAACAGCTAACCTCCTGCCGCTTTCATACGGTTTGGTGCCGGCAGAGAAGGCAGAACAGGTCTTTAAGCATATTACAGACAAGACCATGAATGAAAACAAAGGCCATATTAGTACGGGTGTTATTGGTACGCAGTGGTTAATGCGCGGGCTAACAGGTCATGGGCGGTCAGATATTGCATATCAATTAGCTTCCAATCGTACTTATCCTAGTTGGGGTTATATGGCCGAAAACGGTGCGACCACCATCTGGGAACTTTGGAACGGTAATACCGCCAGTGCGAAAATGAACTCACAAAATCATGTGATGTTATTGGGAGACCTGGTGATCTGGTATTATGAAAATCTTGCAGGTATTAGGGCAGCAGCACCCGGATTTAAAAAAATTGAAATGAAACCTGAAATGATCAAAGGCTTAGATGCTGTAAATGCCGGGTACAATTCTGTTCATGGCCTGATTAAAAGTAGCTGGATTAAATCTGCAACTGATTTTAAATGGAACATCAGTATACCTGCTAATACCACCGGAAGGATTAGCATTCCGGCAAAATCAGCAGAGCAGGTGAAAGAAGGTAAGGTGCATGCTACAACCGTAAAAGGATTGAAATTTATAAAGATGGATAATGATAGGGCTGTATTTGAACTAGGTTCAGGCGATTATTCATTTGTAGTTGAACAATAAAAGATATATACATGAACAGAACCACAAAGTTTTTACTGATTTTCAGCCTGATGGGAGGTATTTCTTTTGTCCCATTAAAAATGGTCCATGCCCAGAGTGATGTTGTTATTTCAGACGATGTAACTACAAAAGCTGCAGCGTATGTAAGCGCATTGAAACTAGATGATGCCGAAAAAAATAAGCGGATAGAAAGTGTGGTAGCAATTCATATGACCAGCGTAAGAGATTGGCACAATAGTCATCCGGCAACGACAGTACCTTCAGGGATTAACCCCATAACCGGAAATAAACTAAGCGACCTTGACAAACAGATCATAGCAGATTCGGCAATGCCGGCAGCTGTACATCAGGAACTAATGGAAGGGCTGCGCAAAGACTTAAACCCTGAACAGGTCGAAGCGATACTAGACAAATACACAATTGGTAAAGTAGCTTTTACCATGGCAGGTTATAAAGCGATTGTGACCGATTTGACTGCAGCAGAACAGGCCACCATTTTGGGCTTTTTGAAGCAGGCAAGGGAGATGGCTGTAGATTATAAAAGCATGAAACAGATCTCAGCAATTTTTGAGATCTATAAAACCAAGGCTGAGCAGTTTTTAAATGGCAATGGCCGCAGTTGGAGCACATTATATAGTGCTTATGTCAAAAAGATAAAGGCAGAAAAGGCCGCAAAAAAACAATAGTATTCAATTATTAAGCAAAACAAAAATGTTAAAAACAAGAGCAGGGGTAATAGGTTTATTGATTTGCCTGGCAGGCCTGGGCCTAAAAGCCCAAACTCAGAAATGGCGTTCAGGGATCATAACGGATGAATTTTTATATGAAAAGGCAGCTTTCCCCTCATGCCATTCCGCAACGATTGCAGAAACGCCTACGGGTTTGGTGGCGGCTTATTTCGGAGGTACCAAGGAACGTAACCCTGACGTAGAAATTTATATTAGCCGTCAGGTAAATGGCAAATGGTTAGCTCCTGTCTCGGTGGCCAATGGGATACAAAATGATAAATTAAGGCTGCCTACCTGGAATCCGGTGTTGTACCAGGTGCCAGGTGGCGATTTGTTGCTCTTTTATAAAATAGGGCCTAAGCCATCAGAATGGTGGGGTTTAATGCGTAGTTCCAAGGACGGGGGTATTAGCTGGTCTGACGCGAAAAAGCTGCCTGCTGGATATATAGGCCCTGTTAAAAATAAACCGATACTACTAAACAATGGCAATTTGTTTTGTCCTTCGAGCAAAGAGGGTGACGGCTGGAAAATACATTTTGAGGTAACCAAAGACAATGGCGAAAACTGGTACACAGTTGGACCTTTGGCACAAGGCGGATTGGATGCAATACAGCCAAGTATTTTGGATTATGGAAAAGGTAAATTGCAAATTTTAGCAAGGAGCAAAAATAGGGCGTTGGTAGAATCCTGGTCGGCCGATAATGGCGAAACATGGTCTCCTCTAACCAAAACTACTTTGCCAAATAACAACTCCGGAACTGATGCAGTGACTTTAAAAGATGGTCGTCATGTATTGGTTTACAATCATGTGCTGCCCCCGGGTGACTTGGCTAAAGGACCGAGAACACCATTAAATGTGGCCATTTCCAAAGATGGTAAACAATGGTATGCTGCTCTAATCCTTGAAGATTCTCCAATCAGTCAGTATTCTTATCCGGCAGTGATTCAAACATCGGATGGTATGTTACATTTTATTTATACCTGGAGAAGACAAAAAATTAAGCATGTAGTCGTAGACCCATCCAAATTAAAGACTAAGAAGATTGAAGATGGCATTTGGCCAAAATTAAAAGGATATACAGCGCCAGTGATTACAGAAGTTAAAAATGAGGAGTAATTAAATGAAACGATCAGCTTTATTTCTGACTATCGGGCTCTCGCTGTTTTTAACAGGTGCAGTTGCCCAAACACAAAATTCTGATTCACTCTACCGACAGCCACTAAAGGATGTCTTGGCTGACATAGAAAGCCGGTTTAAGGTAAAGGTGAAATACAATGATAACCAGGTAAAGGACCTTTGGGTAAACTATGCCTTTTGGCGTTTCAGACCCGATGTTGAGGAAACACTCGCTAATGTACTTACACCTTTGGATATGAAGGTGAACAAAGAAAAAGAAGGTATTTATAAGTTAAAGGAGTATGAATATTATCGTTGGCAGGTACAGGAAGGACAAAATACGCTCAATCATTTGGCATCCCTTTATCAGGATAAAACAAGTTGGGAAAAGCGCAAAGCTTTGATCAAACCCGCGCTGTATAAAGCCCAGCTATTGTCACGGTTACCTGATAAGCCTTTGTCAAAACCAATTATGACGCCAAAAAGGACAATGGATGGTTATACAGTAGAGAACATCGCTATTGAAATATTGCCCGGATTATATGTGAATGGTTCTTTGTACAAGCCACTAAAGGTTAAAGGAAAGATTCCCGTGGTGCTGAGCCCGGATGGACATTGGGCACAACAGCGCTATAGGGCAGATTGTCAGATTCGTTGTGCGATGATCGCTCGTATGGGCGCTATGGCGATTAGCTATGATCTTTTTGCATGGGGAGAATCCTTACTCCAATTTAAATCAGAAGATCACAGAAGAAGTCTGGCACAAACGATACAAACTTTAGGAGGTATCCGCATATTAGACTATGTCCTGTCCTTAAAAGAAATCGATACGAATAGGGTAGGAATTAGTGGTGGCTCAGGTGGTGGAAGCCATACAGTCTTAATGGCTGCAATGGATGATCGCATTAAATTGAGTGCCCCTGTAGTTTCTTTATCGTCTTCATTTTATGGTGGTTGCCCTTGTGAAAGCGGTATGCCCATTCATCTATGTGCAGGTGGTACAAACAATGTTGAACTAGCAGCCATGGCAGCGCCAAATCCCCAGTTAATTGTCTCAGATGGGCAGGACTGGACGGTTACGGTTCCAGAGCACGATATGCCCTACCTTAAAAAGATATATCGTTTTTACGGACAGTCTGATTTGGTACATAATGTTCATTTGCCTGCTGAGGGTCATGATTTTGGACCTTCAAAACGCAAGGCTTTGTATGATTTTCTGATTCAAAACTTTAAGCTCAATGGAGCGGCTATAAAGGATAAAACAGATCAGTACGATGAAAGTAAATGTACAATAGAAAAAGAGCCGGAAATGTATGTTTTTGGTGATAAAGGACAGCATTTACCCACAAATGCGATAAAAGGATTTGAACAATTGGAACAGGTATTTAAAACAAGCATTTCGAAATGAAGGAGATAGAAAGCCGGAGACAGTTTATTGGAAAACTTACCCTGATTACAGGGGGGCTAATATTGAGCCATCAAAGCAGTTGGGCTAGCCCACTCAAGGGTCAGCGGTATAAAGTGGCTGTTATAGATTTAATGATCCTGAAGCGGCAAAAGCTTAGTGCTTTTGAACTGACCAGGGAAATTGGTGCAGATGGTGTTGAATTGGATATGGGAGGCTTAGGTAATAGAGATACTTTCGACAATAAACTGGCAGATCCGCTGATCAGACAGCAGTTTATGGATAAAGCCAAAGAACTGAACTTAGAGATATGTGCTTTGGCAATGACTGGTTTTTATGCCCAGTCTTTTGCTACAAGACCCACTTATCAGCAAATGATTGGCGATTGTATTGCGACGATGAAAGCGATGAACGTAAAGGTTGCTTTTCTTCCTTTGGGCATTCAGGGTGATTTAGTAAAGAATCCTGAACTGCGGCCTGCAATTGTTGAACGCCTAAAAGTAGCAGGTAAAATGGCTGAAAAAGCAGGGGTGGTAATTGGTATTGAAACAGCCCTGGATGCACAGAACGAGCTTCATCTACTAAAAGATGTAGGATCAAGAGCTATTAGAAGCTATTTTAACTTTTCCAATGCTATAAAAAATGGTCGTGATTTACACACCGAATTGCGGATTTTAGGCAAAAAGAATATTGTTCAAATCCATTGTACCAACGATGATGGTGTATGGTTGGAAAACGATCCTAAAATTGATCTGAAAGCAGTACGTAAAACGCTGGATGACATGGGCTGGAAGGGATGGCTGGTGGTTGAAAGATCCAGAGATGCTAATGACCCAAGAAATGTAAAGCGTAATTTTACTGCAAATACAGTTTATGTCAAATCCGTTTTTCAAACCGACAGACTGAGATGATGCTATTGAAATCCTATTGGCTGGTTTTTGTTGCCCTCCTGTTGTTGAGCAATACCAATAGTCAGGCCGCAGATATCTACGTTTCTTTGAGCGGGTCAGACGCTAATGCTGGCACAAAAACAGAACCTGTAGCAACCCTTTCCATCGCCTTGCGTAAAGCCCGGGAATTGAGGCGTTTAAAAGATCCTGCAATAAAAAATGGAATTAACATCATTCTTGAAAAGGGATTTTACCAGCTAACTGAAAGTTTGATTGTGCGACCCGAAGATTCCGGAACTGAAGATAGTCCTACCATCATTTCTGCTTTGAATAATGATGAGGTTATTTTAAGTGGAGGGAGGCCTGTTGTAGGGTGGAAAAAAGTGACAAAACAGGTGCCTGGTTTACCAGTTATATCTAAAGGAAAACTTTGGATGGCTGATGTATATGATCTGGATAATAGGGTTTTGGAATTTAGACAGCTTTGGATTGATGGAAAAAAGGCGATTAGAGCAAGGAATTTGAACGGAGCTAAAATGGCACGCATTTTAAGCTGGAATTTTCCCGCACAAACCTGCAAAATCTCCTTAACGCAATTAAAAAGTATTAAAGATGCTCAGCGTATAGAAGAGGTTAAAGGAATGGAAATGGTGATTCAGCAATGGTGGGCAATTGCAAATTTGAGGGTAAAATCTGTCAAAGTAACAGGAACAGTGGCCGAGCTGAGCTTTATGGAGCCCGAAAGCCGCGTGCAGTCAGAACACCCTTGGCCTGCTCCATGGATATCCGCCAAAACAGGCAACTCGCCATTTTATTTAACCAATGCAATTCAGTTTCTCGATGAACCTGGAGAGTGGTACGAAGATTTAAAAAATGGCAAGGTTTATTATTGGCCCCGAGCTGGTGAAAATATGAATGCTGCAAAGACTATAGTGCCGCATTTGGAAACTTTAATAAGGATTGAAGGTACGATTGATAACCCGGTAGCTTATGTGTCATTTAAAGGCATTTCGTTTCAGCATGCTGGTTGGTTAAGACCTTCGCATTTAGGTCACGTACCTCATCAGACTGGAATGTATATGCTTGATGCCTATAAACTCAAATTACCGGGAACTCCGGATAAGAAGGGATTGGAGAATCAGGCCTGGGTTGGACGCCCAGCAGCTGCAGTTGAAGTGAGCTATGCACATAATACTGGTTTTGAAGCATGTAAATTTGAGCATCATGCCTCAACCGGATTGGATTATAAACGAGGCACTTATTACAATCAAGTAAAAGGAAACCTTTTTAAAGATATTGGTGGCAGTGGCATATTGGTCGGTACTTTTTCTGATGAAGCTACTGAAGCTCATCTGCCTTATCGTCCTAAAGATGAAAGAGAAATCTGCACCAACGAAAGTATTACCAATAACCTGATCACTAATGTAACGAACGAGGACTGGGGTTGTGTGGGAATAGGAGCCGGCTACGTAAGGGGAATAAATATCGCACATAATGAGATTAGCGAGGTGGCATATTCAGGGATCAGCATGGGTTGGGGTTGGGCAAAGACCATCAATGCCATGAAGGACAATGCCATCACTGCAAACAAGATTCATCATTATGGAAAATACCTGTATGATGTAGGAGGCATTTATACACTGTCGGCTCAGCCGGGTTCCCTAATTTCAAATAACTATATCGATAGCATTTACAAAGCACCATATCCTCATGATCCGGAGCATTGGTTTTACCTGTATACCGATGAAGGTTCTTCCTATTTTACGGTAAAGGACAACTGGACTCCTGCCGAGAAATATCTGCAAAATGCGAATGGCCCCGGTAACACTTGGACGGGTAATGGACCTAGGACTGCCGACAGCATTAAACTTAAAGCTGGACTTGAGGAAAGTTACCGTTATCTTTTGAAATACAGTTATGTTAATAGTTTAAATAAAGCTATTAATACAGTGGAATCCGGTAATGGAAATGAGCTGGCCATAGAGGTTATCCTTCCCACTGCCGCTACGCACAGCAGGCAACAGCTGACTGAGATCTGCAGGGAAAAGGGCGTTTCGGCATCCGCCATTTATCAATGGAACAACCGGTTGTTGGTATATGCTACCATAAATGATCCCGAGCCGTTGATGAGCCAATTCCGACAAAGGATCAAAGGTGCAGAGGTAAAGTTGTACAAAGATGTATTTTACAAATTCGAGCGGAAAAAATACTGTGGACTAGAACCGGTTAAAGAATGGGATAACATTATTCTAAGTACAAACCTGGTAAAGGATGAGGCGATGCAAAAAGAATATCTGGACTATCATGCCTCACAATTTGCGAAATGGCCAGAAGTGGCCAAAGGCTTTTGCAATGCAGATTTTCAACAGTTGAGGATTTTTAAATTAGACAGACAGCTGGTTTTAGTGATCAGTATCCCCAAAGGTGCCAGTTTAGATGAGTTGAACACCAGAACGACACTCAATAACCCAAGGGTTGATGAATGGAACAGTTTGATGAAGAAGTATCAGCAGGGGATAGCTGGGGCTAAACCGGATGAAGTCTGGGTATTTTACAGTAAAAGCAATTAGAAATTAGTATGTTAAAATTAGGAATATTAGGATTGGGAGAAGGGCGTAGCACGATGTCTGCAGCCCTTGCAAGTGATAAATACGAGTTGGTTAAAATTTGTGATGCGAATGAAGAGGTATGCAGGCAGCGGGCTAAAGAGTTTGATTTTCCAAACTATACCACCAGCTACCAGGATATGCTGGATGACCCTTCGATAGATGTCATTGCCATATACACCCCTGATCATTTACATGCTGACCATGTAAAGCAAGCCTTGCAGTATGGAAAACATGTGGTTTGTACCAAGCCTTTTATTGATGATCTGAGCCGGGCGAAAGAATTATTGGAAGTTTCGGCAAAGAGTGGTAAAAAGATTTTTGTGGGGCAAAGTTCCCGTTTTTTCGAACCTTACAAAAGACAAAGAACGGATTATATCGCTGGAATCATTGGCGAACTGATCACCGTTGAGTGTCATTATAATGCCGACCATCGTTGGTTCTTAGAGAAGAAATGGGCTTTGGAAGCCTCTTTTAAATGGCTTTATGGTGGGTTAAGTCATCCCGTTGATTTCATCAGATGGTATTTGCCGGAAATTGAAGAAGTAATGGGTTATGGGATGATTAGTGCCAACGGTAAAAAAGCCGGATTAAAAAATGAAGATACCATGCACTTTATCTTCAAATCAGCCGATGGACGGATAGCCCGAGTAAGTGGTTCATATACCGGCCCTATACAACCGGCTTACCGCGAAAGTGAGATGAGCTGCGTATTAAGAGGTACCCAAGGTGCTAGTCAGGCTGATTACCACGAGTTGCGTTATGCGGTAACAACCAATACAGGTGAAGAACAACTGATTACCTGGGGAGATGCCAAACTGAAGCATTTCTTCCGTTTTGAAGGACAGAGCCACCATGCGGGAGAATATCAGAACTATCTGGAATATTTTGCCGAAAGCATTAAAAACGACACAGTGGCTTATCCTGACTTAAAAGAAGGAATAGGCACAATTGCCTTGTTGCAGGCGATGGATAGATCATTGCAAATAGGTGTGCCAGTTAAAATTGGCGATATATTAAATGAATATGGGCTCTTAAGAGCTGATTTCGGATTGTAAACCAACCAAAACCAGATCATTAAATGGGAAACATTGTAGAGCGCTTAACCAATCTGGATTACTTCATTGTAATTGCCTATCTGGTTATTCTAATAGTTATCGGTTATAAGGCTAGTTTTTCTAAAAAGGAAAACAACGATGAGACCCTTTTTCTGGCCAACAAGTCCTTGGGGTGGCCTAGCATTGGTTTTAACATGTGGGGAACCAATGTTGGCCCTTCTATGTTACTGGCTTTTGCCAGTATAGGTTATAGTACAGGTATAGTAGCGGTTAACTTTGACTGGTATGCTTTTGTTTTCCTTTTTTTACTGGCCATTGTTTTTGCACCTAAATACCTTGCAGCTAAAGTAAGCACCATGCCTGAGTTCATGGGTAAAAGGTACGGTAACTCTACGCAGAATATCCTGGCCTGGTATGCGCTGATCAAGATCCTGATCTCGTGGCTATCATTGGGGCTTTTTGCAGGTGGTTTCCTGGTCAGACAGATATTGGGCATCCCAATGTGGCAGTCGGTAACAGTGCTGGTCGCTTTTGCAGGTCTGTTTACTTTTTTTGGTGGTTTAAAAGCCATTGCCAAAGTAAATGTATTTCAAATGATTCTGCTTATTGCGGTATCATTAGCCTTAACCATTTTAGGCTTACATAAAGTAGGTGGTATTGAAGCCTTGTACAGCAAAACGCCGGCACATTACTGGAACCTGATTCAACCTGCAAGTGATCCTAAGTATCCATGGTATGCTATTTTACTGGGGTATCCAGTAGCAGCAGTGGCTTTCTTTTGTACAGATCAAGCTATGGTACAATCAGTACTTGGAGCTAAAAATCTGGAACAGGGGCAACTAGGCGTTAGTTTTATAGGTTGGCTAAAGATCCTTTCACTTCCTTTGTTCATCATCACAGGCATTCTGTGTTTTGTGTTGTTTCCAGATTTAAAAGATCCTAATGAGGCTTATATGACCATGGTAACCAATCTGTTCCCTCCGGGCATGAACGGACTGGTGATTGTTGTGCTAATTGCGGTATTGGTAGGTACCATCGGTTCATCTTTAAATTCATTAAGTACGGTGTTTACCATGGATGTTTATGTGAAAAATATCAATCCACAGGCAACCAATAAGCAGATCATCAGGATGGGCAGGATGTCAGTTATTGCAGGGTGTATTCTTGCAGTGATCGTAGTACTTGCTATTGATAATATCAAAGGCCTAAACCTGTTTGACGTTTTTCAATCAGTATTGGGCTTTATTGCACCGCCATTATCGGTTGTGTTTCTGCTGACTGTCTTCTGGAAAAGAACAAGCCGGAAAGCTGTAAACTTTACGCTTTCAATAGGTTCGGTTTTAAGTTTGGGTACGGGCGTAACTTATTTGTGGATATTACCTCCTGATAAAAACCCTTTCTGGCCACATTACCTGATTCTTTCCTTCCTGATTTTTGGAGGATTATTACTGATCGCGGTATCGATTTCCTTGCTGGACAGAAATCCGACGGTTTATGAAATCAATGAACTGGACAAAAGCGCAATTGAAAAACCGGCAAAAGGCGTCTGGATCTCCTGGATAGCGCTTGCGATGACCATGATCGCTTTATACCTCTTTTTTAACGGACATTAATTTACTTGATACTATGAAATTACCACTTATAACTGCAATATTTTTTTCTCTGATAATGGGTTGCGCTGAGTTACATGCACAGCAAGCCTCAAAAGCTTCCTGGATCTGGTATCCGGGTGATATGGACATCTGGGTATCCAACAAAATGCAAAACCGCAGAACCGAAAGAGGGGCCTTCCTTCCCCCATTCTGGAAAATGGATAGCCATTATGTACTGGTCGAATTTCACAAAGAGTTCAATCTGGAAAGTGCAGAGGAAGTAAACCTGCATGTGGAAGGGCAGTACAATGTAAAGATCGATGGGCAAGCCTTTTCCGGTTATCCGAAAAAGATCACCGTGCCTGCAGGCAAGCATAAATTAAGTTTAAAAGTATACGGACAGGACAAGGTGCCAGCGATATTTGTCCAAGGGAAAAGCATTGTTTCTGATCAAAGCTGGCTAACAACTTTTGAAGATAAGGAATGGATAGATGAGAGTGGAAAGGCTTCAGATAAATCAGGAACGACCTTCGTTTCAGTAGGATCATGGAATTTAACAGATCCATTATCTCCTCCATCACAGTTTAAATTAAGCACCAAGCCAATGTCTGCGGTAAAACTAGATAAAGTTGACAAAGGATTTGTAGCAGATTTTGGTAAAGAAACCTTTGGTTTTCTTAAGCTTCAAGGCTTAAAAGGCAAGGGTAAACTGCATGTTTATTACGGAGAATCTAAAGAAGAAGCCCTGTCTTCCGATAAATGTGAGACGCTTGACCTTTTAGAAATCGATTTCAAAGAGAAAAGAGATTCTGTGATTGAATTGTCCAAGGCTTTTCGATATGTAAATTGTCAGCCCGAAGGCAACGTGACACTTGATGGGCTATCAATGTTATATGAATATGCCCCGGTAACAGAGAAAGGGAGCTTCCGCTGCTCAGATGAACAGATCAATAAGATTTATGACGTATCCAACTATACCTTTCACTTAAACACCCGTGAGTTTTTTATCGACGGAATCAAACGTGACAGGTGGGTATGGTCAGGCGATGCTTATCAAAGTTACCTGATGAACTACTACTCTTTTAATGAATCACCTATAGTGAAAAGGACACTGTTGGCACAAAGGGGTAAAGATCCGGTAACAGCGCATATCAATACCATCATGGATTATTCGTTCTATTGGTTCTTAGGTATCTATGACTACTATCAATATTCTGGTGATCAGAAATTTGTTCAGGATATTTATCCGAGGATGAAAAGCCTTATGGATTATGTATTAAATCGCAGAAATAAAGATGGCTTGCTGGAATGGATGCCGGGGGATTGGATTTTTATTGACTGGGCGGATAAACTGAGCAAGGATGGAGAAGTGAGTTTTGAGCAGTTGTTATTTTGTCGTAGTCTGGAAACCATGGCACTTTGTGCTGATATGACCAGCGATACAGAAGCTGCGGTGAATTATAGAAAGCTTGCTGCTGATCTGAAAGCAAAAATATTTAAACTCTACTGGGATGAAAATAAGCACGCACTGGTACATAGCAGAGTTGGCGGAAAACCCACTGATAATGTAACGCGTTATGCGAATATGTTTGGCATTTTCTTCGATTACTTTACACCATCCCAAAAACAGGAAGTGAAACAACATGTGCTGATGAATGATAAGATCAATAAGATTACTACGCCATATATGCGTTTTTATGAATTGGAGGCCCTTTGCGCAATGGGGGAGCAGTCGTACGTATTGAAACAAATAAAAGATTACTGGGGCGGTATGCTGGATTTGGGCGCTACTTCTTTTTGGGAAGAATATAATCCAGATAAAGTTGGATCCGAACACTATGCGATGTATGGTCGTCCCTTTGGTAAAAGTCTGTGCCATGCCTGGGGCGCCAGTCCAATTTACCTGTTGGGTAAGTATTACTTGGGTGTTAAGCCCCTTTCACCAGGATATGAAACCTATGCGGTAGAGCCTTCGTTAGGTGGATTAGATTGGATGGAGGGGAAGGTGCCTACACCCTCTGGAGAGATAGCCCTGTATTGTAGTAAGAAAGAGATTAGGGTGAAATCTGATGAGGGTACAGGTGTACTAAGATTTAAGAGTACAACTATACCCACCGTAAAAGGTGGTAAGGCAGAAGAGGTAGGTAAAAGGACTTTTGAGGTTAAGCTGGAGAAAGGAAGAGAGTACACCGTAGGTTATACCAAATAATATCTGTTATCATCCAAACCAATGAAGATATTCTGATTTGTTTCCTTTTCTTAATTCTATTAAATATATTTATAGATAGAAAATTGATGTTGTGTGTAAAGTCTAGACTTAAATAAACAGAATATGGCTAAGTACTCAGTTCAGGTAAATGGTAAAAAACACGAAGTAGATGTCCCGGAAGATATGCCAATGTTATGGGTACTTCGGGATATTATTGGGCTGAAAGGAACGAAGTTTGGTTGTGGTAAAGCCTTATGCGGAGCCTGTACCATACACCTCAATGATACTGCAATTCGATCTTGCAGCTTTCCTGTTTCCGCAGTTGGCGAAGGCAAAATTACAACGATTGAAGGTTTGGCTGAAGGGGGAGATCACCCTGTTCAGGAAGCTTGGGAAAAATTTGTCGTCCCTCAGTGTGGATATTGCCAAACGGGTCAAATTATGAACGCGGTAGCTTTCTTGAAAGGAAATGCGCATCCTTCCGAGCAGGAGATCGAACAGGCTATGCAAGGAAACCTTTGCAGATGCGGAACCTATAACAGGATAAAGGCAGCCATACTAAGTGTAGCTTCTGGTTCTTCTGCTATATGATTAATCTATCCATTATTAAATTGAGTACACATCATGAAGATATTAGCTCCTTTTCAGAAAAGAAAAGCCGAAACAATAGTTTCGGAAGTATTTAGTGCTTCCAGGAGAGACTTTTTAAAAGCCGGTGGAGTGCTTGCCGGAGGTTTGGTGTTGGGTGTAAGTTTTTTTAGCTGTAATGAAAAAGGGAAAAAAACAGCCACTTTGGCACCTAATGTTTATCTACGGATTACATCAACCGGTGAGGTAATCATCATCGCCCACCGCTCGGAAATGGGCCAGGGAATCCGGACATCTCTTCCGCTGATTGTAGCTGACGAATTAGGCGCTGATTGGAGCAAGGTACAGATCGTGCAAGCAGAGGGTGATGAAAAGAAATATGGTAACCAAAATACCGATGGTTCCTTTTCTGTAAGGATGTTCTATAAGCCCATGCGGGAAGCCGGTGCAACGGCTAAGCTGTTACTCATGCGAGCTGCCGCTCAGAAATGGCAGGTACCGGTTGAGGAATGTGACACGGAAAAAGGATATGTTGTTCACAAAGGTTCCGGTAAAAAGCTGGATTTTGGTGATCTGGTAGAAGCGGCAAGTTTGCTTCCCGTTCCTGCCGTAGCTGAGCTAAAGCTGAAAGAACGCAGTCAGTTTAATATGATAGGTAAGGAAACGCCTATTGTAGATCTGCATGATATTGTAAGTGGCAAAGCCGTTTTTGGTATAGATGCAGTGGCTGAGGGTATGAAGGTAGCGGTTATTAAAAGATGCCCGGTTGTAGGCGGTTCTGTAAAGTCGTTTGACGACACAAAAACACGTGGCATACCGGGAGTCATTAATGTCATTTCCATTAAGGGAGCTGGTCTTCCGGCCACTTTGAAAAAACCCTTAAGTGGTGTGGCGGTAATAGCGGAAAATACCTGGGCTGCTATCAAAGGTCGTGATTTGCTGGAGGTGGAATGGGATTTGGGACCTAATGCCACGTATGATTCGGCTAAACAAATTGAAGAGCTAAAGCAGGAGGTTGTTAAAAATGGAACGGTGCGCCGCAAGCGTGGTGATTTTAATTCAGCAAGAGCGACTGCAAAAAAAATTATAGATCATACCTATGTCGCGCCGTACCTGGCGCACGCTACCATGGAGCCGCCATGTGCCCTTGCCGTTGTGAAAAATGGCGCCTGCGAAGTTTGGGCTTGCACACAAAACCCACAGGGAGCAAGGGAGGCCCTTGCAGAAGCTTTGGATTTTTCGGTCGACAAAGTAAAGGTAAATGTTACCTTGCTGGGCGGTGCTTTCGGGCGAAAATCTAAACCTGACTTCATTCTTGAAGCTGCTATTCTAGCCAAAGAATCAGGTCTTCCTATAAAGGTGCAATGGACAAGAGAGGATGATATACATCACGATTATTTCCATGCCCTAAGTGTACAGCGCATTGTTGCTACAATTGACCAGCAAAACAAACTTAGTGGCTGGGATCATCACATTGCTTATCCTTCTATTTCATCTACTGAAGACATTTCTGTTCTGCAACCTGACGATGGCGAGTTGATGTTAGGCGCATCTGACTTTCCTTATGATGTGCCTGCAATAAAAATAGAAACGCATGATGCCAAATCACACCTGCGTATTGGGTGGCTCAGATCTGTGCGCAATATTCCTCAGGCATTTGCCATCGCAACGATGCTGGATGAAATTGCTGAAGCGAGGGGAATAGATCCAATAGCAAACGCCATTGAACTTTTAGGGGAAGACCGGAACATCACTTTTGCCCAGGAAATGGTGAAGACGACTTATCCCAATTATGGAGAAAATATTGCAGACTATCCCTGGGAGATCAGTCGCATGAAGGAAGTTATCCGCCGTGTAGCCAAGGAATCTGGTTGGGGAAAGAATATGCCAAAAGGAACCGGACTTGGTTTTGCAGCACATAAAAGCTTTTTAACCTATGTGGCCTGCGTAGTGGAAGTTCAGGTAGATACGAATGATAAAATCACCATTCCAAATGTCTATTATGCTGTTGATTGCGGCATGGCGGTGAATATCGACCGGATTAAATCGCAGTTTGAAGGCGGTGCACAGTTTTCTGCCAGTCTTGCACTAAAAAGCACGATCACGGTGAAGAATGGGCAAGTGGAACAGAACAATTTTGATGGTTACCAGATCATCCGAATGCCGGAGTCGCCCAAACAGATCCACGTGCACATTCTGGATAGCGATGCTAAGCCGACAGGTGTTGGTGAACCCCCTGTGCCGCCATTTACACCAGCACTATGTAATGCTATTTATGCGGCGACAGGAAAACGAATTTATACGTTGCCAATTGATTTGAGTGTTTGAGGAAGAACTTCAGACAGGTTTATTACTATAAAATCATATAGCAAATTTTTGACATCAAAAAGTGGTTTTAGGCTTCTTTACACTATTGAGTGTTGTTCTGGTCCTCATTCCTGAAATTTTTTCTCTGGGGAAATTTTCTGATGGCCGCAGGTATTCTCTTGATTATCTGTTTTCATCTGTTGGATAAAGATTTCAAAGGGGTGATGATTGTAATTCCTTTCTTTTTGCTGTCGCTGGGCGGCATATACCTGCAACACCCACTTGCGAGAATAACCCGAGACAATGGTTTTAATGAGCGGCAAAGAGGAATATCTTTGGTAAGACTTGTTTTTGTTGGGCAATTGCTATATTGTACATGTCTTTCCAGAGTAAGATAATTTCGTCATATGTATTTAACTTCGCTTCCTGACCACTCCAGCCCAGATTTTAACGAAGAGCTGCACTTTAGCAGGTTTAAAGAACACAATGTTATTTTCAATACTACAAGCAGTTTTAGTTTTTGTGATGATCATGTAGGATGTTTGTCTTTTAAGACAATATTGAAAGGTGAAGAGTGGTATGGTATTAATAACCGCAGACTGGCGATAAGGCCCGGACAGTTCCTGATCCTTAACAATGAACAGAATTATTCATGTAACATTGATACCCATGAAAGCGTGAGTGGGATATCGGTTTTCTTTAAAAAGGAATTTGCATCTTCAGTCTTCAACGACACATTGAAAAATGATAACGACTTACTTGACAATCCTTTCCTTATTCACAATGCGCAACCTGAATTTTTCCAGACGCTTAATGCTATTGAGCCTGAAGTACAGCTTCAACTTGCAAAAATGATTTCAGATCTTGACACCCACGGTTATACTGGCGGTACAGAAGAACATCTTGTTTTTTTTCTTCATTATCTGATAAGCACGCTCAAATCAGAATCAAGACAGGCAGCTGAGGTTTCAGCGGTAAAGCTAAGCTCCAAAATGGAGATATACAAACGACTATGTATTGCCAAAGATTTTCTTCATTCCACGTTTATGGAAAAGCATGATTTAAATACACTTAGCAGTAATGCCTGTTTATCGGTTCCCCAGCTTGTCAGGCAATTTAAGTCTGTTTTTAAGACCACCCCGTATCAGTACCTGATCCAGATCAGACTTGGCCAGGCTGTCGAACTCCTTAAAAACAGCGATAAACCCATACACGAGATCACCTGGCAATGTGGTTTTGAGAATGTTAGCGCTTTTTGCAGGGCTTTTAAATCGGCTTATGGTATTCAACCTTTAATCTTTAGAAAAGCTTACGCTTAAATTGAGCATTCTTGCATACGTTTAACACTGGTGATGGAGTAATTTAGGTCAATTCTTAAACTTGATCATGCTAACTCCAGTAAAATTGAAACGAGCGTTAATCTTAATCTTTTGTATCTTATTGATAACCCTTTGCCAAGCTCAGGATCACGTGATACCACTTTATCCGCATGGTATTCCAAATTCAAAAAAAGCGCCTCCGGATTATATAGAGCACACTGACAGCACCGGTCTGACCAGCAATGTAAGTGTCCCGACTATGCAAGCCTATTTTCCGCAGAAAGGTAAGGCCAATGGCACTGCTGTAATTATTTTTGCAGGTGGCGGCTACTTTGTTCTGGCGCCAAAAAAATGCGTTGAGCTTGCAGAGGCATTTAATGCACTCGGAGTTGCTGCCTTTGTTGTGAAATATCGTTTGCCCAGCGAAAAAATCATGAAAGATAAAACAATAGGCCCCCTGCAAGATGCCCAGACTGCTATTAAAATCGTGCGTAAAAGAGCTGGCGAATGGAACATAGATCCGCTCAAAATCGGTATGATGGGGTTATCGGCAGGGGGCCATCTGGTGTCGACCGCCGGTACTCAGATAAATAGGATGGTGATTGAAGACAGTGAAAACATATCGCTTAGGCCAAATTTTATGATCTTGCTCTATCCTGTCATTATTTATGATCCTCATATATCGAGGACCAGGGAAAATTTAATAGGAAAGACACCTTCCCGGGAGGCATTAAATTTATACAGTACCGATAGGCATGTAAGTGCCAAAACGCCACCTACATATTTGGTCCATGCTGCTGACGACGACATCATTCCTGTCAAAAATAGTCTGAGTTTCTTTGATGCAATGCTTAAAGCCGGTGTTCCCGGCGAGTTGCATATCCTGCAATCCGGTGGACATGGATTCGGTATCTCTGATCCGGGAAACAAAAATAATTGGTTTCCGAGTTGCCAGAACTGGATGCAAAAAAATGGTTTGCTTTAATAGTACGATAACTGTTAATGATTGCAAAAAACAATTCAGGAATTGAGCATTCTTGCACATGTTTACGAAAACGGGAAGGCTAATTTTGATCAGTTTAAAACTACATTATTCAATAAGATATTAAAAAATCAATCTATGAAATCAGTAAGTAAAAATTTATCATTAGTATTAGTATTGGCACTAATCGTATTGTTTTCCTGTAAGAAAAAAGAAGGCGGGTCACCTGTAAATTCCGATGAGGAAGCCGCAAAAAGAGTTGTGGGAACATATAAAGGAACGCTCGATGCTACCCAGGAATATTTTAATGCAATTATTGTGATTACCAAAGAAAGCGGCAACAGAGTAAAGATTACACCAAAACAGGGCGAACCGTATTCCAATGTAACGCCAAAAATCATCACCGTAAAAGCCATAAAAAATTCTGATGATGTTGAGGCCATTGGTACACCTGAAGGTACACTGGTATATCAACACTCGGTAAAAAACATAGTTATTGTTACACTTTCCAGTTCTTCAGGTGATGTTACATACAATTTCACGGGAACAAAACAGTAAGGTTGAAGATTTTACCAAACAAGAGGCACCAGGGTAGCAGGCATCAACTGCTTTCTATGGTTACGAAAATATTGCTAAAATCGCCTTTTGCCAAATCGCTTTTATGTATTACAAAAAAGAGATCACCTGCATCTCCCCACATAAAATCACCTGTAGAACTTACTTTAAGCAAAATGATCCAATCTTCTGGATTTCCCTTCAGCTTTAAGGATGCTTGTAATTCGGGTGCCTCATGCTGTGTAAAACCGTAGGCATTTATGGTATGTTTATATTCTTCTTTATTGGCACCTTCCTCAAATAAATCACCCGATAATTCATCAGAAATGGATTCTTTGTTTTGTAAAGTTGCTGCATCTCCTTTAAAAAGATATTGATTTATATAACTGGCATAAAATGAAGGAAATGAAATTTCTTTAACCGCATCGGCCCTATGGGCCACATAAGCTGGGTTAAACATTTCGTAATAATCAGCTTCTGAAAATTGAAAACGTTTACCGCTTTGTAAGGTTGCCGGATCTTGTACATAAATAACCTTACAAGGATTACCTGCTGAGCGGTTATAAATGTTGTGCATGGTTTCTAGAAAAAAGAACAGGATACCTTTACGTGGCAAATAATCTTGTAAGTTGGAAATGTCTTCGCAATTGATCTGGGCTATAAACTCATATAAATATTCTCTGTCGCCATCATCTGTTTTATCGATAAAATTTGGATAGCTTATATCTCCAGGCAAATCGGGCATACCACCAAAACGGTGATTGCCAATTGTGGCATAATCTTCTTCATCAGTAAGTTTAAAGGCGATGCTTTTTTTAACCAGTGAGCCCAGCGCTTTCTGTTGAGTAGTAATGTTGTTTTCTTTGAGCACTGTTTCTATTTTGCCTGCTAGCGCTATATCGGCCTTGGCCAAGAAAACATCATCATCCCAGGTGTCTGTACCTTTACCATCGGCTCCTTTGTAGTCAAAATCCATTAGTCTTTTTTTATCTGCCATAGACAACTTTACATCCGCTACCTTATTGATTTCTTGGGGCAAGCTTTCTAACGGATTTTTTTCCAGGTCGATGTAATTTAAATTTCCCTGATGCAGCAAGGTAGCCGGCAGGGTTTTGAGCTGGTTATTTGAAAAATTTAAAGATTTTATAGCTGGCAAATGTGCGTGTTGCGGGAGTGTTTCCAGCTGGTGGCCAAACAGTGTTAAATGTTCTAGTTTAGGTAATTGGAACAGACCTTTGGGTACTGTTTTTAATTGCCCGATATTAAAATAAAATCTGTTTAAGTTTTTAAGTTCAGCAATGCTTTCAGGTAATGTTTCAATGTGGGTTCCGTTTATGGCGAGCTGCGTTAACATTTGCAAACTGCTAATTTTTTCGGGTAGCGATTTTAACGGTAGTTTTTCTACTGGCCATTTACAGGCAATCACGAGTTCTTTAAGGTTGATGAAAGAGAACACTTTCTCTGGTATTTCTTCAAAATCTGGATTAGTAAGGTACAGATAGTGAACAATTTCTGGTGGTGCCTGCAGCGTTTCTTCGTAAATAGTAAATTTATAATTGGCCCAATCTAATGTACCTGCATTGAATTTCTTATATATTTTAACAGGGAAAACTGGCTTCGAATCATAAGGAGGCTTTAAATAACCATTGTAAGCCACCCAGTTTTCTTTGAATGTAATCGTGCCAAAAAAATCGAGGCGATACTCAAATCCCTCTTTGCGCACATAGGCATAAGTGGCTTCACATTTGTCTTCTTTAACTTCAAAACTTCCCATTGGTACTCCATTTTGATAGAGACCAATACCGGGAAAATCGATATGCACTGTTGCCACATCATCTTCTATGCCTTCATCAAGCAATTTGGCTTTGATAGCTTCTCTTACATTGCTTGTTCTGGCTACAATGTGCGTGTTAAGTTCTTTGCTAAACTCAGGTATTTCCCAATTTGATTCTTCTGTTACGATATCAAAAGAAAAATCCCCAATCTCAAAAACTTCTTTGTTATCGGCCTGTATTTCAAAGGGAGGAATTTCAGGTGTTTTCATTGCTTTTTCCGTTTTACTTCGTTAAATAAATATCTTCAATCCATATGCAGGTGAAAATTGACATACATTATCGTTGACAAGCGATATAAAATTACTCCAACACTGAGCTTAATCCAAAGAAACTAAGACTACTCAGCGTCTACGCACTGTTGAATATGCGTCTACAATTAGCCTACTAAAAACTTTAAATTATTGATGTCAATTAATGATTTCTATGGAGTGTAGACGCTCTGTAGATGCTTTATTGCTTTGTGTAGGCGTTTTGTAGTCCGCTAAATCTTGGAAATGAATCCCAATGTCCGGAAATTTGAATAATATAAAATCCAAGCCAGTAATTATAATCAAATTCTATTTATTCTTCATTATTAGTTAATCCGAGTATGCAATTACCGTTTATTGAGATCATAGAATCTTTAACCCCGGGTCCGAACATGTTGATGTGGAAGTTTGCAGATGAGGACAAAGAAATAAAGAATGGCGCAATGTTGACCGTTCGGGAAAGCCAGTCCGCATTATTTCTGAATGAAGGCCAGCTGGCAGATGTGTTTTCCGCCGGAAAATATAAACTGGAAACAGAAAACATTCCGATATTAACACGCCTGAAAGGTTGGAAATACGGTTTCCAAAGTCCTTTCAAGGCAGATGTTTATTTTTTCAACACACGCCAGTTCATCAACCTCAAATGGGGGACACCAGCGCCCGTGCTTATGAGGGATAAGCAATTGGGGCAGGTGCGTGTTCGAGCTTTCGGCTCGTTCAATATCCGTATAAAAGACGTAGGAAAATTCTTTAAAGAATATGCGGGTACTTACCCAGGGCTGACCATTGCCGAACTGGAATGGGAGCTTCGTGACTTCATTGCGGCAAAATTTGCGGAGGTGCTGGCCCAGGCAGATATTGCAGTGATTGATGTGGCGGGAAATCTTTCGGCGTTGAACGAAAAGGTACAGCCGCTTATTCAACCTTATTTTAGCCAACTCGGACTGGAGGTAACCAACTTCCTTATTGCAGGTGCTACCCTGCCGGAAGAGGTGCTCAAACATTATGACACGGTTACCGGAATGAACATGGTAGACGACATGAATAAGTTCTCCCAATTCAACACGGCAAATGCTATCGGAAGGGACAATACAGCATTGAACGACGCAGCTAAACAGGCAGCAGCTCTTGCAATGATCCTGAATCACCGGCAGCAGCCTGCAGATGATATCACTGCGCAGTTGAAAAAGCTGAAGGTACTTTTTAATGAGGGCCTGATCAATGAATCGGAATATTCAGCTAAGAAAGAAGAGCTGCTAAAATCCTTGTAAATATGCCGGAAGAAGAAAAGAAAAAGACGTTAACCTACGTGGAAAAGCTGAAGCAACAAGCCCTTGCCCAACAGAACTATGGCGGTGAGGTGGTCGACAAAGCAGCGCAGATGGAAATACGTGACTGCCCTAATTGTGGTGCTGGCAGGGCCTACCACCATGGTTTGACCAATTGCGCTTATTGTGGTTTCAGCTTTATGGATATTAAACTGACAGACGGCATTTACATAAAGAAAGACAATAATTCATAATGAAAGAGCTGATGAGGCAAACACAAGAACGATGGTTTGTTTTCCTGGAAAAGCTGGAAGCACGGATGGGAGAAATGTGTACCGCTGCCATTCCGGAGCTGAAAGAGATTTTTAAAGCGGACCAGGATCCATATAAAAGAGCGCATGGCCGCATGCTGGCGGGGCTGCTGGGCCAAATACGCCGGATGCAGGACCAAGCAAATGAAGTTAAAGAGGATAAGATCCTTGGTTTGATATATTCATCGGGGATTTTTACAGCAAACAACTTCAGGGAGGCCTGCTTTAGCCGACATTATGCTTTTGAAAAGCGATGTCATGATTATACATCGCTGTTACAGGAAGCCGCCGGTCAACAGGATCTAGAAGCATTTTATCAGGAGCAGCTGGCTTCATTTGCGTTAATAAAGGACGAGTTCAGCTGCAAGCAATGCGGAGGAAAAATAACCATCTCCAAAATGTTCTTCATCGCAACATATGTAATTTGCTCGTATTGCCAGACGCAGAACACCTTTTTACCCTCCAGCGGTGCGCAAATGGTTTTGCATAAAGCACGCAGCCTTGCAGAACAACGCACTGCGCATTTGTTGAATGCCTATCAGGACCGAGAACCCAAGGACCCTGATTTATACCAACAATATCTTCGTGCCATGTTTGACCAATGGAACAAGATTACACCAGATATGGAGGAAGAAAATGAAAAGTTCTATCTCCGCCTGTTAAAAGATAAAAACATTTAATCATTTATAAACAAGTATTATGTCGGAAAATCCATTGTTAAAGCCCATTCACGGGATTAGCCTCGAAGATTACAGTGCAGCGTGTGCCAAACTAGGAAGTGGTTTGAGCGAAGAGGCAATTGCAAAAGCGCTCGGAGTAGAATTACCAGTATGGCAGGAAGCGAACCTGCTCTGGCCTGAAAGAATGAAACAGGATCAGACTTTTGAGATCGTGACGCTGTTTGGCCAGTATTTTGCACAGGCAGGTCAGCATCCGAAATTCAGTAATGCCGTAGCCGGTGCTGCCGAAGATGCAGGGTATACAGCGCAGATAAAAACAGATAAAGATTTCTATCAGGAACTGGAAGTAGCGCGAAATGTAGCATACGAGTACGGACTAGACGGCGCCCAGTGGATCGCCAATAAGTATGGTATTACCCTGGGAGATTTCCAGATCGCTGCTTCCAAATGGAATGCGGAGATCCATGCTGACATACAAGCAGATTTTCTGGGGTACACCCAGAAACAGGACGCTTACAACGCAAAGTACAGACAATTATTTGCAGCCGCGCAGGGTGGAAATGTAGCGGATGATATAACATTCTAAATTTAGTGGAACTTTCCATAAACATTGCAACTAGCTGTTTATAGCTAGTTGCAAATGACTGTTTACAGCTATTGTGGTAAATATTTTCTGCCCGTAATTTCGAATGGCTAAGGAACTTTAGCCATACCTTAAGGACAGAAAAAGTCATGAATAAAAGAATATTAAAAGTACTATCGGTAAAATTGCTGCTTTTGTTGTGCGGCCATATGGCTTATGCACAAAAGACCCCGGAATGGGTTCTCCCTACTACTGCTTTTAATGCGGTTGAAACTGCTAGGCTCATGGAAAAGGGGACAGCTATCATACAGGGAACGGCCACATTAAAGAAAAAAGGCAAAGATAATTTTGGCGTTAAAGGAAGTCAGATCCTGTTATTTCCGGTAACGCCATATTTCACAGAATTTCTGGAGCTGAAGAAAAAATTTAATAGCCGCAAAAAGCAGGCTACCATGAGCAATGTTGCCTTTACTTACCGGGTGGAAGGTAGATTTATAGATGATAAGGGAAGCTTTCAGTTTACTGACCTGAAACCGGGAAAATATTACATCATTAGCTGGATTGCCTTTGCAAGACAAAAAACAGTTGCTGTTCAAACCGGAACCAGTACCTCCTATAATGTTTATGGATATGTTTTAGGCTCATCACCAATTTATGAAGACTACCAGTATGATGTTTTTATTGAAAATGAAATCAGTGGGTTTGTGGATGTTAAGGAACCAGACGCGGTAATGAATGTGGCTGTACATAATTAAATCAGGAAGAAAACCGATGAAAAAGGAATATTTATCTTTTAATATAATGCTTATTGGGGTCATGGTATCATTCGGTGCTATTGCTCAAACTGTAAAAATACCCGACCCGAATTTTAAAAAGCAACTGGTTATTCTTGGGGTAGACCTTAATGGAGACGGAGAAGTTCAGTTGTCTGAAGCACAAAAAGTAACAAAGCTAAATATAGATCAGGCTGGTATAAGTTCATTGATCGGTATTAAAAGTTTCACAAACTTAAAAGAGCTTAGCTTTTGGAATAATCAGGTAAAAGTATTGGATCTTGAAGGCATGAAAGATCTGGAAGAGATCTTTGGTTATAACAATCAGATCCAGACCATGAACCTAAAAGGAATGGCAAACCTAAGGACTTTGTATGTTCATCAGAACAAAATCAATACCTTGGACTTAACCGGACTGCTGAAGCTTGAAGAGATAAAAATGCACGATAATGCCCTGTATAAAGTCGATATTCCTGACCTTCCTAAGCTCGTGCATATTGAGTTTCAGAAAAATAATTTACTTGAGTTTAAAGTTTCTGGATGTGCTGCTGTGAAGTTAATCAGACTAAGCGAGAATCAATTGTCAAAACTAGATTTTAGCCAATTTAAAGAACTTGAGGAGTTGTCTTTGAGAGATAATCCGTTGATTTCCCTTTACGTGTTGGGCTTGAGAAAGCTTAAGTTGTTAGACTGTTCTTACACCCATTTAACAAATGTTAATATGAGCGGAACGGTAAGTTTAAACAAAATCGACTGGTAACATGAAATTGCTCCAAATTCATAATTGGATTGTTTTACCAAAACTATATTCTACTTACATTGTTGCATTATTTTTTTATTAATAATTACCAAATAACTGCTGATGATTATATTGGAGATTACAAGATGAGCACATACAAGTTTTGAGTTAGATGATAGACATAGAAAGAAGAAGAAAGCTCGCCTTTCATTTACGACATCTCTCTGTTGGACTTATTTCAAATGATGACTTTGAGGAACGTCTTATGGATGATGTGACAAATGATTGGCTACCTGAGCAATACTATAAATCGGAAGAGGCTAAAATTGATGACAAAATAATCCAACCGATGCTTGAACTCTGCTGGGGGTTGTACGATGATACCAGAAATCACAAATTAACAGGGGCGGACAAATTACCAAAACACAGCCTGAAAGTAATCGCTCGTTGTATATTGTTTCTTCAGACTGATAAAGAATATGAATGGCCATACTTCCAGACTAATAACCCCTTATTTAAATTTTCATTGGGCGAAATTATCTTGACCATTCTTTCTCTCGGTCAGTACTACCGAGACATGAGAAAACAGCAAGAAAAGGCATTCGAGGAATTTCAAAAACTTGGTAATTTTGAAATTTGGCCATTTATCAATCAGAACGACTATGATGAACAATTGAAACAACAGCCATTCTTAAAATAGAAACTTCCAAACTAAGCAGGTAGTTTTGTAGGCTTTGATATCTTAGCGGAGAAGAGGGGAGTTCATTGCAACATACCTGAATGGCTTGATGAAAAGCTCCATTTTAAAGAGGTGGCCACATATGGAATAATCAAGATTGTTTCCGCATGCTCTGCTTAACTTTTTCCCTGTGCTGTTCACCCCAGCTACTTAGTTCAGCTAACACATTTTTTAAAGTCAGGCTATAACTGGTTGCTTCGTAAACAATACTTACCGGTTGAGTAGGATACACATTTCGCTTGATAAAGTCATTCAATTCCAAATCTTTTAATTCTTTAGCTAAGACCTTGGAGGAGATTCCGGAGACTTCATTCTGAATTTCATTGAAACGCTTGGACGATTGTACAAGTGAAAGGATCAAAGCCAACTTCCATTTCCCATTTAGCACATAGAGGGCATCAAGAACGTTTTTAAGTGAGCCTGCGCATTCTGCCCTGCCTGGTATCGGCTGATTTTTAATGACTTTCATAATAGCAAAGATAATCACTTACCCCGATGTAAGCGCTTACCTTTGGGTAACGACTAACTTTTTATCATCTGGTAACCCTAGCTTTGCCCTTGACAATTAATCAATTTTATGAAACATATCCTTCATTTAAAATCAAGTATACAAGGTGCGACATCGTACAGTATTAAACTAGGTCATGCCATCGTTGAAGAAATTCAGGAAAAATATCCGGGTAGCACTGTTGAAGAATTAAACCTGGTCGATATTGAAATACCACATCTTAAACCTGAAGTCCTCCGTACATTCTTTATTCCCAGCGATCAGCTGACTGAAGAAGAAAAAGAATCTATCCTGCTTTCTGATCATTTAGTTAAACAACTATTCGCTGCAGACATCATCGTCATTGGTGCGCCGCTGATCAACTTTACAATCCATACATCGCTAAAGGCCTGGATTGATCATATTACCAGGGCCGGAATAACTTTTGGGTATGGTGAAAATGGTCCAGTTGGAAAGGTAACGGGAAAAAAAGTTTATGTAGCCATGTCTTCAGGTTGTGTTTATTCAGAAGGTCCGGGTAAAGCCAATGACTTTGTTGCGCCCTATTTAAAGGCTTTCCTTGGCTTTTTAGGCATGACAGATCTGACGGTATTCCGTGCTGAAGGACTAAAAGTGCCAATAGTGAAAGAACATGCCATGGCCAAAGCCATTGACAGCATAAAGATTGATTAAAATCTTCTTTTAATTGACCTGAGTGATGCAAATCTAAAAACAGGGATTAACATGTAAAGAAGGGTATTTATAACACCTCATTAACCCGGAATTTGAATGCAATTTATCGATTTAAAGAAAAAGGGTTGCTCGACAAAGAGCAGCCCTCTGGGGAAATTAGTTCAGCCCCCTTATGCGCAGAGTGGGGCATAGTCGGACACCTTATACCATTTTTGACCTTTTTTAGAGACCATCTTCGGTTAAATGCCCATTATAATTTGGGTCAAATTCCACAATCCATTCAATGCCATATTTGTCTCTAAACATTCCGGCGTATGTACCCCAAGGACTGTCGCCAATGGGCCCCTCAATATTTCCGTCTGCTGAGAGTCCGTTAAATAAATTGTCGGCTTCTTCACGACTTTCTGCGCTAATTGATATTTTAGACCTGTTTTCATTTTCGTTTACTCGTCCCATAAATTCCGGAACATCATTGGCTATTAACACATTGTGTTTTCCTATAGGCAAAACAATGGTCATTATTTTATTTGCTTCGTTTTCTGGTACCGGAAATTCAGGGCTTGATAGATCTTTGAAACGAATGATCTTCGTGAAATCTCCGCCAAAAACTGATTTGTAAAAAGTGAATGCTTCTTCAGCATTTCCATTGAAATTGATCCAAGGATTGATTGTTCTCATAACTTTATTGGTAAGTTTTTAATTTTTTCTGCTCACGCTATTCAGCATTCCTATTGTCCAAGTGATTGCCAATGTGCTTCTTATAATTTCTGCGATAAGGCTGTCAACAGATTTTCCAGGTTTTTTAATGTTATGGTAAAGCCGATCTTAAAGCCTTCCAATAATTTTTCCATTCGTTCAAACGATTCATTAAAAATGGTAATACTCACTTTTGTTCTGCCATTTTGTTCGCTGAAAGTATAATCCCATTGAGAACCAGGTAGTTCACGATTTTCGTCTTTATCTGCAAACGCGTTGTATATCTTAAAATTGGTTTTCGGGGTAATGGATGTAAATTCCTGCACCGCCCAACGCTCCTGTCCGTCGGGGCTTATCATCGCATAAAATCGCCGCCCGCCTACTTCAAAATTCATATACTTGGTTTTGGCGCGCATGGGTGCAGGTGCCCCCCATTGGTCCAGCAGTTCTGGCTTTGTAAAAGCATCCCATACTAAAGATTGCCCGGCATTAAATTCCCTGATTATGTAAACCGTTTTCGCGGTTTTGTCAACATTAAAATCAAATAGCAAATCGTTGTTCATTTTTTCTGTTCTTTAATTGTTGATAATAATTGGTCAAGTTGATTAAATTGAATTTCCCATTTTTGTCTGAATTGGGCTAACCAATTATCAAATTCTTGCATTTTTTTCGCATTAAAGTGATAATAAATCTCCCTGCCGTTCTGCTCAGGTTTAATCAATTCGCATTCATGCAATACTTTAATATGTTTTGATACTGCCTGGCGGGTCATATCAAATTTTTCCGCCATTGCATTTGGTGTTAATGCCTGGATAGCGATTAACGTTAAAATGGCCCTGCGTGTTGGGTCTGATATGGCCTGGAATATATCTTGTTTCATTGTTGATTGTTAATTGCGCAACTTTAAGGTTGCAAATATATATGCAACTTTTGAGTTGCGCAAATATATCTGCTTTTTTTGTTGAGGTATAACCACGGGAAGTTTAATTGTGGTATCGGTTACCGTAACTAACAAAACCTGGTCATACTTTAGATGAAGAAGGGATCTGGAGTTGAAAATATTCATAATTATATCATTTTAAGATATTTGTCTTGAATTTATTCGGGGTGTTTATGAACAGAAAATAGTTCGAAAAAAAGATAGCCTGGCAAGAATGAATGCTTTAGCAGGCTATTATACAACAAGGCGGGGAATTGGATTATCCACTGCGTCATCCAGTAGATGTTTTGTCTGATACTAAAAAGGTTGCTCTGTTTGACGGAGAGAAAAATTAACAATCGGAATTCGTTAGCAAGTGCTGCCGAAATGTTGAAAGTGATCTTAGATCAATAATTAATATAATTTTGCTATCAGCCACATATTATTTGCATTTTTACAATCCTTTGTAAGCACCAAAAAATGTTTTTAGCAACAATTGTATAGTTATCGTGATGAAACAAATTCGACCGCGTTCCAATTGCCCTATCAGCTTCTCAGTTGACATCCTTGGTGATAAATGGACATTATTAATCCTGAGAGATATGATTTTTAAGGGAAAATCGTCTTACAGTGAATTTATACAATCAAAGGAGAAGATTGCGACAAATATTTTGGCAGATCGCTTAAATATTCTGGAGTCTCAAAAATTTGTTGAGAAGTTGGTCGCTAGTGACAAAAAGTCTAAGTTCACTTACATTCTAACTGAAAAAAGTATCAGTTTAATCCCTGTTATTATCGAGTTGGCCATTTGGGGAGTATCCTACTTTCCGCTTGATGCCGATCCTGACTTAATCATAGAATTTGAGCCTGATAGGGAAGAAACGATTGCTAAGTATAAAGAATTAGCCCGAAAGCGTGCAAAAGAGCTAAGGCAATCAAAACCTTAAAGTCTTTAATTGTCTTAATTGAACTCATTTGCTCTGGTTACTGTGTCCGATTTTTTCGCTATCAAATCATAATTCGATTTCCTTTGAAATGCAACGTATTGATTTTTAACACTATAGATCTTCGTAGGGCATCCGTAAGCGGATGCTGAATTATCATTTGAATTACACTTGCAAAAAGCAAGTTAAATTACTTTAAGATTACCTTACTTGAGTGATGATGCATTAAGTTTGCGATCAGTTTGTCATCAGGAATAGTCGAACGGCGTTAATCTACCAGCGCTGCACTTATCGATAATCAACCCTGGTTTGTCAAACTCATTTAAAAATTTAAAACATGGAAAAGCCAAAAATTTTGATTACGGGTGCTACGGGATCCACAGGACTGCCATCTGTTGAAACTCTATTAATAAAAGGATTTGAGGTACGTGCGCTGGTGCATAAAGAAGATGCCCGTTCGACCCGTCTTAAAGGGCTTGGTGCCGAGATCATTGTCGGAGACATGCAAAACCTGGACGACGTCAGATTAGCATGGCAAGGTGCGAAAAGAGGATACTTCTGCTATCCATTAAGCCCCGATCTTTTGGATGTGACCGTCATTTTCGCGCAGGCCGCGAAAGAAGCCGGCGCTGAGTTCATCGTAAACATGTCACAAAAACAAGTGAGCGCAACTTCTAAAAGTCCGGCGACTATTCGTCACTTTTTGTCTGAAGAGGTTTTCAGATGGACAGGCATCCCAACAACACACCTTAGACCGACTTTTTTTTCTGAATGGTTCTTATATGTCTCAAACCAAATTAAAGACGGCAAACTACAAATGAGTTTTCCTGCCGATGCACAACATGCTCCGGTAGCTGGCGAGGATCTTGCGAGGACTGTTGCGAGCATAATAGAGGATCCGGATAAACACATTGGTGAAGTTTACCAACTATTTGGCCCTGAGATGTTAAGTTATGCGGAAATTGGGAAAATCATTGGCAAAGTCTTAGGGAAAGAGATTGTATATCAACAAGTGAGTGTACAGGATATGGCTGATTCGATTGGCCTGGGAAGTTATGATCATTTTAAAGATCATGTTGCTAATACGCTAGCGGATAATATCTTTGGTATACCCAATTTCAATAATAAAATAGAAGAAATCACTGGAATACCACCAATAACCTTTGCTGATTTTATTGATAAGAATCGTGAAGCATTTACTCACTAGGGAAACAGCGTGCCCGTGCACACCAGATGAGCGTTATATGGCCCTTCCTGAGAGAATACAGTAATATTCTTTCTAGTGGGTCTTTCATAATCAGTTATTTGAGGGTAAATGAAATAGACTCGTAGCTGATGTGGCATATCAGAACAGGACTTTATTACAATGATATGGTTAAAACATGCGAAATGACAAATAAAACAATTAAACCCAAGCATCTTTGAGGTCTGGTAGCTTCTAGGTTTTCAGCGCTTGATACCCCCGTTATTATCCAACCTGGCAATAATGCCCCAGCCGTAGAAATAATTTGCAAGTGCTATCATTATGTCGTTTTTGCCTTTACGCAGAGGAAGTTTAACGGTGGCGTTTTCTATAGTGCATCTTCCGTCCGGACTTTTTTGCGCTGGCGTACCAAAGTAATTTTTATCAACGTATATAATCTGACCATTCAAGAAGAACCATACTTCGTCACTAAAGCCAAAATTTAGAATTCTTTGCTGTTCCTTATCGGATTCGATTGTAGTTTTAAGCCATGTAAGTCGCCGGGCGTCATTTTCTTTCAGTCCATATATTCTGGTAAGGTTAATAATTCCACGCGCTTCAGCTTTTATCGGTGACCATTTTGTATTGCTATCTGGTAACTCCGAAGCAGTTAGCTTTCCATACATACTTGGCAAAGAGAATTTTATTTCTCGTCCAAAAGGAAAATCTTTCGCAGGCGCTACCATCCAATCTCTTAAGTACCTTGTGTCGCCAGTGGTTGCAATATAGCCAGATTCGGAACTTAAACCCTCTGTAGCATTTGGTTTGATTGTAAAATTGGCATATATAACATTTCCTGAAAGCGAAATGCCGCCAGAGTTACGTCCACCTTCCAATTCGGGAACAATGAGTGCAGGCTTGGTCATATCATTTATATAGACCCTCATCTGTTTACCGGATATAACCAATTTTACATGATTCCATTTATGCTGATATATAACGGCACCTGCCTGATACTCATCGGTCAAGTCCCAGATGCTCATGCCGTCCATTAGGGCAGCATACTGCAATGTTGTTCTGGTATCCGGTTTTACAGCGCCAAAAGAGCGGATATAAAAATTCTCACCAGTTTTATGGTCTTCGGACATGCGAAAATTAATTCCCGGAAATCCCATGCCGCTAAGTTCTACATCAAATTCAATTGTACCATTGCTGAAATCGTGATTTTTTAAAAATGCCTGAAATGCACTTCCATTTTTTCCTTTTATAACACTCGTGTTTTTGTAGGTTATAAATTCAGTTGTAGCTGTGTCGCTTTTCCAATATTCAGCCTTCATTGGTATTTGAATTTCGTTACTTGAACCTGATTTTGTTGCCTTTATCGATTGGGCATAAATTTGGAATGAACACAAGATTCCGGATAAAAATAGAATTGATAATTTTATATTATTCTTCATGATAAAAAGGTCGGGGTTAAAAGCAAACCAATTCAATGCCAGTATTCAAATACTCGATTCTTAGCAATAAGTCCACTTTCCAATGCTAAAAAGTGGTCATTTTCGAGCACTGGTGTGCGATTTCGTACGTCGATTCATGCGCTGGTAACAGTGAGCAATAACCGCTATCTCCGAAAGGCAACCTATACCAACCTGAACGGAAAATTTAATGAATAGTCCGCTATTATTTCTATAAAAGTGCTAGGTTTGAGTTGCCAGTTCTGGATTTGAATGTAATAATTCAGGTGTCGCAGGCAGATAAAGATTATAGTAAGAAACCATGAATAGAAAGGGCCTGATTATTCTTATCCTGTGGCTAGTCTCAGGAAGTGCCTCCTTAAACGCTCAAGATTCCCTATCTGTATGGAAAATCGAGTATAAATACCAGTACAAGTCATCCGACACACTGATTAAACAAGACGCAAAATTCGCCGATATAGCAAGATATGGCAGAGCAACACTATATTACACAGATTCAGCCTACCGGCTTCAATACCTAGCAGATCACTGGGAAATTGGAGACTTTAGTACCCCTCACCGCTATAGCATTTATAACAACCTGGCCAGAGAAGGACTTTCGGCAGCACAGCAAATGCCGGAGGTTTATGAACTTTCGAATAATGAATTTCCAATCATCTTATGGGCTAATGATTATAAGATGCTGAAAGTTGAAGGAAATTTTCAGGTTATGGGTACAGCCTGTAATAAACTTGTTTTTCATCCTCAAAAAAAACTTGTTGATGCCGTTTACGAGGTTTATCTATCGGATAATATCCCCAAAATTCCCTGGTACCCTTTTACATTCATGGGTCAGGTGCCCACCGGCTTTTTGGGTTTATATAAAAAAAATCTGGCCAACACCTCATTCGAAGGAATAGAAGCCAAAGAAATCAAGCGGATCAACGTCCCGGTCGATTTTTTCAGCGTTCCCCAAACCATGAAAATTAAACGCATGATTGCTCCACCCAAGCTGAATCGCTAATTCGCTATTATTAGTTAAATGACATAAATCCATAGTTAATTTAGACTGTGATCCCAGGTTTGTTGATAGGGTTACCAGTGAGGATGAGCGTATCACGGCGTGCGGTTGTGTTGTTGTTCCGCCTCTAAAACAGTTTACTGCCAATCCAATCATTTCTGCCCGTTGCCAGTATTTGAGCTGCTAAAAAACTGTCGAACCAAGCAAAACCAATGGGTTAATCAGCACTAAAATTCTGACCGTTGATTTCATGATGTAAACGGACTGAGCACTGGCCTTCGTATATCTTGATGAAATTTAATAAAAAAGAGGGAGCTCGCCATTCAAAGTAGCTTGTCGGGTGTAATCGGCAGGTTTCTTATCCGTTTTCCTGTCGCATTAAAAACGGCATTGGCAATTGCTCCTGCAACTCCTACAATGCCTACCTCACCAATTCCTTTAACACCCAATGTATTTGCAATTTTGTCTTCCTCGTTAATAAACATCGCATCCATCCTTCCTACATCCAAATTGCTCGGTACATGGTAATCCGCAAATGACCTGGTTGCAAAATTGCCGTGCCTTGGGTCAATAATGGATTCTTCTGTTAAGGTCATCCCAATCCCCCAAATATTTCCACCAATAATCTGAGAACGGGCTGTTTTAGGGTTCAGAATTCTGCCGGCCCCGGTCACAGCGAGAAAACGAGTAACTTTTACCATCCCTGTTGCAATATTTACGCTCACTTCCGCAAAGTTTGCATTAAAACTGTGTGTGGAATATTTATCTGTGCCTGTAGGAGGGGTTGCATTCGCACGGGTCTGGAAATCCGTTGTTTGCTCAGATATCATCAGCTGACTGGCCGTTGGTCGCACAAAGAACTGCTTACCTGACTTCTCAATAAGCTCATTAGTGATCTTAATGCAGGCATCATTTACCGCGTTGGAAAAACTAGCCGCACCAACAGAACCTACAGACCCTGCAGCAGGTGGTAGAGAGGAATCTCCAATATTAATGGTGATGTGTTCCATGGGCAGATCAAGTCCTTCAGCAGCGATCTGCGCCAGGATCGTATGTGTACCTGTTCCAAGATCAGAAGCCGCAAGCTCGACTATCGCGGTAACTTTATTTGAAACGCGTTTCAGTTTAATAACGGCCGAACTTTCACGCTGTCGCGCGGGATAGCTGCCACAGGCCACTCCATATCCGATGAGATAGTTGCCTTCCCTGACCTGTCCCGGTATGGGGTTCCGTTTGTCCCAGCCAAATGATCTGGCACCTTCAGTAAGGCACTGAAGGGTGGTTCTTGAAGACCAAGGCTTTCCGTTTGAAGGATCTTTTTCCGGCTGATTTTTTAAACGGAGCTCAATAGGATCAATCCCCAGTTTATGGGCCAGCTCATCCATAGCGGATTCCAGCGCGAAACTTCCTGTTGATTTCCCGGGTCCCCGGGTGTAAGTGGGTAAAATTATATTCATTGGCACCACACGATAGCTAATGAGTGAATCTGGTACCTCATACATGATTTTTGAGCAGTCTCCGCAAGGTTCAATAAACTCGCTGTCAATAGCTGAGTGTGTAGTAGTTTCATGAGCTAATGCAAGTAACTTTCCTTCTTTTGTTGCGCCTAGGCTGATTTTTTGAAAATTTCTTTGCCTTAATCCCACAGAGTTGAACATTTGCTGTCGGGTAAGTGCCAGTTTAACAGGCCGGTTAGTCACTTTTGCGGCGACCGCAGTCAATACCAGATTTGCCCACTGCCCACCCTTTGAACCAAATCCACCGCCGATATAGGGGGAAATAATTCTTACATTTTCTGGTTTGATGTTAAGTGTTGCCGCTGCTGCGTTCTGGGCGCCGTTTATGATCTGCGAACCATTATAAAGGGTTAGTTTTTCACCTTCCCACACCGCGATTGTAGAATGAGGTTCCATTGGGTGATGATGTTCGATTGGGGTCTGGTAAATTTCCTCGACTTTGACTGGTGCTTCAGCCAGTGCCTTTTTTGCATCACCACGAATCAGGTCTGGTAAATCTTTAGGGAGCACTGCATCTTTTGCCAGCTTCTCGAAGTCTGTATATCCCGCGCTTTGCTGGTAATCCACGCGGACCATCTGCGCCGCAAAAGTTGCCTGTTCGAAAGTTTCTGCTACCACCAGGCCAATGTGCTGGCCATAAAAATATATTTCAGGACTCTGAAGCATCGCCCCGCCGCGAATGCCACCCTTTAGATTGAGTTTAGGTGCATTTTTGTGGGTGATTACCGCCAGTACGCCCTGTGACTTTTCTGCTGCAGCAGTATCGATAGCTTTGATCTCCCCCGCGGCGATGGTGCTCTTAAACAGGACAGCATAGGCCATATTTTTTACCGGGTAATCCGTGGCATAATTCGCTTTTCCGGTTATCTTTAAGATGCCGTCAATCCTGCTGACAGCTTTGCCAATGGCTTTGTTTTTCTCTTCCATTTGATTTCAGCGCTTTATTATCTGCTAGGGTCGCTTCCCTTGTAGGCGAGTTCTAGTGCATGTATAACAGTTCTTTTACCCAGCTCCACCTTGAATTTATTGTGCAAAAGTGGTTTTGCTCCTGCCATCTCTGCTTCTGCCGCACCTCTGAAATTCTCTGCGGTAGCCTGTTTTCCGCGTAGGAACTCCTGTGCCTTAAGGGCCGGCCAGGGTTTATGTGCAACGCCACCTATAGCAATATGTGCCGACAAGATCTTATTGCCCTCCATTACCAGGCCGGCAGCGACCGAAACCAGTGCGAAAGCATAGGAATTTCGGTCCCGAACCTTAACATAGGCAGAGTGGTCGGCAAACTTATTGCTTGGGATTTCAATAGCGATGATAAGTTCGCCAGGATTGAGATTGTTGTCCTTTTCAGGTTGTTTTTGCGGCAGGCGATGAAAATCATTGATGGGCACTGTCCGTTCCGCTCCAGATGGCTGCAGCACTTTCACCGTCGCATTCAGCGCTGAGAGGGCCACGGCCATATCAGAAGGATAAACAGCGACACAATCCTCTGACCAGCCAAATATGGCATGCATTCTATTGAACCCTTCCATTGCCGAACAACCCGTACCGGGAGTTCTTTTATTGCAGGGCATATTTATATCATAAAAATATGAGCAGCGGGTACGCTGTAATAAATTTCCGCCATTGGTGGCCATGTTCCGGATCTGCGCCGAGGCGCCAGCAAGTATAGCCTTAGTTAATAGTGGATAGTCCTTTCGCACCAGTTGATGATTTGCCGCCTCAGTGTTTTTACCCAAACTACCCAGGGAGATCCCTTCATTCCCTAAGGTCTTGATAGTGGTAAGGTCTAGGCGACTCAAGTCAATTAGCTCATCGGGGTGTTCCACGTCTTCCTTCATCAGATCCAGTAAATTGGTTCCTCCGGCGAGGAATTTAGCATTCGGATTTTTAATCAAAAGATTGATAGCCGAAGACGCGTTGCTGGTGCTGGTAAATTTAAATGGTCTCATAATCCTGATCTAAAATGCTAACCTGCAAAGAGCCAGGTCTGTTCTACGTTCTTTCCGGTTTGGGCTTCTTTAATGGCCGCTACAATATTAGGATAGGCGCCACAACGGCAGATATTGCCCGACATTCGTTCAGCAATTTCCTCGTCGGAGAGCATCACAGGCTGCGCATTTTGGCGAATATCTTCTGAGAGGTAACTGAGCTGACCTTCTTTTGCTTCTTTCATCAGTGCGACCGCGGAGCAGATTTGGCCAGGTGTGCAAAATCCACACTGGAAACCATCGTGCTTTAAAAAGGCAGTTTGCATTGGATTAAGTTCGCTTTCTCTGGCCAACCCCTCAATTGTAATCACCGATTTACCTTCACACGTAGCAGCAAGCGTTAGACAAGAAAGCACTCTTTTACCATCTACAATTACTGTACAAGCACCACATTGTCCATGATCGCAGCCTTTTTTTGATCCGGTAAGTCCCAGCCTTTCCCGAAGAGTATCCAGTAGTGTCGTTCTGGAATCTATCTGTACTTTTTTAGAACCTGAGTTTACCTTGAAATTAACGGTGATGCCATTCTCTATGGCTACAGCAGGCAGATCATCAACATCCAGAACATCCAGAGACCTCGCGAAAAGCTGTTCCGCACCAATCAGATGGCTCGCCAGGAGTCCGGCGGAAGCCAGTCCCATCAATTTTATAAAATGTCTCCGATTGAACCCATAAGTCATCACTTCCTCGAGCTCTTCAGGCATCAGATCGCCAAAAAGTCTTTTCTCCTCTTCGGTCAGTTTGATTTTGTTTTCATTCATGCTTCAGTTTATTTAAGTTGAGCAGAGTGTAATCTGTTGGCCAGCAAAACAATATGAATATCGGAAATTTTAACAGATGAAGCATGAAATAGTTTGCAACAAATCAAAAATGATACATGATATAAAATGTGTTCAGGTTGTTTGGTTTTCTGCTAAGGAACCAATTAACGGTCACAAAGGAAGGCGACAAGGCGGATCAGTGAACAATTTTGCAAGGCTCAGGTCGAGGAGGAGAAGTAGCGGTCGGGTCGCTGTGCCTGGTGTTTTTTCAGGATTCTGATTGTTGCGCTGGTATTGATCGCGATTGCAGTTCAGGTCGGTAAAATTCAAGCATATTTTATAAATTAGATTTGCAGCTTCAGAACGAGGGCGGCAAGCAAATTGGCACTTATCCTGAGTCGTTCCTGAAATCTGATCCCGATACATGAGGTCCATGTTTTATGATTGGACATTTGATGAATGGATTGGTGATCCTATCTGGAATCCCGTACAGAAACTCTTAATTTGGAATGATGTATCCCTGAAGCTTCTTAACTCAAAATGCTATGGAAAAGAAAAAAATATTGCTTCAGGTCATCAATCACTATGTTGCGGGCATGGATGTAGGATCCCATGCTGTAACTAAAAGTGAACACTTGCTGAACAGTATCTAAATTTGATTTTATGCGGTGAGCACAAGTTTGTATTTTGGGATAAATGACCGTCGAATAAAATTTTGTTATATTAGTAACAATCAAAAAATTAAATGTTATGAAAAAAAAAATTGTAATGTCTCTAATTGTGACTTTGTTTACTTCAGCAACTTTATTTGCTCAGGACAAGCCTAAAGAAGATAAAAGTAAACGCCCTAGTCCGCCTGCAATCGCTAAAGGAACGACTAAATCAGGCGCAGCAATCACGATCGATTACAGCGCACCTTCGGTAAAAGGTCGTACTGTAGGCAAAGAAATCGCACCGTTTGACGGTAAAGTTTGGCGAACCGGAGCAAATGAAGCCACTATTTTTGAAGTGAGTAAAGATGTGACCATTGACGGAAAAGCTTTACCTGCCGGAAAATATTCATTGCACTCCATTCCTGGCCCCCTGGACTGGGTGTGGATCTTTAACAAGACCGCAAACCCGGCGGGTCCTTATGAATACAAAGAAGCAGATGACGTCATTCGCGTAAATGCTAAAACCGGAAAAGCAAAAAGTTTCGTGGAAAAAATGACTTTTACCATCGATAAATCCGGTAAGGTTGTTTTAGAATGGGGCAATATTTCAGTGCCATTTACTGTAAAATAAAATCTAAAGTTTTTTTGCCTGCCTGCTGTAAATGATTAGGCAGGCGGTTAGAAGTATAAGGACGGGAGGCGTCATAAACATGATTGACGCCTTCTATTATATAGATCTTTGCCCTGGTCTGTCCTTGTGCCATCTGTTGCGCTTTACTAAAGTCATTTAGGCAGATCCGATTCTCCTGATGCTGATTTAATAGGGCAGGGGCTGTTGGTAGTAATGGAATGCGAGATGGAGTATTGGTCTTTTGCCTTTCTATGGAGATCCACTTGTCGCCATCAACGCCAGTTACAACGTTACAACTTCTTAGATTTTTAACATCTATATAGGCGAGGCCCGTAAAGCAACAAAATAAAAAGACGTCTCTTAGCTGTTCCAGTCTCTCTGAAGTCAGCCCCTTATTGGCCATGTTTTCTATTTCCTGTTCCGTTAGGTAGACGCGCTCAACCTTTTTAATTTTGCTTTTATAGTGTGCAAATGGATTAACCATAAGCCATCCGTTAGAAAGGCAGATGCGAATAATTTTACGGAAGTTTTTCAAGTATTTCACAGCTGAATTGTTAGCGCATTTTCGGACTGATCGCAAATAAAAATCGTACTCCATTATAAAGGCGTAGTTAACTTTTCTGATGTCAATGTCGTTAATCTTGTACTTCCATTGTAAGAACTCAACAGTATGTTTTGATGATGTCCTGTAACGCTCTGCTGTGCCTTTAGAGAACTCTCTTTCTATTCGCGAAGGAAGTGCGTCGAATGTGTGTATGATGTGAGAACATTTCATCTATAAATAGTTTACGGATATTTTGAGTCGTCCTAGAAACAAAAAAACTGAATTGAAAAATTTCAGGTTTTTTGGAGGTTTTGATACCTTGTCGGAGAGTGGAACCGGCCGCTCCAGAATCTCAAATCTGATCCGAAAAATAGGATGATTACTTTAAATCTGATTTGGATACAGAATTACCAGACTATTAGGTTTTACACACATTGCACACATACTGTGATACATTACACACAATGTGCTGCTAAATTGGGTATTTTTAATCGATAATGTGTATCAATTGGGTTTATTTGTATAATTAACTTTAGTATATAACCAATATACACTATGTTATTTAACTCTTTCACCTTCGCAATATTTCTGCCTGTTGTTTTTCTTTTATATTGGTTTGTAGCAAGACGTAATTTAAGATTTCAGAATATACTACTACTGGTATCGAGCTATTTTTTCTATGCTTGCTGGGATTATAGGTTCTTGTTTCTTTTGGTCTTCTCTATTTTATTAGATTTCTTTAGTGGAATTAAAATTGAAGCGGCTAAAACCGATGCGGCAAAAAAGTTTTGGCTGTGGCTAAGTGTAGGCATTAACCTGGGTTTTTTGAGTGTGTTTAAATACTTTAACTTTTTTGCAGTGTCTTTTGCAGAAATGATGGGAACGATGGGGCTAAAGATGGATATGTGGACTTTAAAAGTAATTCTGCCTGTAGGTATTTCTTTCTATACTTTTCATGGTTTGTCGTATGTGATAGATATTTATAAGGATAGGATTAAGCCGGAGCGTGATTTCATCAACTATTCTGTTTTTGTGAGTTTCTTCCCCTTGCTGGTTGCCGGACCAATAGAAAGGGCTACCCATCTTTTACCTCAGATCATTAAAAGGAGGGAGTTTAATTATACAAAGGCTATTGACGGCTTGAGGCAGATTTTATGGGGTTTGTTTAAAAAGATAGTGATTGCAGATAGCTGTGCCGAAGTGGTTAATCAGATTTTTAATAGTTCGGGTGAGCAATCTGGAAGTACACTCGCATTGGGCGCGGTTCTTTTTGCATTTCAAATTTATGGCGACTTCTCCGGATATTCTGATATCGCTTTAGGAACAGCGCGTCTTTTCGGAATAGAGCTGCTTAGAAATTTTGCTTTCCCTTATTTCTCAAGAGACATCGCCGAATTTTGGCGTAGGTGGCATATTTCACTCTCCTCTTGGTTTAAAGATTACCTGTATATCCCATTGGGTGGGAGTAAAGGAAGCACTTGGAAAAAGGTAAGAAATGTGTTCATTATATTTATAGTAAGCGGTTTTTGGCATGGTGCAAACTGGACATTTATTATCTGGGGATTGCTGAATGCCTTATATATATTGCCTTCGGTTTTAATAAAGACTAATAGAAAAAACCTGGAAATAGTTGCCAAAAGCAGGTTGCTGCCAACGATTAGAGAGCTAAGTTTAATTTGTATGACTTTTACACTTACGGTTATTGCCTGGATATTCTTTAGATCGAAAAGTGTTGGGGCAGCACTGGATTATTTGTCGGGAATATTTTCTAAGTCCTTATTTACGGTGCCGTCAGAATTACCACGCTTAACATTACTCTTGGTTGCAGTGTTTCTGGTTATTGAATGGCTAGGCAGAGAAGATCAGTATGCATTGCAGAATTTTGGATTTAAATGGGCCAGACCTGTTCGGTGGTCCTTCTATTTTGCTAATGTTTGGGTGATCTTATTTTTCAGTGGTAATCAACATGAGTTTATTTATTTTCAGTTTTAGCTATGAAAAAGTTTCTATCTCAAGCCTTCATTTTTGTTCTGGTAACTGTTTTGCTGCTAACGGCATCAACCTATATAACCGCCTTTCTTATTCAGAAGAAAAACGGAGTAATTCATTCTCTTCCTGTAGATAAATCTTATATCATTATTGGTAATTCGAGACCGGCACTGGCATTTAACGACAGTTTGATTAATAATGTTTATAATTTTTCGAGCGTTGGTGAAAGCTATTTTTATACTTATTTAAAAGCAGAACAGTTGTTAAAGACCAATAAATATATAGATGGGGTGTTTTTAGAGTATAACCTGGAGGATATTGGGCATAAAAGGGACTCCTGGACTTGGGGAAGGAGTTCGATGCAGAACAATTATATTAAATATTCTTATGCAATGCACCCTTACAATTATAAAGTTTTGCTGAAGAAAAACCCTGGAGATTTATTTGCGGTATATTTTGGGCAGATCTTTTTTCGGCAGCTAAGAAATGTAGCGCTTTTAGATAGTGTTGCGATTAGAGATTTCTATGGTGGTTACTTTTTTGATGGTAGCAGTGTTATGGATAGTACGATGAACAAGATTTCAGTAAATCAGAAGTATCATCTCAAAAATGTTTCATCATTTCATAAGGAGCAATTGCTGCGGCTTTTGGATTTATTTAGAGATAACCATATTAAGGTATACCTGATAAGAAGTCCACTTCATTTTAGCAATGGGAAGCAGTTTAGTCCTGAAACATTAATTGAATATCTTGGTGAAGAAAATAAAGACCTGGAATACCTTGATTTTAATGATTACCCTGCTAGGTTGGATGAATTTAGAGATCCCTCTCACTTAAATAATAAGGGCTCAAGGAAGTTTTCAATATTCTTTAACCAATTGCTGAATGATGGGTTGCTTCTTAAACAGAATAAAGCACAAGTAATTCGTAATGAACTTGCCGCATTAAGACAGCAAAGTCCGTGACTCAAATGAAAATTGGGCTTTGATTTATTAATGCAAAAGAATATGCAATTCTTGAGTTCTTCGACGAACCCACACAACTTTTTTTTAAAAAAAATCACTTGTTTTTTATAGGTATTTCTATGCTTTGTTGTGTACTTAAAAGAGTAACCGAGGTCTCCTTTTCTAAAAGAAAAGGAGACTGGCACCAACTTCAAATGCTAAAGAATAAACCTGATAATACTATAAGAATATTTCACAAATATTTAATTTTTGTGAAAAAATGAAGCTAATTAAAACTATGAAATCTGTTGACTATCATGTATTAATAAGGTAACAAAGAATAAGACGAGCATTAATTAAGAAAAGCAGTTTGGTCTTACTCGGCATTTCATTACCTTTCGTCACTAAAGCAAATCATTTGTTCATACCAGAGAATTCGAGATCATATCAATATGATAAAACCTTTTTCAGTTAATGTTCCACAGCAAGTTTTGGATGATCTAAAACTAAAATTAAAGCTAACCAGATGGCCTGATCATATAATTGAATCTGGCTGGAGTTATGGTGCTGATTTTTCTTACATGAAAGAATTGACAAGGTACTGGCAGCATACATTTGATTGGAGAAAAGTTGAAGGTGAAATTAATTCTTACCCGAATTTTATGGCTGATATTAACGGACACCAGATTCATTTTATGCATATTAAAGGAAAGGGTAAGCGGTCAGTACCATTAATAGTTACTCATGGATGGCCAGGTTCATTTCTTGAAATGATGAAGCTTATCCCCCTGTTGACTGAAGATCCATACTTTTCTTTTGACTTGGTTATCCCGTCTGTTCCTGGATTTGGCTTTTCTGATAAAATTATTCATCCCGGTTGCAATAGCGAATTTGTAGCCGATATCTGGCATCAGTTAATGACGGAACTTGGTTATACACGTTATGGTGCACAAGGTGGTGATATAGGTTCGGGGATCAGCACATGGTTGTCTTTAAAATATCCATCCAATATTATTGGTTTGCACCTCAACTATATCTCTGGTTCTTATAAGCCTTATGTAGCAGATGGCGAACAGCTTACAGATGAAGTGTTAGCTTTTGAGAAAGTCGGAGCTGAGTGGTCGGCCAGGGAAGGTGCTTATGCTTTTATGCATGCCACTAAACCATTAACAGCAGGATATGGGTTGAATGATTCTCCTGCCGGATTATGTGCATGGATTGTTGAGAAATTCAATGGCTGGAGTGATAATAATGGAAATATCGAAAATAGTTTTACCAAAGATGAATTGCTTGCTAATATCACCTTATACTGGATAACGCAAACCATACATTCCTCTATGCGTATGTATAACGAAAACAGTAAAAAACCGTTGGCGTTTAAAAGGAATGAGTATGTAACAGTCCCAGTTGGCTTTGCTGAATTTCCAAAAGAATTGCCCACTCCACCGCGTTCCTATATTGAAAAAGGATTTAATATACGTCATTGGACAAAAATGCCTGCTGGTGGGCACTTTGCAGCAGTGGAACAACCAGAATTACTTTCAAAAGATATTATAAATTTCTTCTCAAAATTGACTGGTTAATTAGTAAAGTACAGAGAACTCCTTTTGAAAAGGGGCTGCAGAATTATTACTGTCGGAAATGGCTGTCTATTTTCAATGGTGAGAAGATTGAGGATACAACTTTGTTCTAGTTAATCAACTATGTAATATCAATATTCATTGCTGGAATCGCAATGGTAACATAGTTTTTCAGATATTTAACTTATCAACTAAATAAGATAAATTTTCAAGGAAGTGATCCATTTTCTTTATCGTAACAAATAAGGATTTAGTTGATACATTGAATATTGCACCTAATAAAACGGGGCAGTGCTAATTTTCTTTAAGAAGCATAATCCTATCTTTGCTTTTTCTACTTTCAGTAAAAATGCAAAGCACACAGAACATAACCGTGAGTGGTATTGAATTTAAAATTGCTCAACCTTCTCTGCAACTATTCAGCTTTGTGGAAAGTTTTTGGATGCTTGAAAACACATCGGATGCTGCGCACGAAACAGTTGGTTTACCCGACGGCAGGTTTGATATTATCTTTTCCTATTCATCACACGAACCTTTCAACACAATGTTGATGGGCTTAGGAACAGAACATGGACAACATTCAATTCCCCCTAAACTCATAATGTTTGCAGTCAGTTTTAAATTGCTTGCAATTGAATACTTGTTAGACATAAAAGCAGCATCTTTGTTAAACACGGCTTATCCTTTGCCAACTGACTTTTGGGGAATAAAAAAAAGTGACCTGAATAATTTTGAAAATTTTTGCGAAAAAGTTTCAGAGAAAATGATTTCGCTAATCAAGCCTGATATTGATAACAGAAAACAAAAATTGTTTGATTTGATTTATTCTTCAAACGGAACTCTGTCCGTAAAAGAATTATCTGAAAAAGTTTTTTGGAGCAGCCGACAAATCAATCGCTATTTCAATGAGCAGTTTGGAATTTCATTAAAAGCATATTGCAATATTCTTCGTTTCAAAACATCATTGCATCACATTAAAAAAGGAGAACTTTTCCCAGAACTCGATTTTGCCGACCAAACTCATTTCATCAAAGAGGTGAAAAAGTTTTCAGGTGTAGTGCCGAAGGAATTATTCAAAAATCAAAACGACCGATTTATACTATTATCTGCTTTGCCTAAGAAATAGTTTTGTATCCACAAAACAAATTTCAAAACTATGTTAATAGAAAATAAAAAAATCGCTATTGTCGGTGGAGGACCTGGGGGCTTAACCCTTACACGGCTCCTCCAACTCAAAGGAGCAACAGTAAAAGTTTACGAAAGAGACATCAACCAAGATGCACGGGTGCAAGGCACAACACTTGATTTGCATGAAGACTCGGGCTTAAAGGCATTACGCCAAGCACAGTTATTAGACGAATTCAAAAAGAATTATCGTCCAGGTGCGGACAGAATGATTATTGTAAATGAAAATGCAGAAATATTTTTTTCTGACCACGAAGGAAAACCTCAAGAAGATTTTGGCAACGATCATTTCCGTCCTGAAATTGACAGAGGGCCGTTAAGAAAAATATTGTTAGAATCATTGCAGCCCGATACAGTTATTTGGGACAGCCAATTTGTTTCTATGGAAAAACAAAATGATGGTTGGCTATTACATTTCAAAAACGGAACATCAGCTTATGCCAATATTGTTATTGGTGCTGATGGTGCAAACTCTAAAATCCGGCCATACATTACTGATATAAAATCCTTTTATTCTGGCATATCAGGCTTGATGGGCAGTGTCTATAATCCTGAAACAGTTCCCAACATTCATAAACTTTTAAAAGAGGGAAAAATAATGGCTTTTGGTGGTGGTAAAAGTTTTATTACAGCTTCCAAAGATGACGGCAGTTTAACTTTTTATTTTTCCTATAAAACAGATGAGAACCATTTTAAAAATTTAGATTTAGCAGATAAAACACAAATGCTTTTTTTGTTTAAAAATGATTTTGTTGAATGGGGCAATGTGTGGCACGAGTTGTTTGAAAATGCTGAAACTCCTTTTATGTCAATCCCCATTTATTGTATGCCTACAAACCAAAATTGGGAAGCGTTGCCAAACCTTACAATGCTTGGAGATGCTGCACACCTAATGCCGCCATTTGCAGGGGAAGGTGTTAACATGGCGATGCTTGATGCATTGGAATTAAGCGAATGTTTGTGCAACGAAAAGTTTAGTCATATACAAACTGCAATTGGTTCCTACGAAAATCAAATGCGAAAAAGAGCAGCAAAGGCAGCACAAGTATCATTAGAAAATGGAGATAAGATGCACAGCACAGATGCACTCAAAATAATGTTGTCGTTTTTTGATACAATGCACAAACAATAATTAAGATGAATATAGTACTATGGATAGCAATTATAGCTCCGTAGCGTGACTTTTCTGTCAACTTTTATCATCTTAATCTTCTCTGTAATCCCTAGGAGTTATAGAATAATTAAATCTACTGATTATCAGTAGATTTAATTATTGATGTGCGGAGAGTGGGGGATTAGTTCGTTACTCAACAAAAATCGGAGATTTTCCCCGACAATTCTCTTTCGACGTAAAATTCCCCAATCTGTCAGATTACTGATGATGGTTTGTAGCGTATCGCCGTGCTCGGTCAATTCATATTGAACCGTTATGGGTTGTGTATTCAAAACGGTTCGTTTGATCAGCTGGTTTATCTCTAATTCCTTTAATTCTTTGCTCAACATTCTATTGGAAATTCCTTCTATATCATTCAAAATATTGGAAAATCGCCTTTTTTTGTAACAGCAAATGGATGAAATAATAGAGATCTTCCATTTCCCATTTAATACAATTGATTAGTCGCCGCGTTATTATAATATACTAGTTTATGCCTGCCTGAATTTTTTATCAAATGGTAACTGAACTGCAGTCAATAATAGCGAAATTTAACTTATGGAAGGTTTCATCAATTACATATTACAGTTTGGGAATCTGAACAAACAGCAAACTGAGTTCATTATGAGCAAAGCAAAAACGCTTGAACTTCATAAAGAGGAGTATTTTTCGGAAGCAGGAAAAGTCCCGAGGCAGGTTGGGTTTCTTCTCGAAGGTGTCGTTCGCTTCTGCTATTATAACAACAAAGGCGAGGAGATCACGCATCATTTTATCGACGAGAACAACTTTGTTTCAGATCAGCAAAAGTTTGAGGCGCAGGTAGTAGCTTCCGAGTACATACAGGCAGTTACCGATTGCAAATTACTTGTTTTTTCAAAGAAAGACTGGGATGAGATCGGAAATACAATTGTCGGCTGGAATGCTATTACAGGTCTGATCTTAAAAAATTGCCTATTAAAAACGATCGAAAGAAGGAGCCCGTTGATATCAGAGGATGCGACCACCAGATATCTATCATTCTTTGAACATTTTCCCACTCTTGTCAATCGTATTCCGCTTTCTCATATCGCATCTTACCTGGGCATAACCCAGCAGTCATTGAGCAGAATAAGAAAAAATATACGCTGAGGTCGCTTTTTACCAAATGGTAAATGATTTCTTTTTTCAGATTCCAACATTTGCATATTATTCTAAATAACAAGAAAATGAGCAAAAAAGTTGTTTTAATTACAGGAACGAATAGCGGTTTCGGCTGGCTTGCCGCCAAGTCCGTTGCGGCACTGGGACATAAAGTTTATGCTACCATAAGAGATACCGAAGGTAAGAATGCTGATCAAGCAAAAGCTTTGGCTCAAGTAGAAAATGTAACGGTTCTGGATGTGTCCTTAACTGATGAGGCAAGCGTAAAAAAGGCTTTCGATACGATCATCGCGAAAGAAGGAACGATAGATGTATTGGTAAACAACGCCGGATCTGCGATCTTCGGCGTCGCTGAAAGTTCTACCACAGAGGATGTGGAGCGTTTGTTCCATGTCAATGTTATCGCTCCCTGGCGACTAATGAAATTAGCCTTGCCTTTTATGCGTAAGCAGTCGGAAGGTTTAATCATCAATGTTTCGAGCGGATGGGGTAGGTTTTCCGCTCCATTTACGGTCGTGTATGGTGCTTCAAAATTTGCATTAGAAGGTCTTAGCGAAGGTTTACATTATGAAGTAAGACCGCTTGGTGTTGATGTCGCCATCGTTCAGCCAGGTGCTTTCCCTACTGAAATGTCGCAAAAGACCCAGTCTGGTTCTGACGCATCCGTTGTTGACGGATATAAAGCGATCTCGGATGTTCCGAATAAACTGTTCGCAGCCATGGGGCAAATTTTTGAAACTGCGAAGCCAGACCCGCAGGAAGTTGCGGATGCCATAGTAAACCTGATCAATCTGCCGAAAGGTCAAAGGCCATTAAGAACAGTTGTCGATACCTCCGCAGGAGAGATCACTAAAAGGGCCAACGACGCTGTTAAAGCTGAATATGACAAAGCGTTAAAGGTATTCGGAATGGAAGATCTTTTAGCGTAATAGATCCAACTCCCGGTTTTTTGTTATAATACTTCCCTAATGGATCAATAAGCCGGGAATTACAGCCTCCATAATTCATGTTACGTCGCTAAACAAAACCAAAAAAAGGTGCCGCATTTTGCGAGGGCACTGAAAAAGTCTCTCATTTATGATAGCCTTTAAAAAACCGATCAAGTAATCATAGTTACTTGATCGGTTTTTTATTAACGAGCTGATGCCATATTTGGTTCCTTCCAGCTTTCTGGATTATCAAGAAAAATCGAGCACATTTATAGTGACAATACAATCTTACCAAGTAGGGGTTTCTCCCGTTTCACATCCTCTATTCTTTGGTGAGCATTTTTTGCCTCTTCCAATGGATAGATACTATCTATGACCGGCTTTACCTGCCCGGTTTCAATCAATTTGGTAATATGATGGAGCTCATCCCTGCTTTGTCGAGTAAATACGAAATGATAGGTAGCATTTTTTTCCCAGGCATGGATTAGGTTCTGGGGCTGGGCAATATCAACGAGTGTTACGATTCTACCATAGTTGGCCAGGGCAAGGGGGCTGTCTGAAAGTGTATTGCCCCCTACGGTATCAATAATTACGTCCACACCTTTGCCTTTGGTATGAGCCTGTATCTCTTCAATGATATTTTTTCTATGATGGTCAATAACCACATCAGCTCCAAGATGTTGAAGTCGCTCATGTAAAACGCTTTGTCCTGTTGTGTACACAAAAGCCCCCAGGGATTTAGCGATCTGTATTGCCAATGTTCCAACGCCACCCGCACCTCCGAGGATGAGAATAGTTTCTCCCTTTTTTAGATTGGCCCGTACCACGAGCATTTCCCATACCGTCCCTCCAATAAGGGGGACAGCAGCAGCTTCCTCGAAGCTAAGATTAGCGGGCATCCTGGATAGTGAGGTTTCGTCTGTAAGGTGGTACTCGGCATAACTGCCCGGACCGCCGAAGCGCGGAGAATAATAGACTTTATCACCGGGTCGCCACTTTTTTACTGTTTCACCCACTGCGATAACTTCGCCTGAAATGTCGTGCCCGGTTATAATTGGTAGATCAAACAATGAGGCATAATCTCCTCGTCTTACTTGGTAGTCGAGTGGGTTCACTGAGGTAGCCCTTATTTTCACGAGTACCTGGGAGGGATCTGTTATGTAAGGAGTATTTACTTCCGTTAACTGGAGGACATCAGGCCCTCCGTAATTGTTGATTAAAATTGCTTTCATGATTAGATTTTCGCTTAATTCCGAAATTATTAATTTAAAAAAATTGAATGCTTCCTTGATTAATTTGTTTAGGGTCTCAATCACCCCTTCATTACGCTTAAAGTATGTCCACTGACCAACGCAGGGAACTTCTATCAGCCCGAATTTTTGTAAAATGTTCTGGTAGTCTGATGTGGTGGGTGCAGATAGACCGGCCTTTGAATTAGGATCATATTAATATTCCAAAATATAAATTTTTCTCTTATCGTAGTCCCAAACCGTTTTGTACTGTGACAAGAACCGATAACCGATGGTCATCAGGTTGGGCACGGTAACTCCGGCTTCTTTTCTAATGACCTGAGTGCCTTCTAATGTAGAAGATTCTACTCCTTTCAATGTAGTTTTAAATTTTCCATCCATAATGATATTTTTCACGATCAATAATGTATCGCCGCGGCTATCTGTACCGGAATTTACAACAGAACCTTTGGTTTTAAGAAGCTCAGCGGAAGGAGCATCTAATTGTAAGAATCCATTCTGGCCTGTATCAAACGCGCCTAAAACATCTATCTCATTTATTTTTAACTTAACGTGAGGATGATTTTCCAATTTTCCGATCTCGAAACTGATAACGGCCAAAACCTTTTCGTTCGCTAAAAAATCCCTGGAAATACGGCGTTCGGGCAAATTTTTATAGAACGTGATCTTTCTGTGGAGATAATCTATTTTAAAAAGGTAGTCTTTAAAGAATTTATGACCGATAAAGCCAATAAAGTCGGGTGCGACGTAATTCTGTAGAAAATCGTAGTTTCCACTATTGATCTTTTCCAGGTTGTGATAAGTGATGCCATTTGTAAACTTGATCTCCCTGATCGTATCATTTATACTGGTTTTAAAAGACTGTCCGCTGGCTACTACACCGGTACCTTTCATTTTTTTATCGGGCAGATTGATGAAATTATCATTGAGATAAATGGATGATCCAAATCCTGTATCGAACATAAATTTGCCTGCAACACCATTCACACTTCCTGAAATGAAAGGATAAACATTGATAAGGGTGATCGGAAAGACGACAATATCACCATGCAGTTCTGGTGTTTTTTCAAATACCTGGGCTTTTACCGGGGTTGAAGAATAGCATAGTAATAATGTGATCGACCAGAAAGATAGATTGAAACGCGACATATTGATGTATATTAAATGAATTTTAAATTTTCTTTTGTTAGTATTTACCGCTATTTTACCTCTGCTAAGTCTCGCGTTATTGTATTTTTAACCTTTGTTTCTCGTAATCAATCTTTCCGTAATCGCCGTTATAAAAATCCCGGTAGGCGATGGCAGTATCGACCTTGGAATTCATGACGAAAGGACCTTCTGCAAAGATCGGCTCTCGGTAGGTTTCCCCTCCGAATAACAGGAAGTCACAAGCTTCCTGGGTGTCATTGCTCAGTTCGATCGTCCCGGCATTTCTGTCATATTCTATAAAATCACCGGCATTGAACTTTTCATCGTTAATGCTGGCTGGTAACACAGGCAAATAAGCGGCGACCTCCGTTTTGTCCGCAAATTCGATCGCGAAACTGGCACCTGGCTCCAGGTGGATATGATAAAGGAACTGTTCTGAATAATTCGGTATACTCGAAGCCAGCTCTTCATAAGAACCGGCGATCACTTTGATCCAACCTTTTCCGTCGGGTAAATCTTTAAAAGGGACCTCATTACCTTCAATGGCTAAGTATTCCGGCTTTTCGGCTTTGATCTTTGACGGCAGATTGATCCAGAACTGAAATGCGTGGACGAGTTTAGAATCCGTCTGGGAATCATAGTTCAGCGTTTCATCGTGGATGATACCGTTACCGGCCTTCATCCATTGAACGCCTCCCGAGTGTACTATGGCATAGTTCCCTGCACTGTCAAAGTGCTCGTCCTCACCATTCAGAATATAGGTTAACGTGGCAATGCCACGGTGAGGGTGTGCACCGGTTCCTTCTTTATTGACCCTGGTCTGCATCCTCGGAACGAGATGATCGAGGAATACGAAGGGGCCGACCGCATCGGCATACCTGTTAGGCAGCATGCGGTATATCTCAAGGTCTCCAATGTCGGCCCTTTGTCCCTGGGTTGAAAAACTACTTTTTTTTTTCATGACTATATTGATCTTAAATGACTTAAAGAGGGGGTAAACAACGTGGGGGTGATCTTTTTCCAGCATCTTGGTTCACCATTGGGATAACTTCACCACCGATCAGGTCGATAGATCTCATCAGTTGATCATGTTTAAGGCCTGCAATGTCCATCTGAAAAGTGAACAGGTCAATACCACCCAAAGCTTCGCTATGCCTTTTCAGTTTTTTGGCTACCGTTTCCGGTCCGCCGACCACCAGCGCCCCTTTTTGTGAAATCCCTGCGTCAAACTGTGCCTTGGTGACTGGCGGCCAGCCGCGCTCCCGGCCTATTTTATTCCATGACTCTACGTAACCCGGATAGTAATCTGCGATAGCCGACTGATCAGTATCACCTACATAGCCGGGTGAATGAAGACCGACCTTCAACTCCTCCGGTTTAAATCCGGCCTCTTTACCGGATTTTCTGTAAAGATCTACCAGGGGTCTGAAACTCTCGGTCTCCCCGCCAATGACGGCCACCATCAGGGGAAGCCCCAGCATACCGGCACGCACAAATGATTGCGGTGTACCACCAACTCCTACCCAAACGGGTAGTTTCTTCTGTACCGGACGAGGATAGACCGGCTGATCATGTAACGCCGGCCTGAACTTGCCGGACCAGGTAACGAATTCCTGGTCCCTGATCTGTAACAACAGCTTTAATTTCTCTTTAAAAAGGGCGTCATAATCATTCAGGTTGAATCCGAATAGGGGGAATGCTTCTGTCGCTGACCCCCGGCCGGCAATGATCTCGGCACGCCCTTTGGAAATAATATCCAATGTGGCGAATTGCTGAAACACCCGCACCGGATCTGAAGTGCTCAGTACGGTCACTGCGCTCATCAGCCTGATCCTTTTGGTACGGGCCGCCGCCGCCGCCAGTATCACCGCCGGAACTGAATCCAGAAATTCTTTTTTATGATGTTCTCCGATCCCGAAAACATCGAGCCCAGCCTCGTCTGCCGCCACGATCCTGTCCAGCAGCTGCTCCATCGCATCAACGTTGCTCAACTCATTATTGCCGTACATTGCCGAGGCAAAACTGTCTATACCTATTTCCATAGTTGCTTATATTATTGATCGTAATAAAATATTCCGGTTGTTTTCCCATTAAAAATTACTCCTCCACAAGACCTGTAGTTTTCAGAAGTTTAGGATGACTAATACAAAAATACTCAGGGCTGATCAACATCAGCCCTGAGCCATAACATGACTCCTTTAGTTGGTTACATAAGATTATAGCCATTACATTGAATCAAATTACTGTGCACCATCTCTTAAATGAGGGTGCACACGCTCAGTTAGGATAGCTGACCAGGTTCAAAGTAGAAACTGCTTTTGCAAATTCGGTGATTGGTGACGCCTGCTTAAGATCGCCCAGGTCAACTGCTGCAAACCCTAATTGTGTGATGATCTTGCCAACGATCTCTTTGGCAGACGGGTGATCACCTGAGAAGAAAATCACACGTTTACCGTCGTTTACGGCAGGGTCTGCATCAAGCGTTGCCGCCATCAGGGTATTGAAGGCTTTAACTACCGTAGCCTCAGGTACCAGTTCAGAAATTACCATGCTCGTTGGTTTGTCAGAAGGACCGCTATTCATGTTATTGGTGGCGTCGATAACTATCTTTCCGACAAGCTGTTTTTTTACTTTTTCCAGTGCACCGGAGGTTTGATCCCACATTACCGCAAGAACAACCAGGTCTGCATTAGCGGCATCTTCGCTTGTGCCGGCCAATGCTAAGTCTCCGAGTTCTTTGACCAGGGGTTGCAATGATTCAACTCCCCTTGAATTTGAAATGATGACGGGATATCCTGCATTTACAAATTTTTTCGCGAGTGCCTTGCCGATATGGCCTGCACCAATAAATCCGATTTTCATAAGTTTATGTTTTTATTTATTTACAATGTAAAATGCTATCGGAAGACAGATCATTCCCGCAGATGGGCAATGATATAGCCGAAATCCCTGAAGTTTGGGGTACTGCGCGCAAATATACCTGTTCCGGTTATTCATAATAGCTAGTTTGATTTAGATAAAGCAAATATCATGAACCAGATAAATTGTAAAGAAGATGTTTGTAGCAAAATTACGTCGACATTTGTCTACGAAATGCCTTTAAGGCGACGACAGGGTATTGAAGCTGTATATTGTAACGGACAGTAATTCAATAGACTAAATTATGATTTTCGCAACGGATTTAGTAATAAATTTCAATTATTCGTATATTAGCGTGAGAACAATATTATATTAATATTTAGAATATACACAAGGCATATATGTATGACGCTTATTTAAATTATCTTAGAAAATTTAGCTCCAGACCACTTACAGACGACGAAAAGGAACTGGTAAGGCAAAACTTTACGCCAGCCAGATTAAGGAAAAGACAATATATTTTACAGGCCGGAGATATTTGTAAGAAATTTGCATTTATTGTAAAAGGTGCGATGCGGATGTATTTTGTAGATGATAAGGGCCTTGAACATGTTGTCAGGCTTGGGATCGAGGATTGGTGGATGGGCGACCGTGAGAGTTGGATATACATTACGCCAAGCCGGTACCATATCGATGCTTTTGAGCCATGCGACCTGCTTTATCTGACTTTAGAGAACGCTAAGGAGTTGGAGAAAAAGATTCCTGCCTTTCGCCAAATGATGGGTAAGCTCGACGAACGTAACAATATGGCCAACGAACGACGTCTCACTTCTGCGATAAGTTTTACTGCAGAAAAGCGCTATACTGAATTTATTGAGTGTTATCCACAGCTTGCCGCTCGTTTTCCTCAGCATGTCATTGCTTCTTATCTCGGTATCAATAAGGATACGCTGAGCCGTGTTAAACGCCAGTATAAATTAAAATAATAGGGTATTATTTCTCGGCTTAAGTGAAAAATGCTTTTTGCCTCTCGCTAAATGATGAACATGTCCGGTGAACGTAGCATCTGCGATAAGTGCTATTGCAGATGGGCATTATACCGAATTTTAGAACGTTATCCCACGGTCAGCGGTCGTGTTGTAAGTACATAATCACTTCTTAATTATTTATATGCCCGGTGTCAATTGCCAGCAAGAGTTAAATTAATTCAGTCTTATTCCTTGCCCCAAAATTAAAAAAAATAGATAAATGTCTACTTTTTTTTTCTACAAACATCATCTTCCCGATGCATTCCGTTTGCGGAGATTTGTATGGCAGCTTTATCACGATCGTCATGCAATATGCGGAATCCGTATGCTCATTGAAGTCCGTTCTAAACTGTGGCAAAAGAATCTTAAAGATATGGAAATACACGAATATTCGAACGGGCGGTTAACCTTCCTTTGGAAACCCAAACTATGTATCCACTCGGCCATCTGCGTGCGGGCACTTCCGAATGTTTATGACCCGAAGGTGCGTCCCTGGATCAGACCGGAGAATGCGACCGGTGATGAATTGATCGCGCAGATTGCCAAATGCCCTTCAGGTGCCTTAAGTATCAAAGGTGGAACGAAATGATCAATAAACACAAATAATGGAAAGTACAAAAGTTGTTTTCACAAAGCATGTCCATGGTGAGGTTCAGCTCTTTTCGGATGGAGATCAAATAGGTAAAATGAGCCTGGCCATGACGGGTGGCAGGCTGGCGGTATTCCATACCGAGGTTGACGCGGAGTTCGAGGGCCGGGGTTTTGCAAAACTGCTGCTGGCCGAGCTGGTCCGCTACGCCAGGGAAAAAGATCTGAAGATCATTCCACTGTGCCCGTATGTGAACGCGCAGTTCCAGCGCCATCCTGCAGAATATGAAGATGTATGGAGCAAAGACTGGCATCAATGAAATACATATTGGAACACCCTGTTAAGGGGGTCATTGGCAGCGAGAAATTCCTAACTGCAATACACTGGCGGAACGGCGTGCTGATCACCGACGAACCTGAAAAACTGGGTGGTCAGGACCTTGGTCCCGATCCGTATACGCTGCTGTTAACGGCACTAGTTTCCTGTACGCTGGCAACATTAAGGATGTACCTCGACCATAAGGGCCTGGTCATTCCGGAAATCAGTGTAGAAGCGAACATGTTCCAGAAGATTGGGAACGAAGGGACGGTCACTCACATTGAACGCCGCATAACCATTCCTGATATCTTAGAATCCGAACTGCAGCAGCGGTTGATACGCATAGCGGAAAATTGCCCGGTATCTAAGATCCTGAAAGGAAGTATCAAGATCACCTCGGAATTCGGGACGGCCGAAACGGAAATAAACCCAACGGATTAGAAGATCAATTCATAAAAACGCACGCTTGATGAAAATAAAAACCGTATTACTTGTAAGTCTTTTGATGTTGGCAAAATTTTCCCATGCCCAAAATTTCAGGCTGTTGCGTTATGACGAGGATTACTCGGCACTAAAGGACAGTGTAGGTACCTTATATAACCGTCTGAAATACCTGCCCCTCTCTCAAAGCGGCAGCACCTACCTTTCTTTTGGCGGCGAAGCCCGTATAGAGACCGACCGTTCGCAAAATGAGGACTGGGGTGGCAGAAACTTTGGCACCCAGGCCTTCCTGCTACAACGTTACCAGTTACACGCTGATCTGCATTTGGGTGATCGGGTACGCATCTTCGGTCAGCTGCGCAGTGGTTTGGAGAACGGCCGTGAAACAGGCCCCCGCCCGATAGACGAAGATAAACTGAACGTCCAGAACTTGTTTGTAGACGTTATCCCTTACCAGACCGCTGATCGAAAGATCACTGTGAGACTGGGCCGGCAGGAACTGCAATATGGCAGCGGCCGGCTCATCGATGTTCAGGAAGGGCCTAATCTCCGCCTGTATTTTGATGGAGCTAAGGTAGCTTATAAGTCTGCCAGGCTAAACGCGGACGGCTTCATCATGGCCAACGGTGGGGTTAAGACCGGCGTCTTTGACAACCCGGTGAGCCGTAAGGCAAGCCTATGGGGCTTTTACGGTACGTGGTTTGCGTCTAAAAAGCTCAATATCGACTTTTCTTACCTTGGGATCAACCGGGCTGATGCCAGGTTCGACGAGGGTGTCGCCGATGAGCGGCGACATAGCGTAGGTACGCGCTTCTGGAATTCGGGCAGCGGGTTCCTTTATAATTTAGAGACGAATTACCAGTTCGGATCGTTCGGACCGGGTAAGATCAGCGCCTGGGGCGGCTCCGCCGATATTGGCTACAAGTTTGGCAACCTGAAAGGCTTGCCCGCGCTGAATCTCCGGAGCGATCTGATCTCCGGCGACAATACGAAAGGTGACGGCAGGTTGGGCACTTTTAACGGGCTGCATCCCAACGGCGGTTACTTCGGTGTGTATCCACAGGCAGGCCCAGCCAATATCCTTTCCCTTCATCCCAGCCTGGCCTGGAATCCGGCCACAAATGTGCGCCTCACTTTAGAAACCGTTTATTACTGGCGGCAGTCACTGCAGGATGGGATCTATCGCCCTTCCGGCGCGTTTAACCTGTCATCCTCAGGTTCAGGCAAAAGGTACATCGGCACCGGTTATATGAGCATGGTCACATGGAACATCAGCCCGTACTTCACTTACATTCTCGGTGCGCAATATTTCGATACGGGAGCATACCTCAACGATATCATAACGCAGCATAAGGATGGATTCTTTATCGCTTCACTGCTGGCATTCAAATTTTAAGGACCGATCATCAATTAAAAGGAAATACATAGAAACAATGCACACGAACCTGCTGCTCATAATGGGACTTCTTTTTGTCGTCATGCTGCTGGTGATGCTGGCACAAAAGATCAGGTTGGCTTATCCTATCTTTCTGGTACTGGCTGGATTAGGCATCGGCTTTATTCCTGGCATCCCGGTGTTAAAACTGGACCCGGAACTGATATTTCTCATCTTCCTGCCGCCGCTGCTGTATGAGGCAGCCTGGTATACCTCCTGGAAAGAATTCAAAAAATGGAGCGGCGGCATTGCCATGCTGGCTTTTGGTTTGGTATTCTTCACCTCTTTAGTCGTCGCGTATGCCGCTCATTCATTTATACAGGGTTTTACCCTGGCTCTGGGTTTCCTGCTGGGCGGTATTATATCTCCGCCTGATGCAGTAGCGGCCACCACGGTTTTAAAAGGGCTTAAGGTGCCACGCCGCACCATCACCATACTGGAAGGAGAAAGCCTGGTTAACGACGCATCCTCACTGATCGTCTTCCGTTTTGCTTTAGCAGCTATCCTTACCGGCGCCTTTTCCATACAGCAGGCAACAGGGCAGTTCTTTATGGTTGCAGGCATGGGGGTAGTTGTTGGTCTGGCCGGAGCGCATGTCATGTACGTCATCCATCGCTTTATGCCCACTTCGCCAGCCATTGATGCCACGTTAACGGTCATGACGCCCTATATTCTTTTCTTATCGGCAGAGCATTTCCATTTTTCCGGCGTGATGGCCGTGGTGAGCGGCGGATTGTTCATGTCATTCCGCGCTCACGAAATGTTTAAGACCGGTAGTACCAGGATGAATATGACCGGTGTTTGGCATACGCTCATTTTTGTGATGAACGCATTGGTATTTATCCTCATCGGACTGGAGCTGCCGGAGATCGTGCGTGGCCTGGGCGATGTGTCTATCTTACAGGCAATCAAATATGGCGTTTTTATCAGTCTCATTGCTATAGTCATCAGGTTGCTGTGGGTGTTCGCTACCGTGCATATTCCCCGCTGGTTCAGCAAAAAGAGCAGCCTAAAGCCATCGCCCGGCTGGAAGAACCCGCTTATTATCGGCTGGGCAGGAATGCGCGGTGTGGTATCCCTGGCAACTGCCTTATCTATACCGCTTTACATGAATGATGGTAGGGCATTCCCGCACCGCGACCTGATCATTTTCATCACGTTCGTAGTGATCTTCATTACCCTGGTTTTCCAGGGATTAACCCTTCCCGCTGTCATCAAACTGACCGGAATCGGTGAACTTGACCCGATACTGCCTTCTCATGAACAGCATGCCGGTATCAGGCTCAGGCTGGATACCGTGGCATTGCAGCGGCTGAACGCGCGACACACATCCGCCAGCAGCAATAGCCTTTTGAAGAGTTATGCCGAGAAACTTAAACGCGAAATAGAAGGACACCAGGTGTACCTGAAGTCGGTCGAAGTATGTATGAACAGGAACTTCGAAAGGGAAGAATTCCAGCAGGTAATGGCCGATATCCATGATCATCAGCGCAGAGAACTGTTCAAAATGAAGAACGAGAGAACCTACACCGATGAAGCGATACGCAAGGCGGAACATTTGCTGGACATCAATGATCTGCGCGTATCGGAAAGTCCGCTTTAGTCAGTATTAAGCAGTCCATTATTAAGCATTATATACAAACGAAATGAAAGACGAAAAAAAGAATTTGAACGCACAGCCGGAGGGCAGAAAAGAATTTATTAAAGTGGCGCCCAATGTGCGCCTGCATGTCACCGACATCGGTGAGGGTAAACCGCTGGTGCTGATCCACGGCTGGCCGCTGAGCGACGCCATGTATGAATACCAGTACCAGTATTTCGTTGAGCGTGGTGTAAGAGTGATCGGGATCACACTGCGCGGTTTTGGAAAGTCAAGCAAACCTTATGGTAAATACAATTATGATGTGTTTGCTGCAGATATCAAAGCTGTGCTGGAAAAACTGGAAATTAAAGGCGCTGTACTTGGCGGCTTCTCTATGGGCGGTGCCATCTCCATTTACTTTGCTAGTCGTTACAAAGGTGAGCACATCAGCAAGTTGGCCCTGTTCGGCGCAGCAGCGCCGATTTGGACAAAACGCCCGGACTTTACGTTTAACCTGACACAGGAAGCCGCCCAGCAGCTGATCGACCTGAGCCGTGTTGACCGACCCAAACTGTACGAGGATTTCGGTACGATCTTCCCGGCGAGCGAAACCTCTGTATCGCCAGGTATGGCGGCCTGGCTGGGTATCATCAACTGGGAAGCCTCACCTTATGCCGCCACGCAATGCCTCATCGCCTTAAAGGATACCGACCTACGCCCACAACTACCGGGGATCGATATTCCGACCGTTATCTTTCATGGCCGCTACGATAAGATCTGCGATTTTCAATTGGCGGAACAGATGCACAAAGGCATCAGAGGCTCAGAACTTGTTCCATTTGATCATAGCGGACATGCGCTATTTATTGAAGAGACAGAAAAGTTTAATCAGGAACTGGAAAAATTTATTCTGAGTTAACAGACGTAAATTTTATGCCGCAACATGACGAATATAATTACTGCGTCGACCGATACGATTTGATGAAATGAATAGACAAATCACGTCGATGGAGAAAAAAGCAATAAACTATTAACACCAACTGCAATGAAACATTGGTTTTATCTATCCCTAGGGGGAGCAGTAATAAGCTTCAGCAATGGGAATTCGCTTACACCACTCAAATACATTTTATGAAAAAAATTATTGCATTACTCACAGCAGCATCTATCAGTTTAGGATCAACTGCGCAAACCAAAAATCCATCAGCCGGTGCTGATCTGATCGTTTATCATGCTAAAATCACGACCCTTACGGCAGCACAGCCACAGGCCACTGCGCTTGCCGTAAGTGCCGGCAGGATCTATGCCGTCGGCGACGACGACGAGATCCTTGCCCTTAAAGATAGCCATACCCGCCTTATTGACGCAGACGGCAGACGCCTGATCCCCGGACTGGAAGATTCGCACATGCATCCTTTGAATGAAAGGAATTTTACACAAAAGGTAAAATGGGACGGCGTGCCGACACTTAAACGCGCGCTGGAAATGCTGACCGAACAAGCGGCAAGAACCCCGGAAGGGCAATGGGTAAAGGTGACCGGCGCCTGGTCTCCTTACCAATTCAAAGAACACCGCGAACCTACCATTGAAGAACTGAATAAGGCGGTGCCAAATAAACCGCTTTGGATCCAATATGCTTACAACAGATTATGGCTAAACAAACCGGCCATGAAGTTTTTCGGCATCGGGACGCCGAAATTCAAGGCAGAAGCCGGTACCGTCCTTCACAAAGACAATAAAGGTAATTATACTGGGGTGATCGACGCAAATACGTTCGTATTTGTCGCGTTGGATGCTATGTTACCGACAGCAACACCGGAAGAGGAAGTCAGCTCACTTGAATATCTGATCAGGGACTTGAACCGGTTCGGACTCACTACGGTCATTGAAAACTCCAGCGTCATTCCATACCCACAAGGCCACGCACCCATTGAAACCCTTATTAAAGAAAACAGGATGAATATCCGTTTTCCATTCGTTGACCTTGGATTCACTTATGATCCTAACAAAAGCTGGGTGGATACCGAAATAGAACGGGTCACCAAGATCTCACCGGTTAGCCCGGGACAAAATCTGAACCCGAATATGGAGCACGGCCATGAATATGAAGGGACCGGTGAGGTACTCAGCCCCGAGGTTCATGATCATGAGAATTTTGATAAGCCGGCAATTATCATTCCGAGAGAAAAAATGTATAAGTATGCTGAGGAATATACTCGTAAACTAATACAAAAGAGGATCCCGTTCCGGGTACATATGACCTATAATGAGAATCTAACACCTTTCCTGGACGCATTTGAAGAAGTTGTTAAAACAACGCCGCTTGATGGCATGCGCTGGGCTGTCGAACATGCAGAGACCATCAGTGATGAGAATATCGCAAGGATCAAAAAGCTAGGCGGCGGTATCGCACTTGACAATAAAATGGCATTGCACGGTGAGGGCTTTGCGAAGACGTACGGCTTGGAGAAAGCGCTTTACACTCCAAGATTCAGGGCCTTGATGAATAGCGGTATTCCATTATCATTGACCACAGATGCCTTCCGTGTGTCTCCCGCTAATCCCTGGACAGGTATCAGCTGGGCAGTGACCGGCAAAGCCGTATCTGGTAACATGATCTTAGCCGAGGATAACCGGCTCACACGGGAAGAAGCCCTGAGATTGTATACGATCGGTGCCGCCTGGTTTGAAAATCAGGAAAGTGACAAAGGACGCATCGCGCCGGGGAACCTTGCAGACTTTACGCTGTTAAGTGAGGATTACTTTTCCGTACCAGATGACCGGATCCAGTACCTGCAATCTGTACTGACCGTAGTAGGCGGAAGAGTCGTATATGGTGCTGGCAAATACAGTGAACTTTCTCCTAAACTCGGGGATGTACTACCATCGTGGTCACCAATAAAATATTTTGGTGGTTACCATTTTGAAAAATAAACATAACCAGGGCAATTCAGGTCGACCCATCTGTGTTGTATGATCCATGATCCAATAGAAGCTGGAAGCGCTGTTAAGGGTTCTGGCCAAGACGATCTGATGGCCGTTATCGGCATGTAAATTGTATGGATGATTAAAGTAGGGTTTGCGCCAGCTTTTGCAAACCCTACTTTTTTTGCCGGTATTTAAACCCTACCCAACGGGTTGACATAGAGAAAACGCCTGTTCACATAATAGAATTTACTGCGGGGTATGCCCCAACTACTTTTGTTCATGGTTTTAGTGAACAGCAATCCGGCATAGATCGATCAGTTAGGATCTCCGGTATCTCACGCAAACCGAATAAACATCTATTTGGTCATCATTAAAAAAAAAATTAAAATGAAAAAGGCAACATTAATTTCGCTGATCGCATTCCTTTTAATAGGATGCCTAGCCGCATGCTCCACTCCGTCGTACTTTGGGAAAACGTATTCGCCGACCCAGAACGTAGATGTGTACCTGGCTAAGTCAGACGTCAAAAAGAATTATACGACAATGGGTTCTACTAAGGTGGGTAAGGGCTTTAGTTCATTGGAGTCTGCACAGCAAAAGGTCATTGAATTAGGAAAAGCTAAGGGCGCTGATGGCGTGGTCATGGAACTTACGGAAGAAATAATAAGTACGCAACAAACAGGTACAGGGGTAGTCACACAATCGAAGAAGAAGAATGTCATCGGTACCAGTAGTTCATCTACCATGGACATTAAACAGAAAAAAATAACTGCTACATTCATTAAATACGAATAAAGATCTGCCTTATCAGAACTTTGCAAATCCGGATAGCATGTTTAGAAAAGTAACGACGTTCATAAAGATCAACAGCAGGCGCTTGTTATTACTGACCGTGTTCTCGCTGTTCATTTACGGCTCGTTCTTTACGCTGTCATATTTGGTTACCCCGGAAAAGACGATCAAAAATTTCGCGGGACGGGATGGCTTGGTATTTGGCATATTGACCTTTGTTACAGAGGCTGTTGTCACCCACTATGTGCTGATCTTCATGGTGATACTTCCCACAATGCATGGGCAGCGCAGCCGCAGAAGTGCTTTGGTGATTACCGTGATCCTTTTTTTGGTGAAGTTCTCGGTCAACTATGGTACTTACCTGTATGAAAGCAGCAGTGGTAACGCTGCTGCTACTAAACTCTCTCAAAATTCGCTGGGCTGGATCCTGCTTATATCTTATCTGTTCACACTGGTCAGTAGTCTTTCCGTAGCCCTGCTGGTTGAATGGGTGAACAAAAGCAAAGAACGTATCATGCTGCAAAAGCAAAGGACTGAAGCTGAACTGATCACCTTGAAGCATCAGATCAATCCTCATTTTTTATTCAACTCGTTAAGCTTCATTTACGGGAAGGTGATCAAAACGGATACAGAAGCAGCTGATTCGGTACTGATGCTGGCCAATATTATGCGGTACGCATTGGGGACGAGTGAAAGTACTGATGGTAAGGTAGATATCATGGATGAGCTTGAACACCTAAAAAATGTGATAGAGATCAATCAGCGCCGTCATAACCATGGCTTAAATATCCGCTATGAGGAGCAGATAGACGATCAGTCCATAAGCATTCTGCCGCTGGTACTGATCACCTTGGTTGAGAACGCATTTAAACATGGCGACCTGCATGATCCGGATCATCCCTTGCTGATCAGGATCAACACCAGGGTTAACGAACTTGCTTTTTATATTGAGAATAAAAAAGGCAAGGGAATAAAAGAGCTTTCCAATGGCATTGGCCTCCAAAACATCCGGCAGCAACTGAAGCTGACCTACGGTAGCCGTTCTAACTTTATGATAAAGGACACCAACGGTATTTTCAGTGTAACTTTAAATATAACATTTGCTGTATGATAGATTGCGTGATAGTAGATGATGAGCAGCACGCGATAGATCTGCTCGTTCAACATATTAGCCAGGTGCATTTTCTACGGGTGGTAGGTACAGCCACCAACCCGGTAAAAGGGCTGGCAATGGTCACTGACCTGAAGCCTGGACTGGTATTTTTAGATGTCCAGATGCCACATCTTACCGGTATAGAAATGCTGAAGCTGATTAGTAAGGATAGCCATATCATCATGACCACTGCCTACAAGGAATATGCTCTGGAGGGGTTTGAACATGCGGTTGTAGATTATCTGCTGAAGCCAATCCAGTTCCTTCGGTTCCTAAAAGCTGTTAATCGCTTATGGACCATACATAGCGGTTTTAAACCAGCAACGGAACAAGATCACTACGTGTTTGTGAAAACCGAACAAAAGGGCAAACTGCTGAAGATAGACTCCCGGAGGATCACTTACATTGAAGGCCTGAGCAACTATGCGATCATTCACATGGACGATCAAAAAAAGATCATCACCTATCTCAAATTGAAAGAGCTTTCGGAAAGTTTGTCTGCCAGGGGTTTTGTACGGATCCATAAGTCATTCATTATTTCGCTTAGCCATCTCACCGCGGTAGAGGGAAATATGGTCAGGATCCTTAATGAAGAGCAACCGATCGCCATTGGTGAAGCTTACCGTAAAGACTTCTTCGAATTTATCAATAGTAAAATGCTATCCGTGCCACCGGATAGCACGGTCAATTAACAGGTAAGGCCCAATTTGTTGCTTAACAATAACAACTTACTTATAGAGAAGGTAGTTTTAGAACACCCTCGGTCAATTCTGAGTATATCCGTAAGTCACTGATAATCAAAGAAGAATGGCTGCTCTTTTTGGAGCAACCCTCTCGTGTTTTTGAAGGAGTCCCTTCATGCGGAGAATCGGATTACCCACTGCAACATCTACAGGAACTTTTCAGAATAATCAGGGAAATTTACAAGAATAAGGAGCGAATTGAAGATAATAAGAATGGACGAGAGGGAAAGTAGCTGAGATGCTCAAAGGTTAGCTATAGAGCCTTTGAGCATCTCAGCTACTTTTAATTTACTTTTTTGTTGTCTTTTCCTGTTTGGTAGGTGGTATTGAAATCACCTTTGATCCATTGTACTTTACCGAAATTATGGATTTCAGGAGCGGTAATATAGGCGCCTGTTTCGGTGTCTAATATGACTATGCCTTTTTCCCCCATTGTAGTACGGTATTTTCCTGGATGATCGTTTTGTCCATTTTTAAAGCTGAGCGCGATAAGGACTAGCCCTGCGGCCATAAATCCAAAGATCGTGGATTTGATGTCTAATGTAATTTTCATAAGAAGTTTTATTTGTGTATAGGCTAAATATACCCAAATGAGTAGGACTATTTTGTAAAGGGTTCATTACAGTATTTTAACTGTCTTGCCTACTAACAGGCTATCAAAGGAAAGCTAGTGGTTTATTTATCGAAGATTCGAGCAAGATGCTCAGGAAGTTACGGTAAAACTGGCCTGTTTATTTATGATAAAAACAAGGATGGTTTATCTCCAATACAGGTTGGGGTAAAAAAGGCATGTTTCTCGCCCCACTGGAATGGAGGTAAAAACGATGTCTTTTCTATCGGCTATGGCTTTTAAGGCAAGTTCTTTAGTCCGGCTTTTGTAAACATCAGTCATCAGAAATTCGAACCCCTCCAGTTCGTTCAATCTTGTTCGGATAAAAGTAGATTTGCCTGCAGCATTGCAGCCTGTGATAAAGATAAGTTCTGGCATACTTTAATTTAGCTTTTTAATAACCGTATCCTTGATCTCTTTAGGTATGCCATTAGCATCGCTTATGATTTCGATCTCTACCAGGTATTTTTCACCTGTTGGAAGCTCTTTACACCAATATTTGCCATATTCTTCAAATTGAGCGTAAAAGGGATTTCCCAATTCGAAGGCGCGCTGACGTCCAAGTTCATGCATGTTGCCCATGTTTTTTAAAAGGCGCTCAACAGTAGGTGTTTTTTTCATTTGAATAATGTAGCTGTTACTTGATGATGTAAAGATACGGATTTGCAAAATAGTACGCATTATTTTGCAAAGTGCACACGCCTGCATAAAAATTACGAAAATATTTGCAGAATATTGTTTAGTAATTCTCTGTTGCTTTTGTTCTCACCTAATAAAAATCTGAAATGATGGCATCAAATAGGTTTAATTACTGAATGCGGATCATCTCTTGTTTGCGAGGTCTTCTGTTTGGATATTTGCTGTTGATTACTTGATCTACATCGGTTCTTTTGTACTCATATCTTCATTAAACAGGGGGTGTCCTGAGCTATTTACAGCTGATTTTTTTGCATTGCCGTCCTGGATAGGATGGCAATGTTTTTTTGAACCTGGCTTTTCAGGGGCAAAACTTTATCTTTAAGTTGAGAATTGATGCATGTTTTGGTATGTCCTAAAAAGAAAAAAGCCTGATAATCATACGATTTGCAGGCTTTTTGCTGGTTTTGACACCTTTTTGGCTGGGAGAGTGGGAGTTTATTAGAACACTTGGAAGGAATTTTAGCTGTTATAAGAGAAATTTTAGGGAATGAAAAAAGAGATAATCATTAATATGCCTGAATCAGAACCTCTGCAGGAATATTCAGTATTTCAGTTAGTTTACGAATCATCGACAAGCTTAACTTTCTTTTTCCTGATAAAATTTCAGATTTTCTCGAACGGTTTCCTAAGATATTGCTCAACTCATTCTCCGATAAATTCATTTGTTCTACACGGAATTTTATGGCCTCCAATGGGTTAGGATAGGCAACAGGATAATGGATCAGCTCATATTCCTTCACCAATATGCTCAGGATTTCAAGTTCATCAGAGGTTGCAGAACCTTCTACAATATCAGCTTGCATCAGTTCATAGACACGTGCCAATGCATCATTGTACTCATTTTCTGTTTTAATTGGTTTTAACATAACTTATTGTTTTAGCATTTATCTTATCATATTGCTTATGCGTTCCGAACCAAACAACAAAAACAATTTTTAAACGATATTCAATATCTACAATTAGGCGATAACTATTGCCATGAATATTAAATACAACTCTCTTTTCATTTAGTATAGAAGCATTTCTATATTGGGCTTTTAATTCATTTGGATTATTCGACAAGGCAGTTGCCGCTTCTTCATGCCAGCTCAGCAAAGCCTGTTCTGCTTGATGAAAGTCGGTAATGTACTCCTTTAATGTTTTTATTGCTATCACCCGCATCTTTACAAAGATACGATATTGTTACCAAATTGGTAACGTAAAAAGTAAAATTTTAGACACAAAAAGCCGACTCAAACAGTTATTTTGAAATAATTAATTCAAATATGCACCAGTTATTTTATAAATATTCAAAAAGCTTTTCCACTAAAAAGGTTTCAGTGAAACAAGCTGTCAAAATCTTAAGACGTAATGGTATTCACGTTAATGAGGAAAAGCCGAAGTAATATTGGATTTTCTTTACCTTATTGCAAAGACGTATAGTGATATCACGGCTGATGATGATTGCTCGAAATTGGAACCAAAGACATCATTCGAACACTAACATCTGGGTACATATGGATTTAGAAAGTCTTATTTATCCGAAAGATTCATCGCTAAAAATATTTGCAAAAATCTCGAACACCCCTTTTGTTGTTTAATTATAGAAGTATTTTTTTGTAAATCAGCACTTTAATCCCATAAAAAAAGGAAATAACCAAATTTGATTATTTCCTTAAGCGGAGAGTGGGGGAATTGTACCCCGGGTTAAAATCTCGCTTTAATATGGTGTCGAAGAGGTTTGCGATTGGCGACTCACCGAATCACTCAT
>NZ_JCAXEI010000039.1:0-276 GCF_059758925.1 Pedobacter sp. GQ55 | reverse complement strand
ATGACCACCCCGGTTAAAAGTAACCGCCTTCTTTACCCGGTAGATCGCCGCTTGTATGGCTAATCTGCGGTGTAAAAACTCTTCCTTGTTACCAATAGTATGTTCATGACTTCCGATTTTAACGGTAACGGGGTGTTCGATAGATAAGGATGCCTCAGCAATGACAGAAGTATCCAAATGATGTTGCTCCTTTTCAATCTCAATGGCGGCCAGCAAAAAGATTTTACCCTGATCCAGTTGGATATGGCTGGCACGAAGTTTTAGGGTGCCATTCAG
>NZ_JCAXEI010000038.1:0-294 GCF_059758925.1 Pedobacter sp. GQ55 | reverse complement strand
CCTCAAAGGTGAAGCTGATTTGGTTTATAAAAAAGGTAAATTTTTTCTTTATCAAACCCTGGATATTCCTGAGCCAGCTGCACAGGATATAACAGGATTTATTGGTGTTGATTTTGGATTGACCGATATAGCCGTTACCTCTGATGGCGGTAAGCACTCCGCCGACTGGATGAATCAATACAGAGAAAAAAGACAACAGGTTCGTAGTTCTATTCAACGCAAAGGCACACGCAACGCTAAAAGGTTGAGCAAACGGCTTAGTGGCAAGGAACGAACTACATCTGCTATAATCAA
>NZ_JCAXEI010000037.1:0-304 GCF_059758925.1 Pedobacter sp. GQ55 | reverse complement strand
GCAAAATTTGAGGCTTTTGGATGGCATGTGATCAATTCTGATGGGAACGACATGGATTCTATAGTTAAAGCATTGCATTATGCTAAATCACTTTTAGGAAAAGGTAAGCCAATCTTGAATTTAATGAGCACCCAAATGGGCGCTGGTGTTGATTTCATGATGGGATCTCACAAATGGCATGGCGTTGCTCCAAACGACGAACAACTTGCACTAGCTCTTGCCCAATTACCTAGTACGCTAAAAGATTATTAAATAGCTTTTAATGAAACCCGGCGTAGCAAGCTTGAACACCATTAATTAAAAA
>NZ_JCAXEI010000036.1:0-322 GCF_059758925.1 Pedobacter sp. GQ55 | reverse complement strand
GGTCACAGCCAGTTGCTAAACGTGCGCAAGCTGTAACTTTTTTGGTCAGTCAAATGCTCGAAAAAAATCAGCGAATGGATAAAACAATAGTAAACAAAATAAAAAACAGATCATGATGCTAGCAAAAGATTTTGAGGATTTTGTCCAATTGCTCAACGAGCATGGAGTAGAATATATGGTAGTTGGCGGGTACGCAATGGCATTTCATGGCAAACCACGTTATACCGGGGATTTGGATATCTGGATTAATATATCCGAAGCGAACGCACAAAAACTGCTGAAGGTTATGAATGCTTTTGGTATGGCTTCTTTAGGATTTGAG
>NZ_JCAXEI010000035.1:0-328 GCF_059758925.1 Pedobacter sp. GQ55 | reverse complement strand
ATTTGTGATTTTACAAGCTCCAGCTCTATCTCCCTGTTCTTTGATCGCAATTCATCTTTCAAGCTTATTTCTTTATACCAGGTCACGCAGCCTTTGATGATCGCCCCGACAACACCGTTCACCCATGCCAGGAGCGTCATCATTACCAGAATATCTCTTGCTGAGCGGTAACCATCACCAAATAGAAAACCAGGACCAACTACGAAAGGCAGTGAAGCCACAGCCGCCCCGGCCACAGCTGCCCCTAAAGCGACTGAGCAGCTGATCAGTAAATAAAAAAGAAAACGACGCCGACCCGGAAGTTTGCTGAATAGCAGCGTATAATGCA
>NZ_JCAXEI010000034.1:0-426 GCF_059758925.1 Pedobacter sp. GQ55 | reverse complement strand
GTCTGTAGGAAGGTTATTGCATCCACCGCATTCTCAAATGTTCTGAGTTCCTCAAGGTACGCAAATCTGCCTGCATATTCGCGGATACGCTCAATGGCAAGCGGTTCGTCTTCAATGATAAGATATCTCATAAGTCCAGTTCCAGTTTGACCTGATAGATATTTTCATGGTAATCAGTACTTAAAACGTGCCGGTTTGGGTAGAGTAATTCAAGTCTTTTACGGATAAGGTCATTGCCAACACCACCTTCACCTGATTCCCGCCTAATTTTCCCTACGGTATTGTTGCATTCAAATATCAGCTTTTCTTCTTTGATATTAAGCCTGATTTTAATATGGCCATTGAGCTTGTGGTCTCCTGTATGTTTAAAAGCATTTTCCACATAAGACAACAGTACCATAGGGGCAATGCGTTTTCCAGTGGCCA
>NZ_JCAXEI010000033.1:0-426 GCF_059758925.1 Pedobacter sp. GQ55 | reverse complement strand
TACTCTGTTCAGCATGACTTTCTTATCTGATCTGTCTTTACCCAAATAGGTCCTGAATGGAATCTGGAACAACTTAAAGCAAAAATTCCGTCCATCTGGCGTATGGCTCAGCTTTGAAATCACTTCAGCCCCGAAAGGCAAAGGGATATTCTTTTTATAATTCCTCAGCGATTTTTCACCTTTCCAATAGGCAGACTTCTCTTTGTTAAAAGAGGAAATAAGGGTGTTGTTTAGGTAGCTTAGAATATTTGTAGGGATTTGGCCTTTAAAATGATTAGAGAGCAGCCGGTAAGTGGTGTTTTGCCGGGAGGATTTTAAAATTCCGTTTTCTTCTTTCTTTTCATCAGCGATTTTAAGTTTAATTTCTTCTGTTAAATAAAAAAAATCTTTGACCTGTTCCTGCACAAAATGGTGGCTCATGATCAT
>NZ_JCAXEI010000032.1:0-430 GCF_059758925.1 Pedobacter sp. GQ55 | reverse complement strand
TTAGATTATTTCTTTCCACGGGCGATCATCAAAAGACATCTCTTATTCTTGATGAACGGCAAATCCAGCATTATTTTACCGAAGAGGGCATCAGTCTTCAAATGATAAACACCGAAACTGTCGCCGAACTCATCAAAATACTGGTAATGGCCGATATTAAAATATACCGGCTTTATGCTGCGCAAAACGACCTTGAGACAATTTTTATGGATTTGATCGCAAATAAAAATAAGCTATGAAAACATTTATATACAGCTTTACGAGCGAATGGCTCAAAAGGAGGCGCAGTCTGGCATCATGGCTTGTGGTCTGCGGGGCCTTTTTTACCCCAACAATTATAATCGCGGTCCGTCTCTTTCACCACGAAGGGTTGCAGGCCGCCAGCAATGATGTAAGGTACTGGGAAAACCACTGGAAAAGCTGCTGGGAG
>NZ_JCAXEI010000031.1:0-430 GCF_059758925.1 Pedobacter sp. GQ55 | reverse complement strand
CTAGATTATTTCTTTCCACGGGCGATCATCGAAAGACATCTCTTATTCTTGATGAACGGCAAATCCAGCATTATTTTACCGAAGAGGGCATCAGTCTTCAAATGATGAACACCGAAACTGTCGCCGAACTCATCAAAATACTGGTAATGGCCGATATTAAAGTATACCGGCTTTATGCTGCGCAAAACGACCTTGAGACAATTTTTATGGATTTGATCGCAAATAAAAATAAGCTATGAAAACATTTATATACAGCTTTAGGAGCGAATGGCTCAAAAGGAGGCGCAGTCTGGCATCATGGCTTGTTGTCTGCGGGGCCTTTTTTACCCCAACAATTATAATCGCGGTCCGTCTCTTTCACCACGAAGGGTTGCAGGCCGCCAGCAATGATGTAAGGTACTGGGAAAACCACTGGAAAAGCTGCTGGGAA
>NZ_JCAXEI010000030.1:0-515 GCF_059758925.1 Pedobacter sp. GQ55 | reverse complement strand
GGCTCTTTAAAAATGGATGCCTTTATTAAAGAATTCCCTGAACGCTTTTTCCAGATCGGTATTGCTGAAGCAAACATGATCGGTATTGCAGCCGGTTTAACTATTGGCGGTAAAATTCCTTTTACAGGAACTTTTGCCAACTTTTCTACAGGAAGGGTTTATGATCAGATCCGCCAATCGGTAGCTTATTCTGACAAAAACGTAAAAATATGTGCTTCCCATGCTGGTTTAACCCTTGGGGAAGACGGTGCAACTCACCAGATTCTTGAAGACATCGGTTTAATGAAAATGCTTCCGGGCATGACTGTAATTAACCCTTGTGATTACAATCAAACAAAGGCAGCTACTATTGCTATTGCTGAGCATCATGGACCGGTTTATCTGCGTTTTGGTCGTCCTGTAATCCCTGTATTTACTGATCCGGATCAGAAATTCGAAATCGGTAAAGCATGGATGGTAAATGAAGGTACTGATGTAACCATTATTGCAACCGGACATATGGTTTGGAAAGCAAT
>NZ_JCAXEI010000003.1:0-870434 GCF_059758925.1 Pedobacter sp. GQ55 | reverse complement strand
CGATTTTCCTTTACACTAACCAGAATGTGTTATTGTAAGTTAACTTTGTTAAGCAGAAAACCAAACTAACCAAATTATAACCATGTGTAATTGTATGAAATTTTATGTGCCTTTGGCATGTTCAGGCATTTCGTGGTGCATCTTGATCACGAAAATATGAAGAGACTTTACTACCCAGTTATTTTTATTTTAATGTTTTCGGCTTGTAAGCAATCAAAAAAAGATGCAGCAAATGCAGTCGCCGAAAATCCATTGTTTAAATTGTTGGATTCTGCACAAACCAATGTTCTTTTTGCAAATAATATCAAAGAAACTTTCGAACGAAATGTTTTTAACTACCCGGCATTCTATAACGGCTCAGGTGTTTCTATAGGAGATTTAAATAATGATGGGCTGGAGGATATATATTTTTCCGGCAACATGACATCGAATAAGCTTTACCTGAATAAAGGTAATATGAAGTTTGAGGATGTGACAGCTATTGCAGGTGTTACAGGGCGAATAGAGGGGTGGAAAAACGGAATCAATATGGCTGACGTTAATGGCGACGGGCTGTTAGACATCTATATATGCTATTCGGGTAAATATCCTGGCGAGAACAGAAAAAATCAACTGTTTATTCATAAAGGGCTAACAGAAAAGGGCATTCCTCAGTTTAAAGATGAGGCCGAAATTTATGGAGTTGCGGATTCTTCTTACAGTACACAATCCTATTTTTTTGATTACGATAAAGATGGAGATTTGGACATGCTACTCGTAAACGAGAACATTAGGGTACTTACTGAGCTTGACGATATTACTATTCAGGAACTTCAAAAAACTCCAGATAATATGTCTGGAACCAAATTGTTTAGAAACGAAGGAGGACATTTTAAAGATGTTACCCTTAAGGCAGGCTTGCATAGTTCAGTATTGTCTTACGGATTGGCTGCGGCTACCTCGGATGTAAACGGAGATGGCTGGCCAGATATTTATGTGTCAAACGACTATGCAGTCAGGGATTATTTATACATCAATAACAAGGACGGAACTTTTACTGATAGGTTAACTTCAAGCCTTAAGCATGTTTCTATTTTCTCAATGGGAAATAGTGTCGTAGATATAAATAATGATGGGTTAATGGATATTTATACGCTGGATATGATTCCTGAAGATAATCGTCGCCAAAAACTGCTCCAGGGATTTGATAACTATGAGTTTTTTGACTTGAATTTACGTAATGGCTTATATTATCAATATATGCGTAATATGCTTCATGTCAATAATGGTAATGGAACATTTAGTGAAGTAGGCCAATTGGCAGGTGTTTCTAATACTGACTGGAGCTGGGCACCTTTATTTGCTGACTTTGATAATGATGGCTGGAAGGATCTTTTTGTGACCAATGGCTATCTGCACGACTTTACGAATATGGATGTGGTAAAGTATAATGCTAATTATTTCAATAGCATAAATGGTGATGTTGAACCCCGGCATATTTTAGATATGTTGAGCAAATTACCATCTTCTGATGTAAAGAACTATATCTATAAAAATAAAGGTGGTTTTGATTTTGTAAATAGGTGTTTTGACTGGGGGATAGATATTCCATCAAATAGTAATGGGGCTGCATATGCTGACCTTGACAACGATGGTGATCTGGATCTGATCATCAATAATATAAATAAACCGACCTTTATTTATCAAAATCAGGGAGACCCGACCACTCATTATCTTAAAATAAAATTGGCCGGAGTAAAACAAAATACCAAGGGAATAGGAGCTAAAGTTACGATCTATTCAGATGCTAAGCGTCAGTCTTTAGAGCAGATGCCTTCAAGGGGTTATTTATCCAGTGTTTCGCCAATCTTGCATTTTGGATTAGGTAAGAAAAATACAATTGACTCAATTTCAGTGGTCTGGCAAAGTGGTAAAAAACAAGTTTTGGCCAAAGCTAAGGCTGATCAATTATTACTGTTAAATGAAAAGGATGCTCTAGAGAATTACATTCCGCCAGGTATAAAATCTACATTATTTAAAGAAGTGACATCCCCAATAGACTTTGCTAAAAGTAAGAATGGTATCAACGACTTCAAGCGTCAACCATTAATGACCAATCCGCAATCCTTTGTTGGCCCTTGCATGGCAAAAGGCGACGTAAATAAAGATCGCCTGGAAGATGTTTATGTTGGAGGAAATAAGAAGGAGCCAGGTGTATTATATATCCAGCAGAAAAATGGCAAGTTTATTAAAAATCAAAAACCTTTTGAAGGTGATAAGGATAGTGAAGACGCAGACGCAGTTTTCTTTGATGCTAACGGCGATGGTTTTACCGATCTGTATGTTGTAAGCGGTGGATATCATAGTTTTAATGTTGTCGACCCATTATTGCAAGATCGTTTATATATTAATGATGGAAAGGGAAATCTTTTAAAATCAACCGGTGCTCTTCCCGAAATGCATGTGAGTAAAAGTTGTGCACGTGTAATAGATTTTAATGGAGATGGACATCTAGATGTTTTTGTTGGAGGTAGGGTGATCCCGGGGCTTTATCCGGAATCCCCTAAGAGCTATCTTTTAATAAACGATGGTAAAGGTCGTTTTACAGATCAGTTAAGTCGTATTTGTCCTGAATTAAATCAAGGCGGTATGATTACTGACGCTGCATGGATAGATTTAAACGGGGATAAAAAAGCTGATTTAGTTACTGTAGGAGAGTGGATGCCGGTTAATGCATTCATTAATACAAGCGGAAAATTAGTAAATAAAACCAAAAGCTATTTTGATAAGGAATACAGTGGCTGGTGGAATAAACTTCAGGTTGATGATTTTAACGGGGATGGCAAACCAGATTTAATTGTTGGAAATCTTGGCTTAAATAGCCAATGTAAGGTCAGCGATAAAGAGCCCGCTGAAATGTATTATAAAGACTTTGACGCTAATGGTGCCGTTGATCCTATTCTATGTTTTTATCTGATGGGGAAAAGCTTCCCTTATATAACGAGGGATGAATTATTAGATCAGATGAGTATAATGAGACCACGGTTCTCAAATTATACAAGTTATGCTGATGCAACATTGAAAGATGTATTTACAGCAGATGAATTAAAAGGTGCTAAATATTTAAACGCCAATTGTCTTAAAACTACTTATTTTCAGAGTGGAACCGACGGGCGTTTTCATGAAAAGGATTTACCTGTTCAAACACAAATGGCTCCGGTTTATACCATTACTTCAATTGATTATGACGCAGATGGTCATAAAGACCTGCTATTGTGTGGAAATATGAATCAGGCAAGACTTCGCTTCGGAAAATATGATGCTAATTATGGAATACTGTTAAAAGGCAACGGTAAGGGCATTTTTAGCTATATACCTCAGTATATATCCGGGTTTAAGTTACAAGGCGATGTTAGAAGTGTAATCGAGATCAACAATACGATTGTTTTTGGCGTTAATCAGCAAGGTGCAAAAGCCTATCAGTTAAAAGGAAAATAGAACCACTATTATTTATATGAGAAAACTATTGTTTTTTAGTTTGTGTGTAATGTGCTTTGCCGCATGCCGCAACAATGGGAAGTCGCCGGAACTTAGTAATAAGGATATTGCTAAAGTTTTAGATGAAATGACTTCACTTATGATCCACGATGTAACAAATCCTCCACTTGCTGCCAGGTTTTTTACTTACGCAAGCCTTTCCGGTTATGAGGTAGTTGTACAAAATGACTCTAATTGTATTTCAATGAAGGGGATATTGAATGATTATCCAGAAATTATAAAACCATCTGTTCCCGGAAATCATTCTTATCAGTTGAGCGCTATTTTGGCTATGATTGCAACGGCAAAGAAAATGCAGCCATCCGGAAGTTTGTTCGAAAAATATGAGCAATCATTTTTAGATTCCTGTAAAAAAATAGGATTCTCTACCGAAGTTATTGAGAATTCTAAATCATATGCTCAGCAAGTAAGTAAACAGATATTAGGATATGCCAAGGCCGATAAGTATAACAAGATCAGTAACTATCCCCGCTATACACCTCTAAATATAGAAGGCAGCTGGTATCCAACTCCGCCTGCTTATTTCCCACCGGTTGAGCCGTATTTTAATACCATACGTCCGTTTGCGTTAGATTCCTGCTCTCAATTTAAACCAGCGTCTCCTGTTCCTTTTTCTAAGGATAAGAAGTCTGCGTTTTATAAAATGATGTTGGGTAACTATGTAGAAGGAGGGACGGGATTAACACCAGAACACAGAGCCATAGCTGCATTTTGGGATTGCAATCCTTTTGCATTAAAAAGTGATGGACATTTGTTAACCGGCATGAAGAAAATCTCTCCAGGAGCACACTGGATAGGCATAGCAGGGATTGCATGTAAGCAGTCTAAGTTTAATTTCTCTAAATCTTTAGAAGTGTATACCATGGTATCTGTTGGTTTAACAGATAGTTTCATTAGCTGTTGGGACGAGAAATTTAGAAGTAACAGGATACGACCAGAAACTGCTATTAGGAGCTATATTGATCCCAAATGGAAGCCATTATTACAAACCCCTCCATTTCCAGAGTATTTAAGTGGGCATTCTTGTATTTCCGCTACGTCTTCTGTAATACTAACCCATTATTTTGGTGATAATTACCATTATACGGATGATGTAGAAGAAAAATATGGTTTGCCATCCAGAAAATTCACCTCATTTAAAGAAGCAGCAAGAGAAGGAGCAATGAGTAGGTATTGGGGAGGCATCCATTTTATGGATGCTATAGAAAATGGAATGACTACTGGCTTTGGTGTTGGGGAATTGGTCATCTCTAAATTGAAAGCAAAACAATCTTAAAAATAAACCAAACAAACTAAATATATAACCTAAAAATCAATTATGAAGAAAATCTTTACCACGCTCGCTATTGTTTTAATCACCGCTAAAGTTTTTTCCCAGGGATGTGTAGCGATCCGAAGCACCGGAGGGATTTGTGCAATGACAGAACATCCTGATAGTTCGCTAACATCTGATGGTGGAAGTTGGGTTTTGAATGTGAATACCCGATATTTTATGTCGAATAAGCATTTCAAAGGCGATGTTTATCAAAAAGAGCGGATTAAGGCTGGAAATGAAGTTATCAACCATCAGTTTGCTACCGATCTTTCCCTGATCCGAGTATTCAACAGCCGTTGGTCTGCAATGATAGATGTTCCAATTATCTCCAATGCCAGGTCTTCCAAGTATGAACATAATGCACCACCAAACCTTAATGACGAAAGACACAGTATGCACTCATTTGGATTGGGTGACATTCGGGTTGCAGCTTATCGTTGGTTGTTCAATCCTGCAACCAGCCCAAAAGCAAATGTTCAGGTAGGATTAGGGATTAAATTTGCCACTGGCGTTTATGATTATCAGGATTACTGGCAAAATGTGGGCCCTGGTAAAAAGCCAGAATTACGTACCGTTGATCAGTCAATTCAATTGGGTGATGGGGGAACAGGCTTAACTTTTGAAATCAATTCATTTGCTAACATAAAAAATAACCTTGGTTTGTATGCTAATGCTTTTTATTTAAGTAATCCACGCCAAAATAATGGGGTAAGAACTTATCGCGAATTGGTAAGCCCTTCATTAGCAAACGAGGCAATTAGTAGTGTTCCCGACCAGTTTATGGCAAGGTTAGGAGCCAACTATGCTTTAAATAAATTAGTGGTTTCGGCAGGCGGACGAATTGAAGGTATTCCAATTCATGATGTTATTGGTGGAAGTGGAGATTTCCGCAGACCAGGATATGTAATTTCAGTTGAGCCAAGCCTTACTTATCAACTAAGCAAGATAAATATATATGCATCAGTACCTGCTGCAGTATACAGAAAAAGAACTCAAAGTGTTACAGACAGAGCGCGTTCAACTGCTACAACATTTGTAAATGGAGATGCTGCATTTGCTGATTATTCTGTCAATTTAGGAATTTCTTTAAGACTGTAATAATTTGAATAGATAGCTGTCCATAAAGCACAATCGTGCATTATGGACAGTTTTTTTGTTTCTATGCCTTTGGTAAATGAATATATAATTGTAATTTGAAGGAAACTAAACACCAATGAGACTGAAACAGAGCATTTTAATGCTCTGTCTTCTGCTTGCTTCCTCTGGGTGCAACATGTCAAAAAAGACAAGTCAGGGGAATGTGAAGGGAATAACCGACCCTGACCTAAAGCAGTTTGCAGAGCATATCCGTACCACTGAATTTCAGACACCTGAACAGGAGCGTGCGGGATTTAAATTACCTCCAGGGTTCGAAATTACACTTTATGCATCTGAACCCGACATAGGAAAACCAATAAACATGGAGTTTGATGAAAAAGGTCGGCTATGGGTCACACAATCATCTGAATATCCAATGGCGGCAGCTCCAGCAAAAGGTCATGATAAAATAACCATACTTGAAGACTCAGATGGCGATGGGAAAGCAGATAAATTTATACCATTTGCAGAAAATCTAAATATACCAATTGGTATAATGCCGGCTCAGGAAGGCGCTATTGCATTTAGTATCCCAAATATTTACCAGTTTACTGATACAAATGGAGATTGGAAATCAGATGAGAAAAAAGTAATTCTAGGTGAATTTGGTCACCAGGATACGCATGGGATGGTCAATAACTTTATAAGAGGGTTCGACGGGTGGATCTACGCTTGCCACGGGTTTACCAATACTTCGACAATTGCAGGTACGGATGGCGATTCCATTACCATGGTTTCTGGAAATACATTTCGTTTTCAGCCTGATGGAAGTAGGGTAGAGCAAACCTCATATGGTCGTGTTAATCCATTTGGCTATACATTCGATGAATGGGGTTATTTGTATTCAGTTGATTGCCATTCTAAACCAATTTATCAATTGATCAGAGGCGCTGAATATCCCCATTTTGGTAAGAAGTCGCCAGCCATGGGTTTTGCTCCTGAAATGATGAGTTACGAGCTTGGGTCAACAGCGCTATCTGGCTTAGTATATTATTCTGGAGAACAGTTTCCTGAAGAATACCGAAACAGTTTTTATTCAGGAGATGTGGTTACCTGCCGGATCAATAGAAATACAATGTCTTTTACCGGTTCATCACCAGAAGCTAAGCGTCAGGAAGATTTCTTAATCAGTTCCGATCCATGGTTCAGGCCCGTTAACATTAAAACTGGACCTGATGGTGCTTTATATATTGCTGATTTCTATAATCGTATTATTGGGCATTATGAAGTACCTCTGGATCATCCACTGAGAGACCGTCAAAGTGGAAGGATCTGGAAAATTACTTATAAAGGCGATAAGAAACATAAAGATAATAAGCTTAAAGATTGGTCAAAAGCAAACCTTGCTGAACTGATTAAAAACCTAAATCATCCTCAGCTTAATCTAAGGATGATGATTGCCAATCAAATTGTTGAAGGTTATGGTGAAAAGTCAGTTGATCAGTTAACCAGCAAACTTAAATCATCCAAAACCGATTCAAGGTCTTACGTTCAGGCTTTGTGGATTTTGTTTCGTTTAAGGGCTTTGCAGGACGGGGTTCTAGATAAAGCACTTGATCATAACGATGCAGTGATTAGAGTGCATGCATTTAGAATACTTGCCGAGAAAACAGCTATGTCATCAAAATATCATGCTAAAGCATTAAACGCATTAAAGGATACAAGTACACATGTACAACGTGTTGCATCAGAGGTGTTGGGTAAATATCCAAAAGCTGAGGCGATTGAGGCTTTACTGCCGGTTTACTCTGGCTCTGGCGAACGGGATAGTCATTTAAAATACACTGTTCTATTAGCTATACGAGATAACTTAAAGGATACTGAAGTAATGAAAAGCGTTCTTGCTCGGAATTGGAATGAGGAGCAATTAAAAGTATTGATCAAAGTTATTCTGGATGTGCCATCCAAAGAAGCTGCACTATTTGCAATGAGGTATCTGCAAAACCATAATTTATCACATCAAGAACTGGTTTCTAATTTAGAATATATTGGTCGTTATATGGGTGCCGAAAATTTGAAGCAACCTATTGAGTTTATCCAGAAAAAGTTTTCTGATGATCTTGGTGTGCAGTATACATTGTTTAATACCATGCAGCAGGGTTTACGGCAACGGGGAGGTAAATTGACACCTTCAATGAAAAGCTGGGGAATCACTCTGGCCCAAAAGTCATTAAAAAATAGCTCAGCTACCTCTAATCTCTGGAGTAATAAGCCACTTGAACAAACAGGCGATCCGATAAATCCATGGTCAACAATAAATCATGCAATTATTGCAGAATTACCTGCTCTTAAAGTAATCTGGAGTGAAATTAATGGTTATCCTCCAACTGGTATATTGGTTTCTCCTGATTTTGTTTTACCCTCATCTTTAGCGTTAAGTGTATTTGACAACGATGTACATAACACTGAATCTAAAATAGGTGTTTCAAAAAATGCTGTTCGAATTCGTTTGGCCAAATCTAAAAAAGTAATTGCCTCTTATCGCGCAGTGTTTGATGATAAAATGGAAGCTAAAGAACTTATGAAATCGGTTAAGTTCAATTTAGAGCCTTATAAAGGGCAACTGGCATTTCTCGAAGTTGTTGATAGCACCAAGACCGGATCTGTTGGGATTGGAGGAATAATACCTGCTGTTTTAAATATCCCGGATAAAGGAGTGGCGGAAACAGCCGCACGCTATACTTTGGCTGCTGAAATTGTAAGCGATTACAAGGTAAGGGAGCTGGAACCAGAAATGGAAACGTTAGCAAAAGCAGGCTGGGCCGATTATAAGACACGGGCTGCTGCTGCAATGGCTTTGATGAGCTTAAATCCTGCTAAGCATCAAGCACTAATCTCCGAGATATTTTTAAGTTTTGATGAGAGTCAGCTGTTGAAAGAAAAGATTGCTCAGGTAATTGGCCAGGATAATTCTAAGAGTCGATATGCCCTATTACAAAAAGGTTTTGAGGGAAGTCAACGCAGCTTACAGCTTACAATTGCAACTATACTAGTCAACTCTGAAAAAGGTATTGATTACGTTTTGGCATCCGTTAAACAAGGTCATGTAAAATTTGATCTTTTATCTGAATTGCCAATAAAAGAGGGGCTTGCTGCAAATATTAGCTCAAAACAACAAAAACAATTAGATCAGATGAGCTTAGGCCAGGCCTCAGAGAGCGCAGCACGGAAACAGCTGATAACATCCCGATTGTTAGATTTTGATCCTTCCGCTGTAACTGTTGAATCTGGTAAAGCAATGTTTATACAGAATTGTAGCATGTGCCACCAGATTAAAGGAAATGGCGGCATGATAGGTCCACAGCTCGATGGTATTGGAAACTGGGGCCAAAAGGCCTTGACAGAAAAGGTATTAGATCCAAATCGTAACATTTCACAAGCTTTTAGAACATATAATATTGTTTTAACCAATGGAAAAGTGCTAACCGGTTTGTACCGCAGAGAAGAGGGTGAAGTATTGGTGTTTGCGAATCCGGGCGGACAGGAATTTTCTGTTCCTAAAAATGAAATTAAAGAAAGAAAACCTTCCAAATACACACTAATGCCCGATCAATTTAGTAAAACCATTGCCAAAAAGGATTTTGATGCATTGCTTAAGTATTTGTTAAGTGTAAAAGAATAGATATTGAGTTATCCATAATAGAAAGATAAAAATGAAGAAAATAAACAGACTACTAATTGCATGTTTAGTTGCCGGTATTTCACTGCTTGGCAATGCTGGGTCAGCGCAGGTGAAAAATAAAAATGTAAAAGAAATACATTTTAAAAAGCATACGCTAACCAATGAATTTATCTCAGAAGGATCAGCCGTTGGTGATTTAAATAAAGATGGTAAAATGGACATCATTGCCGGAGCATACTGGTTCGAGGCTCCAGATTGGAAACAACACGAGTTTGATGAACCTAAGAAGTTTGATTGGAAAAATGCCTATAGTAATTCATTTCTAAACCATGCAATGGATGTAAATCAGGATGGTTGGTTAGATATTATTCGAGTCGATTTTCCGGGAGAACCCGCAGTTTGGTATGAGAATCCAAAGAATAAAGAAGGACACTGGAAAATGAGAACACTGTATTCATCTGTAGGAAATGAGTCGCCGCGCTTTGTAGATGTTGATGGGGATGGAAGAACAGATCTGTTATGCGCAGATTCCAAGGGGAATAAAGTGGTTTGGTTAAAGGCGCCTGTTTTAAAGGGCGATACTACATGGGCAGTACATGTAATAAGCGATGTAAAAGACAGGGGAACTCATCAGTTTACTCACGGTTTGGGCTTTGCTGATATCAATAAAGATGGCAGGGCTGATGTTTTTATTAAAGATGGATGGTGGGAGGCCCCGGTTGACCCTGAAGCCTCTAATTGGACATGGCATCCGGCAAATTTTGGTGATGACTGCTCTCAAATGTATGCAATTGATTTGGATGGCGATGGTGATATGGATGTCATTAGTGCTTCTGCTCATAATTATGGAATTTGGTGGCATGAACAGCTGAAAGATGATCAAGGGAATACAACTTGGAAACCTCATGAAATTTCTAAATCATTTTCACAAACCCATGGCCTTGCACTGATAGATATGAATCGGGATGGTCATCCTGATCTGGTAACGGGAAAACGTTTTTACGCACATAATGGACACGATCCTGGTGAAGAAGAACCTGCTGTTTTATATTGGTTTGAATATAAACCGGGAAAAATTCCCTCTTGGACTCCTCATCAGATTGACGACAATTCTGGGATAGGCTTGCAAGTACTAACTCAAGATATGAATAAGGATAAACTCATAGATATTGTTATCGGAAATAAGAAAGGTGTGTTTTATTTTGAGCAGGTAAAGAAGTAGTATTTTTTGTATATTTATGATAACCAAATATTTAATGAATGAAAAAGCAATTAACGCTCCTAATTGTTGCTGCATTTCTATCGCTCGTAGCATGTAAAAAAAAATCAGGATCTGAACAGCCGGAGTCAACTCCTGTTAAGTTATTGTCCAGAATAATAGAGGTAAGTGGGTTTCCAAAGCCAACTACAACATTTACGATATATACTTATGATGAAAAAAAGAGGATAAGTACAATAAAAACTGGCGGTACAACTACTACTACCTATAGCTATCATGGTGACGAGCTATTTAGCATAGATACAAAGTTCGGTAATAGCAGGAATCTTGCGGAATTTTCGTATGCTGATGGAAGGCCAAAACAAATAGTCAGGAAATTTTATGCTGATGGAGAGTTACAAAAACAGGTCACTCTCGGTAATATTTATACAGGAGATAAGGTTACCGAAGTTCACTTAAATGAATCTGGAACTGTTGCGCAAAAGCGATTTTATCGGTATTCTGGAGATAATATTGTCGGGTACGATAGTCAAACTGATATATTTACGACAAAGGAATCCACTTTTGGAACTAAAAAAAGCATGTATTTTAATTCACGATTAAAATACATTAATGCGGCCGAGAACTTTGACAGGTTTTCAGCTAATGATTTGCTAACTTCAGTTATAAAGTATCCAAACGGCGCGGAACTTCGCCAAAAAAACACCTTTACTTACGATGATGATGGCTTTCCTGTAACTTTATTAACGGAGTATACATTTGAATCCGGCGAAAGTGCAGGAACCTATAGATATACTTTTGAGTATAAAATGTATTAATTCTATGCATGATCATTGCTTTAGGAAACTAATGGATGCCATAATGTTTTGTAAGTTTTCCTTGGTTTCGGCAACCTATTGAGAAATTGAAGAAATATGTATTTAATTATTAATCTATGGATGAGCAGCCCTTTTTAGTACTGATTCAGGATCATCAGGGTATTATCCATAAGATTTGCAGATTATACCGTGATAGTAAGGAAGATCGGGAAGATCTTTTTCAGGAAATCACCTATCAACTATGGAAGTCCTTCTCTTCATTTAAAGGTGAAGCAAAGGTAAGTACATGGATGTATCGCATTGCGCTTAATACAGCGATTGCCTCATTTCGAAAAAAAAGACTTGATGTTGAATATCATCCGTTTTTGCCGGATTTGCCTGATGACCAGGTAGATGAAGATTATGCCATTCGACAAGAAAGCTTGTTTGCTACATTAAAACAACTTAATGAAAGTGAAAGGGCTATTGTTGCCCTTTACCTTGACGACCTTAGTTATAGGCAAATTGCTGAAATAATTGGTATTAATGAAAACAATGTAGGGGTTAAACTCAATCGAATAAAACTAAAAATTCAAAAACTTTTAATCAGATAGTTATGGAAACTGATCAACTTAAATTAGCATGGAATGCTATACAAACGCCAGTTAGAACCAGTAAAGAACTAAGCTCAATGCTTATCGAAAGCAAACACCCGGTGCTTAAGGAGATTAGAAAGCAATTTACAATAGAGATAATCGGATGGTCGGTATTTTTGCTTTGCTATTATACCATGTTTGACGGCGATCAAAAGCCCATTGCAATCAATATATTACTCGTTGTATCTGTGCTCTTTGCGCTTATTCATAATATTTTGGGCTATAATTTTTCGAAATACCTTATTAATGGAGGTACAATTAAGTCATCTTTAGAAAGATACCTGTCAAAAATTAAAGTTTATGCAGCCGTATCAATTTCTTCCAGGGCCTTCCTCATCACAGGTTTTCTAGTCTTTTTTACTTATAATATAAACTTTACAACAAGTAAGTACGTTTTGTTGGCTGGAGTTATTGTTGTGTCTATAGTGCAATTACGTTGGTTATTCCTTTTATGGACAAAGCGACTTAAAGTGCTCAACAATACAATTAAGGAATTTAGTTTGGAAAAAGATAATCTGTAGCGCACATTTGTTTTGACTTTAATATATCAATATATCGTATGTATGTGTTTCTGGATTGGTTTTTTACAGCATTACACTTAATCATTATCGGATTTAACCTATTTGGTTGGATTTGGAGAAAGACAAGAATGCTTCATTTTGTTTTTGTACTATTAACAGGAAGTTCATGGCTGATATTAGGTATTTGGTTTGGACTCGGTTATTGCCCAATAACTGATTGGCAGTGGCTAATAAAGGAAAAACTGGGCGAAACCAATTTACCAAACTCCTTCATAAAGTACTTTGTCGATAAAGTAACCGGGGGAGATATATCTTCTACATTTGTTGATATCGCTACTGCTTCATGCTTTATCATAGCAGTATTCTTATCTGTTTATTTAAATTTCATTAAAAAGAAACATTAGCCCAGTATTTGAATAGGGAAGACTTAGAAAATCTTAGCAAGATATCATGGATTAGAGACTCCCTTAAAGCCATACTAATAACAGAGTGTATCATGATTTACTAGAAAGTCTCGACAGACAAAAGTCTGCAGCGTCTGAGGTAAGTCTAACATGTTATGGTGTTAGCTTAGAGATTAAAAATGACTCAGAACAAAATGATTAGAAACAAAAAAAGCATCCTTTTAAGGGGATGCTTTTTTTTAATTTATAAAATGAGTTGATTAACTGATCTTAACATTAATTGCGTTTAAGCCTTTTTTACCTTGCTCAACGTCATAGCTTACTGAATCATTCTCACGAATGCTATCGATTAAGCCTGAAGAGTGTACAAAGATTTCGCTATCACCATTAGCTGGCACGATAAATCCAAAACCTTTTGTCTCATTGAAAAACTTTACTGTTCCTTGTTGCATTATATTGTAATTTAATTATTTCCAAATGTACATTTAATTTATTGAAAAACAGCAATTTATTAAAAATATATTCATTTATTCTTTAATTGAGACTTACGACCTACCTATTTTGATCTTTTTGACGTTATCAAAATAACCACCCCTGCAATCAAAACGATACCTCCGATGTATGGAGGCCAGTTTACACTTTTTTCTCTGTCTGCTGAAATCTGAATAGGGCCGGCATCAATCACCTTTTCCTTTTTTGTGTAGGTAAATCCTGTCCAAATCAGCATAACAACACCAAGAATTATCATTACTAATGCTATTGTTTTGTTCATGGCTATATCTTTAATTTATTTTATATAACAGCCTGATATATTAAATGTTTGATTATAATATTTTGTATTTTGCATAATGAGTTTTTTAACTGCTGAGTGGCGAAAGCTGGCAATAGCTAATTATGCTATTGATAAGAATTTACTTATTCCTTATTTGCCGGCTGGCACAGAGCTGGATTTATGGAACGATACCTGTTATGTCAGCTTAATTGGTTTTCTGTTTAAAAACACAAAGCTGTTGGGTTTCAGTATTCCCTTTCATGCAAACTTCGAAGAGGTAAACCTTCGGTTCTATGTCAAGTATAACGATAAGGGAGTGGTAAAAAGAGGTGTAGTATTTATTAAGGAGATCGTACCAAAGTTTGCATTATCTATAGTAGCTAATGCCATTTATAATGAAAACTATGAGGCAATGCCAATGAGCCATAGTTTAAAGGAAAATGAAGAAGATCGCTATGTAGAATATAAGTGGCGGTATAACAATCAATGGCAAAGTTTCAGTATAACGGCAAACAAGGCCCTTTCAGAAATCCAGCCGGAAAGCGAAACTGAGTTTATTACAGGGCACTACTGGGGATACGCAAGATATAGTACAGAAAAAACTAACGAATACGAGGTGAAACATCCTAAATGGGCCCAATACAAGGTGAAAAACTTTAATATCGCTGTTGATTTTGGATTGGTATACGGACAAAATTTTAGCTTTCTTACCCAGCAGCAACCTGTATCGGTAATGCTCGCCGAGGGATCTGATATTTCTGTTGAACGAAACAATACCATACGCATTTAAGTACTTATTATTATTGCACTTGCGGATCATATTCCAGTGGAAGCTGATCTGCTATACGTTTACGCCCCCAAAAGCCCTGTATCAATATGTTTTTGTATCCTGCGTAGCTACCTTTACCATCAATCTGGGCATCAAGTTGTAACACAGATCCTGTTTTGTCCATCTCTCTGGTTTCAACGCTTCTTTTTGAAGGTTCAAGAGATGAAACCCTCTTTTTGTCATACACTGTATAAAGTCGCTTTTTATATTTAAAAGTGATAAGATTACTGTCTACATGTTCAATAAGCTGTTCCGTGTATACTGGATTTGGATCGATCATTAATGGGAAATCGAAGTTTTTTATAATATGTGTAAGGAAGCCCTCCTCCTGGGTTTTGTTTTTATAAAGCGCCCTTAAATAGTGCATGAGCGACCCTTCATATGCTATTTTTCTATTTGCTTTCCAGGTCTATTGTTCTTCATCAGAACCCTTAATATCTTCAAAAATAGATTCTCCATCATAAATGGTTACTTCTGCTGTTTTATTGTATTGAAATTTCCTCAGTAAATATTTAATGCGATATCCAAGTTTTCGGTTTTCTATGATGAGAAAATCAGATGAATTAGCTTTTAAGACAACCTTTTCTGTAGAGAAGTCAATGATGTCTGTATTCAATATTCTGCATTGTTTTGCGTTTTCAGATTCTCCCATGAAATATTTAGTAAATGTTTTTAGAAAATTCTTTCGCTGATTGTTATCGCCAATAACCACTTCATCTAAAATGATCTGTTTTTCCTCTAATGTGAAATTGAGTACAACCGATTTTTCTAAGACAACTGCATTTTGTTTGATCGAGCCATAACCGAGCATATTAACTACAACCTGATAAGTGCCGGGACTAATGCCGGAAAATTTAAATTCCCCGCTCGTATTAGTCATAGTTGATTTTTGAGATCCGTCAATGAATATGGTCGCAGCCTCAATTTGCTCAGCTTTAGCATTTGTCACTGTGCCTGATATGGTGAAAGTTTCCTGAGCATTTACACCAATACAAAGCATGGTGAATAGCATAAAAATGATTGTTTTTTTCATGAGCAGAGCAGTTAATTTGCGTGTTATTATATTTGAGATTCTTTTTTTGCCGTTATGATCACAATGTCACGTTCTATAAATTCGCCAAGATTGCCTTTAATATTCTCTTTTTCCTGAACGATTTTAGTAATAGAAAAGCCAGCTTTAATTAGTATTTCCGACACTGTTTCCTTGTCATATAGCTGAAACTTCCATTTTGTAAAAGGAAGTTTTTTCATGAAGTCTTTATCGGCAAATCCGACGCTAAAATTACCGTCGGGTTTTAGTACCCTGTAAATTTCTTTAGCGTAAAGATCAGGTGTTTCCCAAAAATAAATGGTGTTTACCGTGAAAATTTTATCAAATGAACTGCTTTGGAAATCAATGTCATGGCCATTAGATAATTCAAAGGAAACAACATTCTTATCAATGAACTCTTGATTTATTCTTGTTGCCTCCTCAATCATTGTTTCAGAGATGTCAATACCAAAATAATGGACTCCGGTTGAATTAGCGATTATAGAATTTATATGGCTTCCATTGCCCTGGCCGATTTCTAAAACATGCTCATTAGCCTTGATGTCCAGTTGCTGTATGGTTAAGGCAATCATATTTTTATTTGAACTAGCCATCCTTTCGCCAGTTTTTATTCCATTATCACCCTTTGGTGAGCTTAGTTGGCTAGCCATTTCTATTAAATCATCATCATTCCAGGTTGTGCTCATTGGTGTATTGTATTGGCTTAAGGGGTGTGACTATTCAAATAAGATTATCTATTTCTAAAAGTAGAGATATAAGGTCAGCTTACCAAGCAAGTATTTTGTAATTGAACAAATAAATCAAAACTATTAATCGTTTGTTATATTGGAGCGTATTTATAATTCCAGTTTAAATTTTGCGAAATACATGATTAAAGTTTTAATAACAAGAAAAATACCTCAGCGGGGAATTCAATTACTTGAAGAAGCGGGTTATACATTAACTATTTATACTGAAAAAAGATCCTTGCCACAGAAAGAGCTAATTGAGCTCTGCAAAAAAAACGATGCTCTGCTTAGTGCAGGATCTAACAAATTAAATGCCCATTTTTTTGAACAATGTAGTCACCTGCAAGCTGTAGCATTGATGAGTGTTGGGTATGATAACGTAGATGTTGAAGCAGCAATCTTTTATAAAATACCTGTTAGCAATACTCCTGATGTACTTAGTAATGCTACCTCAGATGTTGCCTTTCTCTTGATGCTAGCAGTATCCCGAAATGCCTTTCAGATGCACAAAAGGATTGAACGTGGTGGTTGGTCGTTTTTCGAGCCTACGGCAAATTTAGGAATAGAATTAAAAGGCAAAACACTTGGTGTTTTTGGTTTGGGAAGGATAGGGGTAGAGCTTGCTAAAAAGGCTAAGGCAGCATACGAGATGAATGTCATTTATCACAATAGAAACCGCAATACTGAAGCAGAGGGGATATTGGATGCAAAATATGTTTCCTTTGATCAGCTATTAGCCGAAAGTGATGTATTATCAGTTCATGCCAATCTCTCAAACGAAACCAAGAATTTATTCAATAAATCTGCATTCGAAAAGATGAAGCACAGTGCTTTGTTTATCAATACAGCCAGGGGAGGCTTACACAATGAAGCGGATCTGATTAACGCAATTCAAAATAAAACCATATGGGGAGCAGGATTGGATGTTACCAACCCCGAACCTATGGATAAGGATAATCCCTTGCTTAATTTACCGAATGTTTGTGTGCTGCCGCATATTGGTTCTGCAACGGAAGAAACCAGGGACAAAATGGCCGTAATGGCTGCAGAAAACCTAATTGCAGCATTGAGTAACAAAGTAATGCCACAGATCATTAATCACGAAGTTTACAACAGTAATCATTAAATTGCCACATAATTCAAAATTCATGAGAAACTTACTTTTAAAAACGATAGCTGTTTTGTTAATCTTTGTTGCTAATTCAACTATTTCTAAAGCACAACAAATCCCCTCTGGCCAGTTACAGAGTAACCCCTGGACTAAAAGTCAACTTATGGAGCCTTCTGTTTTAGCAAATATGATTGAAAAGGGACAAAAAATCCGTATTTATAACATCGGTGTTGTTGAGGATATAAAGGGTGCTACACATCTTGGGGCTGCCAGTGAGAAACAACATGTAGAAAAGCTAAGTAAAGTATTGAAAGGGCTTCCAAAAAATGAAATGATAGTGGTGTATTGTGGCTGCTGTCCAATGGATAAATGCCCTAATATCAGGCCTGCTTTTAAAGCGTTAATTGACCAAAAATTCACAAAAGCATACTTGTTAAACTTAACAGTTAACTTAAAAACGGAATGGATCAATAAAGGCTATCCGCTAGCCCAAGCCGGTAAATAAAAACCCTCCAAATATTTGCTATATTAGTTCTTAAAAAAAGAAAATGTCTCGAAAATTAGGTACGGCTTCTACGCTCTTCTTGTGCTTGATAACTTTGCTTGTTCAAGCCCAAACAGCAACATCACCAGTTGCTATCACTCCTGTCAACGCTTTATCGCATTACCTGAATAATGGTGATAACACCTACAAGTGGGAGGTAAAGGACGCTTATGATCTTGAGGATGTGAAAGTATACAGTATTCTGCTCACTTCGCAAAAGTGGCGAGAATATACCTGGACCCATCAGCTTAGCATAATTGTTCCAAAGGAAAATAAGTACGACGGAGCCTTGTTGTTTATTACAGGTGGAAGCATAAATAAAGAAGGTATGCCAAATTGGAGCGACAAAGGTGATGGCCTGGTTAAAAGTTTTAGTTCAATAGCAAAAGAAAACAAAGCCGTGGTTGCCATACTCAAACAGGCACCCAATCAACCTCTTTATAATAATCTAACGGAAGATGCTTTAATATCATATACACTTCATAACTACAAAAAAGACGGTGATTACAGTTGGCCATTGTTATTCCCAATGGTTAAATCTGCAAAAAGAGCAATGGATGCTGTTCAGGAATTTTCTAAACAAAAGCTACATCATAGTATTAATCGTTTTGTTGTATCCGGGGCATCAAAACGTGGTTGGACAACCTGGCTTACCGGAGCTTCTGATAAGAGGGTAACTGCAATTGCACCAATGGTAATCGATATGCTGAACATGCCGGTAAGTATGAACTATCAAATCAAGGTTTGGAAAGGTTATAGCATCCAGATAGAAGATTATGTTAAACTAGGCCTTGTACAGGACCTCGGTACCGGGAGCAGCAATGATCTGGCCACTATGATTGATCCTTATTCGTACCGAAAATCACTAACAATGCCTAAAATGATCGTAATGGGTACCAATGATGAATACTGGCCAATAGACAATATCAAAAATTATTACGACAGTATTCCCGGACAAAACTTAATTCATTATGTGCCAAATGTAGGTCATGGGCTTGGCGATGGTAAAGAGGCTATGACTACCCTAAGCTCGTTCTTTGGACTAACCATGTCAAAATCGCCTTATCCGGTTTGTATATGGAAATCTTCTCAAACTGATCAGGGAGTAAAAGTTAGCATCAAAACTACAGCAGATAAGTTAATTGATGTTACATTATGGCATGCTGATTCGCCCGATCTGGATTTTAGAAATGATAAATGGGAGGCTATAAAACTGAATGTTAAACCTAAATCAGAAATAAACACATTAGAGGTGTTTCCTGATTCAGGTTATAGGGCTTTTTATATTAATCTAAAGTACAAAGATTCTAAAGGTGGCGAGTATATTGAAAGTACAAGAGTGTTTATGACGGATAACAATAAACTTTTATAAATCGCCAACTTTCAATTAGTTGTTTTCTAGAAATGTAGTCAGTAAATTCTTTAAATAAAGTTCTGGTTTAGGCATTTTAACTACAGTGCCAGGTTCCTTGTCTTGATTTTGTTTGATATAATTGGCTTTAATTTTACCCCAATCTTTAGAGTAGAGCTTAATGAACATATCTACAAAATCTTTGTCTGTGTAATCTTTAGGAAGTTTACTCAATACTGCTTCAATTTTCTCTTCTTTTCTATGTAATACTGCCATGATGATTTTAATTAAGGCCGCTAAGTTATGGAAAATTAAATATGTAATAGCCCATAATCGCCAATAAGGAGGCTACAAGCGTATTAAGGAAATTTACCATATCATTACCCATGTAGTTTTTACGTTCAAAGGTAGCTCCAAGTATCGAATCTGTCAGATTGCCAAGTATTCCGGCACCGATCACAAAAAGACTTTTTTTATCAAACCCCGCATAAATCAAGGCTATTATAGACGCGCCGCATGCACCTATTAACGTTCCTTCTAAACTTACAACCCCATCCAAACCATTAGGCTCTCTTTTAAAGGTTAGGATGTTATAAAATCTACGCCCGTACACCATTCCCAGTTCAGAAGACAGGGTGTCGGCAAGGGCAGATGCAAGACTGGCAGCTGCCATTAAAATATATAGATCTGAATGATGAGGGTCAACAATTGCCAAAATACCTGTTAACCCGGCAACTCCTCCATTTGCAAATACTTGTCCGGCATTTCTCCCATTATTATCCAGAATTTCTGGATGGTATTTTGCCTTAAGTTGCTTTTTGTGAGCTGTAGCCAATACCCCAAGAATAAAAAAGGTAACAAGCATTAACATCCCGGTTTCTCCTATACCTGCAAATACAAAGAAGCCAATTAGCCCCGCAGTAAGTGCTGCAGAGCGTGTTAATTTTTTTGCCCAAACACATATCGCCATCATTGCAATAAGCAGTATAACAGTAACCAATAAAGTGGGGAGGGATGATATAGACATATTTAGGCTAAACCGAAGTTTAAAATAGTTGTAATGTAACGGTGGGCTCTACCGAGGATGAGCCAGGTTTGGTATTGGGCTTGGTCTTATATTTATCAATCCAGGGAATATAATCTTCGGGTTTAATTGGTTCCTTTAATAATCCAGAACCGAATTGCATTTGCGAAACTCTTGCTTCAATTATTTGCCTGTATTTTTGTAGTAGGTGTTGTATTTGCTGTTGGATTTTGTTTTTCGGTTTGATCCGGATGTTTTTGTTTACAGGGTTTAAGAGCTGAATAGTTATCTCTTTACTGAAATAGGCCAATGCAGATTCAATTCTATCCTGCAATACTTGTTGATCTTTAAAACCTGCTTGCTTGTGTAACTGCTTTACCTGGGTTTGAAACTTGTCAGACAAGGCCATAAGGTCTTTAACTGATTTATTCAATTGTGCCAGCAAAGATTTAAATTCAGGTAGGTGCGATTTAACGATCTCGGAGTTCGAACTGATCATTTCCAATCCGCTAAGCACGCGGTTCAGCGAAAAATGGTTTAATACTACCTGAAGAATAAACCTTTCCTGCTCCGCAATTAAAATGTGCGCTAAGTCATCTTCATCAGTGGGCTTCATGTAATTGATCACCTCAGTATTTGACCTTAAACTTTCAGTACTAATCTTCGATTTTAAAATAAGTCCGTTTAGCGTTCTAACACGGCTCAGAGCAACATAAACCTGACCGGCAACAAATGATTTTCCTGCGTCAATTATTGCATTGTCGAATGTTAATCCCTGACTTTTATGAATTGTAACAGCCCAGGCCAATTTAATTGGATATTGAGAAAACTCGCCAACTTGCTGTTGTACAATGGCTTGTTCGGGGTCAGCTTTGTATTCAAAAGATTGCCACGACGATTTTTCCAGCAACAAATCAACTTCCTGCGGAAAACAGATGTAGATCTCACCATCTTTAACAGATTTTACCTTCCCGATCTTTCCGTTATAGAATTTCCGATTATCGCCGGTGTCATTTTTTATAAACATGATCTGGGCACCTTCTTTAAGTTTTAGTGTCTGTTCTGCCTGTAAGCCCAGATCTCTGAACTCCCCGCTTACCTCTCCCTCAAAAGTATACTCCTCACCGGTTAACTCATCTAGCTTTTCTTTGTTAATTGTATTTGCCTCAGCATTATGAGAGGTAATGATAATGGGATTTAAGTCATCCGTAGAACTGAATTGAGGGTCGTATCTTTTGTTTAACAGATTCAAACTACTTTCGCTAATCTGATTGTTTCTGATGTCATTCAGGATATTAATGAATTCAGGTTCAGTTTGTCGGAATACCGTCGTAAGCTCTATTTGTAAAAGTGGGTTTCTGCGTACTACAAGTGCATCAAAGAAATAAGGCGACGGGTATGCTCTGCTTAGAAATGCCCAATCTTCTCTTTTGGTAACTGGTGGTAGTTGATACAAATCTCCAATTAGCAGGAGTTGAACACCACCAAAAGGCATGGTATTTTTTCTAACCGATCTTAGTATCGCATCAATCACATCAAGTAAGTCGCAACGTACCATCGAAACCTCATCAATAACAAGCAGTTCCAGTTCATTAAACAGATTTGTTTTGTCTCTGGTATAGCTTAAATCAGACAGCATAGATTGAATAGAAAGTATTCCCGATTGTAGGTTCTCCAAACTAATATCACCCGGGAAAAACGAGCCAGGAGGTAATTGAAAAAAGGAATTGATTGTCGTTCCTTTTGCATTCATTGCTGCAACCCCGGTAGGAGCAACCACGGCCATTTTTTTTGAGCTCATCTCCTTAATCCGCTTAAGCAGGGTTGTTTTTCCCGTTCCAGCCTTTCCTGTCAGAAAAATATTCTGATTGGTATAGTCAATAAAAGATAAAACCCTGTCGAAAATTGAATTAGAAGAACCGCCATTACTCATGCAGCAAATTTAACTGAAATTTTCTCCTGTTCCGAGAATTGTTGAAATGTATTGCTTAATCCATCTTCAAAAAATATTATCTTTCCGTTGATTTTAACGCCTTAATTTTTTCATATGAATTTTCCACATTCAAGTGATTCATTTCTCAGGTTCGGGATGCCTGTATTGTTTGTTTTTTTATTTGTTCATTCTGGCTATGCTCAGGAAACAGGACCTTCAAAAATGAAGGTTTTGAACGGGATAACAAGTTTAAACAAGACTGGATCGGATCAAACAGACACCTGGATAGATTTCAAACATATTGATGGCGCATTTACTGTGAAAATGCCCTTGCAACCACAAGAGGTAAAGAAAGAAATTGCAAATAATACCCACCCTGGCTATCCACCATATTTAATTAATCTTTATGTAGCTGTTGATAGTGTAAACCTTGTCAGTTATCTGGTAAGGTACAATGATTATCCTGCTGGTCTATACCTTGCAGATAAATCGTTGGCTTTAAATTCTGTGATAAAAGAGTTAGAAAGTAAAGGCAAAATTATCAAAGAGCCAAGTGTGGTTTTCAAGGATGGTTATGAAGGCCGAAAAGTAGATTTATCTATAGCCGAAACCTATATGCAAATTCAGGTTTATGCAAGGGGTAATCGCATTTATCTGTTAATGAAACAGAATGTAAATAGTGTTCAGGCAGCAGTCGAGGATCAATTTTTCGATTCATTCCATTTTGAAAAGTACGCTCTCAACAAAGGAGTCAACTTCTCCGTAGGGAATATTGATTTGATAATGCCAGAAAAACCGTTTAAATCAATTGATGTTAAGGATGAAGACAACTCATTTTTAAAAGAAGATAGTATTTATTATGCCACCAATAAGAATTCTGGAGGCGTGTATGCAATAGAAGCGGGGGAGTTGTCCAAATATGCAAGAATCAAAGAGTTGGATAGTATATATACTAAAGTTCTGGCCAGCGTAAAATCAAGAGGAGATAGTGTTTATAAATTTACAGACTTCCAAATTGGCAATATTAAGGGCAAGGAATATTATAGTGTAAATAAAATTGCCGGAACAGAGAAAAGAAATAGAATCTGGATTAACAATGATCAATTTTATTTTCAGACTGCAAATGCAGTTAATGAAGAGATTTCAAGTAGCGAGGTGAATGATTTTTTCAACTCAGTTAAAATTAAACCGGGAGGTAAGTTGTTTGATCTCAAAGCGTCTAAAGCCGCATTAATTGTGGGAGATCTGAAGAGCAAAGATACCTTAGTTTCTAACGCAGCTTACAATGCCTTAACAACCTACGAATTCGAAAAAAATGAGTTACCGCTTATTTACTCGGCATTAAAAAATAAATACACTAATGATACTGCGCGAAACGGAATCAGAGCTTTGTTAATCAGAAGCTTAATTTCTACTAACGACGAATATACTGTTGCTAATCTAAAAGGAGTGTTTGGCGATAAAAGCAATGCCGATTTGATTAGAGCTAGTGTACTGTCATATATCACCGACATAGATAAGAATAGTTACGATTGGTATTTTAATTCTCTATTAACTAATAAGCCACTCCAGCTTGAAAATTATTGGCCGGTGTTTTCTCCTTTAAGAGATTCTTTATCTTACAGTGCTGAACATATAGATAAATTAGTTGGTTTGCTTGATGTTAACGTGTATAGAGATGATGTTCTTAGTGTTCTTTCGAACATGACCTATGCTGAAGATAAAACCAGATATACAACCTTAATTCAAGGTCATAAGCAACCAATAAGTGCTAAAGCTTTGGAAGATTTGGATTTGTTTTTGAAGGAGTATGGTACAGACAATCAAAAAGAAATTCCTTCAAAATTGTATAGCTATTTAAATATCCTGCCTGCTTTAGATTTGCCCAAATTAACCGACGAGTTCACAAATAAATTACTCTCAGTGGACTCAATTTCATATGTTCATCGTCTTTGTATGATTGCGCGGATTAAGACTGGTTTGGTGTTAGATAAAGAAAAACTTAATTCGCAACTGGATAGTCTTTATTCTCGTTATGATATTATGAAAGCTTTTAATGAAGTGGGTAATCTTAAAGCTGTACCTCCGAAGTATAAGAAACATGAAGAATTCGCCAAATTGCTATTATACAATTATGTTGCTGAGGATTACGACTATCCGGAATCTATCCAACTTATAGGATCCACAAAAGAAACCAGTGGAACTTATTATGTTCTTGATTTTTCTTATACAGAAGAAGGAGTTAAAAAAGAGTATGTTGGGGTTGTTGGTCCCTTTGATAATCAAGTTGATGAACTAAAGTTTGAAAGTTATAACAGCTTTACAAACTATGAACCTAAAAAGGAAGATTGGCAATCACAATCAAAAGAACTGATAGCAGAATTAAATAAAATTAAATGAAACAATTTCTATTAATAGCACTAATTTCAATATCAATTACTTCATGTAATTACGCACAGCAGCCTGCAAATGCTGATTCAGAATTTCCGGATAAAATTGACAGTTATGAGGACTGGAAAAAAGAAGCGCAAACTAATATCAGGTTAAATCCCAAGTTTGGGAATGCTATTAAAACGGAGTCTCAAAAAGAAGCAGATCAACAGCTTATAGATGATTACCTGAAGCAACAGGGCAACCACCATAAAGCATCAGAGGTAATCATAAAATTAGGCTTTGATTATCTTTATAAAGGGGATACCAAAACAGCAATGTACAGGTTTAATCAGGCATGGTTACTGGAACCTAAAAATGAAAATGTATTCTGGGGATTTTCTGCTGTTTATTTTACACTAGGAGATCATCAAAAGGCGATGGAACAATTGAATGAGGGACTTGTTTTGAATCCGAGTAGCTCAAACTTACTTACCGATAAGGCCACAATCTATTACGCCAAATTTCCTGTAAGTAAGGATCAAAAGGATCTGTCTGCCGCTATTGATTTATTAAATCAGTCGTATAAGATAGATGCTAAAAATCAAAATACTTTATTTAAGTTATCAGTAGTCTATTTTATGAAGCAGGATTGTAAGAATGCACTTAGGTATTATAATGAATGTAAGGCACTCGGGGGAAGGCCAATCACCAAAGAATTTACTGAAGCAATTCAAAAGCAATGTCCGTAATATCTGGTCATTTTTTCTAAATTTAGACACCTAAACCAATTTAACCATGAAATTTATTTACTCCATTATGGGTGTTTTGCTTACTGCTATGTTAAGTACAGCTCAGGCACAGCAAAAAGAAACCCCCAATAAGAATGCCAAGAACAAGGTAATTGTAGCTTATGTTACGTCTTGGGGGAAGGCTTTACCCGATCCTAAACTTGTCACACATATCAATTATGCTTTTGGCCATGTAAATAAAACATTTGATGGCGTTACTATCGAGAATGAAGATCGTTTGAAAGATATTGTTGAATTAAAATCTAAATACCCAAAGCTTAAAGTATTGCTGTCTATTGGTGGATGGAAAAGTGGTAGATTTAGTGAAATGGCTGCATCTGAGGAAAACAGAAGTAAATTTGTTGATGATTGCCAACGAGTAGTAAACACTTTTAACTTAGATGGAATAGATATAGACTGGGAATATCCGACAAGTTCCGAAGCTGGGATATCTTCCTCCCCAGATGATACCAAAAACTATACTTTACTGATGTCTCAGATCAGAAATAAAATTGGTCAGAAAAAATTACTGACATTGGCGTCTGTATCAAATGCAAAATATATCGATTTTAAGGCGATTGCACCAATTGTAGATTTCGTGAATGTGATGACGTATGACATGGGGACCCCTCCAAATCATCATGCGGGCCTCTACCATTCAGAATATACCAAAGATATCAGTGTGGATGAAGGAGTGACTGCACATTTAAATGCAGGCATACCTGCCAATAAGTTGGTTCTTGGAATTCCGTTTTATGGGCATGGTAAAGGGGATATTGCCTGGTATATCGACTATAAAGACATCGTAAAACTAAATGGCTATACAAAAAAATGGGATGATGTGGCTAAAGCTCCTTATTTAGTAAATGATGCAGGAGAATTTGTATTAACCTATGAAACGCCGCAGTCCATCGCTATAAAATGCACTTATTTGCTTAAAAAGGGAATGCTTGGTGCGATGTATTGGGACTACACCGCAGATACAGAAGACGGGGAGTTGCGAAAAGCGGTGTACTCCGGCGTTTATAGCAAATAGTAAACAATCAGTTCAATTCATGATCAGCGTAGTGCACCATAGCTTTGCATATAAAAGCAGTAAATTCAGCGTCAGTTTTTTCGTTAACAGCGGTAAATCTTTCGTCAGTTAAATACAATTTACCAAGCCCCTTATATGCTTCTGCTTGCTTATCGGTGGCATTGTATGTCCCCCACAGCTTGCGCGTATTTAAATAATGCTCATGAATTAATTGCTGCACATTTGGAGCAGTATGATTCTGATCTTTAAGCAGAGAAAGTTCCTTTGCCAGCTCTTTTTGCCTATTAACCAGTCCCTTCATTTCATCTTTGCTTAAAGTTTTAAGATGATCTTCAGCTTTGGCTACTGCCTCGTTTCCATATGCTTTAATTGCTTGTGTCCTGTATTCCATTGCCTCCTCAGCAGACAGGCCATCATAAAGTTCGTCCGTGTTTAACATGATGTTGTTTTTTAGTGAGTAAATAGTATTGTCAACAGTTTTTAATAGCTTGTGAATCCTTGTTTTCTTTAATTGCAATAACTTCTTGTGGCCTTCCAATGCCCTGATCAGGTTAAAATCCGGATCGTCCAAAATGTGGATGATCTCCTTTAACGGGAAATCCAGTTCTTTGTAAAACAATATCTGTTGCAATCTCAATAGTTCTTTTTCCTGGTATAGTCGGTACCTTGAATCTGTTCTGATGGCTGGTTTTAATAGCCCCAGTTTATCATAAAGATGAAGTGTTTTTATACTGACACCTGTCAGGCTAGCAAGTTGATTTACAGTGTATGTTGTGCTCATATTACTGATGCTATTTAAAATAATATTACAAATGTAGGCTATGACCCAAGGTAAGAGTCAAGAACTATTTTCACTTTTTTTGCACCATATTGGATTTACCTGTTTAGTAATAAGAAAAACAACATATGAATTCAACCGGATTGCAGCAAATATCGATACACAGTAAGTGGCCGAAGCAAGTAGGTTTTATGAAAAGATACCTGGATTAGAATGCTGAGGGATCATGAAGATTCCTGCACACCATAGTTGCCTATTACTTCTCTTTTTCCAGAAGACCGGCAAGTTCTGTGGATTTGTTAAACTGTGGGTTGTGATCTGCTTTAAATATCAGGTATTTATAACCTCTTTCTTTGGCCCGTTCACCATATGCATAAAAGCCGTCTTTTTCAGGTTTTGTACCTTCTTCCACAGTTAATATGTATGTCGCAGGCAATTTTAAAGCCATAGGGTTTTTTCTTGAAACAGGTTGAGTAAAGGTTTTGACAGACTGGGGTACATCTTTTGGAAGTGCCTGATTTGGCTTAACCCATTGGGGAACCATAAAACCATTTGTTGATGCCAACCCAATATCGCTAGTGCCATTTTTTTTGGAAGTAGCTAAACTTTCTCCATCATCGGGCAAAATTGCATCGAGAAAAACCAGCTTTTTAATTCGGTCCGGAATACTATCTGCAACTCCGGTAATTACCATACCCCCATAACTGTGACCAACTAAAATAACATTGTGTATGTTTTCATAAAGAATGAGATTAACCACATCCTTGATGTGGGTATTCAGATCAATGTCAGGAGAACTCAAGTGGACACGTTCACCCTGACCGGTTAAACTTGGCCTGTAAACAATGTTGCCGTGATTGGACATTATTTCATCAACATTTTTAAAAGCCCAGCTACCTCCCCATGCTCCGTGAACGATTACATATACAGGTTTTTCTTGAGCAGTGGTATTACTTGTTATTAATACACATAAAAAACAAGCAATTATTAGGACTGGATTTTTTAAGAATAAGATCATAATATGGGTATTGGTTTATTGTTAAAGTATAGAACGTGCTCTGTACGCTGTATCGGTTTAAATATAGCAATACTTATTTTTAATTAAGTGACTTCTAATCTTAGCGAATTAAAAAACAGATTATGCATTAAAAGTATGGAAACTATATTCATTATGCATCTGATTTTTAAAGAGCATACCATTATGAACAATAGAATCAAAGATGCGAGGTTAAGTTTTACTTGTCACCAGAATTGGGATACAATGAAACCGAATGGAGAAGGACGTTTTTGCGATACTTGCGAAAAGAAAGTCTACGATCTAACTGATAAAAACGTAGCTTATTTCATGCAGATCCTGCATGAAAACAATAACAGTGTTTGCGGTCGATTTACAAAGGACCAAATGTCTAAATCTACGCCCGTAAATAATTCATATTGGAAAAAATGGACAATTACTGCTATGGTATTTCTTGGCTTCGGTACTACAGCCCAAAAAACAAATGCACAGGAAGCTGTTCAAGATAAAACACTTCCAAAAACTACAGAACCAAGTTGCGATAGCAATTCTTTCACGCTTGGCATGATTATACCTCCTTTGGATCATGAAGAAATGAGATCTCTTTACAAATATCTTATTAAAAATTGTAATGTCCCGGTTTCAACCAATGGTCGTTTAATCGCGTCATTTAAATTAACCGCGGATGGACGGTTCACCAACATCGCAATCAGCGAACAATTAGATAAAAGCGCTCGCGCAGAGGTTGAAAGGCTATTAAAAGCCGCTCCTAAATGGAAGAAAAAGGATTTGGGTTATTTTCATTCAATATCCATCACATTTAAGGACGGCAAGATTTTGCCTGAATATTAATGTAACGCCATGCAACATTTGTAATATGGTAGTGTCTTATAGGCATTAACCGCTTTAAATGAAACATTCCATATTTCTGTTTTTCTTACTTTTATATACCCTGTCGTCTCAGGCTCAAGATCCTTCAGTGCAAAAGAAATTGCAGGCCGTAAGAACTACCGAAATCCCAAAAATAGATGGTATTCTCGATGATCACTGTTGGATAGATGTTCCTATCGCTACTGATTTTTTTGAAATCAGACCTGTACCAGGCAGAGTAGAAGGAAAGGAGAAGCGTACAGAAATGAAGGTATTGTATGATGATGCTGCAGTCTATGTTTATGCGCGGATGTACGATCATCCTGATAGTGTTTCTCATGAACTGGTTTCCAGAGATAATATTGGCAATGCCGATTTTATCTCCATAATTTTCGATCCTTTTTACGACAAGATGAATGGCAACGGTTTTTTTGTTACCGCTGCGGGAGTTCAGTTTGATGCCAAATACTCGCAAATTGGAGATGAAGATGAGAACTGGAATGCCGTTTGGGAAAGTGCAGTTAAAATCGACGACAAAGGCTGGACTGCCGAGATGAAAATTCCTTATTCTGCCTTGCGTTTTTCTGCCAAAGACATTCAAAACTGGGGATTAAACTTCAGTCGCCGAATCCAGCGCACAAACGTTCAAACCTTTTGGAATTATGTTAATCCCAATGTAAACGGTTTTATCAACCAGGAGGGTCTTTGGATGGGAGTTAAGGACATAAAACCACCACTACGTTTATCATTTTCACCTTACTTGTCTGCGTATGTAAACCATTATCCTGCTAATATTCCAGGTATAAAAAATACAACCGCCCGTTTCAATGGCGGTATGGATGTTAAGTATGGCATTAACAACAGCTTTACCTTAGATATGACGTTAGTACCGGATTTTGGTCAGGTGCAGTCCGATAACCGAATTCTGAACCTAACACCATTTGAAGTTAAGTTTAATGAAAACCGACAATTTTTTACAGAAGGAACTGAACTGTTTAATAAGGGTGATCTGTTTTATTCAAAGCGCATTGGCTCTATTCCAAAATACTATAATCGCGCTGATATAACCAGCTCCCAAACGATCATTAAAGATCAAAGTGAAGCCAAAGTGCTAAATGCCACAAAGGTTTCTGGTAGAACAGCAAAGGGTCTTGGTATAGGTGTTTTTAATGCTATAACTAAAGCTATGCAAACCGAGGTTGAAGACCAGCAAGGGAACATAAGAGAAATTGAAACTCAACCACTAACCAATTATAACATTCTGGTACTGGATCAGTCTTTAAAAAACAACAGTTCGGCAACTTTTATCAATACCAATGTTTTAAGGCAAGGCTCTGCCTACGATGCTAATGTTAGTGCTTTATTGTTTAACCTCAATGATAAAAAGAATGTTTACTTCTTCAATGGGGCAGGTAAAATGAGCTATCTAAAAGGGACCACCAGCAGAACAGGTTTTAATTACGAATTTAAAGGTGGTAAGCAAAGCGGAAATTTTAGATGGAGTTATAATCAGGTATATGCTGATGATAAGTTTGATAAATCCGATATGGGTTTTTTTACCAATAATAATTTTTTGGACCAGTTTGTAAGGTTTGGATATAACAACTATAAGCCAACCTCATGGTACAATCAATTAGAAAGCTGGTTAAATTTTGAATATTCACGGCGTGTTAATCCTGGCGATTATCAGCGTTTTGGTATTGTTACGGGAGCTTGGGTACAATTTAAAAGCATCTGGTCGGTTGAAGTGGATTTAGACTATGGGCCAGAGGGAAACGATTTTTATGAAGCCCGAAACGGTCAATTATACAGAACACCTGCCAGGTTTGGGGCATCTGTTTACATAAATCCAAATAATGCAAAGGCCTATAACTTTGGAGGAAATGTAAAGTATTTCAAAAAAGAGCTTTTCAATGGAAGGGAGTACAATTTCTATTTTTTCCAGAACTTGAGATTAAATGACAGGATCGCTTTTGGCCTTGATTTGAATTTTAATCCAAACTACAATTATGTCAGCTGGATAAAAGCGCAAGGCGATCAGGCAATTTTTTCCCGATATAACCGGAACACAGTAGAAAATTCATTTGATGCAAAATATTCTTTCAGCAATAAGATGGGAGTGTCTGTTGTACTGAGGCACTATTGGAGTGACAGGAGAAATAAGGAATTTTATCTGTTAAAGAGTAAGGGGACGCTGGCTGCTTATCAGGGTGCTCCACTTACTGCCATGGATAGGAATTACAATGTTTTTAATGTCGATTTAATCTATGTTTGGCAGTTCGCACCCGGCAGTGAACTGACCTTATCATATAAGCAAGCTGCCGAAACCAATGATGATTTTTATACTAAACGCTATAACAGAAATCTTGAGGATATTCTCTCTGCGCCGCAAAATACAAGTTTGTCTGTAAAGGTTTTATATTACATTGATTATTTAAATCTTCGAAAGAAAGGGAAATAAATTGGTGTCAAAAGCTAGCTAGAGGTTATTGTTTTGCTAATTTTGATCCTATGGTGAACCTATCTGAAGAACAAATTTTTTCCTTTAACCGGTTAATGTCCGGCTGGGTTGCAGAGAACATACACTTAACTAAGGCCTTGGTTCGTTTTGATAGCCTGATTGTATTGGATGGTTCAGCCCTGAATTTTGATTTTAATGGGCTCTCTCAGGATTACCAAAAGAAATTTATACTGAATAATTTCGAATTGTATTGTACTTCTTTGTTTTTGGCTATTAAACCAAGAATGAAGGTGTTCGTGAAAAATGAAGGCTTTCGTGCTTTTGGCTTTCATTGCATTTTTGTTTTAGGGAATTTGCGTCACGAAAGAAATGAAAAGGTGTCAACCTTTTAAAAATCCCGAATAGAATTGACCTGGAGATCAAATGTATTTTGTTGTTTACAAAGGAAGTTTTGGGCTATTATTTGTGTATTATTAGATACACACAAATGTAACCACTATGAAAAAGCTTCTCATGGTTGTACTGGCTAGCTATGCCATCACAGCCCGTGCCCAGGTGCACGAATCCCAAAACTTTCTTTACCTCAATTCCGACTCCGTAATCTATGCCAAAAGGATCATGTTTCGGCCCGATTTTTCTGGATTTTGGCAGCTACGGGCCGATTCCCGAAGAATTTCGCCCGAAAAAGTGAAATTCTTTAGTAACGAAAATGGTTTCTTCGCCAATACCAGGAGAATCACTTTCGGACGAACTGCTGAATTTGCCGAGCGTATTGCAGAGGGAAAAATCAACATTTTTCAAGAAATACCTTATGATGAATTTCTATACGATAGAGCATACAGATATGGAGGCAGGCCTGAGCCTGTTGTTAACCTTAGAATGTATTACAACAAAGGATTCAACAATTTGAAAAAAGTAAATTATCAAAATCTGAAAAACGACATGGCTGATAATGCGGAAAGTATAGATATGTTGGCCGGCTACAGAAGAAGTATGAATACCAGCAAAATATTATATGCTGCTGCCGGAGCATCATTTGTGGCTGGTATTGTTTCTTTTTTGGTAAAGGGTAACGATATGCAAAGACGATCACATACTGGATTTGGTCAGAGCAGTATGAACACCAAAAGTCCCAGTGTTACAGGTACTTTACTGTTCTGGGGGCTTGCTACCGGTCTTGGAGTAGGAGGGTTTGTTGTACAGACATCTGGATCCAGGCATCTTGAAAGCGCTGTGGATGTTTATAATAGATAGTCTTCTACTTATCCATGAATGTTGGTATATTTAAGGAAATAAACCGAACCTCAACTATCTCAAAACTAAATGGAAAGAAGAAAGTTCCTTCAACTGGGGGTGGGTTTAACAGCTGCAAGCCTTTTTACACCTGCATTTGTTAAATCCAACCCTTTAATCATAACAAACAAGTTACCACTCTGGCGTGGCTTTAACCTGTTAGAGAAATTTAACGCAGACCATAACCAGCCTTTTAAGAAAGAAGATTTTCAAATGATGGCCAAATGGGGCTTTAACTTTGCCCGTTTACCTATGTCCTATCACTGCTGGTCAAAACCTGATAATTGGCTGCAAATGGACGAAAATGTTTTGAAAGAAATAGACAAGGCAATTGCATATGGAATTAAATACAAGATTCATGTTAACCTTAACCTGCATCGCGTCCCGGGTTAATGTGTTAATCCGCCGGCAGAACCACTTAATTTATGGAAAGATGAAAAGGCTTTAGAAGCTGCGGCCTTCCATTGGCAAACCCTGGCTAAACGATACAAAGGAATCAATAGTAAGAAATTGAGCTTCGATCTGATCAATGAACCCTCAAATGTTGATGAGCCGGATTATGTGAGGGTAGTTACACGAATTGTTAATGGCATACGGCAAGAAGATCCTGATAGACTAATTGTTATCGATGGACTCCATTATGGAACTAAACCCGTATTTGGGGCAGCCGACTTAAGTGTTGGACAAAGTACCAGGGGATACGGACCTATGCAGGTAAGTCATTATAAAGCATCCTGGGTTAAAGCTGATTGGGCTGTTCCAACCTGGCCTTTAAATCCAGAGGGCAACGACAAGTGGGATAAAGATCGGTTAAAACTGGAAATATTTGATCCCTGGAAAAAACTAATGGATCAGGGCGTAGGAGTGCATGTTGGTGAATGGGGGGCATACCAACATACACCTCATGATGTTTCGCTTGCATGGATGAAAGACAACCTGGAAATTTGGAAGGAAAACGGTTGGGGCTGGTCGCTATGGAATTTGCGTGGTAGTTTTGGTATTCTTGACAGCGAGCGGCAGGATGTAGAATATGAAGATTATAATGGCCATAAACTAGATCGTAAAATGCTTAAACTGCTTCAGCAGTATTAAGGCTGATATTTCCAGTCCAGATGAGCCTTGTAAGGTAACTTATGACCTGCTATCATGTCTTTGATATCCTGTTCCAATTTCTTACTGATTTTTGGAATAAATACAACATGCTCATTGTTAAATCTGATAAGAAAATGTGTTTGAAGTTCAGTGATTAATACTATTGCAGCGAACATGAAGTTGGAGTCTCCGGCTTTGTCCTCGAAATGCAAGTGATCATCTTTGATCTCAAATTGTACAGTATTATTAATTCTTCGTGCGTAGTTATTAGTTATACTTTTTGAGAAAATTCGTTTGTAATAAGATTTCTGTAAAACAAAGACCCTTATAAAATACGTTACACCAACAAAAATCAAAAACCCGAGAAGTGTTAATGCTTTTTCATAATAAGCTAATACACCGAAAATTATAAGAAAGATGAAAGGTACATAGGGGATTAAGCTTCGTGCCTTTTTTGGATTAGTAGTATAATCATAAGTCATTAACTTAAGCAAATCGTCATATGTGATCTTATACGTATACATCGGTTGATTTTATTTTGCACTAAATGTACACGATTATAAAACAGATTCCTTAATATACCTGGCTTTATAATCCAATGGAGATAAGCCAGTTATTTTTTTGAAAACTCCTCTAAATGCCTTGTCATCTGAATAACCAACTTCATTCATAACCTCATAAACCGTCTTTTTTCCTTTTTCCAGTGTGCTTTTCGCAACCTCCACTTTTACCCGCTGCAAATATTCCACAGGAGTATTACCTACAGCTTTAATGAATCGTCTGTCAAAATTTCTTCGGCTGATGGCAAGCTTTGATGCAAGTTCCTCAAAGGAAATTTTCTCACTTAAATTTTCTTCTATATAACTTTGTGCTTTACTAATCAGTTCATCGCCATGGTTTTTTTGGGTTCTGAAAATGTGAAAAGGCGACTGTGATGATCTTTCAATGTCAATTTGAAAAATCTTTGAGCAGATAATAGCTACCTCTCTGTTAAAATACTCACCAACCAGAAAAAGTATCAAGTTCAAAAATGAATATCCGCCACCGTTGGTATATATTCCTCGATCAGCGGTAATCAGCTTATCTATTTGAAGATTAATATTTGGAAACAACCGTCTAAAATCAGGTGCCAAATTCCAATGCGTGCAGCAACTCTTGCCATCCAGTAAGCCTGTGGCTGCGAGCAAAAATGCTCCGGAACACATCGAGGCGACTTCCGTACCGCCCATATACTGCTGTTTTATCCACGCAATTAGAGAATCATTGTTTTCTAGCAGATCAATATCATAAGAAACAGAGGGGATGATCAGCAGATCGGTTTTTTCTATATCATTAATATTTATAGGTTTGATAGAAAAGAAACCGGCATCTACCTTTAACTCTGGCACAAAACTGGCTATCCTTACTTCCATCATGGGCTTATTACCCATTTTTTGCCAAATGTCATTTGCACGCGTTAGTATTTCAAATGAACCGGTTATGCTACTCAGGTTAATGTCTCCTTCAGGGACAACTATAGTCACTAGCTTCATGGTAAAAGTTTTTATTAAAGATACCAGATTCAGATCTTAATTTAAATGCTTTAATAATTCTTTAAAATCAGGCTTGTCGAAAACAAACTCAAGCTCTCTATGCTGCGGCGAATAGTTTACCACAATAGGAAATTCTTTTATTTTGTTTATATCGACCATCAATGTAAAGGGAAAGAGTTTGCCGGAGGGATTGCTAAAAAGATTCTCAAATACTGCAATGCCGCGCTCTAGATCAACTAAGTGAATAGTGAAAGATTTTCTTTGACTGGTATAATCTTCTATTTTAAAAAACTTATAAGAGTTTTTGCCTGTTTTGTTGACGGCATCCAAAAAAGAAATACCTCTTTCCATACCTTGTTGGATTACAGTACTATCATTAAGTGACACTCTCGTATAGCTCCACTCGGATGGAGCATACACATAATATTTACCTTTGTATAATTTAAGTGCGCACCAATTACGCGGGATTCCGGTTAAGTCAATCTGCTTAAAAGGCTTTTTATGAATGTTTAGCCTTTCCATACTTTCTTTGTAATCTTTGTTGCTCATGGCATAGCTTAGATCTGCTATTTTTTCATAATACTTTGAGTCCGAAGAAGGATCAATATATATAGCGTGTCCCTCTTGATTTCTGGGTTTTAGAAAGGTTGTATCTTGCTTCTGAGCAAAAGTAGACGTGGAGAACATACAAAGCGATACGAGAAAGGGAAGCTTCATGAGTTAATGTAAATTAATTAGATTTAGCTGTTAATACGCCAGCAAACGACCGCAGGCAATAATCGCCACCCACACTGTTATCGAAACAAGAGCTGATATTTTTGTTGAAAACGGAAGTTTCTGGGTTTGACTGCCAAAATTAGGTTTGAATAAGAGCTTGTGAAATACCAATACATTAAGGGCTGCAATTACCAGCAGAGCCATTTTTAGCCAGAAGGTTGGGTCTATGCCCAGGGTGTTTGAATTGGTCATGAATAATAATATTCCAGAAGGGATAACCAACAGCAATGCTCTTTTAGACCAGGGAAGCAAATGGCGGGATAAGCCGATTATGGGAAGACTTTTTGAAAAACCCAGCAACCGCAGGTCGAACATAAATGCAGCACCCACTAAAATTACAATTCCAGTGATGTGTACAATTTCTAAAGCCGGGTACAACCATAGGGATTGACGAATAGTGGCCGCTAAGGCTGTATTTTCTAGCCAGCTGAGCAAATCAGATATAAACGAAGGCACAGCTATCGCAGTTCGTATTTTACACTGTCTACAAATATCCTTTCAGCCCGCATTTCTGCTTTTTTAGTTTTATGAGGGTAAGCAACTAACCTTACTTCTGTTCCTTTTTTTATCATATCAGCGGTTAGCCCACGATCGGTCATGCGGCTGGTAGGAGCTAAATAAACTGTCCACAATTGTTTTTTGTATTTCACTTTAGCCAAGGCATGCGGATTTTCATATACTGATTCCTCAATTGTGGTTTTAAAATCCAATACCTTTTTTTGATCATAATCAGCCCAACCATGGTGGAATGCTGTGAAGGAAACGCAGAGCAAACAAAAAATTGCCAGCGAAATGCTTTTTAAATAATTCATAACCCGCAGATTTAATGATAGTTGAATATACTAAAAAAAATCCTTTGATCAAATAGATCTTACAGGGAATTTCTAACTTCCAGCTTCCACGGATTTTCAACTGTGGTAATTCCTTTTGTTTTGATCAGCTTTGCCATTGTCTTTCCCATCAGCTTAAAGTCAGTAGAAAGTGTCGTGATCCCGCCGGAAAGAAGTTCTTTAAGGGGCGTGTCATTGTAAGATATGATGCCAAAATCAGTACCTACGGTTAGCTGTTGAGCAGCAGCCTGCTTTAGCAGATCCACCAGGTCTCTGTCATTCACCACAATAAATAAATCACCTTTTTCTATTGTTCTTTTGGTTATCACAGAAAGATAGTCGTGACCGAACCCATACTTACTGCAAAACACTTTAAGACCATCATAACGCTCCAAAGGCTCCTTTTCTTCCTTTTGAACCATATAAATGTGCTTGTATTTGCGAATCAATTCTACGGCTGATTCCAAAGCCTCATAGGTATCTGTCTCAAAATTCTGTGCCACCGATGAATATTTTCCTTGTAAATCAGCATGGAAATGATCCAGTAAAAACACCCTACCCGATAAAGATTCCAGCAGCGGTTCAATACCCTGAAACTTTCCCGACATGATGATGTAATCTGTATACTTGTTGTTGGCATCATTTACCAGTGTCTCAAAAACCTTTCTGTTGTAATTATGAAAATACAGATCAACTGTTGCGCTGTTCCCGGCCGATTCCATAAAAGAGTTGAACAGGTCTTCTTTAAATTCATTGAATTCATTGAAAAGCAGGAATATATGGTGTCCTGTCTGAATCTTGGTGCTCTTTACAAAATAACCAACCCCATGGTTCGATGCAATAATGCCTTTTGACATCAGTTCGCGTAAGCCCGCAAACACCGTATCGCGCGATAGGCCGTACTCAGTTCTGAAATCATTAATAGAGGGTATTCTGTCTCCATTCTTGTATTCCTCTGTGCTTATTCTGTCAATGACATGGCTTACTACAAGTTTATATTTTGATTTATTTTCTTTCACGCTTGATGTATTGCTGGCAAATATAGTTACTCACCAGTCAAACATCATAAATAAAAAATAAAAAATCGTACCAGTTCGTACCAGTTATAAAATATTTATATATTTACAGACCTAACCACACACACAATGAAATACCATTTCTTATTAAGCATCGGCATTACCACTGCTCTTTTTACCGATAGCATGGCACAAACCTCTGGTGTTAACCAGAATGTCCAGCTTACTCAAAGCCTTAAAGCAAACATAAACGACGCTTTCTGGAGTCCTAAATTCGAGCTTTGGAGAACCACAACCGCCAACGATGTGCTGAATAAGTTTGAAGGACAACACCTTCCTGTAAAAGAGCAGGAAAATAATAATGTGTTTAAGAATTTCGATAAGATTGCCCAGGGAAAAAAAGGAACAGGCGGACATGCAGGCTTGCCTTGGTTTGATGGTTTGATCTATGAAAGCATTCGCGGAATAGGTGACCTCACCATCCAGCATCCCGATCCACTATTACAGGCACGACTTGATGGGTATATAGATCGCATCTATGCAGCTCAAAAGGCCGATCCTAACGGATATCTCAACACCTATACCGATCTAATGGAACCCACCCATCACTGGGGAGATAACGGTGGTCTTTTACGTTACCAGCACGATGTTTATAATGCAGGTATGCTCATAGAGGCAGGCGTTCACTATTATAATGCCACAGGTAAAACCAAATTGCTCGAAGTTGCTACCCGGTTTGCAAATTACATGAGTAACCTGATGGGGCCTATTCCCAAAAGAAACATAGTGCCAGCCCACTCGGGCCCAGAAGAAGCCGTTATGAAATTGTACTGGCTATATAAAGACAACCCTGGCCTTAAAAAGAAAATGGGGGTTCCGGTAAATGAAAAGGCTTATTACGAACTGGTAAGATTCTGGATCGGAAATCGCGGTAACCACATCAACTACCCGCTTTGGCAAACCTGGGGTAACGACAAATCAGAAAAGTGGATCAAGGATCAAAAATATAAGGAAGGAAGGGTAACAAGTGCCACTCGCCCTACCTGGGGCGATTACGCGCAGGATTCCATATCTGTTTTCAAACAGAAAACCATAGAAGGTCATGCGGTGCGTGCTACTTTACTGGCTACAGGTATTACAGCCGTAGCGCTTGAGAGTCATGATTCTCGGTACACACAAGCAGCAGATCAGCTGTGGGACAATATGGTTGGCCGCCGTATGTTCGTTACGGGTGGTGTTGGCGCCATTGCGCACGACGAGAAATTCGGACCCGATTATTACCTTCCAACTGATGCCTATCTGGAAACTTGTGCCGCTGTAGGTGCAGGATTTTTCAGTCAGCGCATGAATGAACTCACCGGAGATGGAAAGTATATGGACGAGTTTGAACGCGTCCTGTACAACAATGTACTTACTGGCGTCTCTCTTTCGGGTGACCAGTATACTTACCAAAACCCACTCAACGCACATGATCATTCAAGATGGGCATGGCATTCCTGCCCATGCTGCCCACCCATGTTCTTAAAAATGGTTTCTGAATTGCCAAACTACATCTACGCATCTTCGGGCGATCGCGTGTTTGTCAACATGTTTATCGGCAGTGATGCCAATATCCGCCTGTCCAACAAAACCCTGATCGCCATTTCGCAGAAAACCAATTACCCCTGGGAGGGAAAGATTAGCCTAAATGTAGATCCAGAAAAGGAATCGGCCTTTAGTTTAAGCCTTCGCATTCCGGGATGGGCAAGGGGAAAAGAAAATCCTTACGACCTCTACCGTTCCGATCTGCCATCATCGTATGCGCTACTTGTAAACGGCAGCCCTGCCAAAACCACAATGAACAATGGCTATGCTGTAATCAGCCGCAAATGGAAGAAAGGTGACCAGGTGGAACTCCAGTTGCCTATGACGCCGCGTTTTGTTACTGCAAATAGTCAAGTGAAAGATTTAAGGAATAGCGTTGCAATAGCGTCAGGGCCTATCGTTTACAGCCTCGAGGCAGCAGATAACACTAATGTTGAACAGTTGCAGATAGACACTACTGCAGCATTGCAATCGCAATACAAAGGCACCCTGCTAAAGGGTGTGAATGTGGTTACCGGCAAAACAGCTGACGGTAAAACTTTTACCGCTATTCCTTACTATGCTGTTGGAAACAGAGCTGCAAAAGGCTATAAAGTTTGGCTGCCGCTTCCTCAAACTGCACGCATTAAGGTAGATGTCGGTCAAATCCAAAATAAATTAAGCCCGCTGATCTACGGTTCAAATATTGAAGATGTGAACCACGAAATCTACGGAGGCTTTTATGACCAGCGCATATTCGGCGAGAGCTTTGAAGAACCTTCTACTGGTGTAAATCATAACCAATGGAAAAGATTTACGGGCTATTGGACGGCAAAAGACGGTGCTGTTGCCATTATCCCTGGCAGAAACACAAATAGTGAAGTATTCATGACCAGTTCGCATCAAATAGGTGTAGAGCCAGATCACAGTGCGAAATTGATCTATGAGCCAAAAGAACTAACTAATGGTACTGTTCAAGCCGAGATCAGATTTACCGGAAAAGGAGAAAGTGGCGCACTGCTGGTTCGGGTAGCCAATGCGGGTGTGGGTGATGATGCTTTTGATGGATATGAGGTCAGCCTGAGCAGAGACGGTAAAAAGATAGCCCTTGGAAAGCACGTGCAAAACTTTGAATCGCTTAAAGAAGCTGCTGCTAGTTTTGATCCCGAAAGCTGGAATAAAGTAAAGGTGGTTCTAAAAGGAACCGAGATTGAAGTTTTCCTTAATGGGCAACAGATGCTTTCCTTTAAGGATGAGCGTAACCCCTTGCTTAAAGGAAAGCTAGGATTGCGCACCTGGAGATCAGCGATGGAGTTCAGGAATGTCACCATACAGGAAAACGGAAAAACTGAGCGACTCAGACTTGTCAACGCTGCTGGTGAACAGCTGAGTTATAACTGGGATATTATTAGCTCTGGACAGGTAAAGGCCAGTTTTGAGCTCGACAGCAATGTCGCCTATAATGGAAAAAAATCACAGGTAATAACCTTTGCTGCTGGTGCAGGAAAAGTAGGAGTAGCCAACAGGAGTTTGAACCGTTGGGGGATTGCGTTGCATAAGGGGCAAACTTTTCAGGGAAGGGTATACTTGAAGGCAGAAAAGCTAACCGGCCCTGTAAGCATCGCGCTTGAAAGCGCTGATGGCAGCAAAACATATGCAATCAAAAAACTAAACGGTGTCGGTGCCAACTGGAAGAAGTATCCATTTACACTAACTTCTAATACCGCAGACAACAATGCGAGACTGGCTATCTATATTTCTTCAAAGGGCAAACTGTGGGTAGATCAGGCAGTACTCATGGGCACTGGTAAAGATCAGTTTAGAGGCTTGCCAATTCGGGCCGACATTGGCAATATCTTGGTGTCGCAAGGGCTAACATTTTTGCGTTATGCAGGAACTATGGTGAATTCCCCGGAATACAGATTCAAAAAAATGATCGGTGATCCCGACAAACGACCTCCATATCGTGGCCACTGGAATTGGTATACCACCAATGGTTTTGGTATAGAAGAGTTTCTTAAGTTTTGTGAAACAACGACAATAACACCTTGTTTTGCCATAAATATCTATGAAACACCAGAGGATGTAGCTGATATGGTAGAATACCTTAATGGAAATGTGGATACAGAATGGGGGGCAAAGCGCGCCAAAAACGGGCATCCTAAACCTTACGGAGTAAAATATATAGAGATCGGGAATGAGGAGGTTATTTTTAACGGCGATAACAAAAAAGCATATGAGGAATATGTAGCACGTTTTAATCTCTTGTATGCAGCCATGAAAAAGAAAGATAGCTCTTTAAAATTCGTGCATGCAGCCTGGTGGCGTCCTGAATCTCCTCATATGGAGTACGTATTCAGGGAACTTAACGGAAAAGCCGATTATTGGGACCTCCATGTAGGTGGTGATGATCCAAAGGCAGGTCTGGATACGGATAAGCAACTTGCTGATATGCAACGTATGTTTAAGCAATGGGATCCGGCAACCCAAATGAAAGTTGCCGTTTTTGAAGAGAATGGCAGTAAGCATGATATTCAGCGCGCATTGGGGCATGCTACTAATCTGAATGCAATCCGCAGACATAATGAATTTGTACTCACTTCAAGCCCTGCCAACGCACTGCAACCTTATCAGCAGAATGACAACGACTGGGATCAGGGTCAGATCTTCTTCACTGCAGGCAAGGCATGGGGGATGCCGCCATTTTATTCACAGAAGATGCAGGCTGAGAACTTTTTACCCTTATGTGTTTTAAGTAAAGTAGAAGGCGCTCTGGATGTAACAGCAGCGCGTAGCGAAGATGAGAAGACCTTGGCATTACACATTGTAAATACCAGTACCGATGCCATTACTACTGCAATTGAGCTTAACGGATTTGAAGGTAGAAATCCAGAGACCGATGTTTATGTGCTGTCGGGTGAACTTACTTCAAAGAATACCCCTTCAGAACCTGAACGGTATAAAACAGTAAGCTCAAAGGTAAATCTAACTGGAGATGTACCTAAATATAGCTTCCCGGCAAATTCTTATACCATTTTAAAATTTAAGAGATAAGCAGACTTTAACTTTTAAGCCCCAACTTCTTATTTACCATACCCTTATAGGTTTCGCCAATTGGCAGGTAGTTCTTATCGATCACAATCCTCCCTCGCTCTACAAAATCTATGTGGCTGGTGTTAATGATATACGATTTGTGTATCCTTAAAAAAAGATGTTGGGGTAGGATCAATTCAATGTGTTTCATGCGCTCTAATGAGAGCAATCTGCCTCCTGAGGTATGAAAACTGATGTAATCGCCCAGGCCTTCGATGTAGTGGATTGATGAAAATAAGATTTTCTGCAGCCTGTGCTCTACCTTAATGAAAATATGGTCGGGTTCCATCGCCTCCGGAGCGCTTAAATTCATTCGTTTCTTAGCCTTGTTTACTGCAATCAAAAATCTTTCAAAAGTGACGGGCTTCATTAAGTAATCAATTACATCGTACTCAAAACCACTTAAGGCATAATCCGAAAAGGCTGTGGTAAGGATCACCTTTGTTTGCGTTTCCCTAATAATGTTCATCACCTCAATACCAGTAAGCTCAGGCATTTGTATATCCAGAAAAATCAGATCAGCATTACCACTGTTAATATGAGCTATAGCAGCAGCAGGGTCAGTAGTTTTTAATACCAGCTCAAGTTCATTTGTGCGCAATACATAGTCTGCCAGTAACTTAACGGCATGGATCTCATCATCGAGTATTATACAGCGCAGGCCGTTACCATTCTTCATTATTCAGGTCAAGTTTAACTGTAAATTGATGCTCATTATCTCTGATATCCAATTCGTAACGTCCTTTAAAAAGCAGTTCAAGTCTCTTTGTTACATTGTCTATTCCAATGCCCCCGGTAAGGTCTTTACGCTTATCCATTTTGGTATTGGTACAAGAAAACAGCAGCCTGTCTGCACTCAGTACATCGATATCTATCCATAACCATTCCGCATCTGCCATCACCCTGCCATGTTTAAAAGCATTCTCTACAAAGGGTATTAAAAGCAACGGGGGCAAGCTCATTTCTTCTATGTTTCCGGTTATGTTTATTTTAACGTTCACTGGATCTTCAAAGCGCAATTGCTGCAGCGAAATGTATTTTTCTATATAACTGATTTCTTGTTTAAGCACTACCCGTTCACTGCTGTCGTAAAGCATATACCTCAGCAACTCCGAAAGTCCCGCTATTGCAGGAAGTGTTTGTTCCGATTTGTGATAAGCCAGAGAATAAATGTTATTGAGGTTGTTGAACAGGAAATGAGGGTTTACCTGCGATCGAAGGAAAGAAAGTTCTGAAGAGCGGTTCTGAAGTTCTCTTTCCTTTTGCTCTAGTTCTTTTTGCTGGGTGTACCTTATTAAATAGAATACCATTGCAAAAATGGTGTTTAATACATAGATGAGTATGTTATTTCTAAAAAAGAGGCTTAATCTTATAGGATCAAGCGATAGTGCTATAGTTACTACGTAACTGGTGAAAAGACAAATCGCAAAACAAACGCTTATAATCAACCCTATAGTAATCGCTAAATGCATATACCTCCTTGTTGGATAGTACTTATGCATTACCAGATAGGTTGACAACACGAACAGGAACGAGATACTGATATCAGTCACTAAATTTAGCAATTGCACGGCGATGCTGCGTTCATCTACCAGCGTCCATTTCCCGCGGAGTAAGCCTGGCAGGTGCCCACTCGCATGAATTAACAGGTAAAAAACAATAAAGGTAACCAGCAGAAGCCAGAGGTTTTTCTTCATACTCAAAATTACATTATTTAACGGATGGCTATATGCCCCTTTCTAAGCGTTTGTCGAGGACATCGCGTTGTTCACCGATTAGTCTTTTCCTGAAAGCCCCGCGGAGCTAATTTGGTTGAAACTTAATGCTAATTATGATGAAAATTTTTATAATACTCTGTCTAATCGCAACTTCTTCCATGGCTCAAACAACAGACCTTAAAGAAGTAAAAATTACCACCCGTAAAAAGGCCATAGAGCGTAAAATTGACCGCACTATCGTAAATGTTGAAGGCCTTATTAACGTTGCTGGCACCAACGCGTTTGAGCTCCTGGGCCGCTTGCCTGGCCTAAGGGTTACCGAAGAAGGTGCAATTAACCTGATGGGTAAGGGAGCCACGGTTTATATCGATGGCAAGTTAACCTATTTGTCCGGTGCCGATCTGGTGTCGTATTTAAAAACGATGGGAACAGATCAATTAGATAAGGTCGAGCTGATCCCTAATCCTCCGGCCAGGTACGATGCAGCAGGCAGTGGTGGCGTTATCAATATCTTAACGAAAAAAAGTAGGCAGGAGGGTTTCAATACCGGTATAACCTTAAATGGTGGAAAGGGGATTTACAGAAAAATAAATGGCTCCTTTAATTTTAACTATCGGATAAACAAACTAAACCTTTTCACAAATGTGGGGGCCGGTAGCCCTAAAGATTTCCAGAATTCCTCGGCAACCCGAAGCTTTAAAAATGAAACAGGGGGCTTAGCTTCAATACTGGAACAGCAAGGCGAAATACTTTACAGCAGGCACAACAGCAATGTAAAAGTAGGAGTCGATTATTACCTGAACAAAAGAACTACCATTGGTTTTATTTTCAACGGGTTAAGGAATCGTGTTAACGAAGATGGAGGTACCCGAAACTTAATGATGAAGGGCAATCGAGACTTGGACGCTATTGTAAACTCAAGTCATAGCGTAAACAGCTTGTTCAAAAACGGTACAATGAATTTAAATATGTTGCACCAGTTCGATAGTACAGGAACTGAGCTCAGTATGGATGTCGATTATACACATTACAATTCCGCCAACAACCAGCTTTTTGGCAACAATAGTTACACTGCCTCTGGCCAGGCATTGGGTTTAGAACGCATCAGGGGGAATCTTCCAAGAACAATAGATATCTTTTCGGCCCGGGCCGATTATTCATTCTCTTTAAAAAATCATTACAAACTCAGTGCGGGTCTAAAATCAAGCTTTATAAAAACAGATAATCAGGCCAACTACTTTTCTGGTGCTGCCGAGTTGGAACAACCAGATTATAACAGAACAAACGCATTCTTATATCGCGAAAACATAAATGCCTTGTATATCGAAGGGTACCGTGAATTTGGTAAGCTTGGTATTAAGGTGGGGCTTAGGGTGGAACATACCAGTTCCAAAGGGCATCAGCTGGGGAACATACAAAAATCCGATTCATCCTTTGTAAGGAATTACTTCAATGCTTTTCCGTCATTCTTCCTTTCCTATAAGCCCGATTCTACTAATCAGAATCAGTTCTTTTTAAGCTACGGAAAACGCATCAACAGACCGGCATATGATCAGCTGAATCCTTTTCTTATGGTCGTGCAAATGTATAATCAAGAGTCCGGCAATCCATTTCTTAGCCCCGAGTTTACCAATAATATTCAGCTCACTCATGTATTTAAAGATAAACTGACCACCAACGTTTATTATTCGTTTATGTCCAATACCAGCAGCCCTGTTATCAAAGCCATTAATGATGTATATATCAAGAGACCTGAAAATGTGGGGTCTGTTATCATAACAGGGCTGCTGCTTTCGTATAATCAGGATATTTTCAAATGGTGGAATGCCGATTTTACGGTCAATCCGGAGCGGGTACATTTACAATCTGAGTTCAACGGGATTACTGTAGATACAGCCGTAGTTATGCAGTCATTTAACTGGTATAACCGCTTTTCTTTAAGCAAAACCTGGAGTGCTGACCTCGCTTTTGACTGGGGGGGGCGCAATTATTCAAATCAGGTAACAACTTTTGGGATAGGGGGCATTAGAGCAGGAGTTAAAAAGCAACTGTTTTCAGGTAATGGTTCTATAGGGGTTAATGGCAGCGATTTATTCTATTCAGCCATACGTAAAGGCAGTATCCATAATGTAGTTGGTTCCAGTGCTACATTTAGAAACAGGCAGGACAGCAGAACGGTTATGCTTTCTTTCAGTTACAGGATCAGCAAAAATGCCAAGAACAACAAGAGGCTCAGAGACCGGAATGGCGCTCGGGATGAACAGAACAGGATTAAAGGCTTGTAAGTCTACGGTCTAAAATAACAATCCTCCTGACCAACCGGCCAGGAGGATGTTACTATTAACTAACTCCTCCTAATTAGTACAATCCCAGTTCGGCTAAAGCCGCAAACTGTAATCCATCATGTGCAGAGTTGGCGATAACCTTTAAATACCTGAAAGTTTTTGCACTTCCAAAATCAAAGTATTGAGGTCCGTCTGCATTTGCTGCAACATAGTTGTTTACTGAAGTAAAATTGATGCCATCTGTGCTGGTCAGCACCTCGAAATTCTTAACGGCACGGCTCAAACCACTTCGTTGAGTTAAGCTAAGACCATTCGCTGTTTTAGAAGATCCCAGATCTATCACCACATTATGAGGGTAGGAGGTTGCTGAACTTGACCAGCGCGAATGCCAGTAAGTGCTTCCACTTCCATCAATCAATGTGCTGGCCCTGCCATTTACGGCACCTTCACCGCTTGTTTCTTCAGAACTGAATGAAGCAATGCTCCAACCTGTTTTACTAAGCTCGTTTCTGGTACTGAAATTTAAAACAGGAATCCCACCTGCAAATGTATAGCTATAGATCTGCTGGCTAACAGTACCATTGTCATGCACCAGTTTAACCTTTAATTCATATGGAATCCCGTCTGCCTTTTCTACCAGATCGGCAATAGGTATTACCACCCTAAAGCTGTCAGTACCTATTTTTTTCGATTCCCAGCCGATGGCATTGTAGTCGTGATTTACACCCGTACCCTCGTTGTTCACGTTAGGATCATTAAAATAGAGTATGCTCGTTACATTGCCGGTCGACGTAAATTTACCCGATACCACAATCGAAGCCTGCGCGCTTGAATAGCTTGCATATATTTTATTGATGCCCGATGTTACCGGACCATAGTAGGTATTGCTATTGTTGTTAAATACCTGATTGGTGTTTAAAACTGCCGCGTCTACTGCAGTCAAGAAAGTAGGGCTTTTACCTAGTGTACCATTGCCCGCCCACATTAAAGCCATACCTAGCGTAGCATCTTCCGAAACCTTTTGCCTGTTATGCGGCAAGTTCAGTCCATGGCCTAGTTCATGAACCATGCCGCCAAACCATACGCTGAATCGATTACCAATAGCGTCCGTTTTGCCAAGGTTCTGGATGTCCATTTCTTCATAGTCCAACGCATAACACCACCTGCCGGTACCATAAAAAGGGCCACCGCTAGGCGTGCCATTGGCGCCAATGGAATATCTTGGTATAATGATCAGCGTATGGTCGCTGGTATTGTCAGCCGGGTGAGCAGCAAAGTAAGCATTCACTTCACTTGCTACAGCTCCCGAACCGCCTGAGTATGGATAGCCGCTTTTAGGCAAGCTACCTCTTATCGTAATGATTTTTACACCATTTGAACCGTCGTTTGCAAGACCGAAAGTTTTATAGCCATAACCATTGCGGTTCATTTCCTGTTTGTACCATTCCTGGGTCCACAATAACAGGTCGCTCAATCTCTTTTGGTAGCCCGCCAATGTATCCAGGTCACTGGGCACAAAGTAAACAATGTTTACATTTCGGGTTTGGGTAATAATTTCAGCAGTGGAGTCGTGAACCGACAAAGCTTTTTCTTCTGATTGGATGTGTTCTGCCTTCTTACATGAAAATGTGAAAAGAATACTGCAAAAAACGCACGCTAATAAAAGATTACTTTTTTTCATAAAATTTGGTTTAGGATGAATTGATGTGAAAAAGTAATAAAGTATCCAGCAATGTTGTAAGTCAAGGTGTTACAACTGCTGCGCAAGCGTTTGATAAAGGCTTTAAAGCCCCATGTCTCAACAGAATGTCCCTGCTTTGCTTAAAATTACGCCAGTAGATTTCCAAATAACATTTCCCCATTTGAATTTTTTTTGCAAAGAATTAACTAAAAACGCTTCTGCTTGCCGAAAATTTATGCAAACGTTTGTGTAAAATTTTGATATTATTCATTTGAACTTATATCTTTAGTTTACCTGAGTTCATAATGGAAGATGAAGACCAAATATTACTGGAACAACTTAAAGACGGAGATTACACCGCTTATGAGTTGATTTTTAAGAAATATTATAAGGTTCTTTCCACCAAAGCGTATTTTATGCTGGAGGATGATATGGAGGCCGAGGACCTGGTTCAGAACCTTTTTATTGCTATCTGGCAGAAAAAGCTTTTCCTATCCATCAATACCTCAATAAAGGCTTATTTGCTACGCTCAGTTCACAATCGTTGCTTAACAGTTCTCAGAGATAAGAAGGTATCTGAGCGTAAGCTTAACGCGTATACAGAAGAACAAAGCTGGCAGGGAGACCAGGATCAGGAAACAAATCAGGAAAACGATTACCAGGGAAAGTTTGATCTCATATTTGAACAATTGCCAACTCAGCGCCAAAAGGCATTTAAGCTGGTGTACCTGGAAGATAAAAAATATAAGGAAGCAGCAGAGGAAATGGGCCTCTCTGTAAACTCCATAAAAACCCATTTAAAGCTGGCTGTAAAGGCCTTGCAGAAAAAACTCATTAATTTTAAATGAAATATTCACCTGATAATCGCTTAATTGCGTCTAATGTGTAGTAATGGAGTATAACGAGGAATATATACAAGGTCTTTTATTTGAAAAGATAGCAGGAACGATCAGTGAACAGGATAACCTTGTTGCCGAGCATGCCATTTCAAGCCACGCCGAAGTGCGAAAGTTCTGGGAGGTATTGAAAGCAAAAATGGGAAGCCCCAAAGCAGCAGTATTCCTGTCCGGACTAAATCCTGATCAGGCCTGGGAGAAAACAAGCGTAAGCCTGCACCAGCAGCCTGGTTCATTTTTCAGCAGAAACAGATGGGCCTTAAGTGGTATTGCTGCAATGCTGGCCATTGCTCTTCCATTTGCATGGTATTTCAGCTCCACCAATCAAACCCAAACATCACTTCAGGATCAGGCATTTAAAGAAGTATACCTTAAAACGGATCAGGGAAAAGCGGTCGATCTTTCCAATAATAAGCAGATTAAATTAGGACAAACGCAAATCAATACCAAACAGAAGGAGCTAAGCTATACTGCCGATAATGCTGATAGCAAGCAGTGGGCAACCCTATTTGTTCCGGTTACCAAAGACTATAAAATTAAACTGTCAGATGGTACCACAGTGTGGATGAATGCAGCATCCAGTCTTCGTTTTCCTTTCCAGTTCGGAAAACAAACAAGGGAGGTTTATTTAACCGGAGAGGCCTATTTTGAAGTAGCAAAGAACCCACAACAAGAATTTATTGTACATACTTCTTATGCCGATGTACATGTGCATGGAACTTCTTTTAATGTAAATGCGTATACCGCTCAGAATTTCACTGCAGCGCTAGTGGAGGGGTCTGTGTCGGCCAAAAAAGATAATCAGGTTATTAAATTAAAACCTGGAGAGGAAGCTGTAATCGGAAAAGAGAATCTGGAGATCAAAACGTTTGATGCGCAAGAAGTACTTTCCTGGCGAAACGGTACTTATTCCTTCCACAACCAACCACTATCCCAGATCTCGCAGGTCTTAAATCGCTGGTTTGATGTAAAAATTGCCTGGCAAACACCAGCAGTTTCCCAGCAAACCTTTACTGGCGAGATTGACAAAAACCTGCCCCTGGATGTAGTAATCAGTAATTTGAAACTTACCTCAGGTATGCAAGCCGAGCTTAAAAATGGAATATTGACCTTCAGGTAATATTTTTTTAATACCATTCACCCATTCGGGTAAAAGCTGCGTCTTAGAGCAAACCTTTTATAAACTTTAAATGTATGCTTAAAAAACTTACCCGATTAGGCCGGTTATCTTTGCCGGTTATTTTGATCTTGTTTATTTTATTGCCAGTTCGCGCAAACACGCAAGGCATCAGCAAGATCAGCCTCAAAGGCAAGAACATTACCATTGCCACATTATTTAAAACCATTAAAAAACAAACGGGTTTAACCGTATTCTACAGTAATAAACTGCTGGACGATACCGAAAAAATCACTGTTGACTTTAATCAGACCGAACTGGCAGAAGTATTAAACTCCACGCTTAAAAGCAAAGGGCTTAGCTGGGTGGTTAAAGAAAAGTACATTGTACTGCAAAAAGCAGCCGCACCAGCTGTTCCTGTCGATAATAAAGCAGACCAGGGCAAAGTAAACAATGCACGTCAAAAAATTGGAGGAACGGTAACCGATGCTTCGGGAATGGCGATGCCAGGAGTAGGCGTAAAGGTTAAAGAAACCAATGCAGGAACTGTTACTGATCAGAATGGGCGTTATTCAATTGAAGCCAATAGCGGAAACACCTTACTGTTTTCCTATGTTGGTTATACTTCACAGGAAATTCTTGTGGGTAATCAAACCAGTATCAATGTAAAACTGCAGACCGATGATACGGATTTAACAGAGGTTGTGGTGGTTGGTTATGGAACACAGAAAAAAGTGAACTTAACAGGGGCTGTATCTGTGGTTTCAGGAAAAGATCTGGCTACACGGCCAATGGGGCAAACCTCAGCCGCTTTACAAGGCATGGCTCCAGGAGTTACCGTAAAACAAAACTCAGGCAGACCGGGTAGTGACGGGGCTACAATAAGGGTTCGTGGGGTAGGAACATTGAGCAGCGCTGATGCGGTTTTGGGTGCCAACCCATTAGTGATGATCGATGGTATTGAAGGCTCTATGAATAATATAGATCCCAATTTAATAGAATCCATATCCATTCTTAAGGATGCGGCATCTTCTTCAATTTATGGTTCCAGAGCTGCAAATGGCGTAATTCTGATTACTACAAAAAGGGCAAATAATGATCAGGTCAGTATTTCTTATAACAACTATATTGGCTGGCAAGATCCAACTAACATGCCGAAACTGGTAGATGCGCTGGATTACATGTTGCTAATCAATGAAGCATACGCTAATACCGGCCGGACACCGCTCTATTCAGATGCGCTGATCCAAAAGTATAGAGAACAAAATGGTGTCAGTTCTGATCTATATCCGAATACCGATTGGCAAAAGGAAACCTTAACTGGTTCTGGATTACAACAAAGTCATTTTTTGACCATTCAAGGTGGAACACAAAAAGTAAAACTATTAGGGTCATTCGGACTTTTCGATCAGAAAGGCATCATTGAAAATTCAGGTTTCAAGCGTTACACCATACGTAATAATGCCGATATTACTTTTTCTGAAAAACTTACGGCCAAGGTCGATCTCCAGTACGTGAATGCTATCTCTACTGAACCTTCAGCTTCTACAGATGCTAATATTGGCTCAGGTGAGATATTTCAGTGGATGAACGGAATTCCGGCAAATCAGATCGGCATTACTGAAAGGGGACAATGGGGAGTGGGTTGGAATGGTACTAATCCAATCTCCGTAAGTAGAGACGGAGGCACCAACAGAGTAAGGGGTCCATTTGGAAGTATTAATGCTATTGTTAACTATAAGCCAGTTGAATGGCTGGAGGCAGAGGCAGCTTATTCTCCAAAATATGCATTGTCATCTAATAAAAGGTTCAAGGAGGCAATCCAGTCTTATTTGCCAGATGGTAGTCCGAGCTTCCTTACCCCTGCATTAACATCGCTTACTCAAAACCAATCGCAGTCTTTTTTTAACAACATGCGCGCTACCCTTACGGCCAGCAAAACCTTTAATGACCATAGCCTTAAATTTCTTGTAGGAGGATCCAGAGAAGATTTCTATTCAGAATGGATACAGGGGTATAGAGACACCTATATCCTTCCGGAATATCCAATACTAAATGGCGGCTCTGCTTTAAATCAAACTGCCACTGGAAGTGCAGAAGAATGGGCATTGCAATCCCTGTTCAGCAGATTAAACTATAGCTACAAGGGAAAATACCTATTGGAACTCAATGCACGGTATGATGGGTCCTCCCGCTTTGCAGAAGGAAATAAGTATGGATTTTTCCCCTCAGCATCAGTAGGATGGAGGATCTCGGAAGAGGGTTTTTTTAGTGGATTAAAAAATACCATAAACGAAGCCAAATTGAGGCTTTCCTGGGGTAGACTAGGGAATCAGCTCATTGGTACCTATCCTTCAATTACTGCTCTTGAGTTTGAATCTACGGCTTTGGGTAAACAGATCGCCAACACGGCAACATTAAAAGCCATGGCCAATAAGAATATTTCATGGGAAACTACTGAAGAAAAAAATATTGGTATTGATTTAACACTTTTGAATAATCTAAGCATTACTGCCGATTATTACCAAAGGCGTACCAGAGATATACTTTTGCGGCTAGATATTCCATTAAGCCTTGGGTTGGGCGCTCCCTTTCAAAATGCAGGGACTGTTGATAACAAGGGTTGGGAATTGGGTATAGTTTATAAAGGGAACGTCAAAGACTTCAATTATAACGTGAGTGTCAACCTATCTGATGTGAAAAATACCATAATAGACATGAAAGGCATCAGCCAGACCGCCAATGTAAATGTAAACCGCGAAGGTTATTCCATCAATTCACTTTTTGGTTACCAGGCACAAGGCTTTTTCGCATCCGATGAGGAAGCAGCTGCTCATGCAAAACAGTTTGGTACGGTTAAAGCCGGTGATATCAAATATAAAGATCAAAATGGCGACGGTCTGATCAATGAAAGTGACAAAATTATAATGGGTAGTGTTATACCCAGATTCACTTTTGCTTCAAACATAGGGGCCTCATATAAAGGTTTCGATCTTTCAGTACTATTACAAGGCGTTGGCAAAGCCAACGGTTATGTAAACGGCCCGGGTGTTTTGCCATTCAATGTTGGTGGGCTGCTTGGAGGAACAATTCGAGAAGAAAATAAAGATCGCTGGACTCCGGAAAATCCTAATGCCAAATATCCGCGTCTGGCTTTTGGTGAGTCGAATAATGAGCAGGCATCAACCTTCTGGTTAAGAGATGCATCATATTTACGCATCAAAAATGTCCAGATAGGTTACACGTTACCTGCTAATATTATTAAGAGGCTAAGTATTAACCGACTTAGAGTTTTTGCAAATGGTTCTAACGTAGCTTCATTCGATCGTTTTCTTAATGGATATGATGTAGAAGCACCGGTAGGCCCGGGAAATATCTATCCCCAGGTTAAGTTATACACTTTTGGTTTAGATGTTACATTTTAAGAATAAAACAGATGAAAACAAATATATACCTAATTATGTTAGCTGTTGTTTTAGCAACAGTTGCACCAGCATGCCAAAAAGGATACCTCGATAAAAGTCCATTATCAGGTCCCTCAGATGAAACTTTTTTTGCCAACCAGGATGAACTGCTTCTTGCTGTTAATGGACTGTACCGCTATGCTGCATATTCTCCGCTTGATGCCATGCCGCTCAACCTTAGTGTTGATGATGGAACAGATATTGGTTGGGATCGTAACAATAGTGCCTTACAGAGTATCGGAAAAGGTAATCAGGACAGTAACAACGGTTATGCGTTAGAAATATGGAAACAAGCGTATATAGTGATTGCAAAATGTAATTTTATTCTGGATAATATTGATAAAGTAAAAGACAGTGCTACTCCTGCAATATTTAACAGATCTAAAGCTGAAGCTCGTTTTATCCGTGCGTATACCTATCAGTATCTTATCGATTATTTTGGCGGTGTGCCATTGGTTACTAAAATGTTAAAGTTGGAAGAAGCCCAGATTTCCAAAACCCCAAAAGCTGAACTGGCCGATTTTATCATGAAAGAGCTAACCGAAGCAGCTCCGGATTTACCAAATAGCTACACCGGAGGTGATGTTGGTCGTGCTACAAAAGGTGCTGCACTAGCTATTAAGGCTCGTACCGCACTAAACAATGGCAAGTGGCAGGATGCTGTCGATGCAGCTAAAGCGGTAATGGACTTAAAAACCTATACACTGCACAACGATTTTGGAGCTTTGTTTAGTTATGCGGGGCAAAATTCCAACGAGATCATCTGGGCATTTCAATACCTTCGTGCCTCAAAAACCAAAACCCATGCTACGCCTACTGCACTTTTATCGCGAAACGGGCAAGGGTTTTCAAACAAAGTACCATCGCAATCGCTTGTAGATGCTTATCCATGTACCGATGGATTGAATATAGATGAATCACCACTTTTTGACCCTAAAGATCCATACAAGAACCGCGATCCCAGACTTGGTTTTACCATCGCATTGCCTGGATCAATATATTTTAATTACCAATTCGAAACACATAGAGACAGTCTTAAATGCTGGAATTACGATACCACACCGGCAAAACGTGTCGACAACCAGGAAGCTATTAATGCCTTTGCAACCTTTACCGGCTATTGCTGGCGAAAATATGTAGACCTGGCCGATAAGCCAGATCGTTCAAATTCAGAACTCAACGTAATCCAGATACGCTATGCCGAAATCCTGCTGATCTATGCCGAAGCTAAAAACGAGCTCAATCAGTTAGATCAATCTGCTTACGACGCCATTAATCTGGTAAGACAGCGCCCAAGCGTAAACATGCCAGCCATTGCATCGGGTAAATCACAAACCGAGTTCCGCAGTCTGGTGCACAAAGAACGCCTTTATGAACTGGCAATGGAAGGGTTCAGACAAACTGACCTGCGCAGATGGAATATCGCTGAGAAAGCCATGACCGGAAACTTCTACGGAAGGGTGCAAAGAGGCCTGGTTGCAGCGGCACCACAGATAGATGAAAATGGTTTAGCAGATTACACAAATGTACCTAACCGTGCCGATTTGAGGGTAATAGAAATACGCACCTTCAATAAAAATAGAGATTACCTATGGCCAATCCCTAATATAGAGGTGGTTACCAATCCTAAATTAATTCAAAACCCTAATTACTAGTTATGAAAAATCTTTTTCTTTACCTGCTGATACCCGTCTTGATCCTCACCTCGCTGCAGCCTACATTAGCGCAGCAACCTGTTAAGACAGATTATGACATCTGTATCTATGGAGGAACTTCCTCCGGTGTAATTGCGGCCTATACAGCAGCAAAGCTTGGTAAAACTGTACTTTTAATAGAGCCTGGAAAACACCTTGGCGGGATGAGCTCAGGCGGCCTTGGTCTTACTGATATCGGTAATAAATATGCCATCAGCGGCTTAGCACTCGATTTTTATAGAAGAATAGGGCAGCACTATGGTAAATTTGAACAATGGGTGTTTGAGCCTCATGTTGCCGAAAACCTGTTTCAAGATTATATTAAAAGAGCTAAAGTAGAAGTACTATATGAAAACCGCCTGACAGCAGTTGCCAAGAATGGAAACCTGATCAGCGAAATCACGCTGGAGAGTTCAACCAAAACAGCGCCAGACAATAAGGTTAAAGCCAAAATGTTTATCGATTGTTCTTATGAAGGCGATTTGATGGCAAAGGCAGGTGTCTCCTATACTGTTGGCAGAGAAGCAAACGATTTGTACAAAGAAACCTTTAATGGCGTTCAGTTCATGAAAGGACATCAAATGTTGGATGGGATAGATCCATACAAAACTCCCGGTGATGCTTCAAGCGGATTGGTTTGGGGAATTAATCCGGGTGTTCTTGAAAAAGATGGAACAGGGGATAAAAAAGTTCAGGCTTATAACTTTAGAATCTGCTTAACCAAAAATAAGGACAACCAGATCCCCATTACCAAACCGGAAAACTATCAGCCAGAGAAATACGAGCTGCTGATCAGGCAAATGGAAAAACGACCATGGAAATCCCTGCAAGATGGCTTTATCTGGAGTGGCATGCCAAATGAAAAAACCGACATCAACAATAGAAACGGTTTCTCTACAGATATGATTGGTATGAACTGGGAATATCCAGATGCCGATTATCAGAAAAGGGCCGAAATATCGAAGGCACATGTTGATTACACTAAAGGCCTCCTATATTTTGTAGGTAATGATCCCCGTGTTCCTGAGCACATCAGGACTGAGCTTAACCTATGGGGATATCCTAAAGATGAGTATATGGATATGGGAAACTGGTCGCACCAGCTTTACATCAGAGAAGCTAGAAGGATGGTCGGAGAATTGGTCATGACCCAGCACCATTGTCAGGGAAAGGAAATTGTTAAAGATGGGGTAGGAATGGCTGCTTATGGCATGGACTCTCACAATTGCGACAGACAGGTAATCAACGGCATGGTAAAAAACGAGGGCAATGTAGAGGAACACGGCTTTGGGCCATATCCAATTTCTTACCGTGCAATTATCCCTAAAGAAAGCGAAGTGGGTAATCTTCTTGTTCCGGTTTGCCTTTCTGCCAGTCATATTGCTTATGGTTCTATCCGCATGGAGCCTGTGTTTATGGTGCTTGGACAATCTGCTGCGGTAGCTGCGGCAAAAGCGATAGACAATAAGCAGACCGTACAGAAAATAGATGTTTCCCAGATCCAGGCACAGTTAAAAAGAAATCCACTGGAAGATGGCAGTGCGCCTGAAATTCTGGTAGACAACAGTGACGCAAGCAAAGTCGAGAAAAAAGGAGACTGGACTGTTAATACGCATGGTGGTTACGGGCCTGATTATTTTCTTGCAGACTCAACTTCTTCAAGTCCAAAGTCAATCAGATACAAGCCAGAGATTTCCACAAAAGGAAAGTACGCGCTGTATACTTATTATCCGAAATTAAAAAATGCCGCTGCGGTTACCGTTATCAATGTTCATGATGGTACTAGTATCAAAGAGGTTTTAATAAAAGACGCAGAGGTTAAAGTAGTTGGCCAAACTTCAGGTGAATGGGTTAGTTTAGGTACATACTCCTTAAGTACTGGGAATAAGACCTATGTCGAGATCTCAGCAAAAGGATCAGAAGGCGCTGTAGTAGCAGATGCGTTACTGCTTGTGCCTGTAAAGTAAAGTAGAAAGTAGGGTGAAGCCTATTTTAGGCTACACCCTACTTTGTTACTCTTACCGACAGTGCATGACGGTTATCAGGTAAATGTTCTCTAACTTGGTTTTGATTTAAACCAAATGTATAACAGACCAATCCTGAACACACAAAACGTGAAATATCTTCTAGGAATCTTTTTTTCCATTACCTATTCAATTTCTGCAACCGCTCAATTGGCAAAGGTGCCCTTCGTACCTTCACAACAAGAAATCAACCGTCCTTTTGGCAAGCAAGATGAGGTCTCTTTTCTTAAGCCCTCAAAAGTTTACCATCCCGAAACCTGGTTCCACTACATTGGCGGTAACGTGTCTAAAGAAGGCATTACCAGAGATCTGGAAGCAATCGCAAAGTCCGGTATTTCAGGAATTCAGCTGTTTCATGGGCAGTTTGGTGGACCATGGCCAGGAGTCAGCCCTCAAATTACCAGTCTTAGTGCCCATTGGGACGATGCTGTAAAGCATACCGCTCAGGAATGTCGCCGTTTGGGGCTCAGGTTTTCTATGAACAACTGCCCGGGATGGGCAACTTCCGGAGGCCCATGGATTACACCTGCCAATGCAATGCGGAACCTGATCTGGAACCGAACTGATGTAGTCGGTGGCAAAACCACTAATCAGGTATTGCCAATACCTGAGCCAAGTACAGAGGAGTGGAGAGATTATAAAGACATCACCGTACTTGCTTTCCCAACACCTGTTGGAGATACAGGAAAGCCACTTATACCTCAATCTGTTAACAGCAATACCAGTTTTAAATGGGAACCCTATTTTGCCGGAGAGGCCAAAGAGCCCATCCGCCTGGCACCAGCAACACCTAATAAGCCTTATTGGATAGAGGTCGAATTTCCAGATGCCACTGCACTTCGTAGCGTCGAATTTTCCTGTATTCAGGCCTTTAACCATGGTCAGTCTTACGAGCCGGGCGTAACAATAGCCATACAAGGAATTTTGGCCGACGGTAAAATAAAAGACATCCTGCGTGCGGAAATGCCGCAGGCAAACTGGCAGGACGATCGACCGATTACTTTTGCATGTTCTGAACTTGCTGGCATAAAAAAATACCGCATTTCTATTTCCAATAAATACGATATGGCGCTAAGTTCCCTTCGTCTGTTTTCTGCTGCACGCAAAAACAGTTGGGAATCGGAAGCCGCCTGGACATTGAGGAGCTTGGAACGTGCTGGTCAGAACCCTAAACAATCACCAGAAGCATTCGTTAAACCCGATCAGATTCTTGATATTTCAGATAAGATGGCTGTCGATGGAAGCCTAAACTGGCGGGCACCCAAAGGCAATTGGACTATCCTGCGCTTGGGTCATGTTAATTCCGGAAAGAAAAATGGACCGGCACCTGCCGAAGGAACGGGATGGGAGGCAAATAAGTTTTCCAAATCAGGCGCTGATGCACATTTTGCAGGTTACATCGGGCGACTTTCGGGCGCAAATGGGCCACTTGGGGGAGGGCTACTAAATGGTATGCTCATCGATAGCTGGGAATGTCACACCCAGAGCTGGACCCAGGATATGGAACCCGAATTTAAGCGTGTTTCCAGCTATCAGCTTCGTAAATGGCTGCCTGCTTTATTTGGCTATGTGATCAAAGATCATGAAACCACTGCACGCTTTTTGACCGACTGGCGCAAAACCCTCAATGACCTGTTAACCAATAATTATTATGGTCGCATGGCCTCGCTTGCAAAAGAAAACGGACTATCGGTAACCTACGAAACCGGACCTGGAGATGTTGTGCCTGCCGATATCATGGAGTATTTCAAATTTGCAGATGTACCTATGTGCGAGTTCTGGCAACCGATGAGCGATGGATATGTTGGTTCTATCAACTTCAAGCCAATCAAGCCAACGGCTTCAGCGGCAAGAATGTATGGAAAACCACGTGTAGCGGCAGAGTCATTTACAAACATATCACTTGGCTGGGATGAACATCTGGACATGCTTAAAGAGGTAGCCAACATAAACAGTATCCAAGGCGTTAGCCATTATGTATTTCATACCTATACACATAACCCACAAACTCCTTTTCTGTCCCCTGGCAGCTCTTTCGGAGCGGGAATTGGTACGCCATTCTTAAGGGGACAAACCTGGTGGCAATACATGCCCGATTTCACAGAATATTTATCGCGCTGCACATATATGCTCGAAAGAGGCAAGCCAGTGTCGGATGTGTTGTGGTATCTTGGCGATGAAACCAATCATAAACCGGATCAGAATGCCGCTTTTCCGGAAGGATATAAATACGACTATTGTAACCCCGATGTGTTGTTGAACCGACTGAAAGTGGAAAATGGGATGGTAGTAACTCCAGAAGGCATTCGCTACCGTGTATTGTGGTTGCCGGATGTACCACGTATGTTGCCTCAAACACTAGAAAAAATACGATTGCTTGTACGTAACGGCGCAACCGTTGTGGGTAACCCACCACTAGGACTTGCTACACTAACCGGAGGTAATGCTGCAAAACAACGTTTTAATACTGCGGTAAAGGATCTTTGGGGCGGGGCTGGTAAAGGTTTAAGAAAGGTAGGTAAGGGAAATGTCATTTCCCGCATGACGATCGATCAGGCATTGATTACATTAAAGATCGCACCCGATGTTACCGGAGGGGATGCCTTATGGGTACACCGGAGTATCCAGGGTGCAGACTGGTATTTTGTGACCGCACCAAAAGGCAAGGGATTTAGTGGCGAATTAAGTTTCCGGGCAAAAGGAGAGGTCGAACTGTGGGATCCTGTTACGGGCACTTCCAAACCTGCCGAAAGCCAACTTAATGCTGAACGCACAACTGTTAAACTTAATCTGGCACAGGGAGGTTCATGTTTTGTTGTTTTCAGGAAAAAAGAAAGCACAGGAGTCGAGGCTAAATTTAAAGCAACCAAAGCAGTTGCTACCCTGCCGATCTCAGGATCATGGAAGCTGGCTTTCCCTGCAGGATGGGGTGCTCCGGAAGCTCTTGAAATAACTGAACTAAAGCCATGGAAGGATCTTGATATTTCAGCAGAAGGAAAAGCATTTTCGGGAACAGCAACCTATACAACTACATTCAATATCGATAAAACAGCTTCTGATCTGGAGTATGTCCTCGATTTAGGGAAAGTTGATATGGCTGCGGTTGTTAGCGTAAACGGTAAAGAAGTAGGTAAATTATGGGCTGCACCGTATCGCATCAATTTAAAGGATTTCATTAAGCAGGGGCAAAATGCGCTTAGTGTGCAGGTAACGAGCACCTGGTTCAATCGTTTGGCTTTTGATGCAGGGCAACCTGAAGACAAGCGTAAAACCTGGACTATAGCAGGACCGGGCAAAGGTTCGGCTTTACGTGTATCGGGTTTACTGGGGCCTGTAAAGCTTGATGTTCAAAAGGAAAAGTAAATTGTCACAAACACCCCTGTATTTTGTCCTGATCGTCCCTTATTGGCAATGATAATTTGCATTAACTTTGTTTTAATCAAATATAGGAGCCATGAGAAAAATAATTGCTTGTCTGTTTTTAACAATGGATGGGGTGATCCAGTCACCCGGAGGTCCGGATGAAGATCCTAAGAATAATTTTAAATGGGGAGGATGGTCATTCCCTCATTGGGATGATACTATGAACCAGTCAATGGCTAAAATCACCGCTGAGCCTTATGATTTGCTATTGGGAAGACGTACCTATGAAATTTTTGCTGCATTTTGGCCACATCAACAAAATGATCCTACTTCCGAAATATTTAACAAGGTTGAGAAATATGTAGTAGCTACCACTAAAGTGGATACCTCTTGGGTAAACACTTCTCTTATTACCGATAATGTGGTACAGGAACTGGAAAAACTCAAAGCATCAGATGGGCCTAATTTGTTGGTATACGGAAGTGCTAAGCTATGCCAGACTTTATTTCAACACCATTTAGTAGATGAATTACATGCATGGGCATTTCCGGTTACCTTAGGTAGTGGTGAGCGGCTTTTTGAAGAGGGTACACAACCAGAGCAATGGAAGCTTTCAGGTGCTGTTGTGTCTTCTACAGGTGTCATCATGGCAAGCTATTTTCCTGAGGGGGATGTAAAAACGGGATCAATGTAAAAAGGTTATTTATGAAGCTTTGCAAGCTACAATATACCTCCGTTAACTGCCAATTTATATCTTAACACACCTTCAGAATATAGATAATACCCATCTTTAGCACGTATGGTCTCAAATTCTCCAAAGGGTAATTTCAGATGCTTATTATTAATTGAATAATCTCCAATAGTAAGATTAGCAAACCAATTCCCGGCATCAGTATGTCTCCAGATTTCTACTTTATCCGTACTAAACTGGCAAATCGTTTCCATATATTCATCATTGCCGAAGGCAAGCCTAATCAAACGGAATTGTTTTCCTGCTAAAGAAACAGGGACGGGGTTGATACATCCTGCCAAAAACATGCTGCAGAATGCAAAGTAGAGGAGCGTTTTTCTAAATGGCATAATACTAATGTACCAAATTATTAATCTTCTTAAAAAAAATATTCGCCGCATATTCGCGGTGATTGACTAAGCTAGTTGCCGCAAATCTTACTGTCGCTAGAAAATTACTTTAAAACTAGTTTATTAGAGATATGGGATACGCTCTACTATTTTTAATCCTGATTGGTTACATGATTTATGGTACTGTTAGTGTAATTAAGAACAAACAATTGAATCGTGCTGAAAAAACCGTGTGGATTATTGTAATTGTTTTCTTACCTGTTTTAGGTGCTTCAATGTATTTAAGGGGTGCTTTTGTGGCACGACATTGAGCCAAACACAAATTTCTTTCATTAAAAAACTGTATATTAAGCCAACAGAATATCAAAATCAAATAATACGTATCTCAATCAATGAAACGCCTCGGTCTGTTATTAATGTGGGTGGTAATAATCGGCTTTTGTGTCTGGCAATTTCCGCGTATGGTAAAGTCATCTGAACCGGTTTTAGAAACTCCTGGTACATTTGTCGTAAAAGAAACCGGTGTGAAATGGAACGACTCCCTGTTTAAATATTTACCAGAAGGAATAGATACCACTGTCACTGTAAAAGATAGCAAAGGAAACGCTATGAGTTTTCGCCAATACATCATTCCTGTTTTTAACCACGACGCTATGATTTATCAGGATCGTGGTACATGGCGATTGCATAGGCTAACCAAGCAAGCCAATGATTCATTAACAAAAAATGATGATGTGGTTGCCCGATGGGAAAGGGCCGGAGCTTATAGAACTGTAGATACTGTTCAAAACTGGCGATTTAAACTGAAAGATATTGCACGTACGCTTTCACTGGCGGATCACATTTTGGTGCTCAAATCTAAACGTAAAATGATCATTAGCCGAAGGAACAAACCTGTAGCTACATTTAACATCGATCTTGGATTTAGTCCTGTAGGAAATAAAATTACCGATGGAGACGGCAAAACTCCTGAAGGTATTTACAATGTGGATATGAAGTATGAAAGGCGGGACAAGTACCACAAGAGTTTTTGGATTTCTTATCCAAATGAAACAGACAAAGCAATAGCAAAAAAGAAAGGACTAAAACCGGGTTATAGCATCATGATTCACGGTACCAAAGCAGCAAAAGTTAATGCAAAAGATTGGACTGCCGGATGTATTGCATTGCAGAATAACGACATTGATCACTTGTTTGATATAGTAGATTCCGGAACAATTATCGAAATACGACAATAAATTAGGGTGAATTTATAACAATACCCCTAGGGAGGTATTGTTACAGTCAACGGGAAATATCAAATTTGACTATAACAATTAACAATCATTATCTAATTAACATGGAAACTCAAACCCACTCACCACAAGTAGCTGCAAATTTAGATGTTTGCGAAACCTATCGAGAAGATTTGATCGACGCTGGAAAACCCATCCACGAATCAAAGGCAAGACAAGGTATTACAGACTATCTGGCCACCACAACAGGACCAGATGATCCTAAAAATATTTTCGGTTTTGAATAGGGTTGAACACACTCCGTACTTTTATGGGACAGATTGATACCTATAATATAACCGCATCAGAGAAGATCGTTGCTGTACGAATTTATCATTCCATATCGATTCGGCCTAATGACACAACCAAAAAGCCTAAAAGAGATGAAATCTTAATGCCAGTTCTTGAAAGTGGAAAAGATCTTTTTACAGTGATACCCGTTATTGGCGATGGCCCAATAGTTGGCGACTCAAGATCATGCACAAATCAATGTAAATACAGTAAAAACGCATAGAAAAAACATCTTCAGAAAAATGGGCATCAATAGCACAGGTCAGCTGGCTACATTTGCAATTAATAACGGGCTGATTGCTTAGAAAATTAATCTTATAGAGCTTTTAGAGATAAATAAAGCCTATTTGACACGTATGACGTAAATATGTCGTAAACAAGTCGTAAATAAAATTCAACTTCAAGAATACCTTTGCTTCTACAAAAAATGCTCAAAAATGAAAAACACAGAATTAGCAAAAAAGATTAAAGAACTGCGAGGCAGAAAAGGTATGAGTCAGGAAGAGTTAGCTGAAAAATCACAACTTAGCTTAAGGACAGTTCAACGAATTGAAGGAGGGGAAACAGAGCCAAGGGGTGATACATTACAACGTTTGGCTAGGGCTCTAGGTACAATACCAGATGAACTGATAGATTGGACTGAAGAAGAAGATAAGGGCTTTCTCGTTGTGTTAAATTTATCTGCTCTTAGTTTTATCGCTTTCCCTATACTGGGGATAGTTGTGCCGTTGGCATTATGGATGCTAAAAAAGGACAAAATTAAATACATAAATGAGACTGGTAAAAAGCTATTAAATTTTCAAATATCCTGGTGCATATTTGTTATGTTCTTTTATATTTTTCCCGTGGTTACCCAAATCTTTCATCTTGGCGGCTCAATATTTAGAGGATTTCGAATTTTTAATTTAGGAGCTATAGAATCACTTATACTGATGGTGCCAATACTGTATGCTGTTAATCTGGTTTTCATCATTGTAAACACGATAAGAAGCTATAATACCCGAAAAGTATTCTATCAGCCTGCTATCCCTTTTTTGAGATAAAAGTTCATTATCTTTAAGAAAACCAAATTGACCTCTTATGCATTTAACCGCTCACCTAAAAGCAGCTTCTATTGTAGTTTGCTTTTTGATAATCAATACAGCTATGGCTCAAAGTAAGCAAACGGATACTTTAAATAAATTTACTGGAACATGGATAGGATCAGCCGCAAAACGCCTTAATGATAATGAAATCCATAGACCTTATGCCATAATCTGGAGGGTTCATCGGATTGACAATTCAAGAAAGGAAGTTGAACTTACAGAAATAGGTCAAAGATTTGAAAGTTATGAAGAAATAGAGAAGCCAAAGAAAGCAATTTACAAAGGACAAATTGATAAGGAAACGCTCTCTATAGAAATCAACAATCCAACAACAAAGAACAAGTACTTAGTTAAATTAAGTCTTAAACAGAATGAGGAGCGTTCCATGCTGATAGGTACTGTTGAACCTATTGGAAATAAGGATAGTTTGATGTTCTCATTGGCAAAATTTAGTGATGACACTTCAGATGAGATCGGGCCAGTAAAATCGGTTGAGGTAGTACTTACCCCGCCGCCGCCATCAAAAAACTAGACACGAAGTAATAGATGAAGCATAAATACAGTTTTTTGGTATGTTTTTTTTTCTGGGCTGTGCTCATCCTGGTTGTACGCCTATAACCAGAAAGTTCCGTTTCGATATCCTTTCCCTATACACATTAACATAAGTCATTAAGGTATGCCAATTATCCATTTAGAAACGTTGATTAATGCAGATAAAGCAACTGTATTTGATCTTGCTAGAAACATCGATCTTCATCAGATCTCTACTGCCCATACCAATGAAAAGGCAGTAGCGGGGAAAACATCAGGTCTTATAGAATTAAATGAATCTGTAACATGGGAAGCCAAACATTTTGGGATTGTACAGAGACTGAGTTCTAAAATAACTGAAATGAAATCTGCAGATTATTTTGTTGATGAAATGGTTTTCGGAGCTTTTAAGTCATTTAGGCACGAGCATATTTTTGAAGTGACCGGACAGGGCGTACTAATGGTTGATATTTTTAATTATGTTTCTCCAATGGGGATTCTTGGTAAGCTGGCAGACTGGTTGTTTCTTAAAAAGTATATGACCAACTTGCTAATTCAAAGAAACAGAATATTGAAGGAACACGCTGAAAAAGCACAACTTGTTTAAAAATAACCGCTTGATGATCAAAAATAAAATAACCTTAATAATTTTAGTTCTTTTCCTTTTTGGGCCTTCATTTGTCGAAGCACAGGAAATATCGCAAAAGAAGCCCAAAACCATTTTTTACGACGCGGAAGGTAAGCCTGCATCTTTAGATAAGATAAATGCTGATCTTACAACATATGTAAGAACCCATATTTTGAATGAAAGGAAATATGGGAGTGACTCTACGGTTTATAGGGTAATAAAGAAACCAGCAAAAATGTTTGTTGAAGATTCCTTAGCTAATGCAAAACGTATTGATGCATTAAGTGCAATGGTTGGTAAGCCAGCCAAAAATTTTACTTTAATCGATTTAAATAATAAAAAGATTGAGCTATTACAATTGAAAGGGAAAGTTGTGGTAATTAATTTTTGGTTTAGCCGATGCCTGCCTTGTATAGAAGAAATTCCCGAACTGAATAGATTAACATTAATGTATAATAAATCTAAAGTCAGCTTTTTGGCAATCACTTATGATATAGCAGACACTGTGCGTAGTTTTCAAAAGAATCATGGTTTCAAATTTCACTTATTAGCGGACGCTAAAAAAGTAACTGAGGATTATAGCATCGTGGCGTATCCAACTACACTGGTTATTGATAAGTATGGCATAATTAGGTTAGCGATAAACAGCGATAAAAATGTAGGATCTATTATAAGAAGTGCTATAGATAATTTGAATTAGCAAATATAATGGCTGAGCGCTATAAACTTCATATCAAGTTATTTACATTGTAGATGTACTTATTATTTTACCTTTAACAGTAGCGTTTTACACTTTACTACCGTTTTAGTGTAAAAACCAAATTAACAGCTTTATGAAAAAATTTCTATTCGTTTGCGCGATACTATTTATCGCTAATCTAGGGTGCAAAAAAAATAATATCGGAGGGGGAGGGCTCTGCGCCTGTTCACCTGTAACTGAACCTGAATTAAAATTGGTTATAAAAAGTAGCACAGGTAGCGACCTGTTAAATGACAAAATCGCTGGGGCGTATTCAAAAGATGAAATTAAAGTATTCCAAAAATTGGCAGATGGAACCGAAACTCCCGTTAACTTTAGCATCAGACCTCCATTTTCTTATGGTGAAGAAAAGTTCAATTTCAACTCGCTATTTGTAGGACTTAATTTTTTAAGAAACTCAAAAGACACCAAGATTCTTCTAAAGCTTGGTGATAGCACACCCTATGAACTTAGTTTTGCATTAAATGAAGGTATGTATGATATCAATAAGTTATTGATTGATGACAAAGAGGCTGAAAGTGACAACGGAACTGTTAGTAAGTACCTTAGGATATTTTATTTAACGGAGTAGTAAAATCAACATAAGCTAAGTTTTGTAACTTTGTTTTAAACGCCCCTCAAATAGCGATAAAACTATGCTTAGATTATTGTTTCTCATCACTTTATTTATTAGTCCTTTACTTAGTAGTGCTCAAATGATCGATTGGGACCATCCGAGTATAATTAAGCTTCAGAATGTTTTCAACTCTGCCGTTAAGGTGGCGACCATCGACAATAAACTGCCATGGTCGTCTGCTATAATAGTCAGCGATGCCTCTGTTAACCATACTTTGATGGTCGAATTCCGCAATGCGGAAGCCTACTTGAGATCGATAGACCAAAAAACAATGATGCAAGATTTGGATAGTTGTTTACAGTTTCACATTTTATTCAAATCATTTCGGACATCGCCAGAACTATCTGCTGTAAAGATAACTGATGAACAAGTTGTTATTAAAGGAATCCAACAAGTGCGTCGTAGCCAAAAGTTTCCAAAGATTTCTTTGGAATCGATCAATTTCACTACCTCTTTAAACTTTTGCAGTTTTGTTGAGCAAAGTAAGTTTGAGAGCTTGCAAACCGACTTTAATGATGTAGGTTATTTTAATACAGTGCTACCTGCTTTAAAAAAAATAGCCAATGAACTTAAAGATAAGCAGGCTGTTTATAGGCCAGAAAAAATCGGCGATAATAGCAGGGCGATGAGGTGTACTTTCTTTAAAGGGAAAGAGGTATATGCACAAGTTGTGCTGTCGTTTGCAAAGCAAGATTATTTTGGCAAAATTCAGAAGCTAGAAGTTGTTCAAAAAGATAAAATCATATTTGATCCCTATGCTCCAATTGAGATAGATAAGCTTAATTAACTCATATCCTTTGAAATATGCAACGCATTAAGCTCTGTTATAGGTTTATCAAAGTACTAATGTTAATTGGCGTTGCCATTTATCCATTAAGATCAATGTCTCAGAATGATATAAGTGGGTGCTATAGAGTATACGCCAATACTATCTATATTAATCCTGATTCTACATTTAATTATACCTGGAGGTTTGACCTTATACATGAATGGGCAAATGGAAGATGGTCGGTAAAAGACGATACCATTTATTTTAAGATGATACCTGTATATGATACTTTAATTTATTCGGAGGAAAATGGAATAAAAGTAACAAAGGTAGTTTTATCTGATGATGAAAAACAAGAGATAATAGCATTACCTCTCTCAAAATATCCCTTTAATCCGAACGAATCGATGGACCATCAAGGAGGCTACTATTATCCCAAAAAGCTACTTTTTCGTGATAACAAGTTGTTCGAGATAAATACCAAAGGAAAGTTAATAAAGAAAAAATATAGAGGATTTATGACGAGAAAAAGATTCCCGCCATGGTATGTTAAAGTTGAAGAAGTAAAAGGTGCTGGTAAAAGCTAATGTTGCCCCTAACTTTCTGCCAATAAGCGTTTGGATAAACTATAAACCACTGCAGAATTCCAGTCCTTAAGATAGTTGTAACTCTTATAAATCTTGGGATTATTTTTGGAAAACAAAGCATAATAGCCCGTATATTCTCGGAATCCTAGGTCATTATAAGGGATTTCATGGTTGTTTAGGGCTATGGTGTTGATTTTAAAAGTAGTTCCAAGAATCTCAACAAAAGAGTTTTTGTTAAATGAATCAATATATCGATTTAGAATGTCTTCCTGATGGGTATTAAATAAAGCATTTAAAATGTCAAGATACTTCTCGTGTAACTGTTTTTTTCTGATGCTATATAATGATGTAAACCGAATCTTTATTACTTTATCACTCAATCCTCTGATGTCTACACAATATCTGCGGCCTATGGTAAAGACGTAACCTTGAATAGGCTCCATACCAAATCTTAAACCTTCAACTTCATCTTTATTAAAGATGGTATTAGGCACATCTTTCCAATCCGAGTCGTCGTAGGTAATCATATCAGGGCTAATCACGAATTTCCTTTTCCTATCTAACAGGTTGGGTTTGATCTCTATTTCCAGCATTTAGGCTTGGCATTTCTGCATTAAATTTCTCTAAAATAGAAATTGAAGTAAAGATATAAGAATATTCTTTGAACAGAATCAGATGGAAAGCTGGCGTAATCCCTTTATTACTCATACTTCAGTGCCTCAACAGGGTTCGCCTTTGCAGCTTTGTAGGCCTGGAAACTCACCGTTAGAAAAGCAATGATTGCGGTTCCCGCTATAGATATCAATACAATAGACAACGATATAGTGGTTCTGAACTCAAAATTAGTGAGCCATCTGTTCATCAGGTAATAAGCTAAAGGCACACCAATACAAGCCGCTACAAATACCATTTTAAGGAAGGAGAGTGAAAGAAGCCTCATGATATTGGCTACCGAGGCACCCAATACGCGGCGTACTCCAAACTCTTTTGTCCGTTGTTCTGCACTATAAGCCACCAGCCCGTAAAGTCCCATACACGAAATCAATATGGCTATGCCGCCAAACAAGTTGGCCAGGATGCCAAGAATCTTTTCCGACTGCAACTTTGCGGTATACAGGTCATCCACAAATTTAATTTCAACAGGGTATTGCGGATTGATACTTTTGGCAACAGCGGAGATCAGCTCGATATTTTTGCTCAAACTATTGGCCGGATTTAAGCGCAGATTGATATTGCCACCCTCATCTTTATTAAAATTAATCACCATCGGGCGTCCGGAACGATAGGGCGAATCCCACAGGAAATCTTTGAACACACCTACAACCTTTAACTTATTACCAAATAGATCTACATACTTTCCAACCGGATCTTTTAGTTTCATCATCTTTACTGCGGTGCTGCTCAATAAAATTGCGGCTGTGTCTGAAGCAAAATCCATAGAGAAATCGCGCCCGGCCAGCATTTGCACACCATTTGTTTTTACAAAATCATACTGGGTCTCTAGGCGGTTAAATACAATCTCCTCGCCTTGTTTGTCCATTTCAGGCCATTTAAAGCCATAAAACCAATTGCTCACATTCGTCATACTTCTAGACGATTGATTTACCGACGTAACAGCCCCAGTCTTTATCACCTGCTCTTTAAACAGTTCAAACTTCTGGAACAAATCTCCTTCTTGTGGCATTTCTGCAAGCAAATTGATGTTGTAGCCAACTGGTCTGCTTTTGATATACTGCAGCTGCTTGTAAATCACAAGCGTGCCAATAATCAGCATAATGGCAAAGCAAAACTGGCCCGCCACTAATACCTGCCTCATGTTGATTGGAATGAGCCTTGCCCTTGCTGTTTTCTTTTTCAAAATCTGAATAGGATTGAAAGAAGAAAGAAATACTGCAGGATAAATGCCAGCCAAAACACCTGTCAGCAAAGCTACCGATACAATGCCCAACCAATAGCCCATATTGGTGTAGTTGATGGTTATTTCTATATTCAGCAGTTTATTGAATAGGGGTAAACTGGCCTCTACGATAACAAGCGCAATCAGCACGGCAACTACAGTAAGCACCATAGCCTCGGTAAGGAATTGTGTTATCAGAGAACCTCTGGTTGCACCAATTGTTTTTTTGATGCCCACTTCCTTTGCCCTGCGCTCAGATTTTGCCGTGGCCATGTTCATGAAATTGATACAAGCGATCAGCAAAATGCCAAAGGCTAAGCCCACAAACAGATAAATGCGTTCAATGTCGCCACCTACACTCTTACCGTTCAAAAATTCACCGTGTAAATGTTGATCCGCCATTGGGAATAAGAAATTTTCATTTCTTTGGTCCTTATAATTCTCATTGAACAATTTCTTTACCTTGGAGTTGATCAGACTCAATTTGGCCTTGTTGTTAACCCTTGCCATTGCCAGGAAACTAAAATTACTCCAGCCAGGATTTTTAACCCAACTTTCTATGCTTTCATAAAAAGACCAAGGCATCAGGTAATCGAATCGGAGCGAAGTATTGGCTGGCAGGTCTTTAATAACGCCTGTTACCTTAAGATCATGCCTGTTTCTATACCTTACTGTTTTGTTCAGTACATCAGTTGAGCCAAACAACAGCTTGGCAGTTCCCTCGGTTAGCACCACCGCATTCGGTGTGTTCATTGCAACCGAGGGGTTACCCACTATAAAATCGTAATTGAATATTTTTAAAATCTCTGGATCGGCAAAGAGATTGACCTTTTTAAAACCAGTCTCATTATTGGCGATGAGTCTTTCATCACCACCACCAATTCGTGCAACGGCATCTACTTCAGGAACTTTTTCTCTGATAGCCATCGCAATCCCATTGCCGGGTGATCCTTTTGTACTTGTAATCTTTCCTGATGCATCCTGAAAGTTGGTCATTACTGTATAGATCTTGTCCGCATCTTTATAATGACGGTCAAAATTTATTTCGTAATTCACATATAGCAATAGGAGCAGGCAGGCCGACAATCCAACTGCCAGTCCGATAATATTAATCACCGAAGAGGTGTTGTTTCTCCAGAGGTTACGCAAAGCGATTTTTAAATTGAGCTTGAACATGGCAGTATTGATCTATCAATTGAATACAATTGATCTGCAATTTACCAAGTTTGTGCCAAGAGTGGATATGTCTTTTTTTTTACTGTAAAACAGCATTTTAATTATAGTTCAATAATAAAACCGTTCATTATCGAACTATAGGTGTACAGTGTCGGACAGTTTATTTTAAACCAGCACTGCCCCGCCATCAATGACCAGCGATTGCCCCGTTGCAAAAGACTGCTTTATCAGATACACAAACCCTCTTGCAATATCTTCTGCTTCACCAACCCGCTTTAGCAATAATGTACTCTCCAGATACTTGTAAAATCCTTCACGGTCGGCCTCACTCAGGTTATTCCATAAATTGGTTTTGATTACACCAGCGGCAATATTGTTTACTCTTATGGGCGCCAGTTCAACTGCCATTGCTCGGGTAAAAGCATCCATGGCACCACAAATGGTTGCACCAAGGCTATATCCTTTACTTGGCCGCTGGCCGAAATTACCGCTCATAAGGGTAATGGAACCACCTTCATTAATATGATCCTTACCGTATTTAATTGCTGCAAAGGCACCCCAAAAGCGTATGGTGAAAAAATCCTTCCCTTGTTCAATATCGGTGTCATCCACCATACTCATCGTGATGTTTTCGCCAGCAGTATATACCAGATGATCAAAGTTGCCTGTTTGCTTAAAGAGATCCTTGATGTTTTGCGCATTCGAAAGATCCACTGCGTAACCCTTGCTTCCTTGTGGTAATTGCGTTAACGCCTGATCTATCCTTGTTTGGTTGCTCGATACAATAACCACATTTGCACCTTCTGCAGCAGCAGCTTTTGCAGTTGCTAATCCTAAACCCGAACTTCCGCCTAAAATGATAACTTTTTTATTCTCCATGTTGTTGTTTTTTGATGGATACAAAGATCCACAACCCTTAAAAACCTGCACTTACCAAATGGTAAAAAGCACCACACAGAAAACATTCTAAGGAAAACATTAATTTAGCAGATATACCTTAACCCATGGAAATTCTCATTGCCTTCTTTCGCTCATTTAAACCCATTACAAATGATGAAGCTGTGATAATTGCCTCGTATTTTCAGGATAAGGATTTCAAAGAGGGGGAATACCTTTTCACCGGGGACAAAGTATGCAAAACGCTTTTCTTTATTGTTTCAGGCATTTTAAGGATAGTTACCACCAGCCAAAAGGGTACCGATGTTACTTATTACTTTATTGATGACAAGCAATTCTGTACCATATTGCAAAGTTTCAATGATGAGACAATTGCCAGCGAAGGCATCCAGGCATGTTGCGATACCCATGTTTTAGCAATTAGCAAAAAGAATTTGCTTGAACTATATCAAAAAGTGCCATTTATGACCGATCTCGTTAATGAGATTCATCAGCAGCGAATGCTGGAAAAAATCCGCCTTAAAAATGCCTATTCAGGACAAGATGCAGTTGAAAGGTATCAGGTGTTTTTGTCAGAGCAACCTCAAATCGCATACCGCGTTCCACTGAATTACATTGCATCCTATTTGAATGTTACGCCGCAATCTTTGAGCAGAATCAGAAGAAAGCTGTCGTAAGCAACTTCCCATCACTCATACTTCAGCGCCTCGACGGGGTTTGCCTTTGCAGCCTTGTAAGCCTGGAAACTAACTGTTAGAAAAGCAATGATTGTAGTTCCGGCTATTGATATCAGTATAACCGTCAATGATATGCTTGTCCGGAATTCAAAATTAGTGAGCCATTTATTCATCAGGTAATAAGCCAGAGGAACGCCAATACAAGCAGCGATAAACACCATTTTCAGGAACGAAACCGATAGCAATCTCATGATATTACTCACTGAGGCGCCCAGTACGCGGCGCACACCAAATTCCTTCGTACGCTGCTCCGCACTGTAAGCCACCAGGCCATAAAGCCCCATGCAGGAAATAAATATGGCGATGCCGCCAAACAAGTTGGCCAGTATACCCAGGATCTTTTCAGATTGCAGTTTTTCGGCATACAGCTGATCCACAAACTTGATGTCGACCGGATAAGCCGGATTCAGCCTTTTTGCTACGGCTGAGATCAGTTCCACATTCCGGCTCAAACTGTTGGCCGGATTAAGACGCATGTTGATCCTATAACCATTATGCCTATTAAAATTGATAACCATCGGTTTTTCAGCCTGATAAGGCGAATCCCAAATGATATCTTTGAATACCCCAATTACGTGCAAATCGTTCCCATTCAGTTTTACTCTGGTACCTACCGGACTTTGAAGATTCATCACTTTCACCGCCGAGCTGCTCAGCAGAACCCCTGCCGTATCAGAAGCAAAGTCTTTAGAAAAATCACGCCCGGCCACCAGCTTCACACCGCTGGTCTTCACAAAATTATAATCGGTTTCCAAGCGGTTAAAACGAATATCCTCTGCCCCTGGAGGTCTGTTTGGCCATTCGAAACCCGTGAACCAGTTACTCACGTCAGAAAGACTACCAGCGGACTGGTTCACTGCAATAACGGCCCCTGTCTTCAATACCTCCGATTTAAAGACCTCAAATTTGTGAGAGAGCTCGCCCTCCTGCGGCATTTCTGCCAGTAGATTTGTGTCGTAGCCGATCGGCCTGTCTTTAATAAAACCGATCTGTTTGTAAATCACCAGTGTGGCGATGATCAGCATAATGGCAAAGCAAAACTGACCCACAACCAATACCTGCCTCAAATTCACTGGGACTGCCTTTGCCCTTGCTGCCTTTCTTTTTAAAGTTTGAACCGGGCTAAAAGCAGAGAGGAACAACGCAGGATATAATCCTGATAGCAACCCAGTTACCAATACCACCCCAAAAACTACTACCCAATACCAGATGTTACCATAATCTATTACAATATCTATACCCAGCAAATTGTTGAACATGGGCAAAGTCAGTTCAACAGTCGTCATAGCCAGTAATACACTTCCAAAGGTCAGTACCATCGCTTCCGTAAGAAACTGCATCACCAGCGAATACTTTGTGGCGCCAATGGTTTTCTTGATACCCACTTCCTTTGCCCTGCGTTCGGATTTGGCAGTCGCCATATTCATAAAATTGATGCAGGCGATCAATAAGATGCCAACGGCTAAACCAATAAACAGATAAATTTTTTCTATGTCACCACCAACACTTTTTCCGTTAACGAATTTACTATAGAGGTGTGTTTTAGAGAATGGAAATAAGAAATTCTCCCCCCTGGTATCAGGAGTTCGCTCATTAAACAAGCCTTTAATTTTGCTGTTGATCAAATCGACTTTTGCGGGGTCGTTTATCTTGACCATCACCGGCCAGCTGAAGTCACTCCAGTTCCAAATTTTGACATTTCCATTTATCGACTCCAAGAAAGACCAGGGCAAGATATAATCGAACTTAATGGAGGTATTGGCTGGAAAATCTTTGATCACACCGGTAATCGTCAAATCCCTGTTGTTTTCGTATTTGATACTTTTGTTGAGCACATTGACCCCGCCAAATAACAGCTTTGCAGTCTGTTCCGTGATAACGACGGAATTCGGGGCATCAAGTGCTGTAGCGGGATTGCCAGTTATAAATTCGTAATTGAAGATCTTCAGTATTTCAGGTTCTGCAAATATTGCTACCTTTTTAAAACTTTTTCTGCCATTGCCAATGAGTATTTGCCCGCCTCCGGTGATTCGTGCTACCGCATCAATTTCCGGAGCACGTTCTCTGATTGCTGCGTGGATGACATTCCCCGGCTGACCACCCGTACTGGTGATCTTTCCAGATGCATCCTGGAAATTGATCAGTACCTGATAAACCTTGTCGGAATCTTTGAATTGCTTGTTGTAATTCCATTCATAGTTCACGTACAAGAGCAATAAAAGGCAGGAGGCCAAACCTATTGCCAGACCAATAATATTAATCACCGAAGAAGTCTTATTTCTCCAGAGATTACGCAAAGCGATTTTTAAATTCAGTCTGAACATGGCTGTATTGATCTATCAATTAAATACAATTGATCTGCAATTTACCAAGTTTGTGCCAAGAGTGGGTATGTCTTTTATTTTGCTATAGACAGCATTTTAATTATAGTTCAATAATAAAACCGTTCATTATCGAACTACAGGTGTACAGTGTCGGACAGTATTTGATCTCTCGTCATCCCTTGGCCGTCTCGACCCTAGGAGATCTCTTGAACTGGCATAACCAAGAGGTCTCTTTTAGGGTCGAGATCACGAAAGCTTTAACTGTAAGTTATTTAATCTGTAATTTTAATTAGATTAGACTCATATTCCATTAATATAAACAAGTCACTTAACGCTACTCGTCATGATTAATAGGTTTCTTATATTGTCAGAGTTCAAAGAAAATTATTCTGCTGAAATAAGTTCCGCTGCTGAAGTCTGTGAACGAAGCTTAACAAGAATAATTGTGCATAGAACTATTAAGGTTCCAGTGAAGAAATTTTGACAAATGCGGATACAGATAATAAGTGACCTTCATCAAGAATTTGGAATTTCAGATTTAAACTTTGAAAATGCTGATATGATCGTTTTAGCGGGTGATACGAACCTTGGGACAAAAGGGATTGAATGGGTTAAAAAATATATTCCGAACAAACCTGTAATCTATATTCTTGGAAATCACGAATACTATAAGGGTAGTTATCCAAACACACTTCATAAAATCATCAAAGCATCAGTGGGCTCAAATGTGACAGTTCTTGAAAATGATAGAATTGAGTTCAATGGAATACGGTTTCACGGGGCAACCTTATGGACTGACTTTTCTTTGTTTGGAAACCCTGTTGAATATGGGATTATCTGTCAGACAAAGATGAATGACTATAAACTAATTCGTAGAGACCCCTCATATTCTAAACTAAGATCTATTGATACCTTTAAGATTCATCAATTCTCTAAAACATGGCTACAGGAAAGTTTGGAGGAATCAAGCGATTACAAAAATGTGATTATCACTCATCATGCGCCGAGTATAGAATCTGTTCCTGATCTATATAAATCCGATCCGGTAACCTCTGCATATGCTTCTAATCTTGAGGAATTCATTATGAAGTATAAACCATTATATTGGATACACGGACACATTCATACCCCAACAAGGTATAAGATTGATCAGACAGAAATTATCTGTAATCCACACGGGTATCTTAACGAAAAATATAATGGTTATAATAAAGAATTAATAATCGAAATATAAAAAAACATGAACAAACCACTTAACGCCCTTATTCCAACCGCAGTGCTTTGCTTTCTGACACTATCATCGATGTCTCAGAACCTCAATAAGGTCAAACAGACAGTCAATCGGGATTGCTACACCGACAAAGAGAACTATACCGTGTTACAATCGCAACCTGAAACCAGGCATGGCGACTATTTTTCTAGTTTCCGAGGTTACGAGGAAAAAGGACAGTATACCAAAGGTGTGCGTTCCGGAGTCTGGATCAGTTCCTATAGAGGAAGAGTCGTTCAGAAATACGATTTTGACAAGCATACAGAACTTGAAGGAGATAAGTCCCAACTTCTGGATCGGATCACTATCATTGATCCTAGCAATGGAACATCCAAAGATCTGCCAATCCAGAACATCTATCTGGGTGGTGATGCAAAAATTAGGCAAGTACTGGTGAGTTGTGTGCGTTATCCTGCAGAAGCCCAGCAAAAGAACATTACAGGAAGAGTAAGAATCCAATTCGCGATCAGCGCAGATGGCAAAGTCAGGGATGCAGTTACACTCACTAATCTGGGCGGTGGATTAGAAGCTGAAGCCTTGCGTGTATTCCACTTGATGCCCCAGGATTGGCTGCCCGTTTACATTGAGGGGAAACCTGTTGACACCAAGGTAGAAATACTGATTGGATTTAATTTATCCTGATCATTTAAATAACGAAGATGGAATGAAAACCGACCCTTAGAAAAGTTATGATTGCTGCAATAGATATCAGTACAATAGACAATGATATGGTGCTTCTGAACTCAAAATTACTGAGCCAATTGTTCATCAGGTAATAAGCCAAAGGTATCTTGGAATTAATTAGATTAAGCTAAGTAAACGCAATGTGTCTTTTTTTTGAAAAAAAAGAGATATGCTTTACTGTTTTGAAGTCCAATATTTTGATTACAGCCAAATATTAGAATCTTTGTAGAGATGAGAAAATATAAAGATACATAATGAGTATAGCAAGAAAAATAACACTCCTTTTCGCTATTTTATCGGCAATTATCATTTCTTTGTTGAGTGGTTTTGTCTGGTATTTTGCTAACGATTTTGCTTTTGAAGATTTTTATAAAAGACTAGAAGCCAGAGTTAACATCGCTGCGGAAATTAGACTTGCCGAAGATAAAAATGACAACATGTATGCAAAAGTCCGTAATCAATATTTAGAACGTTTACCGGATGAAAAAGAATTTGTTATTGAAAAGGGTGACATCAATAGTGTAAAATTAGGTGTCGAATTGCCATCGAGTTTTTACGATAAAATTAAGAAATTCAAAGTGGCCCGTTATCGTAAAGAAAATCATTTTTATGTTGGAAAATATTTTACTGGTAATCAACAAGATCGTATTATTATTGTTTCGGCCAACGATCCCTTTGGGTTTAGAGAACTAAAAGATTTGCAGAAAACCCTAATCGCTGGTTTTTTTCTGTCTATAATAATGTCCTTTATAGTTGGCTGGAAATTCTCCAACTACATGCTTAATCCCTTAAGAAAGATTATTAAAAGTGTAAAGAAAATAAAGGCAGAAAATCTACACCTAAGGCTTGATGTATACGGTACTGATGAAATGGCTCAACTCTCACAAACCTTTAACAATATGTTGAACAGGTTAGAGACAGCTTTCGAAACACAGAACAATTTTATAAGCAATGCTTCACACGAGTTAAGAACACCGCTGACTATTATTAGTGGCGAGGTCGAACTTGCAATGAAATCAGACGCTGATGGTCAGGATCGCTATTTGGCTCTTGCCAAAATAAAAGACGAATCGGATCGACTGGAGCATATCCTTACAAGTTTGTTAGGATTGGCTCAAACAGGCTTCAATGGTAAAAACCACCCTTGGGAACTGGTAAGAATTGATGAATTGCTTTGGGATATCAAACGCACAGTTAACCAGGTGCATCCGGAAAGTAAAATTGAAATCGATTTTAGTAACCTGCCAGCCGATGAAGACCAGATAACGATAAAAGCAAATATTAATCTACTGAAGCTAGCTATAGCAAACATTGTTAGCAATGCCTGCAAATATTCTAACAATAAACCCGTATTGGTAACATTAGAAAGTAAGCTAAACATATTGTCAATTGCCGTAAAAGATCAAGGAATTGGTATACCTCCCGGTGATGTACAGCATATTTTTGAACCTTTTTATAGAGCCTCAAATACCTCGGACTTTAAGGGATATGGGATTGGCCTACCACTGTCCTTAAATATAATCCGCCTGCATCGCGGGAGCATTGCCATCAGCTCAATAGAAAATATTGCAACGGAAATAAAAGTGCTCCTTCCCGTTAATTAGAATTAAAATCTGGTCACAGCATAGTTAATGTAGTTTATACCTCTAGAATTCAATTAATAGCCTGGTCAGCTTGTTCCGGTCTTTCTTGTTCATAGCAGGATAGGCAGGCAAGTAAACAAGATTATCCAGCATTAGGTCTTCAGCGTTAGCGACTGTGGGAGAGGCGCTGTGCTTTACTAAGCTCGACGCCTTTTGCGAAGCATCAAAACCATTACTACGCAGGTAGGAGATAAACCGTAATGGATCATTGGACTCAACAGGCAGTACCCAATAAGTATGTTTTGTATTTAGTGTTCCGATTTTGTAATCGTTAGGGATGTGCGGTAAAATATCTTTGGCCAACTGTATTCTTGTAGCAATATCATGCGGTTTAAAATTGTCCAGCTTTTTCTGTAATAGTTTTATGTTTGGCAAGCAGGGGCGATAACGAATTTGTTTAAAAATATCATCACCAGGGAACCCCTTGGTAAAGCCAGCCAATACCTCTTCAAAATCTTTTCCACTTGCCTTGGTAAGGCTATAAAATCCAGTGTAAATGGCTTTAGTGATAAGGAGCTTTACCAGTGCGGCCTTAAATAGCTTTTTTAGAAAACTTGAAGTGTCCTGTTTATCATATTGCTCATTTATAGTTGAAACGTTGGCATGTAAAGCTGGATCTTTGATGTTGATTATTGCACCACGGACAGAAGTATTTGTTTTAATAAGGCCAAAACTAAACATTACCACATCCGACTCGGGGTTGCCTTCATATAAATTACCGGCGTAGGCCTGGGCACAGTCTTCAAATACAATCAAATTGTATTTCCTGGCAATGGCAATTAACTCATCAGTGTCCATAATTGCGCCAAAAAGATGCGTGATCAGTATGGCTTTTGTGGTTGGCGTTATTGCAGATTCCAGCTCTGCAGGCGATATATTTAATGTTTGCTTATTTACGGGCAAGGAAATAGCGGTTAGATTATGGCCAGCTATAATTTTAAACATGTCTGGGATGTTGATGTCAGTTACTAAAATTTCAGAGCCTACCGGAAAATTTAATGCATTTAGAACCAGATCAAAACCCGTACGTACAGAAAGGCAGATCAACTTTTTACCGTTTTTGTCAGCAATCTCTGTTTTTTGAGGTCTAAAATAATCAGCAAAACAATAGTAGATGCCAGTAAATAGATCTTTATTGCTGATGTATAGTTTGCCTCGGGGTATCATGCCCGCAATATAAATGAAATACTTAATATCAATTTCACTTACTATGATTAACTACTCATGGGATAATCCGACTACTGCACGACCTGAAGTATTCCCGGATGCTTAGTTGATATCCGAAGTGTCAGATTGTCTCCTTCACTGAATCTTTGGTTCTCGTCATTTATTTTTCGTTCAAAGTTTTCATTATTTAAAGCATAACGAACTACCATATAATGGTTGTAAAACAAACAGTGGTTGTAAAACAAAGAGGACTCCGACGACCGCACCAATAATACTTTTCCATCTACTATTTTACCATGATTTTCCAATTGTAGCACATAATAGAGTTTCTGTATCTGCAAAACTCCTAATGCACTAAATCTAACAGCTACAAGTAAAAGAAAACCACAAAGAGTTCTAATTAGCAGGTTGCTTGTTTCAAGCCATATCATTTGCAAAATGATAAAACAATTTCCAACAACCAACAGCAACGTAGAAGCTACGGACTCTTTGTTGTAATAATGCAATTGAAAAATACCAATGTAAATGCAAAAAAGAATTATCGAGCTAAGTACTAAAGTCCAAATGACTTTACTTTTTGACCGGGGGCGTAGCCTTATATACCTGTTCATGTGAGTTCTGAGATTGCGTACCGAAATATAAATATTTATTTCAGATATATGGTAACCTCCATATATCTTTATAATCAAGAAAAATTTAGGAGATATAGCAACATGAGCAATGAGGAATTTTTAACCTATCAAAAGTATAATGAAGAAGCGCAAGTAGCGGAAATAGCATCGTTGTTAGAAGAGAACGGTATAGAACATTTAATTGAAGACAATTCCGTTGTCTTTGATTTGACTTTTACTAACAGTCAGTTAAATCAGGAATTTAGGTTGAAATTACGCCAAAAAGATTTTGAAAGTGCAGATGCATTACTTTTAGAGGCTGCGAAAACTCAAATTGAAAATACTGATGAGAGTTATTATCTTTTCGATTTCACTGACGAGGAATTAATTGAAGTTGTAACTAAAAGCGACGAATGGAGTAAATTTGATTTCCAGTTAGCACAGTCAATATTACAATCTCGAGGTCACAATCTGAAGCCTGAAGATATCAAAGCACTAAAAGGTCAACGACTAGAAGAGCTAGCAAAACCTGAGGAATACAATAGGGGATGGATTTATGCGGGTTATGTTTTCGCTGTTCTGGGAGGACTCTTTGGTGTTTTTATAGGTTGGCACTTGATGAATCACAAAAAGACGTTGCCCAATGGTGAAAGTGTTTACGGTTATACAGATCCAGTTAGAAAACACGGACAAAGAATATTTGTAATCGGCCTTGTTTTCTTCTTGTCGTGGACAATTTTTAAAATAGTAAATTCTTTATAGAGGATGAAGAATATATTATATTTTCTATTGCTAACGGTAATCATAGCTTGTAACGGAAACTCTTCAGATAAAGAACAGCCAGTTGCCGCTACAACACCCGAAATTAGTTATTCTATTAAATCAAGCTTCCCACATAGTACTAACGCTTTTACAGAAGGTTTCTTGTTTCACAACGGATCTTTGTACGAAAGTACAGGATCACCAGAAGAGTTTCCAGAAACAGAATCTATTATAGGGATCGTTGATCTTGCAAATGGAAGTATTGATCAGATGATCAAGCTTGATAAGAGCGTTTACTTTGGAGAAGGCATAGTGTTCTTAAATAACAAACTTTTTCAGCTTACCTATAAAAATCAAACATGCTTTGTATACGATGCACAAACCTTTAAAAAGTTAGGGCAATATACTTTTACAAATACAGAGGGTTGGGGACTCACCACCGATGGCTTCAATATTATTATGAGCGATGGCACAGAGGTACTTAATTATGTTAATCCTGCTAACTTTCAAATTATCAAAAAGCTGTCGGTTTCAGAGAATGGCTATGCACTACGAAACCTAAACGAACTGGAATATATAGAAGGCTTTATTTACGCCAATATCTGGACCAAAGATGAGATCGTTAAGATTGATCCGGCAAACGGTAAAGTTATTGGTAAGCTCGATTTAACTATGCTTAAGGACAGTGCAATAAGAATCAATCCAAAAGCTCAGGAAACCAATGGAATTGCCTATAACCCCGAAACTAAAAAGATACTGGTTACAGGCAAGCTCTGGCCTAAGATTTATGAAATTGAACTCTCAACAACTAGTAAATAAATTGTTACGCCAGAAACCTGGCGTAACAATCCAATACCTTAAATCTGAGCCGTACCACCATCCACAAACAGTTCAATACCTGTAATAAAGGTAGAATCGTTAGAAGCGAGGAATAGGGCGGTGCTAGCAATCTCTTCAGAAGTGCCAAAACGGCCCATCGGAATCTTCTCTGTAAATGAATCCCTGATTTCCTGTGGTACACCATCAAAGGTAGCAGTGTCAATAGAACCCGGACTAAGTACATTTACACGAATCTTACGGGCTTGCAGGTCGAGTGTCCAGGTGCGGGCAAGTGAACGGATAGCAGCTTTGCTGGCACTGTATATGCCCATTCCAGGGAAACCTTTCACACTGGCTATGGAACCCGTCATGATGATAGATGCGCCCTCAGCCAATAGTGGCAGTGCTTTCTGTACGGTAAAAATGGTTCCTTTAACATTGATGTCGAATACACGGTCATACTCTTCGGGCGTAATGGCATCAATGCCGATGCCGAAATGCCCTACACCAGAGCTGGCATACAATACATCTATATGGCCTTTTTCTTTTTTAACGATCTCGTATAAACGATCCAGATCATACAAATTGCCAGAATCAGCGCGGACACCCGTTACATTTTTACCTATATGTTTTACTGCTGCATCCAATTGTTCCTGTCTGCGGCCGGTGATATATACATAGGCACCTTCTTCTACAAATAATTTGGCAGTAGCCAGAGCCATTCCGCTGGTTGCACCGGTTATTACGGCTACTTTGTTCTCTAATTTACGTGACATGATTTTGCTTATTTTTTGGTCAGTGGTTCACCCGGCTGACGAAGCAAAATTGGCTAATATGCAATGTTCCAAACGATGAGGTTTGTTAAGAAAAAAATTGACAAATGTCAATCCAGAGGCTTATTTCTTAGGCTTAGGATTGCGTAAACGGCTCAGTGTTTCGGGTGTTATGCCCAAATAAGAGGCAATCATAGCCTGCGGTACACGCAGTGCGAAATCAGGATAGCGTTTTACAAAGTTCTGGTATTTCTCTTCTGCCGTGCTGCTGATCACCTCATGAATCCGGTTCTGGTTTATCACAAAGCTCTTGTTCAAAATATCGGTAACCAGCTGACCAAAAACAGGCACAGTTTCCATGGCGACTTTCATCTCATCCTTGTCGAACAGGATAAGTTCTGATTCTTCAATGGCATCAATGTTAAATTTAGAAGGTACACCAAAAAGCAGACTTTCGCGATCGCTGATCCACCAGTCTTTAGTAGCAAAGCGGATGATGTGCTCGTTTCCCTTACCATCAACAGAATAAGTACGCATTAGGCCACTAGCTATAAAACAATGGTAGCGACATACATCGCCTTCCTGCAGCAGGTATTGTTTTTTGCGCAGTTTTTTGAACTTGGCATGGCTTTCCAGTATGACAAGCTCCTCGTCGCTAATAGTTGTTTGTCGGCGTACATATGCCTTAAAAACTTCGAACACTAGATGATATTTTTTTGCGCTAAGTTAAGATAATTTTGCTGTTCACTAATCTTTCAGGGCGGCATTTAACTTGTCGCAATTATCAATTGTTTAATCGCCCCCAAATGATAAGCCGCATGCGGAATTAAGGCCAGTGTGCCTTGGCTAAACTGTTGATCTGTCCAATCTTTTCTTTCTGCAATTGCTGTTCTCAGATCCTCATAGGCGCTTAGCAGGTCTTGTTGTAGTTTTTGCCATTCCTGATCATTTACCTTGCGGATTCTCCAACTTTCGGCCCAATCGGGCGAAGGCATTTTTCCGTCGAAGAATTCTAGTGCTACACGAATACTCCATCTTAAATGTTCAGTGTGCGCTGCGATCGTTGATCCACCTTCAACAGTAGGTGTTGAGGCCTGTTCGGCATCGATCTGTTCAATTGCTTTGGTAAAACCATGTCCCGGGTACCTATCTATTACCCAGGTGTAGTTGCTTGCAGGACCAACGTATAGTTCATCAAGCAATTCAAGTAAAGATGAGATTATTGCTTCCATAATAGGATAACCATCATCTTTTTGAAATGTTTTTAGTTTCCAGTTTTACGTGAGTTAGCCATTGTTTTTATAAGGTATTTTTATAATATTTGAATTAATCTAAACAGACGCTTCTTTATGTTTAAAAATCCCTTTTCTTTTAATGGCCGGATTAGAAGGCTGGAGTATGGGCTCAGCAATCTGATATTTATTGTACCATATTTTCTAATTGCGCCTTATATATTAATGGGGGACGAAATTGAAAAAGCGGTGATATTGATTATATATATTCCTCTTGCCTGGTTCATTTTTGCTCAAGGAGCCAAACGTTGTCATGATAAAGGCGTGAATGGCTGGTGGCAGTTGCTGCCGTTTTATGGGTTGATATTGCTGTTTTATAAAGGTGAAGAGGGAGAGAATGAGTACGGGGCAGATCCAAAGGGCAACATGGTTCCATAAATAAGATAACCATCATCTTTTTTCAATTTTTTTTGATTTCAAAAATCACATTCTCCTGTGTGAAAATAGTTTCTCACTAATTTAAAATTAAAACAATTTGTTTCTTGTAGTTTAATTATGAGAAATATTATACCTGCTAATGGATATTGTAATAATAGATAGTGTCTTTCGAATCCTGATGAAATGATGATTATTAACTCATAAAAAACGTTTTATTTTGCACTTTAATAATCTAACGTGAAATCATAATTTATGGAAATCTTTCAAACAATATTAACGCTTCGAGCAAGAAAAAGGGGGTTTCACCTGATTACTGATGAGGTCGAAAAGGACTTGCCAGAAATTAAATTATTAAAAACCGGGATTTGCCAGGTATTTATTCAACATACTTCGGCCTCCCTTACCATTAATGAAAATGCGGATCCGACTGTTCGTAGGGATTTTGAAACTTTCTTTAATAAGACGGTTCAGGAAGATGATCCGGATTATGAGCATGACTATGAAGGTCCTGACGATATGCCTGCACATTTAAAATCGTCAATTTTGGGTAGCTCAGTGACTATACCCATTCGTAATGCAAGGTTTGCATTGGGTATTTGGCAGGGGATATATCTTTGCGAGCATCGTAATTATGGGTGTGAAAGAACCTTGGTTATAACGGTTTGGGGTGAAAAGCTTATTTAACAATCTCCTTAGGTGCCAAAAACAAAAATGGCATGGCAATAATCTGTAGAACACAAGCAATAACACTTAATATACCATAGGTTGGATAAGCATCAAAATCCTTTAAAATAGGCTGTAAGGCAAACACACTAATTACGGTGATAAAAGTTAGAACCCACTTTAACCAAACCTTGCCTAGAGTCGCAAAATACCCCAAAATAGCAATTAAGAGTGTTGTTTCAAGTGCAAGATTTCCTGTGGCAATATGCTTAGCATGATGTAGAACGTGATTTGTTAATGTAACTGCCGATGCTGTAAAGATTAGGTAGGCGGCAATCTTGTAATTTTTATGAATAGTTTGTTGCATCGAAAAGTTCCTTCTTTTTTTGGACATGGAGATTGCAAACATAAGATAAAATGAGTTGTAAGGAATAGATCTATTTAACCATAAACAATATGACCATTACTGTTTGTCGGAATAATCGCATAATTATTACTTATATTACTATTAGCTTAAACATCACACTTTTTATTATGAGGTTCATTTTAGCTTTCGGCCTGATTTTTCTTTGTCTTTCCATTTTTGGACAGAAAAAATCAGAAATAATCAGAAATAATTTTTCCCCTAGTGGGTCTTAGTGTGAAATATCCTGAGTATATAGATGCATGTGAAGTCCTAGAGTATAAAAAAGAATTAGTATATACTAGATTTGTCTATAGTTGTATGGAGGAATATTGGAGCCTTAAATCAGAAAAAGGCTGTGATGAAATAGATGCTTATTTAGATATACCAGAAGATGTTGTCATTAGCTCTAAATTTATCAAACAATTAAAAGATGTTCACAGAAATTATCCAATAAAGTATCTATTAATGGATGTTGTAGGGACTTTTGAGGATGATGATCCCGGCTATGGGCACTTAGGAAATAACAACTCCAAATTCACAGTAAAACGTATACTTGGTCTGCAAAGTATGAAGAAAAAGACTTAGTACTTCCAATCAAGCTGAATCACATACGGCAGATTGTTTTCGGTAATCAGTGCTCTGATTGTCTGCGCCAGTTCTATTTCTGTTTTTGGAACAATACACACATCACTGTTGTTAAACTTGATAAAAAAATGTGTAGCGATTTCGCTCGCAGATTCAACAGCAGATAGGTTATAGTAAAATATTCCTGCCTGATCTTGAATAACAATTTTATTGTCAGCTACGCTAAGCGTATTAGGAGCATCAATTAGGCCCCTACAATCTGTAAGAATAATTTTTTTAAAAGCATTGGTATAAGCCCATTTTGTAAACATTGGAGCCAGGAGTGGGTATAATAATGCAATGCCAATAAAAACTGCACCCATTGTGTAACTTTCAACATATATGAAACTAGCGATACCAAGCAAGAAGAAGTAAATGGAGAAAATGAGCCTTAATTTCTGAATCCCTGTTTTCTTTTTTAAAGATACATTGTATTGATTGTAGGTTACTACATCTTCTAGAGAGAGCGTGTAAGTGTGCATAGCCTAAGAGGTCTGTTATAGGCTAAAGGTAGTACTTTAGCCTGATCAAGGAAAATATTGACACAATTTACCCGCTCATTTGTCATAGTTGCCCCTCATTGTTGTTGCTATATTTTAGGATCTTAGTATTAATGGAACTAATCCATTATAAAACTTAGAATCATGACAGTTAAAAACCCATTTGTCTGGACAGAAATCAGCGTAAGCGATCTGGTCAGAGCTAAGAAATTCTATGAGGCGGTATTGCAGGTTCAACTATCTGAACTACCAACGCCTGAAAATATGAAAGTTGACAAAGACGATCCTTGTTACTTTGAAATGCTTGCATTCCCTGGAGATATGCTGGGCCCTGGGAGCAGTGGTACATTGTGTAAATCAAGCATGAGCAAGCCAGGTCCAGGAGGCACATTGGTTTATTTTCATGCTGTTGACTGCGCAGTTGAGCTCTCAAGAGTGGCTGCTGCAGGAGGTAAGGTGATTGCCGAAAAAATGTCACTTGGAGAATATGGCTTCTGTGGTGTGGCTGAAGATACTGAAGGCAACCAAATTGGTTTTCATTCTCTGAAATAGTACTTAAGCACTGTCCAATAGCGGGCAGTGCTTATTTATATTATTTTAATAACTCGTTCACAGTTTGCGCCAATTTTGCAGGCTCACTTGGCCTTGGTGCCGTAGTGCTGACAATATTTCCCTCTTTATCTACTAACATATAGGTCGGAAAACTATTAATTCAAAGCCTTCTTTCGATCAAAGATTGCTGTTGATCAGGTGTCTGTAGTCAACCATATTCTCTCCAGTTAGATTCAGACCCTTGATCATGTTTTTCCATAGGCCTTCAGAAGAGTTGTTAGCAAAATACATAACACCACATTCTTGTCCTTAAGTGCCTCTTTTGCAGTCCCCACATCTTTCATTTCTTCCCTGCACGGTCCGCACCAAGTACCCCAGATGTCGATATAAATTACTTTTCTCTTATACGGTGTTAGTAACTTAAACAAAGAATTGGCATCTTTAGAATCTTTCAGGTGATCTGTATTCCTTGTATTTGATCAACAATTAAATCAACAAATTTCTGATCTGGCGCCATTGTTTACTTTGTATTAGTGATATGAAGATAGTTTTCTTTTGTGTACTTCAATAACTTACCGCTCTTGCTCATCATTTTCCTCTTCAGTCCATTTTTTCTTGTCCTCTCTGGTATCCGTATTTCCAAATCGGTAGCTAAAGCTAAGAAATGCCATACGGAATGCTCTTCTGTCTTCAAAATTTCTGGTAAATAGGGTGGTTTGCGTAAATCCACCATGCCTGCGCTGGTTAAACACGTCCCTTACATTCAATAGTATATTCCCCTTATTGTTTAAAACACTAAGTCGCATGGCCGCATCCATGACAAAGTTCCCTATTGATTTGCCTTGTGCAAGTACTCGTGGTGCATAGTAATTTGAACGGAATTGCGCGGACAGCTTTGATGACAGGCGAATGTTGGAAGACAGGTTCGCATCCCAGTTAAAGCCATCTCTGGCGGGGACATTAAAATCACTGCTGCCTTTAAACTTGTTATAATACAGGTTTAAGTTTCCTGTAAAGTCTATTGATTTACCCAGGTTGGTTTTTGAAATAAACTCAAAACCCGTTGCTTCATTTCTGCTGATATTCATCCATTGTGAAATGGTAGCGCCACTTGAACCTTCAGCACGTTGCGTAATATTTTGTATCACATCATTCACCCTGCGGTAATACACTGATGAGGTTAATGATGTTTTTCCCAAGGATGTGCTATAACCAAGTTCGAATGAGTGAATATCCTCTGGACGGAGATTTGGGTTTCCCTGGCGAATATTTAGCGGATCTGAAATATTGACAAACGGATTTACCTGACCACCGCCAGGGCGGTTTACCCTGCGGGAATAGCTAAGCTGAATTTGCTGATCTGTGGACAGTTTATGTGTCAAAAAAATGCTTGGATATACACGGAAATAGCTAAGACGACCAGGTGTTTCTCTTTGTTCTGCAGGAATATCAGGGTCAAATGCAATAGTTTTGGTGTTTAGGTATGCCTGTTCTGCCCGCATGCCTATCTGGTAACCCAGACGCTCTGTGATCTTGTTCTGATAATTAGCATAGACAGCGTGGACAGCCTCCTGCAACTCAAAATTATTGCTCACATCATAGTCGGGTAAGAAACTGTTGCTCTGCGGATCAAATTTCGTGGATATTTGTGACTCATCTTCATTTTCGATTGAAGTGCGATAACCGGCTTCCAGTTTACTTTCTTCATTAAAGGGCAGGACATAATCTAGCTGTAAATTGACATTGTCACCCTTCTCGTATGTATCGTTTATACGCCTGTCTGCCGGTGTGGCGGTGTTACTGAAACTTTGATTGAACTCTTGTAATCCATCTTCTTTATTGCGTCCGTAAGATGCATTAACGGTCAATTCCTCACCAGAGCGCTTAAACTCTTTTTTAAAATCGAGGTTAATGTCATATCCAAAATCATCCTCCGTTTGTCGGGAATACCTGGTGCTTGTGCCGTCCAGGTCGGGCAGGTTTTGGTACCTGTAAAAAATGTCCTGGTTGCGTTTATTGTCACGAATACTGAAATTACCGGAGAGGCCGATTGTAGTGGTTTGATTAATATAATAATCGGCTCCAAGTTTTGCAGAGTGTCCCAGGTCAGACCGCTCACCTTCTGTATTATTCTCTATCAATGCATCATTTTCAAAATACCTTGTTGCATTCTTTCCATCGCCAAGTCTCCGGCTTCGTCTGAAATCGTAATTGCCGTAATAGTTGAAAGTGCTGTCTCTGTAATTCAATGAAAGGCCTCCATTATAATTATTGTATAAGCCTCCGGAAACGGTTGCTATACCATTAAGCCCGGTTTGCAGGTTTTTTTTTAGTACAATGTTTATGATGCCCGACTGTCCTTCGGCGTCGTACTTGGAAGACGGATTGGTAACTACTTCAATACGCTGAACTGAATTTGCAGGAAGCGATTGTAATACCTGGGTGACGTTGCTTCCGGCCATTGCCGATGGCTTCCCATCGATGAGTATCCTTACATTACTCGAACCCCTTAGGCTTACAGCGCCATCCGCATCTACTGAAAGAGAAGGAATATCTGAAAGCAGATCCGTAACCGAGCCGCCCTGGCTTATCAGGCTTTGGTCTACGTTGAAGACTTTACGGTCTATGCCTATTACCATACCGGTAGGGGGCGCATTAACAATAACCTCCTTTAAAATCCTTCCACCCGATATGCGGAGTCTGATATTTCCAAGATCTAATTTCTGTCCCTCAGTAAGTATAATATTTTGTTGCTCGTAATTCTGGTATCCTACAAACCCAACCTTCAGTATGTACTTACCAGGCGGTAAGGACGAAAAACTGAATTGTCCGGTTATACCAGTTTGCATTCCATTAATAACTTTTTTATCAATCTGGTTCAGTAAGGCCACACTTGCATAATCAAGAGGTTTTCTGGTGATTGAATCGATAACTATTCCGGTGATATTTGCACTAGTCTGGGCATACAACCTTGCAATTGATATTAAGGTGATGATTAATGTAAAGATGAAAAATCGAATCATGCCCCTAAGTTTATTTCTAAACAACAATTTTGACGCCATACATCCATCATAATAAGATAGTTACAATAATAAATCTACATCCGCATAATTTAATTAATTTTACTGTTCACAATCTATATGAAAAAAATACTCCTGCTACCCGTCTTTTTTATAATTCTAGTATTGAGCGCCCGATCTCAAAATATAACAAGTTTACCAGATTCAGTTTATTCAGGCGAACAGGGTAAGATGCACGTGCAAGGTGTTGCTGTAGATAAAGCTAACGGGTATGTTTATTTTTCTTTTACAGATAGGCTGATTAAGATGGATCTTTCAGGCAAACTGATAGGCAGTGTAACGGGTTTTATAGGGCACCTTGGCGATTTGGATTTTAATACTGCGGATGGGAAGATATATGGATCACTGGAATATAAAAATGATGCTATTGGTAAGGGGATCAGGAAATCATTGGGGGTGCAAAGCAACAATGAAAATGGCTTCTATATCGCGATATTTGATGGTTCGGGCATTGTGCGGCCTAATATGAGTGCCGAGAAAGAAGATTTGCTACGCACTGTTTACATAAAGGAAGCGGTAAAAGATTACCAAGACAGCGTACAGGTTGGTAATGATACAAAACCACACAGGTTTGCCTGTTCTGGAATTGATGGTGTTGCCTTTGCCCCGGCAATAGGGAGTTCTGATACCAATAAAAAATATTTATACGTTGCGTATGGTGTTTATGGTGATACCGACAGAGACGATAATGACCATCAGGTTTTATTAAAGTACGATATTGCCAATTGGAACAAATACGGACAGCAGTTATCGCAGGATAAGTTGCACCATTCGGGACCGGAAAAGCCTTTAGAGAAATACTTTGTAAAAACTGGTAGCACCCGCTATGGCATTCAAAATCTGGCTTATGATGCTTATACCGGAAACTTTTTTGCCGCAGTATATCGTGGTGCTAAAACGCAGTTTCCAAATTACGACTTGTTTGTGATAGATGCGCATCAAAAGCCTGCTAAAAGCCAAATATCATTAGGCAATGAAATGATAAAAGTTCAAACCCTTTCGTTGTTGCAAGCTGGCCTGAAAGACGCTAATACCGGCATCAGGGGATGGCGCTTTGAATGGGGGGCCACAGGTTTATGCCCTTTAGGCGATGGGTTGTTTTATATTTCGCACAATAAAAAAGGTAAAGACGGACAGGAGCAGAGCACCATTTATAAATACAAATGGATAGGGGATGCTCAGAATTCGTTTATTATGATAAAATAAAATGAGTTCATATCCGAACGGTTGTTCATATAAAAAATGTATATTAAGACAACCAAATATTAAAATATGAAAACGCTCAAAATCTTTATGTTGCTGGTTTTAACAGGCAGCATGTTAAATGCCCAGTCATTAGCAGAAGTTGCGGGTGGCGATAAATCTACATTACCAGACACTTTTCAAAACGTACTGGATCTGGCAAAGATGTCATTTACAATGCCTAAAGATGCAATGCCGGTGCCGTTGGTAAAAAACAGGCAGATGCATTACGAGTATGCAATTACCTTCAAAGATCAGCCGTTTGAGGTTAGGTATTCTATAGCTCCGGCGGGATACACCGTTGCTGAAGCATATGCTGGTGGAAAGGGCATTATACCGCAAAAATCCGGTGTTGACGAATTCAGCGCTAAAGTTACTTCAACAGCAGTTGCTATGAATGTTGCCGGTGGAAAACCTACTGAGGGTATGGGCTCAAACCCTTTCCCTCCTGAAGCTGTGAAAAGGGAGTTTGGTGCTGATTGGGGAAGTACTACAATAATTCCGATGGGCAATAATTCTTTTGGTACTGAATATAAATATTGTATAATGGTAACGCTTTTTAAAAAAGATTTAGCCAGCGCTTATGTGTTTTATTTAAGCGATACTAAGGAAAATGTGATGAAGTTAATGGGTGAACTAATAGCAAAAACGGGCGCCTTTTATGCACTAAAATTTAAGTGAGGTGTTATTCAGCACTTTTTCATAAGCCATTCTGGAACTGCCTCTAAAAAATACTTCGCCACAGTAAATGTAACCCGCTTTTTCAAAAACGTGTCGCATGGCTCCGTTATCGAAGTTAGTATCGGCTTTAACGCTTTGTATATTGTTTTTTAGCGCGAAATCTTCAATGAAGTTCAGCATCTTTCCGGATAGCCCCTTGCCAAGATGGTCTTCAGAAATTGCAACCCTGTGAAAGACTACGAAATTAGCATTAGTTAACCATTTTCCTTTTATTTCTGCATATGCTGGCTCCTCGTTGATCAGAATCGCGCAATACCCGGCGATGATATCTCCATTGGCCATTACAAAACCAGCTCCCTTAGCGATGTCATTTTCAATCACTGCGGGGTTTGGATAACCATCCTGCCATTGGTTACTGCCATCTCCTTTTCTGCGTAGGATTGCTTTTTGCAGAATCGCCCATATTTGGGGCAAATCACTTAATGTTGCTTTTCTAAAAGTGAATTCCATAGTGATGCAAAGTTTGTTAATTATATGCATTCCCACAAACTCAGAATGAAATCAAAAAATTATTCGGAAATAACTAGGGATATACCGGTAACTAATTCATCGATATGCTGTCTAATTTGGGAATATGAAAATACAACTTCTATTATTCTTACTAATAATAGCTCTTTTTGGCTATCCACAAAAAGAAAAAGAGTCTTTAACTCGTGAATTAGTTAGAATTGAGACCGACAAGATTTATGATAAGCTGGTGAAAATCAGAAGGGATTTTCATGCAAATCCTGAATTGGCAGGGAATGAAAAACATACCCGGGAAATCATTGAGAAATATTTGTTGGATTTAGGCATTGAAGTTAAAACAGATATTTACGGGCATAGTATTATAGGTATTCTAAACGGAGAAAAAAAAGGAAAGAAGATAGCATGGAGAGCTGAAATGGACGCTTTGCCAAGTGATTTTCCTGACGAGCTTGAGTTTAAGTCTAAAATAAAAGGGGTACAGCATGGTTGTGGCCATGATGTACATTTGGCAATCGGATTAGGAATAGCAGAAATACTTGCAAAAAACAAAGAATCAGTAAATGGAACGGTATATTTTATATTTCAACCGGAAGAAGAAACATTTGTTGGGGCAAGAAAACTGATTGAACAAGGTTTGTTTTCGATAATCAATCCTGATGAAATTTATGGTTTGCATGTAACTTCGTTGCCTGTGGGACAAATTATGGTTAAACCAAATGAAATGTTTGCCTTCCAGAAACGAATAAGAATTAAGCTGAAAAATGAGTTGTCCAAAGAAGAAACCAGTGAGCTTGCAAGGAAAATATACACCTCATTATCTCGTTCGCAAATCAATGGTAAGCCCTGGGAAATACAGCACATAGATGACCCTGCAAAAGGATTAATGAATCCAAATACGATTTTTAAGGACTATCTGATTATGGATGAGAAATTTAATATCTATTCAGAAAAGAACGAGCTTTTTTTAGAAACGTATTTATACGAGACAAATCAATCGAACCTCCAAAAAATCATACCTAAAATTGAACAATTAATTGGAGAAGAAAGATATAGAGATAAACTGCTCTCTATTTCGTTTATACAGGAAAACCCAACTATAGTTAATGATGAGAAATTGACCAAAAGTGCAATAAAGACACTAAATGGAATTTATGGAGACAGTTTCGTTGTGCCGGATTATGGCCAGGTTCCTTATTTTAATGATGACTTTGCCTACTTTCAGCAAAAAGTGCCAGGTGTTTATTTTTTCTTAGGCGGTTCTAATATTGAAAAAGGAATTGTGGCAATGAATCATGCACCTAATTTTAATGTTGATGAAGAAAGTATAAAAGTTGGCGTTAGGAATTTTGCATTCTTAATTATTGAAAGACTAAATGATAGAAATCTAACAAAAGGAAAATAGAATACAATCTGTATATTAGGTATTACCAATCACACACGCTCATGCAAATCCACAAAAAGAAACTTGTCATCCTGCTTTTATGCTCGCTGATACCCGTATTAAGGGTAAACGCGCAAGCGTTACCGGACTCTATTACAAAAAAAATAGATGGTTTATTTACGAAATGGAATACGCCGAATACACCTGGCTGTGTGATTGGAATTGTACGCAATGATTCGTTGATCTATGCTAAGGGTTATGGTTTGGCAAATATGGAATATGGTGTGCCAAATACACCCGAAACCATTTACCATATGGCATCTATTTCTAAACAATTTACAGCTTATGCAATTGTTTTGCTAGCCCAACAGGGGGAACTCAAGCTAGATGACGACATTCATAAATATCTTCCCTGGTTCCCGGATCTGAAAGAAAAAATTACGATCAGGCACTTGCTGAATCATACCAGCGGCATTAGAGATCAATGGCAGTTGCTGGCCATATCGGGCACCAGGCTTGATGATGTAATTAAACAGGAGCAGATTGTAAAATTGCTTAGTAAGCAGAAAGCACTAAACTTTAAACCCGGAGATCAGTATACCTACTCGAACAGTGGATTTACCATGCTGGCTGAAATTGTAAAGTCTGTTACTGGCAAAACGCTTAGACAGTTTACAGATTCTGTGATTTTTAAACCTCTGGGGATGAACAATACACACTTTCATGATGATTATACAGAGGTGGTAAAAAATCGGTCTTACTCGTATTACCCGCGCGAAGGTGGTGGTTTTAACAATAGTATTTTATCGTATTCAAACGCAGGGGCAACCAGTCTGTTTACCAATGTAAATGATTTGGCTAAATGGCTGGTAAACTTTTACAAGCCTACGGTGGGTACAGCAGAAGACATTAGATTATTGACGCAAAAAGGTAAGCTGAACAGCGGCAAAGAATCTGACTATGCATTGGGAATTGTTGTAAACAAGTTCCAAGGCTGGAGGCAGTACTCGCATAACGGAGCCGATGCTGGTTATAGAACATTTGCGACCAGTTTTCCTGATCTGAAAATGGGTTTTATTATTTTTAGCAATGTTGGGGATTTTGACATTGGCCGAAAAGGTTATGAATTGACTAGTCTCTTTGTTAAAGATACCGCCAAAAAAGCAACTAAGCCCGTTGCATCGGCAATTGACACCAGTAAGGCCGTTTTAAAAGATGTGGTTAGGGCAGCGAAATTCTCCGGTAATTATATTTCTGAGGATGGAGCACAGTTTAGTTTTAATTTGAACAACCAGAAATTGTATTGGGAGCGGTACGGGCAGACCGATCTTTTATTAAATGCAGGAAGAGATACTTTCATGGTAGCTAATGCACCTGATGTAAAGTTTTTGTTCAGTACAATAAGCCCGGGAGATACGCTGATTAAACAATGGTGGCCAGATGGGAAGCGTTCTTTGCTTAAGTATGTGTCATCAGCTAATTATACTGAAAAACAATTGCAAACCTATGCGGGTACGTATTATTGCCCCGAATTGGACTGTAAGTACGAGATTATGTTAAAAGGCAGGGACTTAATACTAACTAATAATAAGTACGAGGACACTAAATTAAGGCTTATAGGAAAGGATCATTTACGTAGTGATTTTTGGTGGATGGGCCATTTGAAGATATTACGTGACAATAAAAATCAGATCAAAGGTTTTGAAGTTAATGATGGCAGGGTTATGCATCTGCGGTTCAATAAAATAGAGTAGTCTATTTATACCAATAGTGTTGGTCTATTCTGGTGATCTCTGGTTTGCCTATATCGGTTAATATTCTTCTTGCTCCAACAAGTGTAGCGCTTTGCCTGTTATCATAATTATTTGCAGAGGGTACAAAACTGTTAATCCTAACCATTCCAGCCGCCTGGATAAATTCGCCTTTACCCATATAAATGGCGGTATGAGTTATCCTTCCATTATTAACTCCTCTACGTTTGGCTGCCGAAAAGAACAATAGGTCTCCGGGTTGCAGATTTCTTAAACACTTATCTACGCTGATGCTGTCGTTTTCTAAAACATCGACAAGCTGACCGATTAAGGCTTGTTGCGAGGCATCGCGCGGGATAATAACGCCATTTAGGAAAAAAGACATTTTGGTGAAGCCGCTGCAATCGACACCCTTACCCGAAGTGCCGCCCCATAGGTAAGGAACGCCCAACAGGCTTATTGCTGTGGTTAAAATTTTCTCGGCATTTGGATCGGGTCTTGTAACCCAGGCCTGGTACAGGCTGGCTTGTCTTTTAGGTAAATAAGCTGTTCTGCCATCAGGATAACCTACTTTGTAGAACTTTTTCTCTTCACCAAGTAACTGCAGGATATTGCCGGCAACCAGGTCAGACACTCGCTGTGCATTTTCATCGGGCGCATTAAAGCTATGGCCGTAATCGGCCGTAAATACTACCTTTTTTGCCTTTTGCCAGGTTTCAAATCCTGTTTTTTTCATGGGGGTTATAGCACCAACATCTGTCCACGATATATAACCATCGGGAGTTTGCACTAAATAAAACCCGCCTTGTTTTTTAAATACTTTAATTGGTGTGCCCAGCAGCATTTGTGTCATCATCTCTGCCGCATTTTTTGGATAGGATCTGTTGTTGCAAACCGAGAGATTGGCTACTCCATATTCCATTTCGTGTAAGGATGGGGCTGGTAATAATATGCTGCTGAATTTAATTGAAGGTGTGTTTGGCTTTACCTTATCAAATTCTTTTAGCGCTTCTTGAGAAGTGCTTTCCAATTTTGCCGAATCACCGTTAAACTGCAGATCAAAATAAACTGAACGTTTGTCCGGCGCATATTTTTTTTGAATGATTGCGGCAACGCTGCGAAAAACGGCAGTATCTGATTGTGCTTTAAGCGTAAAAATACTTGAAGAGAAAAGCAGACCCAAACAAAGACTTTTCATAGTTATCAAATTAAATGATTTCGATAAGGGAAACCGTTAACGAATATAGTTAAATGAAGGTTATCATGAAAAGTCTTTGTTAGATCCTGATGTCTCAAAACGTAGGAGGTGTCGGTTTGAGGTCGGAATCAAGGAAATCATTGATCATTGGTATTATCCAATTCATATGTTGCATCATGCCGATATGTGTTGTGCCGGGAATTATCGCTAAGCGGGATTTAGGCAGTCCATGTATATCGCCCATTTTGCCACCGCCTTTTGCGCGAAACAGCTCCAGTGCATGCTCATATCGTACCCCGTCGGCATCGCCTATGGCCATGAATATCGGAGCTTTTATATTTTTCACTTCCTTAGACCAATCATAAGGCTTCAGGTCTATACTCAGAACCTTTTTTACATACGCCGGGAAATTTTTAGGATCGTTTCCAAGACTATCGTATTGTTTTTCGATGGGAGAGCCTTTGAACATGTCTGCATCCATAGTAGCAAAACTATCCTCTACATCAGGCCACCATCCGTCGTGCTGGTAAGTACCCGACAATACCACGAGTCTGCGTAGCTGCTCAGGGTGGCGCACCGCAAACTGAAAAGCTACTCCGCCTCCCATACTATATCCTAAAATGTCTGCACTATCTATTTTGAGGTGCTTAAGTAACCCAGACACATCGTCGGCCATGCTTTCGTAGCTAAATTTGCGAGGTATATCCTTTGTGCGACCGTGGCCCTGCATTTCTGCTACAATTACTTTCCGGTTTTTAGCAAAAACAGGTATGATGTGCGACCAGTTTAAAGGTATATTCATAAAGGAGCCATGCAATAGTACAATGGGTTTGCCTTCGCCGTAAACTTCATAGTACATTTTTAGCCCGTTTACATCAACATAGCCGCTGTCGGCTGGCGTTATGGGGCGCCTGGCAACCGTTTCTTTTTGTTCAGTTGAAATGTTTTGCGTGTCCTTATTATGCGGTTGGCAGGAAGCCATTACTGCTATAACAATAGCAATTGACAGATTGATTATAATATGCTTTTTCATATCCTAAGGTTTTGTTACAATACAAATCTAGGAACCAAATGCTGCACCATTGCTGTCTATTTGCGACAATAATAGGGGGAAATACGACATACCATAGACGAACATTTCCGTTCATCTATGGCAGGTGGCAACAGGCTATGATACAGGAACGTCTGCTTTTTTATAATTGGCCATGTTAATTATTGTAGGCCCCTGATCGAGTTTAATCGTTACGATCTCCGGACCCTCAAATTTCCAGTTGGCAAGATCGATCATGCGAATGGTTCTGTCGGCTACCGTATGGAAGTAAAACTTTTGTTCTTGCAGATCGCTGACTACCGTCCATTGAGTATATTCGATGCTTGGATCACTATCTTTTACTTTCTGTATGATAGTGCCCTTGGGTATATCAAATGCACTTAGGATGTGAAATGCCTGGATCACTGCATCTTCATTGTCTTTACCACGTTCAGCATGCTGCGAATAGGCTACTGCGCGAATAAAACGGGAAGGAGGGGTGTAGTCGCCTGGTATTCCCAGGAAACCCGTTCCCTGGCCAGTAGGCTTTATCTCAAGTGGGATGGCTCCTTCTGTCATATTTTTCAGAATCTGTGGGTCTTTATTAATGGGTGTAAGATTTATGTAGTTTTTGAGATTGGTATAATGCCAATCGTAATCAGGTGAGTTGGTTAAAACGCCAATGGGGTTATCGTGTGTTTGCAGTTTACCACCTATGTATTCAACCACCAGCACATTGCCATAGGCATCATGTATGTTATAGTGCAGGGGAACAGGTTCTTGTGCTGCTTCCGGAGTACTGGTTGGTCCGGTATGGGCACCTTTATTAACTTTTATTTCTAATAAGGCTTTTTTTACTTCCTGAACCGTTTTACAGGTAGACAATAAGTAAGTAGGTAGATCTGTAGAACATATTGATATCTCTGCATCAAGTGGGCCCACTTCCATATAGCCTGCATAGCCAACGAAGTAAAAGGCACCCACACACAACCCTTCTGAATTGATGCCATCGATTATCCGTTTTAATCCGCTGGCATTGAGACCAGTAATGTTATACCTGGATTCCCACTTCAAACCGTTCCATTTAGGGTTTGGCACTGCTCCTTTAAAGTGAGTTCCCTTTGGAATCAGCAGCGCTTCTGATTCTAGATTGTTTGCAAATTCCATGGTACGGCCATAGATAGGCGCACCATTTTCTGATTTAACTTGAATACCTGTACACATAAGGATGATTTATATTGGTTAAACAATAGGTTATTTGGATTTGTAGAGCAGTTATGTGGCTGATTATCCTAAATTTATAAAAAAATAATTGCTGTAAAGTTTTACCAACTAAGTTGAACGAAATGAATACCGGAATCGTAATTTCACCAAAATATATGCCGTCAAGATTTCTACTGTTTCTGCTGATTTTAAGCTGCCATCAAGTCGGGTTATTTGCTCAATCTGTGAGTATCCCTTCCCGACAAGATACACTTAAGGGTAGTATAACTAAAGACAGAGAATGGTGGGATATAAAATATTACGCATTGGCCATTGAGCCTGATTTTGGAAGAAAAATAATTCAGGGTAAAAATAGTATCACCTTTGAAGTAATAAAAAGTAATAATAACAGGTTTATGCAGATTGATTTGCAAGAACCACTAGCAATTGATAGCGTACTGTTTAAACAGCGAAAGATCGCTGTTCAAAAGGAAGGAAATGTATGGTTTGTTAAGGTTCCTGATTTAAGGGTTAAATCGCAGGCTACCATTGATATCTTTTATTCAGGAGCGCCTAAAGAATCTACCAATCCACCATGGGATGGTGGTATATCATGGAAACTTGACTCAATAGGGAGGCCATGGATCACCCTGGGATCTCAGTTAATTGGTGCCAGTGTTTGGTTCCCCTGCAAACTACATCAAGGCGACGAACCCGATAATGGTTCTTCATTAGCAATCAACGTCCCCGATACTTTGGTTGCTGTAGGTAATGGCAGATTAAAAGACCGCATAGTAAATAGCAATGGAACCATTACTTATAAATGGCACACAGTAAATCCAATAAATAATTATGGCTTGGCTTTTTATGTGGGAAAGTATGTCAAGGTTCCTGGAATATATAAAGGCGAAAAAGGCAATTTAACTACCGACTATTGGGTAATTGATTACAACAAAGAAAAGGTTCATTCTTACCTGAAATATGAGGTTGCCAAAACGCTAAAAACTTTTGAATACTGGTTTGGACCATATCCTTTTTACGAAGATAGTTTTAAAATGGTTGAAGCACCCTATCCAGGTATGGAACATCAAAGCGCAGTAGCCTATGGTAATGGATTTAAGCTGGGCAGGATAAATGCAAAATACCTAAGTGCCTGGGATTTAAAGACTGATAGGCTGGTGGTTCACGAAGTGGCGCATGAGTGGTTTGGGAACAGCATTACAACAAAAGATGTAACTGACAGATGGCTGCAGGAAGGATTTGCAGGGTATGCCGAAGAGCTTTTTATTGAAAGTCAATATGGTAAAAAGGCAGCTAAAGAGTTCTTTGAAGCTAGAACTATTCGCCGGATTAAGAATACGGAACCACTCATCAGACGTTATGGAATTTATGAGGATGCTGGTGGACACATGTATTTAAAAGGCTGGACAATTGTACATATGCTCCGGACTATTGTAGATAATGATGAGCAGTTCCGCAGGATGTTAAGGGCTGTTAACCGTGAGTTTTATCATAAAACGGTGAACTCAATTGAGGTTGAAAAGTTTATCGGTAAAACTTTAGATAAGAATCTACAGCCATTCTTTAATCAGTATTTGCGAGAGAAAGATATTCCTACTTTTGAGTACAGCACACAGGACAACATATTGAGGTATCGCTTTAGCAATTGTTTGTCGGATTTTGCAATACCGATTAAAACGAATCTTACAAGTGATAAATGGCTTTATTCAACCACCAGGTGGAAAGAGATGCATATAGAGCCAAACAACAATTCATCCTTAATTATTGATAGTGACTTTTATGTAAACGTGAAAAAAGTTGAGTGAGGAATGTAGCGTATATTCCATTATTTATTAATCTGTGCGCGTATACTTTTAACAAAGTCAACAGACACTTTCGCTAGATCTGCTATTGTTCGTCGGATAGTCCAAGCTTAATAATTAGGTTTTCAACGACATGATGCCTTTTTTCTTTTTTTCCTTTTTTGAGTCCTTTCTTTTCCGCTCTGTCAAGCAATAGTTCTTCTATGCCCTTGGTACTCCCTTCTGTTAAAATTTCTACCTGTTCCTCAAATTTAGTATTTATCTCTCTTCTCTTCCCATCCTACGAATATTGTTAAATATTTCTACTGTGAGGTAATGTGATGACAGGATTATGAAAAAAAAATCTAGATTTTAGTCTGATTTCTTATATTCGTGTTATAACAAAAAAACATGAATAAATTAACGCTCAAAAGCATCACAATTGCTTTCTTACTATTAGTCTCTTTTACCAAACTTTCTGCACAAGAGACTAATTCCACTTTATTTAACGGTGCATGGGAACTAACCCGATTGGCCAATAACGGTTCCGAAAGCAGGGTTGCAGTTCCAGGTTTGCTGAAATTCTTTGATGTAGATGGTAAGTTTTTTAACCTGCGGATTACTCAAAATGGATCTATAATTACTCATCAGGGTAATTATACAGTTAATGACCTTCAGACCTATACTGAAACTATTAAGAGCGAAATACAAGGCTCAACATATGCCTTGGCCGGTAAAACGTATAAACTGAGGTATAAGTTTAGTGATGATAAAAAGCTACTCGTTCTGAATGGGCTGGTAGAGGGCAAAGATGGGGCAGAAAGCCTTGGATTCACAGAAGTCTGGAAAAGAGTTGAAACGAAAATTGATTCTATTTAAATCAGGCTGAACTAGGGTCTTGGTCATTTGATTGTTTAATTACTAGTGTACCGAGCCTTGTGTTGTGAGCTGTTGAGTATTCTTGGTAAATTGCATACTCAATAGTATATAAGATTATGGTTAATGAACCCGAAAAACCAGAGTTCTGGGAATCAGCCTTTGGCGAAAAGCAGGAGATGTGGGGCTTTGAACCGGCAAAATCTGCTGTATTGACAAAAGATTTTTTTGTTCAGAAATCAGTGAAAAATATATTGATACCTGGAATTGGTTACGGAAGGAATGCGCAAATTTTCAAAGAAAACGGAATAACGGTAACTGGAATTGAGATTTCAAAAACTGCAATTGAAATGGCGAGGAAGCATTACGGAACAGATATGGTTATCCATCATGGTTCTGTAACTGATATGCCATTTGACAAATACCAATATGACGGGATATTCTGTTATGCTTTAATTCATTTATTAGACAGTGCTGAAAGGGAAAAGCTAATTCGCAACTGCTATAATCAATTGTCAGAGAATGGCTATATGGTATTTACGAGTATTTCAAAAGAAGCGCATACCTACGGACAAGGCAAGTTTATTAGCAAGGATCGTTATGAAATATTTGATGGAGTAAACATGTATTTTTATGACAGGGAATCGATCCATGCAGAGTTTGACCAGGCAGGTTTACTTGAAATTACAGAAATCAGTGAGAGCCAGCCGTTCTTTTTAATTAAATGTAAAAAGCAACTTTAATCTTCCCTGATGTATGTTTCGTCGTAAATTGTTGGTCCGCCTACAGTACCCACTGTATGTAATTTGTCGCCATCAACCGTTACAATATAGTTTACTTTCATGGTTTCAAAGCCATCAAATGCGGCATACTCTGTCAACTCTTCATATTTACCGTCCACAAGCGTATAGTGCCCACCTGCAACTGAGGTAGCCATTTTCTCTTATCGCCCTCACTTGGGATCTTTTGTTCAATGATAACTACAAACGTTGTAGGAGTTAATATTTTTCGTGTGAATACATTACTACTATCGCCGGTAGTAATCCTGCCATCTTCAAAAGTGATTTTTTGCGAATGAGTCTCCAGGTACCAATATGAGCTGTGTTTGCAGCTTTTTGAACTGACTGTTTGGCTTTTGAGGTGCCTGTGCTTACAGATTTCTTTTTTGATTGAGCAAAGCTGCCTATTGATACCACAAGACATAGCATCAATGCGATAATAATTCTCTTATTCACTTTATGGTTTATTTGGTTAACCAAATATAAAATATTTTAGTTGTGGTTACCAATGCATATTTGGATATTTACAATAGTTGTTTGACGATGAGTAGGTTGGTTACCAATCTATTATGAAGTAGATTTATTATAAATCATCTTAATCTCTCAGTATGAAACTATTCAAACTGCTATCCCTTGTAGCAATTGCCGGTTTGTTGATTACGGGAAGTATGACCAGCAGAAATCATCATCTTCTTTTCTCAGACAGTGCGCCCTCGGGGATTCTTTCACTGGAACTTACCAAATCCAATAGTATTCAATACCGGATTTTTTCGGAATGGAACCGCCCCGAAAATTATGTTTTTGAGCGGGACTGGACAAACCCTGCTGACTCGGTGACAATGGATAGCACTGTGTCGCCAGGTAAAAAGATTAAGTATAGTGAGCCTGGGGAAAGGATTAGGGGCGTGGATGCGGTAGAACGTCAGACGCATGCAGACTATTGGTTTATACTTTTTTATGTGTTTGGACTGATTTTGTTGTTTTTGCATTATTACCGGAACCTTTATCCTTCAAAAGACAGAATTACAAGCAGCCAGTTTTGGCTGTTTTCGGGAACGGTAATAGTGATCGGTATACTGGATCTTATCGAGAATTACTACATCCTGGAATCTATTGATCTGTTTAAAAGGTTAAATCCAGAAGATCCCTCGCCAGATAAGCTGAGTGATTTTGTGAAATCCGGAGTGGCAGCCTATGTTTTTTTTCCTGCCTTGTTTAAGTTTATTCTCCTGGTTTTAACGCTGTTTTGTTTTGGTTGGTCCATTAGTGTTTTTAAACGGCTTACCGGCTGGCTTTCGGGTTTATCGGATAACTTTTTATTTGGATTACGTTTGGGATGGATGTTTCGTATAGTACTGATTGTACTTTTTGTGCTATTTGGATTTTTGATCTTTTCTGATCAGGGTCAGGATCTGTTGATTACGATTAATACTTCTTTTTGGGGAACCATAATCTTCCTTTTTGTTATCTCAGTTTTAGCGGTACTGAACTGGTATCTGCCTAAGCTATATGCCGGTGGGTTTACTGACCTGATGTTGACGGTACCAAAGGGTTTTGTGATAGCTGGAAAGAACTCGGTAAATTATGCGCGGCTGTTGGGGGCGCTTACTTTTTTGATCCCGGCAGTGGGTATTCTAAAGACCATGCAGCAGTACCATATGCCTTACCTTTTGGATGATGTGCCGGTGATGGTCATATTGCTGGTTGCCTTGGTTGGTTATCAGAAAATGTTAAAACACAATACACTGGACTCTTTTTTTGCTCCACGTGGGGTGTTTTCCGCTTTGCGCTATATGACTGTTATGGTATTCTTTTTTTGCCTGATGATCGCTTTCTATTTTATCAGGGATATGAAAGTGGAGCAGTATGGTCGGCTTTCTTATCTTTCTCTGGATCTGTTTTTATTATCTTTTGCTTTTCTGATTACTACCACCTATCGTACTAAAATTTCGTTTGTGCAAAATATAGAGGTTGCACCTGTTGTACTCGTTGTTGGGTTGCTGCTGGCTGTGGTGTTTATTCTGTTTAATATCCCCCCGATACTCTTTACGCTTACTGCCAAGTTTAGGTTCTTTACGCTTGCCATTGTTATTGCTGCATTGATCTGTTATGCGCTGATATTCTCTTATCTGCTTGTTTTAGGTAAACGGACTAAAGTGCAATGGATAACGCTGCTTCTGTTAATAGGATTTTTGGTCTCGTATGTGAAGATAAGTGATTTTCATAAGGTAAACACAGTTGTGGCCAAAGGCGAAGCGCCAGTGGCATTATCTACTCATATCCGCAGTTGGTTGGAGCATCGACGAGGAGAGATTGCGACGTATCAGGCTGAGCACAATAAACCTTACCCCGTGTTTTTTTTGAATTCTTACGGTGGTGGGATCAGGGCTTCTGTTTGGGCCACCATGGTTGTGGGTGGACTGGATTCGCTGGTTCTTGCCTCGCGTGGCAGTAAGCGGATAAGTGATGATTTCCAGCATCATGTATTTTCCTTTTCTGGGGCATCTGGCGGGACTATAGGTTTTTCTCTTTTAACGGCAGACAGGCTTAAGGCCAGGGATAGTATTTCTTCTGGAAGGTTTTATCCTAATAACACCAAGGTATATGAGTACGATTACCTGACAGCGAATGTAGTAGGGGTTTTTGGGAGGGACTTGTTTATGACTATGATTGGAGGGAATTGGTATGATGACCGTTCCCGCTTACAGGAACGAGGTTTTGAGAGCATACTGAAGGATAAGTTTGGAATGGATTATGATATTTCCTTAAGAGAGGCCTGGAAGAATAATAATATGGACTTGCCCTTGCTTTTTTCCAATACTTATGATATTAATACAGGTAAGAAAGGGATTGTTGCTCCTGTGTTGTTAGAGAAGGATGATTTTCCTAGTTGTGTTTTTATACAGGATTTGATGAGGGCAAAAAAACTTGATCTGCCACTTTCTGCGGCTGCTTTCCTGAGTGCGCGTTTTCCGTATGTATGTCCGACAGGTAAGTTTGATGAGAAGCATCATTTTACTGATGGCGGAACGCTGGAAAATTCTGGCGCAGAGACCTCACGGCAGGTGATTGCTGTATTTGAACGAATACTTGCAGAAGAAGAATTTGCTGGACTTAATGTTACGATAAATGTACTTTCGATTTCTAATAGCATTCTATCTGTTGAGTATCCAACTCAAGATAAGAATTTGTATGAGGTAGTAGCTCCGGCATTGGGGATTTTGGAGACCATCAGCAGTAATGCACTTAAGGCTGATACAATTAATAAGGTGATGGTAGCGCGACAAAAAATGAAAGGATGGAGTTATAATAAAATTCAGCCCACAAGGGAGATGATTGCGGGCAACTGGCCTGTGTTGCCATTAGGTTGGCAGATTTCGGATCATGCGCTAGAGGTAATGAAAAAGAGTATTAAGGATCAGAGGGCTAAAATAGATAATGTACTGCTGGTGTTCTAATCTAAGTTCAAAGTCATCATATGATTTATTTTAAACAAAAACCCTTTAAAATTGGTATTTTGAAGGTATGAGCAATATATGCTTATCAGATAATTATATTTTTAACTTAAATTATTTCAAATTTGGCATTAAAAAAAGCAGGATTCAAAAGAGGGATGCGCTTGCCCTTCAAAAAGAAAGAAGCAGAACACAAGATTAACAATTTTATCACCTCAGCTGAGGTCAGATTAACAGGTGAAGATTTCGAATCAGGTATATACCCACTGGCACAAGCCCTGGCTATAGCTGAAGAACAAGGACTGGACCTGGTGGAGATATCCCCGAACGCAGTACCTCCCGTATGTAGGGTTATTGATTACAATAAGTTCCTTTTCGAAAAGAAAAAAAAGGAAAAGGAAATCAAATCCAATGCGAAGCAAACTATTATTAAAGAAATACGCTTCGGCCCAAATACCGACGACCACGATTTTCAGTTTAAGCTTAAACACGCTGTTTCATTTCTGGAAAGCGGAGAGAAAGTTCGCGCATATGTTCATTTTAAAGGCAGAGCTATAGTGTATAAGGACAGGGGTGAGATACTTCTTCTTAAATTTGCCCAGGCGCTGGAAGATGTGGGTAAGGTTGAATTACTTCCTAAGCTTGAAGGTAAACGAATGTTCCTTACGCTTGGACCAAAAAATGGTAAAAGGTAATTCTTACTTGCGCTGAACTGTACCCGATCAATATTTTATCCAAAAATTTGTAGGTTACCTAGAATGAAAAAAGTATGGTTCAGCGTTTATGGAAACCTTTATTTGAATTTATGAAACAGGAGTACTGCTCCTGCAATTACTACCGGAAACCACAACATAAAAAAGTTCTCCTATTTTGGATACCAAAGGACTGAGGTGGTTCCCCCGGTAAGCGAACATTGAAACTCCAAAAAGAGCCATGACAATCCCCATTACCAAAATTAATAGTCCAAGTATTCTTTGTAGTTTCATTGTTTATATTTCTTTTTAAAGTATTTCGAAATTGGGAACTCTGTTAATGTTTCTCTCTCTATCAATATCCGTCTATTACTTTTTTTGAACACCAAGCATAGGTTTCAAATAAGATTTATAGAAGGTTTTAGAGATCAATCTTATATGTGTAAAACGCGTTATCAGGACCCTGTTTCTTGAAGCCTACTTGTTCGTAAAGTTTTTGTGCTACATAATTGTCAACCGCTGTCGAAAGCTCAACAAATTGAGCATTATTTTCGTTTCCGAAATTCATTGTCGCTTTAATAAGACTTTCACCAATCCCTTGTTTTCGGAATTCTTTAAGTACGAAAAGGTCATTTAGTATCCAGTTTTTTACGGTACGAGCAGAAGAATACTTGGGGTAAAGTTGGGTAAATCCGACAGGGGTTTTGTCATTGCTCAATGCTACAAAAATTACAGACTCCTTATTGTCTAATCTGGCTTGAATGAATGTTTTTGCACGTTCAATATCAGATTCTTGCTTATAAAATACTCGATATTGATCGAATAATTCAAAAACTAGAGCGCTTTGTGAACTGTCTATCTGTATTATTTCCATCTGATGTTAAAATTTGAATATATAACTACGCTCTAATCTTGCATCCTTACCATACACTTCACATCTGTTTGATTCGGGTAGAGCTCAACACAGTATCCTTCCATATCAATTTCCGGTAGGGCTGTTAATTGCTCAAACGCTTTGCCTATGGCTGGTATATCTTTCATGAAATCAGTAATAGTGATAGCTCTGTATCTACCGGCCTTTATGGATATTGTTTCCAAGCCGAGCTCTTTGGCTTCACCAGGTTGCAGTTCTTCGGCTGAGGATTTATAAATAATACCGCCACCGTTCTCGGGACGTGAAAGCCCGAAGTATTGTCGGTTTTCATTAAATGATAAAAGTGAATGCAATTTTTGATGAGCGGCCATTACTCCATCTGGAAAAGAAGCAGCAGTTACATAAATTACTGGAATGTCGTGGTTGATTTCTATAGTCTCCATGATAAACAAAATCTTATATGCAATTTAACCATTGTTTTGAAGAATATTATGTTCTAAGGCTCTAAAAATCGATACCTAACCTTAATCCGGCAGACGAAAACTTTACATTTTCTATTTTAGAGCTTTGCATAGGTAATTTAAAGAAAGGTTCAAGTGTAATGGTTCTGTTTTTTAGGAACGGATACTTGTACCCGAAAGAGATATTGATAAAGCTTTTGTATTTTTCTTTGCCCCCAGGTTGGTCTTCAATGTCTACTACGGATCTTTCTTCACTGGTAAAAATTTTATCATATACTTCTCCGTTTGGATCTACAACGCTTTGTGTGTGAGAAACTGTACTGAGATAATGTAGCTCACCCCTTTGCTTTATAGTTGCAAAAGCCGAAACGCCAACTTTCGCATATAGACGTTGGTTGACGTTATATCTTAATCCTAATGGAATTTCAATCCCTGATAGCCGAACTGTGGCCGATTCTAATTGTTTTTCATCTGTGGCGTTTAAGGTTTGCCCGTCATTATCTTTAAAAGCAGAGGTTTCCCTGTAGCCTGCGCCCAACATTATGGTAATTTTTGGATTTAAGGTATAACCGACTACGGCTTCAAGAGCTAATCCCAATTTCTTTGAATTGCTAAAGTCGGTAGCCATACCCAATCCAACCATCCAATTGGGTTCTTTTTTGGTTTTTTTAGCACTTTCGGTTTCCTGGTATGCTGTATAAGGACTTATTTTTTTTCTACGAGGTGCAGGATTTACATCTACCCGTTCTTCTTTTGGTTTTACCTGCACTACCATGGTATTTTCAGGTGCAGGTTTATCTTGTTCCGGAGGCGTGCTGTTTACAAGCCTAATTTCAGCTTGCTTTTTGTTAATTTGAACGGGGTGATGATTAGTAGTATTGTGCTTTTTAACCTGGGCTTCTTGTATAATTTCTTTTTGCACCGGTTTAGTTTTGAACTTTGCTAATGGTAACGATTTAGGATCGGGATTGTAGCTGAATAAAGAAGCAAGGCAAATTAGCAAGAGTGATGCAGCAATTCCTGAAAACCAATACCACCCGGTTGTTTTAGTTTTTACCGGCTGTTGTTTTGAAAATGATTCCCATGAGCCTTCTTTGTAGGCTTCTTCGTTGTTTTGTAAAAGTGATTTAATCACTTCAAGCCCTCTATCCGTATGTTCCATCTTCGATAATTAAAGATTCATTATAAAGTTTTCTTAATTTCTGCTTAGCCCTTCCTAAGTATACTCTACAGATATTTTCGGGTATACCTAAAGATTTTGAAATCTCATCATGAGAGAACCCCTCGATTTCGAACATATTAAAGATTATTCTTTGCGACTCAGGAAGTGTATTCAGTAATTTTAAGATGTCCTCAACATAAAGCTGATCTAATGCGCGACTATAGATCTGTGGGTGCTTTTCTTCGCCTATATCGTCAAATTCCTCGTTGATGGTTCTCCTTTTTCGGAGATAATCTATGCAGTTGCGTGAGGCTATCTTTGCCATCCAACCTCGAAATGTTTTCTCGGGGTCTATTGCAGATTCTAATAATTGGAATTGTGTGATATGATTAAATATCTTGATAAATGTATCATTTACAAGTTCTTCCGAATCGCTTCGGTTGTTGATGTAGCGCATGGTCACTGCCATTAAATACCCGTAGTAGGTTTTATACATGACTTCCTTTGACGTGTTTTTTTGATCAGCAACGCCTGCAATAATTTCCTTAAGCTTCGGGAGTTTTCTTAGCACTCTTCCAGGATTTATATATTCTACGCCAACTGCTATTCATAAATGGGGCTACACAAATCCTTTTATAAATAAGAAAGTGCAGCCCCAGAAATAATAGGAGGTTATTTGTTGGTAAGAACCGTTAAACCAAGTTTGGTGTCATCCGTTGCGGCTTTAAGGCCTTTTGCATAAACAGTATATACTTTTCCTTTTTCAATTTTAACTTTTGGAAGTGTAGCAAGTACGGTTGCTTTGCCATTTTCTCTGATCTCAAAGTTGATCTCGGCACCAACTTCTGTGGTATTAGTGAAATCGGTTGATTCTTTGAATGCTTTTTTAGCCAGAAGTACTTCTGTTTTTCCGGTAACAGCTAAATCAAGGGATCCTGCATCAGGACTTAAGTTAATGAAACGGATTTTTGCTTTATCAGTAGCTGGAGCAGTAAGATCATCAGCAACAAATACAAGTGCATTGCCCGTTTTATCTGCAACAAATACCGAGTAAGATTTATCGGCAGCCAAGGTTACATCGGCTTTTACAAGAATATCGGTTACATCTTTTTTAGTAACGCTTAATTCCCGTTTGCCTGAACTGATTGATTGGTATTCGATTAGCGTGTTGTACGTTAATGCTTTTGTGTTCTTTTTTACTTTATCTACAAAGAAAGAAAGTTCTGGTGTTCCCGGTGCGGCATGGATTATTGATAAATTTGCTGGCTTAGGTGTTTGTGGATTAGGATCTTTATCCTTTTTACATGAACTAAAGATACTTGTTAACGTTAAGGCAAACACTAAAGTTTTGGCAACTGGCGATAGGTAGTTTTTTGTTGTTTTCATTTTTAAGTTTTTGTGAAATAAAATAGTGTAATGTTAATGGCCATTAACGTTATTACCCATAGAACGAGCCTCAATATGAAAAAGCAACAGGGGTAGTAAATTATTTAAATTTTTAGAGTATTTTTATACTGAACTAAGGGTCAAGTGTTATGAGTTTCGAACTATCAACCAGCGTCATTTATATTACACCTGAACATGACGAAGTCTATACTTTTATAAAGGAAATAGACGATAAACAAGGTTTGTATACCTTGGATTTTAATAACGTAGTTGTTCCTGAAAATAAGATTAAGGTAAATACACATGCTAATTTTAGTGTACCTTCCTTAATGACTAAAAACCGTATCATAAATTATCATTATGATAGACTGGTTGATCGTATTGTGAGGTTTCTGATAGATCACAATCCCGCTGAGGATTTTATGAAAATATACCGGAAAAGAGAGGTGATTTACTTTGAGCCTATTGTAGATGATTCTGAAACCCCGGATGATAAAGAATATTTCAGAGAACTTACAGACAAGTTAAATAAACTCATAGGAGTAGCGAATAGTGCTATTAAAAGTCGTTTCAACAAACATATTGTAGTTATTTTAAAATACCCTCCAAAAACGCATCACCTGCATACGATACGGGTGTAGTATAGCATACGTTGACACTAAAAATGATTAGAAATGACTATTTATCAAGTTTCTACTCATGTCTATATTAGTGATAGCTTTCACTAATTAGATTTCTATGAAAACTTTAACAATTTCTAAAATTCCTGCCTATGGCAGTTTTTCAAAAGACGTAAGGATATTGCAGGAAAGATTAATAGAACTTGGGTTCGATCCGAAAGGTGCGGATGGAATTTACGGAATGAACACCCAACAGGCTGTGATATCTTTACAGTTAAAAAATAAATTACAGGGCTCAGGTGTTATTGGCCCTAAAACTCTAGGCTTGTTAAAATTAGTTGTTTCAAATATTTCGGTAATAACGGGTAGTCCATTGATTACCAGTGATATTAAGAATAAGAAAGACAGACATCTTCATCCTAATATGCGGCAACGATTAGAGGCCTATTTGTTTGCAAACGGGAATGTTCCAGACTTCTGGACGAATAAAAAGTTAAGCTCGGTTTGCATTGCGGTACAAGAAGCATTGGCAGAATTGGGTGTTAAGGAAAACGGGAGAAACAACTACGGAACTGACGTTGGCGAAGTACAAGGTACTACAGGTGGTTTTACGCCTGGTGGAAATGGAGACGCATGGTGTTTGGATTTTGCACAGATGAAGGTGGCGATAATTGAAGATTTCTATCAAAAAGAATCACCGGTTCCTGCTACCGCTAATTGTGTGGATTGCTGGAAGGGATCTGAAAAGGTGGCCGGCTTAACCACATCAGTACCAACTATTGGCACTTTAGCCTTAGCCCAATATATAAACAATCCAACAAGAGGACATGCTATGGAGTGCTATGAGCTGCTTGGAGGGGGGCAAATGAGGACAGTTGAAGGGAATACTTCTGCAAATGACATGACTAATGGAAACAACTCGGGTTTTAATGTGAGGAACCAGAAACTTAATAACAGAGATACCTTAAAAACGCTTGGATTTGTGTATGTATATCCAGATAATCAGGTTCCAACATAAGTGTATTCTACTTTAAATAACGGGTATGAGCGATAACACAAATTTATCTACTACGTATGTAGTAAATAAAACAACAAAAATTGTAACACTGACCCTTTTAATTGGGGCCTCTGGCCAAACAGGAAACAGTCTGGTAAGGCTTGATGATGGCAGCCTTAATGTAGAAGCCAGTGGAGACTTATTTGATTTTGAAATAGGAGCAAATAGAGATTTGGGAGGGAAGAAGCTAACCATAACCACAACAATTTCTGATACCGCTAAAGATCACAATCATACTGAGTTGATTATTCGACTGAAAGGAGGGGCTGTATTTAGGGAGTACGCGTTAGGAAAGGAAGTGAGCGAAAACAAATCTGCAATATATTTTTGTGAAATAAACTTCTTTAAATTTTAAGGCGATGAAAGTTCTTATACGTGGATTAGTAGTGCTGGCCCTTTTGATAACCGTTAAAGCTTTTGCACAGGATAGTTCGGGGGTAAAACTTGATCTGCTAAAATCACCGAGCTCTCCAGCTTCTCAATTGCTTAGTTTTTCAACTTCAGATATTGAAAAGCCTACTGATCTTTCCTCTTTTATGTTGTCGGTACAATCATCAAGTGCTTCGTACACAAAACTACCCTCCAATTATGCAATTGATATTGCACCATTTTGGCTTTTTAGAACGAAGACAGATTTCACAACCACCGGGAATGCAGGGCTTAATTCTACAAAGTTTGAGGACTACTTTAAGCAATCATTAGTGATTTCCATTGCAATTAAGAATCCGGATTCCTCATTTAACGAATTTAAAGCGAGTAATACCTATGGTGGACTGGGTATAAAATTCGCTTTGTTCAGACCTCATTATTCGAAGGAAAACCAGAAGATTTTATATAGCATAACCCAAAAACAAATTAGAATAAACAGAACTGTTTCTAATTACATTGAAACGAAGAAAAAAAATGATCCTAAATATAAAGCAATAGAGGGGCAGCGCGTAGCAATTGTAAATAGAATCAGAGATGAAAATCCATCCGAGGTTGATTTTGCAAATGCTTTAATAAAGGCTGAGGAGGACACAACCAGTACATTGTATCGAAATAAAATAGAAACCCAGGAATTATTTCGGATCTGGAAAAACGAAACCATGGAAATTGATGATTTCAAAAAGATACTGGTAGATTCTTTAGCCAGAGAAGTAGATAAATTTGATGGAGCCAGGGTAGGTTTTTCCTGGGATTTGGCAGGTGGAATAAGCGGAGAGTTTAGAAATAAGCGTTTTAACAGCTCGAAAATATTTAACGGTGGAATATGGACTACAGTGGGCTATTCTTCTGAAAAGAGTGGCTCCTTTTTAGGCTTAGCCCGTCTGTTATATAATCCAGATCAAATTTATGCACAGGATAATGCAACTAATGCTTTTGGGAATATCTCGACATTTGACGCAGGATTCAGGTACATATATACTAAATCAAAATTTAGTTGTAGTGCAGAAGCAATCTATAGGAGTATCTTATCTTCCAGCACTATTGACCCCTCATGGAAATTGGTGTTGAATGCTGATTATGCCATTGCGCGCAACCAAAAATTGATCTTCTCATTCGGTAGAAATTTTGATGGAACACTTACCAAAGATGGAAACCTTATTGCTGCACTAACTGTACTGCTTGGTTTTGGCAACATAAGGTAGTTTTAATACTTGCTATTCTTCAAATATTTTAAGTTTAAGCCAATTATTGCCAGTGTACACACTATTGTAATTGTGGCACTCACAGAAATGGAATGTAGTATTGCAGCACTGCCGCCTACACCAATAGCCCCAAAAATTGCAACCCCAATAGCTCCGGCAGCTTGCCTTACGGTATTTAACGCTGCAGACGCAGTCCCTGACAATGATTTATCTACGCTGGACAAAATACCGTTAGTCATGGCCGGAACGGCAAGTCCCATACCCATAGGTATAATTAGAAATGGTAGGAATAGCTGCCAGTATGGTGTATTATCTTTAGCTATAAATAGCCCTGCAAACCCAACAGCAAACATAACAAGACCTATTATAATTGGCTTCCGTATACCAAACTTATTGATTACACGACCGCTAATAAGATTGGAGATAACGAACCCTACCGTTAATGGAAGAAAAGCAAGACCAGCGTTGAGCGATGAATAATGGAGCACATTTTGCAGATACAGGCTTAACGTAAAAACGGTTCCATAATAAGCACCATTTAAAACAGCCCCCAGTAAAAGAAGTACATTAAAAGTGGGAGAGTCGAAAAGATGAAGCGGTAGCATCGGGTGCTGAACCTTTTTTTCGATAATTAAAAATGCGATTAACATTGCCGCACTAAAAAGCAGCCCCCCAAATATTACCGGATCTTTAAATCCAAAGTTGGGCCATTCTATAATCACGGCAATAAGGGCAGTGATGGAGAGCATCCATGTAATTTGTCCGGCAATATCAAATCCTTTGTTAACTGAGACCTTATTTTGTGCTAGACGAAAACTAAATAGGAAACCCGCCAGGCAAAGGGGTACATTCGCAAAAAAGATGTAGCGCCAGTTGCTGATCTGAATAAGTAAGCCCCCAACAATAGGGCCGGCAGCTATGGCGGCACTTCCTGCTGCGGTCCACAAACCTACCGCACGTACACGCTTAGCTGGATCATGTGCAAACGCCTGGTTAAGTATGGCAAGAGAACTGGGTATCATGGTGGCTGCACCAACTCCTTGAAGTACTCTGAATGTGATCAGAACAGCAGCGCTTCCGGCAAACCCACAACCTATAGAGGCAACGCCAAAAATACAGATGCCAAGCTGAAATATGCGTTTTGCGCCTAAAAGATCACTTAAGTTCCCTGCAGACAACATAAGCACTGCAAAGGCAAGGGTGTACGCGTCTATTACCCATTGTAAGGTGGTGATACTGGCCTGATAGGTTTTGGCAATAGGAGGCAATGCAATATTTACAATAGAAACATCTAGCTGTGCAACTACAAAAGCCAAACTTGTTATTCCGACTATCCAGCCAAAGGGAACGGTATGATTAGGGGAAGTTGTTGTATTTGATAAGCTCATCGCGCGTTTTTGCAATCGCAAAGGTGCACAGAAAGGATGATTTTTTAGTTAGAAACATCGTCATTTTTAATTCCTCTTCTGGTTTTTCTGACCTCATCTTTTAGCCTGCCAAAATTATAGTTTAAACTGATCCTGTATGAGCGAAGATAAGATTGGTTGTTGCTTAACTCGGTAAAATCGAATCCGGTGGTAGTGGTTTTAAGCGTCCTGAATTTATGAAAGGGATTATTGAATGCTGCTGTTAAACTCAGCTTTCCTTTGATGAGTTCATGGCTGCTGCTGAAACTGGTGTTTACTTGCCCTTGAGTTATAGATTGAAACGTTTTAGAAGCAGGGTTTTTTCCAATTACATTGAGGCTTGCACCCAATCTCCACTTTGGTGTTGGACGATATCCGCTTGTTAAGGTAAAATTGTAAAACAAATCTTTAGAATGTGGTATCACATTTCCTTCAGTTTTAATATCCAAATAATTAAAGCTACCATTAAAATTGAAGTTCAAATTCTTGGTTACAGTATATCCAAGATTGAGATCAGCTGCCAGAACAGAGCCTTTTCCAATGTTAGCAAATGTATTTCTCGTAATTCCAGACGTGGGATCATAAGTGAAAATTCTGAAATCCAGATTGTTAAATAATGAATAAGCTAATCCAAGATTAATAGAAACTTTACCATTGTGGTTATATCCGGCAAGTATATTGTTCACAGACGAGGGCATAAGGTTAGGGTTGCCGGTTGATTCTGTATTTGGGTTACTTCTGTCTACAAAAGGGTTAAGTCTGTTTATGCCTGGGCGTCTTAACCGCTGTGAAAACCCAAAACTAAGGTTATCGCCGCTCTTTAGCTGATAAGCGATGGATAAAGAGGGAATCAGGTTTAAATAATCCTGAGAAATATCACCATCTACAATGGTTTGCTCCACACGCAATCCAGCCTTTATCCCAATGTTCTTTCCATAATTGTATGCTATTGAAGTATAAGCAGAAAACACATCCTGAGAGATCTCAAAATCATTAGCCTGAAACTGAGCTGCAGAATAATCAAAATTACTGCTGTTGTTTCTAAGGATAGCCTTAATGCCCGATTCTAGTCCCCAGTTTTTAAACTTATCTGAGTAGTCGGCCTGTGCAGTATGCTCATTTGAACCGGCGTGATTATTTTGCAGAAATCCGGAATAGGGGTAGTTGGTAATTTGACTAAGAATGAGGTTGTTTTGGTTATTACTATTAAAGTTTGTGTAGCGATAGGATAGGGTTAGTGCCTTTCCCTTCTTTGATTTCGAAGAGATCTGATAGTTTACTGAGGCGTCTATATAGTCGCTGTGGCCATCATAAGTATTTTGAACGTAATAGCCTTGTAGTAAGTTCTCATTTTGAGTGAGCGATGAGACCTGATTATTCAGTTGGGAATTTTTGTTGCCATTAAGATTGATCTGAGCAGATAGGAGCTGTAAAGGGGTGATTTCATAGCTCACATCGGTACCCAGATATCCGGTTCTGCCCCTGGATTTACTATTGCCATCCTGAATTAAGGTTTGCGGATCATCACCGGAATCATTTCTAACCAAATTATTTATTGTGGCCGGAGTTTTCGAAAGAGAGCCACCTGTGAATACCGAAGCGATAAGTTTACCCGATTTAAAATTGAAAGACCCACCAACGCCCGGGCCACCAGCTGGAAAACTTTCATTGAAGTTTAGTGAACCGTTATATCCGTCGGCAGGTTTTTTGTTAGTTACAATATTGATGATCCCAGCAAATCCTTCTGCATCATATTTTGCTGGTGGATTGGTGATTACCTCGATCTTCTCAATAGTTGATGCAGGCATGCTACGCAACACTTCCTTAGGGTTATTTTCGATCATACCGGAGGGCCTGCCATTGATAAAGATTTTGAAGCTAGTGCTATTTTTAAGTCTGATGTTCTGCTCTGCATCTAGCGATACAAAAGGAATTTTACGCATCATTTCCAGTACACTGTTCCCTTTGCTATCTGGATCGGCCTGTAGGTCGTATACAAGCCTGTCTATCTCTTGAGTGACTATTGGTTTGCTACCGGTAATATTTACCCCTTTTAATTGTTTGACGTCTGGTGATAGTAGGAACAAACCCTGATTAACTAGCCGTTTGGTAGTATCCTGAAGTGATATTGCAAGTGTTTTAGGTCTATAACCAACACTTACTATTTCAAGTTTGTATGTTCCAGACGGGATTTGACTTAGTGTAAATATACCAGTGCTGTCACTTATCCCTGTTTTAACAATTGCATTTGTTGTACTAATGATGTTGATTGTAGCCCAGCCAGCTGGTTTTTTGCTAACGGAATCCATAAGTTTTCCGCTTACAGAGAAATTGGGTGTTAAGGTTTGTGCAGCGGATTGATTATAGCTTGTTATGATGGCGAAAAAGCCTATGATAAGTAATAAACGTAGTTGAAGGTTTTTCATGAGTCTTGGTTTTTGGAGTGCTTTAGGATCTGGACAGCGCATAGCTTTCCCATTAGCCTTGAAGACTTTTTTTTGATCAGTAATTTAAAGAAGTAGGATTAGGTTGTTTTAGCTTTTGTCTTTTTCAGATTTCCTTACCAGGAAGTAATAAGAAAGGAAACCGGCGGCAATAAAGATCATTTCAATTCCATAAGGGAGGGGCGAATCTACCTGGGCATCGGGAATGTAATTGATAACAACTAAGCCTATTCCGCCAAAGAAAAGAATAAGACCCCATTTAAGTACTGCGATTTTGTGATTAAATGATTGGCCAAGTGAGTTTAGTATTTCGGGATTTGTTAGTCCTGAATTGATTAGACGGTTCTTTAAAATGAAGTTGAGAATGGCAATTACAATGATTGCTGTAATAATGAATAGTGATATTGAGATTGTTATGCTTTCTATATGGTCCATGATGTCTGTTTTTAAATGTGATTTGTTGCCCAAGTAGACACGCCTGCCAATAAAAAGGTTGCAGAAAAATACATCTTTTTAAAATTATTTTTTTTTTGTGAAAACTGCAACATTACACAGCATCCGGGTGTCTACTATACGATGTTAAATGAAAAAGAACTAGTTGCCAAAATATTGCGAGGCGATGCAAGAGCATTTGAAGCTCTGGTTAAGCAGTATGAGAAACTTGTATTTCATGTAACAAGCAGATTAATTAAAAACGATGAGGATGCGACTGATATTTGCCAGGAGGTTTTTATAAAGGTATATCAGGGATTGAACAAATTTGGTTTTCAATCTAAACTGAGCACCTGGATTGCCAGAATTGCCTACCTGACTTCTATTAACCACCTAAGGAAATACAAACAGGAACTGCAAAACAAGAGTGAAGCAGGTGATGTTGAAATAGATAACTATCACTTTAGCGAGGATACACCAGAGCGGCTTATGATTAAAAAGGATGTTGCCGCTTATGTGCAGCATTTGTTGCAACAATTACCGTTGCAATACCGCTCAGTACTTACCTTGTTTCATCTGGAAGAGTTTAGTTATCTCGAAATACAGGAGATTACAGGAATGCCTGAAGGAACTATCAAAAATTATTTGTTCAGAGCAAAGAAATTATTGAAAGAAAAATTGGAAATTTATTTAATAAATGAATGATATGGAAGCGAATGAGAACAGGGATGACAAAAGGGATCAGAAGCTGGAGGAATTATTGGCCACTGCACTAAAAAGTGAACCTGTGAGCAGTTTGCCTTATGGATTTGCAGCAATGATTACCAGGAAAGTTTTTACCCAAAAGGTTAAGCCATTTGGTATTAAAACTTATGTGCTTGTTTTTATGGCTATTTTGGGTATCGTGGCATTTTCGCTTACTTTATTGTCCTTCTTTAATCCACAGCTCACTGTAAGCATACTTTCCGTGATTAAACTTGGCAGGTACATACTAGGTTTTATTGTGCTAAGCTTCTTTTTAATTGAATATATTGATCAAAAGTGGGTCAGGACCTCGCAAATGTGACGAAAGTATAATTAGGCACCTCCGTTAACAAAGAAGCTGAAGCAATCATCTGTGGCAAGGTTAATATGTACACTGAAATAATTGTCTCCACCATCCTTAAATGCGATGATTTCTTTCTTCCAGGTTTCATCTTTACTGACAGCACTTTTGATAAAGCAGTTTAAAAGAATAACCTTTTCGCCCTTTTTATTTTTGTATCCAAGATATTGTCTGAAATATTCAGAAGGGGCCTGGATTCTGGTAGAATCTACAATGATACCATCTTTATCGACTTTATTTGTTTTTAAACACATTTTAAAAATGCGCTCTGCGTTTTCAATATCCTCAGCAGTTGGCATAAATTGAACACTGCCCTCATCGGCACTAGCCGAAGTATCTGGGGCAAAGATTACACCTGTAAATTCTTTAGTGGTTAGGTGTAGGTTTTTACTGCCCTCAATAGGGGTTAAAGTATGTAAAGATGTATCAGTAGACTTGTTTTTAAAGTCGCAGCCGGTAATGACTAACAGAAGGATCAGAAATGATAAAGTCCTCATAAGTATTGCATTACTAATATAATTAAAATCAATTAATTAGTTCTGGAGTTCAGCGATAATATTTAGATTACTATGGGCAAAAAAAAGACCGGACAATTCAATGGAGTACATTCAATCATCCGGCCCTTTACTATCTAACTCCCCCTATAGAGTACGGATAAAACTGAAAACTGTTGCTAATTGCTTAGATAAGAATTGAGTTGTATCACCAAGAACAGCGTTTACAGTAGTAGTAACATTACCTAATAAAGCACCTAAAGAGCTCCATACTATGCCACCACCATCAGTTTTTGTCATTTCAATCGAGTTCATTTCTTGAACACCTAAATTGTTTAGTTCTAACTTTTTCATACTTGTTTACAATAAGATAAATTTCCTTACTCGTTAAAGGCCTTTCAGGGTATGCCTGATGCTTTAAAAAGCATTAGAACTAATTTAACTATTATTCAAATCGGTATGTTTATTCAATTTGTTCAGTATTAGGAAGCTTAAATTGAATTAGACATCTAACAGGCGTCTGTGGTAGTTGATTTGGCCAAGGTGATAAGCTAAATGTGAGCTTAGGTAAATCAGCATATATTTTACTGACCTATCATCCTCTAAAACTTTTACTTCCGGATAGTCATTTTCCAGATCCTGCTGGGTTAACTGGTCGATGGAGTCTGCAACTACTTTAATGGTATCTTCAATCTGTTTAATCAATTCACTTCTTGGAACATCCTTTAGTGAAAACTCAAGTTCTCTATTTCTGATATATCCGGTTTTACCAAGTTCTGCTCCAATGAAGGTATTCAGATTTCCCACTAAGTGCAAGCATAAGTTTCCTGCAGAATTGCTTATTGCATTTTCAGTTCGCCAAATGTTTTTATCATGCTGATATTGCTCAATTTCAAGCTTTACCTTATTCAGATCTCTCGTAAGGAGTGTTTTTAGTGATTCTTTTAACATATTAATTATTTATAATTCTGCAATTTGTTTTAGTATTAATTTAGAGATGGCATCTGCATTGACGTAAACCATAAAATGTCCGCCACCTTCAATTTGTATATCAGGTTTGTTATACCTGATTGGCAGAATATTATCAGCTGTGCCGTGGATATGGGTTAAATTAATAGGCCTTTCTTTATTCCGCCAGTCTAAGATGCAAGTTAGCGCCCATTTCATGAAAAATGGATCACTATCTATCACAAGTTGTTTCAATAGTTTAATCTCTTCCTGTGTTTTAGCGCCAAGGAGCTTCAAACCAATGTTGTTTCCTCGTTTTAAAAAGCTGATAGGGATTGCTTTTTGTAAGCGTACACTACCTGCCATCCGATAATACCAGGGTAGTTCTTTAAAAACAGGCGTACTGGAAATGATAAACGTATGTGATGGCTTAAGCTTTTTGGAAATTTCAGTAGCTAGCATACCGCCAAAGGATAGGCCAACTAAGTAAAATGGAGAAGAACTATCTATTTTAGCTGCTAATCTGAGCGCGTATGCTTCCAGCGATTCATTTTTTAATGCAGGAATCCAATCCAGATAAACCAGTTCGAAACGGGGTGGGAAAACAAGCTTTTTAAATGCGCGCCTGTCGGCTCCCAAACCACTGATGAAATATATCTTTTCTGTCATTACTAATGATAAAATTAAGGTATTGACACGCTGTGATGGTTTAAACATAGAAATGTTACAATTTTTATACAATCTATGGTTGTTTGTCCTTGATCTCCTATCTTTATACATATGAAGGCCATTAATTTCAATCCAGTTGATTTTGAACCTGTAAGACAAATTGCATTGCAATTTCCCGATGCTTCTGATAGCTTATCCCATTATGATACCCCTTCTATTAAGATTAAGAAGAACTTGCTTTGCAGGCTGCATGAAAATGGCGAATGGCTTGCTGTAAGGACTGATTTTGAAAGCAGGGAAAGGTTCCTGGAGGAATATCCCGAAAGCTGTTTCATTACACCACACTACAAAGACTATCCTTATATATGCCTATACATTAACAGTTATAGTAAGGGATTGCTGAAGGAAGTACTTGAAACAGGCTTTAAAGCAATTATGGAGAAAAAGAAAAAATAGAAATATTTAAATTCGGTCGATTTTTACTATGCACATATTTAGCATAAGATTTAATTTCGGGTAATAAAATAATATGAATTTAAATTACGTCTCATGAGCACCTATATCTTATTTAAAGCTGTTTTTATTATCCTGATTCTAAGTTGCCTTGCCGTTATACTAAGTTTAAGCACCTAGTCTTTGCACAAAAGCGCTCAGCTGGTATTCGTTTTGGCGATCGTTTTATTTAGTTTTGCATATGGCAAAGCTTCATTCAAAACCACAAATACATCCTTCTAGCTTAAATTTTTTAAACCAATTAAAAGAAAACAACAATAGAGAATGGTTTAACGAGCATAAAGAAGAATTCCAAAAAGAGCAAGGGCTTATAGAGTCTTTTGCTGATGGATTGTTGCAGAACCTAAATGTAGATGATGTAATAGAAACTCCTTCTGGACGAAAAAGTGTGTATCGTATTTATAGGGATACCCGGTTTTCTAAAGATAAAACGCCATACAAAACCCACTGGAGTGGTAGTTTTAGGCGAGCTACCAAGTATCGCAGGGGAGGGTACTACTTTCATATAGAGAAAGGAAATAGTTTTATTGCAGGCGGATTCTGGGGGCCATCGGCACAGGATTTAAAACAAATAAGGGAACACCTTGCTTTTGATGCCACGCCGTTGAGAGAGATTATACAGAGTGGGCCATTTATTTCAACTTTCGAAACATTGAAAGGAGAGCAGTTGAAAACTGCGCCTAAGGGTTTCAATGCAGATCATGAAAATATTGATTTGTTACGATACAAACAGTTTTTGCTTATCAGAAGATTTTCTGATGAGGAGGTTTTAAATGAGCGCTTTTTAGAGGAAGCAACGTTTACTTTTAAAAATATGCGCCTATTTTTTGACTATATGAGTGAGGTATTGACCACTGACATCAACGGAATTGAAATTTAAGTACTAATTAACTTGTTCGCTTCCTTTAAGATTAACAAGGGTAATTGCGTATTCAAAGCCAGTTTTCTTGTCATGCTTTTATGAAACAGTCCCTCAAAGAAACCATAAGATTTTGCAACTATTATAACTATACCTGAAGCATGCTGTTTTGCAAACTCCATAATTCCTAACGCAACGTCTGGATTATCTGTATAGTGGTATTCCGGAGTTTCATTATCCCATAACTTGTGGAGGTTATATTGTTCTGTAATGCTATCAGGATTAAAATGAGCTGATTCATTGTGATCAACATTTAACAAAAGGAGTTTGGTATTTAAAGCATGCATAAATGACTTTATGGTATTTACCGGACTTGTTTCACTTACTTCTTTCAAATCACAGCTTAACACGATGTTTTTTATAGTTGTGTAACTGGACTGGTTAGGAATAACAAGAATGGGTAGTGATACGCCTTTAACTATACTTATTGTGTTGCTACCTATTAAGGCTGTAAGCCCTCTGCTTTTTCCTGTAATGCCGATTACAACAAAAGGATCGGGATATTGTTTGGAGAGCTGTTCTATGCCCATTATTATGGGATTGTCGTCAGCAAAGATTTCGATAGAGGTACCTTCTGCGCATAAATCTGAAATCGCTGTTTTTAAATTATTAAGTGATATTATGCTTTTCTCATGTAAAATGTGTGCATCTCTATTCTCAGGAAAGGGAATCTCGGTAGCAATTGGTAATTCATAGGAGTGATATAACAAGATTTGTTTTGCATGGAGTTGTTTACTTAACGATGCTGCGTACCGTGCTGCATTTAATGCAGATGCAGAGAAATCAGTGGCAATGATGATCGTTTTCATGGATTAGCTCTTGATTCGATATTATTAACAATTAAAGTCAGCAGATGTTTTACTTTTCTAAAAACCAAGACTGAGTGATCACGCAGGTTGTGAGAAACTTATAACTACTTATTGTGAAAAATATTTCACAAGTATGTGCAATAAACTGTGAACTTTTTACAAAATGGTTTACAACTAGTTAAAGTATGGTTCATGGATTATAATAAGTGTGTAAATTCATATCATAGTATTTAATCAAACATTTATTGTGTTTAATTTAAATTATATTTTATGAATCTAAAATACCTCTTATGTTACTTAATATTAATTATGTTAAGTAGCTGTTCCAGACAAAGGAATTTAGTTTATTTCAGTGATCTTAAAGGAGCGAACGAAAGCAGTTCACAAGTTTTAGATGCTGGAGAGCCTACCATACTTCAAAATGACGTGTTAGGTATTACAGTTAATAGTACCAGCCCCGAATCTAATATTTTATTTGCTTCTGCTCCAAGCAATCCAACAGTAGGTGGAATGTATGAAAGAGAAGGTTACAGGGTGAATAAACAAGGATATGTGAAGTTCCCTGTTCTTGGTCAAATTAAATTACAAGGTTTAACCGTAGGCCAGGCTCAGGCATTAATGGAATCGGAACTTAATAAGTATGTGAAGAATGCCATCGTAAATATCAAGTTTATGAATTTTAGGGTTACCGTTATTGGAGAGGTTAACCACCCATCAACTTTTACAGTAACCAGTGAGAAAATAAATCTGCTTGAAGCGCTTGGCTTGGCGGGCGATATGACGCCTTACGGCAAAAGAGAAAATGTTTTACTGATTAGAGAAATGGATGGACAGAGGAGGATGGAGCGGGTAAATTTGAATAGTAAAGATGTGCTTAATTCTCCTTACTTCTATTTAAAGCAAAATGATGTCATCTATGTGGAGCCTGATAAAGCAAAATCAGTTGAAGTAAGTAGTAATAACCGATTAATGCCACTAATTGTTGCAGCGATCTCTGCTGTGGCTGTTTTGGCTACAACTTTTTTGAATAAGTAAGGTAGTGTTAATCTTTTAAACTTATTGTGATGGCTTACAACAAACAAAATCCGACGAACAGCCCTGACGTAAAGGCTCAGATTATGAAATATGCTAAATATTGGTATTTCTTTGGACTTGCACTGCTTTTGGGCTTAGGTGGTGCGTGGTTTTATCTTCAAACTCAGGTACCTAAATATAGGGTAACCAGTTCACTGCTTGTTCAAGACGACTCGAAAGGAGATGGCCTGTTAAAAGGAACGGCTTTTAGTGACCTGAATATGTTTAAGACTTCTAAAACCGTTGATGATGAAATGGAGGTAATGCGATCAAGAGATTTGATTTATAAGGTTTTATCTGATCTTAAAATGAATGTGAGGTATCATTACAACCTGCCTTTAAAAACGCAGGAATTATATGGAAAAAACCTGCCAATGGAAGTTGTGGTAGATAAACTTACTGATAAAGCACGTGCCTTAAAGCTTACTTTAAGGGCTATAAACAACGACCAGTTTATTTTGGGAGAAAAAGATAAGGAAACAATTTACAGATTCGGTAATAAAATAACACGCCCACAATTCAGTATTGTAGTTCAAAGAGGGGAAGGATTTGAGGTCTCGGGTAAAACGGTACATTTTGGCTTTGTAGATCTTTATCAGTTGGCTCAGGCATACAGCTCTAGTGGTCTGGTTATTTTGCCAGTAATTAAAGATGCTAACACCATTGTTCTTAGTGTTTTGGATGCTATACCTCAACGTGGGGTTGATATGCTGAATACGCTGATCTACAGATATAACCTGGAGAACGTAAGCAATAAAAATTTAATGGCTTTAAATACCATCAAGTTTATTGATGGTAAATTAAAAATGCTGACCAGTAATTTATCGGGAGTTGAGCAAGACGTAGAAAACTACAAAAGAAACAATAGGATTACTGAACTGAGTGCAGATGCACAGATGAACTTACAGTCGTCGGGTAATTATAATGATCAGCTTTCGACCAGCGAAGTGCAATTGAGTCTTATTCAATCTATAATTTCTTACCTAAAAAATGCTGATAGTGAATTTGAATTGGTGCCCAGCACCTTGGGCTTAAAGGATCCAACTTTGCTAAATCTGACCGAAAAATATAATAATCTGCAGATTGAAAGACAAAAGCTGTTGCGCAATAGTAGCGTTAGCAATCCTTTGGTGATAAATCTTACTGAGCAACTAGCCAGCTTAAAAGGCAGCTTGCTAGAAAACCTTAGTATGATAAGAAGAGGTTTAACTTTAGAGAAAAACAAATTAAACAGCAAATCATCGCAGTTTGCGGCTAAATTAAATAGTGTTCCGGTTATTGAACGGGGCCTATTGGAAAGAAGTAGAGAACAGAGTGTTAAGACAACACTTTATCAGTACCTGCTTCAAAAGAGAGAAGAAACAGAACTTTCATTGTCTGCCACTATACCAACTTCTCAAATCATAGATAGACCCGCTTACAATCCTACTCCTGCAAAACCCAAAGTACAAATGATTTATATGCTGGGGATGATAGCCGGCTTATTTGTTCCATTTTCTGTAATCTATGTTAAAGATAAAATGAACAATAAGGTGAAAGATATTTATGATGTAGAATACATAGCTATAAATGGAAAGATTCTGGGTGAGCTTAGCCATAAAGCAATAGGAGAGTCTATTGTGGTCCATAGAGATAAAAGCACGACTATATCTGAACTGTTCAGGTATATAAGGTCGAATCTGCAATTCATGAATACGAATAAGAGCAACAAAGTTCTGCTGGTAACTTCTACCACAAAAGGCGAGGGCAAGACCTTTTTTAGCATCAACCTGGGCATTACCTTGTCGTTGGTTGAAAAAAAGGTGGCAATACTGGAGTTTGATTTGCGCAAGCCTGATTTGCTGAATAACATGAACATAAAAACGAAATTGGGCTTATCTGATTATTTGAAATCTGAAAGCATGGTTATTGATGATATTCTGATAAAGGCCCCTCAATCTGATAATTTATATGTGATTGGTTGTGGGGAGATATCTGAGAGCCCTGCAGAAATTCTAATGAGTCATAAACTGAAAATTTTGTTTCATGAGCTTAAAAAACGGTTTGATTATGTTATTGTAGACACTTCTCCGATTGGGCATGTAGCCGACGCGTTTACGCTTGCAGAGTATGCTGATTCGAGTATTTATCTGGTTCGGTACAATTATACAAACAAAGCAGATTTGGCAATATTTGAAGAGATCTGTGAGAACCGAAGATTGATAAATCCTATGATCGTATTTAATGATGCTAAAAAAGAGAACAAGAATGCCTACCGCTATGGTGGCTATGCTTATTCGGGATAGGCTAATATAGGGATTAGCTGATACATAAAGTTTAGTGGGGTTGGATGTAGTGACAGATCGGTAAACGTGACCGATATATTCAAGAAATGGACGGTGCGCAACAGAATTTTTCTCTAAAACTGCGATTTATCATGTAAGTGAGGTAGCGAAGCTGTATCCGGCCACAATCTAATTAATAATCTCAAATCAAAATTATGGAAAATCTGTCCACCATCAGAACCAATATGCCACGCAGGTGGTATGTGGTCTACACCCGTCCACGATGGGAAAAAAAGGTTGATGAATTGCTTAAACTACAAGGCATTACCAGTTACTGTCCGGTAAGAAAGGTAAAGAATAAATGGGCAGATAGGATAAAAGAAGTAGAACTTCCTCTGTTTAATTCTTATGTTTTTGTACACATAGATCCCAGAGAGGAGCTTAAAGTAAGGGTTACTTTAGGGGTAATGAACTTTGTGTATTACATGGGGAAACCCGCACAGGTTAGAGAAAGTGTTATAGAGGATATAAAACGTTGTCTTGAAATATTCCCTGACACTGAAGTTATGGCCTTTCAATATTTGGAAATTGGCGACAGGGTAAAAATTAAAGAGGGGTTGATGAACCTTAAGGAAGGCAGGGTGATAAAAATTCAGGAAAGAACTGTAGTAGTGGTAATTGATAGTTTGAGCTGTGTTTTAACCACTAAAGTTGCAATTAATAGTCTTGAATTAATTAATTAAGACAAATCCCATAAAATTATGGTACGCTTAAAAGAACTGGATGTTTTAAGAGGAATTGCAGCGCTTAACGTAGTTATATTCCATTATACATCTAAGTTCAGAATGAATTTTGGCCATAATTATCCTTCGAAATTCGATTGGGAGATTGGCCGTTACGGAGTAGAACTGTTTTTTATGATCAGTGGCTTTGTAATTTTCATGTCTCTTCAAGGGAAAATCTCATTAGAAGATTTTGCTTATAAAAGATTTTCGAGGCTTTATCCAACTTATTGGATTTGTGTATTTATAACATTTTTAATTGTAAACCTTTCTCAGGATCCTAAAATGGAAGCAAACAGTATCTCGGTTCTTTTGATGAACATGAGTATGATCCAAGGTGTTTTCGGGATTAAGAATGTTGACGGGGCTTACTGGTCGTTAGTACCGGAACTGTTTTTTTACGCTTTAATGGGTGTCTTGTTCCAACTCAGATTACTAAGTAAAACGAGGACAATAGCTGTAATATGGCTAACCCTAATGATAAGCAACAGCCTGTTTGTATTACCTTTTGGGGCTTATTTGCTGAATTTGCAATATGGAATGTTTTTCCTTTCGGGAATTCTTTTTTACAAAATAAAATTTGATGGAGGGGACTGGCGCGAACACATTTTGATTGGTGTTTGTTTTTTAGCGGGGGTAATAGAAAACCCAACGTTGATCTGCTTTGGTGTGTTTTCCGGGATATTTTGCTTGTTTTACCTGTTTGTTTACGACAAGCTTACGCTGCTTACGTGGAAGCCTTTTGTGTTTCTGGGTTATATTTCTTATCCGTTATATCTATTGCATCAGAACATCGGTTTTGTGCTGATGAGAAAAATAGAGCGATACATTTCTAACGAATTTCTGGTAATTTTTATAGGCATCATTTCTATGATAACCATAGCATGGCTGGTAACCCGGTTTTTGGAAAAACCAATACTTCATTTTTTAAGGAGCTATAGGTTCCATAAACCCAGGTATTCAGGTTCCTTTCAAAAATAAACCCTTAACCATGTCTTTGCAGAAAAAAACGATTTCGGGGTTAATCTGGAATTTTACACAGCAGTTTAGTGTGCAGCTAATTGGTTTCTGCATTACCATGATACTGGCCAGGATTTTATTGCCTGCAGAATTTGGCCTTATTGCAATGCTGACTGTATTTATTGCCATAGGTAACTCTTTATTAGAAAGCGGCTTGGCGTCGTCGCTAATACGATCGTCGGATTTGGGACAGGATGATTATTCAACGGTATTCTTTTTTAACCTGGGCGGAAGTATTGTATTGTATGCCATTATTTATCTGCTTGCACCTCTGATTGCTTCATTTTATCGTCAGGATGTGTTGACGCTGATTCTTAGGGTTTATGCAATAGACTTTATCATAAATGCTTTTTATGGAGTGCAGAACGCACGGTTAACAAAGGAGATGAATTTTAAAATTCAAATGAAAATTCAGATCCCTGCGGTATTGATGGGTGGACTATTGGGCGTTTTTTTAGCACTGCAAGGGTACGGAGTATGGAGCTTAGTTTGGATGGGTTTGTTTCAGTCTTTTTTATCGACAGTGATGCATTGGCTTTATTCTGGCTGGACACCAAGTTTTGTATTCAGTAAACGATGCTTTAAGAAGCACTTTTATTTTGGCTATAAAATGACCTTGACTGGATTACTAGATATCCTTTATAAAAATATATATGTATTAATTATTGGTAAGTATTATTCTGTTGTACAGTTAGGTTTTTATTCGAGAGCGGATTCAGCTAGTCAGCTGCCAATTGCAAACATATCTGCAGTAATAAATAAGGTTACTTACCCCATGTTCGCATCGATTGCCGATGATGATTTGAGGTTGAAAATGGTTTATAAACGATTAATGCAGCAGGTTATTTTCTGGAATACGCCTATTCTGATTCTGCTGGCTGTAATTGGAGAGCCTTTATTTAGGTTTCTGTTTACTGATAAATGGTTGCCGGCAGTACCATACTTTCAAATTCTGTGCATTGCAGGTATTATGTATCCTTTGCATGCTTATAACCTTAACATATTAAAAGTAAAGGGTAGGAGCGATCTGATACTGAAACTAGAATTTATTAAAAAATCTATTTGTGTAGTGGGCATTTTGTGTGTGTTTCCATTTGGGATATATGGCTTACTATATTTTCAGCTGATGTTCAATTTTATAGGTTATTACATCAACTCAATTTATAGTGGGAAACTGATCAATTATGCTATTAAAGAGCAAATTATGGACATCATTCCAATGATTGCAACCTCTGTTTTTGCAGGGATATTATGCTATCTGGCTGATATGCTATGCTTCAGCACACTCCAGTTATTAGATATTACCAGAATTATAATAGACGGCCTGTTTTTCTCTCTTATTTACCTGGCCAGCAGTTCAATTTTAAGACTTGCACCAATTCATGATTTTAAACAATTAATCCTAAAGAGATGATACCTGTAACCAAACCTTTTCTTCCAAAAGTTAACGAATTTGAAGCGTACATTCAGAGCATTTGGGAACGTCAGTGGCTTACCAATAATGGGCCATTGGTAAATGAACTTGAATTGAAGCTCAAGAATTATTTGGAAATTAAACATTTACTGTTTGTTTCGAATGGTACAATGGCATTGCAAATTGCCATTAAAGCACTTGGCCTGAAAGGTGAAATTATTACAACACCTTTCTCTTTTGTTGCAACTACAAATAGTATTGTATGGGAAGGCTGCAAACCGGTATTTGTAGATATTGATGAAGAGACTTTTAATATAGATCCTAAAAAAATTGAAGCTGCAATAACGCCTCAAACATCAGCCATTCTTGCTACCCATGTGTATGGTAACCCATGTGATATCGATGCCATACAGGAAATTGCAGACAGGTATTCATTAAAGGTAATTTATGACGCTGCACATTGCTTTGGTACAAAATATAAAAACAAATCGGTATTTGCTTATGGAGATGTGAGTACAACAAGCTTCCATGCGACTAAAGTGTTTCATACGATTGAAGGAGGTGCAGTATTTACTCAATGTCCTGACTTATTGAAAAAGATGGCCTTAATGAGAAACTTTGGGCACGATGGGCCGGATGAATTTTCTGAGTTGGGCATAAATGGCAAAAACTGTGAATTTCATGCTGCTATGGGGTTATGTAACCTGAAAGAGATTGACGAAATTTTAGACAAAAGAAGATTGTTGTCATTTTATTATTGGAAAGCTTTAACTAATCTGGAAGCCAGATATCCAAAGCTAAACGAAAATCTGGATTACAATTATGCGTATTTCCCTGTATTGTTTGATAGTGAAGATTTAATGCTGAGATGCTTAAAAGCGCTGGAGAATGAAAAGGTGTATTGCAGAAGGTACTTTTATCCATCTCTTTCTACTTTGCCTTTTGTTACATCACCTCATATGCCGGTATGCGATTCGGTCTCAAAAAGGATTCTTTGTTTACCGCTTTATCACACTTTAACATCCAGTGACCTTGACCTGATTACAAGGATAATTTTAAGGGTACAAAATTATGATCGTCCGGCTGAGGTCGAAAGATTGAATCACATGATTCCTGTAAATAACCTGAAGCCCGTATTTGCCGGCTTACAAAATGGAGCTGTCTAACCCCTTAATAAAAAAATAATAGAGCTATGCCTACACATGAATTAATGGTATCAGTATGTTGTATCACGTATAACCACGAAAAATATATTGCTCAGGCTTTAGATGGTTTTTTGATGCAGGAAACCAATTTTAAATTTGAAATCCTGATTGGCGAGGATAATTCTTCAGACAACACAAAAGCAATCATCGAAACATATTGTACAAGGTATCCAGGTTTGATCAAACTGATTAGCCATGATCCCAATATAGGTGCGATAAGAAATCAAACTGACGCAGTAGGACGCGCAAAAGGAAAGTATATAGCGATGTGCGATGGAGACGACTTTTGGACAGATGCCTCTAAACTGCAGAAACAGGTGGATTTTCTGGAGGCCCATGATGATTATGTGATCTGCTGCCATCATAGTGAAGTGATTGATGATTTTGATAAGCTGGTTTATGTAAAAGATTCGCCGGTAAGTTTGGAGTTTGATTATAAAGATGTTCTGCTGGGGAAAAGAGAGGAAACGAGAATCTGCTCTTTGATGATGAGGAATATTAAACAGGTAACGGGCGTAGCGGAACAAAGCTGGTATTTCGAAACTTATGGTACAGATACGCTTTTAAAATTATATGCAGTTGCAAATACAGGTAAAAAGATTTATGTGTTACCTGAAGTGATGGCATGCTACAGGCACCACACTGGCGGAATATGGAGTATGATAGATCCGAAGATTAGGAAATCAAGAATGATAAGCGATTTTAACCTTACGATAAAGAACTTCAAATACTCGTCGCTTCAAAAGAGAGAACTGTTGAAAATCTATTTTAAACAATATTTTCTATTTGATATCCGGTATTTCAATTTCAATAATGCATTCCAAACAATTACCTCATTATGGTAAGAAAATATAAATTGATCTTTGCCATTAATAGCCTTTTTGGAGGCGGAGCGGAGCGTGTGATTTCGAACCTTGGCAATTATTTTTATAATAAAGGCTTTGACGTAACTATGGTTTGCCTGAATGAGGCTAAACCTGCTTATCACTTAGAGAAGGGAATAAAAATCATTTCTCTTGTAAGCAATATCCGAAACCAGTCTTTTTTTTTCCGGTTATGGTATGGGGGAGTAACCCTTTTTAAGCTGTTGTTTATCCTGATAAAAGAAAAACCCAGCTGTGTGGTGTCATTTATGACTTCTGCGAATATATGGATGGGCCTTACTTGTAATATTTTAAAAACACCTTACCTGGTTTCTGAACGTATTACTCCAGACTATACCGTAAATCAGCTTAACCATTTCTTAAGATGGCTATCGGCAAGAGTCTATAGTAAATCCAAAGCGATTGTTGTTCCCTCAAAAGGAATGGTTGATGGCTTCAAAAAGAATAAATCATTTAGTGCACTAAGGAATTTTGAAGTCATAAATAATCCGGTCAGCCAGTTTAGTGCCGCCTGTATAGAAAGAGTTTACCCTCGTAAATTCATTCTTAGTGTAGGTAGGCTGGACCATCAGAAAGGATTTGATTTATTAATAAAGGCTTATAAAAAACTTGAAATGCAGGATGTAGATCTTTTGATTTCAGGGGAGGGTGGTGAGCGCGAAAATCTTGAAAAACAAATCAAAGATTTAAACCTTAACGATCGGGTGAAGCTGATTGGTTACCAGAAAAATCTTCAGGACTATTACAGACAGGCAGAAATGTTTGTGCTTTCATCGCGAAATGAAGGATATCCCAATGTACTTGTTGAAGCCATGAGTTTAGGCTGTGCCTGTGTGGCTACCGATTGTGAATTTGGGCCTTCAGATATTATAGAGAATGAGGAAAATGGCTTATTGGTTGAAGCAAACAGTATAAAATATCTTTCTGAAGCAATAGAAAGAACCTTGAGGGATCCCGCCCTTAAAATAAAAATGTCTGTAAATGCTCAGTTGATTAATCAGACAAACTCCCTAGAAAACACTTTCGCAAAATGGGAAAAGTTAATACTAACTCATATTTAAATCCATAGAGATTTAATAATCAATTTATTAGGCTTGCCAAATATTAAAATCTTAAAGATATGAACATACCTTTCTCTCCTCCATTTATCGATCAGGCAGTGATTGATGAAGTGCTTGATTCTCTTCGTACCAACTGGATTACTTCTGGACCAAAAGTTAAGGCCCTTGAATATGAGCTGTTGAATTTAACGGGATCTAAAGCCACTGTTTGTGTGAACTCCTGGACCTCGGGAGCAATTATGATGCTGAAATGGTTTGGCATAGGTGATGGAGATGAAGTTATTGTACCGGCCTACTCTTATTGCGCTACCGCTTTATGTGTTTTGCATTGTGGAGCCATACCTGTAATGGTAGATATTTTAGACGACTTTACTATTGATCCGGCAATGGTGAAAAGTAAGATTACAAAAAAAACGAAAGCAATAATTGGAGTTGATATAGCAGGGCTGCCATGTAATTATAACGAGTTGCGTGAAATTGTAAATGATCCTGCAATAAAAAGCATTTTTAAACCTGTTACAGCAAAACAATCTGAACTGGGAAGGATATTATTGATGTCTGATGCTGCGCACTCCATTGGTGCAACTTACGAAGGGCTGCCCGCTGCTCAGAAATGCGATGTAACTATTTTTTCTTTTCACGCCGTTAAAAATATTACGACTGCTGAAGGAGGCTGTATCTGTTTGAATTTACCTCCTCCTTTTGACAATCAGGAAGAATATAGTTTTTTGAAGATCTTCTCGCTAAATGGGCAGAATAAAGATGCATTTGCAAAATCAAAAGGAGCCAACTGGAGATATGATATTCTTTTTAAAGGATTCAAAATGAACATGCCTGATATCTGTGCTGCAATTGGATTGGCTCAAATAAGACAATACAGTAATACATTGCTTCCACTCCGTAAAAATATATTTTTAAAATATTGTGCTGCATTTAAATCTTATGATTGGTTCATTGAACCCACCGGAAAAGACGAAATAAGGGAAGGTTCGTACCATCTTTTTCCATTGCGCATTAAAGGAATTACTGAAGCGGAGAGAGATCAGATTATTGAAAGCCTGGTAAACTGGGGCGTGATTGTAAACGTTCATTTTATTCCAATGCCGATGCTTACATATTTCAAAAGCATTGGATACGCTATAGAAAATTACCCCAATAGCTATAAACAGTTTGCCTGCGAGATTTCATTGCCGATATATCCCCAGCTCTCTGATCCGGAGGTCGACTTCATCATAGAATCTGTTATAGGGGCTGTTCATCAGGTTGTTGAGATCAATAAGTTGGTTAGAGTGTTGTCATAAAATCATATAACATGATTGCGAAAAGGGTGTTTGATATAGTGTTCTCATTGGGTGGTATGATCTTTTTGTCGCCGGTGTTTATTGTGATCGTTCTTCTTTTAAAGTTAGACTCAAAAGGGAGCATTTTTTACAAGCAACTTCGGGTGGGCTTAAATCAGAAGAATTTTAAACTGATAAAGTTTAGAACGATGTATACCGATTCAGATAGAGCCGGTTTATTGACTATTGGAGATCATGATTCACGTATTACCAGAGTTGGATGTTGGCTGAGGAAATATAAAATAGATGAACTTCCACAGTTAATTAATATTTTAAAGGGAGAAATGAGTTTTGTCGGCCCCAGGCCAGAAGTACTTAAGTATGTTGAATTGTATGACGCCTCTCAAATAAAAGTACTTAGCGTGAAACCTGGCATTACGGATTGGGCATCCATTCAATATATAGATGAAAATCAATTGCTTGCAGCAGCAGAGGACCCAGAGAGTTTTTATATAAATACGATTATCCCTTCAAAAATTACTCAAAACTTAAAATACATTGATCACCACAACCTTTGGGTTGACCTGAAGATCATTTCATATACCCTGAAAAGTATAATTAGAAGATGAAAATATTGAAAGTTTTGGATTGGCCATCAAAAAGATTTTATGGCGAATCACATCATTTTTATCGCTGGAAAAAGAACCTTCTTGAACACGATTTGAAAGTAGAGTTTTATTATGATCATAATGATAAAAGATTAAGGGGTGCTGATTATTTGCTATTGCATTCGCGGTATTTTGCAGATGGATGGCAGAACATACATACCAGATCTTCTAAAAATGAGGATGAGCTGATTATGTATTTAACAGAAATGAAACGAACAGCAGGTAGGCTGATTTGGTTTGATGCTGCGGACTCTTCTGGATCCAGCGATTTTCCAATTATATCTTTTGTTGATGTTTTTATGAAGAAACAGCGACTAAAAAACCTTGATTATTATACCGTTTCAAATAAGGTAAATGACTTAAGGATATGGTTGAACACGATTTCGGATGATCAAAAAACAACTTTTGTGCCCTGTCCTGAAGCCGAACTTCATAAAATTAAACTTGGCTGGAATATCGGGTTTAATGATTACAGATATTTTGGGTATAAAATGAGCAGATTAAGTAATTATTTGAGTTATCGGGTGTACCCGACTCATTTATCTACTTATGATAAAGACAGGAGATATGATTTGGCTTTTCGTGGGACAATCCATAAAGACAATGGGAATAGAAACATGATCTCTTATCAAAGAAATCATGTTTTAAGTCTTTTTGATCGTTTGAACCTGCAAATAGCAAGTGGCGGAAATGTGAGTAAGGCAAGATATTGGAAAGAGCTAAGGGCTTCGAAACTTAGTATTAGTCCGTTTGGCTGGGGAGAAATCTGCTATCGAGATTTTGAAACATTTATTTCTGGATCTGTACTGATTAAGCCACTAATGAATCATCTGGAAACTTACCCAAATCTGTTTATAGAAAACGAAACCTACGTTCCCATTAATTGGAATTTGGAAGAACTTGAAGCTCGTCTGGAGCATATGGCGGCTCATTATGATGATTATAAACACATCGCGAAAAATGGCCAGGAGAAATTTTTTAATGCGATTAATGATTCCGAAGGTTTCATAAAAACTTTCAAACAAAACATAGAATAGCTTATACGCATATGAAACTAATTGCAGTTGTATTTATAGTGTTGTATTTATACAGCCTGTCGTTCGGGGTTTTTATGACAAATTTCTTTAGAATCCCTACGCCTCTTATTTTCTGTTTACCACTTATTTTTTTATTTAGGGAAAAAGATGGGGTAGGATTTTTATACAAGAGAGAGCTTCTTCTTCTGGGAGGTGCCATTTTTTTGTACAACGCAATTGGTTTTTCAGATTACATGGTATTTATGGCCAACACCTTGTGTATTGGAATGTGTGCGCTTTACTTTAATTACTTTGTAGGTGCAGATAAAGAACGATTTACGATTTCTGTTTATGTTTTTATTGCTTTACTGGCATTCTCATCAATTGTAATGGTTCTTAATCCATTTTATTTATCAGAAATAAATAATCTAAGGTCAATGCTAATGGGGGAGCCGGTTGTGCAGAGTCCTTCGGGAATAGCAACATACCAATTTAATTTTGGGTATCAACTGGCCGCCCTGGTTCCTTTTCTATTCATTTTTACTTTAATATTCGATAAGGCTCTTGTAATTAAAATACTTAGTCTTTTGGCTTGTTTACTCTTTATATATCTGGGTATGCAGCGCTCGGTATTTGTTGGTTTTGTTTTCTCAGTTTTCCTGTTTTTAATATTGTATTACAATTACAAAGCGATTTTTATTGTGGTGTTTGCTGTATGCGCTGCTTTTGTATTCTACACATACATTTTGAAAGATAATACAGATTCCTATAATAATATTCTTACCAAGAATGAACATAATATGGACGAGTATAATCGATCGACCCTTGCTGCTGAAAATTTAAGAATCTATTCGGAATATCCGTATGGGCTTATATTTTATGGGAAGGATTGGTCAGATGTTACTTATCGTAATGAGGTATTCTCGTCAGGGATTACTTCGCACAATGCTTACCTGATGTTTCTTACCTATGTTGGACCTTTTTTGGGTTTGGGGATATTAGCCGGTTTGTACTATAAGATTGCAAAGATCATTATCAATGCATTTGGAAATGTTAAGAAGAAGAAATATGCCTTGATGGTTTGCCTTTGTTGTTCATTTATAGCCGTTTCCATCAACTCATTATCGCACAATTCATGGCTTGTTAGCGCAAATGGCCCTACATTTTTCCTGTATTTCGCGATTTTGCACTTAAACTCTTTGCTGAACAGAGAAGCTGAGCCAGACGAAGATGTAGTTGTTACCCATATTAAAACAGAATGATATGGATAAGGAAATCATTAGAGATATCATAGGCTGGGATACTACAAACTGGTGGAGGGCAATTGGCTATCTGGACAAGAATGCGCCGATACACGAGAGTGGAAAACAATGTTTGGAATTAGGAGCAGCACGGGGTGGATTATCCCTTTGGCTTGCACTTAGGGGCAACGCTGTACTGTGTACGGATCTTAAAAATCCGGAGCCCGTAGCAAGTGAAATTCATTGTAGATATGAATGTAGTGTTAATATAAGTTATGCGGCCCTGAATGCAACCGATATTCCTTTTAAGAACCAATTTGACATCGTCGTCTTTAAATCGATACTTGGTGGAATTAGCCAGAATAATAGAAATGAATATAAGGCAAAAACGATACATGAGATTTATGCGGCCTTGAAGCCTGGAGGAATGCTTCTTTTTACCGAAAATCTGGCAGCTACTAATCTCCATCGATTTCTGAGAAGCAAATATGGTACTCCCGGATGGAATTATCTGGAAATAACTGAAGTAGAAGAACTATTTAGTGTATTCAAATCAATTAAATATACAACAACAGGATTTTTTGGGTGTTTTGGCAGGACTGAAAAGCAAAGGATCCTTTTAGGACACCTTGATAGGGTATTGGAGTTCATCATCCCAAAGAGAAAAAGATACATACTAAGTGGTATTGCAACTAAATAATTTTTTGAATCGGATTTCCAGTACATATAACAATGGAGAAAATCAAAATAATGCACCTTATAGGTGATTTAACTAAAGGAGGAGCTGAACGCTTTGTAGTTGATTTGTGTAATGAGCTTGCTAAGGATGACCAATGCGAAGTTTATTTGGTTTCCATCTGCTCAAATGATCCGCAAGAGACATTTGTGAAAGATGTTCATAAAAATGTTCGATATGTTTCTTTCAACAAAGGAAGAGGATTTAGCTTAAGGGCTTTTTTGACTTTAACAAAATGGCTGAGTAGGGAGGAACCTGATGTGTTACACTCCCATTTAAATGGCTTTGAATATCTGGCACTATATCTATTGGCTAATAAGCGCACACTTTTCTTTCATACCATTCACAATATTGCTGTTGCGGAATGTCCAAATTTTATACTCAAAACCTTTAGAAGGTTATGGTATAAAATAAATAAGGTTAAGCCCGTTACGATCTCATTTGATGGCAAGAAAACATATAGAGATTATTATCAGCTGGATAATGACATTTTAATTGAAAATGGAAGGCAGGACCTGGTAACAACTGATGAGTATCCTTTATTAAATGAAAAGTACAAGGAGGGAGAAGACGCTTTTATTTTAATTCATGTAGGACGAATTGTATCGGAAAAGAATCAGGATTTATTAATCAGGGCTGTAAAGAAATTTAATGTTACTGAAGAAAAGAAATGCAAACTGATCATTATTGGAGAGGTTAAAGAAAAGCGTTTGTACCAGCATTTGCTGGAAATGGTTAATAACGATCCATACATAGAATTTATAGGTGGAAAGCATAACGTTGTGGATTATTTGAGTATAGCTGATGCATTTTGTCTTTCAAGCATATTTGAGGGAATGCCAATTTCTTTAATCGAAGCCTTATCGGTAGGCTGTATTCCAGTCTGCACTCCGGTTGGGGGTATTAGTCAGATGATCAGACATGGGAAAACAGGATTTTTAAGTAAAGATGTAAGCGTAGAAAGTTATTACGATGTATTGAAAGAGGCCCTTTATCATCCTGATAAAAAGATAATCAAACTAAACGGAAGGCTATTCTTCAAATTAAATTACCACATTCAGGCATCTGCAAATGCCCATTTAAAAACCTATTCTACACTGTTGATGTCGGGTAAAAACAACATGGTGAAAGGGTACCAGATGATTACTAAGATTTAACTTAAATAAAGATGATAAAATTTACTAGTGACGAACTCAAAGTTGTAAAGAAAATTGAAGCATTAAAGAATGAGGCAGGTTCCCATTCACCGAGTTTCTTTACTTTCAAACAGAAACTCCCAGAGGTAGACATTAAAGTAGATGCTTGCTTTTTATCTAATCCTTATGCAACGGATCTGTTTATTGAATATTTTAATAAGGAAATTCTTCATACCGGAAATATCAGAGATTTATTGGAGAGTTATCCGTCTCAAAATAGTGTAATTGCTGAGATTTTAGCTGATTTCTTAAAAATTGATTCAGGGAATATTTTTATTGGCAACGGGGCTATTGAAATCATTCAAGCTGTTATCCATAATTTCACCAAAAGGAAGATTGCCATTACTATACCTACCTTTTCATCTTACTATGAGTATGTTAAGGATGGAGTAGAGGTGGTGTATTATAATTTATCCAAGAATAATAATTATAACCTTAATGTAGAGGAATACATTGCATTTGTTAAGCTAAATAAGCCAGACACCATAGTTTTGATTAATCCGAATAATCCAAATGGTGGTTATACAAAAGCTGCTGATGTACAGCGAATTATAGAGGAGCTTTCATTTGTAGACAATATTATCATAGATGAAAGTTTTATTCACTTCGCATATGAAAGTGAATCCTACCAGTTGGTATCATTATCTCATCTTGTTAAAGAACATCCTAATGTTATTGTTTTAAAGAGCATGTCGAAGGATTTTGGAGTTGCTGGTGTAAGAGCCGGATATGGCGTGATGAGAAAGGAATATGTTGATCTTTTATTAAAGAACGGTTATTTGTGGAACTCGAATGGTTTTGCGGAATATTTCTTTCGGTTATACACAAGAGAGGATTTTGCATTTAGATACGATAAGGTAAGGGTGAAATATATTGTTGAGACGCTGGAATTTATACAGGAGTTGAGGCAGTTGCCAAATATTAAAGTTTACCCAAGTATGGCCAATTTTGTGCTTATTGAGTTACAGGAAGGCATAAAATCAACCGAGTTTGTAGCCAAACTGCTTATAAGTTATGGCATTTACGTAAGAACGTGTGACGATAAAATTGGCTTAAAAGGACAATTTATAAGATTAGCATCCCGTTCAAAAGATGAGAACGATTATGTAATTCAAAGCATAAAAGCATGTATTCAGATGAATGACGTTTTGAAATTGGTAAATGAAACGGTTATTTAAAGTAGTAGTTTTTGGGATTTGTAGTTTGTATTTCAAGTATCGCTTCAGAAGGTCTATAAAAAATACCGTCCGGAACCAGGAGATATACCTTGTTGATATAGATAACACCCTTGCCGATACCTGGCCATCACTACAAGATTATGTTTATAGAAATGAAAACCACCGGTATGGATCCTTATCGATTTTTATCGGGATGCGCAACTTTATACTGGATAAAGCCAGAACCAGACAGAAAGTAATATTTATATCTGCAAGGAGCTACCTTGACTACTTCTCGACACGTAAATGGCTGGCTGCAAATGGGCTAAAGGCTGATTGTATCATTCTAGTTAGAAAGGCTGAAGACAAGCTTGACTATATAAATGAACTACTAAGTAGGGATGTATCTGTAGTATACATAGATGACTTGAGTTATGGTCATGAGTTTGGAGCGATGAAATTATACGAAAAGGTAATATTGAAATTGAAGGAAATGCCAATAAAATACTTAGGTATTAAAGAAATAGAACTAATCAATTCAGCTTATGAAACCAGTAATCAAGGTACTAAAGAGAATAGCGCGTATCATCAGAATTATAGTAGCAATTAAATGGCTAAAACTCTGGAGACTGCATGATGCTAACAGTGATATTTTAGTTTGGATTCCCTTTAGGTCTATTAAATATTTTGGGTCAGATGCATTTATATGGGATATGGCTACTATTGCGGGATTGATAGCAGAAAATAAAAGGATAAAACTTGTGTTTAGCCTGGCCATTGGGAAATACCATAACAAGAAGATCTTTTTCTCCATTAGCAATCGATACAATATATACAAGTTCGATAACTATACCCATATATTGTCGCATATTACCATGCAACTTGAACAGCAGGGAAATTCAGTATTTCCGAAACATAGCGAAACCATGTTATGGGAAAATAAAACCTATATGCATCAAGTGTTTTATGTAGAAGGTGTTAATGAGCCTAAAACAAGAATTTTTGAATCAGTTGAAGACTTACAAAAGGCCAATATCCGTTTTCCTTTTCTCATCAAAGCAGAGCATTCTTCTTCTTCAGAGGGGTTATACAAAATATCATCTCCAGAAGATCTTTCAGACCTTGTTTCGAACAAGAAATTTGTTGCAGAGAACAAGCATATTATAGCACAGGAGCTGATTAATATGAGAAAAGACCTTAGGGTTATTTTGGTTAAAGGGGAGATTCTGCTCCATTATTGGAGAATAAATTTAAATGAAGAATGGAAACCAACTTCGACAAGTTATGGAAGTAAGGTAGATTTTGATTTCTTTCCCGAACAGTGGAGAGAACATATTATAGAAACCTTTAAATCATTAAAAATCACTACCGGCGCTTTTGATGTTACCTGGGAAAATGATGACCTGAATACGAAGCCTATTTATCTTGAAGTTAGTCCATTTTATCAGCCGAATCCTAAAATGGAACTAAAGGAGAAAGCATACGCCTTTTATAAGCAGCATTTCAGCTTATTTAATTCATGGGATGTTAAGTACGTAAATGTTGTTTTTGATATTAAGCATAAACAGGTAAAGGCATACCTGGAAGATTCCTTAGCTAATTAAGTTCTCGATTAATTTTCCTCTCAAATAAAATAGTTTATGAAAGTGAATAAACGGGTGATCTTGATGACCCCATCTATGAGCAAGGGCGGAGCGGAAACTCAGCTACTAAAAATTGCATCATTTCTGCAATCAAAGCATCATAAAGTATTGATCATTTCTTTAAAGCCCATTGATGAATTTAATGGTGATATCAGAAAAGCCGGGGTAGAAGCTTTGTTTTTAAGGAATTGGTCTAGTTCTCCGTTTTCGAACATACAGATGCTGTATAAAACCATTAAAAAATTCAGGCCTGATGTAGTTATTGCTTTTATGTTCATTGCAATCATATTTGCACGCTTATTAAAGCTGAGACTTAAATTTAAGTTGATCTCTACCATTAGAATATCTGTGATCCCAAAAAAATGGTATATGCCCTTTAAGCTTACCGATGGACTTGACGATGCTGTTGTTTATAATTCGGTTGCTTCAATGATGAATTTTGAAAAGCAAAAACTGGTGAGTAAAAGAGGTATTGTAATTCATAATGGAATTACTATACCACAACATACTAAGAGCGACGGAGAATTGGTAAACGGGAGCTTTAAATGGATATGTATTGGTCACTTTAGATGGAACAAAGACTATTTAACACTCTTTAAAGCAATAGCGCTTTTAAAACATAGAAATTTTACGGTAGATATTGTTGGAGATTTAAATGGAGAGTTGTGGCCTAAGAAGACCATTGAGGAGCTAAATATTCAAGACTATGTTAATATTATAGGCTTTAAGAAAGAAGCACATAGTTTCTTAGGTCAATCAGACGCTTTTGTGCTTTCTTCCTTTTCAGAAGGCATGCCAAATGCTATTCTAGAAGCCATGGCATATGCCAGACCTACCGTTGTAACAGATGTTGATGGAAACCATGAATTGATTGAAAAGGCACAATGTGGTTTGTTATGCGAGAAGCAAAATGAACATGATATGGCCAGTAATATGTTAAAGATAATGGATATGTCTGCTGCCGATAGAACAGCTCTTGGTACCAAAGGGCGGCAACACATTAAGGCGCGATTTAGTGAAGAGCAAGTGATGGGAGAATGGATGCAATTGATTGACGGCCTGGCCGGTTAGTGCTATTTAGAATTAACATAATATGTGCGGAATATTTGGAACAATAAACTATGAATATCCAATAGAGAACAGTATGATCTTTAATGGTTTATTACATAGAGGCCCTGATGAACAGGGACATTATAGCTTGTATAATGTAAACCTTTACCATACCAGGCTTGCAATTCAGGATTTAAGTGTAACCGGACAACAACCAATGAAGCACAATGGATTGGTGATTGTTTTTAACGGTGAGATTTATAACCATATGGAGCTTAGAAAAAAATATGGTCTTAAGGCTTCTTCGAATTCTGATACATTGACCGTATTGATGATGTTTGAATTGATGGGCATGGATATGCTTGAGGAATTTGACGGAATGTTTGCATTTGCATTATATGATACCCTCAATTTTAGAATGTACCTGGCACGTGATAGAGCAGGCAAAAAGCCGCTATATGTATATAATAAAGCAAAAACATACGTGTTTTCGTCAGAACTAAATGTGCTTTATAAAAAGTGCAGACCTGAGATAGATTATTCTTCACTGGCCGATTATCTGTATGTAGGACACCATTACCGTAAGGCTACGCCATATTTATTTGTTAATGAACTTGAAAATGGACATTATTTAAAGATTGATACACTAACAGGTCTTTGTGATGATGTTTGCTGGTTTAAAATTGAAGATTATTATAAAACGGAAAGATACCCAGATTATAGCGATGCAGTAACGCAGCTTGATGGCATATTGAAGGCTGCGGTTAAAAGGAGAATAGAAAGCTCTGATTTAGATGTAGGATCTTTTTTAAGCGGAGGGATTGATAGCGGATTAGTGACCGCCATGGCCGCTGAACAAACTTCAAAACTTAAAACATTTACGGTTAAGGTTCCGGGATCTTTTGATGAATCGGCTCTTGCAGAGAAGGTGGCAAAGAAATACGGAACCGACCATACCGTTGTTGAAATAGATTTTTCTGATTTAACGAACGATATAGAAAAGATCATATCTAACCATGGTGAGCCTAATTCTGATAATTCCGCAATCCCGAGTTACTATGTGGCCAGGGAAGCCAAAAAGCATATCACGGTTGTTTTAAATGGTGACGGTGCAGATGAGTTATTTGGTGGTTATAGAAGATATGTGCCATTTAAACACATAGATTTTTTTAATCCAAACCAGTTTACAAGGATTGGTTCAAGAATTTTAACGAGTTTATTGCCCGTAGCCAATCAGAAACAAAGTAACTACACCTATATATACAGGTTACTGAAGTTTGGTGGCTATTCTGACTTGGTTAAAATCTATTGCTCAGCCTCTTCAGATCTTTTTGTCGGCTTTGAAGAAGCCTTTATCGAAAGACCAAAAATGAAGGTTATTTCAAGTGATCTTGCAAGAATTAATGAATACTCAATATCGCCATTAAAGAAGTTACTGTTGATGGATTTTGATTCGATGTTGTTCAGCAGATTACTTACCAAAATGGATATTGCTACAATGGCTCATTCTTTAGAGGGAAGAAGTCCTTTTTTAGCAAAAGAAGTTCTTGAATTTGCTCCTGGGTTACCAGACAATTTTAAAATAAAGAAACTTCAGACCAAAGATATTTTGAGAACACTTGGAAAAAAATATCTGCCAGCAGAGCTCATTGAACAACCTAAAAGAGGATTTGAAATACCCCTAAAGAAATGGGTAGATCATGAGCTTAAAGAAATTATCAATACCTACTTGATGGCTCCGGATAATTTGTATTCCAAAATCATAAAAAAAGATTTCATAATGGACCTTATAGGCAGAAAGATTAAAATTTCTGATGAAAGAAGGGCCAAAATACTCTTTTGTGTATTCAGTCTGGAAGTGTGGCATAAAAACCTTTAGGCCTAAATCTATAAATCTAAATTTAAAGCGATCGTTATGAAAGTATTGGTTACCGGTACAGCCGGTTTTATTGGGTATCATCTGGCAAAATATTTATTGGAAAGAGGGGATGAAGTAGTCGGAATTGATAATATTAATGATTATTATGATGTAAATTTAAAATATGGCAGGCTCGCAGAAACCGGAATTGAGGGTTTATCATTAGAATATGGAAAAACGATGAGAAGTTCTAAATATCCAAATTATCAGTTTGTTAAGCTAGATCTCACAGATCATGGCAAGATGAAGAAACTTTTTAAAGGATGTCATTTTGATGCAGTATGTAATTTAGCTGCGCAAGCGGGAGTGAGGTATAGTTTATCTAATCCTAGAGCTTATATTGACTCAAATATCACTGGTTTTCTTAATGTTTTAGAGTGCTGCCGCACGCACAATATCAAGCATTTTGTATACGCAAGTTCATCAAGCGTTTACGGCTTAAACAAACGAATGCCTTTTTCTGCAAGTCATCAGGCAAATCATCCGGTATCAATATATGCTGCCACTAAAAAAAGCAATGAGTTAATGGCGCATACTTACAGCCATTTATTCAAACTTCCAACAACAGGCTTGCGCTTTTTTACAGTATATGGCCCATGGGGAAGACCGGATATGGCCCCTTATCTTTTTACAAAAGCTATCCTGGAGCATAAGCAGATAGATATATTTAACAATGGGAAAATGAAACGGGATTTTACTTATATAGATGATATTGTAGATGGAATCGTCCGTGTGATCGATCACCCTGCCAAAAAAAGCGTCCTATGGGATGCCTCGGCGCCCGATCCCTCGAGTTCAAATGTTCCCTATCGGGTATTTAACATAGGAAGAGGGGAATCTGTAGACCTGCTGGAATTTATAACTGAGATAGAGAAAAATATAGGGGCGATTGCCGATAAAAATTATATGCCAATGCAAAATGGTGATGTTGCAGAAACATGGGCTGACATATCGGTAATGAAGAAAATGCTGGCATATGAGCCAAAGGTTTCCGTATCGGAAGGTGTTAGGAATTTTGTGAATTGGTATAAGGATTTTTACTTGGTAACAAAAAAGGGACAAACTCATTTGGAACGTGTTGTTTATCATTGAGGATTCTCTTATAAAACGATAATAAAAATTATCGATATTTCTAATTTTTGTACAAAGTATATTGTGAGTTTGACGTAAAATGCCTGTTTTGTGACAGAAAAATTACATTTATTCGTGTGTTTAAACATGCTTTTTGTAGTTAATATATACGTCTATATTAATAATTTACTGCTATTTTAAATTAATTTAAAATTTGTACTTGGAAAATATTTTAATCAATTGGTGCCGCAGATAATAATAAGTAATATTTGATTAAGCTAAAAGATATTCTGATTTCCGAATGATAATTTATTCATTTTAATAATTAAATCATCGAGATTTACTAAAATGGATTAGTACATGAAAAATGGTTTTCTTTATAGAAAATCATCGATTTTCCATAATTTTTGAAGTGTATAATGACACGCTTTTTCGCGTTACCATTGTATACTTTTAAAAAATCAAATGGAAAGAAAAAACAAAACATCAAATCGACTGCCCATGAGCCTTCTATTACTGTTAGTTGTATTAACTTTTAGTAAATGTAAAAAAGGCTCGGATGCGGCAACCCCTGAAAATCCACTTACGCAGACTGACACTGGTTTAGCAGCTGTAAGCACCACAAGTGGTATTAAATCATTACAAGTATTTAAAGTTGCAAGCGACGGTGGTTACTCTTACAGAGTTTATGAGCTTCCAGTGTCGGGAGATTCGCAAACCCAGCCTAAAGCCTCAACAATGAGAGTCTTTGAGGATGGAAAAGAACTTGGCCCTGCACATTCAAGCGCAGCCGACATTAGAAACATTGGTAAAGGACGCTTTTGTCATTGGCTTACCAGCGTATATATATCTGCTTCAGATAATAGCGATCCAAGAACCAATGGACGTAAGTATACTTACACCTTAGATGGTAGCGGTGGTTCTGTTGTACAACCTCCGGTAACTAGCCCGGTAGCACCACCGGCAACAGGGAGCGGAGCCATTATTGGTTATGCTATGGTTGACGGTAAAACCACAGGTGGCACAGGTGGCCAGACTATTACCGTAACAAGTTACTCTGCTTTAAAAAATGCGGTTTCGTCTAATACAGCAGCCATTATTAAGGTATCTGGAAAAATTACAGGTACAGGCTATTTAAACGTAGGCTCTAATAAAACGATCCTGGGTATGAAAGGTTCAAGTTTGGAAGGTGTTGGTTTATTAATTTATGGAACCAGTAACGTAATCATCCGTAACATGACTATCAGAAATGTGGTAACCTATTCAAATATAGTTATTAAAGAAGGCGCACACCACGTATGGGTAGATCATTGCGATTTATCGTCTGATAGAAACCATGGGTGGGATTATTATGATGGGCTATTAGACGTTGGTAACAGAGCAGATTATGTTACTTTATCGTACAATAGATTACATGATAGTCATGTTGCTATGTTAATCGGTTTTGGAGATGCGAACACTAACGATATTGGAAAACTTCGTGTTACTGTTTATAAGAATTATTTCTATAATGTTTCTGAAAGACAGCCTTGTACAAGGTTTGGAAATATGCACGTATTTAATAACTATTTGCAAAATGGTAGTGGATATGGTATTGGTGTAACAATGGGCGCAATAGTAAGAACTGATAATAATTATTTTGAAAACCAACACTGGCCGATTTATACTGATTTTAATTCAAAACCAGGATTTGTTAGTGGCGCAAATACCAATATTTATAAAGGTGGTGGTGCTAACAAAATATCAACAGCAGCATCAACATGGGTACCAACCTATGAATACAAATCAGAACTTATTCCTGCAGCAAATGTCCCTGCGACTGTGATGGCAAATGCCGGAGCGATTCTGAGTCTTTAAGCAATAATAATTTTTGCTTTAATAAACATCTTTTTAGGATGTCCATAGTATTAAGGGCCTGTTTCAACTCAGTTGAAACAGGCCCTTAAATATTTACCTATAAATTTAAATCAACATGGTAAAAGAAAGAAAGGTAATCTTGATCTCATGCGATTCTCCACGTTCATTGCTGGATTTCCGAGGCAAATTGATAGAAACATTAATTGTAAAACATGAAGTGATCATTTTTACGCCAAAAATTGAACATCAGGAGATTAAAAATAAGCTAAGTGAAATGGGGGTAAGGGTATATGAAAACGGATTGAATCCGAGTAATGTATCAATAGTCTCTGATCTTAAATATCTTTTTGAATTGCGCAGACTGATTAAAACAACTAAGCCCGACGTGTTTTTTCCTTACACCTTTAAACCAGTTATCTATGGTGCTTTTGTTGCCAGATTTTGTAGAGTAAATCACATTACACCAATGCTGACAGGGCTCGGATACAATTTTTTAAACATAGGTTCAAGAAAAACATTAATTCAAAAAATAACAAGGATTCTGTTAAAATTAAGCCTGAGAGCAAGTAAAAGATTACAGATCATTTTTCAGAACAAGGATGATTACAATACACTGATTCGTGCAAATATTATTACAGACAAGAATATAGCTCATGTAGTGAATGGCTCAGGAGTAGATCTCTCTCATTATGAATATTCCCCTCCCGATTTAAATAACATAAGTTTTTTAATGATTTCCAGATTAATTAACGCAAAAGGAATTAAGGAATACTATTATGCCGCAAAACAAATCAAAGAAAAATTTCCTGAAGTTGTCTTTAAACTAATTGGACCATACGACGATAACATTGATGCCATTAGTCCCGACCTGTTTTCAAAAATAAAATCAGATGGAACTATCCAGTATTTTGGGCTGGTTGACGATGTAAGACCATACATCAACCAATCTTCTGTTATTGTGTTGCCATCATACTACGGGGAAGGAGTACCCAGATGCCTTTTAGAGGGAATGGCAATGGGAAGGGCCGTTATTACCTGCAATTCTGTTGGATGCCGGGAAACAATTAATCCGCTTCTAAGAAAAGCCAATGGTTTTTTGGTCCCAATAAAAGACATTCAGCAATTGGCCTCTAAAATGGAATATTATATAAGGCATACAGATGATGTTGCAAGATTTGGGCTAAATGGCAGAAAATACGCAAGCGAAAAGTTTGATGTAAATAAAGTGAACCAGACCATGGTTAATATTCTGGAGGGAGTATAATCCTAGTACCTAGGAAAATCAGATAAATAGCGCAGTTAAAGAAAACAAATACATGGCTTATCAATGCTTAATTCTCCGCACAAAAGTGGAATGGGATGCTTATGTTAAGCGGGCTCATAATTATGAAGTATATCATACCTGGTGTTATCACTCATTAAATATGGAAGGAGAACCTGTTCTTTTTATTTACGAACAAAAGCACTTATTTATAGCATTTCCATTAATAAAAAGAAATATTGCAGAGTCATCTCAATATGATATGACTTCTGTATATGGATACGCGGGCCCCATATCTAATGTCGATTTCAAAGATATTCCGCAATCAACGATTGAAAGCTTTAAACACGAATTTAGTGATTTCCTGAAATCAGAACGATGTATTAGTGTTTTTACACGATTATATCCTTTTCTAAATCAACATTATTTGTTGGAAGATATTGGAGGGGTTATTCCTAATGGAACTACCATTTACATGGATTTATCGCTAAGTATCGAAGAGCAGAGGTCACACTACGATAAAAGGCTAAAAAGGCAGATAAAGAAACTTCGGGAAACAGGGTATACCATTAAAAATGCCGCCGGACCAAGCGAAATAGCCGAATTTACAGAAATGTACCATAAGAATATGGATCGGTTGGGAGCCAGTAAAAGCTATTATTTTGATGAAAAATACTTTACCGGATTGCTTAATCCAAATGAATTTGAAAATGAACTGGTGCTGATTTATGATGGTACTGAGATGATTTGCGGGGCGCTGATTCTGGTATCCGAAAATGTTGTGAGAAATCACTTATCTGCTACTTCTGAAAAATATCTGAAAGTATCTCCCAGTAAATTGTTGACGGATGAGATTAGTCTGATTGGCAGAAGATTGGGTAAAAAAATATTCCATTTGGGTGGTGGCGTAGGAGGAAAAGAAGATTCGTTATTTAAGTTTAAAAGTCATTTTTCTGATTTAAGAATTAACGACAGGATCTGGTGTTACGTTAATGATCAGGAATCTTATAATGCTCTTTTACATCAAAGAGGTGTGGGGCTAAACCAGCAGTCTACCTTCTTTCCTGCGTACAGGCAAACCAACGCATAACAAATAAAACGTACTATTATGAACAACAAATTTGATTATTCGGAAGCAGATATTACAATTTTTGATAATGTGATCAGCGAATATGGCTGGATCGTATATGAAAATGCTTTAAGTAATGAATTACTTGATGAGATCAATGACTCGTTATTGCCTGCATACGAAGTAAGACATAAGATACAAGAAGCCAATGGCATTGCGCAAAATATGGATGGCACCTTACATCACCTAGTGGAGAAGCAGTTGTTTACATTAAAATTTTTAGAACAAAAGTATGCACATGAGCAAATTATACATTTCTTAAAAGGTAACTATATTTTGAACTCATTAGGAGCGGTAATTAATGTAAGAAATGCACAACCATACGTTCAGCATGTTCACCGGGATGTTAGAACTTTTACAGGATCATTTAAGCTAATGATCCAGATGATGGTTATTCTTGATGATTTTACTGCAGAGAATGGCGCAACCTATATGCTTACCGGATCGCATAAGCATGACAAAAAACCACACGACGAATATTTTTATGATTATGCCGACAGAGCAGTAGCAAGAAAGGGTAGCATCATTTTATTTGACGCCAACCTGTGGCATGCTGCAGGTAAAAACTATACCGATAAGCCAAGGAGAACCCTTACAATGGCCTTTACAAAACCTTTTATGAAACAGCAGCTGGATTATCCAAGATTATTGGGCTATGATTTTGGTGAGGAACTAAATGACCACCTTAGGCAGGTTATCGGCTACAATGCAAGAACTCCTACGGATCTGTATGAGTATTACCAACCAGTTCATAAAAGAATGTACCAAAGGGGACAGGAATAGCTAATTTATTTTCAAAATGCAAAATCAACATTCAAACAAAATGAAATCTATTGGAGGGTATTTAGAATTACAATTATCCAGAGGTGAGGAATTTTATCCCTCGCTATTAAAATTAAATACTGGTAGGAATGCATTTGAATATATTCTCAAAGCAAAGCGATACAAGTTGGTTCACATACCTTATTATACCTGTGAGGTGATGCTGGAGCCACTTAAGAAGTTGGGTGTTCAATTTCAGTATTATACTATTGATGAAAACATGGATCCGGTTCTCGATTTCGAGGTAGGCCCTGAGGATGGTCTGCTGTACACAAATTATTTTGGGCTAAAACAGGATACCGTTATAAGACTAAGTAAGTTGTTTGAAAATCTGATAGTTGATAATTCTCAGGCTTTTTTTTCCGAGCCATTGGAAGGTGTGGATACTTTTTATTCTTGCCGAAAGTTCTTTGGCGTACCAGATGGAGCATATCTTCAATGCACCAGTGATGTAAGACTAAAGCTAGAGAAAGATGTATCTGTAGAGAGGTTTTCTCATCTCATAAAAAGTATAGATATGGGGATTGAAAGCGGGTACGAAGATTTTATTGTAAATAATATTGTTCTTTCCAACAATCCAATACGTAAAATGTCTTCCTTATCTCAGTCGATTTTATCGGGTATAGATTATAAAGCTTGTAAGTACAGGAGGAATTCCAACTTCATGTACCTCCATGATTTTCTGGAGGGGTATAACGACTATTCATTTGATGCTTCTTCTGTAAACGGACCGATGATCTATCCGCTGCTAATCTCTTCTACAGAAATTAGAAACAAGCTGTTTGAAAAAAGAATATATGTGGCTACGTACTGGCCGAATGTTCTGGAATGGACTACAAAAAAGATGTACGAATATTATTTAACAACACATCTGATTGCCATACCAATAGACCATCGGTATACACATTCTGAAATGAAACGTATACTTAACGTATTAAAAACAATATTATGAGCGAAAGTATATTTTTAAGGCCCTTGGCATTTAAGGATGCGATGATATCCTATAAATGGCGAAATAATCCGGAGATATGGAAGTATACACCTTTCAATCCATCGGAGCGAATTACATTGAAAGTGGAGCGGGATTGGCTCAGAGGCGTATTAAAGTGTACTGACCAAAAGAGATTTGCCATTTGCTTAACAAATAGTAAGAGATATATAGGGAATGTACAGTTGCTTGACATTTCAGAGGAACAGGCCGAATTTCATCTTTTTATAGGTGATTCAAGCTACTGGGGCAAAGGGATCGGGGAAAAGGCAACAGTACTTATTCTTGATTATGCTTTTTCTACCCTAAACCTGAAGAAGGTGATGCTTGAAGTAAACAAAGAACATAATGCGGCCATAAGACTATATCGTAAGCAGGGTTTTGTTGGTATCCCAGGTAGTGATAAATACCTGAAAATGGAAGTAATAAAAGAGGATTATATAACTAAAAATAAATTACCGGGCATGAAGTATATCGTTAGACTTGAACAAGAAACTGAGTGGAAAGATCTTGTCAAAAGAGCTTTGAAATATGATTTTTATCATTCATGGACCTATCATTCATTAGATAATACATCTGGAATTCCAATGTTTTTTGTTTATGAAGAAGGCAATGATTTTATTGCTATACCATTATTGAAAAGAGATATTCAGGATTCTGAATATTACGATATGAGTTCGGTATATGGGTATAGTGGTCCCATTTCTAATAAGGATTTTGACAATCTTCCTTCAGATTTGGTATATAATTTCAGGAGTTGTTTTTTGGACTTCTTAAAAGCCGAAAAGATCGTTACCGTATTTTCGAGACTGAATCCTTTCTTTGATCAGGCAGAATTGATGGGAGATTTTGGAGGAGTAGTAGATAACGGAAAAGTGGTGGTCCTAGATCTAAGCCTCCCTATTGAAGAACAGAGAAGCGCTTACCAGGAAAGGGTATTAAGAAAGATCAGGACTCTGAGAAAAAAGGGATATTATGTTAGGGAGGCGAATACAGAGGAAGATATAAAAACCTTTAGCACTATCTATACCTTAAATATGCTGAGAGTGGATGCTTCGAACACCTATTATTTTGATGAAGAATACTTTAAGCGGTTGCTTGATTCAGAGGAATACGACGCAAGGTTAATCTTTGTGTATGATCAAAATGATTATCCAATATGTGGTGCAATAGTAGTAATAACAAACGGAATTATGCAAGCGCATTTATTGGGGACCAGAGAAGAATACCTCGGAGATTCTCCTGCCAAATTGTTAACGGAGGAAATTACGATTCTTGGGCGACAACTTGGTGTGAAATATTATAATCTGGGTGGAGGCTTAGGTTTTAAAGAAGATTCTTTGTTTAGATGGAAAGCTAATTTTTCAAATCTCACTTTCAATTATCATAGTTGGCGTTTTATAGCCAATCCAGAAATATACACCTCTTTGTTATCTCAACAAGAAATCGATCTCAACTCTGAAGTTGATTTCTTCCCACTTTATAGATTGCAAGCTAACAAAGCTTAACCTCCCTTCATCTATTTAACGTTTAATGACATGAAAAAAATTCTATTTTGCGAAAAAGTGTACTCTAGATGGCTGATACTATTCATTGATCAGGTCATTGTAACAATCGCTCTTGCTGCATCATTAATGATTATACAAAAGGAGAGTTTTAATGAAATATTTAACAGTAAATTTTTTCTTTATCTGATCGTTTACAATGTAATCACGGTGGTGGTTTTTGTAGTTATGAGAATACATACCGGAATAATCAGGTACTCTAGTGTTGACGATATTTTTCGTGTATTTAAAGCAGTGTTATTAGCTAGTTTACTATTTGAAGTAGTGGCTTACCTATTTTTATCCACTTATTTTGGATTCAATAATCATTGGTTTGTTCCTATGCTCATCATTAATTTTTTTATCTCTGCCTCGATGCTTATTGGATTAAGGATAACCGTAAAACAATTGTTCCATTATCTTAAAGATCTGGAGGTTGTTTCTAAAGAGGTGCTGCTGATTTATGGAGCCGACAGGTCTTCTTTATTAATTAAGCAGGGTTTAGATGCGTCTTCAGAAAAAAACTTTGAAATATTGGGGTTTGTTGATGATAATCCTGATCGTAGAAATAAACACATTGAACAAAAAAGAGTTTACGGTTCTCATTCTATTCATTACTTGAAAAATAAGTATGGAGTAGAGAAAATGATTGTGATGGAGGATTGTATAAACATTGAGGGAAGGAAGTTTGCAATAGAAAAGTGCATGGAATGTGGAATAAGAGTTATTTCTGTGCCAGCTTCAAATTATTGGTTAAAGGGTAAACTGAGGTTGAGTCAACTCCCTGACTTAAGAATTGAAGATCTGTTACAGCGAGAACCTATTAACATGGAAGGAGAAAATATTAAATCTGAACTTAAAAGCAAGAGGGTTTTGATTACCGGTGCCGCGGGCTCCATAGGTTCAGAAATTGTTCGTCAAGTGTTAAAGTGTAATCCGCAATTATTGATTCTATGTGATCAGGCAGAAACACCATTGCACCAAATGCAGTTAGAGATAGAAGATAATTTTAAGGATAGTGTGTGCGAATTGTTTATCGTAAATATTCAAAATTATGGAAGACTTAAAAGCCTGTTTGAGACATATAGACCAGAAATAATATTCCACGCAGCTGCTTTAAAACATGTACCAATGATGGAGCATAATCCATCGGAGGCCATTTTGACTAACGTAATGGGTACTAAAAACCTTGCTGATCTGGCAATTGATTATGATGTAGAAAAATTTATAATGATATCTACAGATAAGGCTGTTAATCCAACAAATGTGATGGGAGCATCGAAGAGAATTGCAGAAATCTATATTCAGTCGCTTCAAAATTATCAAACTGATGTTGTCCATAGAACAAGATTTATCACTACTAGGTTTGGAAATGTGCTGGGGTCAAACGGGTCAGTTGTTCCACGATTTAGGGCGCAAATTGAAACGGGAGGACCTGTTACAGTAACTGATCCAAACATAACAAGATATTTTATGACGATTCCTGAAGCAGTACAATTAGTGCTTGAGGCATCAGTAATGGGGAAAGGTGGTGAGATATTTATTTTTGATATGGGTGAGCCTATCAAAATTTTGAACTTGGCCATAAATATGATCAAGTTAGCGGGGTTTGTACCTTATACCGATATAAAAATTTGCTTTACTGGATTAAGACCGGGTGAGAAATTGTATGAAGAGCTGTTGAATAAAACAGAGAAGGTTGTTCCAACTTATCATGAGAAAATTAAGATATCGAATGTAATTTATTACCCCTACGAATATGTACAACGAAAGATAGAGGAGTTATTAGCATTGAATCGCTCGAACGATGATAAAGAAGTTGTTCGAAAAATGAAGGAGATTGTTCCTGAATATGTTAGTGCAAATTCTACTTATCAAAGTATAGATGTAGTAAATGTGGAAACTGGAGATCTAATGGATGTTAGTGTTGAACCGGGTGTGAGCTAAGATCGCTGCTTTTAATATCTGTATATCTACCTAAAAATATGCGAAAAAATAAAAGCAAATTATATGGGACCAAGTTTTAATGAAATTTCCATAATGCAAACCTGTGCAGGAATTAGTCTATGGTCTTATTGGGACATGGACTTAGTTTGTCGTTTTGCAAATAAGGAGTTTTTTAAATGGTGCGGTAAGACTCCTGAAGAATTGTTAGGTATTATAAGTCTAAGAGTTTTGTTTAATGGTAGCTATCATGAACATCACCTGCGATATGTGAATAAAGTTCTTGATGGCCAGGTGCAAAAATATAATTCGGAAATTAAGCTGATTAACGGACAAAAATGTTCTGTAACCATCATCTATTATCCTGATGTTGAAAACGGAAATGTTGTTGGTTTTTTTGCAAACATTTATAATAAAAACTTATCAGGTTCGCTGGATGAGAAACTTTTGGGTGATCAATTTAATATTAATAATGAAGCAAAGCTGGGCCATGATACGGCGAGTAATAAGAGCCATCAGATTGCGGATTATCTTGGTACAGTAATTCTGTCTGGTTTTCCAAAGGTTGAACATCTTTCGATTTTACACAGCATTTCGGTGTCTAAATTAATGCGCGATTTTAAAACCACATATCAAACAAGCCCCTATCTTTATTTCAGACGCTTGCAAATGGAATTTGCAGAACAATACATAAGCAGGACAGGCTGCAGTAAAAAACAGATGGCCTTTATGCTTGGCTTTTCAAACCCTGCAAACTATACCTTATGTTATAATCGGTATAAAAGAAGTAAACTGGAAAAAACCGGTAAACGAACTTTTGTGACGGATATTGATGAAAGAAATAAAATTCTGATCACTCAATTTCCTTTACCGGTTGCAATGTTTGATCTAAGTATGAATTATTTATTGGCATCAGCCCAGTGGATGAAAGAATTTGACTTCCCAGAGGGAGACCCTGTTGGTCTGAATTTTTTTGATGCATTTTCAGAATCAAGTTCAGACTTAGAAGCAATAAAAAACAAAATAGATAATGGGAAAATAGAGAATTGTGCGGGGAGCTACGATTTTTACAATAAAGGACATTTGGTTAAATGTATCGTGAATCTTTGGCATAATGAGCATAAGGAAGTAAGTGGCGTGATTATTTACGTTGCTTCATTGTAAATTATTGAACATTAAAAGTAAGTTTATGACAATCAGTAGGTTCACGTATTTATTTTTGTTAAATATCTTTGATTATAAGATGCCAAAAACTTTCATATTGATGCTCAAATCCAAAAAAACTTCCAATTTTTTAACCCTATAAGCTACCATTAAAACGTCCCTAACGTTTAATATAAGGATTACCTAAATAACTAAAGTTATGGAACATAATGCCGGAGAGATTGTTGAATTAGCAGTTCGACGACAAAACGTAAATATTAGTGAATTATCCAGGCGTTTACATGTAAACAGACGAACCTTGTATAATTGGTTTCGGCAAAAGAAGCTTCATACAGATGTGATTTTCGAAATCGGAAAGGTCATAAATTATGACTTTTCACATGATTTCGAAGGCGAACTTAATGGTTTTGGTTTTAAAGAAGAATTTACGGTTCCTAAAAACGACATTCAATCTGACCATCCGGGATCAGTTTATTATTGGATGGAAAAATATATTGCCTTACTGGAAGACTATAAAAAATTAGTAAGAAAAAGCTCTTTATCTTGATAAAGGGCTTTTTTTGTTTCTATTGCTTACTATTAGTCAGTAAATTTAAGGTGTGATCCAAAGCATCCACGTGATCCCAGTTCTGATGACCAGTGACCACAAATTTTGGATTCGGAAACTTTTGCTTGATCTTATTTATTGTTAGCGCCCATTGGCCAAGATTGGCCTCTTCAGTATTGCCTAAATCTTTAGCATCAGTACTTTTCACCAGGCAGCCCCCATAAAGTACTTTTTCCTTTTCAAACCAAACAACAATGTTGTCTTTGGTATGACCTTCTCCTGCATAATATGTACTGAGCTTGTATTGACCAAGCGTTATTGTCGTATCACTTTTAAAAGTAAATTCTGCACGTTTCTTATTGCTTTCTTTTAAAATTTGATCAGTTTGATCAGTTGTAAACGTTTTAGCACCACTATTCCTTAAAAAATCTAACCCTCCAGCTCTATCCTCATGTGAATGCGTGGCAACCTCAATTTTAACAGTTTTATTATGTTTGATTTTTATGCTATCAAGCAGGGGTTGGAACTGTGAGGAATCCCATGGAGCATCTATCATGATAACTCCATCACTGGTAACTACATACATGCCGTTTGCTGGAGTAATAGTACCTTTATAGGAATTATAAGATGTGAAAATATAAAAGTCGCCAGTTAAATGGGAAATTTTTAAACCAGGATTTGATTGTCCAAAAATATTTGAAACGAAATAAACAGAAAGAAGGAATGTGAATAGGTAGCGCATAATTAATATCATATATAGACATGAGGGTAAACGTTATTTTGATAAAAAAATTTTAAATTGCACCATTAGAAATCCAGAGAATGAAAACATACATTTTACTAATATTGTTTTGCTTAGGTGTTAATACATTAGCGAACGCACAAAAAAAAATTCCAACTGCTCAAGAATTGACTGTTAAAAATATAGATGAGCTGAATGAAAGGTTGGAATTGAGCCCAACTCAGAAAAGTGTGATATATAATTACGTATTTGATATGTATCGCCAGCAACTGGAGCTGGTGAAAAAGCAGCAGGCAGGTTCGTCTAAAGAAGAAGATGTCACTAAATTTTATAAGTTTCAAAATGAAACAAATGATAATATTAAAAATATTTTAAAAGGAGATCAGATAGCTGAATTTGATAAATTACAAGAAGAACGTTTAAACGGAGATAATAAGAAAAAGAAGGGAAAAAAGGGGAAAAATAAGGAGGAAGAACCAGTAACTGGTATATCTGGTCTTAAATTGCAAAATTAACAGTTGTTAACCGTTCCTTTTTTATTGAATTTTTCTTTACATCTTAATGTTGAAATAATTCAGCGGCTAATGACCAATCCCTCATGCGATTTTTTACTTTAATCCTGTTATTATCCCTTTCATTATCTTCGGCTGCAAGAGAACATATAATTAAAGTTGACCAACAGGATTATATTAATATGGGCAAGAAATTGGTTTACCTTGAAGATGCAACAGGCAAACTTAATTTTAAAGCTATTAAGGATCTATATCAGGCAGGTGAATTTAAACTCTCTAAAGAAAGTATACTTAATTTTGGTAATAGTAAACCTACCTTTTGGATAAGGATAGTCTATCAAAACAACACAGGTTCAGGCAGTTTTCTTGTAGTTGATGCACCAAATCTGGAATTTGTTGATTGTTATGCCATGGGCATTAATGGAAGTGTACAAGTAATAAGATCTGGGAGCCTTAGTAAGAAAACTAAAGGCGTTATAGCGAATAATAATTATTAAACCCAACTGCTGCAAAAAATGCAATAGAAAGCGGAGAAGATGATAAACACCAGATGAATACGATTGGGGCCGCTAACGAATCGGGAACTGGTCTTGGGCCACAGTTATGTCGAGAGTACATGAAGGCAAATGGGAGTCAATTGCAGCAAGAGACTGTCGGCAATGAGGTTGAATTGTATTTTTTCTTAACTGGTAGCAGTTCAACTGCATAATCAGCTGTTTACATATGGTAATTTTTTTCGCAAATAGTTGTTCATTTGCCTCATAACTCTTCACGAAAGCAATTGGTAGGAATTAAGCTTCCGCATTCTAACTAGGTAAAAGGTTGTTTTATAGTTGTTTTTTTATTTGGTACTATAACTGACATATTCTTAAATATAAAGTACACCTATGAAAAATCATCGCAGACATATAAAATCTCGTTTCTTAAGAGTAAGTGTAGATCTGGAAGAATATAAAGAACAGGTCCGTTCTATCAAGTTAGCCAAAGCCATTAAGAATGTGTTGAACTTGCGTCAGATATCCGTAGAGGAATTTGCAATGATAATGGGGAAAGATAAATCAGTGATCAATAAATGGTTAAGCGGAACATATTGTTTTAGTTTAAGCACCCTCTATGAAATAAGCGAGGGGCTAGGCATTTTGTAAAGCGCAAAACCATTACTAATCTTAAGATCACTTTTGCGCTTTAGCAATTTATAATAGGTATTGAAGAAGTTTCTTTGTTTAAAGCGGGAAGCAGCGTTGATTAAGCCTATATTACCCTCATTTATAATATCATTCAGGCAAACGCCGATTCCAAGGTGCCTTTTAGCAACTGAAACAACAAAACGAAGATTAAGACGGATAAGCTTGTCAAGCGATCCTTAATCACCGGTTTTAATCTTTATTGCCAATTCAACCTCTTCCTCAATTTTAGCCAAAGGTATTTTTTCTAACTCATTAAAATAAGGTCTTGTAATGTCGTCGCGATTTGTTATTAACCGCTCAATTTTAATTGCTCTAATTGTCCTGTTTAATGAAAGCAAATTTATGAATGTCAGTGTGTTAATGAATGGTGATGGCATTTTTCAGTAAATTCTCCTGTTTACGAAGTGTACACAATTTATTATTTTAATCTATGGCTGTGTTTTATCTCAAGGCAAAATATTATTCTTGAGCCTAAGAATTTAAACGAGATAATCCTTCAAGAACAATTAGGATAACAGATACATCTTTTAATGAAAAACGTAAATGTCTAAGCGCGTATGTAATCTGATTTTCTACAGTACGTTTAGAAATACATAATTCGTTTGCTATTTCCTCATTGCTTAGCAACTGTCTGCGGCTCATCAAAAAAATCTGCCTGCATCTTTGGGGCAGGTGAGCCAGATAAGAATCCACCTCCAATTCCATCTCCTTGTTGATTAAGTTGTTATAACCCTCGTTTTGGGAAGTACAGTCGTTATAAACACCATCTTCCATACTTTCCTTATAATCAATTGGGTATATTTTACTGGTAGCCATATGCCTGTACACTTTATATCGGGCTGCAGAGGTTAGGTAGGCTTTAAAAGACTGCACCTGAAGTGTATGTCGGCCAGACCAAAGTGTGATAAATATATCATGAACAATTTGCTCGCAAACAACCGGATCCCTTATATAGGAATACGCAGTGCTGTAAATTTTAGCTGAGTAGCGGTGAAATAATGCAGCAAAAGCCCGCTCACTATTTCCTTGAATAGCTTCCCACAGTTCATGGTCCATAACGACACTAGGTTGGTTTAATTTGGTAGTCACTAAGCTATACATTTTAAAATAAAAAAAAATAATTTTTAAAAGTATGTGTGTGCCAATCATAATTATACACTATACAGTTACCAACTATAAACCATGACAAAAGAACAATACGTTTTGTTGTATGAAAAGTACACATTAGGTATTTGCACTGAAGAGGAAAAAAAACTCTTTGCGCAATACAATGATGAATTTTCTCTTGATAACGCTCCGTGGGATGAAGATAAACTGGGAGATGAAAAGCAAGTGTCAGAAAGAATGTATAAGCGATTTCACGATGAAATCCATCCCAGGCATCGGCTTAAGTGGTTCAACAGACATAAGTTTTCTGCCGCTGCTGCTATTCTTATAATGCTAGGTATTGGCGTTTATTTATCCATAAATCCATCACTAAAGTCTAACTCTGCGTCCACAGCTGTAGCCCTACAGAAAAAAAGCATTCCTCCTGGTGGTAAAAAAGCTGTATTAACCTTACATGATGGTTCCCAAATAATACTTGACAACTCTCAAAATGGAATAGTTGCAAACCAGGCAAATACGGTAATTACAAAAACCAAAGATGGACAGGTAATTTATAACTCATCCCAATCAAGCTCTTTAGACCCTAAATCTGTTCCATACAATTCTATTAGTACACCAAGGGGTGGAGAATATCAGCTTTTATTGCCAGATAATACAAAGGTTTGGCTTAATGCAGAATCTACGATAAAATTTCCTGCTGTTTTTTGTGGAAAGGAACGCAAGATTGAATTATCCGGAGAAGCATATTTTGAAGTGGCTTATAACCAGGAAATGCCATTCAGAGTATTAATAGAGGGTACTGAAATAGAAGTATTGGGTACTCATTTTAACGTAAATGGTTACAAAGACAGAGCTGATGTAAACACTACGTTATTAGAAGGCTCTGTAAAGTTAAAGAATAGTAAAAAAGAAGCAATGTTGAAGCCAGGTCAATCTGGCATCTCTTCAGCAACCGGCGGGATGAAAGTTAAGAATGTGGATGTAGAAGATGCTGTTGCCTGGAAAAATGGATACTTCGTATTTCAGGATGAAGACATCTATAGCATCATGGCAAAAGTCGCCCGTTGGTATGATGTTGATGTTGAATTCAGAGGTAACCTGAAGGATAAAGGTTTTTTTGGTAAAGTTAACCGCTACGATAATATAAGTGAGTTACTAAAAAACATGGAGTTAACAAGAGAAGTTCAATTTAAGATCGAAGGAAGGAGGGTTGTTGTTATGGCAAAATAAGTACACTCTCAAATCATAACAGTTACCCTACTAAAAAGCCCCGGGTGTTCGAAGCACCTGGGGCATTGTGCCAGAGGTAATTTAAATCAATTCGCGTAAACCAATTATAATTAAAGCTGACATTCAAATGTATAAATTTTATAATGTAATCCCTTGCGGTAATAAACCCCGCATGCCATTTAAATTCCTTTTAGTAATGAAGCTAATTTGTATATTAATGATCACCACCTTTATACATGCTTATGGCTCTACTTATGCCCAGAAAATAAGCTTAAATAAAGAAAAAGCCTCTTTACAAGAGATTTTTGATGACATAAGAACACAAACGGGATATAGTTTTATTATCAGTTCAAGTCTATTAAAACAGTCTGCACCAGTTAGTATTAAGGTAAAAAACGTTTACCTCAAAGAAGCTTTAGATAAGTGCTTTACGGGCCAAAGTTTAACCTATGTCATCAATGGAAAAACAATAGTGGTACAAGAGCCACCTGCTATTGTTAAACCTGTAAATATAGTGCCAGAACCCAGGGAGGATATTAAAGGAACAGTTCGCGATTCTCTCGGTGTAATGCCCGGTGTATCCGTAACAATAAAAGGTTCAAAAAAAGGGACCACAACAGACGAGAATGGTAAATACATTCTTGACATTCCTAACGATGATGCGATCCTTATATTTTCAATGGTAGGCTTCCAGACTCAGGAAATACCGGTAAAAGGAAAGAACGTAATTAATGTAACGCTTAAATCGTCCGATAATGGTTTGGATGAGGTTGTAGTAGTCGCTTTTGGTAAGCAAAAGAAAACCGACATGGTTGGTTCTGTTACCTCAATAAAACCGTCGGAATTAAAGGTGCCTTCAAGTAACCTTACCACTGCTTTAGCCGGTAAGGCCGCGGGTATTATAGCCTATCAGCGAAGTGGAGAACCAGGTGCAGATAATGCCGAATTCTTTATTCGTGGTGTTACCTCTTTTGGATATAAAAAAGACCCACTTATTTTGATAGATGGAATTGAGGTTGCTACAACTGATCTTGCCCGTTTACAGGCCGATGATATTTCTAGTTTTTCAATTATGAAAGATGCTACAGCCACTTCATTATACGGAAGTAGGGCTGCAAACGGTGTTATTTTAATCGTTACTAAAGAGGGAACAGTAGGGAAAGCCGCTATAAGCGTACGTCTGGAGAACTCAGTTTCAGCACCGACAAGCAATGTTGAAATTGCAGATCCCATCACCTATATGCGTCTAAATAATGAAGCCGTACTTACACGAGATCCCTTAGGCGTTTTACCCTACACAGATCAAAAAATAGACAATACCATTGCTGGTATAAATCCATACATGTATCCCGCTACAGATTGGAAAAAGGCTCTTTTTAATGATTATACCATGAACCAGCGCGCAAATTTAAACGTAAGTGGAGGCGGTGGTGTAGCCCGATATTTTATTGCTGGTTCCTTTAATCAGGATAACGGTATTTTGAAGGTCGATAATAGAAATAACTTTAATAGTAATATTGATTTAAAGAGTTATACACTACGTTCTAATGTGAATGTAAACCTGACTAAAAGTACAGAAGTGATCGTTAGAATGAGCGGTAGTTTTGATGATTATACAGGGCCTATTAGCGATGGTGCTTCTATTTACAGAAGGGTAATGCGCACCAATCCGGTATATTTTCCTGCCTATTACCCTGTTGATGAAGATCATTCATATGTGAAACATATTATGTTTGGTAATTATGATGATGGAAGTGGCAGCTACCTTTTAAATCCTTATTCGGAACTGGTAAAGGGGTATAAAAACTCTTCCAGATCAATGATGTCTGCCCAGTTTGAAGCCAAACAAGAGCTTTCCGGCATTATACCGGGATTAAATGTGAACGCACTGCTTAACATTACCAGAAATAGTTTCTTTGATGTTAGCAGAAGTTATAGCCCATTTTGGTACCAGGCTGGCTCTTACGACAAACAAGCCAATACCTATAAAGTAGAGCTTTTGAATGAACTGGCGGGAACCGAATACCTTGACTATAATCCTGGGAGCAGAACCGTAAGCTCTAAATTCTATATGCAGGCCTCGCTTAATTATAACCGTACCTTCTCAGAAAAGCATTCCTTAAGTGGCCTATTTGTATATATGCTCCGCAATGAATTAACCGGGCAATACAGCGATCTTCAATCTTCTTTACCTTTTAGGAACATTGGATTAGCTGGCAGGGCCACCTATGGATACGATAACCGATATTATTTCGAAATGAATTTCGGATATAACGGATCAGAGCGATTCTACGAAACCAATCGCTATGGCTTCTTCCCATCAGCCGGTGCTGCATGGAATATTTCTAACGAGAAGTTCTGGGAGCCAATGAAAAACGTTATTTCTAAATTTAAGCTTAGAGGAACCTATGGTCTTACAGGTAATGATGCCATTGGATCTGCAACTGACCGGTTTCTATACCTCTCAAATGTGAATATGAATGACGCCGGAAGGGGTGCCGTTTTTGGCCGTGATAATGGCTATTCAAGAAATGGCATCTCCCTTTCCAGATATGCAAATGAAGCCATAACCTGGGAAACAGCTAAAAAAACAAATGTGGCTGTAGAGTTAGAATTTTTTAGAGACTGGAGCCTGGAGGTAGACTTTTTTAAAGAACACCGTACCGGTATTCTGATGACCAGAACGGCCACACCAGCAACTATGGGTTTATCGGCTCAGCCTAAAGCTAATTTAGGCGAAGCCGAAGGGAAAGGTGTTGATATTTCATTGAACTATACGCATTCATTCAGTAGTGGCCTATGGTTGCAAGCTATGGGTAACTTTACCTACGCGGCCAGTAAATACCTGAAATTTGAAGAGCCTTACTACGATGAAGCACCATGGAAACGTCATGTAGGGTATTCACTTGGCCAACAATGGGGTTATATCGCAGAGCGGTTGTTTGTTGACGATGAAGAAGCACGTCGTTCACCAAAACAATTTGGAGAATATGGAGGTGGAGACATTAAATATTATGATGTAAATGGTGATGGTCAGATTACTTCACTTGATCAGGTGCCTATTGGTTATCCTGTAACACCAGAAATAACCTATGGTTTCGGCTTTTCAGTGGGGTATAAAAGCTTCGATTTTTCGGCTTTTTTCCAAGGTCTTGGCAGAGAATCCTTTTGGATAGACACCAAAGCTACTGCTCCGTTTGTATCATACCTTTATGACAATGAAACGCTAAACGGTAAACCTCAAAATCAACTATTAAAAGCATATGCGGATAGCCATTGGTCTGAAGACAATCAGAATACTTATGCCTTATGGCCAAGGTTAAGTACTACCTCGGTAGGGAATGAGAATAATTCAGTTACAAGCACATGGTTTATGAGAAGTGGTTCCTTTTTACGTGTAAAACAAATGGAAATTGGTTATACCGTACCAGATAGGCTAGCTCGTAAAATAAGCCTCAAAAAATTCAGGGCTTATGTTAATGGAACCAATCTTTTCTCTTTTAATGGATTCAAATTATGGGACATAGAGATGGCAGGAAATGGTCTTGGCTATCCGGTACAGCGAGTATTTAACTTAGGAATACTGGCAAGTTTTTAAAAATAATATTATAAACAGATGAAAAAATCGATAAACATAGCTTTTATTCTTGTTACCGTTTGCATGCTGGGTTCCTGTAAAAAGTTTTTAGACATAACTCCTGATAACATAGCCACTATAGAGTATGCATTTCGCTTAAGAAGCACTGCCGAAAGGTATTTGTTTAGTTGCTATAACTATATGCCGGCATTGGGTAATTTTGATAACAATGCAGCTAACGCCGCCGGCGATGAATTCTGGCTGGTGCCAACAAGCGGAGTAAATGCATGGAAAATAGCACGTGGTGCTCAAAATAAAGTGAATTCTTATATGAATTACTGGCAGGGTGTCAATGGAGGTAAAGATCTTTATCAGGGCATTCGGGAATGTAATATCTTTTTGGATAACATTAATAAAGTACCCGATATGGAGTCTCTTGAAAAGGCGCGATGGGCTGCTGAGGTTAAATTTCTAAAGGCATATTATCACTATTACATGCTCCGTATGTATGGCCCCATTGCTTTGGTTAAGGTAAATATACCGGTAGATGCACCCGTTGATCAGGTTTACCCACTAAGATCACCTGTTGATTCCTGCGTAAATTATATTGTTCAGCTATTGGATGAGGCAGCGCCTGACCTTCCTGAAAAGATTGAAAATGAAGTTTCTGAACTTGGGCGAGTTAGCAAAGCCATCGCGCTCAGTGTTAAAGCTGAAGTATTGGTTACAGCTGCAAGTCCATTGTTTAACGGGAATCCGGATTATACCGGATTTAAAGACCCAGAAGGACACCTGCTCTTTAGTTTGGTATATGATGTTTCAAAATGGGAGCGGGCTGTCCAGGCAACAAAGGCAGCGGTGGAGCTTACCGAATCATTAGGGCATAAGCTTTACACCTTTAACCCGGCCTTTTTTCAATATAAAGTCTCCGATACTATTAAAGTCCAAATGAACATCCGTAATGCCATTACAGAGAAATGGAACCCTGAAATTATCTGGGGAAACACCAATAGTCTGGCCGGCAGTATACAAGCAGCTGCTACTCCCAGAGGACTAGATCCCAGGTATACATCGAATGGCTCAACTGTGGGCAATATTGCGCCCCCTTTAAAGATAGCTGAGATGTTTTATAGTGAAAACGGAGTGCCTATTAAAGAAGATAATACTTATGATTATGCAGGGCGTTTTAACCTAAAGAAGGTACCAGCTCAAGACAATAAATATCTTCAGGAAGGTTATGTAACCGCTTCGTTAAACTTTAATCGGGAACCACGCTTTTATGCGGATCTGGGTTTTGATGGTGGAATCTGGTACGGACAAGGCTTTTTTGACGATAAGGCAAGCATGTTATTTGTAGCCAGTAAAAAAGGGCAGGCAGCAACAGCGCAAAATGAAGGAAGTTATTCCGTTACAGGATACTGGCCTAAAAAACTAGTCAATTTCAATAATGTAATTGCTGCTACAACCTATACCAGTCAAACTTATCCATGGCCAATGATTCGTTTGGCAAGTGTATATCTTCTCCATGCAGAAGCAATGAACGAAGCATATGGACCCAGCGAAGACGTATATAAATACCTTAACTTAATAAGAGCAAGAGCCGGGCTACATACCGTACAAGATTCGTGGACTAATTACTCAACTAACCCTACTAAATATCAGAATAAAGATGGCTTACGCGAAATTATCCACAGAGAACGACTTATTGAAATGGCATTCGAAGGCCACCGCTTCTGGGATTTACGAAGATGGAAAGAAGCAGCCGGGGAGCTTAATAAGCCAATTACAGGCTGGGATTTAAGTCAGGAAGATGCCGCTGATTATTACCGTGAACGTGTAATATTCAATCAAACCTTTAGTACCCGCGATTATTTATGGCCACTACCAGAGAGCGAGTTATTAAGCAATAAAAGAATTAACCAAAATCCCGGCTGGTAATGATGCGGAATCTAAGAAATGTTTCAAATAATAAAACTGTAATTATGTTTAAATATTTATTATCAGTTTGTCTGATGATTTTAATCATATCAGGCTGCAAAGAAATTGCAACTGAACCGCTAGATAAGGGCGATGCTGCCCCCGGTCCGGTAAAAAATGTTCAGGTTAAAAGTATACCGGGTGGTGCAGTAATTACTTACGCAAGACCCGAAAACATGCTTTACGTTAAGGCTACTTATTCTATTAGAGAGGGGGTAGAAAAGGAGGTAAAAGCCTCATATTATAAGGATAATCTTACCATAGAAGGATTTCCTGATACAAAAGAACATGAGGTGAAATTATACGCGGTGAGCCGCGGAGAAACAATCTCAGAACCGGTAATAATAAAAGTAACGCCACTAACTCCTCCAGTTCAAAGTGTATTTAAATCTTTACAGTTGGAAGAAGTATATGGAGGTGTAAGACTTTGGTTCACAAATGAGGCACAAGCCGATGTAGTAATCAATCTATTGGTGTTGGATTCTATCGGTGACTTTGTTCCTGCCGATATTTTCTATACTAAAAGAAAGGAAGGGTATGTTACTTCTCGTGGTCTAGCTCCAGTAAAACGGAAGTTTGCCGCTTTTATTCGTGATCGCTGGAATAACCACTCCGATACTTTGCAAATTGATCTTACTCCTTTGTTTGAAAAGCAATTGGATAAATCGAAATTTAAGGAAGTACGGCTGCCAACCGATACATACGAGCAACACTGTTGCGGAACGGGCATGGTAAACTTATGGGATAATAGCTGGAATAGCGGAAATGTATTTCATACCAAGCCAGGTACAGGATTAGCACAATGGTTTACTTTTGATTTGGGAGTTGAATCGGATCTAAGTCGGTTTAAGTTTTATCATCGTTTAGGTGATGGCCAACAGTCAACAAATGGTGCATATGCCGGTGGAGATCCTAAACTATTTGAATTATGGGGTAGTAATGAACCAAATTTAGACGGCTCCTGGGGTAGCTGGACATTAATCGGAGAATTCGAATCCGTAAAACCTTCAGGTTCGCCTCAGGGCACAGTAACCGGCGAAGATTTTCTATATGCGGTGGTAAATGGAGAGGAATTCGATATTCCGCCTGGAACCCCTTCTTTTAGATATATAAGATGGAGAACCAGCAAAGTATGGGGAGCATTGGATCATCATTACATCGCTGAACTCACTTTTTGGGGAAATGATAAAAGTAATCTCATTAAATAAAAAACAATCATGGGCTTAAAACTCAAGTACTATATAACAATAACTGCAATTTTAATCTTATTTGGCGCATGCAGTAAAATGGACTCCACCTATGTAGATTTCACAAAGAAGGGGTCAATTACCTATGTAGGATCTGCAGATTCTGTAAAGGTTCATTCAGGCAAGAACCGGATGAAATTAAGCTGGAAATTAATAGATCCTACTGCTACAAAGGCCGTAATCTATTGGAACAACAAAAGTGACTCACTTTCGGTGCCAATTGTAACATCGAATGAATCTAATATTGTGGATTTATGGCTAAATGACATGGCTGAAGGTTCTTATTCATTCGATATCTATCTATTTGATAAGAATAATAATAAATCAATTATGGTAAATGCAATAGGGCAGGTATATGGTAGTAATTACATAGAGTCATTACTTGCCAGACCGATAAAACGCGCAATTTATGAGAAAGATACTGTTCAAATAACATGGGGGACACCTGATGCGACCGTAATTGGCACAGAGGTAAAATATACCGACAAGCAAAATGTAGAACACGTTTTGAATATTCCTGTAGATTCCATAACTACTAAACTGGTACAGTTCAACTTTAGTCAAAATGAAACATTTGAATACCGGACCCTATATGTGCCCGACTCTCTATCAATTGACACATTTTATACGGTTACTAAAACTGTGAAAGCTACCGGCCCTCCAGTAGAATACAACAGAAGTACCTGGACTAGCGGAACAGAAGATTATGATATTCCATCCGGACGTACGCCGCAAAATGCACTAGATGGAAAGACCTCAACGGTTTGGCATATGGATAAAACTCACGGCTATCCGCATACTGCTTCATTTGATATGGGTACAGTTAATTATGTAACTGGATTATTTTATGTTCAGCGTACTCCTTTAGATGGGGCAGCTAAATTGGTTGAAATTCAAGTTAGTACGGATAACGTAACATGGAATTCCCTAGGTGCATTTACTATGGAAAACTCCGGGACAAAGCAATACCTCGAGTTTTTTGAACCCCGTAACTTTAGGTACTTTAAAATGATATTTAAATCAGATTATAAAAATGGACTATTTACTGCTATAGCAGAAATAGGAGCGTATAAGAAATAGTATATCAGAAGTTTATCAGAGGGTGTCAAAAATAAATATAAGTTTGGCACCCTCTTTTTTAGGGTTTATTTTTTTGATGCAGATTCCGATCTTACGCATCTGAAACCTGTATTTTGCAGGCCGGTATCAGGCGATGACTTCATTCTGGCTGCTACTCTATAACCTTTACAATACGAACTGTTACACATAAATGAGCCTCCGCGCGTTACTTTCTTAGGAACGGTAGGTTCATCCGGATCAAAACTTTTATCAGGACCTTTAGGGTTGGTAACAGTTTTATCTTTCTGCGTGTCATAGTAATCATTAGTATACCAGTCCGACACCCATTCCCAAACATTGCCCGCCATATCGAATAAGCCGTATCCGTTAGCAGGGAATGATCCGGTAGGGGCTAAACCGTGAAAGCCATCCCAATCCGTGTTTTTGTCTGGAAAGCTTCCCTGCCAGGTATTCGCTTTTGGTTTTCCACCCTCAATTTGTTCATTTCCCCAAGGATATATTGTGCTTTTTTGCCCACCGCGTGCGGCATATTCCCACTCAGCCTCTGTTGGCAATCGTTTACCAGCCCATTTAGCATAAGCATTTGCGTCTTCCCAGCAAACCTGGGTAACAGGATAACTGTCTTTTCCTTTTAAATTACTTTTAGGCCCCTCAGGATGCTTCCAGTCGGCTCCGGGTGTCCACGCCCACCATTGCGATGCATCGTGCAAAGGAACAGGTCTGGTGGGCGGATTAAATGTAAGTGAAGCGGCTACCAATAAATCCTCTGATGGTTTTGGTGTGCCTTCAGGTAATTGCTTTTTGATTTCTTCCCAATCTGGTTTTCGCTCAGCAACTGTTTTATAATCAGTTGCTTTAACAAAAGCAGCAAACTGCGCATTGGTAACTTCTCTTTCATCCATCCAGTAGCCATCTAGTTTAACCTCATGCGAAGGATATTCATCGGCACGTCCTTCTTTATCGGCAGCACCCATTAAAAATGTACCGCCGGGAATCCATTTCATTCCTTTAACTGATCCGTGTGAATTTGATGATAACAATGAGTCTTGTTTGTTTTGTACCGATAGACCATACCTGCTAGGTAAATTGTCTGAACAAGACTCATCAGCGGTTTTAACACTTTCAGATTTATTTGCCTGACTGCAGGATAGTCCGATAACGAGTGGCAATAAAAGGAGGGTTATTTTGCCGCTATAAGTTTGGGCAAATAAATGAGATATTTTTTTTAAATTAACTTTGTTCATTTTACAAATACCACTCGCAACTAAGTAGTCGTCGTTGGTTTTTTTCAGATTAGGTGATTGTATGATTTTATACAACGAAGATAACCAATTAATGCCGATGTTTTTTTACTATTATTATTAGTATTCTTGTTTGTCCCTGCAAACGCTTATCAAAATTATATTTGGCCAAATGAACCTAGCTAGAGTTTAGCTTTTTGAATTTGTGATAAGTAATTAAAAATCAAATTAGTTATATATTTTATATGAATAAAATAATTATATTGAAATAGGCCCGTATCCAACATTTTATCCATCAGATTCTTTACATGATTTTAGATAAAATAGCTGAGATTTCGCTTATTCATTGATATATTAGCGCTGCAACCAACCTAATTTATCAAGTATGTTTTTGGAAAAATCCTTCTTTGTTTTTGGCCTTTTAACATCGGTAGCCATAACCGCGTTTACTTATTCGGCTAATGAAAAAGTAGACGTTAAACCTAAAAAAGATATGAGACCGAACATTGTATTGATCATCGCTGATGACCTTGGTTATTCGGATATAGGTTCATATGGAGGTGAAATAAAAACCCCAAATCTCGATTATCTGGCGTTTCAGGGAATCAGATATAAGCAGTTCTATAATACTTCCCGTTGCTGCCCCTTCAAGAGCCGCATTACTTACTGGAGTATATAACCATAATGCAGGTATAGGTGAAATGACTACAGATAGGCATGTAGATGGCTATCGTGGTGCATTAGGTACCGATGTAGTTACCCTGGCTGAATTGCTAAAAGATGCAGGTTACAGAACTGCAATGTCTGGAAAATGGCATGTGTCCAATACCGTTGAGCAAGTAACACCTGAAGCGCAGCTCGACTGGCTTAATCATAAAACTGAACATCCGTTATTTTCACCTCTTGAACAATACCCTACAAACAGGGGGTTCGAAAAGTATTTCGGCACACTTTGGGGGGTGGTAGATTATTTTGATCCATTCAGTTTGGTTAGTGGAACAACCCCAATTAGAAGTGTGCCTGAAAACTATTATCATACTGATGCTATTAACGATAGCGCTGCTACCTACATAAAAAATTTCAGTAAAGGAAGCCAACCATTTTTCTTGTATGTAGCCCAAAATGCACCTCACTGGCCTTTACAGGCGAAGCCCGAGGATATTGAAAAATATCAAGACACTTATAAAGGTGGCTGGGATGTAATAAGAGAAGCCAGGTATGACAGAATGGTTAAAATGGGAATAATTGATCCTAAAACAACAAAGCTGTCTCCACGCATCAACAACGAACTTAAGTGGGAAAATAATCCAGATAAGGAGTGGGGAGCAAGGGCAATGGCGGTGCATGCTGCAATGGTCGACGAAATGGATCAGGGAATCGGAAGGATAATAGATGCATTAAAAAAATCAGGAGAGTTAGATAATACCCTTGTTATTTTTTTAAGCGATAACGGGGCGAGCCCTGAAGATTGTTCAAAATACGGTAAAGGATTCGATAGACCGGGTCAAACAAGAGAGGGGAAGGAGATTATCTACCCTGTAAATAAAAAAGTACTGCCGGGGCCACAAACCACTTTTGCATCAATAGGGCAAAGATGGGCCAATGTAGCCAATACACCTTATCAATACGCTAAAGAACAATCATACGAAGGTGGTGTCCGTACCCCAATGATTGCCTTTTGGCCCAATGGAATAACTGCAAAGAAAGGTGCTATGAGTAATCATGTAGGGCATGTAATGGATTTTATGGCTACCTTCATCAATATAGCCCAGGCAAAATATCCGTCTGTATATAAAGGAAAATCAATTAAACCAATTCAGGGTTTAAGCTTAACTCCTTCATTTAAAGGCCAAGAAAATGGCGGACATGAATTTCTGTTCAATGAGCATTTTAAAGCACGGTACGTACGTTCAAGGCAGTGGAAACTGGTTTCCTTATCCAAGGATTCTATATGGCACCTTTATAAGACACAGAATGATGAAACAGAGCTAAATGATCTTGCTGCCAAGTTCCCTGAAAAAGTAAAGGATTTAAGTGACAGATGGCATAAATGGGCCATAGATAACCACGTTTTACCTAAAAAGTAACATCAGCGTGTACCATCACAAACACCATTGAAATACCCAATCGATTCTGCTATTCCGGCCAATGGGTCTTTCATATCTTTTTCGTACTCTAAACTGCAAGAGCCTGTATAATTTATCTTTCTTAGCATTTTTACATACGCTGGAATGTCAATTATACCACGACCAAGCTCACATGTGCTGCCATCTTTTGTGGCTGCAGTTACATTCTTTAAGTGCATATCAAAAATGCGTTTGGAAAACTTCTGGAAATCAGCCACCGAATCGCGCCCGTCTCTTTTGTTGTGCCCCATATCAAAGCATATCCCTACGCGATTATCAAGGTTTTTGATGAGGTTGTAAATACTTTCAGCACTTGGATATAATTTATCTTCAGGGCCATGGTTATGGATGGCGTAACGAATGTTATATTCTTTTGTTTTTTGAGCCACATAATCCAGATCCGCATGCAAGGGAATGCCTATAACCAAATCAACACCAACTCTTTTGGCGTAATCAAATGCATCGTCAATTTCCTGCTTCGTTTTGGTGTATATAGGTCCTACAGCATAGCCTGTTACACCATTCTCCCTAAGCTTAGCATGAAATGTAGCAATTTCTTCAGCAGTACTTTTGTAAGGCAGATGAAAGTCTTTAATACACAAGTAATGCACATCAACCTTTTTCATCATTTTAAGTGATTCATCCAGATTGAAATTAATAAAGCTATAACCGGCAATACCCAGTTTAAATGGATCAGTCTTTCCTTTATCAGATTCCAGTTTAAATGGCTCGGCATAAACAGAGGGTATGCTGGCTAGGGTAGTTGCAGCTACCTCTATAATCCTTTGTGCAAAAAGCTTCTTCTTGTAGTCATAATGGTTTCACTAGTTTCCGAATTTAGTGTTTAAATTCATTTAGATCAAACTTCGGCGAACGAAAATACTTCGCTTTTCAGCGAAAACGTTTGCGTAAAGTTTAATCTGGTTAATCAATAATATCGTACATTTTTTTGAGTCCTTTTGCAGTTCTATTTAACTCCTGATCACCTAAGGGACGATCATAAAGCAGAAACCTTGAGATCTCGCCAATAAAGGATTCCGTACCGGGGTGCTCAATAGCATCACGTTCCTGTCCAATGGAAAGCTTTGATGAATTTGCCAGTTTATTAACAGGGAAGGGATGGCTAACAACAGGCAAAGCCCCATTATTTAAGTACAATGAAAGCGTAACAGTATCAGTTCCTTTACCCATCCTGCCCATTAAAAGATAATATTTGTCGAAATCAAGTACAGAATTGGCTGTAACTTTAGGATTGTTGTTATCCCAGCGGCCAAAGGTTATTCCATTTCTGCTGCCCATCCAAATACTATTGTTGTCATTAAGGCCTGCCCAAATACCTTCATAATTTCCGCCGTTCTTTAAATTGCCAAAAAAGGAATTTACATCTTTTAACTCTCCTGATTGTTTTGCGGCCTTTAAAATGCAAAACCAGGTATATCCATTTCCTGTAAGTAAATGATCAAATGCATCTTCATCATGAGCCACAAGTTCCTGTTTGTTAAAAACAATTGTATTGTGTCCGTTTAGCTCAGAAAGCTCATTTCTTAAAGATGGCATCCCGGAACCTTTGACTTTTCGCCCTTCATCTCTTTTCACAAACTCCTTAACCGGGGGTACCAAAGCCTGATTAGTCCATTTTTCAACTCTATTGTCTTTGTTTACATCCACTCCCTTATCAGCATCCAGATCAACAATTAATCCCTTTTTCGGAATGTTTGACGGCGATTTGATCAGTACGAATCCACATAAAACAGATGTCAATAATAATAAGATGAAAGCTATTCTATTCATTGCCTGTATTTGTTAACCGATGTTAAATTAAAGATTTAAATCTTGCATCAAGATAAATAATTAATCAATCAGATTTTTATTAAGATAGTTTTTCTGGAAAACAAAGTATGCCACCGAAACAAAGACAGGAGGCAGCAGCCAGGTTATTCTGTATAGGATTATAACAAACACCAGGTTAAACAGCAGGAAAATCCAAATCAGATAATTTTTTATGTTTAAGCCAATCCAATAAAGTAAACTTCTAAATAAGATAAGGGTGCTAAAAACCTGTAGAAGAAGACTAACTGAATGTACTGAGAAATTACCTATAAACCATAGCAGCTCGGGGAGCATTAATATTAGATAGTTTAAAAGAGGCCCTGAAAACTGCTTTGATATGCTGTAAGGGAAATTTCGTGAGAAATAAAGATACTTCTGGTTAAAACGAAATTCATTGTAAATAAGTAAAGTATGCGCGGTTACGATCATTAATACCACTAAATTGGGGACGGCAGATTCATCCTTAATATCTGAGAAAACTGCAAATATCCCGATAATCAGTGTCCAGGAGATCGCTTTTGTAATCAGATAGGTGATTTTAAGTTTATCAAAAACAAAGAGTGTATATAAAAGAAAAAATGGCTTATTCCAGTTCCTCAATAACCTGATCAGGACAGTTTGCCTATCGACAGCTATCAGCCTGTTTGAGTGTCTTATATATATCACTGCACTAACAATTATTAGTGTTAACAGGTAAAGTAAAATAGCAACAGGAATAAGGTAATGACCAAAATTAAAGCCGATTATGCAGGCGAATACGGCATAGGTTATCAGTGGAAGGAATATGTTAAACTGCACATAAAACCAACTTTTAAATTGTTGCCATTTGCCGAATGAAGAAATGCTATGATATAGGAATTCGTTATTTCTTGCCGCCAACGCTGTGGTAACATATTGCCAGCTTTTGACGGCATAAATAAAAGCAGCCAAACAGAAAAAACCCATTATTACCGGGCTGCTTACCAACGACAGTGTAATCATCAAATTCCAAACCGTAAAAGCCCATATAGGAACACTCCCCAGTGTATTTATAAAAAAACAATAACAAAGTATTGTACCAAACAGGAAAATCAACATTCCAGAATGCATGCGGTAAAAACCAGATGAGAAGATTTTCATCAATACATTAGTTAATGGCGATTGTCTCATTTCTCCATCGTAAGTGTTTGCTTATCTACTAGCAGTACCTGGGCTTTCCTTAATAGCACTTCATTTAGTGACTGATGTGAAGACAAAAGAAAAGTGGTGTTTTCTTCCTCATGCTTTTTCAATATCCATTGGCATAGTATGTCCAATGATTCCGCATCAATAGTAATCAAAGGCTCATCAAGCAGAATTATTTTAGGCCTACCTAAAAAAGCAAGCACTAAGGAGAGCTTTTTAAGCATTCCACTGGAATAGGAGCCCACTGCATTACTCAGGTAGTTCTCCATTTTCATACTTTCTATGAAATACAATTCCTGACCAGGGATTGCCTGTTTTGCTTTTGCAAATAAGGCAATCATTTCCCATCCGGTTAAAAACTCAGGGTAAATAGGTTCTGCATCGGCAAAGTTTACCATTTTTCGATAGGCAACACCGTCCTTTTTAACGCTCACGTTGTTCAATAATATTTCACCCTCAAAGAAGAGAAATCCACCAATAGACTTTAACAAAGTGCTTTTTCCAGAACCATTAATGCCTTTAATCCAATAGATACCAGGCTTAATTGTCAGATTTTCTATCTGTAAAATCGGATGATAACCATATGATTTTCGGAAGTTATTAAATTGCAGCATTCAGTTTACTTAAATTGTAATTGATGAACTTTTACCTTTTTTGGCACCAGACTAAACCATTAGAAGAATTGATAAGGGAAATGTTACACTTTAGATCCATTCAGATTAAACGATCTGAGAAAAAATTTTTATATTAGTTTCAAGTATGAAAACACGCTCTATTTTACTATTTCTAGCCTTGCCACTGTTAGGCTTTTCGCAAACCGATTCAAAGAAAGTTGATTCCAGTAAAGTTTACCAAAAAATGGTTGGGACAATGGATACCATCAATGTAATTAAATTTAATAAACTTCAATCTCCACCTCAATTTAAGGGAGGGATGCAGGGATTTGCAGCATATCTTAAAGAAAGTTTGGTTTATCCCGATAAAGCAAAAAAAAATGGCACCTCAGGAAGAGTTATACTTTCCTTTGTTGTTGAAATGGATGGGAAAATAACCAATGTGGTTGTAGAAAAAGGAATTGGCGATGGTTGCGATGAGGCTGCTGTAAAGGCCATTCAAAATTCTCCAGCCTGGATTCCGGGGGTATTAGATGGTCGCCCCGTAAGAGTAAAATACAATATCCCATTATCTTTCGGTGCAAAGAAATAAATATGTTGTTTAATATCGTATAAGCATTACCTTTGCTGCAATTATGTTCAGAGGCCTAATCGCTTTTTCCTTAATCTTCATGATGTTGGCTGCTAATTTTAGCAGATTCTTCATCTATGCGGGATTTGAGCTGAACAAGAATTACATCGCATCGGAACTTTGTGAGAACAGAGACAAGCCCATGATGCATTGCAACGGGAAGTGTTACCTGATGAAAAAGCTTAAGCAGGCCCAGGAGAAAGAAAAGAACCAAAGCCGTGCTGCTCAAAAAAGTCACTTTCAGGAAGCTCTGATCACCCGCAAAACAAACTTCAATTTTTTGCCCCAACTAACTAAAGTAATTAAACCTGTAGAACTGCCTTTTGCACTTCCAAGGCATTCAGCTGCTATATTCCATCCACCTCAGGCGTAATCAATACCTGCAACAGAATGTTACATTCTGATATTTCATGGAATAACAATTATACTTTAATTTTTTATAATGCACCTATTCAGATACTTATATATATCTATGGGGCTGGTTATGATGTTTTGTCATACGCAAGCTCAAGAACAGCCTATTAAAGGCCATATCTACGACTCTCAAACACGTCAGCCCTTAGCGGACGTTATTTTAACAACAAATACTGCAAGGCAAGTAGGCCGCTCGGATGCCAGAGGATACTTTGAAATCGATGGCGATCAGCCAGACGGACTAATAAAAGCGGCTTTACCCGGTTACAAATCGCAGGTCATTAAAATCAATCCCAATCAAAGTGAGCTGAATGTTCAGTTAGAAGCAGACGGAGTAAGCCTCAATGAAGTGAGGGTTGCAGGTTATAGTGAAAACAAAACGAGCAAAGAAACGGCAGGAGGAATATCGTTGATCACCTCAAGAGACATCAGCCGTGGAAGTGCAGTTTCCTTACAGCCTGCTTTAAACTCAATTCCCGGTGTTCGAATGGATCAAAGCACACTCTCAGAAGCCCGAATTTCAATAAGAGGTAATGGTGTACGTGCGTCTTACGGCATTCGTAACGTAAAGGTTTACGTAAATGAAATCCCGGTTACAGAAGCCGACGGTACTACCAGAATTGAAGCACTTGATGTAAACAGTATCGGCAGGGCGGAGGTGATAAAAGGCCCTGCTTCAAGTATCTATGGTGCAGGAACAGCGGGAGTTATTAACTTTCAATTACAGCGATCGCCATACCAGGAACAAAGCGTAGAAGCTTCTGCACTTGTTGGTTCTTATGGCTTACACCGTTTAGCCACCACCTACAAAAGCGGTGGAGATAAAGTGAATAGCTATGCTTCATATGGCTGGCAGGAATACGATGGCTATCGTGAGCATAGCAAAGATATGCGTAGATTTTTAACCGGGAATTTCCAGCTTTTTCCAAGCGATAAACGCATTATTACCTTAATGCTGAATAGAACAACACAGTACTCGCAAATCCCCGGCTCACTAAGTCAGGATCAGGTTGCTGCAAACCCAAAGCAAGCAAACGCTACAAATCTAGATAAAGCGGCCGGAAGATATCAGAACTGGACGAGGGTAGGTCTGGGGCAGCAATATCGTTTTAACGATCAGTTCTCTAACACCACAAGTGTCTTTACGTATTTCTACGATTTGAATCACCCACTTCCTTATGCATATATCCGTAATACATACCAAAGTTATGGTGGCAGAACCCGCTTTGCCTACGATCCTGGTTTTAGTCTTTTACCTACCAAATTTACTATTGGCGCTGAGTTTAACAGTGGTCTGACCAAAGGAACACAATATGTAAACAATCAGGGTAAAGAAGGAGCAATAAATTCTAATATTGATTATTGGAACACCCAATATTCGTTGTTTTATCAGTCTGAAACAGAGCTCGCACCAAAGACTACCTTAACTTTAGGTATTAGCTATAACAGGCTGAATTACGATGTTCGGGATTACCTGAAACCCAACCAGAGCGGCGTAAAAAAGTTTGACCCGCAAGCTACACCACGCATTGCTCTTAGCCACACTTTCAGTGATGCGATCAGCTTACATGCAAGTGTTAGTTCAGGGTTTTCTCCGCCTTCAAGTTCCGAAATAAAGAATGTAGATGGTGCTATCAATCCAAATTTGCAGGCAGAAAAAGGCTTGAACTATGAGTTTAATGCAAAAGGAAATCTCTTAAAATCTCGCCTGGAGTATGATCTTGCGTTATTTAAAATGGACATGAAAGGTGAGCTTATTGCCCAATCCATCCAGCAAGGCATCACCATCTATAATAATTCAGGTAAAACAAGCCATAATGGTGTAGAACTGTCGTTATCCTATCAGTTATTTAAAGCGCAAGACGATAGCCAGATTCTTAGCTTACGTCCATTTGCGGCAATAACCTATTCAGATTTTAAATTTAAAGACTATAAGACTTTAAATGTTCAAAATGAGGTCACAGCCACATACGATGGAAATGAACTAACAGGTATTGCACCTTGGACGGTAAATGCAGGGATAGATCTGGAAACCAAAAGCGGATTGTATTTCTACGGAAGCTATTTTTATAGTGATAAACTGCCGCTAAACGATGCGAATACAAGCTACAATCCATCTTATAATGTTGTAAATGCCAAATTGGGTTACAAGAAACAAGTAGTTAAACACCTTGAATTAAACGTTTACGCAGGTCTGGATAATATTTTGGATAAAAGCTACAGCTCCATTGTTTCGTTAAATGCAGCCAGCTTTAACGGAGGTCAGCCAGCATATTTTAATCCCTCGCCAAAACGAAATGGTTATGGCGGGTTAAATGTTAAATACATATTCTAACAATTACTAAAATGAACAGAATAATAACAATACTGCTTACAGGATTTATTTTTCTTGCAGCATGTAAGCAAACCCAAGACAAAGCTACAATTGGCACTTTAGCTACCCAGGGGGTAGCAGTAGGGGCTTACCTAATTCAGGATAGCAAAGGCAATCCGGTTCTTTGCTGGTCTGAACAGGAGGGTAAAGATTCTCTTTATCGGTTAAGATATGCAAGTTATAATGAACAAGCCAATACGTTTGGCAACCCAGTTACTGTTCCCGCTTCCGGCGGGATCAGTACATCCGCCGAAAGTATGGGGAAAGTAGCCTTTAAGGCAGATGGCACTGTGATCGCTGTGTACTCAAAGCGGTTTGCTAATGAAAAAAGCCCTTATGCAGGCGCTATTTACTACAGTTCCTCTACGGATAATGGCAAAACCTGGTCTGCATCAAAATTTCTACACTCAGATACAACGCACAGTTATGGACGCAGTTTTTTTGACATCACTACCTTAAAAGACGGAGAACTTGCTGCCGTATGGCTTGATGGGCGTTTTGGCAAAAGCATTAAAGGCTCGGCCTTATTCTTTACCAGAACAACCAAAGGCAAAGGATTTGGTGCAGATACCTGCCTGGAAAAAGGTACGTGTGAGTGCTGCAGAACAGATATTCTTACTGATAAAGCAGGGAATATTCATTTGGCTTACAGAAATATCACATTTCCAACTGGTCTTTCAGACAAACAGGTTCGGGATATGGGTTATAAGCTATCTACCGACAATGGAAAAACGTTTACTGCTGTGAAAACCATTAGTAACGACAATTGGCAGATCCAGGGCTGTCCGCATTCGGGCCCCTCACTTGCAGTTACAAGAGATGGTGTAAATGCTGTTTGGTTTACCGCAGGGGGCGGATCAGGTATCTATAAGGCCTCATTAAACAAGGCTCCGGATTTCAATAAGCGCAGGTTAATTACCGCGCAGGGCAGGCATCCTCAGTTAATCTCTCTAGTAAACGATGAACTGGCAATGGTTTGTGAAGAATTGAAAGATGAACCGGAAGCGAAACCAATGGCAATGAGGCACTCGCATGGAGGTATGACTATGAACCATGGACCGGCTGCAAATTCAAAAATAGTATTGAGAATCTTAGCGCCAGCGAAAGGCGGTAAAACTACCTCAATTACTGACGGGCAGCAGCCAGATCATCATGCAGTAATTACCTCTACAAATAATGGGGTGCTGGTAGCCTGGGTAAGAGAAAACAATGGGCGGTCAGAAATCTGTTATACCAAGGTACATACTGATTAAACCGTTATTTGTCGACTTCCGAAATGGCTTGTTTCAGACCAAGTACAACATCATCAGAACATCCCATTGAAGCAAAATTAATGGTATGATTCTGATCTGTTACTATCAATAATGGCATATTGTTAGTCTGATATGCTTTGGTAATAGAAGAGGCATCTATAAGTAGTTTAGTATAAAAGATAGGAGTCTGTTTTAATCCCTCAGCAACTTTATCTACCGTTTCATAAGTGATCAGTAAAACTTCCAGATTTTCTGGATTTTTTACTGATCTTATAACTTCGTTCACTTTATTATAATCTCCAGTTTCAAAACAGTTTGGATGCCAAAAAATCATTAGTATAGATTTTTTTTCCAGGGCATCAATATTCGTTTTCTTAGCCAACGGATCAAGATCCAATACAGACCCAACCCTCAACTTGGGGCTGGCCGGGCGTAAGGATATCTTTATGAGTTCAAATGTTTCCGCCTCCTTTTTAAGGTTCCTTTTTTCAATGATTTTTCTAAACTGGCTGTCCGAATCTTTTTTCTTCAAAACAATTCGATATTCCTTTCCCTGAAGCAAGTTAGCCACTTTCAGTGAATCAACTTTGTTTCCCTCCTCATCATACACATCCTTACTTTGATCTATCATCTTATTTAATTCAGAACCGTTCATGGTTACTGTTCCTAAAGTTGTTGTCTGAGCAAAAGTAATTGAAGAAATACTGAGTAATAAAGAAATTGGGAGCGCTATTTTCATTACTTATCTATTTGGTATTTACAAGGTAACAAAATTTCTTAAAACACTTTCATAATCAAAATGTTCTAAATACAAACCTTATATTATGAAATTCAAAAAAGCTGATCACTCAAAAACCTCCTTTGGATTTATAGCTGGACTTGCAGTTGGCATAGTTGTAGGTGTTTTATTTACCCAAAATAAAGCTGGTACAATCAAAAAAGAACAAATGAACAAGCAAGCCGACCTTGTTAAAACAGACGAAATAGCTGATCATCTTGCTTACCTTGGTCACCAAGCAGAGCAAAGCACATTAGATTAAAACTATTTTATCTACAAGTTGAGCAAAAATTTTCTTGTAATGGGTAATAAATAAAAGGAGGGCGGACTAAAGTAGTGATAAACGATGCTAAAGGCATTGGTATGCTATTTGCCTATGTGCAGAGCGTGATCGCAATTTTTTGTCACAATTTATCCTCGTTGTTTAACATAATTTAATGAAAGTAACATATACACGAACTCAATCCAGGAAAATCCTTCTTGCTTTTTTGGCTATTGTAATTGTTCTAGCAGTTGCCGCACTTTTTGTGCGTAACTCTATATCGCATAAATTAGAAAATATAGTTAAGCAAGCCAACAATGTAGATGTTGATGGCTCCAAACCCCAGCAAATACTGTTGTTGCTGCATCAGGCAGAAGATGACTTTCAAGAGTCCTTACTAAATGTTAAAAGTACAAAAAGTGCCGACTATAAAGCCAAGCTGTCTAAAGCCTTTAATGAGATTGACACCTTATTAAAAAGAACCACAGATACACTTCAGATAACGCCGGATCAAAGCATAAAAGTGAAAGATTGGTATAATAAAAAGCTGCAACTTTCAGACAAGCTGTATTCTCTTAAGCATAATTTCGATTCCCTGCTAACTGTTTATGCCACCTTTGAAGCTGAGGGCAGTAAGGGCGAAGAAAAACTGGTTACCAGTATCAAATCACGCAACAAAGTAAAAAGTAAAACAGATACCGTTCGTAAAGAAGTAATTGTTCAGAAAAAAGGCCACTTTTCGAGATTAAAGGATGCTATTTCTAACAAAACAGCTACTTCACCAACAGCCGTAGTTGAAATTAACCATCGCCAGGAAACAGAGAACTCAGCACAAGCAACCCGAAAGGGGGGTGGCAGAGATAGGGCCATATACTTGGATAAATTGCAGCAACTGCAAGAAAGAAATGTAAAGATGCTTGCCATGCAGCGCGAATTGATAAGCCTGAATGATCACATTAGCACTGAACTGGAAAACATAATTAACGAGGTTAAAACGCTTAACTACAATATGGCCGATGAATTTAAAACAATGGCCTTTAAAAGTTACCAGGAATCAACAGATTTATTGAACAGGCTGTATTTGGCTGCTCTTTTTCTTGTTCTGGTCTTTGCCATGCTACTAATTGTATTTATAGTAAAACTTAACGGTTCTGAAAAACAATTACGTAAGGAAAACGAAAGAGCTGTTACCATTGCACAGCAAAAAATGGATCTTTTACTGCATATGAGTCATGAAATAAGGAATCCGCTAACCGCTATTAAGGGGTTCTTATATATATTCAGTCAAACAGAGTTATCAAAACGTCAATCCGATATGTTAGATTCTATCCGATTATCATCGGATATGCTATTGGGTACTTTGAATGACACCCTCGATGCGGCAAAAATGGAGAACAGTGAGTTCAAGTTCAATACCGATCCGTTTAACCCTGATTTTATACTTAGAGGTTTAATCGAAAACATGGAATTCAGTGCCACTAAGAAAATGCTGAAACTGAGCTATGAATTTGAAGGAGATAAAGAGGCCATTTTACTCGGTGATAGTTTTAGGTTAAAACAAATTATGATTAACCTGTTAAGCAATGCCATAAAATATACCAAAGAAGGAGAGATTACCGTAAATGCCATATTAACTAAAGAGGGCGATAAACCTAGATTAGAGGTAGGCATAACAGATACGGGAATGGGAATCAGTGCCGATCAGCAAACTAACCTGTTTTCCAAATATTATCAAACAAATTCTTCAAAAGGTAAAACCGGTACAGGCCTTGGACTATATATCTGTAAACAGTTTGTAGAACTTCAAGGTGGTAAAATAAACGTAAAGAGCACAGAAGGCAGAGGGAGTACCTTTAGTTTTTACATCCCCTATCTGGAAAATATTAGCATCGGAGAGGTTACAGTAAATCAAACTACTGAGGACCCTTTATCATTATTTAATGGAATAAGTATACTTGCTGTTGATGACAACGAGCTAAATCTGAAATTCTTGAAAATGATGACGCAAAAATGGAACGTTAAATTCTATAGCGCGGCAAATGGGAAACAAGCTTTGGATGTTCTAGCTAAAGAGACTATCACAATCGTTTTAACTGATATTCAGATGCCTGAAATGAATGGATATGAGCTTCTTCAATCCATAAAGAAATTACCGGATCCATTGAACAAACTACCTGTAATTGTAATTAGCGCAAGCCCGGAAGAATTTGAAATGAATAAAATCCTGACCAAAGGATTCTCTGGCATAGTTAGTAAACCGTTTGTTGAGGCAGGTTTAATTGAGCAGGTCGTTAAAGCATTAAAAGGGCAGGGTTCGTTTAAATAGATCAATAAAAAAGGCTGTACAATACCACGAATGGTCGGAAGGAATTCCGGACATTTCTATATTTTTAAAAAAAGCCCGGGATCGCCACCACATTGTATAACAATTAAGGCGATGGCTAAACCCCTTACTTCCATTCCAAATCGTCTTTTGGAAGTTTTATAGCCTTGTTTGTTCTCTTTGATCTTTAAATATGGCCATATCTCATTGATTTACAGCGGTTAGTGTACCTGAAATTAATGATGAAAACAAATTAAAAAAATAGAACCATGCTCTGAAAATAAAAAAGTCGGAAGATTTAATCTTCCGACCATTCGTGGTATTGTACAGCTTTTTTTATTGATCTATTTAATTCTAATGTTTCCCATTATTACCATTCCTGTTACCATGTTTGTCATTGCCTTTACCTTCACGGGATTTGCTATTACCTTTTGCCTCACGGTATTTGTTTTTGTTATTGGCAGGTTTGGCTTGTCTAATGCTTCTGCTATCTCTAATTACTCTTTGTTTTCCTTTGTAACCTTTGTATTTGCTATATTCTTTAATATGTACTTTATGCGACAAATAAGGTTTAGGCGAGTTAATCACAACTTTGTAACTATTATACAAATCATAGTTCCTATACCTTGAGGGCAAACTATTATTAAACACCCAATTTCCGTTATTCAGGTAAATGTATTGTTTATTAGGTACGTTGTAATAAGTGTCTATATCAGGAAGATAATAATAATCAACATGATCATAGCCAGCCGGCCCCCATTGAGGTTGAGAACCTATATTTATATTTACGCTTACCTGCGCTTGAGTGTTTATGCTGCTTAACGAAGCTACTCCGAAAACTACAGCTAAAAGTATTCTTTTCATTTTACGTGTGTTTTATTTGATAGCCATAGTGCAATGCCTATGCCACGGACCATCAAGGAACACACGCAATCTGCCAGATCTGTTAATTTACCGACAGAAAGAAAGAATATATCGACAGGATCAATCAAATAATCTTTTATATTCGTTAGATATTCTTAAAACTGGAAAAATCACATGAGACCTTCTGTCCTAACTTTGCTACTTTTATTATTCGCGTTGGTTGCTAACGCCCAGTCTACCTATGTAAAACTCATTACCAACAAGGGAAACATTACCTTGATATTGTACGATGAAACGCCTAAACATAGAGACATGTTTCTCCAAACTATTAAAAAAGGTCTTTACAATAACGCGCAATTTAATCGTGTCATTAAATCCTTTGTAAGCCAGGGAGGGGAGCTAGACGAAACTATTCTTGAAAGAGAAAAACTGCATCCCGAAGTATCAATACAACGCTTAGCCGCAGAGATAACCCCAACACTGTTTCATAAAAAAGGTGCTCTTGGAGCTGGCAGAAATGACAATCCCGAAAAGAGCTCATACCTTACCCAAATATATCTGGTCGTTGGTAAACCACAAACAGACGAGCAACTGGATGCCCTGGAAAAAAAGAAAGGTATTAAATTCTCGCAATCACATCGAGCTACTTACAAAACAATAGGGGGAATACCCCATTTAGATAATGATTATACCGTTTTCGGTGAAATAGTAGAAGGAATGGATGTTGCTGATGCCATAAATGCTGTAAAAACAGACAAAAATGATCTTCCATTAGAAACCGTAACCTTTAAACCGGTAGTATTGTCTAAAAAAGAAATGTTAAAGCTTAAAAAAGTAGAATGATGAAAACAGCGCTCTTAACTACTTTCCTTTTATTGTTGAACTTTCAAAAACCAACAATCGATACTGATAAAGATAGATGGAAACCCTATTATGTAGATGCTGTCCCAGCAGTTATAGCAAGCAATTGGGTATTGCCATTCGATGTATCCAGCAGAAAAGACATAAAACAAATCAAAGTAATCAGCATATTTGGAGATCATCGGGATAGCTTCTATAAGGGACACATACATACCGCAATAGATATTAATCCTTTAAAACCTAGAACGACTTTGATAAGTGTTTATCCAATCGCAAAAGGCGTTGTATGTTCAGTACATTTAGCAGAAAACCAGCGCACAGTAGTAGTAAAACACAAACTTGCAGATGGTAAAGTGATGTTTACTTCTTACAAGCACTTAAAAGAGGTGTATGTGAGTCAGGGCCAACAGGTGACCGAACAAACAAAGCTCGCTCGTCTATTTACTAAACAGGAGTCGAAAAAGTACGGAGGAGATTACCATCACCTTCACCTGGAGATTCGTAAAAATTTTGACGATTACGGCTGTGCCAGCTGGTTAACTATGAACCAAAAACAGCTCGATCAACGTTTTTACAACCCATTAATCTTTTTAAAAACGAAATTAAAAAATTAGCCTGCCAGTTGGTATATTTAGTAATAGCTATTTAAATAAATTGTATGGATGCACATGAATTAAGAATTGGAAATATTGTTGGCCTTAAAGATGGAAGCTGGTTTGTTGTAACCGAGGAGCACTTTAAAACACCAAAATTTTGGGAGTCATTTCATGGTTCCTATCAGGGGGTTCCCATAAACGAATATTGGGCATCATCACTGGGGTTGCAGGTCAAACTAAGCTCATTCATTACCTATGTAGAAGATAGCCAAGGCCAAAGCAATGAGTTTAATTTGTTAAATTCAGTTGACGAGAATAATCATGAAATCTGGATCGTACAATATAACGAGCACACTTTGAAAAGGGTAGAGTATGTTCACCAGATTCAGAATCTGTTCTTTGCCATTAGCGATTACGAATTGACGTTGGCCTTGTAGGTGGACGCTTTAATTAAACACCAAACTGATTCAAATGATGATTCAGGTGTTTGTAAAACATATTATTCCATTCTGCTTTAGTGAGTACACCAAATGAATGCGATTCTTTATTATCGAAATGACCTTCGCCTAACTGCTGCGTTTTTTCAATATAACTTATCAAACGTGCTTTTTCAGTTTCAAACACCCTGGGATCAGTAATTAGAAATTGCGGTGCTGTAGCACCATTCTTACAATAAGGTTTTTCATTAACAACCTTATTCTTGATCATCATCTTTAAAATGAACTTTAAAAAGGCATTTGGATTTTTATGAATATTATCAAACACCAATTCGTACGTTACATTACAATGCGCAAGCATGCGTGCAACATCCATTTTCCCCCATTCAGGTTGGCTTTCAGGTGTTAGCTTGTTTATTCTTGCGATTATTTCATCAGAAACAGATTTATTAAAGATGTTAGGGAATGCCATTTTTAAGATTGCTAATAAAGATTAAATGCCCTTTGCTAATCAGCAACAAGCCGCGATAAAGTTAGTTAAAAAAACTAAAACTACCGCCGTAATCACGGATGTGATCCCTATACACAGTATGATAATGCACCTCGGCCGGAAATACTGCACCTGGCTGGCAAATAAACTCTATCCATACAGAGGGGCCATCAATCCGTATATAGTCACCCTTGTTGGTAAGCGTAGGTCCACCAAAATATGCGATATATGTATTGTCTAGTTCTGCTGTGTAAAACGCCATTAGCTTTTTAGCAGTAGCATCATCAGCAATTTGAACCCAGACCTTCATGGCATCAATTACCAGCGTCTTTTGCTGTTTGTTTAGTACGCCCACTTTTAATCCAGCTTTTGTAGCAGGGAATTTACCATCAGCACCCGGGCCAACAGATACATCGCCAAAACCGCTGTTTAATTTGGCACTTTCTAATTGCTCAGGGCTCAAAGAAGCCAGGATCGCTATCAAAAGATCATGATTGGCTTTAAGAGGAGCGTAGGTAACTCCATTTGCAGTCCAGGTTTTGGGCTCTAAGCCAATAAAGAGTGGCGAAGCACTAATAACCTTACCGTTATCAAACGTTAAGTTAACTGCCAAATGGTGGCCGCCTAACTGAAGTTGCCATTTGCCTGTAATACTTGGCTTACCCAGAAAAGCAATTATATAATTTCCCTCGGAGTATCCCTTACGGCCGGTTCCCAGAAAACCATCAGTAGCTAAAATCTGCATTGCCTGGTCATAACCTTTAGAAGGAAGCGTCCCCATAGCAGCCTTAACTACCGCTTTAGCATTTTGAAACTGTATGTCTGTCAGTGAGCCTAATAACACCCCAACTCTACATTGCAATCCACACGGGAGATTGGTCCATTTTGTCGCATTTTCTTTAGTATAACCAATTACAGCTGCCTTTTGCTCATCGGCATTTAAAGATTCAATAAAAGTGTTTGCCGTTCTTATAACGGTACTAACTGATACTGCCTTGCTGTTCTGACTGCAAACCAATACAAGCAACATACAGAATAGTGCCCTGAGGTTTTTCATTTGTTTTTTTATCCAAATTACTAAAAAAGGTGGAATGCTAAAGTTCCATTTGCTATATAAACATAGAAACGTTAATGCTTGTAATGCCCTAACACACGGCAGCTACCCGGATTATAAGGAAGGGATACCTGAAAAAATAATTCTTAGTTGCAGTAACTAATTTTTTAGCTGATATTTGATCATAAAAAATCGTTGATGGATATAAAAGATTTGACAAAAGTTGAAAGCCAGTTGATGCAGGTGCTTTGGAAATTAGAAAAAGCATTTGTTAAAGAAATTATCAATGAGCTGCCTGAGCCCAAACCAGCATACAGCACGGTTTCTACCATTATCAGAATTTTGGAAAATAAGGGTGTAATTGGTTATGAAGCTTTTGGTAAAACCCATCGATATTATCCGCTTATTACCAGGGAAGAATACATGCGCCATGAGGCAGATAAGTTTCTGGGCAATTATTTCTCAAATTCTGTACAGGATATGTTTTCGTTTTTCGTTCGTGAGAAAAAAATAGACCTGAAGGATGCAGAACAGTTGCTGAAAATGATCGATAAAATTAGAGACTAGACATATGGAAGCCCAGTTTTACTTTTTCTGGTCGAGCATCTTGCTGACAATATTTTACCTTTTTTATCTTGTACTGTTCAAATGCGAAACGTTTTTTCTGTTGAATAGAATTTACTTGTTATCAGCACTTTGTTTGTCGATGGTGCTTCCAGTGCTTGATCTTTCCAACTTAATTGGATTACCAAAAATGGAATTGATGGTTTCAATATTATCGGTCATTGATAGCGGAAAACCAGTAATTGTAGCTGAACAGGAATTTGATTGGTTGTTTATCGGCTACTGGATTGGTGTAGCCCTCGCATCGGGTTTATTATTAATTAAATTTTTTGGCGTAAAAAAGCAAATGCAAATACCAGAAAAAGGGAGTGCTTTTTCGTTTTGGAGAACAAAAGTGATTGACCGGGAACTTGATAATTTTGTTGCGATTGATGCGCACGAAAGTATACATGTAAAACAGTTTCATACACTAGACCTGCTGCTGATCGAACTTATTGGCGTGTTTTTTTGGTTCAATCCACTGATTTATTGCTACCGTAAGAGCTTAAAGTCTATTCATGAATACCTTGCTGATGAATATGCAGCGAACTTCGCCGGGAGCAAAAAACAATATGCGATGGCACTGTTTTTACAAAATTTCAAAGCCGGACCCATTTTGGCAAATACGTTTTACAATCCTTCATTATTGGAAGCACGGATCAAGATGTTGCAACGTAAGAAATCTAATACTTATCGTTTATTGAAATATATATTATGCGTACCATTGCTTGTTTTGGTAACGGTGTTGTGCTCGTTTAATACTTCTGATTTTAGCGGTTACGGCACAAATAAAATTGATCAGGCAGCTGATTTCCCAGGCGGATTTGAAGCTTTCAGCAAATATTTGATTAGAACCGCGAGAAAAGTTTCCGATAAAGATGGAAGGGTTGTGGTTAGTTTCATCGTAGAAACTAATGGAGAAATCACCAATGAAAAAGTTGAAAATGGTTTAGATAAAGCAAGTGATAAAGAAGCGTTAAGGGTAATAAAATTAAGTCCGAAATGGGAGTCAGCTTTACAGAGTGGGAAAAAAGTACGTTCAGCTTATCAAATCGGTATAAATTTTCGGGCTGATAATCAGGTAAATAGGTAGTGTATTTAATTATTTAGTTGCTATATCTAATTTGTTAGTTGTTTAACTAATTAAATAGTTATATGTTTGGGTTATTCAAATTTACCCAAACGCTATGCTATATTTAATTCTTAAATCCACCCGATGTTATTACTGTTTAGGTCTGGTTTTGCTGTTCAGCACAATGCCTGGTAATGCCAGGCAAAAACCTGGCAAAGTTACAGGCGAGGTAGTGGATGAAAACAGCGCCGCACTTCCATTTGTACAGGTGACTTTAAAAAACAGTCGGGATTCCAGTACTGTTAAAGCTGTGCTTGCTGATGACAAAGGACACTTTGTATTCGAGATTCCTGCAGGCAGATATTTGATCGAGCTCAGGATGATGGGTTACGCCACAGGTTACGCTAAAGCTTTCGATATTGCTGATGCTCAAACTGAATCCCTGGGCGCCATACAACTTAAACCCGTTGCAACGCAACTTGCTGCTGTAAACATTTCCGCACCGCTTCCATTTGTGGAAACAAGAGCTGATAAACTCATCGTTAATCTGAATGGATTAGGTTCTGGTGCGCCAATAATGGAAGTAATGAACCAGCTTCCCGGGGTAACCGTTACACCCGATGACCGGATTAGTTTAAACGGGAAATCGGTTCAGATTTATATCGACGGCAAAGCCACCGCGCTTTCTGGCGAAGCATTAGCCGGCTTGCTAAAAGGTATGTCTTCATCGGCTATTCAAAAAGTTGAACTCATTGCTCAGCCCTCAGCCAAATACGATGCTGCGGGAAACGGTGCCATCATTAACATTATCCGCAAACGCAATTACAAAGCCGGATTAAACGGGAATATCTATGCTGGTGGAGGTAAAGGGACGTTTGGAAAAGCAAATGGGGGGATTAATCTTAATTACAAAAGGGCAATTTATAACCTGTTATTAAACATGGACTACAATCACAATGATTATTTTTACAACATTAACATTGCTTCGACCTTCCTTAATGCTAATGGCACATCAATTGGCCACTCTCTCTCGGATATCAAAAGCACCAGAACCAACGCCAATTATACACCCAACTTGGGTATAGATTTTTACCTTTCTAAACGCACTACCTTGTCTGCTTCAGTTAAACCGGGATTTCAAACCTTCAATCGGGATGGTGTTGCCAGGACCGATAATACTGATCAAGCAGGGAATGTCTTTTCGCAGTCCCAATTTGTGAATCTGGTGGATATTTGTGCAACCAACTTCTCCTCAGGTTTGCGCCTGCAACATCAGTTTGATACTGTAGGCCGGGAATTAACCATCGATTTAGATTATTACCGTTATGGAAACTATAACGATCAGGACAATCGAACCATCACTTTGAATCCCGTTTCAGATCTGCCAAGTGTGATAGCGCAGAACCGTGTTTTTGATGTTTATGCATTAAAAATGGATTACGCTCATCCATTAGGCAATGGCCGTCAATTAGAAATGGGCATGAAAACAAGTTATGTCAATTCTGGAAATTCTAATTTTTATCAGGATATGAATGGTCAGCAAACCGATTTATTCGCTTACAAAGAAAGTATTTCCGCACTTTATTTAACTTATGGTCGTACTGGCCAAAAGTTTTCATATCAGTTAGGTATAAGAGGTGAGTATAGCCGCGGACAGGGCGAGCAGCAATTTGAATCAAGCCGTTTTACCAGGAGTTACTTTCAACCATTTCCATCCCTGCATTTTGATTATAAACTAACTAAAAACCATAACCTTACATTAGGGCTCAACAAAAGGGTAGAACGTCCGGGTTACGAAAGTTTAAACCCGCTGATACGCATCATTAGTAGTAATAATTTACAACAGGGAAATCCCGCACTTTTACCTGCCGTTGCCTACAATGCCGACCTGTGGTATGGCTATAAAAACGCATTTTTCTTTGGTCTGACATACAGTTACAGTGCCAATGATTTTACCAGTCTCTCTGTCCGGCTAAATGACCGCGTTATTACTACATTGCCTGGTAATGCCGATTATAGTGGTTATTTTACCCTGCAAGCCATGTATGGCAAACAGGTACTGCCATGGTGGTATACCAGCACCAATGCTGTTTTATCGAAACGATCTTTCAAAGGCGAATTTAATGGTATTTTCTTGCAGAACGATGGTATTTTTAGTCTCTCGGGAACTTCGTACAATAGTTTCTCGCTCAGTAAGGACTTCTCTTTGATGTTTCTTTTCAATTACCAGGGTAAAAGTATCAGCCGCTCGATTACCAATCAGGCTTTTGCCTATTTAACCGCGGGTATGCGGCAGCAGTTTTTAAATAAACGTGCCTCCGCCCAGCTTAGTATTGTTGATCTGTTTAAATCATATCGAAATTACTACCAACAAAACAGTGGTACTGTACAGCAATTATGGCGAAACCAGTTCGAAACCAGAATGGTGAAACTGAACCTGAGTTACAATTTTGGCGGCACGATAAAAAATACAAAGAAAAGTAATAGTGCAGAAGAAGAAAGGAAACGAAGTGCCTTAAACGAAAATTAAAATTTCATGTCTCCGAAACTTCAAATCCATTTCCCAACAAACTGCGCGAACGCATCTTTATGCTGGTCGCCAACGCTGATCATCATCTTGCCAATATGCACCGAGCTTTTGGTCATAGATGTGATCTTATCCAGCGAAACGATAAACGAACGATGCACGCGCATGAAACGTTTCGGGGGTAATTTTTCTTCCAATGCTTTCAGGCTGGTGCGCGATAGGGTTGCTTTCTCGGCGTTCTTCAGTTCAATCTTTACATAATCCTTCAAACCTTCAATATATAGAATATCATCCAGAGCGATGCGCACAAGTTGATATTCTACTTTCAGAAAAAGATAATTGTCGTCCGCACTTTCTGTTTCATTTGCCGGGGAGGGGTTTACAGCAGGCCTGTTTAGCAATTCAGCGTAATTCAATGCCTTTTGGGCAGTCCTGTGGAATTCTTTGTAATTAAAGGGCTTTAACAGATAATCCAAAGCATCTACCGTGTATCCCTCCAGAGCGAACTGATTGTAAGCGGTAGTAAATATAATGCGTGGCTTGTCCAGCCCCGTGTCCAGCACGCGTGCCAGCTCAATGCCATTCAGATCGGGCATTTGTATATCCAGAAATATGAGGTCAATCTTTTGCGTGCGAATGGCTTTTAGTGCGTGCACAGCATTTGCGTATTTGCCTGCCAGTTTTAAAAAAGGCGTTTGTTCAATGAATTTGCACACCTGACTAAGTGCCAGAGGTTCATCATCAACCGCGATGCAATTCAATATCATAACAGATCCAGAATTAAGTGAACAGTGTACTCATTATCGGCATTAAGCTCGCAGATCTCTAGTTTATGTTTACCTGGGTAAAGCAGCTCGAGCCTCCTGCGGGTATTCACCAAACCAATGCCGCCGCTAGTATCTAAGCTAACACTATTATCCTTCATTATCGAATTTTTTACAGTAATATCAAGCACGCTATCCCGTTGGGTAATCATGATATCGATATGACTTGGCGCTGTCGCACTTACCCCATGCTTAAAGGCATTTTCAAGGAAAGGCAATAAAATCATTGGTGCCATCGGCATATCCTTTAAGTGCGGGGGAGTATCAATGTTTACCTTCGCCGCCTCGGTTAATCGTAATTGCATCAGACTAATGTAATCCTCCACAAAGGCAATTTCCTGGCTCAGCTGGGTTTGTCCCTGTTGCGTTTCATAAAGTAAATACCGCATCATGCGCGAGAGCTGATGAATGGCCTCGCCGGCCATATCTCCATCAACCTGGGTAAGCACATAAATATTGTTCAGTGTATTAAAGAAGAAATGCGGGTTGATCTGTGCCTTAAGGAACGACAACTCTGAAGTGATCTTGTCTTTTTCCATCTCCTCACGTTTCTGCTTATCTTTTTGCCATTTCCTTATGGTGGCCAGGCTGGTACTAATACCAAGCACCATAACAGATATAACTAAAGTAAACACTTGCAATATATTTTCTCCGCGGTGTGCCAATATTTTCATCATCAAGCGCTTATGAAAAGATTCGTCAAACAACCATTGATGAAAGTTAAGCGCCGGTTCACTCCAGCCATCTAAAAGCACGATAACTATAATCACCCCAATGATTATTGCAAAATAGTAACCAGGATGTTTTTTTAATAAAAACCTCGGCACAAGAACAAAAGCATTGATATAAAATGCGACTACCAGCAGGCCAAGTGTAATTACCTGTCTTATCCAGAACGCGTAATGAATATTAATCCCTGAAAAAAATGGTAGATAAAAAAAAATGGCCAGACCGAATACACTCCAAACCAGGATATGTATCAATATGGTTATCAGCTTGCTTTTTGACAGTAATGGTTTCATTTTATAAAACTGGTTTCAGTATTTGTCCGGAACACAACAAAAACCGGTGCAATATCACTTATTAGCTGGTTTCCTGCAAATTCAAGCGCTATTGAGCCATTTTGTGCCGACGAACAGCCACTTTTCATCCTTTAGCGGGCATTACCGGTTTTTTATGATAGATAAAATGTCCTTAATCGAACAAAAAGAAACCCCTGTCTATGCTCGACTGGTCGCGGTATATTACATTTCGGGGTGTGTAAATAATGTTTTTGCTTTGTCTCCATGAAGAAGCATTTAATATCAACATTTATTCTCATTGCTTATAGCGCGATCCTGATCAAGGTAATGGTTTTTAAGGACGTGCCCATGATCAGGATAGGCTCACTGATGATTTATTTTGGAGGATCGCAAACAGGCCCCGCCAACTTAGTACCGTTCAAAACCATTTTGGTGTATCTGCTAGGCGAGAAGGGTCTGATTATCGGAGGCATTAATCTTGTCGGAAACATTATTCTACTGGTGCCAGTAGGATTGCTGGGACCTTTGGCCTTTCGGAACATCACATGGAAAAAAATGGCTATGCTTGCAGTTGCCGCGGGTTTTGCAATCGAGGGATTACAGGTGGTATTGCGCGTGGGTATATTTGATATCGATGATGTTATATTGAATGGGCTAGGCGTTATGGTAGGCTATTGGGTATTTACCATTCTGGCAAAGAAGGTTCGTTTGATGGAATCCAAAAATATTAGGATTGCTGCAATTATGATGATGGTTGTTGCTGGCACTGCCTGTTATGGTCTTGTCATTTATCAGAAGGGTCAGTTTCCGGTGCGTTTCGAACCGGGTCCAGAGCGTCGACGGTCTGATCGTGCTGATAGGGACCAAGATGGAATTCCTCAAGACAACGACCCCTGTGGTGGCACCGGTGGCCTCGGACAGATTGTAAGTACCGGAAATCGCGCCATTATTATTCAACGACGTGATGGCGGCAAAATAATAATTAAGCTTACCAACCAGACAACCATCAGGAACTCGGTAGGTGTCATATTAGCATCCGATTTGAAAATAGGCAACAGGGTAACAATAGTCACATACGAATCAGATCCAGATGGCAACAAAATTGCAACAGCCGTTTTAGTCTGCAACGCAACAAATCAGGGATCATGAAAGTTCTACATTTTCTTTCCACTGCTGCGTTGTTTTTCACTATGCAGGTTTGCGCACAAACCGGTCGACAGGTAACCGGCTTGGTAAAGGATTCCACAGGGGCAACATTGCCTTGGGCAACGGTTAAATTACTAACAGATAAAGATAGTTCAGTTGTGGCTACTAATTCCAACGGTAGGTTTACTTTCTCTTTGTTATCAGTTAATCAGTTCAGCCTGGTGGTTTCTTCTTTAGGTTATCAGGGTGTTAAACGGCGGTACAATATTGATCCTGGCAGTGCTATTGCCGAATTAGATCCAATCATTTTAAAGAATGACCCCATTACACTTCAGGGCATTACGGTCACTAATGCGAATGCGGTCAAAATAAAGGAGGATACCATTGAATACAATGCAGCAGCATACAAAGTGCGCGAAGGTGCAGTAATAGAAGACGCCATCAAGAAAATGCCTGGTTTAGAAGTAAGCAATGATGGTAACATCACCGCACAGGGTAAGCAAGTAAACAAAGTACGGCTCAATGGAAAAGATTATATGGCGGGTGATGTCAAAAGCCTTACCCGCAACTTGCCTGCAAATCTGGTGCAGAATGTACAGGTCATAAACGATTACGGCGATCAGGCCAATATTACGGGCATCAAAATCGGCGACCCACAAAAGGTATTAAACATCAATATCAAGAAGGATAAAGATCATGGCTATTTTGGCCAGGGAACGATGGGAGGTGGGCGTGATGCTATTCAAGGAAAAGGCGGGACAAAGACTGGTGGCCGCTATGTCGCTTCAACCAATATATTCAGTTTCCAGGGAAAGCGTCAGATAACCCTATCAGGTGACCTTAACAATACCAATACAAGCCTGTTCACCTTTACCGGTGGAGACCGCCCGAACGTGTTTGGTCCCGACCCGAAGGGTATTACTAACACACGTTCGCTAGGCTTTAACTATCGTGATGATTGGAGCAAAAAAGTAAAAGTTTACGGAAGCTATAGCCTTGCAGATAACTCAGTATACACCACTTCAAAAACACTCCAAAATAACATCTCAGGGCAGTTACCCTCAATCCAGAACAGCAGTACTACCGACAATACCCAGAACCTTAACCACCGCATTAAACTCAATATAGAATACAAACCAGATACAGTAACTTACTTTAAGTTCATCCCAACGTTTTCTTACAGCGGGGTGCACACCGATCAAACTTTTGCAAGTAGGCTACAAGCCCAAAATGTCGACAATACTTTAATTTCAGATTATACAAGACGTCTATTGTCTCATGCTAAGGCGCCAAACTTTGACCTCAGCGCATTGTACAATCATCGGTTCGCTAAGCGCGGGCGCAATCTCAGTATATTGGTAACCAGTGGTACAACAACAAATAAACAGTACCAGAATCCTGTGTACAGTTATCTTGCAGGCAATGCCAATGCCCCCGTGAATCAAATGATCAATACCAACAGCCGTATTGATAGTGTCGGTCTTTCATTGTCGTACCTGGAGCCGATAAGTAAAAAATCATACCTTGAATTCAGTTACCAGTACCACAACGCACAAACAGGGGCCGGCAGGCTGACCGATACAGTTACTAACGCTGGCGATGTTAATCGCGATCCGGACTTGAGTAACGATTACAATTTTAATTTCATTACCAATAATTTTAGGGTAAACTACCAGATAATTGATCAGAAATACAACTTTACATTCGGTTTGACGGCGCAACCAACGCTACTGAAGGGCTCATCGTCAGTCACTGCCCGTACACACAAAACCTTATACAATTTCTCGCCCGTACTGCATTATGTGTACAACTTCTCCGAGCTGCAGGCACTGGCTTTCAACTATCAGGGAGCAAGCAGTTCGCCAGCTTATCACCAATTGCAGCCGGTTATCGACTTTTCCGAGGCCAGCTACCCGATTCAAGGTAATCCAGATTTGCTGCCCGAATACAACAACAGTTTTCAGGTCAGGTATAACAAATTCGGCGACGGAACGGGCAAAACGTTTTTTGTGAACCTAAGTTTTACTCAAACTGATCACAAGATTGTAGCGAACACGGTTACTTATCCGCGCAATTATACAGCGGACCCAAGACTTGCCGGGGCAATATTAACAAAATATCAAAATGCTTCGGGGTTTTATAACACTTCGGCCTATTATGCGTTTGCTAAGCCTTGGGCCAAACGCAAATACAGCTTATTCTTTAATGGTAAGGTTACTTACAACAACAATATTTCTTACCTCACTGATGTTATCGATTCTCTCGGTATCAATCAAGCTATTCAAAAGAACATGGCTAAAAACCTCGTGCTTTCGCAAGGAGTACGTTTCAGGGTAGATATTCCCAATGTTTTAGATGCAGAGGCGAATGCCAATTATAGTATTAATCAATCTAAAAACTCGGTTCCTGAGGCCAACGTAGACAATAATTTTCAAACCATCACCCTTGGCACCAATGGCAACCTCTATTTCTTCAAAAATTGGACGCTAAATTATAACTACAGTAAGGTGATTTACGAAGGCTATAATGGTGCAACCAATCCCAATGTCTTGAATACTTACATAGAGCGACGTTTTCTAAAGAATAACGTGGGCACTCTGCGATTTTCCGTGTACGATGTATTTAACGAAAATACAGGTTTTACCTCAATGCAAAATGCTTATGCCATTACTCAAAGTAATGTGAACCGGTTAGGACGCTATTACCTGCTCACCTTTACGCTAAGGGTGCAGAAGTTTGCGGGTCGTCCTCCAAAGGGGATGCCGGGTGGCCCGGGTGGGGGTGGTTAACCCCCGGCCTAAATATAAAGATTTACTCTCCTCCCAATGGTTTTACTAAATTTAAAGTCCTTGCATTACCAGTTTTTGCTGCTTTTGCATCATACTCAACGCTCTCCGTGATTAAGTCAGAATCATAAGCAACTCTGGCTTTTCCTTCAGGAACAAAAATACCTGTACCACCTTTGGTGTTGTCAATGTTTATTATACCAATAGTATAATTTTTAATGTTGTTGCCTTCCTTTACGCCCGAAATTATAGTGGCAAATATGGCCGAGTAGGAGCCATAAGTAGATTTAACCTTCCCGTAAATGGTAAAATTATTTCCTGAACCAGATATAGCAGTCACAATGCTGGTATCTCTTAAAGTTAATACATGCTCGCCAATTAAACTTATACCAAAATCATCATTGTGCTGGTCAAAAAACTTCACTTTTGAACTCAGAAATGCATTGCCGGGTTTGTCTCCTGGTATGTTTGATACCTTTAGAATTAATGGCGATACATAAAAAGCGCCTTCCATATTAGGTGGTGTTGTACCTTCGTTTACAGGAAAATTTAATGTTTTCAGGGTATCTAAATATTGCTGTGGAATTACATCCTCAATCTTATTTTTAAGAATTTCTTCGTTTGACGGCCCATCTTTACCCTTCTTGCAGGAGGCAAGATAAGAGATAAATATTATTGCCAATATCAAAATTGAAGTATTTTTCATCTGTATTATCTTTTACTTTTTAACCTTAATTGATATTTGTCCGTCTTCCAAGGCTTCAATATTTTTTTCGGTAAATATGGTTGGATTGGTTTTTTGTAAAGCAATCAACAAATCTTCGGTTGTACCACTATGTTCCAAACTAATGGTTGAACCGGATGTACTAAATTTCATTTTTGAACTGACTATACCTTTAGTATTCTCTGCCTTTTCATTAATGCTTTTTAGGGTAGCAAAATCAACACCGCTAATATTTACAATAGTTTTGGTTTCAGCGGTAACTTCTTCAGCACTTTTCCTTTTGCCAAAGAAACTACTAATTTTACCACCGGTTTTTCCGGCTCTATCAGCTTGTTTCCCCGCTTTATCAGCTTTATCAAGCGTGCGGTCTATTTTGTCTAAAATGCCTTGTGCATTTACAGATGCTGCACCAAATAACATCATGGTGAAACATATAATTCCAAATTTTTTCATAGCGGTAATTTTTAAGATGTACCCAAAGTGACTAATTATTACTTTTTCAAACAATAGATGGATCTTTGTATTTTTTTCTAATGGTTTACCTGTATTTTTTGCTATAATTTTTTATCGACAGGCTGTCTTTCGAGATCAAGCCCTTGGCATAATTACACGCTGATGGTGTAGTTAGATGGAGGTAATTGTTATTATAGAATTAAAAAGGAAGTTTAAGATCAGTAAGGGTTTCCAGCTGATCTCCTTTTTTATCATACACAATGGCGGTGCCATGTAGAATCCCGTCAGGCCTCTTGTAAGGGATAACAATCAATGTATCGTCTGGCAATAACATCCATTTATCGGCCCAGGTTCCGGTTGCTACACTCGCTACCCTATAAACCTCTATGAAGGTTACCTGTTCAAACCGGAGTGGAACGATTTTTTTGTATCTGGTCTTTAATTGCTCCAATACTATGGGGTCAAGATCCTCGGCACTGGAATTTTCGGTAACAATCGCCTGAGCCCTAAAATTAGGAATCTCCTGCAGGCGTGTGAAAAAGTAGTGGTTTTGGTCCCGAAGTTTAACCAGTCTGTTTTCCATTTGCTTCATTTTAGGTAAAATGGCATCAGGCCGTCTGAAACCACCTCCTACTGAAAGATGCTCTGACAGTAGGGAAGAAGAGAACGTAATTCCCCAGCCGTGGTTGTTTTTGAAACACCGATCCATATGAAGAGTGCTTCCTAACTTGTCAACAACAGAGGGGAAACTCTCTTTTAGATTCGCCCAAGCAAAAGGCGTCCGAAATTCAGACCAGAAGATATTCAGCATTAACCTGTCATACATATATCTTTTATACTCTTTATCAAAACTCCCGTCACCGGTTAGCGATGCATATATCCTGCTGATGTTTGGGTTATACAACTGTTTGTCATCGATGATCCAGGGTAAATTATAAATATTGGCAAATGATAATGCTGAAATAATCTTTGTCTTTCCAGATTTGGTTGTAATCGTTATTTTATAACTGGTCCTGTCATCCGTAAATAGTGGCATGAGTTGCTTACGCAACATCATCTCAATTCATTTTTTATCCTGAAGTGCGTCTATAAATGCTATTTTTTGTTGAGGTGTAATTCCCGCATCTTTTAAAAAATTGGTTTTAATTAAGCTATCAAATGCTATTGCCATTTCCCGGTGCTGAATATTGAACCGCTCCATTTTAATACTGGTGTCTTTAGTGTTGATGATCTGGAACAGATCTATAAGTTGCTTTTGAGAAATGTTTTTGATAAAAATTCTTGTTAAGGAATCTTTCAATTGGTAGCTTTTCCAAATACCCTTTTCACTGACAATCTCAAACCTCTTTATAGCGTCCGGATAGAACAAGCCTCCAGGGCTCTCTGAGAGATTTAGCTTTACTACTTCCTTCAAAGAAATATCTTGTCTTGCAACCACGCTCAGCGTTATCAGATGAACAAGACAGGTTATAATGACAAAACGAAATTTGTTCACATTTTTGGATAACTGAATTAATATAAGCTTTTTTTTATTAATCTTGTCCTGCAATTTTGCTTCTTCTTTCCATTAGCACTGTATCTCTCCAGATCCCATTCATCTTACCAACCTTTTCGCGATAACCAATTTTTCTAAAACCAAGTTTTTCATGAAGTACGATGCTTGCAGTGTTTTCAGGAAATATACCAGATTGTAGCGTCCATATGTTGTTTGCTTCACTTTCGGTGATGAGCTTTTGTAATAAAGCCTTGCCTATACCTTTTCCACGGAAATCCTTATGGATGTAAACGCTAACCTCAGTTACACCAGAATAAACACATCGTGAAGAAACAGGGGAGAGCACCGCCCAACCAGCAATAGCATTATTAACGATCGCTACATATCTTAATGCTGTGAGATGTGCTTTGTCCCATTCTTCCCAGCTTGGTGCCTCTATCTGAAAAGTAGCTTGTTTAGTTTCAATCCCATGTAGATAAATCATTCTTACATCTTCCCAGTGACTGGCTAATAATTCAGTTATTTCCATATTTATGTGTAATAATTATATGTGGGCCAAAATATTAACTAATTTGTTAAAAGGATCGCGTACAAAAAATCTACGAACACCCCATGGCTCATCAATTGGACCATATTCAATTGATATTCCAAAATCTTTCATTCGCTTAAGTGCTTCATCAATATCATCAACCTCGATAGATAAATCAGGTACCGGTGTACCAGAACCACCTTCTGCAGCAAAATTGATCTGAATGTGTTGATTCTCATTAGACCCATAGGTCTTAATCCAGCCATGATCCATCAATAAATCAAGTCCAAGTATAACTTGATAGAATTGTCTGGCCGCATCAATGGTTTGCGTGGATATGTCTATAACGATTCTTTTAACTTTCATAGATTTTTAGTATCCCAATAAATCCTTACCGATATTTTCTTCAAAATACTTTCTTACCAAAAGATTGATGAACCTTTTCAAATAGATTTCATTCAGAAACACGTTAGACCAATTGTCGTATCTTTGGCACTGTACTCCAAGGTAGAAAAAATAAAGACACACCCCAAGCATTGGCAACAGTCGTTTTTCCTCATAAGAGATAGAAGTTACCAATTGGTATCCATTCAAAAAGCTTTCTATCTTCAAATCACGTTCATCAACATCTTTTTCAGTGCTATGAAGTTGTAAAATATAATAGGCAATATCATAACAAAGCCAGCCGTTCCCACAAAAATCGAAATCAAAGATCGTTATACGCCCGTCTTTGGTAATGTTCATGTTGTCAAACCACATGTCTAGATGTAGCACCCCTTGCCTCAACTGAGTTATGTCGGCCTTATTAATCTCGTTTAATAGATATGTTTGTGCAGATAACATCCAGGCCATTTCTTCAGAATCAGCAGGAAGAAATTTGCTTAAATATGCAAATGGGTGCTCCAAAACAAGTTTTGGAGTGTAAGTAACCCTTTTTAAACTCAAATTGAGGGTATTCTGGTGAATATTGGCCATTGTTTTGCCGACTTTAAAATGCAAATCGGCAGATAAATTGAGTTGTTTGTCACCTTCAGCAAACGAGAATAACACACTCTGACGCGTGCCTTCAGGCGCTTCTAAATATTGGATATAATTGCCTTCAACATCTTTTAAAGGATAAGAAATGCAAATATCCTTAGCCAGAAGCAGATTAAGCAAGCGGATTTCTTCACTAATCTCTAAGTCGCTTCGCCAGTTTAGGCTGTAAATCCTGAAGATAAATTTATGCTTTCCATCTGCAACCAGATAACTATGATTAATACCTGTTTTTAATAACTTACAGGAAACATCGCCATCTACACTATACATCTTCCGTACAAGCAAACCAATATAATCTGCTGAAAGAATTGAACTGATAACGGGAAATTTCTCCATGATGACAAGATTGACTGCAAATTAAAGAAAATAATGAGCACATGTTGTAAAATGCCAAAAGCTACCTGTTACTAACACAATAGATGCCTTTATCAAAGCCAGTGTATGGTATGGCTCAACAGACGAAGCCTTGCCTACCTACAATCAATTAGAGCGATATTCTAAATATAGGTTTATTTAGTAATTGATTAAATTTGTAAGCTAAAATAAGTTAAATAATGGAATACATACAGGTTAAAAAGGCTACTATTGATGATTTAAGTGCAATTCAGCGCATTGGTAGAGAAACTTTCTTTGAAACATTTGCCGATAGCAACACTAAGGAGGATATGGAAAAGTATCTTGAAGACAGTTTTAATAATAGCCGAATGACAGCCGAATTGAACAATCCAGATTCATTGTTCTATATTGCTTGGGAAGATGAAAACCCTATTGGTTACCTAAAAGTAAATACCGGAACTGCACAAACAGAATTACAAGATCAAAAAGCTTTAGAAATTGAGCGCATATATGTCAAAAGCAGCCATCATGGTAAAAAGGTTGGTCAGTTTCTTTATGAGAAGGCGCTAGAGGTTGGTCAGGGACAGCATAATTCCTATTTATGGCTAGGTGTTTGGGAAAAAAATCCACGTGCAATAAGATTCTACGAAAAGAATGGATTTATTGCTTTTGATAAGCATATATTCAAAATGGGTAACGATGAGCAGATTGATATTATGATGAAAAAAGAGTTGTTATGATAAAATTAAATTTAATCTGCTACTTTAATAAAGTAGTTTTTATCAACGAGGAAGCTCTTTGCATCACCTTTAGAAGTAGATAGTTTTTGCCACTGTGTTGTTGGATAGATTAATTGAAAAGTTTTGCCATCAGCTGCAATGTTCAGGGGCATATCAAACCCCTCCACACAATTGATCCACCTAAAGTGTAGTTCGCTGTCCTTAAAATTATATTCCAATACAGGCACTTGGGTGGTTTTTAAGTATTGAGTGAATACACTGGTAAAATCCTTTTTTGTGTACTGGTTAAGAAACTCCAAAATCTGCTCGGTATTAATAGTTTGGTGAGAAAATGTCTGGTTCAACCCCATTAGCCAGCCACGGAAAACTTCGTCTCCCAATATCTGTCGGATAGTGTGAAGCATTGCCGCGCTTTTATAGTATTTATCGGATGTATTCGTCCCTAAAATTGGCCTGTCATTCTTTATACGCTTCCAAGTACCCAGCGAATAATCGTTGCCTGCTTCATTACCCCAAACCTGCGCTGTGTAAAGGCTCTCTAGGTATTTTGCAAAGCCTTCATGTATCCAGGTATCGCGGTGCGAACTAGAAGTAAGGCTGTTGCCAAACCATTCGTGCCCGCTTTCATGCACAAGTATGAAGTCCCATTTCAGCCCCCAACCTGTTCCAGAAATATTGTCTTTTCCTCCATAACCGTTTCGGAATCCATTACCGTACGCTATTCCACTTTGATGTTCCATGCCAGGCATAGGTGCCTCTACTAATTTATAACCATCCTTATAAAATGGATAGGGGCCCATCCAATATTCAAAAGCTCTTAGCATAGTATCTGTTTGCAAGAAATGTTTCTTTGCTTTCACCAGGTTATAGTCTAATACCCAGAAATTACAATCAAGCTTCCCTTTTAAACCCCTGTACTCACTATGCCAGTTTGTATATTTTCCAATGTAAGGAACAATGTTATAGTTATTAATCGGGTTCACAACTTTCCAATTGTAGGTGGTTGTACTATCTTTGTTGATAACCTTTTTTTGCAATCTGCCATTTGCCACTGCCGTCAGTGTATCGGGCACAGTAATACTGAAGTCAACACCTTTATCGGGCTCATCATATAATACCTCCTTACATGGCAGCCAAATGCTGGCCCCCGAGCCCTCACAAGCAATGCTTATCCACGGCCTTCCTTTTTCATCCTTTGCCCATATCCAGCCATTGTCAAAAGGAGGGTTGGTAGCTGTTTTTGGGTGTCCTTCAAATTTAATAAGGATATCATGGTTCTCGCCTTTCCTTACTGGTATTGGGAAAGTGATCAAGTAGGCATCTTTTTTCCTGGTATAGGGAAGGGGCAAATTTTTCCAGGTGATACTGGTTATGCGCATCGGATCTTGTAAATCAATTTGTATAATGTTTCCAGTCTGCAAAGCAGTAAAGGTCACGTTATTTGTTCCTGAAATAAAGTTCTTGTTTATGTCTGGAGTTATTGCAATAGTGTAATGTAATAAGTTCCACCAATACCTTTCTTTAGATATGTTGTCGGGAATCTGCTCTTTGTTAGTGTTTACATTCGATGTAGTAGTTTGAGCATGAAGGGACACAAAGATAAAGAAAAAGAGAAGAAGAGAAAAGGTTTTTATTTGCATATATGCTCCAAAGAATAACTGAAATAGCTAGGTATTTAAAAGATAAAATAAACAATTAGAACCCCTGTTAGTATAACAATATATAAGGGCCACCTTAGTCCATCGAATAAAGTGTCCCATAAAACCTCTTTTTCGGTTATACGATTCAACCAATATTTATTATCTAACTTTCGCTGTGGTCTCTTCATTGCATCAAATGGCGTCTACTTCTAATGTAACCAAAAATATGCGTTCTACCTAGCTTTTATAACTTAAGAAATAGTTGTAAGTCTAAAATATAAACTATATCTTTAGTTATATGCTGCATTATCTCGTTAGCCATGAAAAAATACTTGTTTTTTATACTATTACTGTTTCCATTTATAGCAAACGCGCAAGATAGTTTAATAATAAATGGGACAGTTGATAAAGGTTTGAACGGTAGGGTGTTATGCTTAAAACCAATTTATCCCCATCGTAGTAATTTATCAAATCCTGAAATCTATATAGAAAGTAAAATTAAGGAAGGTAAATTTGCATTTACTATCCCTGCAAATACGCTAGAGCGTTATATGATTTCGATTAAAGATGACGATGATAAAAATCGTTTCGCTACTTTTCTTCTCTTACCAAAAACAACAGATATTGTCTTTTTAGACACACTTCTAAAAAAATATAAGGTAAGTGGGAACGATATCGATAAAGAATTTAAGGAATCAATAATTCCTATAACGGACAGACGGAAGTTCACCCAACCAGAGGTGAATATGCTTGCGATATCCTGGATTGAGAATCATCCAAGTTCGTCTTTAAATACCCTAATTTTAAACGCCATCTTACTTAATAATGTTTCTGATGATGAAATTTGGAGGCTATACAAATTAATTCCAGATGTAGTCAAAACAAATTCATATGGAAAGGAACTGAAATTTATTGCGGAAAACCTATATATAGGACAAAATGCACCAGGCTTTAGTCAGACAGATACTAGTGGAATTAAAATTACCCTTTCGCAGTTTAAAGGAAAATACGTATGGATAGATTTTTGGGCCTCCTGGTGCGTTCCTTGCAGAGCTGAACATCCTAATCTGATTAGTGCAATAAAAAAATACAGTAAACAGCTAGAAATAATTAGCGTTTCACTAGATGATAAACGTGATCCCTGGTTAGAAGCCATTAAAAAAGATGGAATTAGTAGCTGGAAGCAGATTTTTGACCTAAAGGGGTGGGAAAATGAAATATCAAAGAATTACAGAATCCGTTCAATTCCACGTAATTTCCTTATAAGCCCCGAGGGAAAGATAATAGCGAAAAATTTAAGAGGAAAAGATTTTATGGCACAGCTATCTACTTTAATCCCTTAATGTGGCGAAGATATTTTAATAATTCCTCTGAAAAATCTGTAATAATTGAAGAAATGTGGTGCGTTAATTTCATTTCACAGTCAACCTTCTCAGCCTTATCTTTTTTGCAGGAACTCAGCGCAAAGACAATCCCAAGACTGATCAATAAGGTGTTAATTTTATTCATGCTTAATTTACGAAATTGAAACCAGATTTAAAGAAAAATAAATTACTAACGACAGATTGTTTAAACCTCCCGTCAATCCTGATGGTAGGAGGGATTTCTTGACCACAAAGCAACTGCCAAGCAAATTGGCATATTTTGACGGAATTCACCCTTAAGTTGTCGTTTTTATACCGTACTAGATCCTGAAATGCACTCCATCTTTGTATTGTAAACACGTATTTACTTAAATCAATACTACAAATTGCAATAGCCTAAAATAAACTTTTAACTTACTTACAAAACATCAAATAAAATGAGAAAAATAACAGTATTGTCAATGATTTCACTGGATGGTGTTATGCAAGCACCAGGTGGACCCGGAGAAGACACATCAGGTGGCTTCAAATATGGCGGTTGGACCGCATCTTATGGTGATGAGCTTTTTGGCAAGATCATTCAGGAAGAGTTGAAACCGGCAGAATATCTTTTGGGCAGAAAAACATACGAGATTTTTGCGTCGTACTGGCCTCATCATGGTGACTTTTGGCCAGGTATTAATGATGGTGCCAAATACGTCCTGTCGCAGACCATGGAAAAATCAGATTGGAAAAATTCCCTATTCCTCCAAAATGCGGCAGATATCAAAAAACTCAAAAATTCAGACGGTCCTGATATTCAGGTTTGGGGCAGTAGTCAGCTCGTTCAGCTCTTGCTTGAGCATGATTTAGTAGACGAACTCCGCTTAAAAATTTATCCACTAACGCTTGGTAAAGGAAAAAAATTATTCGACGATGGTCCCATTCCGGCAGCGTTTACATTAGTAGAGAGTTTGGCTACCCCAAGTGGAGTAATTATCGCCAGCTATAAGCGAGCTGGAGAAGTCAAGACCGGAACTGCCGGAGCTTAATAGAATATTGAACTTGGCAAATAGCACTTTTTAGCAACGATGGGCACTTGACAAATTGATTTGATTTATCGAAAGCACCTCTAATTTATGATGAAAAATATAATCGATGAAATGTTGTTAAAATACGGATTGGCTAAAGAGCCTAGTATTCTGCCTATGCTGGACGATTTTGGGGATGAGGGAGAGATCAGAGAATATTGCTGGCAGGTTTTGCGAACTTATTCTGATCTAAAAAAAGAAGATTGGATTATCGGAATTGAAGGCGGGGATTATATTTATAGTTTTGGTGGCAACTACATTTTTATTACAGACGATATCTGGAGTTTCAACTTGATTGCCTGTCAGCCAGTATTGGATTTGCTCGTAGAAAAAATAAAAACGATTAGGTAGCCAGTCGTATGTTAGCTTTTTTTTACAAATTGCGGTTTCACACACACTGAATGAGCATTAGCCTAAATAACGAGCTGGCCACCAAGCCACACTATCCCATATTAGACGGCCTTCGCGGCGTCGCAGCCATAATCGTTGTAACGTTTCACCTGGCCGAACCATTCTCAACAAGTAATTTAGATAAATTCGTTAATCACGGTTATCTGGCTGTAGACTTTTTCTTTTTATTATCAGGTTTCGTGATGGGCTATGCCTACGACGATCGCTGGCATAAAATGACAGTGGGCAGTTTTTTCAAACGCCGTATCGTACGTCTTCAGCCAATGGTGGTTTTGGGGATGACCCTCGGTGCTATCGGATTCTATTTTACAGATTCTACGCTATGGCCGCTCATTCATACTATTCCGATCTGGAAGATGCTGCTGGTATTGCTGATCGGTTATACGATCCTGCCCATACCATTATCGCTTGATATACGTGGCTGGCAAGAGATGCACCCCCTTAATAGCGTGGGATGGTCATTGTTCTTTGAATACATTGCCAATATTCTTTATGCCGTCTGGATCAGAAAATTCTCCAAAACGGCATTAAGTATTTTAGTAGGCATCGCTGCTATCGTACTCATGCATCTGGCGATCACAAACGGCGACGTTAGTGGTGGCTGGACGCTAAATGTGGAACAGGTACGCATTGGACTAACGCGTGTCATGTATCCTTTCTTTGCCGGTCTGTTACTTTCACGTGTAGCCAAGCCGACCCGTATTAAAAATGCCTTTTTATGGTGCAGCCTTTTAGTAGCTATAGTACTTTATATGCCGCGCATTGGCGGTGCTGAGCAGGTTTGGATGAACGGGGTCTATGACTCGGTTTGCATTATCATTGTATTCCCGCTTATCGTATACCTTGGCGCCAGTGGTCTGATGCAAAGTCAAAGAGAGAACCGGGTCTGCAAATTTTTAGGTGATATATCGTACCCGCTTTACATGGTGCATTATCCGATTGTCTACTTTTACGTGGCCTGGATCAGTAATAACAAAGGGATAACGATAGCCCAGGCTTGGCCTTATGCGTTACTCATCTTAATGGGCAGCATTATTTTGGCATATGCCGCATTGAAATGGTATGATGAGCCGGTTCGCAAATGGTTGCGGGAAAAGCTTGCGTAGAATTGGAATACGGCTAAGCTAACTCTTATACCTTTTAACAGCTAAGCCATACGCTACATCAAGATAACTTTTTAATCCAGGTAAGCTACCCTCGCCTGGATTCACGATACATAACCAATACATTGCTCCGTAAAAGGGGTGCGGCATCACTATGTTCTCGACCGTAAAATCTACACCTGAGTCTACATACGCGCCAATGCCTTTTTTTAACTTTATACCCTGAAAGATACTGACAAATAAAGTCTTGTCAATGCCAATATTTAGTCGAAAGAAACCTTCTCTATTCAACTGAGATACACTGTCAAAATCGTTGTCGCTGGTAACTATAGTTGCAAATGGCATCATCTTCTCCTGATCATACATAAAGAAAAGATCACCATTTGCTTCTGTAATGTTTACGTTTTTAAAATTAGATAAGATATATGCAGTAATTTCCTCGATGGTCATAATCAATATGGTTGTAGTTAAATTGTAAATGTCTACTGCTAACTTTACATTTGCAAGTAGTTACCTCTTTGTACAATAGTAATAAAAGTAAAGTTTTATTGATTTACAGTGTTTTAAATTTTCAATGCAGGAAAATAAAATTGAGATCTGTCCATTTCAGGAAGCGATGGATTTGATGTCGGGTAAATGGACCATGACGATCATCAATACATTGATGGCTGGTAAAATGAGGTTTAAGGTGCTGGAAAGATCAATCCCCGGTATAAATACACGTATGCTGGTCAAAGAGCTCAAACAATTGGAGAAAACAGGAGTTCTGATCAGGACCGCCTATGCCACAGTTCCTCCAACTGTGGAGTATGCACTAAGTGAAAAAGGAATTTCATTGACACCTGTTCTTATTGCTGTGCAGGAATGGGCGTTAAAAAACATACATACGAATAATATTTAAATTATGCTGAGTTTAATTTCTTCAATTTGTTTAATATCTCTCGGTATAATGGCAAAGTATTCAACCAACAACGACGGCTGGAGTTCTGTCAAAAAATACTCAAACTATCTTATAATCGGTGGGTTGCTTTTTTTAATCATCGGGGTATTGCGATTCCTTTAATACATATAAGTAGTAAGCTGTTCCTTCTAGAGCTATAACTTCAATATTTTGAAAACTCTTGTCATCTTGATGCTAGGAGAACGGAGCCCTTCAGCGAGTTCAGCGCAGCTAAATTTAGTATCTTTGATGAAAAGCCATTTTTATTAAATCCTGAAACAACCATACAAATATGTCTGCATATAAGCGTCGCGATTTCTTAAAATTCTCTTCTTTATCGGCCTTGCCGCTTATTGGGTCGGTAATTATGCCAGTAAACACATTTGCGGCAGAACAACCAAAGCCATCAATAGATAGCGAAGCAGTTTATTTTATTAACGATGGGATTTTTTATCGGCCAGAAGATTTTATCAATAAGCTACAAGAGATAAATACTGTTAATCCCATCGAAAGAGATAGTTATGCTGATGGTGGAACCATCGAAAAGCTTTTAAAGAAATTTGTAGAAATTACCGGAAAAGAAGCTGCTGTTTATTTGCCAACAGGAACATTAGCAAACCAGCTCGCGATTAGTACTTTATGTGGAAGCAATACCAAAGCATTCGTACAAGAAACCAGTCATGTTTATCGGGATGAAGGAGATGCTGCCCAGACCCTGTTTAACAAAAGATTAATTCCCTTAGCAGAAGGAACAGCACATTTCACATTAGAAGAACTAAAAAATGCAATCAAATACCATAAAGATGGAGAAGCATTTGTTGGCGAAGTTGGAACAGTATCTATAGAAACACCCGTAAGAAGGTGCGACAACCAGGCTTTTCCTTTAGAAGAAATAAAAAAGATTTCGGCCTATTGTAAGGAGCAAGGTTATAAAATGCATCTTGATGGGGCTAGATTACACATGGCAACTGCATTTACAAATGCAACGGTTAAAGAATATGCAGCCTATTTTGATACAGTTTACATGTGTTTGTATAAGTATTTGGGTGCAACTGGTGGTGCTGTTCTATGTGGCGATAAAGTTCTGATTGACCAAATGCATCATCTTATTAAAATCCATGGAGGTGGAATTTTTACCAATTGGCCAAGTGCATCTATCGCTTTACATCATTTAAACACTATTGATGAGGTAATGGAAAAAATTAAAATAAAATCGGCCAGTCTTTTTAAACAATTTGAATACCTTAAAGGCATCAAAATTAATCAGGTACCGAACGGTACAAACCAATTTAATGTATCAATAGCTAGCGGAATTGACCCTGTTAAACTAAATAAAAGACTAAGAGGGGAGCATAACATTGTTTTAGGCCAGCCAAGAGAAGATGGTTTTGTAAAAATTAAAGTAAATCCAACATTGTTGAGAAGAGATAATCAGCAAATTATCAACTCCTTTAAAGAAGCGATCGCATTTGCGAAAGTGTAAATTTCTGATAGAGATCTTTCTACTATATGCTTTTTCCTAGTTTCTTGAAGGTATTAAAATAAAACGGATCTTCAATTTTAAGAAAGGTTTTTCAAAACATTTGTAAGACAACATTGCTAATACTGTAGAAATGAAAGCAATAACAAACCCCACTCCGTTTTTCCACTCAGATAAACCTATGTTTTCACTAAAGTTTGCTAACTCGTTTTTTGAAAATGCTAAAAACGATCCAATATATAGTGATATGGAAAACATGTTTAAAGCAATTGCAACATTAAGTATAAGTATGTTCAATTCGGGCGAGGTAAGGCGTGGCGGTTTTATGAACTCACAAACTGTTTGGCTGGAGGCCGTGAGCGATAGCGTCTATCTTTCTAAAGAGTGAAGAGGGCCGTCCACTCCACTTTACTTTAACAACACTTTGATCCCATTAGGATAGATTTTATCACCAATTTCCAACTTCGTATAATCCTGATTTGTTGCCTTAAGGCCTTCTAATGGATAATAATACAGCTTACACGGATTATCGCTTTTTACCTGCTTAATGGTATAAGAAAACTCAACATCAGATAGGCCTTTCGTTTCAATCTTGTACCGGTATTCACCCGCCTTTTCGTGAAAAACAGCTAGTTCGAGCATCCCAATCAACGGAGAACCCGGGATATTTACAATGCGCCAGTTCGTGAGTGGCGTAGTTGTTCCTTCCAACGTTATCTTCAAATCGGTTGCGGTAAGCCCTTCTTTAAGAATCAGGTTGTCTCCTGTCTGCTTATCTGCAAGGACAATCATAACCCTTAACGGTGGACTTTCATTCAGGATACCATCACAAGGATCAGAGTTCTCCCCATTTTTTTTGCAGCCCAGCAGTACGGAAAAAAGAACCAGTAGTAAAATCGAGTAGCGTAATATTTTCATGGAAGCGAAGATATTTATTTGGTTTCAACATCGAAAATAGCCCAAAAATTATCCTCCAGACTAAGACTCTGTGGTGGCAAGGTTGGATTTAGCATTATAAGCCAATAATACTTACCAAAATTACCTTATATTTGCTAATAAATTATTAGCTGTTACCTAAAGGTTATCAGATAACATCAACATTGTTTTATGGAGCAAACAGAAGAGCAACCAGTAAATAAAGAATTTACCGAAGAATGTACCAAGGTACTCAACGCGGTATCAGACGCACTATATGCCGTAGGCGGCAAATGGAAGCTGATGATAATAATTGCAATGGCAAGGGGAAATAATAGATTTTCAGCGCTTCAGAGACAGGTCAAAGGTATTTCTGCCAGGGTGCTATCAAGTGAACTGAAAGAACTGGAAATGAACGGATTTATAGTTAAAAAAGTTGCTGTGGGTTATCCGGTAACAATCGAATATCAATTGCTTCCCTATTCCCATACACTTGAAAAGATTGTGGGCGCAATGACCGAATGGGGCATTCAGCACCGGGAAAAAATAAAAAGTGAAAGGTCGTCTAAACCTTCAAAAGGTTAAACGCCACCGTTAGTATTTATTAAAGAATGGGGCCTCAAAAGCCCCATTTCCTCGAAATAACCCTAATTGCTCAGTGGTCTTTCCTCTACAATTATAAAGTAGCCGATGCGTTCCTTTATTAGCCATTTTCCATTTAGACACACATATTTGTCATCGTATTTAACACTATAATCAGTAATTACATTCTTGCCTTCAACCTCTCTTATCATCTTAAGTTGAGAAAAAGAAAGACCTGTAGCGTTATCTCCATCGATTTTTACCGTATGCTGCCCGTTCATAGTAAAATAGGTCTTTACCAACGATGCATGCCCGTTAAATTCTTTTTCCATGGATTCTGTTCCAGAAACATTTGCTGCTAAAAAATCACCCATATAGACTTTATATGTGGCATCTGGCGTAAATAAGTCCATTACTTCCGAGATCTTTTTTTCATCACTTAAATAGGCGTAAGCATCTATTAAGTCCCTTAATTCTTCTTTGATTTTTAAAATTTCTAATGTCATGATTTTTTAATTTTATATGTAAAAGTTTTATTTTTTGTGAGTGCGATAATGCTGTTCCCGTTAGGCCAGAAATGAAGGATCGATCTGATAAGCGTCGAATAATTGGTATGCCTTAAGGTTTTTTTGACCAAGTCCCATGCGCAAATCCAAGACAGAAAGGTCTGTTCCAATTGGGCTGAACTGTATCCCCTTAAGCAGGGCGGTATTGATGACTAGTCCAATTGCTAAACTTGTAGTCTTATCGGCCCATTCCAATAATTCCTTTTCGCTGTCTATCATGTTGCTATAATTCTCAAGGAAATCAGATCTGAAAGGAGGGAGAATGGTCTGATACTCCTTAGATCTTGTTGCGTAGTCAAGTAGGTCCTTACCATTAAAATCAGTCCTTTTAAGAACAAGCAACTGAAAAGGGGCAAACAAGGTCTTATCCATCTCAAGGCCAGAAAGTTCGTTGCGGTCAATGCGGATCATCGTAAATGGCCAGGCACCCGTTGAGGGCATAAGGGGAAAGATGTCCAGTATCGAAGAATCTATTATTTGTTCTAGTCCCATATTTGTTGTCGTTTACAATTCGTTAACTATTTATTCGTTTTTGATGCCAGCAAAATTATACTATATTTAGTTACATTTTATTAGTAGTTACCTAAAGGTTATGAAGTAATAAGTATTCAGCTGCAGCAGAGAAGGGAATAATGAATTCGGGTAGTTGATTTGAATTTCTTAACTTTGTACAATGCGTACGAAAATCGAACGTCCGGTATCAGAATTCAATAGTGAACTAAAACTGAAAGGCTTCAATGTTTGGCAACTTGAGGCAGATAGCCACGCTACACGAATCTATAACCGCAAGGACTTCTATAAAATCTGTCTGACTACAGGAAAAAGCATTGTACATTATGCTGACAGGAGCTTTGAACATGAGGGTACAATTCTGTTCTTTGGCAATCCGCACGTTCCATATTCATGGGAAACGCTTTCTACAACCTATGTGGGTTATACTGTACTTTTTTCAGAAGACTTTTTTAGCGCTCCGGAACGGAGTGAGAGCTTACAACATTCTCCTTTGTTCAAAATAGGAGGTACGCCGATAATCAAGATAGATGAAGGTAAGAGAGAATTTTTGAACTCCATATTCCTTCAAATGATCGAGGAACAAAAGAGCGATTATGCCTATAAAGATGATCTGATCAGAAATTATATTAACCTGATTATCCATGAAGCATTAAAAATACAGCCGTCTGCCGACTTCGACCAGCACAAGAATGCCGCGGGTCGTTTAACGTCTGTGTTCTTTGAGCTGCTGGAAAGACAATTTCCAGTCGAAACCACCGATAGGCCACTACAGTTCAAAACGGCACAAGACTATGCTCTTGCCTTAAACGTACATGCCAATTACCTAAATAGGGCTGTTAAGGAAATTACAGGTAAACCAACCACCGCCCACATTACCGAACGCATTATCTCAGAAGCAAAAGCCTTGCTGCAGCACACAGCATGGAACATTTCCGAAATTGCCTATGCACTGGGTTTCGAATACCCAACCTATTTCAACAACTTCTTTAAAAGGATGACTGGAACCAATCCAACTGCCTTTCGTGAGGCACTGGTTTGAAATTCTTAAGCATCGGTTTGATAATCTTTAACCACATGGGCGGCAGGTACCGAACTTTGTGGCATGAAAGATATCTTCCACAGACTAACGAACGGTGAGCTTGTCCATTTGCATGATCCAGAATTTTACAAGGTAGATGAAGTAGTTAACCGTACACTAGCGCTAGCTCCGGGGCTCAACAATTCGACAAGTAATAATGAAGCCAGGGAGAAGCTGAGCGAGATTATTGGTTATCCATTAGATAAGAGCACAGCTGTGTTTGTTCCGTTCCACACGAACTTTGGCAAATCCATCAAGATAGGCAGACATGTTTTTATCAATCATGCTTGTTCTTTTTTAGATATGGGCGGTATTACGCTCGAAGACCATGTGCTCATCGGCCCAAGAGTAAACCTTGTAACTGAAAACCATCCTTTATCGCCAAACGAAAGGCGTGGGATGTTGTGCCAACCCATCCTAATTAAACAAAATGCATGGATTGGTGCTGGAGCAACTATACTTCCAGGAGTAACTATCGGCGAAAATTCAATTGTTGCTGCAGGTGCTGTAGTTTCAAAAGATGTTCCTGCTAATACCATAGTAGGTGGTGTTCCAGCAAAAATACTCAAAGAAATAGATATAATTTAATGAAGTAAATAACAATAAAAGACAATGAAAAACTTAACACTAACAATGGTCGCAATGCTGGTAGCTATTACTCAACTGACCGCACAAACCGCGGAAAAAAGATCATCTAATAAAAATTTAAAGAAAATGAATACTACAGAACAATCCGAACATTATACATTCAAATTAAGCGAAAAGGTTACACGTCAAAAAATTACTTTTAAAAACCGCTATGGAATTCCGTTGTCTGGCGATCTATATCTACCCAAAAACCATAGAGATAAAAAATTAGCTGCACTTGCCATTAGCGGACCATTTGGTGCAGTTAAGCAGCAATCTTCAGGTCTATATGCCAATATAATGGCAGAACGTGGATTTGCTGTCATCGCATTCGACCCATCTTACACAGGCGAGAGTGGTGGTGAACCAAGAAACGTAGCCTCACCGGATATTAATACCGAAGATTTTAATGCAGCAGTTGACTATCTCGGATTACAGCCATTTATTGACAGGAATAAAATAGGAATTATTGGAATCTGTGGTTTTGGCGGGATGGCACTAAATGCGGTGGCTGTTGATAAACGCGTGAAGGCTGTAGCCACAACTAGTATGTATGATATGACCAGAGTGATGTCGAAAGGTTATAATGACTCGATGACCATTGAACAACGTACTCAAATGCTTGAAAAAATTAGTCAACAGCGTTGGGAAGATGCCGAAAAAGGAGAGCCAGCTGATGGACCTCGTAATTTGCCAGAGAAATTGAAGGGAGATGAGCCTCAGTTCGTTGTAGATTATTTCAATTACTACCGTAATCCTCGTGGTTTTCATCCTAATTCGGTCAATTCAAATGGCGCATGGCTTGTCACCAATCCATTGTCATTTATGAACATGCCATTATTATCTTACATCAAAGAAATCTCCCCACGACCAATTCTACTAATAGCAGGAGCAAATGCACATTCACGCTATTTCAGTGAGGACATATATAAGATGGCTGCAGAGCCTAAGGAACTGATGATTATTCCAAATGCAGTTCATGTTGATTTATACGATAACGTTGATATTATTCCTTTTGATAGGCTGGAATTGTTCTTTAAGCAGAACCTTAAGTAGTTTAGCATCGTTGCAAATGATACATGACAGATCGTTTAAATCTGTCATCATTCGACGATAGGGGATCTCTTGACTGCGCTATTCAAGAGATCTCTCGTTGTCTCGAGATGGCGGCGGCAGTCCAGGTTTGCCATGCAAATTGTCTAATGGGTTCTGGGCTAGTGGTCTCCATACTTTTAAAACTTTCACCCTCGTTCTCCCGATAAAAAGTAAACAAAAAACCAGTTTCTATTCGCATATAGATGCTCAAACCATTATCATGTACAATAAAATACTATTGCCCATATTCTGGCCGTCGGTACCAATATAGGGTTTCCTTATGTTGATTTCTGTATTGTCAAGATCCAGTCCATTGTTGCCATTAGGAACGGTATCTGAATTAATAATTCTTGCGAAGTTGTCGATATCAAGGTCGTAACCCATAGCGATGTTTTTTTTGATAAAGCTACATTTCATACAAAAAGGCTGCAAACAAAAGGTATCTACAATATGTCTACACTTTAATACTTTTGTGTTATTAACTATCAACAACATTGAGTTATACTACCAAGAATATGGAGTCAGAAAGCCGTTGGTGCTCTTGCATGGGTTTGGTGGTTGTACACAGAACCGGTATCCCTTACCGCCGCGCGCTCAGAACACAATCATCTAATCGTTGTGGATTTTCGGGGCCATGGTTACCCCACTAATCCCGATAACAAATTCACACATGGGGGACGCTGCCAATGACGTGTTGCTCTTCCTTGAAAAGTTGGGGATTAAACAGGTCTCGGCTACTTAACGCGATTCTATTTGGTCTATCATGGCCTTCTTTATAGCGGCTAAAGCATGATCCCTTGCCTGGGTAAAAGATATACTGTACATGCGTTCAATCGAACGTAAATTTTTGGGGAAACGCGACAATAGGTTATCATAATAATCATCCAGAAGTTCTGGTGAGGGTTTCCGGATCGTAACACTAAGATCAAAACAGCGGAGCAGCGATGGTTCAATAAACTCACTATAGTCTGTAGCACAGATCAGTAACGCGTTATCCGGATAATAGTCAATCAGATGAATCATTGTGTTGACTAATAGGCCTATATTATCCCCATCTTTTATATCAGTACTTCTTACTTTACTTACCTCATCAAACTCGTCAATAAATAATACTGCTTTTTCTTTGGCTGCTATATTAAAAACCGTTTTAATGTTGTGTATGATATCATTAATAGAACCAGAGATAACATTGTTTAGATTTAATACAATTAAATTTTTATCCAAACCAGATGCAATAGCCTTAACTGTGAAAGTTTTGCCACAACCTGGGCTTACATTCAGCAATATCTTGTTGTCAATCGGTAAACCATATTCGTTTAACTCTTTAAAATAACGATGTTCACGTATTAACCGTGTAATTATTTGTTTATTCGTTTCGTCCACAAAAAGGTCGTCCAGCAACACCCTTTCGCTATCGTTAATAAAATAATTATATGTATACATTCTCCATCTAGTTGAAAGCGTGCAGTATTAAGTCCCATCAAGGTGAAGACCTCCATTTCCTATATGCTTACTTCTTACAAAAATGGAGCCATATACAGATTCTCAGGAATTTACACTAAAATAATCCTCAAATACATCCCGTATTTGTAATTCTCAAAATAAATTCAGCCGAAGGAATATATTATTGCATCTATAATCCCATTTTCTCTTATAATTGCAAGAAATATTAAGGAATTATGGATACATCAACATTGTTCAACTAGATTTTCTGGAGGGTTCATCCACAGAGTACCCTTTTAACATTCCAACCTTAAAGTATTTTAAAAAAATAGTATTTCATCCAAAAGTGACCTATTTAATTGGTGAAAATGGAATGGGTAAATCAACTTTACTGGAAGTAATAGCGGTTAATTTAGGCTTTAACGCCGAAGGTTTGGTGAGGCTAGTACCAAAATTGATGATGAGTTTAAAGCTATATACCCCAACGTAGAATGGGGAAAAATGTCCGATACACGTAACCGATTAATTCACGATTATTTTGGAGCAGACTATGACATCGTTTGGGATATAATAGTATCTAATTACCTGATCTTGAAGCAGAGATTCAGGCAATTATTTCAGAGAATTAAAGAAATTATTTGCTTTAGTCAGACCTTGCAAATGGTTCGGTCAAGGTTCTTTAAGCATAATAGTAACATCCAGATAACATATCCGTTTCATTCAGGTTTCATAGGGGTGTACACCTGTGAAATACCTTTATAACTCCTTTCATAATTATGCCGTGACCGAACCATTTACATGATCTGATGCTGCAAGGGATAGTCAAAACTATATATGATATTTCTTTTCCTGTGCTAATAATCTTTGCGGGTTAACTATAGATAGGTTTGAGGGGGCTCCGTAGGTCCTATCAATGCCCCGTCACTATACCCCGACGCTAAAAGAAAGGGAAATTAATTGGTTTTTAGAATTGCAAAAGGCGCGGAGGTTTTATGCCTAATCATCAGGGTTAATCCTATAAGCGCATAGATACTCAAAACAATCAGCGATGCTATATTGACCGAAACGGCTATGTCTTTAGATTTCATGAACAGCGTTAATATAGAAAGCCCTATGCCAGCACCTAAAAAGTACGATGTTGTACCAATGCTAGATCCAAGGCCGTAATGCGCCTTAGGGATGCCTTGTACAGAGAGTACCGATAGGGCGGTATAACTCAATGTCATGCCTAGTCCGGTAACAAAGGTAGCCGATAAAAGTACCAGAACCAGGGAATTGTTAAACAACACACTACTAGTTAAAAACACCCCGCCAATAAGCATACACAACATTCCGGCTATGCCCAATTGCGGTACCGTAAGCCTTTTGGTTAATATAGGTATCCCTAATTTGGCCACAACAGCCGACAATAAGCTAAACGGAACCAACAACAATCCAGATTTTGCTGCACTTAAATTCATATCCTTTTGCAAAATCAACGAAACCATAAACAGGAAACCTGTAAAAAATGCCCCTAAAAGAATAAACACCAAATTGGCTGTAACTACAGAAGTAGAATTAAATATAGACAAGTCTATTAGCGGTTCCGATAGGCTATTTAGTCTGTTATACAGTATTTTAATACAGATTAAAATGGCAACAGCAAGGAAAATCAGCAATGTCAAATGGCTTTGAAACTCGCCAATGGTATGCACCGCGTAGCTGATCATTAACAGTGTCGCGGCCAGCAATAAGCCTGAAATAACATCGGGTGCTCTTTTGTTTTTTTCCGGAACATCAGCTTCCAGGTAAAAATAAGCGATAATAACTACCAGGAATAGGATAGGTACGTTGATCAGGAAAACCCAGTGCCATCCCCATAAGGTGCTGATGATGCCCCCAAAGGAAAGGCCGCTTCCAGATCCTATTGCGGCAAAAGAACTGAAAATACCTATTGCTTTACTTCGCTCTTTTTCTTCTGTGAAATTGTGTATGACTATAGATAGGGACGAGGGCATGATCAATGCGGCAGCCAAACCTTGTATGGCTCTAAAAACAGCTAGTATTTCGAACGATGAGGATAAACCTGCACCCAACGAGGTGATTAGAAACAGCACAGAGCCGATCATAAATATCTTCTTTTTACCTGCTACATCTGATAGTTTACCGCCAATAATCAGAAATCCTCCGTAAAGCAATACGTATAAGGTTTGCAGCCATTGCACCTGATCGTTGCCAACTTTAAACTGGGCTTGTATAGACGGTATGGTAAGGTTGATGATGGCAATATCCAGGGCTTCTACAAAAATGGCCATAGAAGCAATCATCAGAATGATATTCTTTTTTGAAAACATAAGTTGGCTCATTGTCCTGTCAAAAATATAAATAATGAATTTCTGATTGAAGAAATAAAAAATAATAAGAACAATTGCGTTGATATTTATATTTTTATAGAACAAGAGTGTTTTAACTGCTTCAAAAAATGTCGAAAACAGAACAACAGAAATTACCCGAAATTAGTTTAGATGGTAAAGACCTCGAAATACTGAAACTAATAGAGTCGAATAGCAAACTTACTGTGAGGGAAATTGCTTCGCAAATTCATTTAAGCCCCACGCCAACGCATGATAGAATTAAGCGCTTAGAGAAAAGCGGCGTAATTAAGCAGTATTCTGCGGTATTAGATAAGCGTTTGGTTGGTAAAAGGATGATTGTGCTGTGCATGGTTACTTTAAGGGACCACAATAAAAAAGCCGGGGCTATTTTTGTGAATGCCATACAGGGGTTTAAGGAGGTTATTGAATGTTATAATATTTCAGGTGATTTTGATTTTATGCTCAAAATTGTAGCCGAGGATATGGAAAGCTATCATACGTTTTTTGTAGATAAGTTAACAGAAGTGCCAGGAATTGGGCAAACTAAGAGTGTGTTTGTAATGGATGTGATTAAGGAAACGCATAATTTGATGTAGGGAAAAAGGAAGTGTAGTAAGGTGGTGTGCCCGTCATCGCGACCTGACAGACAAGAACGGTGCAGTTATTAACCCCTTAATCCTCTATTGCGTAATGAGACACTTTGTTAAACAATTCCTCTGGTAAAAATGGTTTAATAATGTAATCATCTATACCAGCATCTTTTATCTGATCTTGTATTTCAGCTGCCAGGTTTGCGGTAAGTGCAATTATCGGTATCGTAACACCAGACTTACGCATCTTTTTCGCAGCCTCGTAACCATCTAAAATAGGCATCTGCAAATCCATAAGTACCAACTCATGTTTGGTGCTATCAAATTTATGAAGCGCTTCAAATCCATTTAAAGCCACGTCAATTGATGCTCCCCAGCCCTCAAGGTATCGCTGTGCAACAAGAACGTTCATTGGGTTATCTTCTACCAAAAGTATATGCACACCCTCAAAAGGTTTTGATTTTTCTTTAATGGCTTCTGAGTTGTAATTAATTCCGTTTCTTTTTCCGGCCTTTTCAAAAGTTTGCTCAAAATAGAAGGTAGAGCCTTTACCTTCTATACTTTTTACGTGTAGTGTAGCATCTTGCAGCTCAAGGATTTTTTTTGATATGGCCAATCCAAGTCCGGTGCCTTTTGGACCTTTAAATCCTGAAGTATTAACTTGCATAAACCGCTCGAAAATAATGGCCAGTTTCTCTTTGGATATGCCCATTCCCGTATCCTTTACCTCGATGGCAAGGGTAATTGAGGTTTTATTTTGAGATTCTACGTTTATGGAAACATTTACAGAACCTTTATCTGTAAACTTGATGGCATTATGCACCAAGTTGGTAATTACCTGCGTAGTTCTGGTCGGATCGCCCATTACCTTGCTTTGCATTTCTTTATCTATCGATAAATTAAGGGCTATACTTTTGTCTAGCGCTGCCATTTCCAGCCCCTTAACAACATAACCTACAATAGAAGCAATATCCATTTCAACGCGTTCAATAGAGATTTTACCTGATTCAATCTTATTGTAATCAAGAATATCGTTTACAATAGCCAATAGATTATTTGCCGAAAACCGCAATACATCCAGTTGCTCTATCTGATCTTCGCGCGGATTACTTTTTAACAGCAAATGGCTCATGCCAATTACGGCATTTAACGGCGTCCTTATCTCATGACTCATGTTGCTAAGGAATTCGCTTTTAGCACTTAGCCCTTCTTCGGCCTGCGCTTTGGCTTGTTTTAAAGCAAAAGAAACCCTGTGCGATAGCGCTAGCGATTGAAGGAAAAAGAAAGTGATGTAACAGATAAAGCTGGCCAATTGATAGGGAGGAGTAATTAACCAGTAGTGAAGCAAGGATATAGCAAATGCCGGAAACAGGGCAAAAGAGCTCAATAAAGTGTATAGTGCCCCGGTTCTGTTTCTTCTGTATGCTCTTATATATATGTATGGAACGTATAACAAGCAGAATAGCATTACAACTAAAAACGGATTAATTAACTGAGTAAAATAAACTGCTGGCAAAATCAGTACGGCCAAACTAAATAAACCGCATATGGCAAATATTATTTTTGCTACAGGCATGTTAATGTCTTTAGGGTATAGATACAGCGTGTAAAGCGTGAACAGACCTATCCCTACAAATAAGGAAAGATACTCTAATCTGATGGTTAACTGCCAGTTAAGGTTTGGGATAATGTTGTGCAGTACATAGGTGTCTGTACCAATGGTTCTATAACAATAAACTATAGAGAAGATGGCAAAAAACAGAATGGCCTTGTCGTTTTTGCCTTGTAGGTATAGTCCCATAAAGAAAAGACCGCCCATGAGCAAACATCCTGTAAGTATAAGGTTAATGGAGGTCGATTGTCTCTCCCGTAAAATTATTTGATCCCTTTCTCCAATTGCTATAGGTTTTTTAATGCCGCCTTTGCTGTGAGCGAAATTGGAGATTTGCAGCAACAGGTTTAAAGTATCAATGTTGGCAGGTATTGGAACAGTTTGGTTTTCCCAATAGGGTGTGAAACTTTCTTTATCGGGGCCAACCTTTCCGTTCGATGTTGCGAGCTTGCCATTTATATATAGCCGATAGGCCGAGTAGGTTTCTGGCATGGCCACTAATAATGTCTCTTTTTTGTGAGGCAATAATAGGGTTACTTTATAGGTAGCGTAACCGAATCCTTTCCACTCATATGGAAAATTAACAAGTTTACCGCCTTTAGAAAGGGTGTCCTGAGGTTTCAGAAGCTGATTCCAGTAAAATTCCCACTGGTCACCGAGTTCAACAATTTTATCAAAAGAATGATTGCGCAAATCAATCACAGCCTTTGAGTGAGCGGATTGAGGAACGTTAGTGCCATTAGCCTTTTTAAAGCTAATTAAGATTACTACTAGAAATAGGAGATAAGGTTTTTTAACCCACATTTAAAAGCCCAGCAAAATAATTAGCTAAATATACAAGTTTGTAAGTTATCTTTCTATTTGATTTGTTACCTTATTTACAGGATTGTATTATATATATTTATCCTTTAACATTGAACTAACCAGATAAGAATCTATAAATGGTAAACAAAACAGGGACGGCAGTGCTGTATCCTTCGGGTTGTATATTAGGCGAAAGCCCCATGTGGCACAATGAGCGACAGAGTTGCTTTTGGGTGGATATTGAGGGTTGTATGATTTATGAATACAGTTTGCTCGATAAAAGCTGTCGCAAATATCAGTTATCTAAACGCGTTTCTTTAGTGGTTAAAGGCAGTATCGCCGATGAACTTATTGTGGGTTTGCAAGGTGGCATAGCTAGGTTTAACCTGGTTACTGAAACCTTGTCTATGCTTGCTACGGAGCTTAATGTCGACTGGAAAAACTATCGTTGCAATGATGGCGGTTGTGATAATATGGGGCGTTTATGGATAAGCACAACTGAGTTAAACCACAAAGAAGATGCGGGTGCACTTTATTGTATTGATATGGATGTGCAGGTTAGTGAAAAGTTGGATAAGCTCTCTATCTCGAATGGCATGGCGTGGACGGCCGACAATAAGCGGCTCTATCATACTGATAGTGTTACGAATGCAATTAAGTCGTACCTGTACGATGAGCGTACCGGTGATTTGGAATTTGAGCGTATTGTTATTCAGATTCCTTTGGAAAAGGGCTTGCCCGATGGGATTGCTTTGGATGCCGAAGGTAAGCTGTGGACAGCACTATGGGGTGGATATGGTGTTGGTCGTTTTGATGTTGATTCGGGTGAAATGGTCGGCTTTATTGATATTCCAGCACCTAATGTGAGTAGCTGTGCTTTTGTTGGAAGGGCACTTGACCAGATGATCATCACTACAGCAAAAAAAGGAATGACAGAAAATGACCTTAAGGAATTTCCCGAAAGTGGTCATGTATTTATAGTAGAGCCGGGTGTAACAGGTGCTCCGATTTTTAATTGTGCGTTATAATAAAATTGATATGAAAAAAAAGCTTCGCAGTCAGCAATGGTTTGGTAAAAAGGGTAAGGATGGATTTATATACAGGGCCTGGATGAAAAATCAGGGCATTCCGGCTGATGAGTTTCAGGGTAAACCTGTTATTGGTATATGCAATACGTGGTCGGAATTAACCCCTTGCAATGCCCATTTTAGGGAGCTTGCCGAATCCGTAAAAAGAGGGGTAATTGAAGCGGGCGGTTTCCCTGTTGAATTTCCGGTAATGTCTTTAGGCGAAACCTTGATTAAACCTACGGCCATGCTTTACCGGAACCTGGTAAGTATGGATGTGGAAGAGTCCATCAGGGCAAACCCTATTGATGGCGTGGTGTTGATGTGTGGATGCGATAAAACTACTCCGGCACTTGTTATGGGTGCTTGCAGTGTTGATATTCCTTCCATTGTGGTTTCGGGTGGTGCAATGCTTACTGGTAAATTTCAGGGTAAAAATATAGGTACAAGCGATATCTGGAGGTTCTCTGAAAGTGTAAGATCCGGAATCATGTCCGAAGAGGAGTTGAACCTGGCAGAAGCTGGAATGTGCCGTAGCAGGGGGCATTGTGCGGTTATGGGTACTGCATCTTCTATGGCTTGTATGGTTGAATCGCTTGGGTTGTCCTTGCCTGGTAATGCGGCTATACCGGCTGCTGATGCCTCAAGAAAGGTGCTTGCACAGTTCTCGGGCCGAAGGATTGTGGATATGGTTAGGGAAGATCTGAAACCGTCTGACATTCTGATGCGCAAAGCTTTTGAAAACGCCATAAAGGTAAATGCTGCCATTGGCGGTTCTACCAATTTTGTGATACACCTGTTGGCCATTGCAGGCAGGGTGGGCATAGACTTAACAATTGATGATTTTGATAAATACTCCGCAGGAATACCGTTGATTGTTAATCTGCAGCCCTCGGGCGAGCATTTTATGGAGGATCTGTATTATGCCGGTGGTTTGCCTGCGGTAATGAAAGAAATGCAAAGCTTTTTAAATGCCGAATGTATTACTGTAAACGGCAGAAATATTGGTCAGAATCTGGAAAGGGCGCAAACTTTGAATCAGGAGGTTATTGCATCTGTAGAAAGTCCTTTTAAACTGGATTCTGGCGTGGCGGTGTTAAAGGGTAATCTTTGTCCGGAGGGTGCTATCATTAAGCCTTCGGCAGCTAATCCGCGTTTAATGCAGCATACAGGTAAGGCTGTGGTATTTGAAAATATTGAAGATTATAAGCTTAGAATTGATGATCCGGAACTGGTAGTAGATGTGGATAGTGTATTGGTTTTGAAAAATACAGGCCCAAAAGGTTATCCAGGTATGCCAGAGGTGGGGAATATGGGCTTACCTAAAAAGATGCTCGATTTAGGGGTTACCGATATGGTACGCATATCTGATGGCCGTATGAGTGGAACTGGATTTGGCACTGTGGTACTGCATGTATCGCCAGAAACGGCCGAAAACGGAACAATTGCATTGGTTAAGGATGGGGATATGATTGAACTGGATGTAGCTGGCAGAAGGTTAAGCTTATTGGTGCCCGATGAGGAACTGGACCAGAGAAGGTCTTTACTTGCTGATCCTGTAAATCAGTTTAAGAGGGGCTACGCAAGGTTGTATGTAGAACATGTTGAACAGGCACATTTAGGTGCTGATTTTGATTTTTTAAAGGGTAACTCAGGTAGTGAAGTATTACGCGATTCACATTAATATATAAATAGACGAAAGACGAATATGATGACTTCAACAGCATTTGAAAATAAGACGGCGATTGTAACCGGTGCCGGACAGGGTATTGGATTTGAAATATGTAAACAGTTGGCAGCTAGAGGCGCTACAGTTTTATTGAATGATATAGATGAGGTGCTGGCCAAGGGCGCAGCACAAACAATTAAGAATGCAGGTGGAAATTGCATTGCGTGTGCGGGTGATTCGGGTGATAAGGATTTTATACAAAGTATGGTTGATCGGGCAGTAAAAACATCCGGCAGTCTGGATGTTGTAATTGCCAATGCAGGGATTACTTTATTTGGCGATTTCTTTACTTACCCTCAGGATTCTTTGTATAAGGTTTTGCATACAAATCTTGGTGGTACGTTCTTTTTGGCGCAGGCCGCTGCCAATCAAATGAAAACACAGGCTAAAGGTGGTTCTTTATTGTTTACCTCATCGGTTACGGCACATCAGGCGCATAAAGATCTGGCAGCCTATGGCATGACTAAAGCTGCTCTTGAAATGCTGGCCAAAAACCTGGTGCTGGAACTTTCTCCTTTTAAGATCAATGTAAATACCATTGCACCGGGTGCAACGCTTACGGAGCGTACCATGGATGATCCGAATTATGAGGCCGTATGGTCTAGAATTACGCCAATGGGTAGTCCCGCTAAAACGATTGATATTGCCAATGCGGCTTTGTTTCTGGTCTCGGATGGGGCAAAACACATCACCGGACAAAGTTTGGTGATTGATGGCGGTTGGAGTGCAATTAGTCCTTCGCCAAATGAATAGGTTCAGAGTGCTCTTGCTTGCTGGATTTGTTTTGGTAAGTGCTATTGCTGTAGCTCAGGATAAGCTCAGCAGGGCAAAATCTCAAACGATTGGTGGGTTTATTGGCGAAAGGCTATCTAACTCTTATAAGAACAGGGTTTTATTGCAGGATGCAGATGCGTTAATTGAGCCGTTTAAGCATAGAAAAGAAACCGGCTTATGGCAAAGTGAGTTTTGGGGGAAATGGTTTACTTCTGCAGTGCTTGCCTACAGGTATAAACGAACACCTGAACTAAAGCAAAAGCTGGATGCCGCAGTTAGTGGGTTAATTGCTACACAAAGTGCTGATGGCTACATCGGTAATTACACTAAAGAACGCAGATTAAAGCAGTGGGACATTTGGGGACGAAAGTATTGCATGCTGGGTCTGCTGGATTATTATAGCCTAACCGGTGATAAAAAGAGCTTGAAAGCGGCTAAGGCTGTTGCCGATAATTTAATAGACGATATTAGAAAGGCCGACGGCATAATTGTGACTAAGGGGAATTACCGGGGGATGGCTGCATCATCGGTACTGGAGCCTATTTGCTTATTATATACGCAAACAAAGGATAAAAAATATCTTGATTTTGCGGAAGAGGTTGTTCGCCAATGGGAAACTCCTGAGGGACCTCAGTTAATTTCTAAGGCTGATATTGATGTGTCTAAACGTTTTCCGAAACCTGAAAACTGGTATTCTTTTGAACAGGGGCAAAAGGCATACGAAATGATGTCGTGCTACGAAGGTTTATTGGAATTATATAGGCTTACAGGTAAACAGGCATATAAAGCTGCGGTTGAAAAAACCTGGCAAAATATACGCGACAAAGAGATCAATATGGCTGGATCAGGTGCATCGGCCGAAATGTGGTTTGGAGGCAAGGCCTTACAGGCTGATCCCATCTTTCATTACCAGGAAACCTGCGTTACGGTAACCTGGATAAAGCTTTGCCATCAGCTTTTTAGACTTACCGGTGAAGCAAAATATGCCGACGCAGTTGAACAGAGCTATTATAATGCTTTGCTGGGCTCTACCAGTCACGATGGTTTTCATTGGGCCAAGTATACACCTTTAAGCGGACTGCGCTTACCTGGAAATGGGCAGTGTGGCATGGACCTTAATTGCTGTGTGGCCAGTGGCCCAAGGGGGTTGTTTAATCTTCCGGCTCATGTGGTAATGAAAGTGGCAGATGGTGTATTTATCAATTACTTTGTTGAAGGGAGTTATGCTTTGGTTACACCATCTGGTAAAAATGTAAGTGTTTTACAGCATACAGACTATCCGGCTACGGGCAAGATTAATCTTACCATTAAGGTATCTAAACCAGAAGACTTTAGCATCAACATTAGGATACCTGAATGGAGCAAGAAGAATGTATTAACGGTAAATGGTGCTACAGTTGAGGTGGTAAGCGGGCAGTTTGCCACCGTAAAACGAACCTGGAAAGATGGTGATGAAATAGCTTTAGAGCTGGATATGAGAGGTAGGGTTGAATTTATTGGAGACAAGCCTCAATATGCAGCGATAATGCATGGTCCTATATTACTTGCCCGCGATGAGGCATTAAAAGGGCTTAGCATGGGATCGATTGTTAACCTTGCAGGTAAGACCGGATATGTTGATTTGGTTTCCGTACCTCATACTTCTGAAAATGTGTGGTTGCAATTCAATCTTAAGTTTTCTCCGGAATCATATAAAGAGCAGGGAGATGCGCCTGTAACTATTGATTTATGCGATTATGCCTCGGCTGGGAATGGTAAGGATGCAACTTATTTTAAAGCCTGGTTCCCTCAGTTGATTGATACTAAAAAGGATCACTAATTTTTTATACTTCAGATGAACAGATTAAGAACGATACTACTATTTTTTGGCATTGGCATTCCATCGCTTTTAGCAGCTCAGGATTTTTATACTCAGGAGCAGCGCGATAAATGGATGGCTAAAGCAGAAACGAATAAGCCTAAACTAATTGAGCAGGAAAAAAAACCTGTGCAATTGGTTAAACTAGAGGCTGATGATAAGGCATTTCAGGGTTGGAAGGCTACTCCTGCAGGTTCGGTTGACCAGCTTTATCAGCAAGCTTTTAAAAAGCAGTCTGGTGTAGTAATTGATTTTGGGGAGCATTTAACCGGGTATTTTACATTTAGCATGAAGGAAAGTGCCAATGTATTGGATGGCCCATTGCGTTTTAAGCTCACATTTGCTGAAGTGCCTGGTGAACTTGCCACGCCTTTTGATCCGTACACAGGAGGTTTAACCAGGGCATGGCTGCAGGACGAAATAGTTACCGTAATGGAATTGCCTGCTACAATCACCATTCCACGACGTATGGCCTTTAGATACCTTAAGATTGATCTTTTAGCTGGCTCCGGGAACTTTGATTTTAAGATAACGGATATGAGTTTTAAAGCGGTTACGGCTGTTACAAACGTGCCTGTTCGATTGGCGGAAAATACGGATCCCATGATTAAAAAGATTGATGCTGTTGGCCAGGCTACGCTAAAAGAATGTATGCAAACGGTATATGAGGATGGCCCAAAACGCGACAGGAGGTTATGGATAGGGGATTTGTATCTGGAATCGTTAGCGAACAATTATTCTTTTAAAGATCATGAGTTGACCAAGCGCTGCCTGTATTTAATTGCGGGATTGAGTCGTACGGACGGGTATTTAAACGCTAATGCATTTGAAAATCCTAAGCCCCATGCGCAGGCAGGCGCACCATTTTTGTTTGAATATTCGCTGTTGTTCAATGCCGCATTGAAGGAGTATTTTATTGCAACCAAGGACAGTAAATTTGTACTTGACTTATGGCCTGTAGCCAAAAGGCAAATGGACAACATTAGCAAACATCTGGATGATAACGGATTGTTTAACGTTGATGCAGCTCAAAAGGATGGATGGTGGATATTTGTGGATTGGAGAGATGGGCTGGATAAACAGGCTTCTTTGCAGGGCATAATGATTTTTGCCATGAAGGAAACATTGACGCTGGCTAAATTATTGGGTAAGGATAAGGAGGTTTCGCAATTGAATGGCTTAATTGACAAAATGACCAAGGCGGCTAGAAACAAACTTTATGATAAAAAAACAGGGCTTTTTGTAAGTGGAGCATCTAAGCAGGTTTCTTACGCTTCGCAGGCATGGATGATAATGAGTGGAGTAGCCAGTAAGACTGAAGGTCAGAAGGCTATGAAAGCTATTGCAGGCCATGCCAATGTGGTAAAGCCGGGCACGCCTTATCTGTATCATTATTATATTGAGGCTTTGATTAAATGTGGGTTAGCACAAGAAGCCAAGGCCTCGGTTATTGATTATTGGGGTGGAATGGTAAACAAGGGCGCTGATACTTTTTGGGAAGCTTATGATCCTGATAATGACAAGCTTTCGCCATATAACTTTTTTCCTATAAATAGCTATTGTCATGCCTGGAGCTGTACGCCTGTTTATTTTATAAGAAAGCATCCGGAGATTTTTCAGGGCCCTTGATTCCTATTACATCCGATTTTTTTCCTCATCAAGCGCGTTGTTTTTGTGCTTGCTTTTACGTGTAAAAGTATCTTTACCAAAGCTATAAGTTAGTGCAATACCGAATCGCTGCGTATCAGATTCATTGGTTTGAAATGAATAGGCCTGCGCCAGCGCTACAGAACGTTCCCTGGCTACCCAGCTGTGGAACATATCATCCACATTGAACCTGATGCTGCCTTTGTTTTTCCAGATCTTTTTTTGAATGCCTGCGTTTACCCTGTATCTGCCTGCAGTATAAGTCTGGCCATTTAAATCCCGGCTGGCGTAATAGCTGCCCAGTTCTGCACTCCAGCCTTTTTTGAATTGAAACTGGTTGTATATACCAATTCTTGCCACGTAAGTGTTCGGATTTAGTTTTTCACCATAAGCCATGCCATCTAATCCCATTCTTGATAATTGAGGTTCGAAGTAGAGTGTCCACCATTCTGCAGGCGTTAATGTGACACTGGTATTGAGCAACAGCATATAACCAAAAGCTACGTTCTCAGGCTTCCTGATGAAAACATCATTTTCTACGCGTGTGGTCTGGAAAATCACATCTGTAAACCTGTTATAGCTTAGTCCAAATCTAAGCAACTGTTTGTATTGATACTTAAGCTCATAACGTAACTGATATTGAGGGGTTAATTGTGGGTTTCCTGAAGAGTAAGAGTACTTATCTTTAAAGAACACAAATGGATTTAAATACTGATAATTTGGCCTGTTTATTCTTCTGCTGATGCTAAAGTTTATGGTGTTTCTGCCAACGGTATCAAACTTATAGTTAAAGAATAGACTTGGAAATAGCTGTGTATAGTTCTTGTTAAAGCTGCTTCCCTGAACCTGCACATTGCCTAACTGTTCGCCTTTAGATTGCGTGTTTTCCAAGCGCAACCCTAATTGAATAGATAGGTGTTTCCATCCTTTTTGAGCATTAACGTATGCAGAATTTATGTTTTCCCGGAACTTAAAATGATTTGATTGCCTGTTATCGATAACCGATCCCTGATCTGTAATGTTGTAATAATCAGATTTGTTATTGTTGTAAACGAAACTCGATTTAAAGCCTGCTTCAAATTTTGCATTGTTTTTCATGGTTTGCACATAATCTGCTTTAGCAGTGTATATGTTTATGGTAGAAGGTAAATCGTAAAAGAATTTGCTATCGCTGATAGCAGTACCATCTGGCTGATAAAGTGAGTTTACGAGTGATTGGTTGCCGGTACTGCGGTAATTTAAGTAGTTGATATCGGCAGAGAGTTCCTTTCCGGTTGATCCGAATTTATGCAGAAAGTTGAGGTTGGATCCTAAGTTGGTTCTTTTATTATCACCAATGGTGTTTCCTATGCCAATGTTGTTCAGTTGTCCGGCGTTGTAATTGCCGCTACTGTAATTCAACAGATCGTTGTTCTTATTGTCGTTTATATTCACCTGGAAACCGTATGTTGTATTTGGAGTGGCAGCATAATCTAATCCTGCGTTTGCATTTAAACCATTGCTTTTAAACTCCTGATTATTTATCAGCTCTACGGTTGATGTTGGCACATTGTTAGTGTCAAAGAAGCTCCTTGTCATGTTGTCGATGTTATAATTTTTCTCGCGATTGTAGCCAATGCTACCAAACAAATTGATCTTTTTATAGTTGTAGTTCAGATTCAAAGAGTTGTTGTTTCTTGCATATTCTCCTTTAGAATAACCTGTAGAAACACTTCCTATAAAACCACCTATCCTGCTTTTTTTCAGTTTAATATTGATAATTGCGTTTCCTGATGCATCGTAACGAGCAGGAGGGTTATCCATCAGTTCTATCTTATCTAAAAGAGATCCGGGAAGTGATTTCAGGTAAAGAGAAAGGTCCTGCCCCGACATGTAGGTAGGACGGCCATCAATTAAAACCATTACTCCAGATCGGCCGTTTAATGTGATATCCCCATTGGAATTTACTACTATGCCGGGCGTTTTTTCGAGCACCTCTAATGTATTGCTGCTTGCGCTGCTAATCATAGCATCCACGTTTACTACTGTTTTGTCTATTTCCATTTGAATTAGCGGGCGTTTGGCTTTTATTACTACCTCTGCAAGTTCTGTGCTTTTAGCTGGTTGTAATATAATTACCGGAAGGGCAATGCTTTTGTTCTCTTCGAGATGTAGGGGCGATGAGTTGAATTCTTTCATTCCTATGGCTGTTATTTTTAATAAATAAGAACCTTTACCAATATTATTGAATTGAAATTTGCCATCAACATCAGTAGCTCGTGTGGCAATAACTGCAGTATCTGCGGCTTTAAGCAGGCGCACGGTAGCGCCGCCAACTGCTTGATTCTTTGAATCTTTTACAGTTGAAGAAATGAGTCCCTGCTTTACCTGCGCCAGGGCAGTAAGAGAGATCAGAGAAGCGAAAAAGAATATGATATATGTTTTCATTACAAGTGGTTTTTAATTTGATCAGGTTGTTGATTGATCAAATATTGCTTGTTCGTGCTAGCTCCGAAAAAAAATATGTTGTAACTTGCCTGTGAGTTGATGGAATGCTATTTTAAGGTGTTGAACAGTTTTGTAACCTGTTTTTCAGGTTCTGTCAATGATTTTGGGGTGTTCGTCAGCAATTGTTTATTGGCTCGATGAACTTGCTCAAATTTGTAGCATATGATTGATACAAGGAACACTATGGACGAGATAAAATTTAAACCACTGATTGGTTTCTTTGGGCAGCCGCTTTATATCATCTTATCCCTTATTATTTCTATTCCGGTTTTTTTGGTGATAGAAACATATGCGAAATCAATTGAGATACATGAAGATGAAGCCGTAGCTTTTGCCGGAACGGTATTCTTTTTTATCGGGCTTTTTACGGGTAGATATGTTGCCCAGATCTGGACTGGACGGTTAAAAGTTCTTCCACAGACGATTTCTTTTGGATTATTTATCCTGATTATAGTTTGCATAGGGCTGTTGTTTTTTCATGCTGATTTCCCGCTGCGAGGAAGAACAGCAATTAATTTATTACTGTCGTGGGTTCCGTTTATGCTGATTAGTCTGGCACTTGGTGCCTTGATCAAGATCGTTCACGCTATTTCTGAAAATCAATTGAGAGATGCTAAAACAATGGCTGCTCATAGTAAAAGTGAGTTACATTTGTTGCAGTCCCAACTGAGTCCTCATTTCCTGTTTAACACATTAAACAACATGTATGGGCTTTCTATTACCGATCATGAGAAAATACCTGCCTTGCTGCTTAAACTATCAGAATTATTGCGCTACTCGGTTTATGATGCTACAGAAATATACGTACCGCTAAAGGATGAGGTAGCCTACATTAACAATTACATAGATTTTGAAAAGATAAGGATAGGCGATAGATTAGTGCTAACTACAGAGATTGAAGAGGTAATTGTACCTGAAATAAAAATTGCGCCGATGCTTTTAATTGTATTTATAGAAAATGCCTTTAAGCACTCTAAAAATACGGTTGATGAGAAAATTTATATAGATATAAAGCTAAAAACCTGGGGTAATTCTATTCTTTTTTCGGTAAAGAATTCATACGGTCAGGAAGAAAATGTTCAGCCTGCGCTTAACAAAAACAGCGGTTTTGGTTTGGATAATGTAAGCAAGCGGTTAAGCTTGCTTTATACCGGTGAACATGAATTGAACATTAAAAAGGATAATTCATTTTACAATGTTATCTTACATCTAAAAATGAAGTAATGGACCAAGTAAGTTGCCTTATTGTTGATGACGAGCCGATTGCCAGAGATATTATAAAGAGCTATTGCAGCCATTTGGATTATCTGAGTGTTGTAGCATTGTGCGGGAATGCACTTGAAGCGAAGGCAGTGCTACAGAGGCAAAAGATTGATATCCTTTTCCTGGATATTAATATGCCTATAATGGATGGAATTTCATTTGTAAAAACATTAAAAGATCAGCCTCAGGTTATATTTACAACGGCCTATAAGGAGTTTGCTGTTGATGCATTTGATTTGGCAGCTTGCGATTACCTGTTAAAACCCTTCTCCTTTGATCGTTTTATTATTGCTGTAGATAAAGCATTAGAGAAATTAGAACCTAAAGTAACTGTGCAGGTAAACGAAGTTTCTGGTTCTGCTACAGAAGATTTTATATTTATTAAAACAGACGGTAAGATCTATAAAATAGGGTATGATGAGTTGCTTTATGCCGAAGCGCAGGGTAACTATACCAAAATCATAACTACGGGTAATTTGCTGTTGCCTAAAATGCCTTTCTCGAACTTTGAAGAACTACTGCCCAAGGCGCTTTTTCTAAGAACCCATCGTTCATTTATTATTAATAAATCCAAGATCGGCCATATAGAGGGCAATCGTATATTTATTAAAAACAATGAGATTCCGATAGGCAGCAACTACAAAGATCAATTGTTAAAAGATCTTGGCTTTTCTTAAAACCTGATTAGGCTGCCGCAATCTCTTCTTTTCTGGTGAGCTTAAAGATCACAAACATCACTATTCCAGAAATAACAGCAAGTAACAAGTAGCTGGAATTTAAGTTGTGCTCGTCTTTTGCTGGTAAGAAGGAGATAACGCTATAGCTTAGAAACGACACGATCACATAAGTAACCCCACCAGTTAATCCGCTAGCAATACCTGCGTTTTTAGGGAATCTGCCTAAACAAAAAGTAAAGTAATTATTGAAGATATAGCCTGCAGTAACGTGAATTAAAAAGGCGAAAAATAGGAGTGAGTAGATGCTGGATATGAATTGGATGCTGATAAACATGAGCAATACAAACAGTATTTGCAGCCCCAGGTTCACAATCATTTTCTTTAAAAACGGCTTGTTTATGGTTGCTTTACCTATAAAACCGCCAACCATCCAGGCAAAACCTAGAATAAGGGAGCTGTAACCGGCTATTATAGGTGAAAAGTGAAGGTGATGTTCTATGATAAATGGACCTGTCATGTTATAGATCATTACCATTGAATAGGCAAGGCCCAGCATCACTATACCCAGACTAAAGCTTGGGGTTTTAATCATTTTGAGATAGATGTTACCTATGTTGCTTAATGAGAATTTAGAAAAACGGGTTAGGCTTTCGCCACTGTAAATGAATTCGAGTATGGCAAGTATAATTGCTAAACCGGCAAGGAAGTAGAAGTTAGACTCCCAGCCGAATGCAGTTTGTAAATAGCCACCCAAAAATGGTGCTACTATGGGGCCTGTAGACCAAATGATAGAGAATAGGCTTAAATAGTGTTTAAGTTTATCTCCTTCAAAAATATCGACAAAAAATGCGCGCTTACCAACAATGATAGTTCCTACAGTAAATCCATGAATGATTCGCATAAGGTAAATGAGGTATATGTTATGCGTGTTTGCAATCACGATACTTGCCGCGGCAAATACCAGTAAACAGATAAGGCTAAGTTTATACCTGCCAAAACTGTCCAGCACGCTGCCTATAAAGAGTTGTGAAATCCCATAACTGATCAGGAATAAGCTAAGTGTTAATTGTACTTGTAAGCTGCTTACATTCATGGTTGTAGCCATGGTAGGTAAGGAAGGGATGTAGATATCTGTTGCGAAGCCGGATAAGGGTAACAGAGCAAAAGCAAGGACTGTTGAAATACCCTTATTGTGTTCTTTTAATGGTTTTGATGCTGTCAATTGATAATTGTTTTGAGCAGCCAAAGTTACCCTTATAAAGGTTTTTACCCCGTATTTTTAGAACATAGCAATGTAATAAATAAACAATCGGAAAGTAAAAATTTTACTTAAACAGCTGCCCGGCGCCACTTTTCTCATAAAATTCTTTATAGTTTTTTATGTTAAGCATGTCGTTTATGGCTTTGTTTTTATCGGTGCTTTTGTCGTAATAGGCTTTGCAGATCTGATAACCAACCCAATAGCCCAGATCAGCAGGTTTCTCTGCAGTTTCCTGATCGGAATTTGCGATCCAATTACGAGACTTTTCTAAATACATCTCTTTCTCGAAATCTGCCCAGATCTGCTTTTCTTTACCTTTAGCCCAAACAAACAGACGTTCATTAGCAGTTTTACCCGATATCAGTTCGCCTATAAAATCGGCCATACCCTCTGTAAGCGCACCAGCTAGAAGCGTGGTGTCGCCAGCAAGGCCATCCTGGTTAAAATGGATGAGCTCGTGGGCAATCAGGTTTGGTAAGGATTTTAGGTTTGTGAAGTTGTTTTGCTGCCATAAGTTTAGCTCTTTAACGGGAACTTCTTCTGTGCGGGCAGATTGATCAAGCCCGATTAACAATCCGGCATCAGTACTGGTTCCGCCTGAATTAAAGGCGCCAATAACGAAGTAAATGTCTGGAAACTGGGCCTTGTTGTAAATTTGCTTGAACTTAACAAAGCTTTGGATCATTTGGGGCTTTTGCTGATCAACAGCATAAGTATTTTTACGTACAGCAGCATAAAACAGAGGCTTGGTATTTACAGATTTTACAAAATTCTTAAGGTTTCTGATTTTATAACCCAGATAATCCTGAAGTCCATTTGAGGCAGGTTCTACATAGTATTTCTTATAAAGGTTGATGGCATTGGCGGTATCTTTTTTGGCCATGTCATATGCCTTCCAAAAGTTCTTTACATCGCTGGTAATCAGTTTAGCCTTATATGGATCTGTGGTACTGTCTTTAACTGTCTTAATGCTATTTAGGAGTTTTGACCAGCCAGGTAATGAACGTAAGGATTCAAGGTCAGTGTCTTTTTTAATATGATCTACTTTTTTATAGCCACTATTTACAGCGTTTGTAAGTAAAACCAGGGCACTATCTTTTTGACCACTTAGGGCATAACAACATGCCGCATTATAGTAATTATTTGTTTTAAGCACCCTAAATTCGGCTTGTTGTGTTGCTTTTAGGTAATACTTGCCAGCTTCTTTAAAGCTTTTGGCTTTATAAAGACTATCTGCTATTTTCTCTGGTCTTACCTGAGCCACTGCTACCGTGCTGGCTAGTAGAAATAGAATTAAGAGTTGTTTGAATTTAAGCATGCGTTAAGTATATGTCTGTTTTTAAAATGTGAATTGCTTTGCAACGTTTTCACCGGCAAGTTTTAGGTCTGTAAATATTTTATCGGCAATGGCTAACTTAGGATGTTGCGAACTATCACTTTGTACAACATAACAAACCAGATTGGCGGCTTTAGCAGCTTTTAGGCCATTAATTGTATCCTCAAAAGCTAAGCACTCATCCTTGTTAAGTCCAAGTTGCTGGCAACAGAAATTATAACATTCAGGATCTGGCTTTGTTAAAGTAACATCGGTTCTGGTAACCATAAGATCAAAGTAGTTGCTCAAACCATTTCTTGCAAAGATCAGATCAACATCTGGTCTTGGGCTAGCGGTAACAACGGCTAATTTAAGTCCTTTTTGCTTAAAAAACTGTATGGTTTCCAAGGCAAAGGGCATTAAATTGATATCTCTTGTTGAAAAGCCAGTTTTGCTTAAGCGTTCCCGCCAGAGGATTAGTTCAGGTAGATCAATATCGAGATTGTATTTTTCTTTAATTGTTTTGCTGTTGATTGGGAGTGGGTAGCCTGCGTAGGTATTAACCCATTCCTCATAAGTCATAGATAGCGAGTAGGTTTCAAGGATTTCTATCCAGCATTGGTAATGGAAGTATTCTGAGTCGATAAGTGTGCCATCTAAATCGAATAATATGGCTTTAAGTTTCTGCATGTACGTAAAAGTATTTTGCTAAAATAGAAAAAACTAATTGCTTTATTATCTTTGCCACAGCTCCACTACTTATGTTATTATTCAAAGAAATTGCGCGCACTTATAAACTTTCTTTTACTGGCTTAAGCCGCGAAACCTGGATATTGAGCATTGTTATGCTCATCAATCGAAGTGGATACATGGCGGTGCCTTTTATGGGCTTATTCGTAACCCAATCGCTCCACAGACCAGCTTCTGATGCAGGATTAATCATTACACTTTTTGGCATTGGCTCTATAATGGGCTCTGCAGCAGGCGGTAAGCTTACAGATGTAATTGGGTTTAGACCAGTTCAGATCGTAGCCTCTATTGTTAGTGGTATATTCTTTTTGTTTTTTGCAAATATTACTGATTTTCATGCCCTTTGTGTGCTTGCTGTTGTGATCAGTTTCTTTTCGGAAGCCTTTCGCCCTGCGAATTTTGTAGCCATAGCAGCCTATGCGAAGCCTGAATTACAGACCCGCTCTTATTCTTTAAACCGTCTTGCGGTGAATATGGGATGGGCAGTAGGTGTAAGTATGGGTGGTTTGATTGCGTCTTACGATTACAGATTGCTGTTTTATGTTGATGGCACGGTAAGTATTATTGCGGGGTTAGGTATCTTTTGGTTTTTGCCAAAAATTAAAGACTACAGAAAGGCTTTAAAGGAAAAAGTTAAGGGAATTGTGGTGCGTAAACCCTGGCAAGATGCAGTATTTATCAGATTCCTGCTGTTAACTGCTGTTTTTATCATCTGCTCTTTTCTGATGTTTAGGGTTGTTCCGGTATTTTATAAAGAAATTTGGAAGATAGGCGAGTTTGAGATAGGCTTGATATTAGGCCTCAACGGGATTATTATTGCACTGTTTGAAATGGTGATGATCCATAAGATTGAGAATAAAAGATCTCCTATTTTTTTTATAGTAGTAGGCGCTTTATTAGTGGCATGTTCATTCGCTGTACTTTTGCTTCCTTTTGGAAGCCCTATAGTATTGGGCACCCTGTGCATAGTTTTCTTCACCTTTGGTGAAATGTTTGCTTTGCCTTTTATCAATACGTTTGTAATGAGCAGGGCAAATGAGTTTAATAGGGGCCAGTACGCTGCGGGGTACATGCTTTGCTGGTCGATAGCGCAGGTTATTGGTCCTATAGCCGGTTTTTTTATTGCCGAAAGGTACGGTTACAACATGCTTTGGATAGTGATTACCATTTTGTTGTTGATCTCGGCCTACATGTACAGGCTGATGAAGCAGGATTAATCAATAATTTATTAATTTCGTAAAGTTTTCTAAATCAGATGTGGAAGTTCTCCTGAGGTGATAACCGTAAAAACAAAGAAATAGCGTGGAGGATATCAGCATAGTGCAAAAGGAAGTGGGTTTAAAGTACCTTTTCCTTACTTTTCTTAAAATTGGATGTGTTTCTTTTGGCGGGCATATGGCTTTAATCGCCGTTGTTCAAAAGGAAATGATTGAAAAGGACAAAACGCTGAGTCAGGAAAATTTATTAAATGCGGTTAGTATTGCCAGTTTGTTGCCCGGCCCATTGGCTGTGAATGTGGTGTCGTATATTGGTTACCATCTGCACAAAAAAAATGGCTTGCTGGTGAGCATGCTTGGAATTCTGCTTCCGGCTTGTATATTGATGTTTGTACTGTCGTGGTGTTATTTTAATTACATTCATGTTAAGGATCTTTCGGGTATAATGGCCTATACAGTAGCAGCTGTAAGTGCTATCATCTTAACTACCGGTTTAAATATCTTTTTAAAGGAAGTAAAAGGGCATAACGGTAAAATAGCGCTGTGTTTAATTGCTGTAATATTACTTTATTTCATTAAAGGCTACCTGATCATTCTATTGCTGATACTGATTGGCGGGTTGATTGGTGTTTATTTTAAACTGGCCAATTTACCCGATACTGGTGGAGCTAAATTTACATGGGAGCGGTTGAGCAACGGTGCCAAAATAGGGTTGTTATCGCTATTGTTACTATATGCTGCCTTTATTTCCGGATTATACCGATACACAGATCTGATTCTTCTTAAAATTGCCTCAGTATTTTCAGGCATCAGTCTATCGCTGTTTGGCGGAGGATATGTGATGATCCCGATTATGCAGTCGCTTTTTGTAACAGAATTGAAGTGGCTGAGCAATCAGGAATTCATTGATAGTATTGCTTTTAGCCAGCTAACTCCAGGGCCAATTCTGGTAAGTGCGTTTTTTACAGGTTATAAATTGGCCGGTGTGACAGGAGCGGCATTGGCAACAATCGCTATTTTTGTACCTTCTTCTATTTTAATGATCATTGTTTCAAAGATATTTAAGAACAATGCGGACTCCACTGTAATGAAAAATGCATTAGCAGGAATAAAACCTGTAGTAGTGGGCATGATCATCGCTTCGGGCATAAAGCTCTTTTTCTCAGTTCATTCCACGCCAATTAATGTTGCATTATTTGTGATCGCATTTATTTTAAGTTTCAGATTTAAATTTAATCCTGTATACTTAATCATTATTTCTTTATTAATAGGGACTGCAGTACACTTTATGGGATAGGTGCTGAATTAATTTTAACTAACAAGAATGACCAATACCGGCATACAAATTATAGGAACACAACGTTCCGGATCTAATCTTTTAAGGGTAATTCTGGATCAGTCGGCTGAAATAGCATCGCCACATCCGCCTCATATTTTAGTGGTTTTTATGCCGCTTTTACATCTGTATGGCAAGCTTAACAGCGATTCTTACAAAATACTTGTTAACGATGTGGTGGCTTATGTAAATGCCAATCCGGTACCATGGGAAGGGGTGCTACTGAATGCAGATGAGATTTATGAAAAATCGACACGTTATGATCTATTAGAGATAAACAGGTTGGTATATGAACAGGCTGCTATTAGTAAAGGCGCCAAGTATTGGTGCTGCAAAAGCATGGCTAACATTCACTACGCAACAGAAATGGAAGATTTTGGCCTAAACCTGAAATACATTTATCTGTACAGGGATGGGAGAGATGTAGCCTGTTCGTTTAAGAAAGCTATTGTTGGCGAAAAACATATTTACCATCTTGCTAAGCAATGGAGCGAGGATCAGGCTGCTTGTTTGAAGTTAAGGGCAGGTCTGCCGGCAGAGCGCTTTTTCTCTCTGAATTATGAAACATTGATTACTGAACCAGAAAGAGAGATTAATAAATTATGCCTTTATCTGGATATCGCTTATCATCCTGATATGCTTAAGTTTTATGATTCCAAAACCTCTAAACTTACAGCAGCAGCAGGTGAAATGTGGAGCAATCTGGAAAAGCCCATCATTAGTAACAATACCGGTAAATTTTTAAACGAGTTTAAGGGGGATGATCTGGAGATCTTTGAAGTGGTTGCCGGTGATGTATTGAGGGAATTGGATTACGAGCTGGTTATCCAAAATGTTGACGTAAGTTTAATTGATGCCAATCATATTGCGGCTTATGATAAAGAAAATGCAGTTTTAAAGAAAGAAGCTTTATTAACTGCCAGACAAAGTGATTTAGATAACAGAGAAGGACAAGCCAAAATCCTTAAAGAAATTAAAGAAAGAGTCGCAATCATTTTACCTTAAACAATGAACATTACAGATATACAGCCATTAATTGATATCGCCATTAAAGCCGGAGAAGCTATTTTGGAGGTTTATAACGGAACACAGGAAGATTTTGGAATTACCAGGAAAGAGGACAATTCGCCGTTGACTATTGCCGATCGTGTTTCGCATGACCTCATTGTAGAAGGCTTAACTAAGCTTTATCCTGACATTCCAATATTATCTGAAGAAGGTGCTGATATTGACTATGAGGTTAGAAAGGAATGGAGGCAATATTGGTGTGTTGATCCACTGGATGGCACCAAAGAGTTCATCAGCAGGAATGGTCAGTTTACTGTTAATATTGCTTTTATGGAGCATAATAAGCCTGTAATTGGTGTAATTTATAGCCCCGTACTGAACGTGGTTTACTATGGAATTGTAGGAAAAGGAAGTTGGAAGATGACACCCGGTGAAGTCCCTGAAGTCATCAGTGTAGATCAGAAAACCAGTGGATGGATTGCTATAGGTAGCCGCTCTCATGCAGATGAGGATGAGGAGAATATCTTGAAAAAATATCCTGTTACTAGTAAGCTTTCCATCGGTAGTTCATTAAAATTCTGTTTAGTTGCAGAGGGTAAAGCTCAAATCTATTACAGGAAAGGACCAACCATGGAATGGGATACTGCCGCCGGACAGGCCATAGCTGTAAGTAGTGGTGCCATTATGGTTAATGCAGATTTTGAAGAATTTGTTTACAATAAACCATCGTTACTAAATCCCGGGTTTTACTGTAAAGTAAGTTAAGCGTTATCCGCTATTTTGTTTTTTACTGCATGGTATAACTCAGCACAACATTGTTGAGCGGTAAAATTATCGGTATGGAGAATTAAATCTGGTGCTGTTGGTCTTTCAAAGGCTGAGCTTATGCCTGTAAAGTTTTTTAAGGTGTTGTTGTGTGCTTGTTCGTATAAGCCTTTAACGTCTCTTTGTTCGCAAATATCCAGCGGACAATCGATAAATACTTCGAAATACATATCGCCCAGAATATTTTTGGCTATTGCTCTATGCCCATTTAAAGGCGTAATAAACGAACAGATAACAATTACTCCGTTGGATGCAATTATTTTTGCAGTTTCGGCGGCCCGCCTGATATTTTCGGCCCTATCATCCATACTAAAGCCCAAATTATAGTTTAAGCCTTTTCTCATTTCATCCCCATCAAGTTTCATAGAAAAGAAGCCGGACTCATTTAATTGCTCTTCAAATAGATTCGATATTGTACTTTTCCCTGCTCCAGATAGGCCCATAAGCCATATCACCATGCCCTTTTGATGTGGTAATTTCATTAAACGAATGTATAAAAAAATAGTTTACTACCTTTGCAGGGTCAATGAATAATTCCACTACATCAGATCCGATATACAACCTTCCTTTTGCATTACTCTGTCTGAGTTCACTTTTATTTTCTGCTAGTTTTAATATGCTTATACCTGATTTGCCAGCTTACCTTAGTGGTTTGGGTGGTGCTGAATATAAGGGTTTGATTATAGCATTGTTTACGCTTACGGCAGGTATATCGAGGCCATTTAGCGGAAAGCTAACCGATACCATTGGCAGGGTTCCGGTTATGGCAGTAGGATCTATTGTGTGCTTTGTTTGCGGATTCTTATATCCAATACTGGGCACTGTTTCCGGATTTTTGTTTCTGCGTCTTATTCATGGTTTTTCGACCGGTTTTAAGCCAACTGCTACTGCGGCTTATGTTGCAGATATTATTCCGCGGGAGCGCTGGGGAGAGGCTTTAGGAATACATGGTTTGTGTTTTAGTACCGGAATGGCCATTGGCCCTGCTATTGGTAGTTTTATTAGTGGCTTGTATTCAATAAATGTGCTGTTTTACAGCTCATCTGCTTTGGCGTTGCTTTCGATCATCATATTGATGAACATGAAAGAAACCTTAAAGGATAAAAAGAAATTCAGTTTATCTATTCTGAAAATATCCCGCAAGGATATTATTGATGTTAGGGTATTACCTGCAGCTATTGTAACCTTGTTATCGTATGTAGGTTATGGGGTAATACTCACCTTAATACCTGACTGGAGCGGCTATATAGGGCTGGCCAACAAGGGGATATTCTTTATGGTGTTTACTATATCCTCGTTGTTGATCCGATTTATTGCCGGAAAAGTATCTGATAAATATGGTCGTTTGAATGTGGCAATCTGCGGATTGACCATTTTATGTGCTTCTTTGGTCATTACAGGATATGGTACGTCTGAAGCTGGTCTAATTACCGGAGCAGTTGTTTATGGCATAGGCGCAGGAGTTTTATCTCCTGCTTTAAATGCATGGACTATAGATCTTAGTCACCCGCAATACAGAGGTAAAGCTATGGCAACCATGTATATCGCTCTTGAAGCGGGTATAGGTTTGGGCGCGTTATTTGCCGGCTGGGCATATCAGGACGTAATCTTTATGATCCCGTCCATTCTATATTGTACTGCCGGTGTCGCATTTATGGCACTTGTATATATGGTGATCTGGAAAAAGAGATCTATGTCATTTAGAGGGGACGATCGCGACTGATTTTTTGTTATTAACCACAATTTCAAGCAAGCTATCCATGTTCTTTATTTTTACTTTTCCTGGTGTTTCTTCTATAATTTGATCATCAACGTGCGCATCCTTACATGCTGTAAAAATAGCTGCCTTTTTTGATCTTATTGATTTAATGGTGAATACGCTTTCTTTACCCTGATGAATTACAGAGATATAATCTGATAGTACTTTTCTTTTGCTTTCGGCAACCATCAGTACATCGAAATATCCATCACCCGGGTCGGCATCAGGACTTAGTTTTAAATTCGGCCCCAGACTTGGGATGTTCATGACTTCAACCAGCAGATATTTACCTTCAAAAACCTTATTGTCTAATTCAATTGTGGCTTTAAAAGGCTTATATATACTGCAGATTTTATGTAAAGTTTTGAGCGCCAGTTCAAACTCATCTTCAGGTGTTTTGATGTGCTCGGTATTCATTTTGGTTAACTGCTTCATCAGCTTTGGGAAAACGCCATATCCGAATGCCTCTATAAAAAAGAAAGTATCCTCTGGGGCAACTACCTGGCCTACATCAAACTTTTTTAAATGATAGTTATTCCAGGAACTGACATTTGTATTGTTGTTGTTGCTGATATGGAGTGAAGTGGCAATGTTATTTGCAGTGCCAAAGGGAAGCAGGGCAATTGGCCTTTTGTATTTTAGCTTCTTATTTAGCAGTGTGATGATCATTTTTCTTATCGTTCCGTCCCCACCGGCAATTGCAATAAATTCCGTTTCAGGTTTAATATTTCCGATTGATTTCTTTTTAGAGGAAGTATAATCGCACTTGTAGCCGTTTGATTCTATCAATTTAACAATTTCCTTTTTCGAATATTCACCATCACCTGCGGTTGGATTATGAATTAATCGGATTAGTTTGCTGGTTTTTTTCATATAGTTTGAACAATGTTGGCATAACTATGGTTTTCATTGTAGTAATTATTTTAAATAGCTATCATGAAAATCCTGATCACAAATGACGACGGTATTTATAGCCCCGGTATCAGAGCGTTGGCAAACATCGCACTGCGCTTTGGTACTGTTAGAATTGTAGCTCCTGATGTGGAACAATCCTCAATGGGACACGCCATTACACATTCGCGCCCGCTTTCTTATAAAAAATCACCAATAACATTCGAAAACATTGATGCTTTTAGGGTAAATGGAACACCGGCAGACTGCGTTGCACTTGGATTGCATATGTATCCTGACACGGAAGTTGTGCTTTCAGGGATCAATATGGGGCCAAACCTGGGCAACTCTATGTGGCATTCGGGGACGCTGGCTGCCGCTAAACAGTCGGTTTTACTTGGAGTTAAGGGAATAGCATTAAGTACTCCTGTTGGTAAATCGGAACCGGATTTTGAAAGCCTGGATCCTTTTGTTGAACAGGCATTAACTGTATTATTAGAAAATGCGAACCTTGGGTTGTATAATGTGAATTTTCCGCGTAAGCCAAAAGGGCTTCAGTGGACAAGGCAGTCGGTAAGGTTATACGATGGAAGTGTAGTTCCGGGGCATGACCCAATGGGCAGAAAGCACTATTGGATTACGGTAAAGCCACTTGAACTGGCAGAAGAGGGGACTGACCGGTGGGCGGTTAAAAATGATTTGGTATCTATAACTCCGTTAAGACTTGATTTAACAAATGAGACTGAATTGAAAAGTCATGAACCGACGGTAATTTTATCAAAAACTAATTAATTCTAGCTCTTGTTTGATATTATTGCTTTCTTTACTGTATGAAGAAATGGTTTCAAGCTAACAGCACACATTTTATTATCGTAGGGATATTCTTTATTCTCTGTTTTGCTTATTTCAGTCCTGCTATGCAGGGCAAAGACCTTTACCAGAGCGATGTGCTTGAAGCCAAAGCAATGGCAAAGGAGATCATGGATGTTAGGGCAGAAACAGGAAAAGGGCCATTATGGACCAATTCTATGTTTGGCGGGATGCCTAGTTTCCAGATCTGGGTATCGAACAGCGGCAGTATAGCCAACTACGTGATCAATACCTTGAAAACCGTATTTCCGAATCCAATAGATATTGTGCTTTGCTATTTGCTGGGGGCTTATTTTTTATTAAGTACATTAAAAATGAAGCCCTGGCTTGCTGCTGCAGGAGCCATGGCCTTTGCTTTTACCTCTTATAATTTCATCTATATTGAAGCCGGCCACAGCAATCAGGCCATGGCAATTTCGTTCTTTGCACCTGTACTGGGTTCTATTTTACTCACTTTTAGAGGTCGATACTTATTAGGCGGTTTGTTAACCGCTTTTTTCCTTGCTGTTGAAATCAGGTGCAACCACATACAAATGACTTATTATCTGTTCATGTGCCTGCTCATACTGGCAGGTTTTGAACTGTATTATGCAATGGCATCTAAGCAGTTAAAGACTTTTTTTACGGCTGTAGGATATCTTTTGATAGGTGTAGTATTAGCCGTTGGTGTAAATGCAGGTCAATTATGGACTACCTACGAGTACGGTAACGAATCTATTCGCGGTAAGGCAAATTTAACAAGAACAACTTCAAAATCGGATAGCGGACTTGGGCGTGATTATGCTTATCTCTGGAGTCAGGGGGTTGGCGAAATCTCTACATTCCTTGTCCCTAACATGTATGGAGGTGCTACTCAGATCAAACAACTAGACGAGCATTCTAATGTAGCCAAAGCACTGGTAGCAAAGGGCGTTCCTGAAGATCAGGTTAAAGAACTCATCCCTCAGCTTGAGCAAGGTTTATTAAGAACTTATTGGGGAGAAAAATCGAGCACTCATGGCCCATGGTATTTTGGCTGTATTGTGATCTTTTTATATGTTCTGGGTCTATTTATAGTTAAAGGTAAATTGAAATGGTGGATTTTAACCTCCACATTTCTTTTTGTATTTCTATCGTTTGGCAGGCATTTCCCATTAATCTCCGATCTGTTTTTTGATTACTTCCCGATGTATAACAAGATGCGGGCAGTAGAATCTATATTGGTTATACCGGCATTAATTATACCATTGCTGGCGTTTGTGGCGCTTAAGCAGTTTGTAGACGAGAAAGATAAGGCAAAAGATTTACCTAAAAAATTACTTTATTCTCTGTATATAACCGGTGGCGGCTTAGTGTTATTTATGCTTGCGCCAACGTTGTTTCTTGACTTTAGAGATTCATCGCATCAGGAAATGGTGAACCACCTTGCGGAGGCTTTTAAAGCTGATCTTAGCTTTGCCAATTCCATAGGGAGTGCTTTGATAGAAGACAGGATATCGCTTGCCCGTACGGATGCTTTCAGATCTTTGATTTTTATTTTACTGGGCTTTGGTGTGTTATGGGCAATATTAAAAGGAAAAGTTAAAGCAAACACCGCATTTATTGTTTTAGGCGTGCTGATACTGGTTGATATGTGGGGTGTAGACAGAAGATACCTGAACAACAGCAACTTCTATGATAAATCTGTGCTCGACCAAAATTATCAGGCTACTGCAGCTGATCTTCAGATTTTAAATGATAAAGCACTTGATTTTAGGGTGATAGATTTTACAAAAGGTAATCCTTTCTTTGATGCGTCTGCTTCGTATTTCCACAAATCGGTAGGAGGAAGGCACTCTGCAAGGCTCCAGCGCTACGACGAACTGATTACAGCACAATTTAGCGAGAAGATAAACGAGCCCGTATTGGATATGCTAAATACCAAATACGTGATCATGGCCGATAAGGCTAGTCCGACGCCTCAGGCCATAGAAAGAAAAACCGCTTTGGGAAATGCATGGTTCATCAGCAATGTGAGCTACGTTAAAAATGCGGACGAAGAGATGAAAGCCATTACCAGTTTTGACCCCAAAACAACGGCAATAGTTGATGAGACTTTTAAATCTCAAATTGGTGATGCAAAACCTTTAACTGATACTACTGCAAAGATTGAACTGACCGAATATCATCCGGATCACCTGGTTTACAAGTACAAAAGTGCACAGGATGCTATAGCTGTATTTGCTGAAGTTTGGTACGATAAAGGCTGGAATGCTTACTTAGATGGCAACAAAATCCCTTATTTTAGAGCCAATTACATCCTTAGAGCGGCCAAACTACCCGCAGGGAGTCACAATTTAGAATTTAAGTTTGAACCGGCATCTTACCTTGTTGGAGATAAGATATCAATGATTTCTTCTTTAATTCTGGTAATCATTTCAGGTATTGCTGTATTTTTGCATTTCAGAGCTAAGAAAAGGACTGCTTTGGTATAAACCATTAAACAATAAAGATTGTATTCAAAAGATCAGGCTTCGCAGATTAAGCAAGCTTTCTGGACTGCATATGGGCAGTATATGGCATTGCAACCTTCTGCTGAAGGGTTACGAATTAACTGGATTAACTATAAGACAGGCATCAAGCATTTGGCATTTAAAATGCAGGTTGATAAAAAGTCGGCATGGATAGGAATAGAGATCTCTATTCCTGATTTAACCATACAGCAGCTATTATTTGAGCAGTTTGAAGAATATAAGAAACTGTTAACCGGAATTTTAGGAGAAGAATGGCAGTGGGAGCTACATTCGACAGATGAGTACAGCAAAACAGTTTGTAAGATATATACCGTTTTACCCGGTGTAAGCATATTTAACAAAGAAGATTGGCCTAAGTTAATTTCTTTTTTTAAGCCTCGTATTATAGCGCTAGATGAGTTCTGGAACGATGCGCGTTATGGTTTTGAGTTATTCAAGTAAGCTTTATTTAAAGTTCGTCGAGTCTTTCATAACGAGTTTCACCAGTTAATATCAATTCATTAGTGACTTTATCAATCACAAAATCGATATCCATAGCGTGATCATCAGTATAATCTATTGCGGCACACATTGAAAATTCGCTGATCTGATAGCCTGCTTTAAATTTGCCAGTTAAGTTGTGATCGCTAACAAGGGTATCTTTCAGAATCCCGATGTTCTCTATTTTGCCTTTGCCGTATTCATAATCCAGAATCAATTTTTCCAGTTCACCGGTTTTACATATATGATGATGAAGGAGGTGAATAAGCTGTTTAGGGTTTTCTTCAGTATCATAAAAAGCCGAGGCATCTATTTTAGTCTTTCTTGTTATTGCTGGCATGGGATGAATATTTATTTTAAACCTAACACAATATTACTGTTAAATATACGTCTTTATACTGAGAGCGTTAATTTAGATAAGCGGGAATGGTCGGTATGATTATTCCCGCTTTCTTTTTAAAGCGTCCTGACTTATGTTTTAGCGCTTCCCAAAATCGGAGGGACGGATATTTGTAAGTTGAAAAAATGCCTTGCTAAATGCCGCAAGGCTATTATAGCCGGTAGCATAAGCAATCTCGCTGGTTGATTTATTGGTTTGCAGAATCATTTCAATAGCCCTAACCATCCTTAGGAGTTTTAAATATTGTAAAAAAGAGATACTCATTACAGATTGAAATAATCTGGAAAGTGTTCTTTCGGCCATACCAAATCTTTTGGCTATATCCTCCAGTGTAAGCTGTTCATTATAATGCCTTGCCAGAAAAGCAATAATTGGAAGTAAACGTTCATTGTTTGTGGTTGGTAAGGCTATCGGGAATGCTTTTACACCAAGCTGAGGAAGCAGGTTCTTTAACGAAGATAAAAATTGGAACGGCACCACATTATCCGCAGAAATATTACCATTCCATTTCTCAGTAAAGATGATCATTTCCAGTAAAAGATTGTTGACTGGATAGATCCCCAATTGCTGAAAGAACAGCTCACTGGCATCATCCTGGTCATAAAAATAGATGTTTCTAATCACGGTGGCCTGGTGCCTTACTTCAAGATAGTGCGTTAAACCAACTGGCACCCATACATAATGTCGGGCAGGAATAATATAGCTCACATTTTTAATGTGTATGTAGGCTACGCCACCCTGAACGTACGTTAATTGCCCTTTGCGGTGTGAATGCGCAATTAATTTGCGCTCTATTTTTTCATGTAAAACGAATATGCTATCTGGATTTAAGTCAATTGCACTTAAATATTCTGAAGTTTTTAAAACATTCATTGGCTGGAATGGACAAATAATTGGCAATATAGATAAAAATACAGCTTTATCATATGGCTAACTTTGTGCATTCTATTAAACTATATGTATTCCAATAAAAAACATTATGCTCTTATCTTGCTCTCCATCCTCGTTTCAAGCACTACGTTAGCACAACAAGAACCATCGGCACGTCATTTATCATTAACTGAAGTCTGGGGTAAAGCAGAAACAAATAGCAAGGCTATCAAGATGCAGGGCCTAAAACTCAACGAATCTGAAGAGGCTATAAAAGATGCAAAAGCAGAACGACTACCTGATATTGAGGCCGAAGGGGAGTATGCAAGGGTTAGCAACATGCCCATTTACGATAATGGTCTGTTTCATACCCCTTCACAATTTGAAGTAGTTCATACCGCGTATAGTTTTGGTGGCAACGCATACCTTAACCTTTACAATGGGAATAAAACCAATCTGAAGATTAGGGAAGAGAAGGAAAAAAAGAGCCTTTCAGTAGAACAGTTAAACCTAACTACCTCCGAAATTAAATTAAAAGCAGCTGCATATTACCTTGATCTGCAAAGGAATAGAATCTTTAAAGTCTTGTTGTTAAAGGATATAAGCGATCAGGAAAAGCAGTTAGCAGAGATCAGACAACTCCTTAAAAATGGAGTGATCTTAAAAAGCGATGTGCTAAGAGCTGAGCTTAAGTTGTCGCGCCAAAAGATGTCGCTGATACAGATTGATAACGACATCAATATAGCCAACCAAAAGCTGGCAATACTGATTGGTGAGCAGGATGATTTTAAGATATTACCCGACTCGCTAAGCAACACTAGTTTAGCTATTAAAACTTATCCTGAATATCTGGATGAGGCCATAACACATTCTTATGAGCTAAAGATCTCTGAGAAAGAAACCGAATTGAACAAGCTGGAACTGAAAAAAGTAAAAGCAAACGTATCTTTTAAAGTGGGGCTGTTTGCAAATTATACTTATTCCTACCCACAAATTCAGTTTTATCCTTATTCCATTGCAATGTATGGTGTTGGTCTGAGTGGTATAAAAGCAAGCTTCCCAATCTCAGCATTTTACCACAATAAGCACAAAACTAAGGCAGCTGAACTAGCATTTCGACGAAGAGAGGTTGAACATGAGGCAACAACAGATAAAGTCAGACAGGAAGTTAACGAAGCCTATTTAAGGTACAAAGAAGCCATTACACGGATTGATGTGGCAAAACAGAACATAAAGCAGGCTACAGAAAACCTGAGGATCGTTAACAACACTTATTTTAACCAGTTATCACTGCTAACGGATCTTTTAGATGCTGATACACAATTGCTCCAAACCAGATTTGACCTTGCAGCATCACAGATAGCGGCACAATTACAATATTTCCAATTACAAAAAGCAATAGGCAACCTTTAAAATGCGAACAAAAAAGAAAAATTATACGAGTACCGATCAGCTAATCACCAAAATCACGGCCTGGATTGCAGGCGTTATTGTTCTTGGTTTAATGATCTGGGGAGCAATTTCCATACTGGACCTTTATAAATATGAAGAAACCAATGATGCACAAGTAGAAGAATATATAAACCCTATAACTTCAAGAGTAACAGGCTACATAAGGACAATTAAATACGAAGAAAATCAGGATGTAAAGAAAGGCGACACCTTGCTTGTTATCGACAATAGTGAGTATAAACTTGGTCAGCAAGAAGCCGAAGCGGCTTTGTTAAATGCACAGGCTCAGATTAAAGTAATGGAAAGCAATGAGCTAACCACAACTAAAGCAGCACGTGTTATGAAATCTCAGATCGCTTCTGCAAAAGCTAAACTTTTAAAGCAACAGCAGGATTATGACCGTTATTCAAAGCTTTTTAAAGTAGAATCTGCAACGCTTCAGCAACTGGAAAACAGCAAGGCTGCGCTGGATGTAGCAGATGCAGAATACAGATCGGCACTAAACGGCTATGAAACTTCGGCATCGAAAGTTAATGACATTAGGTCTCAAAGAGACGTATATCTGGCTGAAATAAAGCGTAGAGAGGCATTATTGGATAGGAATAAGCTTGATGTAGGCTATACGGTAATTACGGCCCCGTACGATGGAAAGATGGGAAGAAGAACCATACAGGAAGGTCAGCTGATCCAGGCCGGACAAACACTGGCATTTATTGTAGATCAGGAAGCGGGCAAATGGGTTATTGCCAATTTTAAAGAAACCCAAATTTCGACCATGAAACTAAATGGCCATGCGGTTATTGAAACTGATGCCTATCCGGGTGAGGAATTTCAGGGGACGATTGTTTCCTTATCTCCGGCAACAGGAGCAAGGTTCTCTTTACTGCCCCCCGATAACTCTACAGGTAATTTTGTAAAAGTGGTGCAGCGTATCCCGGTTAAAATTAAGTTAGACGACGATAAGAATATAACTGATAAGCTAAAGGCAGGTATGAATGCTATTGTTATAATTACTAAAAACCAATGATCGCGGTAAAACCGGTATTTAAAAGCTGGGCTCCTGAATGGTTGATCAGAGGTACTATATTCATTGTTATTTTACCCTGTCTGCTACTTTTTGGTTTATCCACGGCCAATCCAAACGCTGCAGCCGGTTATTACGGCATTGAACCTGCTGATGTTCAATATTCAATGATCATATTTTATGTAGCAGTTGCCAGTTTTTTTGCCTTAGAAAGACGTTTTTTTGTGTACCTGGCCACTAAAGAGTATTTTCTTGTAGGGATTATATTGCAAATTGTTACTTCATACATTTGCTATAACACGCATAATTTACATACGCTTTTTATATTCAGGTTTATACAGGGAATGGCCAATTGCGGTACTACAAGTATCTGCATTACGCTAATATTTAGCAGGATCCAGAGCGAAAGAACAAGAGAAATCGGCTATTCTATTTTCTATGGAATGCTGCTGTGTATAAGTCCGATATCTATGCTGCTTACTGCACCAATTGTGGATGCCTACGATTATAATTTCTTATATAAAGCGATCATATTTTGCTATTTACCAGGCGCTATTTTGCTGCTGTCTATCATGAATACGGTTCGTTTAAACCGTAAGATTCCACTTTATCAGGTAGATTGGGCCAGTTTTGTGATCTATGCACTAATCTTATGCCTTATTGGCTATGTGCTGGCATACGGACAACAATACTATTGGCTGCAGGATAAGCGCATAGTTAGAAGTTGCGGCGCAATATTGGTACTGCTGCTCATCCATATTTTAAGGCAGCTCAATTTAAAGAGACCTAGCCAGAACATGGAAGTGTTTAAATACAGAAACTATGTTGTTGGGGTGTTTTTAATCTTTGTGCTTTATATTGTTCGTGGTGCACTGAACGTTACAAACCTATACTTTGCTACTGTTTTAGGGATGGATCCAATTCATATCGGCTATATCATGGCGGCCAATATTGTGGGAATAGTGGTCAGCATTTTAATCTCTTCCAGACTTTTAATCTTAAAAAGGCCAATGAGGTTGATCTGGATGTACGGTTTTGGCTTGTTGTTGATATTTCATATCTGGATGATCTTCCTTTTTAACACACAGGCAGATGCTTCAACTTTTATTATTCCATTAATTGTTCAGGGAATGGGAGCAGGGATGTTAATGACTCCTGTAATTGTTTTTGCGGTTTCCTCGGTTCCTGAGCGTTTGGGTGGCACGGCCTCAGCTGTTGGAGTGTTCTTTCGCTTTTTAGGCTTTTGCAGTAGTATCGCCTTGATTAACTTTTACCAGCTTTATAATAAAACCAATCACATAAACCGTTTTCAGGAGCATATCACTTTTTTAAATCCGGTAGCGGTGGAAAAACTTGAATTGTATAAAAGAGGATTAGTTGCAAAGGGAGTTTCTACAGGTCAGGCTTCTAAAATTGCTCAGGGATTGCTTGCCAGATCCATAGAAACTCAGGCTCAATTGAGATCGGCAATAGATTACTATACATTTATAAGTGGTATATTGGTTCTTGTAATCCTTATAATAGCATTGATTCCATACATTAACAGGACTATTATTGATCTTAAATCTAAGCAACCTGCTCCAATATCTTACTAGTTGCTTATGCCAAGTTCACACATTCTATACACATCCTTCAAAAAAGGGTTTGGTGTGAAGGGTGTGTATAGAATGTGTGAAGAGGTATCTAGAACTTATAGGTAAAGCCAGCTCCAAAAATCTGTTTAACCTGTAAAGCTCTTTTGCCTGGACCATCAAGCTTTGCTCCATTATCATCGAAAACAGGTATTGCTGTCTTGTCGTCATAAAGCAATTGCACCCCGGCGTTTACGGTTACAAACTTATTTACCTTCATGAAAAGGTTGGCAGTATAATCTGTATAAATGTTTTGTGGTTTATCGAGGTAGTTAGAGTATAATTTCAGGATATTCTCTAAACTGATGTTTTCTACAAGATTTATTTTGTAATACGCATCTAATGAAGCACCAAACTCATAACGTAGTCTTTTCATTGGATCATTTCCGAAGGATTCAGCTAAGTTCCTGTTCCTTACAAAAACAAAACGGGAAGCAAAAGGAGAGATGTTGACCCTGAAATTATCATCGCGTTTGTAAGCGAAACCAGGTCCTAAAGTTAGGTAAGCCGGAGCAAATAAATCTGAGATGACTTCTTTTTTATCTCCTTCATATCTGTATCCTTTAGCAAATTGCGTTTGGAAATTCGCATAAAAGGTATACATCCAATATTTGGATGCTTTATAACCAAGCAAACTGTTCAGGATAAGTCTGTCGTCATTTTTACGAACGCCAATATCGTCTTGCTTACTCAGACCAAATCCGGCGATTGCTTTGTTATCCCAGCTCCATTTATTCTTTTTATAGTTAAAGTCGTAGTTAAAAACGAGATTTCCTGCAATCGAATTTACACCTCCTGCAGCCCAATTTGAAAATGAGCTCTGATTGATTAAGAAAGTATTCTCCCCATGAATGGTCCAGGTTTTAGTCGTATCGGTAGCGGGGGTGTCTTGCGCATAGCCAACAATGCTGGCACACGACAATGAAAGTAATAGGGCGATTTTTTTCATAATAGGTACTGTTTTTGGTAAATTTTAAACGATTGTGTTTTATTTTTTTCGATAAATGATTAATCTAATATCGTAAAATGTTATTATTTTATCAAAATAAACGCCCCAATTGAAATAGAAGTATGTTTAGTTTAACTGTTTTAGAGATGATACGCGGTTTGGTACCATTTGTTCATTCTTTAAAAATCAGCCTCTAAACGAAGACTTATTTGAACAAAATAGTACCAAACCAGTATCGGGTGTTAATCTTCTTTAGTTTATTTTGTATAAACTACCGTCTGTCCAAGTGAATAAATCTGACTTGAATAGTTCTTGTCAACAACTTTTGTATTTCCCATCAGCTTTACCGTAAGGTGGTAGGTTTTTGCTGCATCAGGCAATTGGTATACAAACTCTGTTGGTGCATTAGCAAGTGTGGTAGAGAATACCGAAACTGTTTTTGTAACACTTATCACCTCGTTTACCTCAACAAATATATTTAAAGGCTGAACAATTTGATCTGAAACCGAGGACGGAATGCCCCAGGTTAACTTTACTTCCTTTTCAGCTGTTTTTTGTAATTGAAGGTTGGTTACCATAGGTAAACTCACTCCAGCTTTGCTTTCAATAACCGGCCCTTTCTTACAGCCGGTAAACAGAAAAATCAAAGGGAGATAACACATATAAATAATTTTTTTCATCGCTGTATAGATTTTAATATCCTGGATTCTGTACATAACTTCCTTGAGAGTAGTTCATTTGAGGCTGAGGAATGGGTAGGAATTCATCCCGGCCAGCAGTAAAATGCGCCAGATTAAACCAATCAAACCGTTTTTTCTCTTTTTCAATGTAGGTGTTCATTACTGTACTTAACTGTCCCCAACGCATGAGGTCGTAAAACCGTCGTCCTTCGCCAGCTAACTCTAACCTGTCTTCCCACATTAAAGCTTTCCATGCAAAATCTTTGGTCCAGGTACAGTTTACCCCGGGTTTATATTGCTCTACTTTATAATTCATCCACAAACTCCCATCGTCTTTCTTTAAACGGCCAAGACTATTTGCTGCACGCGCCCTTATCCTGTTTATGATGGGGAGGGCCTCATCAGCTCTATCCAGTTGGATTAAGATTTCGGCTTTCCAAAGTAATACTTCTGCATAACGGATTTCTTTCTTGTTCATTGAATTTTGAACATAAAAAGGCTTGAACATGCAGTTACAATCAGGACGGACCTGTTCCTTCATAGAGTTGAAGTATCCGTACTGAAATGGGGCACGTGACCCTGATTCATCAAACATAAGTTTGTTGTCATATTTCCAGGGATAGCCGGGTATCGCCACAGTATGGCCCATTCGTGGGTCAAAAGCATGATCCTTGAAATACTGTTTATAAAGCTGTCCGCCCAATTCGGTATTGTTGTAATTGTCGAAGTCAGGTAACCCGGTTCCATCAGTTTTAAAAGCATTTATCATGTTGTGAGAGATTTTATGAAAATCGCAGCAGCCAAAATACGGAGACCACCAGGGTGCATTCAGCTGATCGCCCCAGTTTACCCTTCCATTGGTTGTTCCATCGTCTAAAGAATATTGAATTTCCCAAAGAGACTCCTTGGTATTGTTATCATATTCAATCATAAAATTCTCTGCAAAATCCGGGGTCAGATCATACTGTGATCCATCTCTTGCGGTTATTTCATTAATATGTGCCAAGGATTTGTTTAAAGTTTCTTTGTTGATATTGGTTACCTCGTGCCTGTCATTTTTTTCATATGCTCTAAATAATAAAGCTTTAGCGGCAAGGGCATGAGCTGCAAACTTAGTAGGACGGCCCTTTTCTGCCTGAGTTTCGGGTAATACATTAGCGGCATCTTCCAGATCCTTGATGATCTTATCCCATAATTCAAGGTCGTTTACAGAACCTTTAGGCCGGTTTGAAATTGCTGCAACAACTGCCGCATCTGTTGGTACAGTTTCATCTATCCATGGTACATAATTCCATCTTAATTTCATCCCCAGATAGATCCAGCCTCTTAGAAATTTCATTTCTGCAATACGTTGTTCTTTGGCTGTAAACTGAGTTTCGTCAAATTTACCTAACAGGCGCAGCGCACCATTGGCACGGCTGATGGCACAGTAACCCTGATACCATGGCCCATCATTGTTTCCGACGTTTGGCGTTACGGCTGAAAAAATCTCCATTTCGTACCATGGAGTTTGATCACTTAAACCACCGCCACCTTTGTAGGCATCGTCTGAGCGAAGACTTGCTATCCATGGGGCATGCGTATCTGGATATCCCAGATTCGGCATATAGGCGTACGCTGCCGTTACAAAATTTTCCAGTTGTTCCGGATTGGAAACCTGTTCTTCAGTTAAAGCACCTTTAGTTGATACATCGAGGTACTTTTTGCACCCAAAGAATAGGATCATTCCAAGGAGTGCTATAATTATTTTATATTTTTTCATTTTCGTACGTTTTAAAATGTTACGTTAATACCTAAATAAGTAGTAAGTGGCATTGGATAGCCCGTGCCTGGATTTTCAGGATCTCCTGCGGTGAACTTGCCACTTTTAACGGTAAAAAGATTTTGAGCAGAAATGTATAATCTTAATCTTTCTATGCTGATCTTCTGGGTAATTTTGGAAGGAAATGTATAGCCTAAATCAGCACTTCTTAGCTTAACGTAAGATCCTGGCTCGATAAAGTAAGTAGATAATCTTTTTTCACCATTTGAGTCGCGACGTGACAATGCTGGGATGTCTGAATTAGGATTTAAAGGGGTCCAGGCATCCAACACGCGGAGTGGGTGATTTCTGTCGTTCTGAACACCTATGTTCCAGAAATCACTAAGCTCTTTCCATGAGTTATAAACATCATTGCCAAAAACACCCTGAAAAAAGGCCGTAAAATCGAAATTTTTATAGGAAGCCTGAAGATTTAGACCAGCCATTAAATTGGGATCTCGAACGCCTATCCAGGTACGGTCATAGGCTTCATTAATTACACCGTCTCCATCCAGATCTTTATACCTGATCCTTCCAATACCTTTTCCTGGCTGTTGAGCGGAATTATCAACTTCTTCCTGCGTTTTAAAAATGCCGTCTGCAACTAAGCCATAAAATGAATTAAGTGGCCGTCCGATAACGTCGTCTAACAATCCGTTACCTCCATAGGCAAATCTTACACTTGAAGGCAGATCTGTGATTTTGTTTTTATACGCCGAAAAATTAGTGGTGATGTGATAAGAAAAATCGCCTTTAGTGTCATTCCAGCCAAGTATCAATTCGAAACCTTTGTTGGTCATATCTGCGGCATTGATCCATCGATATCCACCTTCGCCCAAAGCTGCGATATATGGTGGTTGAAAGAGCATGTCAGTTGTTTTCTTATTAAACCAATCTAAGGACCCTGTAAGGCGATTGTTTAAGAAAGCAAAATCAACACCTATGTTTGTTTGGGTAGTGGTTTCCCATTTTAAATCCTGGTTTCCCAGACTTCTTCTGAGGTATCCTGATGGGATACCACCGGTTGGATTACCGGCTATCGGATAAGAAGTCCCATCAACGTTAACACCATAAATGTTTACCAGTAATGCTGAGGCGAGTGGTGCAGAATTACCGTTTTGGCCCCAGCTTGCCCTTAGTTTCAAATCTGAAATAGCGTTAACATCCTTTAAGAAGGATTCGTTCTTGATTCTCCAGCCGGCGGAGAAGGCAGGAAAGAAACCGTATTTATTGTTTTCTCCAAATACAGAAGAACCGTCACGGCGAATAGTCGCGGAAAACAAATATTTAGACGCATATGCATAGTTGATCTTTCCAAAGTAAGAGAAGAGCTTTCTTTCATTACCTCCGCCTAACAGGCCTTTGCTATCACCCGTTGCTGTACCAAGGTAAGCGTAATCTCTATTTTCTAATAGCAGTCCATCTCGGTTACCCTGAAAATTTTCCTGTAAAAGTTTGTACGCTTCCAAACCGCCAAGCATATCCACTGTATGTTCGCCAAGCTTAAGGTTATAGGTCAATGTATTTGTCCAGGTAGTTCCAAGGTCATGTGTGTTATTTTGAAACACCTTGTTTATGGTATTACTTTTTCCTCCGGCCTCAACCCATTTAGGATCAATGGTTCTGTCGTACTCCATCGTATAGTCTACACCAAATTGGGTTTTAAGTGCGAGATTAGGCAGGATCTTCAGATTTGCATAGACAGTTCCCAGTGCTTTTAGATAGTTGTTCCTGTTGTCTTTTCTTATCAACAGGTCTCTAACAGGGTTATTAAAGTCGTCCATACCAAGAGGCATGGCCACGCCGCCCCAGCCTCCATTAAGATCATAAACCGGAATGTTTGGAGGCATCACCAAAAATCCATAAGTACTGTTCACATCATGAATTGCAAGTTTCGATAATGCAAAATTTTCGCCTATAGTTAGTTTGCCCTTTAACAGGTCATAATCATTATTGAAACGCGCTGAATAACGTTTGAAATTTGAAGTAACCTGTGTGCCATTATTATCATAGTAATTTAAAGAGAAAAGACTGGTTGATCTTTCGCTTGAGCTGGATATAGTTAACTGATGATTTTGCTGATAACCAGTTCTGGTGCCTTCTTTAAACCAATCCGTATCCGACGAAGGCATAGTATGATCTGCATTTAACCATTCTATGGGAGTGACCTTGTTTAGTACAGGAACTCCGTTGGCATCCCGATTCCAGTCGTAGTTATAAATACGTATGTTACCTGGACCCGGATCGTCGCCATCATTAACGGTTGCCTGCCATAAACCCTGGCCATATTGCACTGCATTAAGCATATCCGGAACTCCCGTTATTTTTGAAGCACCAACGTAACTGTCGAGTGTTATTTTTGTTTGATCACCCTTTCTGCCTTTTTTTGTATTGATGAGAATAACACCACCTGCAGCACGGGAACCGTAGATTGAAGCCGATGCTGCATCTTTTAATACCTGCATTGATTCAATGTCATTTGGATTAATGTCTCTCAGATTAATGGTAACAGGCTGACCATCCAACACAATCAGGGCAGGAGAGGAGTTCATAGAGGTAACCCCACGAACCTGAATTCCAACATTTTCTGCGGGATTCCCATCTGTTGTAATAAAAACGCCAGGAACCTTTCCCTGCAAAGATCTCATGACATTAGCACTTGGATTTTTAGCAAAGTCGTCTCTTGAGATTACGCTGATGGCTCCGGTTAGGTCTGCCTTCTTTTGCGTCATGTATCCGGTAGAGATAGATACTTCTTCCAATGTTTTACTGTCATCCTGTAGGGTAACATTGTAAACATTTCCAGAGCCAATGGGAATTTCGCGGGTTTCCATCCCAATGTAAGAGAAGATGAGATGAGAACCAGAGCTTTGTAAGCCGATGCTGTATTTTCCGTTTACATCAGTTTGTGTTTTTGCGGTTTCTCCCTTGATCGTGACACTTACGCCCTGTAAAGGGATGCCTGCATCATCTTTAACAGTTCCTGTAATAACCCGGGCTTGTTGTGTTGCATTTACCTGAAAAGCGTGTGCTTTCAGCGGGTGATAATTTGCGAGCAAGAAAAAGAAAAAAATCTTTAATACTACTCTGGCATTACCACCATAACGATTACTCGTTTTAGTGTTCTGGTAACCTTTCATAAAAATTTAATTTGGTTTATGGTTAAAAAATTGAGCGTGGTAAGTGTTCTCCATAGTTAGAAAAGTAGGAGTGCCTCGTTTCAATGATATCAGCTAAACTATAAGCAGAAATTCCAGGGAGCGCGCATCCCATGACACTTGCTTATACGTTTAAGCAAAAAGATCAAAAAAATTCCGAAGCGATCTCGGTTCAAAAAATGATTTATAATTGGTGTATATCAAACTTAAGCTTAAACGTTTAAACAAACAAGCATTTTTTTGCATTTCATGAAACAATTCCCTTAGAAAGCAGTGGATGGTTTTACGGAAGTGGCATTTAAATGGCTAAAAACACACTTTTTACTTCACGGATATCTTGCTCCGTGATAAATTCTTTACAATAGCGAAGAAAAATACAGATCTATTTCGTTTTTAAGAGGCAGGGTAGATAAAAGCCTGAAATTAATTAAGTAAATGTTTCAATTAATATTTTTATGTTAATCGATTAAGCATACCTTTATGCAATGAAGAAGAAGGTATCCATTAAAGATATTGCACAAACTGTGGGTGTTTCTACCGCGCTGGTTTCTTACGTGCTAAATAATAAGGAAAAAGAAGCACGTGTTGGTAAAGAAATAGCCCAGGTAATAAGAGATACAGCTGTGGAAATGGGGTATCAGCCTAATCAGATTGCCAAAAGCCTTAAAACAGGAAAATCGCATACTTTTGGATTAATTGTAGCAGATATTTCCAATCCGTTCTTTGCTAATCTTGCCAGAAACGTTGAAGACGAAGCGAAGAAATTTAACTATACCGTGATTTTTGCAAGTGCGGACGAAAATGCAGAGAAATCCCAAAACCTGATTAATATTTTAACAGAAAGACAGGTTGATGGTTTTATCATTGCACCGGCCGAAAATTCACAAGAACAAATTGAAGTGCTCTTAAAAAACAATATTCCAGTAGTGCTTATCGACAGGTATTTTAAAGGCCTGGATACTAACTATGTGATGACTAACAATTATGACGCTTCTTATCATGCTGTGAGCCATTTAATTGAAGCAGGCAGAACAAACATAGGCATGGTCGCTTATAAAACAGATTTAGTTCATATGCTGGATAGAAAGCGCGGCTACCTTGATGCAATTAAGGACAATAAACTGTTAAAAGCTAAAACCCCGTTGATCAAAACGGTTGATTTCAATGCCAACCAGGAAGAGATAGGAGCGGGTATCCGTGAACTGTTTGCTCAGAATCCTGCAATGGATGCACTATTTTTTGCTACAAATACGCTTACTTTAAAAGGATTGAAATCGTTAAATAAGATGCAGTATAGGGTTCCAGATGACGTAGCTATCGTATGTTTTGATGAGAGTGAAGCTTTTGATTTCTTTTATTCCCCTTTAACCTATATAGAACAGCCACTACTTGAAATGGGTAAAAAGGCTGTTCAGATCTTAATTAAAAACATAACTGATAAAAAAAGCCTCAACACGCAGATAAGTATCCCGTCGAAATTAATTGTAAGACAATCAAGCGCTAAAGTTAAAAAGGATTAGTTTAATGGCCTGTGCGCATCCTAGAACGAGAATGTTACATCAGCCCCTGAAAAAAAATAAAAAAATATTTGTTCGTTTAAACGTTTAAGCTTAAGTTTGATTACACAATCAAATTATAAACCATTTAAAACCGAAGTGCTCAGCATTTTTTTTTATCCTTTTTAGCTTAAACGTGTAAGCAAATCCAAATCTCGGCTATTTGGAGTACACAATTTCAAGTGAAAAGCGGATTAAGTAGCCGAGGCACGTCGCAATTTAAAATTATGAGAAAGCTTTTATTACTAATCATCGCAACCATTTTCGTTCTACCGGCAGTTGCGCAAAAACCACAGAAATTTGATGGCCTTGATATGAATCTTGGTAATCTGTCTCGATTATCCGATGCAAAAACCAGGTCTATCAGTCCGGAGAACTTCACCGGAGAAAAAGGTAAAGGCGGAATGGCTGACCCAGTGAAAAGTAAAGGGCAACGTAATGTGGCCAACGCAGCAAACGAAGCCCGCGATCTGGGAATTGGCTGGAAAGTGAATCCTTTTATAATTGTTAAAAGCGGAGAAACCGTAACTATAGCGGAAATGGAGGGTCCTGGTGCCATACAGCAGATCTGGATGACACCAACGGGAAACTGGCAGTTCTCTATTTTACGCTTTTACTGGGACGATGAAAAAGAACCTTCTATTGAAGCTCCTGTAGGTGCATTCTTTGGAATGGGATGGGGAGAATATGCTCCATTAAATTCCCTACCTGTAAGTGTTAATCCGGGAAGTGCTTTTAACTGCTACTGGAAAATGCCTTTCAGAAAGAAATGCAAAATCACTCTTGAAAACATTAATCCAAAAGATGATATGAGGTTATATTATCAGGTAAATTACACACTTACCCCAGTTGCAGATGACGAAGCTTATTTTCATGCACAATATAGAAGATCGAACCCTAACACTACATCTGTACATACTATAATTGATGGTGTAAAAGGCAAAGGACAGTTTGTAGGCCTATATATGGGGCTTGGTGTAAACAACAATGGATGGTGGGGAGAAGGTGAGATCAAGTTCTTTTTAGATGGTGATAAAGAATATCCAACCATAGCCGGAACAGGAACGGAGGATTATTTCTGCGGATCTTATAATTTCGACAGAGGCGGTAAATATATAGAATACAGCACTCCCTATGCCGGTTTACATCAGGTGATCAGGCCAGACGGGACCTATAAAGCCCAACAAAGATTTGGAATGTACAGGTGGCATATCATGGATCCGATACGTTTTGATAAAGACCTTAAGGTAACCATCCAGGATCTGGGATGGAGAGATGGAGGCAGGTATCTGGCACAGAAATCGGATATCATGACTGTTGCTTATTGGTACCAAACAGAACCTCATGGTAATTTTCCGAAATTCCCTTCAAGAGACGAACTGGAAGTAAATTAATCCTTAAAACTCAGAACATGAAATTACTGAAAATTCCATCTCTATTGTTGGCAGGAATGATGATCATATCTTGTCAGTCGACCACAAAAAAACAAGATGATATGAAGGTTTTTGAAAAGGGGACGTTTGGCTACGATTTAAACTTTTTGAATGAAAATGACAGTATAGTTGTTTTAAAGAATGATGACGGAAGCGCTCAGCTTGCTTTATCGCCAAAATATCAGGCAAAGGTGTTTACTTCAACTGCCGAAGGGCTTGATGGCAAAAGTTTTGGCTGGGTTAACTATAAAGCCTTTGGCAAACCTTTGGACCCGCATATGAACGCTTATGGTGGTGAAGACCGTTTGTGGCTTGGCCCGGAGGGAGGGAAATTTTCCCTTTATTTTAAAAAGGGTGATTCGATGGTGTTCGACAATTGGCACACTCCTGCAGGAATTGACAGTGAAAGCTGGACATTGGTAAAATCTGATGGAAAGCGCGCGTCGTTAAATAAGGAAATGGAGTTGCAGAACTATGCGGGCACCAATCTTAAGATAAAGCTGGAAAGAGATATAGAAATTCTGGAAAAGGATAACATCGAGAAAATTTTAAATATTAGTTTGGCTGGTAAAGTGAGCTCTGTTGCCTTTAAAACACAAAATACCATCACTAATAGTGGTACTAATGAATGGACTGAGAAAACAGGGGCACCTTGTATCTGGAGCTTAGACATGTTTAGCCCATCGCCTAAAACAGTAATTGTGATTCCATATATCGAAAGTGCCGCTGGTAAAGTAGCTACTACAGATTATTTTGGAGAGATTGCTAAAGACCGTATAACTTACAAGAATGGAATTCTGTTGTTCAAAGCCGATGGTAAATCACGTGGCAAACTCGGTATTCCTCCTGGTAGGGTTAAAAATATTGCCGGTAGTTATGCAGCGGACCAGAATGTGCTTACCATCACGATGTTTGACATAAATAACAAAGCAAAATACTTAAACCAGGAATGGACACCAGACAAAGATCCATTTACCGGCGATGCCATGAATGCCTATAATGATGGGCCTTTAGCTGATGGCTCACAAATGGGACCTTTTTACGAATTAGAAAGTGTATCGCCACCTACATTCCTGAAACCGGGAGAAAAGCATACGCACATGCATAGTGTGTTTCATTTTACAGGGGACAAAACCGCTCTAAATGAAATTGCAGTAAAGGTTCTTGGTGTATCTCTTGACGAGATAGCCGGGGCGTTTAAAGATTAAAATCATGTATTCGGATAGCTGGTGGGCGCTTTAATATCTCACCAGCCTTTATCCGAAGTTTAACCAAGTAAAGATCAGAATATGAACAAATACCCTAAGGTAGGCATTCGACCTATAATAGACGGCCGTTTGGGAGGCATTCGTGAATCCCTGGAGGATACCACAATGAATATGGCCAAAGCAGTAGCAGTGTTATTTAAGCAGGAATTGAAGTATCCTGATGGCAGCCCTGTGGAATGTGTTATCGCAGATTCCTGTATTGGTGGAGTTAAAGAAGCAGCAGCATGTGCAGAAAAATTCAGAGATAGTAATGTAGGCGTATCATTATCGGTTACGCCATGCTGGTGTTATGGGTCAGAAACTATGGATATGGATCCGCTATTACCTAAAGCAATCTGGGGATTTAATGGTACAGAAAGACCGGGCGCAGTATATCTAGCAGCAACATTAGCGGGCCACACCCAGAAGGGGCTGCCTGCATTTGGAATTTATGGAACAGACGTACAGGACCTGGGAGACGCTGTGATTCCTGTTGATGTTAAAGAAAAACTACTTCGCTTTGCGAAAAGTGGTTTAGCTGTTGCAATTATGAAAGGCAAGTCATATCTGGCTATAGGTTCAGTTTCTATGGGCATTGCAGGTTCAATTGTGGATGCTGATTTCTTTCAGGACTATTTGGGCATGCGCAATGAATATGTAGATTCCTCTGAAGTTTTAAGACGTATACAACAGAATATATTTGATCAGAAAGAATACGAGAAGGCTTTGGAATGGACCAGAAAATACTGCCTGGAAGGAGAAGATTTCAATCGGCCTGAGAAAGTGAAATCCAGAGAAGAAAAAGACAAAGATTGGGAATTCGTAATAAAGATGACACTTATTATTCGCGATCTGATGATTGGGAATGATGCACTTGTTAAAATCGGTTATGCTGAAGAAGCCCAGGGACATAATGCAATTGTTTCTGGTTTCCAGGGGCAACGCCAATGGACAGATTTCTTACCTAACGGGGATTTTCCTGAAGCTATACTGAATTCTTCTTTCGATTGGAATGGAATAAGGGCGCCTTATATGGTTGCAACAGAAAATGATGCATTAAATGGCGTTTCTATGCTATTTAACTATCTCCTGACCCATACTGCACAGATTTTTGCTGACGTACGTACTTACTGGAGCCCCGAAGCTGTAGAACGAGTGTCGGGCTGGAAACCGAATAAACGTGCAGAGGCAGGATTTATTCATTTGATAAACTCAGGCTCAGCAACTTTGGATGGCACAGGAAGACAAACAATAGATGGCAAACCTGTGATGAAGCCATTCTGGAGCATTGGTGAACAAGAGGCCAAGGAATGTCTGAAAGCAACCACCTGGTATCCTGCAAATCTCGACTATTTTCGTGGGGGAGGATACTCATCCAATTTTCTTACTAAAGGAGAGATGCCGGTAACCATGTGCCGACTAAATTTGGTTAAGGGCCTTGGTCCGGTACTCCAAATTGCCGAAGGTTGGACAGTAGATTTACCTGAAAATGTACATAAAACGCTGGATGAGCGTACTGACCGTACCTGGCCAACAACCTGGTTTGTTCCGCGTTTAAACGGAAGTGGTGCTTTTAAAGATGTTTATTCAGTGATGGCAAACTGGGGCGCCAATCATGGAGCAATAAGTTATGGGCATATTGGAGCTGATCTGATCACCCTTGCTTCAATGCTCAGAATTCCTGTAAACATGCATAATGTAGCTTCAGGCGATGTCTTTCGCCCTTCAGCATGGTCTTCATTTGGAATGGATATCGAAGGCTCAGATTACAGGGCATGCCAAGTTTACGGATCATTATACAGCTAAGCACATATCTGATGAATAAAAAATCAACTTCACTGTTCAGAACAGAAACCGGCAAGAGTTACCTCGTGCCCTTTATTTTCATATGCAGCCTATTCCTTTTGTGGGGTTTTGCACATGGTTTGTTGGATGTGCTGGATAAGCATTTTCAGAATATATTACATGTATCAAAAGCACAATCGGGTTTTATACAATTTTCATTGTACATTGGTTATCTGGCTATGGCCGTTCCGGCAGGGCTGTTTATGAAGCGATTCGGTTATCAAAAAGGAATCATTTTAGGTCTGGTTTTATTTGCCATTGGTGCCTTTCTTTTTTACCCGGCAGCTAAACTACAGGCATTTATACCATTTCTGCTCGCTCTATTTGTGCTGGCATGCGGACTGGCTTGTCTGGAGACTGCAGCCAATCCTTACTCAACTATTCTTGGGCCAAAAGAATATGCAGCCAGACGGATCAATATTTCTCAATCTTTTAACGGTTTAGGGTGGATATTGGGACCTTTGATGGGTGGATTGTTCATCTTTGGAACAGAACATACACCGGGTGTAGATAAATTCGATTCCATGGTTAAGCCATATATGATGGTTGGCGGAATTGTTGTAGTTGTAGCATTCGTATTTATGCTCATTAAGCTTCCTGAAGTGAAAGAAGCCAGTGATACCGAAACTGCTGAAGATCCGCCGATGCGTAATCTATTGAAGCACCCCGCTTTTGTATTGGCTGTAATTGCACAATTTCTTTATGTAGCTGCCCAAACCGGTGTTAATTCATTCTTTATTAACTATGTAACAGAGACCATACCTAATGTAACAGGGCCTGTTCAAGATATCATGCAGCACTTAGGCTGGTTTGGTGAAGTGTTTACTCCAAAAAATCCTGAGCAGGCAGCATCTCTTATTCTTGCGATTGGAGGGATGGGGCTTTTCTGGATCGGGCGATTATCAGGGTCATACATGATGAAATATTTATCGCCGCAAAAACTTCTTGGAATATATGCTGTAGTTAATACCGTACTGGTATTTATAGTTTTGTTAGAGATAGGATGGTTTTCGGTAGTAGCCCTATTTTTTACTTATTTCTTTATGTCGATCATGTTCCCAACAATCTTTGCTTTAGGTATATATGATTTAGGGCCTTTAACCAAAAAAGGAGCTTCATTTTTGGTAATGGCAGTTGCAGGCGGTGCATTTTGTCCGCCAGTAATGGGCCTGATAGGAGATCATTTCGGGATGTCTATTGCCTTTGTGATACCAATGGTATGTTTCGCTTTTATTGCCTGGTATGCTATAAAAGGAATAGGGAAAAAGATTGACGCTAAAAACATTTCATTGCAGCACCATTAAGCAGCCTAAAATGACAAATCAAGATTATTGTATAGGAGTTGATTTTGGAACAGATTCTGTCAGATCCATTATTGTTAATGCGCATAATGGTGACGAAATTGCCTCGTCTTCGTTTATCTACCCAAGATGGAAGGACGGACTTTACTGCAATGCCAGTCAGAATCAATTCAGGCAACATCCGCTCGATTATATTGAAGGGATAGAACACACTATAAAAAGGTGTTTAAAACAAGCAGGAGCATTTGTAGCCACAAATATCAGAGCAATATCTATCGCTACCACAGGCTCGACTCCAGTAGCCGTAAATGATAAAGGAATTCCACTGGCATTGCTACCTGAATTTGAATCAGATGCAGATGCAATGTTTATTCTTTGGAAAGACCATACTGCCGTTAAAGAGGCTGCCGAAATTAATGCACATGCGAAAAAACATAGTCCTGACTACACAGTATATTCCGGAGGTATTTATTCCTCAGAATGGTTTTGGTCGAAGCTATTACATATCCTGCGAAAAAATGAGCGGATCAGAAATGCTGCTTATACCTGGGTTGAGCATTGTGACTGGATGCCGTTTCTGCTAACCGGAGGTAAAAAAGCCATGGAAATAAAGCGAAGTGTATGCGCTGCCGGGCATAAAGGTTTATGGGCCGAAGAGCATGGTGGCTTTCCTCCCGATCACTTCTTCTCTATGCTTGATCCACTATTAACAGGATATTCGGCTACTTTAGGTAAGGAAGTTTATACCTCAGATAAAGCAGCCGGTAGGTTAAGTGGAGAATGGGCTGAGCGATTTGGATTGAGTACTGATCTTTTAGTGGGTATTGGCGCAATAGATGCACATATGGGAGCTGTTGGTGGACAAATAGAACCCTACTACCTGAGCAAAGTGATTGGTACATCTACCTGTGACATGCTGGTTGCCCCAAAAAATGATATAAATGAAACCATAGTTAAAGGAATATGCGGACAGGTAGATGGATCTATTATTCCAGGAATGATAGGCATGGAGGCTGGACAGTCAGCCTTTGGGGATGCATTTGCTTGGTTTAAGAATCTTTTATCATGGCCTTTACAGCATTTAGTTTCGGCTTCAGCTGGAATTGATGCCGGAAATGAGAAAGCAATTTCTGAGAATATATCTCAGCAGCTATTGGCTGAGTTGGAGAAAAGCGCCGCCGCATTGGAATTTAATGATCAGAGCGAACTGTCTGTTGATTGGTTTAACGGCCGCAGAACGCCCGATGCCAATCAATTACTGAAAGGTGCGATAACAGGTATAAACCTGGGGAGCGATGCGCCTTCCATATACCGATCAATTGTAGAAGCTACCTGCTTTGGCTCAAAAAGTATATCCAATAGGTTTAAAGCTGAGGGCATTGCCATAAAGGGTTTAATTGGTGTGGGAGGTATCGCAAAGAAATCACCATTTGTAATGCAAACGCTAGCAAATGTTATGAATATGCCTATCCGTGTCCACCAGTCTGAACAGACTTGTGCGCTGGGAGCTGTAATGTTTGCCGCAACCGTTGCAGGTATCTATTCTAATGTGAATGAAGCAATGAACTCAATAGGGAAAGGATTTGATAAAACTTACCATCCTGATGACAGGCTAGCTCATTTGTATGACTTGAGGTACGAAAAATATGAAAGATTAGGAAAGTATCTGGAAACAACTATTTAATTATAACCATCACTAATTATTGATACTGATGAAAAATAATGATAACAGACGTTCATTTATAAAAAAAATAACCATCGGTGGTATTGGACTCACTGCGATACCATCGGTAATGATGGCCGAAACCAGAAGCGACCATCCTGATAAGGAAAATGAAACCTTACAGGCGTCGTTAAAACAGGATGAAAAGAATATAAAAAGAGCTTATAATACCAGCTATAAAAACGAAAACCTTAGAAGAATAGCGTTTCCGATTGGTGGTTTGGGTTCGGGGATGTTCTGTTTAGAAGGCAGCGGAGCCATATCTCATATGTCCATCCGCAACAGGCCTGAAATATTTCATGAGCCCAATATGTTTGCCGCTATTGCTGTAAAAGGCAAACAGACGGTAGCACGGGTATTGGAAGGGCCAATTGAGGAGTGGAAGATGTTTGGTCAACGGGGTACAGGTAATGGGGCTAGCGGGAGTAACTACGGTTTACCCAGATTTAACAGTGCGGTTTTTACAGATCGTTTTCCATTTGCAACGATTGATCTCGAAGAAAAGGACATACCGTTAAAAACACAGATCATTGGATGGAGTCCGTTTATTCCAACTGACGAAGACAACTCAAGTTTACCAGCAGGAGCTTTAGAATATAAATTTACAAACAATACTTCAGAAGCTATTGAAGCGGTCTTTTCTTATAATGCAAGAAATTTTGTGTTGCAGGGCGGCCAAAAAGGAGCCATTAAAAAGTTATCAGATGGATTCATACTGTCGCAGGAAGGAACAACTGAAAAACCACATTTAAAAACAGATTTTGCTATTTTTACCAGTGAGCCTGCAACTGTGGATTATTGTTGGTTCAGGGGCGGATGGTTTGACCCTTTAACCATGGTTTGGAATACCATTAAAGAGGGTAAAGTTAAGGCTCAGGAGCCTGACTCAGATGCACCTGGTGCATCGTTATTTGTGCCGTTTAAATTAAACGCAGGAGAACAAAAAACCATCAGACTCATGATGACCTGGTATGTTCCGGATTCAGATCTTCATATTGGAGATGTGGTTGCTGATCCAAAAAAGGCTGAATCGGCGGATTGTTGCATAACCCCATCTGCCATCGGTCTGGAAGAGAAATCAACTTACAATGATCGGAACTACAAACCGTGGTATAGCAGTAAATTTAAGGGAATTGAAGAGGCAGCAGCTTATTGGAAAAACAATTATGAGGAGCTGCAAAAAAAGTCAGCAATATTCCGTGATGCATTTTATTCCAGCACTTTACCTCCGGCAGTTATTGAAGCGGTTGCCGCAAACCTTACTATCCTTAAATCGCCAACAGTATTAAGACAATTTGATGGTCGTCTATGGAGCTGGGAAGGGTGCGGTGATGATGGCGGGTGCTGTCATGGTAGTTGTACCCACGTTTGGAATTATGCACAGGCAATTCCTCATCTTTTTCCATCCCTGGAAAGGAGCCTTAGAACTACAGAGTTCTGTGAAAATCAAAATTTTGAAGGGCATCAGCAATTTAGAGCAAATATGCCTATAAGCCCGGCCAAACATGATTTTCATGCCGCTGCTGATGGCCAGCTTGGGGGAATCATGAAAGTATACCGAGAATGGAGGATTAGTGGCGATGCTACGTGGCTGAAAAAAATGTACCCAATGGTAAAAACGAGCATGGATTATTCAATTAACACCTGGGATCCCAGAAGAAAGGGAATTGTGGAAGAACCACATCATAACACCTACGATATTGAGTTTTGGGGACCTGATGGTATGTGTACAAGTTTTTACCTGGGAGCGCTGAATGCAATTGTTAAAATGGGGCAGTTTCTTAAAAAAGACATCTCAAAATATAAAACGCTTTACACCGCTGGCAAAAAGTTCATGGAAAGTGAGTTATATAATGGAGAATATTTTAATCAAAAAATACAGTGGACCGGGTTAAATGCGCCAAATCCGGTAAATGAAAAATCTTTTGCTACACAATATACCGCCGAAGCATTAGAAATATTAAAGAAAGAGGGACCAAAATACCAGTACGGAACCGGTTGCTTGTCTGATGGTATTCTTGGTGGGTGGATCTCCAGAATGTGTGGACTTGAAGAACCGTTGGATGTTGAAAAGACCAAAAGCCATTTATTATCTGTTCACAAGTACAACCTGAAGGCAGATTTAAGTGACCACGTAAACCCTCAGCGTCCATCGTATGCCGCCGGACACGAAGGTGGATTGCTACTCTGCTCATGGCCTAAAGGCGGGATGCTCTCTCTGCCATTTGTATACAGCAATGAAGTGTGGACAGGAATTGAGTACCAGGTAGCATCCCATCTGATGCTAATGGGACAAGTAAATGAGGGCCTGGATATTGTAAAAGCTTGTCGTGACCGCTATGATGGTCGAGTACGTAATCCTTTCAATGAATATGAATGCGGACACTGGTACGCCAGGGCAATGTCTAGCTATGGAATGATACAAGGACTTACCGGAGTACGTTATGATGCAGTAGAGAAGGCCTTACATGTGGATTCCAAAGTAGGAGATTTTACCAGTTTCCTATCAACAGCTACGGGTTTCGGCACGGTAAGTTTTAAAGATAATAAAGCATCACTAAACATTGCTTATGGTAAAATACCAGTTAAAAAGGTATTGATAGCAGGTAAAGAAACACGACTGTCGTAATCATAAAGCGTATAAATTAAAATAGAAATGATGAAGTTATATCTGATCGGCGGTTTTCTGGGTAGCGGTAAAACAACAGCTATTCAAAATGCTTGCACTCAATTAATGAAAGAAAAGGTGAATGTTGGTGTAATCACAAACGACCAGGGGGTGCAGTTGGTGGACACCAGATTCATGCGCAATTCAAATGTTCCAGTTATGGAAGTTACAGATGGCTGTTTTTGTTGTAATTATGATAAAGTAGACAGCTTAATTGAGGTGCTAAAAGAATCTCATTATGCAGAGATAGTGTTTGCCGAATCCGTGGGTTCCTGCGCAGATATGATTGCTACAGTGGTAAAACCACTACAAAAATTTCGCAAGGATATAGAAACCGTCATCTCTGTTTTTGTGGATGCAAATGTGTTGCCGACAATGCTCCAGTCTGCACCGTTATTTGTGGATAGTGTAACTTATATTTATAAGAAACAAATTGAAGAGGCGGATATCCTTATTGTCAACAAGATCGATTCTTTAACTGACGATGAGTTAAACAAGATGGAATGTTTGGTAAATGGTAAGTTTCCTGAAAAAACAATTCTGTTTCAAAACTCGCTTGATAAAGAGAGTATAAACCAGTGGTTAGTTACTTTGGAAAATTTTAAATCAGGTGCGAGAAGCTCGTTGGAAATCGACTATGATATTTATGGAGCAGGAGAAGCAGAGCTTGCCTGGCTTGATATTGAAATGGAGCTGTTTGCTGATGAAAATAACGCGTTTGAGGCAGGAGTAGCGCTAGCAAAAGAAATTCATTGGGAAATAACCGGACAGAAATCACCAATAGGTCATTTAAAATTCTTTATTGACGATGGTGTGCAACAGAAGAAGATAAGCTTTACATCGGGAGTGCAAACCTCTATCAATGAGACAAAAAAAACAGTTTCGGCAAAGGCAGATATACTGATTAATGCAAGAGTGCAAACAGAGCCTGAACATCTTGAAGCGTTGGTGTTTAATACAATCAGTAAAATTGAAGCAAGTTCAGGGTATAAATTTATTACGAAAGATATTTCCTCATTTAAACCGGGATACCCGAAACCAACACACAGAATTATCGATTAGGTCTATCAGAAGAATAAAAATGCAGAGTCCAGTAAGAAAATATACCGCTGAATTTATAAGCACATTTATAATGGTTTTCTGTGGTACAGGGGCAATTATCATTAACCAGGAATCGGGTGGAGTAGTAACGCATATGGGTATAGCAATCACCTTTGGTTTGATTGTAATGAGTATGATTTACGCTTTTGGAAGTATTTCAGGTGCGCATATGAATCCTGCGGTGAGCATCGCCCTGGCTGTTGTAGTCTGTAAATTTTTATTAGCTGAAACCTTTATTCCACAAACGCATACAGAAGTTGAAAAATTAAGAATTGGTGCTTATGAGAATTGATGATAAAACTGTTGTATCCATTAGATATAAGATGGAAAATAGTAAAGGAGAGATACTTGTGGATATTTTGGATGGGTTACCAATCAATTATTTACATGGTCATGGAACAATTCTTCCTTCTTTGGAAGCTGAACTTAAAGGTTTAAACGAAGGAGAAGAAAAACAGTTTTTTTTATCAAAGGAAACCGGATTTGAAGGCTTAGATGATGAATTCCATATTAGGGTTATTGTAGACAAGGTTCGATATGCCAGTGAAGAAGAATTGGAAAAGGGGTTAATTCCATTGGTGTCAGACGATTATTGTGGTCCGACGGGTTGCTGTTAGAAAGGATTTGAAAAAATGAAAAGAGTTCAAAAAATAGCATTTGTATTTGTTTTATTAGGCCTGCTGTTGCATAAGGATGCCCTGGGTAAAGATAAAAATATGGACGTTTGGCTGGAAAGCTCGCTGAAACGAATCTTTCCTCAATCTCCAGGTAAAGCCAATGATCATCTTACCCTAATCGTAGCTAGAAACAGTAGAGTATCCTTTCAGGTTGGCTTTCATAGCAATATGAAAGACAGGGTACAGATTGCCTGTACTATGGAAGCTGGTGTAGTGAAACATGAAGTCCGTTATGTAGGTCTGGTTCCCTTTCAAAACTTTAATACTGATGTACGGGAGGAAGAGCTGGATGGGATTGGTTTCTTACCGGGCATGTTACCAGATCCGCTTTATCCGCTTACCCGCGTAGATGCTAATCCATACGCAAGCCGTTCATTTTGGGTTACCCTAAGGATTCCGGAAAATATAGAACCTGGTATTCACCAATGCAAAGTAAAAGTAAGCTGGAATGAAGGAAAGGTAAATATGGAGAAAATACTTCTGGTTGAGTTAAACATTAGCAAACTTATCGTTCAGCCCCGTAAGAACTTTCATGTAACCCATTGGTGGCGAGGTGAAGCTACCTGGGCTCAGTATAAAACTGAAATGTATGATGAGAAGTGGTGGCAGCTTACTAAAGCACAGATGAAGAATTTAATTGATCATGGAAATGATGTAGCCTTTATTCAAAATTTGTTTGAACTTAAAACAGTATTTAAAAAGCCTTGTCAGATGCTGATTATCGATGAAACTAGTCCCGGTAAATATAGTTTTGACTGGTCGCGTATCAAACGGTTCCTTGATATGACCAAGGAATTGGGCTACAAAAAATTTGAATGGGGCCATCTTTTTCTTTACTGGGGCGTTGAAAATGCAATGCATGTTTACACAAAAAAAGGTGACAAATACGAACTGCTTTGGGACGAAAATCTTTCAGCAACATCTCCGGTTTACCTGAATTTTTTAAAACAGTACCTACCGGAGTTTCATCGCTTCCTTAAGCAGGAAAACGTATTAGATGATTCCTACTTCCATTTGTCGGATGAGCCCGGATCGGAGCATATACAAAATTACAAGAGGGCTAGAAAGATATTGCAGGAACTGGCTCCCTGGATGAAAGTGATGGATGCATTAAGTGATGTTAGATACGGAAGAGAGAGATTAACTGATATACCGATTCCGATCATTAGTTCGGCTGGTGATTACCTTAAAGAGAATATTCCTCATTGGGTTTATTACTGCACAGGACCTAGAGATCAGTGGCTTAATCGGTTCTATGATACTCCTCTTGCTAAAATCAGAATGTCAGGTTTTTTATTCTATCATTTGAAAGCCCAGGGCTTTTTACACTGGGGGTACAACTATTGGAACGTAGTGGAAAAAGAAGAACCTATTGATCCTTTTACCAATGCGTCTGGAAGTGCTTATCCTGGAATTGCTGTTGGAGATCCTTTTGTAGTTTATCCTGGACCAGATGGCCCATACGATTCTATAAGATGGGAAGTATTTGCAGAATCTCTTCAGGACTATGCCATTCTGCAGTCGGCCGGTATTAAGCAGGATGATCCCATGCTATCTGAAATAAAAACTTACGCTTATTTCCCCAAGAAAGAAGAATGGATAGATCAGACCATGAAACGAATACTAGAAAAATAAATACTTGATTAATGAATTCAAAAACACTTAAAATAAATCGTACAGATAATATAGAGGTAGCATTATCGGATTTAAAAGCCGGTGATGCCATAAATAGTGATGCGGGAACTTATGACCTGGTTACAGATGTTCAGGCAAAGCATAAATTTGCGACTATAGACTTACTGCCCGGAGATGATGTTCTGATGTACGGGGTGCTTGTGGGTAAGGCAACTAAACCGATTAAAAAAGGCGAAGTAATTACTACGGGCAATGTTAGTCATGCGGCTAATAACTATAAGCTTAAGGAAAGAAAAACTGGCTGGGAAGTGCCGGAAGTATCTTCATGGAGCGATAAGACTTTTATGGGGTATCATAGAGATAACGGCAAGGTTGGTGTGGCCAATTACTGGTTGATTATCCCTTTGGTATTTTGTGAAAACAAGAATGTACAGGTTATTCAGGATGCCTTTATGAAAGGATTGGGGTATCATGACAATGACTCATCTTATTACAAGCAGGTACAGCAATTGGTTAAGATGCACAGGGCCGGTATAGCTGTTGAGGATATATTAAGTATAGACATAGAAACTTTAGGTATTGATGCAGAGGCAGAAAACAGGGTGTTTCCGAATGTTGACGGCGTTAAATTCTTAACACATTCGTTAGGCTGTGGTGGCACAAAAGACGATACCATTAACCTTTGTGGCTTGCTTGCCGGATATATAACGCATCCCAATGTTGCAGGAGCTACTGTGTTAAGTCTTGGTTGTCAGAACGCGCAAATACCGCTATTGAAAGAGCAGATTGCAAAACGAGATCCTCGGTTTTCTAAACCTTTGTATTGTTTTGAACAGCAACAGGTAGGAACCGAATCTGAATTAATGAAACTGGCTATAAAACAAACCTTTGCAGGTTTGATGCAGGCCAATGAACTTAAGCGCAAACCCGCTCCTTTAAGCAAACTTTGTATTGGACTGGAGTGCGGAGGATCAGATGGTTTTTCAGGAATTTCGGCCAACCCCGCTTTGGGGTATACTTCAGATCTATTGGTTGCTTTGGGCTCATCAGTAATACTTTCGGAATTTCCGGAACTTTGTGGCGTGGAGCAGGAACTAAGCGATCGTTGTATAGATGAGTCCATTGCCCGGAAGTTCATGACCTTAATGACTGCTTATCATGAAAGAGCTAAAGCTGTTGGTTCAGGTTTTGATTCCAATCCATCGGCAGGCAATATTCGTGACGGTTTAATTACTGATGCCATTAAATCTGCTGGTGCAGCTAAAAAAGCAGGCACATCGCCGGTTATTGATGTTCTTGATTATCCTCAGCAGGTTTCAAAACCTGGACTAACGTTGCTATGTACACCAGGTAGCGATATAGAGTCGACAACGGCAGAGGTTGGAGCGGGAGCTACACTTGTATTTTTCACAACCGGACTGGGCACCCCGACGGGCAATCCTATTGCACCTGTAGTAAAAATATCAACCAATACAACTCTGTACAAAAAGATGAATGACATTATTGATATCGATGCAGGCACAATAATAACTGGTGAAGAAACCATTGAACAGGTAGGAGAACGAATCCTCGATTACATCATAGAGATCGCAAGCGGGGCGGTTAAAGCTAAGGCTGAAGCGTTAGGTCACAACGATTTTATTCCCTGGAAAAGAGGGATATCCTTATAACAGACAGACAAGTTCAAATTAAAACGAATAAATAAATTATGAAATTATATAAAACTAAACAAGGCGCTATTTTGCATAGTGATGCGGGATATTATTTACTGAATATTGATTGGGATACATTGATTAACAATGACAACCTCTACCAATATTTAGTTCATGTACTGACTGAGCACCCCGAATCCTTGCAGGAAAATAAAGCGTTAGCAATATTAGAAAACGATGTTGAGGCACCAATTGGACAACAGGAAGTGTGGGCAGCGGGAGTAACCTATCTGCGCAGTCGGGATGCCAGAAAAGAGGAATCTCAAGATTCCGGTGGAGCAAGCATGTACGACAAAGTTTATGATGCAGATCGTCCTGAATTATTCTTCAAATCATTACCTCATCGTGTAGCTGGCCATAAACAACACGTAAACATTAGAAAAGATTCGACCTGGAACGTGCCAGAACCCGAATTAACTTTGTTTATCAATTCTTCTGGAAACATACAGGCTTATACTATAGGAAACGACATGAGTTCCAGAAGCATTGAAGGAGAAAATACGTTGTATCTGCCGCAGGCAAAGATTTATGAAAGGAGTGCTGCACTGGGTCCGTGTTTATATGTACCTGAAAAGCCCATATCAGATAAAACAATGATAGAGATGGTTATCAAACGAAACAATAGTGAGGTTTTTCGTGATTCGGTTTCTATTAGCAGAATGAAACGCTCTCTGAATGAGTTAGTAATCTATTTGTATGCTGAGTGCGACTTTAAAAACGGATGTTTTTTAATGACCGGAACTTGTATTGTACCTCCTAATGACTTTACTTTGAATGAAAAGGACGAGGTTAGCATAAGTATTGATAATATTGGAACATTAACAAATCACATAGCTATTCGTGTATAAAGGATAGCTTTAAATTTTACTAAGTATGGTGTCTACAACAGGTGAGAATTTTATTGGAAATATTCGTAGCGGCAATGGAGCCGATAGCTTTCAGGCTTTCAATCCCACTGAGAATGTTTTAATATCAGAAAAGTTTACTTACGCAACAGAAGAAGAACTTGAAAGGGCATTATCATTAGCTCAGGATGCTTTTGTTAGCTACAAGAATACTTCAACAATTGAGCGTGCTGCGTTTTTAGAAGCAATTGCTGAAGAAATAATGGCATTGGAAAAAACATTGATAGAAAGAGCTGTTACAGAATCCGGTTTGCCCATTGGACGAATAACAGGTGAAAGAGGCCGTACCTGTGGTCAGTTAAAAATGTTTGCCCAGTTACTACGCGATGGCTGGTATGTGGATGCAAGAATAGATACTGCGCAACCTGAAAGAACACCATTACCAAAATCTGATATCAGAAGAATGCTTATTCCAATTGGTCCTGTTGCTGTTTATGGTGCCAGTAATTTTCCATTGGCTTTCTCTACGGCAGGAGGTGATACTGCTTCGGCACTCGCTGCAGGATGTCCCGTAGTTGTTAAAACACACCCATCTCATCCTGGCACCAGCGAATTGATATCTTCTGCAATTATTCAGGCAGCTAAAAGAACAGACATGCCTGAGGGTGTATTTTCGGCCTTAAACCTTACTAACGATCAGTCGGTAAGACTTGTACAGCACGCTGCGATAAAAGCAGTAGGTTTTACAGGATCCAGAAAAGTAGGCATGACCCTTTTTAACGCAGCTGCGAATAGACCCGATCCCATACCTGTATATGCAGAAATGAGTGCTATAAATCCGGTTATTTTGATGGAAGAAGCATTAAAAGAAAAAGGAGAAGCAATTGCTAAAGGATTGGCTGGCTCAGTAACTATGGGGGCAGGCCAATTTTGTACTAATCCTGGATTGGTATTGCTAATAGAAAGTGAAGCGGGCAAGCGCTTTCTAAATCACTTTGTGCAACATCTGGGAGCAACTGAACCTGCAACAATGCTAAACAAGAATATCTGCCAATCGTACAGTAAAGGTATTGAAATGACTAAAACAGTTAGCGGAGTTAGTGTTTTGGCTGAGGGAACAAAATTAGCAAATGACGAGAGAAATGAAGCCAGACCAATTGCTTTTACGGTTTCAGCCGATGATTTTCTTTCGAATAAACAGTTAAACGACGAGGTTTTTGGTCCGGTAACACTTTTTGTATTGGTTAAAGATACAGCGCAGCTTCAGCTGGTCTTAAATCAACTGGAAGGGCAGCTTACCGCTACTGTTCATGCCGAGCCTGAGGATAAAAGTAATTTAATTCCTGTAATTGATATAATCGCCCAAAAAGCTGGCCGTGTGATCTATAATGGTTTTCCTACAGGTGTAGAAGTTTGTCATTCGATGCAGCATGGTGGACCATTCCCATCAACTACCGATGGAAGATCAACATCTGTGGGTACTGCAGCAATTTATCGTTTTTTAAGACCGGTATCTTATCAGGATATTCCAGATGAATTACTTCCTGCGGCATTACAAAACAATAACCCGCTGAGTATTTTGAGGTTGATAGATGGCTCATGGAAAACTGATTTAATACCTTAACTTCGTGCTTATTTTTAAGCTATGAATTGGGAAAAGTTATTGTCATCAAAACGATGGGGAAATGAAGACAGGTTTACTGGAAATCAAAAAGAAGCTCGTTCTGAGTTTCAAAGAGATTATGACAGGATCATATTTTCATCGCCTTTTAGAAGATTACAAAACAAAACCCAGGTATTTCCTTTACCAGGCAGCGTGTTTGTTCATAACCGACTTACACATAGCCTGGAAGTTGCAAGTGTTGGGCGTTCATTGGGTACGATCTTTTACAACAGAATAAAAGATTCAGATATCAATATAGATGAAACCTGTCCGCTGCTATGTGAAATAGGAAACATTATTGCATCTGCTTGCCTGGCTCATGATCTGGGTAATCCGGCCTTTGGTCATTCTGGTGAATCAGCCATATCGCACTATTTTAACAGTGGTGATGGAAAAGTATATCAGGAGCAGGTAAACGAAGAGCAGTGGGAAGATTTGATCCATTTTGAAGGAAATGCCAATGCATTAAGAATATTGACCCATCCATTTGCAGGAAAAGGAACAGGAGGATTTGCATTAACTTACTCTACACTTGCTGCGATAGCTAAATATCCATGTGCATCTGTAGCAGGGCATAATAAAAAGAATATTTACACTAAAAAATACGGTTTCTTCCAGTCAGAGCAAAGCGGATTTGAAAAGATTGCTGCAGAGATGGACCTTATTAAGGTTCAGGAATCACCTTTGATTTATAAGCGGCATCCACTTGTGTATTTAGTAGAAGCGGCAGATGATATTTGTTATAATATTATTGACCTGGAGGATGCTCATCGTTTAAAAATCCTCTCGTACAAGGAAGTTGAGACTTTACTTTTGCCCTTGTGTAATGATACTAAAATGCCATCAAGATTAGCTGAAATGGAAGATGATGATGCCAAAATTACGCTGATGAGGGCAAAATCGATAAGCACATTGATATGGCAATGTTCAAATGTATTTTATCAGGAACAGGAGTCAATATTAAACGGTGATTTCAATATAAGTTTGATGGATGCTATTGAAGCGCCGTTCTTATCTGTGATGAAAGAAATAGAAAAGATTTCGATTAAGAAAATCTATAACTATTCTTCTGTTGTACAGATTGAAGTGGCAGGTTATCAGGTAATGGGAGGGCTTTTAGAAGAGTTTATTCCGGCCTATCTGCAAAACGAATCAAAATACCATAAGAAGCTGGTTGAATTGATACCAAAGCAATTTTTAACAGAGAAAGATGATGTTTATTCTAAAATCCAAAGTGTATTGGATTTTGTTTCAGGAATGACAGACATCTATGCTGTTGAGTTATTTAGGAAAATTAAGGGAATATCTTTTCCTTCAATGAGTTAATAATAAAATGGAAGTTACAGATATACTTATTATAGGAGCGGGCCCAATTGGTATTGCCTGCGGCATTGAAGCTAAGAAAGCGGGCTTATCTTATGTGATCATCGAAAAAGGATGTCTGGTAAATTCATTATACAATTACCCTCAGAATATGACTTTCTTCTCCACATCAGAGAAGCTGGAAATAGGGGGAGTTCCTTTTGTTTCAAATAATCCTAAACCTACGCGGGCCGAAGCATTAGAGTATTACCGCAGGGTTGCACTTAAATTTGAATTAAATACAAAGCTTTTTGAATCGGTTGATGACGTTGAGAAGCAAGATGTTGGTTTTATAGTAACGACTTCAAAATCAAGCTATCTCACCAGAAATATTATCATCTCTACCGGGTTTTACGATCTTCCGAACAAAATAGATATACCTGGGGAGGACCTTCCCAAAGTTGCACACTATTATAAAGACCCTCATTATTATGCAATGCAAAATGTTATAGTAATTGGAGCCAGTAATTCATCGGTGGATGCTGCATTGGAAACTTATCGAAAAGGCGCTGATGTAACTATGATAGTACGCGACGAATCGATAAGTAAGCGCGTTAAATACTGGGTTAGACCGGATGTTATTAATCGCATTGAGGAAGGAAGCATTAAAGCTTATTTCAATTCTCGATTGGTTAGCATAACTAAAGATACCGCAGATATTCTTACACCAGAGGGAATAATTACTATACCTAATGATTTTGTCCTGGCCTTAACGGGTTATCAGCCCAATTTTGAGCTCCTGAGGAAATTTGGCGTGAAACTTAGTGAAGATGACAAGTGCTTGCCTGAACACAATTCACAAACAATGGAAACCAATGAAAAAGGTATTTATTTGGCTGGTGTAGTTTGCGGAGGTATGGATACTCATTTATGGTTTATAGAAAACTCGAGAGACCATGCTGTTAAGATCATAAGCGATATTAAAAAGAAAGCTTAAAAAAAAATATTTCACATATTATTTGTTTCGTACGAAAGTTATCCTACCTTTATGTTATGAAACAAAATATACCTATAGATGCTATTCCTGAGCCTACAAGGGCAGAGCTTGAAATTTTACAGGTTTTATGGGAATTTGGCCCTTCAACAGTGCGATTTGTTAATGACACATTGAATGAGCAAAGAGATGTAAATTACACCTCGACACTTAAGCAAATGCAAATCATGGCAGATAAAGGGATCCTTAAACGCGATGAGCGGCAGATGAAGCATATATACATTCCCGTAGAGGCCGAAAATAAAACTAAGGATCAACTGTTGAACCGTTTTGTAAATACTTTGTATAAAGGATCTGCTTCCAAACTAGTAATGCAATTATTAGGCAACAAAAAGACTTCTAAAGAAGATCTTGATGCTATTAAACAGATGTTAAAGAAACTAGATAAATAATAAAAATTCGAATAATTTTAGAACCACAATTATGGAATTTCAATATGCTTTATGTATCACTTTTTTCCATTCATTATGGATAGGGATGATCCTTGCTTTATTAACAAGTCTGATTATAGTTACCACAAGAAAAAATAGTGCTGCAATAAGGTATAATTTACTTACTGCTGTGTTGGTTTTGTTTGTGATCATCATGAGCCTGGTGTTTTATGATACCTTAAATTCAGGGAGTATTCATCAAAGTTTGGCTAAGTCAGGGGGAGCGACATTTTTCTCTCCCCAAATAAGCAAAGAAGCCATCACTCCAATCAATTCTCAATCTTTAACTCAGGGCAGTTCTGGATTTATTGATGGAATGGGATCTTTGATGAATATATGGACATCTTATTCCGTTCAAATAGTAATGATTTGGTTTTTGATCATTTGCATTAAATGCATCCAGCTTATGATGGGAATGCATGCAATTTACTATCTAAAGAATACCCAGATCTATTCAGTGGGTAATTTCTGGGAAAATAAGGTAACCGAACTTTCAATTAAATTAAAGATCCCCAAAAGTATTCAGATACTACAATCTGGAATTACGAAAGTACCTGTTGTTGTAGGACACCTGAAGCCGGTGATATTGATTCCACTTGGTTTGTTAAATGGGCTGTCGATCGCTGAAGTTGAAGCGATAATCAGTCATGAACTAGCGCATATTAAGCGTAGTGATTATTTGGTAAATATACTTCAAAGCTTGATTGAAATCATATTCTTTTTTAATCCCGCTGTACTGTGGCTGTCTAAATTGATCAAAGAAGAAAGAGAGAACTGCTGCGATGATCTTGCATTAACTTGTACTTTAAATAAGCAAGACTATATTCAAGCGCTTGTTTCTTGCCAGGAATTTCAATCAAACCAATATGTTATGGCACTTACCGGTAGAAAGCATCAGCTTTTGGAGCGTGTGAGCAGGATGGTCTTCAACAAAAGTTCTTCGCTGAATAAAATGGAGAAGATTATTCTGACCGTTACCTTAATATCAACATTGGTTTTTACAGCAGCTTTTACCAGAAGTACAAAAACTGTTGCTGCCGATAAAAGTCCGATTCGTGGAGTGGTTGGTATAAAGCCATATCAGGATACAACTATAAAGCATAACACAACCAAACGTATCGCTAAAAAGACACCGGCAGTTAAACACAAGAAAGCTAGCTATGCCAAAACTGCAGAACAGGAAAGAGAAAGAGTGAGGGTTATTGCCGAACAAAAAAGGGGGGAAGCCGAAAGGGCAAAAATAGCACCTGACATAGCAAGGCAGAAAGACCTAAACAACAAGATTTTTGATGCTGCCCGGTATCAAAAAGAGGCCGAAAAATACGCTGCAGCAAGCCAGCAGTATAAAAAGGATGCCGCAAAATATGCAGACGAGGCGGCAAAATACGCGGCGGATCCGGAACATTATCCGGTTCCCCCTGTGCCAGTAGCCCCGATAGCTCCTGTGTATAGAAAACCATATGTTCCTGCCCAGCCAGTAACTCCAAAAGTAAGGGTGGGTGAAGGAGTAGTGATTCAGGATCCGGCAGAACCAAATGACATGACTAAGGAACTGCAAAACGATGGTTTATTACAACCAACAAATAATTTTAAATACAAGCTGGATGCGGATGAATTAATTATTAATGGAAGGAAACAATCAGATGCCGTTCACCAGAAGTACATGAAAAAGTATCTTAAAAATCGTAAGGGAACAATTACTACAACAGTAAGCACGGATTAAAATAGCGATAAGGGCTTGCCGTGCCCGGATTTTAAAAATTAATTTTTGATGATGACAAAAAAGATATTGGCTATTTTAGCCATAGGGATTTGTATTGCCCCAATTGTTTCCTTCGCCCAACAGACTGAGGCAAGTATTTCCGGACAGATAAGGGATGCAGAAAATAAAGCCTTTGATCTGGCCACAGTTGCTTTGCTTAATGCTAAAGATTCAGTTTTACTGAAATCTACCTTTACTGAAGGCGATGGTAAATTTAGTTTCAATCAGTTGAAAGCAGGAGACTATCAAATAAAAGTTTCTGCAATGGGTTATACCAGCTATAAGAGTGAGGTGATCACTTTAAATGCAGCACAGCCTAACTTTTTTATCCCTAATATTAAACTTATTCCTTCCAGTAACAGCCTTAATCAGGTAAATATTACCGGTAAAAAATCTTTTATTGAACGTAAGATTGATCGGGTGATTGTAAATGTAGATGCCCAGATATCCAATGCCGGTTCTACTGCATTAGAAGTTCTGGAGAAATCACCAGGTGTGCAGGTTGACCAGAATGGGGTAATAAGCTTAAAAGGCAAGCACGGGGTGCTGGTACTCATTGACGATAAACCAACATACCTATCCGGGGCGGATCTGGAAAACTACTTGAAATCGTTGCCGTCCTCGTCACTAGAGCAAATAGAGATCATGACAAATCCTCCTGCTAAGTATGATGCAGCTGGTAACGCCGGGGTAATTAATATAAGAACCAAAAAAGGAAGGCTTAAAGGTTTTAATGGCGGTTTTAACTTAAGTCTTAATCAAGGCCAAAAAACAAGAACACTAAATAGTCTGAACTTCAACCTAAGGAACAATAAGTTTAATTACTTTTTAAATTTCAGCTATAACTATAATACTGGCTTTTCGGATCTTGATATCAACCGCACCTATAAAAATGCTGACAACAGTCCAAAATCGTATTTCAACCAGAACAGTTATTTTGACAGACATGGAAATTCTTTAAATGCGAAAGCGGGAGCTGATTATTATCAGTCTGACAATACAACATGGGGTATCCTGGTTAGCGGAATGTCGAGAGCGTCTACACAAATAAATAATAATTCAAGTAATCTGTTGAATTCACTACAACAACTCGATTCCGTAATTAAGGCTAAAAATATTGATGTAATTGATTTTAGTAATGGCGGTGTTAATTTAAACTACCGACATCAATTTGATAAAAAAGGACATGGAATTACAGCCGATGCTGATTATCTGGCTTACAGGAACAAAACCGATCAAACTTATTATAATTCAAGCTTTTTTGCGAACGGATCATTAAAATCTGAAGATATCCTAACAGGATACCTTCCGGGAAATATTGATATCTATTCTGTGAAAACTGATTATTCGTTGCGGTTAAAGTCTGATTGGAAGCTGGCATCCGGAATAAAGACCAGCTATACTAAAACCGATAATACCGCAGATTATGCCTATACAATAAATGAAATTACTAAACCGGATTTTGACAAGAGCAACCATTTCATATACAAAGAGCATATCAGCGCTGCGTACCTGAACTTAAACAGAGAAATGAAAAAATTCTCTATACAACTTGGGCTAAGGCTCGAGAATACCATCTCTGATGGTCATCAACTAGGTAACGCAATGAAGCCTGATTCAGCATTTAAAAGAAATTATACGGGGCTTTTTCCTACTGTATATGTATTGTATAAATTGGATACAGCTGCTAACAATCAAATTGGCCTTAATTACGGAAGGAGAATTGATCGTCCATATTACCAGGATTTAAATCCTTTTATTTCCCCATTGGACAAATTTACCTTTTATGTTGGAAATCCATTTCTAAGACCGTCATACACTCAATCGATAGAATTGTCCCATACCTATAAAAACAAGTATACCACTACTATAAGCTATTCAAAATCCAGGGATGAAGTTAATGAAACTATAGAGATATTAAACGGTACTTACTACAGCAGACCTGGTAATATTGGAAAAAAAAGGGTTAAAAGCATTTCATTCAACGGGACACTTGATGTTGCAAAATGGCTTAGTATTGATGTTTATGAGGAGCTTACTAATATCACCACAATAAGTGATTTCTATACAGGAAAATTAAATACCAGTGGCACTTTCTATTTTACAAGTGCAAATGCAAAATTTGCCCTGGGAAGTGGTTGGGATGCCGAATTAAGCGGTAACTATAGAAACCGGATTATAGATGTTCAGTTTGAACTGAAAAGTATATGGCAGGCCAGTACAGCCATTCAAAAGAAATTGTCGCCTGGCACTACGTTAAAGCTAGCAATCAATGATTTATTCTACAGTAGAATTAATAGGGGAGTTATTAATAATCTTGCACAAACAGAAGCGAACTGGACCAACAAAGGTGATTCAAGAACAGCAGTGCTCTCCTTTAATTATCGTTTTGGAAAAGCCTTTAGTACACCAGCTAAACATGGTGAATCAGGAGCAGAAAGTGAAAAGAACAGGGTGAAGAACTAAAACTATTTTTTATGTTTCTTTCTGTATTCTGAAGGAGAGGTACCAATAAGCTTGCTAAATAATCGTGAAAAATAGTATTGATCATCAATACCAAGTACTGAACAGATTTCTTTAATGCTTTTGTCGGTAAAGTAAAGGTACTGGCAAGAGTGCTGTATTTTGAGCTGATTGTAATAGGCAATTGGTGAAATACCTGTTTTTTGCTTAAATATCCTTAAATAATGTGATAGAGATATCTTCTGTTGGTCGGCAAGTTGGTTTACTGTAAGTTTTTTATCAAGATTCTCTTTCATATATGTAATGGAGCTGCTTACAGCATCCTTATTATAAACAGAAGGATTTATCTCCTTATAATAAATCAAGGAGGTTACAAGATAGAGTAGTCTGAAGTTCATGATCTCCATTTCCTTTGTACCAAAACTTTCCTCGAGCATGGTATATATTTGGTTAAAAACATCTATTCGGTCTTGCTCAAAAGGAATTGAATGTACCTCGTGTTGTCCCTCAACAAGAGAACGCTCATAAATCATCCTTGAATTAACACCACTAAAATGCATCCAGTATATGCTCCACGGGTTTTTCAAGGAGCTAAAATATCTATGGGGTACATTTTTAGGGATGATAAAAAATGTGTTTGCTCTTAAAACATAAACCTTATTATCCAATTCAACAGTACCTTCTCCATCAATACAGTAAAGTAAAATAAATTCTGCAGAACCTGTTTTCCGCTCACGATCATGCCCCAAGGCATGGGGATAGTAGCCTATTGCCGTAAGGTAAAAAGAATTGATTAAAGGATTGTTCTTAATGCTTTTCCTAATATTAGGCGTAAGGACAATCATTTTTTGTCCCAAAAATCCCTCTTTGATTTTCTTTTTTTCCTCTGTCATATTAAACGCTAAGGTATAATAAATGTAACTTATTTTACAGTTTGTAACACTTCAGTTATGATAATATTGTCCATTATTTGTCTTAGTTAGTCCATTTCTGGCTTCTAATTTCCCCGTAAGTTTATCCTAACAAATATTAAACGGGATTAACCAAATATTATTCACTATGTCTTTCTTTAGGATTAAAGGAACTGTAAGATGGTATGCTTTACTCATATTTCTCATTTTACAGTGTAGTTTTACAGTTTTCGCTCAGAATTCAATTAATGTCGCAGGCCGGATAACCGGAAAGGACGACAAATTACCCATTCCAGGTGTTTCAGTGAAGGTCAAGGGCACGGGCACCGGTATATCAACCGATAAGGACGGTAAGTTTACGCTAAGCACCGCGGCAAACTCAACAATTGTTTTTACCTCTGTGGGCTATATAACTCAGGAACTTCCTGCTTCGGCCACCATGAATATATCTCTTGTTCCAGAGGACAACAATCTGGAAGAGGTAACTGTAGTAGGTGTAACCATCAGAAAAAAGGATCTTACCGGATCGGTTGCAGGCATAACAGACAAAACCATTAGTGAATTACCTGTAACCAATGTTAACCAGGCTATGCAAGGCCGTATTGCCGGTGTACTGGTACAGAGTAATGACCCCAGACCCGGAGGTGGTGTATCTATAAAAGTAAGAGGGAATAACTCTATTAAATTTGGTGCAGACCCTATTTACGTAGTAGATGGCTTGGTAATAGAACAAGCGTTCAACACCATAAATCCTGATGACATTGCTAGTATTGATGTGTTAAAAGATGCGTCGGCAACGGCTTTGTATGGATCAAGGGGTGCCAATGGGGTGATTTTGATCACCACCAAAAAAGGAAAGAGTGGAGAAGGGAAAATTGAATATAGCGCCTGGGTTGGCGTACAATCATTTACAAGAAACTTATCTTATTTAAATGCACAACAAATAGTTGACCTAAGGTTAGATGCCTACGCCAACAAATACATGGATGAAAATCCTACTGCAAATAGGCAAGCATACATCAATACGCTACTTGGGCCGAACTCCATTGCGTTTGGTGCTGATGAGCTGGCCGTTTACAATAGAGGCGAATCTTATAACTGGTTGGATCAGATCACTAAAAAAGGAGTACAGCAAAATCATACCGCTACGTTTTCAAAGGGAGGTGAAGATGGTTCCATGTATGTGAGCTTTAACTATACGGATCAGGGCGGATTATTAAAAACTTCAGATTACAAACGATATGGTGGACAGATCAACCTCGATCAGAAAATTAAACCATGGTTTAAAATTGGAACTAATACTGGTTTTTCGAGAACTGAAGAGTCATACATAGATGGTGGGGTATTCGGCATAGCCGCTAATGCGAATCCTCTGTTGCCTATTGACGATAAAATAACCTATTTAAGCTGGAAAGGAATTCAGAGTACAGACCTTTATAACCCGATAAGAAGCTTAACTATAGATGGTAAAGGAAAACAAAACCGCTTGCTTACTTCAAATTATGCAGTAGCGACACCAATTCCCGGCTTAAATATTCGTACAGGCGTATCATTCGACGTAAGATCCCAAGATTACTTTAATTATATTCCTAAAGACCTTGGGCAATCGCTTCGCAACTCCTATAATGGAAGGGCAACACAAAAGAAAGAAAGCTGGATGAACTGGCAGTGGGATAATTCTGTGTCTTACGACAAATCTTACGGAAAACATAATTTCTCTGGCTTAGTGAGTTTTGGTTTATCTCAGAACAACTACAATTACAATCAGATCGACGCTTCGGGCTTTGCTACCGATGATTTCTCTTACAAGTATCTTGGAGGCGCCTACCTAAAAGAACAATTTCAATTAGGTTCGGATTTCGTAACCAATTCCCTGATCAGCTACGTAGCAAGATTTAATTACAACTACGATAATAAATATTTTGCAACCTTAACTGGCAGGTATGATGGTTCCTCGAGATTTGGCAATGGCAATAAATGGGGCTTATTCCCCTCACTTGCCTTGGCTTGGGATATCTCTAAAGAGAGTTTCTTTGAGGGTATAAATGTTGATGCACTAAAATTACGCGCAGGATACGGTATTGCGGGTAATCAGAACATCCCTAATTTCGCGTATCGCTCGCTATACAGACCTGTTTTCTCAGACAACTCTGTAACCTACGTTTCAGATGGCCGTTTAGGGAATCCAAACCTGGTATGGGAAAAGCAAAAGCAGCTGAACTTAGGTCTGGACGTAACTGTATTAAATAATAGATTGACATTTAGTGCCGACTATTTCATTATTCATAATGATGACTTGTTAATGGAGAGAACTTTATCTACCACTTCAGGTTTTAAAAATACCATCGATAATGTTGGCTCATTGTTAAACAAAGGAATTGAATTTAACGTTAATGCCAAGATTATTGATCAGGATGATTTCAAATGGGATTTTGGGGTAAACCTGTCGTCTTATAAAAATAAGATCACAAAGTTATATGGAAGTGTTGACGCGATCTATAATTATGGAGGATTTACAGGAGTAGATATACAGAGGGAAGGAAACTTGTTTTTAAATCAGTCGCTAAACTCCATCTATACCTACAAGTTCGAAAAGATAGCTCAACAATCAGATCTTGAGCGCATTAAAGATATTGATTACGGAGGTCGTACGATTCATCCGGGCGACATTATTCCGGTTGATGTTAATGGGGATAATAAGATAGACGATGCCGATAGAATTGTGGTTGGCAAAAAGGACCCTAAATTTTATGGTGGTTTCTCTACAAATTTTGCTTACAAAAACCTGTCGCTAAATGCAGTATTTAACTATAACTACGGAGGTAAAGCGATTAGCGGTTTATACGAAGGTTTGTTGAATGGTTCAGGAGAGTATGCTGGAATTACGGATGTGCTGGATCGCTGGACACCGGAAAACACCAATTCCAACATTCCAAGAGCCTACACCGGCAGTGGACGTTATGGTGTTGGAGAAACTGATTACGCGGTTCAAAATACCTCTTTTTTAAGGATGGCGGCACTTTCGTTATCGTATAACTTCACTGGAGGATTTGTTAAGAAAGCAAAAATGAGCAATCTGAGAGTGTATGTAACAGGTAGAAACCTTTTTACGATTACAAAGTACAAAGGATACGATCCTGAAGGTGGAGATGGATACCCAACATCAAAAATGTTTGTTGCCGGTATAAATGTTGGATTTTAATATTACTAAGATGAAAAAGAAATATAGTTTAATAGTATTGGCATTTATGATAGTGCTAACTAGTGGTTCCTGCAAGAAATTCATCACAGAGGACCCGCAAACGGCTTTAACAGAAGAAGAGGTTTTTAAAAGTCTGGATAATATAGAGCCATTGGTTTTAGGCCTATATACCAGCTGGCGTAACACTAAAAAAGACAGAGGTGGTTTTATCTTTACTATGGGAACAGATGAAGCACAACAAGGTGCATATCAGGTTCGGACAGACGATCGTCAGGCAGGTATCGACAGATATAATGGCTTCCTTAGTGCCAGCAACACAGCGCTTGCAGAGCAATGGAATAGCAGATGGCCAGTTATCTCGGCAGCTGCGAAAGTGGTATACGCTTTGGGCTTGAATGCTGAGGAGTCTGAACGTAAGAACATTATCCTTGGTGAGGCGAGTTTCATCAGAGCTGCACTTACGTTTGAAATGACTCAATATTGGGGTGAAATTCCTATTATCGACCAGGCCAAATTCAAGGAGTATGGTACCAAACGCCAACCTTTAAATATGGTTTACAGCTTCATTATTACAGATCTGGAGAATGCAGTTAAGTATTTACCGGTAAGTCAAACTGACAAAAGAAGAGCAACTAAGGGCGCTGCCCAGGCTTTGCTTGGAAAAGTATACCTCTATGCACCAGAAGCTTCTGGTGCCAAAGATTATGCAAAAGCCAGAGATATGTTTAAACAGGTAGTAGAAAACGGCGGTTACAGTCTGGTACCTAAATATGCAGATCTATGGGACCCAACGAAACAAAATACAACTGAATCTATTTACGAATTTAAGTTTAACAATGTTTATCCCGACAATAACCAAACACAGTGGCAAATGGGATCGCGCTCATTAGCTGAAGTTGACCAGTATTGCTATTTTGGGGGTTATGATTTAATGGTACCTACTAAGTACTGTTATCAGAATACATCAGATGGTGGTGTATGGGAAGATGGGGATGTTAGAAAGGGCGAAAGTATTCGTTATGATTTTACCTACAAAGGTAAGGTTCCAACGTTAAATCCAGCGTTTGGTGGCGACGAACTTGATCCTCACGTTAAGAAATTCGAAGATCCTAGAACCGAAGGCAAGCTTAGCTTCTGGTTATCAGGAAAGAACATCTTTTACCTTCGTTATGCAGACATTCTGTTGTGCTATGCTGAAACATTAAATGAAACTGGTGCCACCTCACAAGCTGTAGATCTAATTAACAGTACCATCAGAACAAGGGCATGGGGAGGTAATTTACCTTCAGATAAAAGATGGAATGCAGGCATGTCTCAACAAGACTTCAGCACTAATATCATGGACGAAAGAATGCGTGAGCTATGTTTTGAAGGATGGAGAAGAATGGACCTGATTAGAACAGGTAAATTGGTTGAACTTGCAAAACAAAGAAATAAATGGACTAAAGAGTCAGGAAGTATTCAGGAATATCATAATCGCTATCCAATTCCATTGCAGGAAATAAAACAGAATGACGACATAGCTGAATCAGACCAAAACCCTGGCTACTCAAACAATTAGGGATAATGAGCAGCAGCATATCACGGAAATCCTGGGGCAGCTATAAAAACAAAGACATCTATCTCTTTAGAATAGAGAATGAGACCGGTGCCTTTGTAGAACTAACAAACTATGGTGCTACAGTTGTGTCAATTGTAGTACCAGATAGAAATAATAGGTTAGGTAATGTTACTCTTGGATTTCCGGAGCTGCAAGGTTATCTGGACGACACTTGTTATCTGGGTTCAACTGTAGGTCGATTTGCAAACAGAATTGCAAAAGCAAGCTTTAATCTGGATGGCATCGACTATGAGCTTGAAGCAAATGATAACGGCAATTCAAATCACAGTGCATCAACAGGATTCAATAGTAAAGTATTTGATTGTATTATAGATTATGACCTATTAATATTCAGAATATTAAGTGAGGATGGAGAAGGAGGGTATCCAGGTAATCTTACGTTGGAAGTCTGTTATCAGTGGACTCCAGACAATTCACTTTTAATTACTTATACCGCGGTGACTGATAAGAAAACAGTGGTCAATATTACGAATCATTGTTACTTTAATTTATCCGCTGATGACCGAAGTAATTCTCTCAAGCACCGGCTTACAATCAATGCCGAAAGTGTGGTAGAAGCTGGAACAGATCATATTCCTACAGGCAGAATCTTAAGAACAAGAACAACTCAAATAAACAATCTAAAAGAGATAAATACTTGTTACGTATTAAATGACCAAAACGCTGCTGCTACGCTGACAGATCCGGATTCAGGACGCATATTAGAAATATTCACCAGCTACCCAGGGCTTATGCTTTATACCGGCGATTACCTGGAAAGCCAGTACAATGGACACTCAGGGAAGCCATATAAACCGTTGGATGGCCTCTGTTTAGAATGTCAATATTATCCCGACAGCCCAAATCACTCAAACTTTCCTTCAACAATACTTGAGCCTGATCATTTGTATCAGGAAAGTATCACCTATAAATTCAGTATCGAAACTTAGCTACATATGAAACCAAATCCAGTTCTGGTAATCTTCCTCTTCATTTTTTGCCTATCAGCAGAACTCATTGCCAAAGATAAAATCTACCAGTTAAGCGCTCCCGATAATACACTTAAGGTAAAAGTAAACATCGGTGATAGCATCACTTATTCCGTATCTTTTAAAAACAAAATAGTTATTCTTCCTTCAGCCATAGCGATGACGCTTCAAAACAAAGTATTAGGTAAAGCTGCACAAGTGAAAAAGACAAGAACTTTAAGAGGCAAAGATTTCAATGAGTTATCTATTGAAATGCCTGATCAGGGATACTCCTTAATTTTTAGGGCTTATAACGAAGGTATTGCTTATCGTTTTGTGACCAGCTTTAAGGATTCGATACAGGTAGTTGCGGAAAAGGCTACATTTAACATCAATGGAAAACCAGCAGCTATACTGCAGGAAACAGACAATTATACCAGTTGGGAAGGCCAGTATATTAGATACTCATCGATTGCAGAAATATCGGGTGGCAAACGCGCTACAACTCCTGCACTTTTTGATGATAAAAGTACCGGAATAAAAGTAGTTATTGCAGAGTCTGATTTATTTGGCTATCCGGGCATGTATATCCAGAAACAAGGCGCACAGTGTATTGGTGATTGGGCAAGATACCCAACCAAGGCCGTAATGGGGAGCTGGGGTGATTTTGTTTCTGTAGTAAAAGAAAGGGGCGATTTTTTAGCCAGAACTGATGGAAACAGGGCCTTTCCATGGCGGGTGATTATCGCAACCGACAATGATAAAGATTTGCTGGATAATCATTTGATAACCCGGCTTGCGCGTCCATCAGAAATTAAAGATACCAGATGGATTAAACCAGGAAAAGCCGCATGGGAATGGTGGCATGATGCCATGCTACCCGGGGCAAGTATTCCATCGGGGATGGCAAACAGGAATACGGATTTATACAACTATTACGTTGACTTTGCCGCTGCAAATAAACTGGAATACATGATGATAGATGCAGGATGGTCTAATAACTATGACCTTACAAAGGTTAATCCTAAATTAGATGTTCAAGGTGTAATAAAAAGAGCCAGGGAAAAAAAAGTCGGCATATTTTTATGGTGTGTTGCTTCAACATTATTAAAAGATCTCAATAAAAATCTGGATTTCCTGAGTTCTATAGGCGCCGCGGGAATCAAAGTCGATTTCTTTGATCGCGATGATCAGGAGGCTATTCAATGGCTGGAACTCATTGCTAAAGAGGCAGCAAAACGAAAACTTATGATAGATTTTCATGGCTGTAGCAAGCCGACGGGTTTAGAGAAGACCTATCCGAATATTGTAAATTATGAAGCCGTAAGAGGAGCTGAGTCTGATAAGTGGGATTATACCATCAATCCTGATCATCATCTGATTATTCCTTTTGTAAGGATGCTTGCCGGCCCATTTGATTATACTCCAGGTGCAATGCGTAACAAAACTAAGGCAGCATTTAAGCCCATTGACCCAGGACTGCCATCAGGGCAGGGAACACGCTGCCATGAACTTGCCATGTATGTGATCTATGATCAGCCGTTAGGTATGCTCGCCGACTCCCCAACTGAATATGAAAAAGCTCCTGACATTATGAAATACCTTTCGGCTGTACCAACTGTAGCAGATGAAACCAAAGTAATAGATGCTAAACTAGCTGAATATGCAGTGATGGCTAAAAGAAAAGGAGACAACTGGTATGTTGGTGCAATGACCAACTGGACCGCAAGGAATCTTAAATTAGACTTCAGTTTTTTAAAGCCCGGAGTAAATTATACCGCCCAAATTTATACTGATGCTGAGGATGCAGATGTGAATGCAACCCACTATGATCTTAAAACAATTAGTGTAAACAGCAACACTAAGATAGACCTTAAACTTTCTTCGGGGGGAGGTGCTGCAATAATGATAGAAAAGTCCATCTTTAAGAAATAATAATCTATTTGACAAAGAGAATAAAACCAGCAATTTTAACCTACCAGATAATTAACCTAAATGAGCATAGAGAAAATAAGTTTTAATCATAAGTACATCATCGGTATATCCTTCATTTCTGCCTTAGGCGGTTATCTGTTTGGTTTCGACTTTGCTGTAATATCAGGTGCTTTACCTTTTTTAAGAACTCAATTTATGCTGGACGCATGGTGGGAGGGCTTTTTAACCGGATCGCTGGCATTAGGATGTATTGCCGGATGCCTGGTTGCAGGAAACATTGCTGATCGTTATGGACGCAAGCCGGGGCTCATGATAGCCGCACTTATTTTTGCACTCTCATCAATTGGCATCGCCTTTTCATCGACTTTAACACTATTTGTTGTGATGCGGTTTATGGCCGGAATAGGAGTGGGTATGGCGTCTATGTTATGCCCGATGTATATAGCAGAAATTTCGCCAGCTAAGGTAAGGGGCCGAAATGTAGCCATTAACCAGTTAACCGTAGTAATAGGAATTCTGATCACTAATCTTGTAAATTACTTCCTGGCCGATGCAGGACCCGACGCCTGGCGCTGGATGTTTGGTTTAGGAGTAGTTCCTTCAGTTATATTTTTAATAGGAGTCTTATGGCTGCCAGAAAGCCCAAGATGGCTTGTAAAAGCAGGCCAGCAGGCAAAAGCAAAAGAGGTATTACTCAAACTTGGTTCCGAATCATTTGTAAATTCAACATTCGCCGATATAGAGAAATCACTTGTCGGGATTAAGAAACAATCTTACAAGGCAGTGTTTGAAAAGAGCGTACGCCCTGCAGTAATAGTTGGTATTATACTGGCTGTTTTTCAACAGCTATGCGGCATCAATGTAGTGTTCAATTATACCTCTACGATATTTGAATCTGTTGGTGCAAACCTGGACAGGCAGCTGTTCGAAACAGTAGCAATAGGAGCAGTAAACCTAATTTTTACGCTATTGGCCATGTGGCAGGTAGATAAGCTGGGTAGAAAACCACTTATGCTCATCGGCTCCCTCGGATTATCAATAGTATACATTGTACTGGCATTCCTGCTGCAGAACCAATTTCCTGCGGGTCTGGTCTCCATTTTTGTACTTCTTGCCATTAGCATGTATGCCATTTCGCTGGCCCCGGTAACATGGGTGCTGATATCTGAGATTTTCCCCAATAAAATACGCGGAGCAGCATCGTCTGTAGCCATCATATCTTTATGGGGTGCATATTTCATCCTCGTTTTCACTTTTCCTATCCTTGCCAAAAAGCTAGGCACTTTTGGGCCATTTTATCTATACGCAGGCATCTGCTTTTTAGGCTTCCTGTTTATTAAAAGCAGGGTTAAAGAAACAAAAGGACAAACACTGGAAGAGCTTGAAGATAATTTTGTAAGACACTAACGAGCGCCTAAACACCCCAAGTAAAACTAAAGCATTTAAAATATTATTATAATGAAAAGCATGAGCGTAAACGTCTGGGAAGAGCAGGTTACCATACCCACCTATGGCATCGGTAAGCCCAATAAAAACCCTATGTTCTTTGAAAAGAGAATTTATCAGGGAAGCAGCGGCGTTGTTTATCCTAATCCTGTTGTAGAGAAGATACTTGACGAGAAGATCGACAAACAATATACAGGGCTATTTCTGGAAAATGACTACATCAAAATGATGATTCTGCCTGAATTGGGTGGACGCATTCAGATGGCATACGACAAAATAAAGGAAAGGCATTTTATTTACTATAATCAGGTAATTAAACCTGCATTAGTGGGTTTAACAGGTCCTTGGATTTCGGGAGGTATAGAGTTTAACTGGCCTCAGCATCACAGACCAACCACCTTTAATGCTATTGATTATAAGCTCGAAGAAAATAGTGATGGCAGTAAAACTATTTGGGTTAATGAGGTTGAGCAGATGTTTCATACCAAGGGAATGGCTGGTTTTACCCTTTACCCGGATAAAGCATATATTGAAATTAAAGCTAAGCTGTTAAACAGATCAGAGCTACCACAAACCTTTTTATGGTGGGCAAATCCGGCTGTAAAGGTAAATGATCATTACCAATCTGTTTTTCCACCTGATGTAAATGCCGTTTTTGATCATGGAAAACGAGATGTTTCTACCTTTCCAATTGCAACTGGAACCTATTACAAAGTTGATTACTCACCAGGAACTGATATATCAATGTATAAGAATATTCCAGTTCCAACCTCTTATATGGCCATCAATTCTGATTATGATTTTGTAGGAGGATATGAGCACGATACCGAAGCAGGTTTACTTCATGTTGCAAATCATCATGTTTCGCCTGGTAAAAAACAATGGACCTGGGGGTATAGCGACTTCGGTGTGGCCTGGGATAGAAACCTAACAGATGAAGACGGCCCTTATATTGAGTTAATGACAGGTATGTTTACTGATAATCAACCTGATTTTACCTGGCTGATGCCAAATGAGGAAAAGTCTTTCACACAATATTTTATGCCTTACCGATCATTGGGCGTAGTTAAGAATGCGAGTAAAGATATTCTGCTGGCTATTAATAAAATAGGTGGAAAAGTTGAACTTAAAATTTATGTAACATCTGTACAAAACAACTTGTTGATAAAGCTGACCAATGGCAATAAGACTTATTTTGAGGAGCTTGCAAGTATTACACCTAAAGAGGTATATGTTAAAGAACTAGCGGTAGGAGCAGATTTTAATGAGAATGAATTATTGCTTGTTATTAATAATACTAATGGGCGCGAGCTATTGCGATATGAGCCTTTAAAGAATAGAATTAATGATATTCCGGAACCGGCAAAACCTGCTTTGTCTCCAGAAGAGATTAAAAGCAATGAACAATTATTTTTAACAGGACAACATCTGGAACAGTATAGGCACGCCACTTATAGTCCGGTGCCATACTATGAAAAGGCCTTAGAAAGAGAGCATGGAGATATAAGAAATAACAATGCATTAGGCCTTTGGTATTTAAGAAGAGGGCAATTTGAAAAAAGTGAACCTTATTTCCGCAAATCCATAGAAACCAGTATCCAAAGAAATCCCAATCCTTATGATTGTGAGGCGTATTATAACCTGGGCTTATCTCTTAAATTCCAGGACAAACAGGAAGAGGCATATAAAGTGTTCTACAAATCTACCTGGAATAAAGCTTACAAAGATAGTGGCTATTTATCTGTAGCACAGATTGATATGAGTAATGGAGATTACGAACTTTCTTTAGACCACATTAATCACTCGATAGATAACAACGCCAATAATAGTAAAGCTTATGTTGTAAAATCTGCGGCTTACAGAAAGCTGCGTCAGGCAGATCAATCAATTCGCACCACGGATCTGGCTCTGGAAAAAGACGTATTTAATTTAGGCGCATTGTTTGAGAAAGTATGTGTTTACAGATCATTGAACGATGCGTTAAATGAAGAAAAATATTTGAAGGAGCTAGTTACACTAGCCAGGGGATATGAACAGAACTTTATTGAATATGCTATAGATTATGCAGAATCTGATCTATTCTCCGAAGCAATTGATTTACTTACATATGCCATCAAAGGAAAAGAGACAAATCCATTAGTTTATTATTACCTGGGATATTTTCACCACAAACTGGCTCAGACTGAGCTTGCAAGTAATTATTTTCAAACGGCCGCTGAAGCAGATTCTTACTTGTGTTTTCCTAATCGGCTACAGGAAATAAAAATTCTACGAGCTGCCATGCAGTTAAATCCGGATGACTCAAAAGCACCATACTATCTTGGAAATTTGTTTTATGACAAACGCCAGTATCCCGAAGCAATTGCTTACTGGGAGGCATCTGCGCAACTAAATGGTAATTTTCCAACTGTATTAAGAAATCTGGGCATTGCCTATTTTAACAAACAAAATGATCAGGATAAGGCTTTAGGTTATTTTGAAAAGGCTTTTAAATTAGACCCTCAGGATGATCGTTTATGCATGGAGCTACATCAACTCTATAAAAGATTAAACAGAAGCCCTAATGAACGTTTAAGCTTTCTGAAAAGGAATTTGGATACCGCATTACAAAGAGATGACGTATACCTTGATTTGATATCAATTTATAATTTCCTTGGCGAGAACAAGAAAGCACTTCAATTGCTGATGCAACGTAAATTCCACCCTTGGGAAGGTGGAGAAGGTAAGGCTTCAGGCCAATATGTATGTAGTCTTATTGAGCTTGCCAAAGAAAAAATACAGAACCAATCGTATCAAGAGGCCATCTCATTGCTTAATGATGCACAAACTTATCCGCATAATCTGGGTGAAGGAAAGTTATATGGAGCACAGGAGAATGATATATTCTATTGGCTGGGTTGTGCGTATGAAGGATTAAATGACGAAGAGAACTCAAGGAAGTATTTTAACATCGCAACAAAGGGACTTGACGAACCATCCGCGGCTATGTTTTACAACGACCAGCAACCTGACAAAATATTTTATCAGGGACTGGCCTGGAAGAAACTTGGAAATGCAGCGCAGGCTGAACAGATATTCAATAAACTAATAAGCTATGGGAATCAGCACATTAATGATCAAGTTAAGATTGATTACTTTGCTGTATCGTTACCAAACTTATTAATATTTGAAGATGACCTTAACGTTAGAAATAAAGTTCATTGCTATTTTCTCCAAGGTTTAGGCTATCTTGGCCTTGCAAAATTTGAAAATGCCATAGATGCGCTATTAAAAGCCCTGGAACTTGATGCAGAGCACCTGGGAGCAAGGCTTCATTTAGACATGGTTAAACAAAATTTTAATTATACAACGTAATACCAAATATATTTTTTAACATGAGATTTAAGACACACTCAATTCCAGCCTATGCGTCATTTGCTATGCTTTCTGCAAGTATAATGTTAAATCTGGGCAAGCTAGCCGCACAAACCATTATACCAATAGAAACGCAAAATAATGCTTTGATATTACAGGCAGATACGAATAAAGATCTGGGAACAGTTTATTTTGGAAAAAAATTATCGAATAGCAGTGAATACGGTGAGGTGTCTGGTGTATTTAAGCAAACTCCGGATTATACAGGAATGCTAAACTCAGCCTACACTGCTTCGGGCTCACGGAATTTATTAGAGCCTGCAATAACAGTAACACATGCAGATGGCAATAACTCATTGGATTTAAAGTATGTTAGTCATGATTTAAAGAAGATTAATGATGATGTTTCATTATTAAGTATAGTTTTGAAAGATCCGGTTTATAATTTTACAGTTACGCTTTATTATAAAACATACTATAAAGAAGATGTTGTAGAGCAATGGTCTTCCATTAAACACAATGAAAAAGGTAATGTAACACTTCATAAATATGCCTCAGCTAATCTTCACATAAAAAGTGCAGGTTATTATTTGAACCAATACCATGGCGACTGGGCAAAAGAGATGCAGTCGGAAGAATCAAAACTTACCCATGGCATAAAGACGCTTGATACTAAATTGGGTACAAGAGCTAATCTTTTTCAGCCATCTGTATTTATGGTATCTCTAAATAAGCCGGCAACTGAGGATGAAGGTACTGTACTATTTGGTGCTTTAGAATATAGCGGCAACTTCCGTACAGATCTGGAAGTGGATTATCAGGATAACTTACGTATTATATCAGGTATAAACAATTACGCTTCTCCGTATACACTTAAACCAAATGAAGAATTTGTTACTCCTGTATTCCTGTATACCTTATCTACGCAAGGTAAGGGGGTAGCGAGCAGAAATCTTCAAAGCTGGGCAAGAAACTACAAACTTCTGGATGGTAAGGGTACCAGATTAACCTTGCTTAACAACTGGGAGGCAACCTATTTTGATTTCAATGAAAGCAAACTTGCAGGACTTTTAAAGGATACTAAGAAACTAGGTGTTGACTTATTTTTATTAGATGATGGATGGTTTGCAAATAAATACCCTCGTAATGGTGACGTTGCAGGTTTAGGTGACTGGGAAGAAAACAAAGAGAAGTTACCTAACGGAATCTCGTCGTTAGTTAAGGAAGCTCAGAATAATAGTGTGAAATTTGGTATCTGGATAGAACCTGAAATGGTGAATCCTAAAAGTCAATTGTATGAAAAGCACCCTGATTGGGTAATTAAGCAACCTAAGAGAGATGAGTATTATTTTAGAAACCAATTGGTGCTTGACTTAACTAATCCTAAAGTTCAAGACTTTGTATATGGTGTAGTTGATGATCTATTCACTAAAAATCCGGATTTAGCCTACATTAAATGGGATTGTAATGCGGTCATCTATAATGCACACTCTGCTACCCTTAAAAATCAGTCGCACTTTTACATTGAATATGTACGTGGATTATATAAAGTATTGGAGAGAATAAGAGCTAAATATCCTAAAGTTCCAATGATGCTTTGCTCTGGCGGTGGCGGCAGGGTAGATTATGCTGCATTGCAATATTTTACAGAGTTTTGGCCTAGTGACAATACAGATCCGCTTGAACGTATTTTTATGCAGTGGGAATATTCTTATTTCTACCCTGCAATAGCAAGCTCTAACCATGTAACCGATTGGGGTAAACAACCAATTAAGTTCCGTACTGATGTGGCCATGATGGGTAAATTAGGGTTCGACATTGTGGTTAGTCATTTAAAAGAGAATGACCTTAAATACTGTCAGGATGCAATTAAAACTTATAACGAAATAAAGTCTATCATCTGGCAGGGTAATCAATATCGTTTATCAAACCCAAAAGAATCTAGCGTGGCTTCTATGTTATACATGGATGAAAACAAATCCTCAGGAGTGATATTTAACTATCTTGTAAACTACAGATATGGAGTAAACAGTAGCCTGCCGATTTTATTAAAGGGATTGGATGCTGCCAGGAAATACAAGATTGAAGAGATAAATCTTTATCCGGGCACTACTTCTACTATAAAAGGCGGCAAATCATACACAGGAGATTTCTTGATGAAAGTAGGATTTAACCCTGATGTGAACTCTTCAAGAGCGAGTGTAATATTAAAGATCGAAGAAGTAAAATAGAATAACTGATAACGCAAGATGGATACCAATTTTGATTTGAATGAACATCCGCACACGCGGCAGAATATTTTAACAGGAGAGTGGGTTTTAGTATCTCCGCACAGAACTAAACGGCCATGGCAGGGAAAGTTAGAATCACTGCCTGCCGACAACCGACCTCAGCATGATCCTACTTGTTACCTATGTGCAGGTAACGAAAGAGCAGACGGAAGCAGAAATCCGGATTACACTACCAATTTTGCTTTTACAAACGATTATTCAGCATTGTTGCCGGATACTCCAGTAGGAGAAATAGCTATAGACGGTTTACTGAAAGCAGAAAGTCAGTCAGGAATTTGTAGAGTTATTGCTTTTTCCCCACGACACGATCTTACATTGGCAGAACTTGATCTGATAGCAATTAAAGGGATTATTAAGTTATGGGCAGAAGAGTTTAAGACTTTAAGTAATAACCCTTCAATTAAGCATATTCAGATATTCGAGAACAAAGGTGAATTAATGGGATGCAGTAATCCTCATCCTCATGGCCAGATTTGGGCACAGAACAGCCTCCCCCTTGAGATCCATAAAGAAACAATAAATCAGAAGAAATATTTCCAGGTAAACGGCAGAAGTTTACTTACAGACTATCTTAAAGTAGAGCTTAAAGAGCAAAAGAGAATAGTATTTGAAAACGATAGTTTTGTAGTACTGGTACCTTTTTGGGCGGTATGGCCTTATGAAACCATGATTATAAGCAAAAGACATGTAAGAAGCGTGCTGGAGTTTACAGAGCAAGAACAAGGAGACCTTGCAGCAGCACTGAAAAATATAACCGTAAGATACGACAACCTTTTCCAGGTTTCATTTCCTTACTCGGCTGGTATGCATCAAATGCCGGTAAACGATGGCGATCATGCTGAATGGCATTGGCATATGCACTTTTATCCACCACTTTTAAGATCTGCAACAATCAAAAAATTTATGGTTGGATATGAAATGCTTGGTAATCCTCAGCGTGATATTACACCGGAAGCAGCTGCAGAAACTTTAAGAAACCTATCTGATATTCATTATAAAAGCAATAATCTTTCATAGTTAAAAAACAAATGGTTTTTATTAACTTTAAGTAGACGTTTAAAGAAATCTACTAAAGTATTAATACCATGGAAAAAGAGGAGATAAAATCATTATTAGAGATTATTGACCAACAAGTAAGTTCTTCAGTACTGGGCGGAATGGAAGAACAGTATGAAGAACTTGAAGAGTTGGGTTTTATAACAATCAACAGACATAGCGTACAGCATTCAGCTTCTATAACCCCTTTGGGAATGGAATATCTGGATCAGGAATAGGGATTTTTTCTTCATAGGTTATCAAAACGTTATATGTATTTTGGTACGTCTTTTGACAGATAACAATGCCATTGAAATGTCGAACAAAATGAATTAAAAAGTAGTCACTCCTAAACCTCCTCGCTATGAACACTACTGATTTCAACCACCAACTTAGTCTAAATCAAAGCGCTCTAGAAACTTTTGCCTTTAAGTTTACCCAAGACTATGAGGACGCCAATGATCTGGTTCAGGATACTTTATTAAAGGCGATGCGCTATTCCAGAAAATTCAGGGATGGCACAAATTTCCGGGGATGGTTGTATACCATCATGAAAAATACTTTTATCAATAGCTATAGAAGAGGAGTAAAGACGAGGTCATTCATTACTACGCACGAAGAAATCCCTGTCTCGCAATTACAGAATAGTGCTACAGGGAATTCAGGGGAAAATAAATTTATGCTTGAAGATATTCATAATGCGATGAAGAAACTTCAACCTGAATATTTAACCCCGTTCATTAAGTATTTTGAAGGCTTTAAGTATCATGAAATCTCTGAAATGCTGCATGTCCCGATCGGAACAGTAAAAACAAGAATACACATGGCCAGGGGGATCTTAAAAAAGAACCTTAAAATGTACACGGATGAGTTTGCAGCTAAAGGTTGATAATTTTTATGGATTCTTCTCTAAATAGTTATCAATAGCCTTTTCCAGGTCTTCATATCCTTCAGGAGGAAAGCATCTTGATCCTGGATGCTCTATGGTCCATTTTCCGTTGGCCCGACTCAGTACAATCGGGTCTGGTTCGCCTGTAACCAATTCTACTTTAAATTTTAGGCAGTTATCGGATGAAGTTACAAGGACATCCAGTTCCATGCTCGCTTTCCTGAATCTAACTGGAAATGTTCTCATATGTTGTATCCTCCTATTATTTAATTACACCTTTGCTACTCATATCATCGAACAACCTTTTATTGAAGTCTGTAGCAAGGGCCTGGGGACTGGAAGGATCCAATGACTTGGTCTGCACGGAATAAATCAGTTTCTCGGTATTCAAGCTATAGAAATTCGCTTCAAGTATAAACTTATTGGTTACCGTATAATATCCCGGTTCATAAACCCTCGCATACATCGTGTGGTAATAGCCCCAGAAACGATAGGTTCTGGGCCAGATGCTTACCGAACCAGGGTTGTAATTTTTTTCTTTTGTTTTATCCAGCAAAGCAATAGTAAAAGTACCATCATACCCTTTATTTCTTATTTTCTTAAGCGCTTGAGATTCACTCAGACCTTCAAAGGCTTTTGGGCCATACTCAGCCAATGCCGATCCTGCATTAATGCCACGGGCCTTAAGATTTTGCACTGTCACATTCTCCACATTCTCTTTAAGACTCCTGTCTTTTGCACCCATCAATCCAATTACGAGCACTTTATTAGATTTTTCTATTGTCCCCTGAGGATCTGCCCATGATGAAATGATCTTCGTACTATTGCATGCATTTAACAAAATGGTAAATAGAAGAACCATTCCTATTGCACCGGGCAACAATAATTTTTTCATGTTTTATAAGTTTATATATACTTATAACAATCCATAACCCATTTGGTTGTAAGAATTTAGCGCAAAATTTTAGTGATTTAATTTGTATCAATCTGTAGGATGAATTGGAAATTGAGTAGGTACAGTTACTGGTTCCTACTCAATTGAACCTTATTAAAATTATAGTTTAACAATTACACCACACCCCACTCTAGGTCCAGAATTTCCTGTAGGTTGGGTAGTATAGTCATCAGTACCTCCGTGAACTATTATTCCTCTATCAATGATGTTTTTGATGTCATTTTCTTCAATGCTCCACCTATCTGTGGTAACTGAAATTGAACCGTGTCCTTTGCTGTCTAGTTGAATATTTCCAATGTCGCCAGAGTGATATGCGGCAGAACCCCATTTACCATGTGCCTCGTTTGTAGGGTTCCAGTGTCCATGCGTATTATTTCCCATGTCCCCACAATCCCCATGCTCATGAAAATGAACAGCCACAGTACTGTCGGCCCTCGCCGGAAAATTAAGTTCCAGATCCATTCTCATTTTCCCGTCTTTTAATTGATAGAATTTTGCCATTCCTATGTCTTTGGCATCAGCTGTTGTTGCTAGTTTTGCTTGTGCTACTTCAACTTCTGCAGTAGGAGAGCAGGAAGTAAATAATGCCACTATTGTTATAATGGCGATTGTTAAATAATTTTTCATATCGTTATATATATTGGTAATTACTATTTAGAACAAAACCTATCACTTTAAGTTTTATAGAATTTGTGTTTGGTTGGCAGAATAGAATAAATTGGAGCAACTTTTGATATGAGTGTGCGTGCTTGCTAAATTAAAACAGAGTACTATATTTAAAACTTAAGTAAAAAGGAGATTATATACCGATGAGAAAATACCTGATAATTTTATTGTTATGCTTAGCATCTGCAACATTCGCACAAGACAAATATTGGCAACAGCATGTGAATTATAATATTGATGTTGCCCTTAACGATCAAGATAAGTCTTTAAAAGGCTTTGAAACTATAGTGTATAAAAACAATTCCCCATCAGAATTAGACTTTATCTGGTTCCATATTTGGCCAAATGCCTATAAACAGGAATCTACAGCATTGTTCCAGCAGATAAAGAATGATACTTCGCGCGTTAAAAAACTGGATAAATACACATATGGCAGCATTGAAGGTTTGAATTTTAAAGTAAACGGAAAAACGGCAGAAACCGAGGCTCATCCTAATCCCCAATATATTGATGTGATTAAGCTAAAGTTAAAGTCGCCCTTAAAATCTGGTGATTCAGTTACAATAACTACTGATTTTAAAGTAAAACTACCTTCTTATTTTTCCAGATCAGGTTTTGCTGATGGCGAGTTTATGGTTTGCCAATGGTATCCTAAGCCTGCCGTGTTTGATAAGAATGGCTGGCACGAGTTTCCTTATCTTGATATGGGAGAGTTCTACAGCGACTACGGCACGTTTAAAGTAAATATAACTGTACCATCTAACTATGTAGTAGGTGCAACAGGAGTATTGCAGAATACAGATGAGCTTGCATTGTATAAAAGCATTGGGGCAAAAAACGTTGCCAATAGAACAGGAGATCCTGTAGTTTACAAACCTATAAACAAAAGTGCTACCAAGAAGCTAACCTATAAAATTGACAGCGTTCCGGACTTCGCCTGGTTTGCTGACAAGGATTTCGTAATACAATACGATACAGTTAAACTAGCATCCGGTAAAGTAATTGATGCTTTTAACTACTACCACAATAAAAAAGAAACGTTATGGAGTAATAGCATCGATTATACAAAAGATGCTGTAAGAAAATACAGCAACTGGGTTGGTGAGTATGAGTACCCCGTAGTACAGGTAGTTGAGGGGCCGGCAAATAATTCAAGCGGAGGTATGGAATACCCGACCATTACATTAATTACAAGCCCTGATGCTAAAAAGGAATCCTTAGATGGTGTTATTGCGCACGAGATTGGTCATAATTGGTTTATGAGTATGCTTGGTAGCAATGAAAGACAACATACCTGGTTAGATGAAGGCCTAAATACTTATTTTCAGTTCAGATATGAGGCTGAAAAATACAGGGCCAATTCAATATTTGGTGATGCTATCCCAGCAGAAGTTAAAGCTTTACCAGAAAAGGAATTTTTAGATCGCACTTATGGTGCAATGGCTAGCATCCCTATGAAATCGGCTATTGAAACCCCTTCAGATAAATTTACTTCTTCTGATGATTACAGCATGACTTCTTACATAAAGACTGCATTATGGTTGTATATCCTTGAAAATTCTGTTGGAAGAGATAAAATGGATATCGCCTTTAAACATTATTTTGATAAATGGAAGAATAAACATCCCCAACCAGAAGATTTAAAAGCTTCATTTGAAGAATCTTTAGGTACCAATCTGGATAAATATTTCCAATTGCTTAATAAGTCAGGATCATTTAGTGAACAGCCTTAAACATTTTACCGAATTTTTAATGCTATTTACCGAGTGTTTTCTGTAATACAGCCCTTCAGCATTGGTGAGCGTTGTTTTTGCAAGTAGTTTTGAAGAAAAAAAAGCTATGGAAACTTTAAATAACAAAACCAGATCAAATCGCCATTTCGGAATGGGTATTTTTTTACTTGTAGTTGGCGCCATCTTTTTATTAAGAAACATCGGCCTTAATATTCCATTCTGGGTGTTGAGCTGGCATACATTCTTCCTGGCTTTCGGATTATTAATAGGCTATAGGAAGAACTTTAAAGCAGGTGTTTGGGTATTTTTTGTGATACTTGGAGGTGTATTTACTTTAAAGGATCTGGTATTCTTTGATATTTCACAATATACGACTGCATTGGTTTTAATAGGTGTAGGGCTTTATATGATTTTCAGGCCTAAAAAAGACGTTCAGTTTTGTGATTTCGGAAACAGAAAATAATTAAATCTATCATATATTAAAAGGAGGCAACCGGACGCGGATGCCTTTTTTTGTACCAGAACAATCCTATCAACCTGATTTAAGGTAGTACACAGGTAAAAAAAATCATTTACCTTTAATCATACACAACATATAACTATATTAAGCGTGTATTTAACACATGAAAATGATAACAGGAAAGATTCTTAGAAGGGTGTTAGTTCTATCACTTGTATTGTTTAACATTGGTTGCGATCAGGTTACTAAAAGTATTGTAAGAAAGCATGTAGATTATAATGAGAGCATAAAGATCATTAGTAACAATTTTACGTTAACTAAGGTTGAGAATTCGGGTGCTTTTTTAAGTTCAGGAGAGGCACTGCCTGCACCTATCAAGTTTGTGCTGCTTTCTTTATTACCATTGTTTGTATTGGGTTTTGGCATCTATTATATTTTGAGCAAAACCGAATTGGATAAATTACTAATTGTTGGTGTTAGCTTTGTAATTGGTGGTGGTATAGGGAATCTATACGACAGACTATTATACGGATCAGTTACTGACTTTTTGCATATAGATTTTGGAATCTTTCAAACGGGTGTGTTTAATATTGCAGATGTATCCATAATGATAGGTATGTTAATGATATTAACCCATTTGTATTTTAAAAGAGCTAATCCAGAGCTAGCTTAAAAGCTATTTAGCAGGTGGTGATATTTTTTTTGCCCGTTCCAAAAAACTTTGCTCTTCCAGTTTTTGTTCGACCTCGGCAATAGCTTTCATGATATTGTTGGTAGTGTTTGTTACTTCAGTTAAAGCCAAAACCATTATATCCCATACAGGTTTCATTTGTTCAAGCAGTTTTTTGCCTTTTTCAGTTAGTAAAATGAGTCTTTTCCGTTCATCCTGTTTATCTTTTTTGGAACGTATGATCTTTTCCTTTTCCAGCTCTTTTAGTAAGCTAATGGTTGAGGGATGGGTATAACCAATTTCAGCAGCAAGTTCAACAACACTTAACACGGGTTTAAAATGCAGCGTATAGATAACAGGAAACCATTTGGGTTCAAAATCTATATGGTGTGCCTTATATAGAAGAAAACCATCCTTACGAAACTGCTCGCTTAAGCGCTGTAGCCTTGTTGATATAGCCAGAATACCTGATTCATTAATTACATTCATGTGCTGATATTTCAAATGGTTTATTTAAGTGCTAAATTTCTCAAATCTAAGTGAAAAAACGTGTTGTCAGCCATCATTCTTGGAAAGTAGGATGGAAGTGCTTCTACATTGATCTTCACAAAACCATTTCTTTCGTAAAACCTGCAGGCAGCCTTCAGTATGTCTACAGTGCCAAGGTATATATCAGTTATATCGTGCTGCGTGCAGTAATCAATAAGTGATTCAAGCAACCCTTGGGCAATGTTGAGTTCTTTTCCCCTGTAAGCTTTTTTAACAAACATTTTTCTGATAACCCCGGTATGATGACCAACATTCATCAATGCTATTGTGCCTACTAGTTCTTCATTATTTAAAGCGCCCCAAAATCCGCCACCATCCTTGTGGTAATTCGTTTCTATATCTAAAAGATCTGGCTGACCTTCCAGTGTAATTGGCACTCCAAATTCGATCTGTTGAATTGGGAGAATAATGTCAATTATTCGTGCACAGTAGTTGTTGTAAATGGGTTCTATTGATATCGAGGTACTCATACATTTTTAATTTATGTTCTAAAGTACGTAGTTAACTACATATATTCATGTAGAAATACACAATGTGAGATTTTTATGATAATTTGAGTAAGGGATTAGGTATTAAGCATTGGCTTAAAGTCAGGGTCTTTACCTCTTAAGTCAATTCCTCCTTCATAAATAGATTTTAAATTAACAAGATAAAATGACCATCCATTATGGCATCCCAATCTAATATTCCGCATGCTATTTTCGTCGGTAGGTATATTCTTTTGAGTAAGCTCCACTAAAACATAGTCCTTTTGAACAGATAGCTTCACATCAACAAGGCATTCTCCCTCAAAGGTAAACTGGATAAAATCAGAACCATTTGCTTCTGTTATCTTACCTGTTGCCTTATCATCATATAAGTACCAGAGCCATTCGTAAAAGTTGTCTTTCTGTAAAGGATCATCTTTGCCTATTTTGTTTCCATCAGTGTTGGTGAAGACGGCCTCTTTCAAAAACCATTTTTCTATTTCAGCGCTTCTGGTCCAGGCGTTGTAAATATCGCTTAGACTCGCTCTCACTAAAATTCTTATTGTAAATGAGGTCCAATCAAAGTTTTTCATAGCATTTGCTTAAGGTAATTCAAATTTAACTTTAGTAATATAAAATATGGCTTGCCATAAAAGCCAAGATAGCACTTATTTAATGTAAACAGTTTTAATGTTCACAAACTCTCTGATACCAAACACCCCCAGTTCACGACCATAACCGGATTGGTTGATCCCACCAAAAGGCAATCTGGGATCAGACTTAACTAATGAATTTACAAAGCAAGAGCCGGCATTTAATTGTGTCTTTGCTATCTGTTCGCCTAATGAGCCATCTTTCGTAAATACTGCAGCACCTAAGCCAAAAGGGGTGTCATTTGCGATTTTTATCGCCTCATCCGTATTCCTTGCTGAAATCACTAGCGCTACCGGACCAAAAATTTCTTCTTCATAAGCAGGCATACCTTTTTTTATACCGGTTAAAATTGTTGGGGTGTAAAATGCATGTCGGCCTTTAAAATCAGGGATTTGCCCTCCAAGAATACATTTGGCACCTGCCTTTATGTTTTCTTTCACTCGCTCATGTAGATCATCCCTAAGATCTAATCTAGACATTGGCCCCAGGTTGGTCTCAGCATCAAAAGGATCACCTGTTATTCTAGCTGCCATTTTATTTTTAAACAGCCTTACAAATTCCTTTTCAATTTTCTTTATTACAATAAATCTTTTGGCAGCAATACAGCTTTGGCCATTATTTATGAGTCTGCTTTGCGCACAGATATCGGCTGCCAGTTCAAGATCTGCATCTTCTAAAATTAGATACGGATCACTACCACCAAGCTCCAGTACACTTTTCTTTAGTTGCTGAGCCGCTTGTTGCGCAACCTGTATGCCTGCTTCTGTACTTCCTGTTAACGTAACCGCCTTGATGTACGGATGTGCGATAACCTGTTTAACAACTTTACTATTAATTAACAAAACCTGGAATACATTTGCAGGGAATCCGGCATCTTTAATTATATGTTCAATACTTAATGCACAGCCACTAACATTAGATGCATGTTTTAACACACCACAATTACCAGCCATTAAGGCAGGAGCCAGGAACCTGAATAATTGCCAATACGGAAAGTTCCAGGGCATTATTGCGAATACCACTCCTAAAGGCCGGAAACTTGTATAACTTTTAACAGCCTCTGTTTTAATTAACTCATCTTTCAAAAAGACCTCACCATTATCTGCATAATAATCGCAAACGGATGCACATTTTTCAATTTCGGCTATACCATCTCTAATCGGTTTGCCCATTTCCAAGGCCATTAAAGCTGCCAGTTTTTCCTTACGTTGTATAAGCAACGCAGATGTTTTCTTTAACAAAGAAGCTCTTTCAGCAAAACTTGTGTTTTGCCATTTTAACCACGCAGTCTGTGTGGTCGCTATTTTTTTGTCGATCTGTTCCCAGGAATGTTCTTTATAGCTTTTGATTACTTTTCCAGTAACCGGATTAACTGATTGAATGCTCATATCTTTTTATTTTATTCGCCCGCTAATTGATCAACAGATGTAATCAAAAGTTGTTTGACCTTGCTCTTGTCCCATTTGCCATCTTATTGAGGTGTCTAACAGTTAAATTTCTGGTATTATTTAAAATAAATATCCTAAGCTTTCTAAGTATTTGCAATAGGAATAGTGATGGTTTTAATAAGATTTAGCCGGTTTCTTGAAAAAATCAAGCAGTTATGTAAATAAAACGCAATATAATTAAAATCAAGACTAGAGTTTAGGAGGAAAATTTAATTAGGAATCGTATTTTTGCAAAAAATTTCAAAAATGACTGGTAAAACTAAATCAGATAGTACTGTTGATGTTGTATTAATTGGCGCTGGTATTATGAGCGCAACTTTGGGTGTATTACTTAAGGAATTGCAGCCAGATCTTAGTATTGAAATTTTTGAGCGATTGGACGTGGCAGCTGCAGAAAGTTCTGATGCATGGAATAATGCCGGAACTGGACACTCGGCCTTTTGCGAATTAAACTACACCCCGCAACTTGCAGATGGTACTGTAGAAACAAAAAAAGCAGTCTCAATTGCTGAATCTTTTGAAGTATCTAAACAATTTTGGTCTTTTTTAGTAAGAAATAAGATTGTTGATGCTCCTGAAACCTTTATCAAAAGCATACCACATATCAGTTTTGTTTGGGGTAAAGAAAATGTTGAGTTTTTACGTGAAAGATATAACAACCTTCAGAAAAGTGACCTCTTTAAAGGGATGACCTTTTCTGAGGATCCAAAAGAACTTGCTGAATGGATGCCTTTAGTAATGAACGACAGGGATTCGGCAGAGAAGGTTGCCGGAACAAAGATGGAGCTTGGTACCGATGTAAACTTTGGTGCCTTAACGAGAATGATGTTTAACTACCTTCAAAAAAAGGAAAGTGTAAACATGCATTTTGACCACGAAGTTCGTAAACTAAAACAAAAAGATGGTTTATGGGAAGTAAAGGTTAAAAATGAAACTACCGGTAAAAGAAGAGTTGTAAAAGCAAAATTTGTATTTATAGGTGCGGGTGGGGGCTCTTTACCGCTTCTTGAAAAAGCAGGAATTCCGGAAGGAGATGGGTTTGGTGGTTTCCCTGTAAGTGGACAATGGCTTAAATGTGTTAATCCAGAAGTTATTGAACGTCATAACGCAAAAGTTTATGGAAAGGCATCAGTTGGAGCTCCTCCAATGTCGGTTCCACATCTTGATACAAGAATGATTGATGGTAAAAAAGCTTTGTTATTTGGCCCCTATGCCGGTTTCTCTACACGTTTCTTGAAACATGGTTCTTTACTTGATTTACCTCTTTCAATAAAAATTAATAATATCAGACCCATGATATCGGCAGGTTTAGATAACCTGCAACTTACCAAATATCTCATCGACCAGGTGCGCCAGTCTCCGGAAGATCGCATGACGGCACTTAGAGAGTACCTGCCAACTGCAAAAATGGAGGATTGGGAACTTGAAACTGCAGGTCAGCGCGTTCAGGTAATTAAAAAGGACGAAAAGCATGGCGGTGTACTGGAGTTTGGAACTGAAGTGGTTACTGCTGCTGACGGATCAATTGCAGCACTACTTGGCGCATCCCCAGGCGCATCTACAGCTGTTTCTATTATGATTACTTTAATGGAGCGTTGCTTTGCTCATCAAATAAAAACCGAAGAGTGGCAGAAAAAACTGAAAAGTATGATCCCATCTTATGGTCAGCCACTAAACGGAAATGCTCAGCTAACGGAAGAAATCAGAGTTCAAACAACTCATGCACTGAGCCTGAAAACTGCCTAACAGAATAAGACTTCTATTAAAAATGTTACCTTCTATAAGCTGATAAATTAGCGTACTAATACGGTTTCATCCAAAGCGATTCAGGATGCTGCATTTGTAAAAGCAGTGTTCATTATCCTCATTCGTCGTCCTCGACGTTAGGAGATATCTTTCATTATGCTTATTCAAGAGATCTCTCCGTTGGTCGGACGGAGCCTGCTCTAATCTCGACCAAAAATACTTGAATAACCCTTAAAAAACACTCGAGAAATGCTTGGGTTGGAAGATCGTGGAGAGATGGTTGAAATATATATGGGGATATTTCAACCATCTCTTAAGCATTGTTTAAACATCCCCATAACATTCAAGTGTTTCTCAAGTATTTCTTAAGCATTACTCAATAATTTCCTGTAGATTTTTTCAAGTTCTGGTCTTTTCCAGAATGGTCAAGTCTGGCAGCCCTAATGCAATAGGTTGCAGTTTAAAAAAGCAAGAATCATTATCTCGAAAACAATTTTTATATTGTAAACGTTTGACTATAAAACAGAAAAATGCCACGCTGGTTTAAAATAACACTCAAAGTAGTAGGTATCCTTATAGGGTTGATACTTTTAATTTTCTCGGCCCTTGCTTTATACGTAAACTCAAATAAAAAAAGTTTACTGGAAACCATAACGCAAAAGCTAAATAAAAACCTCAATGGCACGCTTACCATAGCAAGCATGGAGCCCACCTTTTTACGGGGATTTCCTGGGGTTTCTATAAAACTAAACAATGTAGTAATGAAAGATAGTTTATGGAAAAACCATCAGCATACGCTTTTAGATGCTAAAGAATTGGAAGTATCTGTAAATACCTTAGCATTACTTAAGGGAACTATTGAAATAAAAAAAATAGGAATTAATGATGCAGCGATCTATCTGTTTACCGACAGTAATGGGTATAGTAATACTGCTATTTTCCCAAAAAAAGATAAATCAAAGAAGTCAAAAGAGGACAACAGTTCAAGTCCGGAACTGGGAAAGTTTACTTTAAGCAATGTTAGTTTTGTGGTAGACAATCAAAAAGGACATAAACTTTTTCAGTTTGATATTTATGATTTAAAGGGTAATATGGATTATCTTTTACTTGGTGGCTGGGAGGCCGACCTTAAACTTAAAGCACTGGCCAAAAGCCTGGCATTTAACACCAGAAGAGGTAGTTTTATTAAGGACAAACTTTTGGAAGGTCCTTTTAAAATTACCTATAACGACGGTTCCGGAATTGTGCTGGTAGCTCCTAACACCTTAAATATCGGAAAAGATCCATTTATAATAGGAGCTAAGTTTGATATTTCTAAAGAAAACACAGACTTTACCATAAATATAGAAGCCAAAAATATTTTATGGCGCAATGCCTCCGCGTTGTTGGCTCCAAATATTACCGCTAAGCTTAATATGTTTGACCTTAAGCAACCTATACATGTTTATTGCACCCTGGCTGGTAATATGGGGCCTGGCGGGGATCCTGCTATCAACGTTAAGGCACTCATAAAGGATAATGTGCTAACCACGCCGGGTGGGGTAGTTGAAGATTGCAATTTTACCGGTTTTTTTACCAATAGCTATATTAAAGGTAAAGGAATAAATGACGAAAACTCAGCCATTAAGCTCTTTAGTTTTAAAGGAAGCTATGCACAGATACCATTTTCTATTGACACGGCCTTTATCAATAACCTGGATAAACCAATTGCCACAGGACTGTTCACCTCGCAATTTGATATTGCAAAGCTTAACAACATCATCGGAGAGGAGATGCTCAAATTCGGTAAAGGCACGGCAAATGTAAAGCTGGTTTACCGTGCAGATATTGTAGATTTTATGCTGGCCAAACCTTTTGTTAAAGGTGTTGTGGATATTCAGAATGCAGATGTGAGCTACGTTCCCCGCAAGGTGAATTTTAAAAACACAGCCATTTCACTCAATTTTACCGATCATGACCTATACATTAAGAACATCCGTTTACAAAGCGGTAAAAGCGTTGTATCTATGGAAGGTTCTGTAAGTAATTTCTTAAACCTTTATTATACTAATCCAGAGAAAATACTGTTAAACTGGAAAATTAGAAGTCCACAGATTCATTTAGGTGAATTTATGGGCTTCCTTGGTACCAGAAAACCAAAAGCAAAGAAGAGAACTAAGAAATCTAATTTTTCTGAGAATCTGAATGAACTTTTCGAAAAGAGTCAGGTAAATATGAATGTGAAAGTAGATAAGATTTACTACAACAAATTTCTGGCTACTAATGCAAATGCTGATCTGTTGCTCTCAGAAAATGGTATAGCTATTAAAAATGTGAATGTAAAGCATGCTGGTGGTGCAGTTTCTTTAAATGGCATCGTTGCTCAAAAAGGCAGTACCAATAATTTTAAACTTAATGCCACAATTACAAATGTGGACATTAAAAATTTCTTTTATTCCTTTGACAACTTTGGAATGAAAACACTGACCTCAAAAAACTTAAGAGGCTATCTGTTTTCTAAGACCAATATATCGGGGGTTATAAGTGATAAAGGAAATCTCCTTCCCAATTCATTATATGGCAGCATCGCCTTTGATTTAAAAAAAGGAGCCCTGGTAAGCTTCGAGCCGGTTAAAAATGTGGGCAAATTTGCTTTTCCACTTAGGGATCTGGACAATATTTCATTCACCAACTTGAATGGAAAGTTTGATGTAAGGGGACAAAAAATCACCATTAATCCAATGCAAATTAATTCGACCTTACTGAATATGGACATTGCAGGCGTATACTCCATGTCTAGTGGGACTAACATTACTTTGGATGTACCTTTAAGAAATCCTAAAAAGGATGCTGAGATTACAGATAAAAATGAAAAAAGAGCGAGAAGGATGAAAGGAATTGTGTTACATTTACTAGCAACTGATGGAGAAGATGGGAAAATCAAAATTAAATTGAACAGAAATCACGATAAAACAAAATAAACAACCTATTAATAACCACCTTAATTCATTGAAATGAAACGTAATGCAACTGCCGTTTGGAATGGCACTATTAAAGAAGGTTCAGGAAACCTTACAACTGACAGCAAAGTACTTGATAAAACACAATATTCATTTAATAGCCGCTTTGCTGATGGAATTGGAACCAATCCTGAAGAATTGATGGCTGCAGCTCATGCTGGTTGTTTCACCATGAAACTAAGCCTGGACTTAACGGAAGCCGGATTTAACCCAACTTCTCTGGAAACCAAAGCAACTGTAACTTTAGATAATGGAGTGATTACTACTTCACATCTTGTGCTAAAAGCTGACATACCTGGAATTGATGATGCCAAATTCCAGGAAATTGCTGCTGGTTCTAAAGCTACATGCCCTGTAAGTAAAGCTTATAATGTGGAGATTAGCTTAGAAGCTTCATTGATTTAATGAACTTTTAGATAAACTTATTCCCTAAATCCTCCTCTTTAGTTAATAAATAGGAGGATTTTTTTATTCTATAGTTACGAGATACGCAGTAATTTATCTATTTTCGAATTTTCTCGCCAAATAAACTATAACAGCCACAATGACCAAGTCTATACTTGTTTTGAAATTAGGTTCTGCTTCTATCACTACCCCTAAAGGAGAAATTGATGAGGCTATAATTGCAGATATAACCCGGCAAGTAGCAGAACTTGCTCTTAATCACCATTTAATATTAGTATCTTCAGGTGCAGTTGCAGCTGGAAAAAAATACATAAAGAATTATAAAGGTAAAATTAGTGAGCGAAAAGCTGCCGCTTCAATTGGTAATCCTCTATTGTTAAGCACTTATTCAAAACATTTTAAACCCTACAATATTTCTATCGCACAAAGTTTATGCGAAAGACAGCATTTTTCTCATAGAACTCAATTTCTTCAGCTAAAAGAGACTTACGAAGAATTATGGAAAAATGGAGTAATTCCAATTGCTAATGAAAATGATGTAGTTAGTAACTTAGAGCTAAAATTCTCAGACAATGATGAACTTGCAACCTTATTAGGTGTCGGTTTTGGTGCTTCGCTTATCCTTTTGGGCACGTCCGTTCCGGGTGTATTGGACAAAGAAGGAAATGTAATAGATAAAATTGAATCTATAAATAATGATGTCTTCTCTTTAGCGAACAAGAATACATCTGAAGTTGGGCTTGGTGGTATGATTTCCAAACTAACCTTCGCAAACCTTGCCTCTACAATGGGGATTAAGGTTGTTATTTTTGGCGTTAGAACACCAGACGGAATACTAAAAGCAGCGAAAGGAGAGTCAGGAACAATTTGCGCTCCCAAAAACTGCTCGATATCTGCAAGAAATAAGTGGCTTGCAAGTGGTAGCTTAGTAACCGGCAGACTCATGGTTGATGCTGGTGCAAGCGAAGCGATTAGAAAAAGAAAGAGCTTGCTTGCCGTTGGTGTAAAATCTATTGAGGTAGATTTCGCTAACGGCGAAATATTTGAGATTATTGACGAGCAGAAGAACATTGTAGCTGTAGCACAGGCTAAAGTATCGTCAAATACAATTAGTAAAAACGCTAAACAACATAACCTGGAGATAGCCAATGCCAGTGACATTGTAATATTATAATATGATAATGGAATCGATAGAAGACCAGTTAATCAGTGCACAAAATGCCAAAAAATCCATATCAACGCTCAGTGATAAGGACAAACAAGGCGTTATCAACCGAATTGCACAAATTATTTCTGAGAGAAAAGAAGACATCATTGCTGAAAATTTAAAGGACCTGGAAAAAATGTCTGACGATGACCCCAAAAAGGATCGTCTTCTGTTAAATGCTGAACGAATTGTAGAGCTTAGCAAAAGCCTGGTAGATGTCTCAAATCTGGAAGATCCGACGGGCAAGATCCTTTCAGAAAAAACAATTGATAACGGACTTTTCATTCAAAAAAGAACGGTTCCACTTGGTGTGGTTGGCGTAATTTATGAATCAAGACCAAATGTTACCCTTGATGTAGCCGCTTTATGCATTAGATCAGGAAATGTTTGTTTACTTAGAGGTGGTCAGGACGCTTATCATACTAATTTATTTGTTGTGTCTTTAATTCAACAGGTTCTTGCAGAAAGTAACCTCGATATAAATATCGTACAACAGCTTCCTGCTGAAAGAAAGTATATTTTAGATATTTTAACTGCAGAAAAATACATAGACGTAATTATTCCCAGAGGCTCTAATCAACTCATTGAATTCGTTCGCAAAAACGCTTTAGTACCGGTAATAGAGACAGGTGCTGGTGTGTGCCATACTTATGTGGAGGAATCTGCAAAGCTGGATGATGCCGCAAAAATAGTCGTAAATGCAAAGGTTTCAAGGCCGTCAGTTTGTAACGCGCTAGACACGGTTTTAGTGGACAAAGCAGTTGCACAGCCTTTCCTTGAAAAGCTTGCGCCACTGCTGGCGGGATATAATGTTGAGATATTTGCCGATGAAGATTCTTATAAGATTTTAAAAGATCAGAACTATCCTTTAATTAATAAAGCTGAACCTGAAGACTTTGGAAGAGAGTTTCTTGATTTTAAATGTTCTGTAAAGATTGTAGATAGCACTGACCAGGCGCTTGATCATATTGCAAAGTTTTCGTCAAAGCACTCTGAAGCAATTATTACTCAAAATCCGGTTAAAACTGAATTGTTTCTGAACCAGGTTGATGCGGCTGTGGTATACTTAAATGCTTCAACAAGATTTACTGATGGACAGGTTTTTGGCTTAGGTGCGGAAATCGGCATATCTACTCAGAAATTACACGCCAGGGGACCTTTTGCCCTTGAGAAACTAGTTACAGAAAAATGGATTGTTAAAGGTGAGGGACAAGTAAGATGAAACCAGCATCAATAAAAGACATCGCCAATAAGGCCAATGTATCTATTACAACTGTGTCCTTTATTTTAAATGGCAAGGCTGAACAAATGCGTATTAGCAAAGCTGTTATTGAAAAGGTTAACACTATAATTAAAGAATTTGATTTTAAACCGAATCAGGTAGCCAGAAGTTTAAGAACCGGAAATACCCAAACCATAGGACTGATAGTAGAAGATATCTCTAACCCATTCTTTGCCAGTATTGCCAGAAAGATAGAAGATAAGGCATATAAAAAAGGTTATAAAATCAGTTACTCAAGTACTGAAAATGATCCGGTTAAAGCCAAGGAACTTATTGAGATGTTTAAGGCCAGACAAGTGGATGCCTATATTATTGCTCCTGTACCCGGGATCGAAGGTGAAATTAAACAGTTGCTAACAGAACGTATCCCTGTAGTTATATTTGACAGGAATCTTCCGGATATGGAAGTTAATTATGTTGTTGTAGACAATTTTAATGGTACTTACACCGCTACAAAACACCTTATAGATAGCGGTAAAAAGAACATTGCTTTTGTAACTGTGGATTTGCATGTAGACCAGATCAATAACCGTTTTCTGGGTTATGAAAAAGCACTTCAAGACGGTGGTATCCAGTTTGATAAAGATATTTACACTGAAATTCCTTTTGATAGTACAGATGACAATACAACAGCCCAGTTAATGCTATTGTTCGAGAAGAATCCGCAAATTGACGCGGTACTGTTCTCTACTAACTACCTTGCAATTAAAGGCCTGCTGGTTTTAAAACTGATTAAGAAGGAAATTAATGATGATTTCAGCATTGTGGCTTACGATGATCATGATGTATTTAAATTACATACACCTCCAATTAGTGTTGTAGATCAGCCAATAGAAGAAATGGCCGAGAAGATCATTGATGTACTTTTAAATGAGCTTGCTTCGGCCAGTAATACTTTGGTAAAAAGAGAGGCATGCAAAATAATTTTGCAACCTAAGTTTATAAAAAGATGATTTAGAGGTTATTAAACCTCTAAATCATTCATGATCGCTTTTACTTTCGCACTAAGTTCAGCATCGGCAGCTTTAAAACCGTCTTTATCCTTAAGTGGTGCATTTACACTGCAATAGAATTTAATTTTAGGCTCAGTTCCGGATGGTCTGGCAGAGATAATGCTTCCATCTTCGGTTATGAACTGAAGAACATCAGATTTAGGGAATCCCAGATCTTTCTTTTCATTCGCAATTAAATCAGTTTCTATCCCCAATTCGTAATCCTTTAAAGTTGCAACTTTAGAACCACCTAATTTAACAGGAGGATTGCTTCTGAATTTCTCCATCATCGCTTTGATTTCCTCAGCGCCTGTTTTTCCTTTTTTGGTTATGGATACCAATTCTTCTTTATACAAACCATATTCTACATACATATCAAGCATAGCGTTATATAAACTGCTACCTTTATCTTTGTAAAAAGCGGTCATTTCTGCAATAAAAGCACAAGATACAACAGCATCTTTATCTCTAACAAGCTCTCCGATAAGATAACCGTAGCTCTCCTCACCACCACCTATAAATGTTTTCTTACCTTCAAGGCTTGTCATTAAATGACCAATCCACTTAAAGCCTGTTAAGGTATTGTAATAAGTAACATTTTTAGCCTTAGCTATTGTTTCAATTAGATTAGATGTGACTATTGTTTTAACAATATACTGGTCTCCTGTAAGTTTACCCTTTTCTTCCCAGGCACTTAACAGGTAATTGATTAGCAAACTTCCAGTTTGGTTTCCGTTTAAGAGCACAAATTCACCGTCATTATTTTTAACAGCAATACCAACTCTATCGGCATCCGGGTCTGTGGCCAGAACAAGATCCGCATCTATTTCCTGAGCTTTTTTCAAAGCAAGTGTAAGTGCTTCTTTTTCTTCAGGGTTCGGATATACTACAGTTGGAAAATTACCATCAGGAGTGCTTTGTTCTTCAACCAAAGTTAAATTGATAAAACCAAATTGCTCGAGCGCTTTAGGTACCAATGTGATTCCGGTTCCATGGATCGGAGAATATACAATTTTAAGGTCTTTTTGGCGCGCAATGGCCTCTGGAGATACTGACAATTCCGTGATTTTATCCAAATAGAGTTGATCAATTTCTTCCCCAATCAATTCAATATTACTATCGATACGATCAAATTTAACTTCATCAATGCTTTTGATATTAGCCACTTCATCCATAACAAGTATGTCATCAGGAGCGGTAAATTGCCCACCATCAGCCCCATATGCCTTGTAGCCGTTATATTCTTTTGGATTATGAGAGGCAGTAAGCATCACACCACTGCGACAGCCTAGTTCACGGATCGCAAAAGATAATTCCGGAGTAGGTCTTAGTGCTTTAAAAAAATAAACGTGTATGCCGTTTGCAGAAAACACATCAGCGGTGATCTTTGCAAAATAATCAGAATTGTTGCGGCTATCGTGCGCTATGGCAACTTTAACCTTTTCACCCGGATATTTTTTAAGAAGATAATTACATAAACCCTGTGTAGCAGTTCCAATTGTATACTTATTGATCCTGTTAGATCCTGCACCCATTATCCCGCGTAAACCTCCGGTACCAAACTCCAGACTTCTGTAGAAAGAATCTGTAAGCTCAGTAAAAGCTTCTTTATCTAGCAATTGTTGTATTTCTTGCTTAGTTTTTTCGTCGTAATTACCATTAAGCCATTCGTTTATGGTATTTAATGTAGCTGCTTCTAATTGCATAGTTTATGATGTGTTTTTTAAGATATCTTAATGAAAAACAGTAATATAACTGTGAAGTTTTGTTAGAAAAGCCCAATTCTTATAATATTCCAAATTTTATTTCGTCAATATCATGATTATTAGCGCCCTTTTCTTTAATTTCACGCCCTAATATAAGTATATAACCAATTTGATTGAAATAATATTAACCTTTAAAATTTAAATAACTAATAATGAAACCATCAGAATTTTGCTGATGGGGTTATTACCAAAAAACAATTTATAAAACTATGAGAATATTAAAGTTTGGAGGAACTTCTGTAGGAAGCCCTGAGCGGATGAAAAAATTGCTGGATATTATTAATCCGGCAGAAGAACAAATTGTAGTGCTTTCTGCGGTGTCGGGCACAACGAACAGTTTAGTAGAAATTTCAGCCAAACTTTTAAAGGAAGACAAACAGGCTGCGTTAAGTCTTATTAACGCATTGCATCAGAAATATAATGAATTTGTTATTGAGCTTTTACCGGAAGGTGATTTTCGAGAGCAGGGACAAGAAGTAGTAAACTATCACTTTAACTTCCTTGAAACATTAGTAAATGATCTTTTTACCCCAATAGAGGAAAAAGTAGTGCTTGCACAAGGTGAATTGTTATCAACTACATTATATCATATCTATCTTAAATCGATAGGTGTTCCATCTGTATTGTTGCCCGCTTTAGATTTCATGAAAATTGATGAGGACAATGAACCTGATGTTCCTTATACCACTAAACACTTGCAACCAATATTAGATCAGAATAAAGGAAATAAACTATTCATTACACAAGGATTTATCTGCAGAAACAGTTTTGGCGAAGTGGATAACCTTAGACGTGGTGGAAGTGATTATACTGCATCTTTAATAGGAGCTGCCATACTAGCTGAAGAAGTTCAGATATGGACAGATATTGATGGTATGCACAACAACGATCCAAGGATAGTTAAAGGCACCAAACCAATCTCTCAGCTTTCGTTTGATGAAGCAGCTGAATTAGCTTACTTCGGGGCAAAGATATTGCATCCACAATCTGTTTTTCCGGCTCAAAAATACAAGATTCCTGTAAGATTATTGAACACTATGGAGCCTTCAGCTTCTGGTACGCTGATTACGAATGACAGTGAAAAAGGCAAAATAAAATCTATTGCAGCTAAAGACGGTATTACTGCAATCAAAATCCAATCGAGCAGAATGTTATTGGCGTATGGTTTCTTAAGACGTGTTTTTGAGATATTTGAACGTTATAAAACACCAATAGACATGATCACTACATCTGAAGTAGCTGTTTCGGTGACTGTTGATTTTACGGATAACCTTTCGAAAATTATTGAAGAACTACATGATTTTGGAAGTGTAGAAGTTGACAATGATCAATCGATAGTTTGTGTGGTTGGCGATTTCAGTGCAGAAAAGCATGGTTATGCTGCCCGCGTATTAGATTCAATTAAACACATTCCGGTACGTATGATCTCTTACGGTGGTAGTAGCTATAACATTTCGTTACTAATAAATACAGCTGATAAAACTGAGGCATTAAAAAGCTTACATAACCGCTTATTTGAGTAATTATCTTCTTCTAAGCCAAAAGATAATACCAGCTATAATGAAAACGAGTGCGATGAAGAGACGATTTCTTCTTTCGTACTCTTTTCTACTAATCTTCTGCTTTTTATAGTCGAGATGATTACCAAAGTAGATCAGACCCAAAACAACAATAACAATTATAAAAAGATATTTAAACATTATGTTTTCTGATAAAGATATATCGCACTTCGCAAGTTTAGAAACACCTTTCTACTTCTACGATCTTACTTTGCTGCAAAAAACGCTTAGTACTTGTGCTGATGCAGCTAAGTTATATAATTTTCATGTGCACTACGCCATGAAAGCAAACTTCAATCAGCGGGTTTTAGAAAAAATAAAGGCTACAGGCTTTGGAGCCGATTGCGTTAGTGGGGGCGAGGTAAGCAAAGCAATAGAAATTGGCTTCTCGAAAGACCAGGTAGTTTTTGCTGGCGTGGGTAAATCTGATAAGGAAATTAATGGTGCTTTAGATAATGATATTTTCTGCTTTAACGTAGAATCTATTCAGGAACTTGGAGTTATTAACGAGTTAGCAGGTAAGAAAAACAAAAAAGCCAGAGTAGCCATACGTATTAATCCAAATGTAGATGCACATACTCATCATAACATTACAACCGGATTAGATGAAAATAAGTTCGGTATAAACTCATGGGACTTGCCACTATGTGCTGAAACTTTAAAGACATCGCCTAACCTGGAGTTTATTGGGATTCACTTTCATATTGGCTCTCAAATAACCAATCTTGATGTATATAAAAATCTTTGTGTACGCGTAAATGAATTTGCCGAGTGGTTCGAAGAAAGAGGTTTTACCGTAAAGGTATTAAATGTTGGAGGTGGTTTAGGTATCGATTACCATAACCCAGAGCAACAAATTCCTGATTTCAGCTCTTATTTTAAGATATTCAATGAATTCCTTAATGTGAGGTCAAACCAGGAAGTTCATTTTGAATTGGGTCGTGCATTGGTGGGACAATCCTCATCATTAATAAGCAAAGTGCTGTACGTAAAGAATGGGAAGAAAAAGAACTTCATTATTCTTGATGCAGGTATGACTGAATTAATGAGGCCAGCGCTTTATCAAGCTTATCATAAAATATCGAATATATCAAGGTTATCTGAATCAAAATCGGTAAAGTATGATGTTGTTGGGCCTATTTGTGAAAGCACCGATTGCTTTGGCAAAGAGGTGGAATTACCGGGCACACTTCGCGGAGATCTTATTGCTTTAAATAGCACAGGAGCTTATGGAGAAGTAATGGCTTCGCATTACAACTTAAGAGAAAACATTGTGTCTGTTTACAATACAGATATTTAGTAATAATCGATTGTTTTTTAAAGCAGTCATCCCGACGATAGGAGAGACCCCTTGAACACAAAATAGCTGCAAAGCAAATTGATATAATCAAGAGATTTCTCCTGTCGAAACGACGGCAGATTGTACTCATCAAATTTTATTCTTCAAAGAAGTCAACCAGACCTCCCAAATAATACTCTTCAATTCCCTCTGTAAAATCCTTATAATCTTCTTCTGGAATATTGGTTTGCACAAACTCCAGTGATGTGCCTTTTTTATCTTCGTGCAGCTTAATGGTTACTATTGAGGGCTCATTGTCCTCACCAAAATACCATTGTTGTACTATCCTTTTTCCGTATTCAAATTCAACATTCTTACCGGTGATATCCCCTTCCCAGAAAGAGAACTCTGTGCCTGGCTCTTCAGTAAATTCAACCTCAGCTCCAGTCCACAGCTGTATGCTTTGTGCTTTTGTTAACGCCCAATAAACCTCTTCCGGAGGTGCAGGCAAATAGGTATATTTCTTAAATGTCTTCATTAATAAATTATTGATTTCCGCTGTTTAAAAATTACTTAAAGGCATTTATGCCCGTTACATCCATTCCTGTAATTAGTAAATGAATATCATGAGTTCCCTCGTATGTCACTACCGACTCCAGATTCATCATATGCCTCATAATTGAATATTCTCCGGTAATCCCCATACCGCCAAGCATTTGTCTGGCATTCCGAGAGATATCCAGCGCAATCTCTACACTGTTTCTTTTTGCCATAGAGATCTGCTCAGCAGTCGCTCTGTTTTCACTTTTCAATACCCCTAAGCGCCATACAAGTAACTGGCCTTTAGTAATCTCCGTAATCATTTCAGCTAACTTCTTTTGCTGCAATTGAAAACCAGCAATGGGTTTACCAAACTGAATTCGTTCTTTAGCATAGCGTAAAGCGGTATCGTAACAATCCATAGCAGCACCGAGTGCTCCCCATGCAATACCATAGCGCGCCTGATTTAGACAACCTAAAGGTCCTTTAAGCCCACTTATATCCGGGAAAATATTTTCTTTAGGTATCTTAACATTATCAAACACCAATTCACCTGTAGCTGAAGCCCTTAAACTCCATTTTCCATGTGTTTCCGGAGTTGTAAAACCTTCCATACCGCGCTCCACAACCAATCCTCTGATCTTCCCTGATTCATCCTTAGCCCAAACAACAGCAATATCTGCAAAGGGAGCATTAGAGATCCACATCTTTGCACCATTAAGTAAATAGTGGCTTCCATTATCTTTAATATTGGTTGCCATTCCACCCGGATTAGATCCATGATCAGGCTCAGTTAATCCAAAGCAGCCCATCAATTCACCAGTAGCAAGCTTAGGCAAATACTTCTTGCGTTGTTCTTCAGTTCCGTAAGCAAAAATAGGATACATTACCAGGGAGCCCTGGACAGAAGCGGTAGACCTGATGCCCGAATCGCCACGTTCTAATTCCTGCATAATGACACCATAAGCCGTATAATCAAGTCCGGCACCACCATATTCAACAGGAATAGTAGGACCAAAAGCACCTATTTCTCCCAATCCCTTGATGATTTGTTTAGGGAATTCAGCCCTTTGAGCATAATCTTCAATAATGGGACTCACTTCTTTCTTAACCCAATCTCTTGCAGTTGCCCGGATTAGTTTATGTTCTTCAGAAAGCAATTCATCCAGTAAATAATAATCGGGAGCTTCGTAAAGGTCTTTCTTGGCAGATTTATTCATTGTTTCCACTATATTTGGTTACACAATCAGCTATTGTGCCCAAAGGTAATGATTTCGGACAAGGGCTGGTGATAACGGATAAAAAATTTAATTTTGTCAAATGATTGATGTTCAAAACTATATACAGACAGTTGCTTTAAGAGATGTTAAATGTTATGCATTTCATGGTTATTATCCTGAAGAACAACTTACTGGCATCTATTTTTCTGTAGATGTTGTGGTTACATTTACGCCCAATACAGATACAGAGAATTTAGAGCGTACGGTAAACTACGAAATATTGAACAATATCATATTGGATGAAATGAAAAACACCCGAAAAATGCTCGAAACGGTAGTGAAAAGTATTTTAGATAGAGTGGTTACCAATTATCCATTTGTACATACAGCAGAAGTTGGTATTAAAAAACTAAATCCGCCAATGCCTGGCGAAATTGGACATTCATTTGTCCAATTAAGCTATCGCTCTGCAAATTCCTAAACCACGATCCTGATTTTAAAAGCTAATAAAACAACAGATGGCATTTAATAAGATTACAAACGACCTATTAGACCAGATAAAAACAATTATTGGTGTATCAAATGTATTTACTGATGAGGAATCGCTAAATACATATAGTCATGATGAAACAGAAGACCTTAGGTATTATCCGGAGATTGTAGTTAAGCCAACCGATGCAAATTCAATTTCAGCTTTACTAAAGCTATGTAATGAACATCACGTTCCTGTTACACCACGTGGAGGTGGTACCGGACTTAGTGGTGCAGCATTACCCATATATGGAGGGGTGCTGTTGTCTATGGAAAAGTTTAAAGCCATAATTGAAATAGACACTGAAAACCTGCAGGCAACTGTTGAACCAGGCGTTATTACTGAAAACTTTATAAATGCAGTAGGCGAACATGGCTTGCTGTATCCTGTAGATCCATCAAGCAAAGGATCTTGTTTTATAGGTGGAAATGTGGCCCACGGTTCTGGTGGCCCCAGAGTTGTTAAATATGGAACAATAAGAGAATATATTTTAAATCTTGAAGTTGTTTTGCCTACTGGCGAAATTATCTGGACTGGCGCCAATACATTAAAGTATGCATCTGGTTATAATCTTACGCAAATGATGATCGGTTCTGAAGGAACATTGGCTGTAGTTACTAAAATAGTAACAAAACTTGTCCCCAAGCCTCAGCAAAGCGTTTTAATGCTTGCTTCTTTTGGAGAGAACGAAAAGGCTTGCGCAGCGGTTTCTGCAATATTTAGAGCAGGGATTGTGCCATCAGCATTAGAGTTTATGGAAAGAAAAGGAGTGGAGTGGGTTATTAAATTTGATGACATTAAATTCGATCTAAAAGACGATGTAAATGCCTTCCTTTTAATTGAATTCGATGGCGATGATATGGATTCCATTTTTAAAGATTGCGAAAAGGTAAATCTTGTTCTTGAACAATTTGAGTGCAGCAATGTGCTCTTTGCGGATACAGCCCAACAAAAGGAAGATCTATGGCGTATGCGCCGCACTATGGCAGAATCTGTTAAATCCAATTCTGTTTATAAGGAGGAGGATACCGTTGTACCTAGAGCTGCTCTACCAAAATTGATTAATGGTATAAAAGAAATAGGATCCAGGTATGGATTTGAAAGTGTTTGTTATGGTCATGCCGGTGACGGCAACCTCCATATCAATATCATTAAAGCAGGTATGAGTGACCAGGATTGGAAAAACAAACTCAAAGACGGTATCGTAGAGATATTCGAATTAACAAGTGCCCTTGGAGGTACAATTTCCGGAGAACACGGTATTGGACTGGTTCAAAAAGAATTTATGCCTATCAAATACAGCGAGATCAATCTTAACTTGATGCGAGGAATAAAAAGTGTATTTGATCCTAACGGCATCCTTAATCCTGGTAAGATATTTTAAGCATAAGAGCAACTCAGTTAATTATTATTGAGTTGCTCAAAAATCATCATTTTATTTTTTTCTTCGTCAGGAATCGCTACTGAGGTTTTGGTGCGATAATCAAAGGCTACACATACCGTTTTCCCTTTACTGCAGGCTACTTCCTCACCATTTTTCATTTTGATCAGTAAATATTCCAGATCAAAACTACTCTTTCCAATTCTGGAGGTACGTACGTACATGCTAATTTTATCTTCCGGAAAAATGGGGATGATGTATTCCAGCGAGGCATGGGCAATGACTACACCTGTTTTTTTCCAGTCCCATTGTATGGCTTGCTTCCAGTATTTGGCCCGGGCAATTTCCATGAAGGTAAAGTAGGTAGCGTTGTTTACATGGCCCATCATATCAAAATCAGCAAAGCGCGTTTCTATAGTTGTTTTATACTTAAAACTGTCTATTTGGTTTACGACTTCTGCCGTTTTGTCTTGCTTAGTAGTTTTATTGCGCCAAAATGTCTTAAAAATCATAGAAAATGGGGTTGGTATAGGACTTGATTATAGGGTTAATATAAAATTTAAATTAAAAAATAGGAGAACATAAACGATGACACTAGTAAAATTCAACAACAGAACCAGGAACACCGCACCTTACTTTAACAATGTATTTGACTCTTTGTTTAGTGAAGCCATAAATAAAAACTTGACGGTTAACAAAGTGCCGGGCGTAAACATTTTAGAAACTGAAACCGAGTACAAAATTGAAATCGCTGCTCCGGGTTTAACTAAGGAAGATTTTCAAATCAACTTAAAAAAAGACACCCTTTCTGTTTGGGCCGAGAAAAAAACAAGCGAAACAGAAGAGAAAAAAGATTACACGCGCAGAGAGTTTGATTACTTCTCATTTGCCAGATCTTTCGTATTACCTGAAAGCGTAAATGCAGAAAACATTACTGCTGAATATGTGAACGGGATTTTAAACATCACGATCGGAAAAGACGAAGTGAAATCTCAAAACAAAGAAATTAAAGTTTCATAATTAGGTTAGAGTTTGGTTTTTTTAGGTAGATAAGGGTGTGCCGGATGGTGCACCCTTTCTTTTTACCATATCTTCCAAGAACCAATTTAAACACCTCTAGCTTTCTGTTTAACAAGCCTTTCACTGCGTTTATCGTTTAAATATTTCCTTACGGGAATATCATAAATTACCATTACCAGGTAGGCTGCCGCGGTAAGTATCACTAACCCGGCAATAATTATCAACATCAGTTGCATAGAGCCTACTTTATGACTTGTGTAGTAATTGCCGAACATCCATAACACTGCATAATGTGTCATGTATAACGGGTAAGATATTTTTCCTGAAAAGACGCAAAACTTTTTCAAGTCAGGTGCCAATACAGCCCCCGCGCCTAATGCGATCAGCAACGGGAAGTAAAATAGCACGATGAAAGGTTCGGATAGCCAATTCCATTTTGAGGAGGGAACTAAAAAGGCCAGCAGCAACAATATGGCCAGACCGATAAATCCCAACCTGTTTTTGATGATCCAGTTGGAACGGTAAATAAGCAATCCCGCTAAAAAAGAATATGATATCCGGGCAGCCCCGTCCCAAAAGGTTGGGCCGCTCCAACCGCCCAATAAATTTCCTGAACGATAAGTTACCAGGCAAATGGCAACCGCTGCAAGTATGGTTAGCAGCAGCAGGTAGCTGCGTTTAATATTATAAAGCACAAATGCGTAAACGATATTAGCTATATATTCCCAAAATAAAGACCATGATGGTGCATTAAAGCTAAAAAGGTTAAATCCACGATCTTCTATTATAGGCAATGGAATAAGCAGTAACGAACACAAAAATGTAAGGATGATCTTACCGATGCCGTACAATTCTGGATGACCCCCAAATGGATCGAACAAAAATGCCAGCAGGCCTAATACCGATCCGGCTATAACCAGCGGGTGCAATCTGATAACCCTTGATTTAAAAAACTCAAGAACACCCATTTTTCCTATACGATCGTCGTAAGCATATCCTATTACAAACCCCGAAAGGCAGAAGAAGAAATCGACAGCTAAAAAGCCGTGGCCGATAAAGTTCTGGCCAGGATCGGTGTAAGCCCACTCCATAAAATGAAATATTAGAACGGCCCATGCAGCAATGCCCCTTAACCCGTCGAGAATTTCAAAGTGCTGTTTTGTTTGTAGAATTGTGGTGGTGGTTTTGTTTGTATCCATTTAATGTACATCCTACCAGCTAAACTTAATGCGGCAACAGCCTCTGATTTGCCAGTGCGCCAAGATATTTAAAATTAATAACCCAACCAAATCTACAATGAGCCGGACAAGCTCATGAATGTCTTGATTTGCACAAACGCTTCCGGGAGGCGTTAAAGAATAATCAGGCTCTCAGGAAGTCCGCTAAAGAATAAATAAGTAAGCAGTTTTGCATTTTTGCCCGTTTCAATCAGTCGGCAGACGAGCTTATGTAATGCCGTTAGTTGCTTTTGTGCCCTGATGAGCAATGTTGAGTTTGCGTCATCTGGCCGGACTGACCGCAAGATCAATTCCAGATATCCGGAAACACTCGCCAGGATAGTCTTAAAATCCTGGCTGGCCAGGCCTTTGAATTCATTCTCGTTTACACTAAGTTCATTTATCTGCTCAAGCAGTTTCAGCAGCTGAATCTCCTTGTCTTTTTGTTCAGCTATACAGATCAGCGTGTTAGCAGCTCCGTACAGCAAGCCGTTATCGTCAAATAAGAGAACAGGATGCTCAATTACATTTTTTCTGGAACCATCAGGATGTTCAAGGATTATTTCGGTACCGGTATCCGAGCCTCCATCGCTTAGTGCTGCCGCCATTGGAGAGCTGTCAAGTGTCATGGGTTCGCCATTAGTATAAAAAACCTTCCACGATCCACACCAGAGCTCCTTGTTAAGTTCAGGTTTCCTCCCCCAAAGTGTCGCTGCAGCCTGATTATAGGAGGTAATGGACCCGGAAAGGTTGCAGGTATATACTGCAACCGGAAGCCGGTCAAAAAGTTCCACTGCAAGTGGGCCGGACCCGAATATGGTCTTGGATTGTGTGCTCGAAAGCTCCGAGTGCGTGGCATTTGTTCTCATAATTAAATTTAACTTTTACAAAATTAATTACCAACTATTCCGGCATTCGTCACTCGATAATTACAAAGTGACACACGGAATTTCTCATGCCTCACCAGTGTAAAATTCAATTGGGCCCACAAAACCTAGAAACAATTAAGGGGCAACCGTTTCGATTTCCGGGCCATCCCCTTCATTTTGATCTTCGTCAGGTTCCGGATTTTCGGAGTCACCCCCTTCATTGCCCTGGTTATCAGGTTTATCTTTCTGCTGAGGATCTTCTGGTTCTTCTTTTTGATCAGTTTGAGTGCTGCCCTTAGTATCCCCGGAGGTGACTTTGCTGTCATTAGGAGCGCCTTCCTTTTCTGTGTCCGGGGTTACCGTTTCAATTTGCGCCCCAGCGTCCTCTGTTGGTTTAGGGTGTGTGTTATCATGGTGATCTTTGTCTGTACTATTGCTCGAATTTTCCATTTTTCTCCTTTTTTAGTACAAGATTAACAATTGCAAGCCCTCACATGTTTGGTTGCTTTCAATAAAAGGTTTTGACGATAAATTTGATGCGGATCGTAGAAATGAGCACAACCGGCCCTGGTATTTGACCGGCAACACCGGTTTAATTTAAATTTGTAAATTGGCAGCAGTATGCAAGAGCAAAGCACCAAAGAACATTACAATAGCCTTGTACGGCACATTGAACGCCGGATCTCTCTTGACAGCCAGGAGAAGGATTATATTTGCTCGTTCTTTAAGCTGCGAAAGTTACTGCCTAAACAATATCTGCTTGCACAAGGAGAGCTATGCCATTATGAAAGCTATGTTTGTGAAGGCTTTCTCCGGTCTTTTTATGTGGATGGCAGGGGCGATGAGCATACCTTGCATTTTGCCATGGAAGACTGGTGGATATCGGATTTAAACAGCTTTTTAAAGCAACAGCCGGCAAGTCGAAATATCATTACCCTTGAGGGGTCTGTGTTGCTGCAGATAGACCTGGAGAGCCGGGAGAAATTGATGGAGAACATGCCGAAAATGGAACGCTTCTGGCGGATATTAAATGAAAGTTCCAGCATGGCACAGGACCAGCGTTTGCTGAATGCCATCAGCATGTCGGGCAAAGAACGATATCTCGCGCTGTTGGACCTTTATCCTCATATCGAACAACGGCTGGCTCAAAAGCATATCGCTTCATTTCTGGGTATAACGCCTGTTTTTCTAAGCCAGATACGTAAAGAGATCGCTAAAAAATAAAAGGAACGGAGACAGCGTCTCCGTTCACTTACCTGCTTATTTCCATACCGCGGCATTATCGGCAACGGCGATAGCTTCTATTTCAATAAGGGCGTCTTTGGAAAACAGAGAAGAGACTTCCATAATTGTATCTGCGGGGTATGGTTCACAGAAGTATTTGCCACGGAGCGCTACTATCTTTCCGAAATTGGCCATGTCACGCAGCAGTATGGTTACCTTGACGACGTTCTTAAGGCTTGAGCCGCCGGCCACCAGTACCTTTTCAAGGTTTTCAAAGGTTTTCTGTGCCTGCGCATCAAAGTCGTCCAGACCGATCAGCTTGCCCCCATCATCAATAGCGGTCTGGCCCGAAATAAATAGTAAGTCTCCCACACGATGTCCCTGAGCCAAACGGAAAGGAGCATAGGTGTCAGGCGTAATTTTAATTTGTGAAATTTCCATTTGCTTCTGTTTTGTTAGTTATCATTCTATTCTTTTAGTTATCCATAAAGATCGTTTTGCTGAAACTGTCCCCCGTTAAACTATTTTAATAAATGGCATTAAACTATTTTAATACACCGGCAGGCATCCCTTTGTCCGGTCGGCTTGTTTGAAAGTCCATATCTGCGGAACAAGTTTCATGGCCTGTCGGGTGGTTTTTTGGGCAGAAAACCTGCAAAAAATGATTTTGGGTAATAAAATGCAGCATCACTTATTATTGGTGCAGCCGGGTTGATAAAAATACCATTAACTTTCTTTGGAAGAAGGTGTGATAAGCTTAACTTTATTGAACAGACCTTCAGATACAGCACGCTGAAGGGATTCTGCAGGTTTCAATAAACATGACACGACAAAAAAACAGACTGATTTTTTTTCTTCCGGCTTTGATTTTTATACTGAATGAATTGATCCGGACCTTTCTAAGGCCTATATATGGACGAAGAAAATATGGATTGCTTAGTGAAACATTAGGATGGCTGCCCAATTTTCTCGCACCGATAGGTTTTATGTCAATGGCAATAGTAATCGTTATTCTTGTGGAAGGCTCATCTGATAAACCCGTTTCAAAGAAATCCAAGGTATTATTGTTATCCGCATTTGCCATCACCGGTTTAACAGGATTTCTTGTACACGAAATGACACAAAAGGGAACCGGCCTTACATTCGACGTTTATGATATTTACGCAACGGTAGCAGGAATATTTTTGGGATCCTATTTGTGCTATCTTGTTCTTTTAAAAAAGGGACGTAAACCCGCTCCGCGATTACAATAGCCGTTCAGGCTTATACACTCAATCCCCCGTCCATGGCAATTTCCTGGCTGGTGATACAGGTCGGAGGATTAAAAATACGTAAAGCGATCAAAAAAAAACATTTGATAAATTTGCGTAAAATTGTACTGTTTATGAATAGCAATTCTAAATCGACTGTAAACAATGACAACTGAGTGGGATAAATTCTACCATCTTTTTCAGCAGCGTAAAGTTCCTGCCAAAACAACTCTTTTACAGGAGGGACAAATTTCAAGAACGATGTTCTTTATTGATAAAGGCTGTTTGAGGACCTGGGTTAATAGTGATGGTAAAGAAATTACTACGCAATTTTTCTTTGAAGGTGACAAGGTTGCCTCTATTGAAAGTTTTAGAACCAACCAGCCGAGTTTATACAGCATTGAAAGTCTAGAACCCTGTATTTTACAGACGATTTCACAACCAGATTTTCTAAATGCTGTGGAAAATTCGCCTGAAATAAAAAAAGATCTGGAAGCGCATTTATTCAGACGGCTTTTAAACTCTCAAAAGCTTTTCTATTCCTATCTTAAAAATACCCCTCAACAGCGCTATCAGGAGCTTATTGAAGAACATCCCCATATTGTTCAGCGCATTCCACAACATTATATCGCATCCTATTTAGGTATTACCGCTGTCTCATTAAGCAGAATACGAAACAGGAGATAAAGTTTGCCCACAGAATTTTTGATTACTTTTGTGTTCCTGAATCGCATTCGGATTTCTTAACAATTGTTATCGTTCACACACTTGCTACTTCTCAACTTTGCAATATAAAATCAGGCAAAATAAAAAATGAGAGTAGTAATCGTATTTAATCATCCTTACCAGACAAGTTATAACAATGCCATATTAAGTGCCGTAACAAAAGGGCTTAAAAATGCAAATCATGAAGTTGACCCTATGCACCTGGACAATGACGGCTTTAATCCTGTAATGTCAGAGGCAGACTTAAAAGCCTTTGTTGAGCACAAATCCGTTGACCCCCAAGTAATAGATTATAATAAACGTTTGGAAAAAGCCGACCACTTGATTTTTATCTTCCCGATCTGGTGGGATTTAATGCCTGCAATGACCAAAGGATTTATTGACCGGGTGCTATGTCCCGGAATTGTATATGACCATCATCCAAGAGGTTTCGGATTAGTTCCGCTATTAAAAAACCTAAAAGGTATAACAATCATCACCACGATGAATAAACCCAGGATAATGTATGCTTTACTCATTGGCAATTTAATCCGTAAAGCAATGTTAAGAAGTGTTTTTAAAACTATGGGTTACAAAAATCTTAATTGGATAAGTTTTACTTCGGTGAAATCTGTAAGTCAGCAAAAAAGAGAAAATTGGTTAATCAATCTTGAAAACAGATTTTCAAAATTAACTAAATAGCCTCTGGTATTATGAAACTCAAAAGAAATTATATTACCCCTTTTATTTCCTTGGTTTTTCTTGTGGTGGGGCTTTCAGGCCTACTGATGTATTTCCATTTGTTTGACGGCTATACGGAAGTCCTGCACGAATGTTTAGATATGTTTTTCATTATATGTGCCATTTTTCATATCATTATCAATTGGAAAGCCTTAAGAATTCATTTCAAAAACGGCGTTTTTATTCCTGCGCTACTGGGTGCGTTTACGCTATCGGTAACACTCATTATTTCAGAAAAATTGTACCCGCCGGTGGACACAATCATGATAGGTAAAATAGTGAAAGCACCCATTATAGATGCTTTCAAAGCATTGGACATCAATTATGTTAAGGCCTCTGAAAAACTAAAAGAGAACGGAATATTAATTGAGAAAGCAAGAACTATAGAAGACATCTGTATTAACAACGGCGCTGACCCTGAAAAAGTGATTGATTTGATTACCGAATAATTGCCTACCGATCACTGCTTTGGTTTTAAGCAATCCCAGAGAAACATTCGCGGATTTCACTATTGTCATTTTTTTGGGATGATATTGCTTATATGTTAGTTTTTAACGATTGGGTAAAAGGCCGTTTTTTAGGCCATGGGGTGGTTGTCTGTTTGCCTTCTCCAAGTTTTTAGAACCTTATTGCGCGTTATCAGCAGCAACTATTGCTTCATCAATTCCCTTTAAAAAATTTTTTACTGAGTAACTAACGGGGATGTCTGGCATCAAAGGCCCGTCATGTCCTTTCCAGGTTTCCCAGTACCGGGTCGAATAGCCGATGACAATCTTGGTATGCGGCAGCTTGAATCCTCTTACTTCCCCGTAATGGTTCACACTGCCGCTGGTTGCTTCTCCTAACAATGTCGCATAGGTCTGCTGCTTTAGGGTGACCGCATTCATCAACGCCGATGAGAAGGTTCGCTTGCCAATGAGTACAAACAACTTTCCTTTGCTGTTCAAATGGCTTTGCCGGATCAGGGGGATAAATGGCATTAAAATACCGGAGTTGCCTCCGCTGTTGTCACGCAGATCAATAACCAGGCGCTGGGGCTTGTTTTTGGCAATAGCGCTAAACAGCTCATCATTAAATGCGGAAAACGGATACGAATTCTGTTCCTGACACTTGTTGTAATTAAAATAAAGAGTGCCGGTTTTCGCGTTGTACTCATACCAGTAGTTCTCCTTTCTTTTTTGGGAGAGCAGCTTGTTCTTCACCTGTACTAAGGGTAGATTATCGGCGTGTTCACCGGCTACAGATCTGATGAGGCGTTTAATTATTCTGCCATTAGGGGCAGTTAATTCAAATGTAGTCTCATCGGTGCTGCCTGTGATCCCCAGGCCTTTCAAAATGACCGGATTATTAATAAAACGAAGAAATCCCACCTCAAAATAGGATGGGTTCGTGCTTTGAATGACCTCTTTGAAACGACAGGCCACTTCATTGATTGCATGTCCGTTTACAGCGGTTAGCTGATAGAGCATAATGTCGGCATTTGCGGTATCGGTTGCCGTGACATATATTCCCTCGGCGAACTTATTAAATCTGATGGGTACTATTTTGCTGAAATCTCGTTCCACGCGGGTGTGCTCGTCGCCAATGGCCACAGTAAGTTTAAAAAGCTCCGTAGTAAAGGTCTCATCATCCGGGGCAGTCAGTCGTGATGCAATTGTAGCTATACTTTTATCAAAATCCGCTCTGCTGATCTTCGCAAACAGATTGATGTGTCTTTTTGGTAGCGTATCTTTTAGATATTGCAGATCTTCCAGGTAATCGGTTTTAGATAAGTGCTGACTAAAACCTAAATAACTGTGAAGCAAAATAGCGCCCAGAATAATTGTTCTTATCATAATTGTTCTCTGTTAATCCTTTATAAGACATCGCAGATTGCAAAATGTTGCATAGCTTACGTGGAAAAAAAGAGGTTCATGACCACCTGCTTTCACCGAATGTGCTTCCTCCAGAGTTTGGCGGTCAGGCCGGTTTTCCCTCTCCCTGGAAATACGTTTATTCGCCGGAAAGGTGAGCTGGCCAAATTGACTTTATTGCCATGGGAATGTGACGCAGCGGTTTCAAAAAAAGCATTTCAACCTCTATTCTGGTTCTACCTTATGGTCGGAGATCTCTCATGCTCGAAAAGCAGTGTAAAACTGAAAAAGGTATAACTTTTGTTTCAACAGGAATAACTTCTTTATCAATGATAAATTACCGGCATGCCATAAAAAGCTAAATATTTTAGTGATTTCTTGTTTTTAATGTAAAGTTGTTAGTGATTTTGAACTGAGATTTTAACCAAAAACGGGAAAACTATGGCAACAACAAACATCTATCTGAACTTCAATGAAAATTGCGAGTCAGCATTTAACTTTTACAAATCTGTATTCGGCGGAGAATTTACCTACATCGGACGCTTTGGCGAAATGCCCGAAACCGCAGAATACAAAGTACCTGAAGCCGATAAAGGCAAAGTCATGCATGTATCCTTACCTATAGGTGCCTCTATCCTGATGGGCAGTGATTGCGCAGAGGAGTGGGCACCGGCATTTGTGCAGGGGAACAACTTTTCTGTTTCTGTATCTGCAGATAGCAAAGAAGAAGCCGATCAAATTTTCAATGCTTTGGCCGCAAATGGAAAAATAACCATGTCACTGGCAAATACGTTTTGGGGAGACTATTTCGGGATGCTGACCGATCAGTTCGGGATAAACTGGATGATGAGTTATAACGAGGAAAGCAAGAAATAACAAGATAAGGAAATCACCATCTCTATAATTTAGGGCCAATGTAAAGCGCATTGGCTTTTTTTGTGCACTGTTTTCTAAGACGACTATTTGTTCTAACCCCTCAAATGGAACATTATTTTGCAATCCAATCATCAGTTATCCAAGATGTGGTTGGTTTAAGTTTGGCAAAATAGGGTAGTTCGGTATTACTTTATTGATGCACAGGCCGCAAGATTTTTAAAGGCATAATTATTCCCGGAATTTCCGCTGAGGCAGTGCTTTCGGAGCAGTGTATTATTTACACTTATTTAAGTCAATTTATGGCAGATTTTTATTCTCATAGATATTTCTTTTTTTTCCTAAAAGCTCGCGCAGGTGTTGCAATGGACTTCCTGTTGCACCAATCATGAAATCAGGCTATCTCCTTATTCTCACCGGTAATTCATTGCAGGTGAAAACATGCTTAATTTTTATTTAACTTAATGAGCAGCGCTCTGATATAAATCCCGGCCGGGGTAAGCATTTCCCGGGGCCATCCTCCGGATACCGAAGCAGAGGGTAAAAGCAACGCAGTGGTTTCTTTTTTATCAGTCAAGTTCCAGTTGGCAGAACTTAGTTTATGCCGCTCCATCCAGTTTACCCATTTATCACATTTTTGCCTGTCAAACACCCCATTCCCATTGGCCTCTCCAACGCCCCATTCGGTCACCATAACAGGTAGTCCAAGACTAAGGGCAGCATCTGCTTTGTTCATCAGTTTCTCCTGGTGATCAGGGTCAGAGGCATAGAAATGAAAGGAGTAAGCAATATTTTTGAATCCCTCAATAGGGTCTTTTGCAGCGACATCAATATCCTGATCCCAGGCTGGACTTCCAACAACAATGATGTTTTCCTTATCATTTTTACGTATTTCGGCGATAACTTCCAATGCATATTCCTTCACCACTTTCCATTCAACACGCTCAGGCTCATTCCATATTTCGTAAATAATGTTAGGAACACCTGAATATTTTGCCGACATTTTTTTAAAAAAGGTTTTTGCTTCCTTTATGTTCACATTGGCATGATGATCGTGCCAGTCTATTAAAACATATATACCTTCTTTTAATGCCGCCTCAATAACTGCTGTAATGAGCTTTTCCTGGCCAATTGGATCTTTCAAATAACCGCTATCAGGCTCAACAGCCATAGAGACCCGCAATAGATTAACCTTGAAATCTGCCTTTAGCCAGCTTACTGTCTCCGGATTATAGTATTTTCTGCCTCCCCATACACTCCACGACAAACTTATCCCTCTCAACTGGGGCGGCTTATTGTGGCTATCCAAAATTTTGCCGTCCTGAACTTTTAAAGCACCATGTGAACCCACTGCACTAAACCGCTGTGCTTTGCAAAATGTTACTGACCAGATTAAGAGTACAATTACTCCTGAAATTTTGATAATGCAATGTTTATTACCTTCCATATAAATTTCTAATGAAACAGCAAGTTAGCCATTTATCGAGATTCTTTTGATAAAAAACAGGCGCTGGAATGTTAACAGCAATAAACTATTTGGTAGAGTTATTGCACTGCATAATTAAATCTAAATTTTCATTATGCTATTATCCATAGATTGGTCCGGATTCCTAATTGGCAAAGAGAACTGGGAATTCATGATTGAGATATCCATCCGAACACTTGTGATGTATTTTATCATCCTTTTCGGATTGAGATTATTGGGAAAACGTGGTGTACGACAGCTTTCGGTTTTTGAACTGGTGGTAATAATAAGTTTGGGCTCTGCTGCCGGTGATCCGATGTTTTACAAGGAGATTGGCTTATTAGTACCGGTAATCGTTTTTGCTGTAATTGTTGGAGCCTACAGACTGACCACCTATTTAATGGCGAAAAGTAAAAAACTCGATGACCTGATAGAAGGAAAATGTGTTCACTTAATTAAGAATGGTGAATTCTCAATTGAAGAATTCGGTAGGGAAGGGCTTGCTTACGACGAGTTTTTTTCAGAATTAAGGCAGCAAAGCATTTCTCATTTGGGACAAGTTGAAACAGCTATATTAGAAACCTCAGGCAATATTAGCATCTATTATTATCCGGACGAAGAGGTAAAATACGGACTACCAATACTGCCCGTGTTATTTGAACAAAATACCGTTAAAATACAAAAGGCCGGAAAATATGCCTGTTCATACTGCGGTAACGTGGAACAACTTCCCGTGACTTCAATACATCAATGTAAAAAATGCCAACGCAAAAAATGGGTGAAAGCCATTAACAGTCGAAGGATAAAATAAGGAGATATGACACTAAAAGATAAAAAAGACTGGCGTTTCAGCCTCCATGAGATTATTTACGAATCTAATACGCCAGCCGGTAAGGCCTTTGATATCGGATTGTTAATCGCCATTTTTACGAGTATAATGGTGGTTATGCTCGATAGTGTAGCACATATCCACAAACAGTACGGAACGCTATTTAATCGCATAGAATGGGTATTTTGCGTGCTGTTTACCATTGAGTACATTTTGCGTCTGATCAGTATAAGGCAGCCCATAAAATACGTATTCAGCCTTCTGGGTATCATAGATTTGATAGCGCTATTACCCTCTTATTTAAGTATTTTCTTTGTCGGCGCCCAGTCTTTACTAGTGTTCAGGGCGTTACGGCTCCTTAGGGTATTCAGGATATTTAAGCTCGGCCATTTCTTAACAGAGATCAATTTTCTTACTCAGGCACTTAAGGATAGTATCCGAAAAATCAGCATCTTTTTACTAACTGTACTTACGCTTTCCATAATTCTGGGCTCCATCATGTATCTAGTCGAAAAACGTGAAAACGGATTTTCGAATATCCCTGAAAGTATTTATTGGGCTATAGTAACGATAACAACAGTAGGCTATGGGGATATTTCCCCGGTAACGCCAATGGGGAAATTCGTTGCTTCCATAGTAATGCTTACCGGTTACGCTATAATTGCAGTGCCCACAGGTATAATTACCCATGACCTGGCGCTGGCAGCAAGAAAGAAAAAGCATAAATATGAATCCTGTCCCAACTGCAGTAAAGAGGGACATGATAGTGACGCTCTATTCTGTAAATACTGTGGCTCCTCTTTATATAAATAGCTTTGCTTATACCTGTGAATATGATGTAGGTACCAAAAAGGTATTGCTGATCTTGGAAATGGTATCTGCATACTGGGGATCCGACACTAATTTTTTCCATTCCGGATCAGCTACAAAAGCAGCCCATCCTTTGTCGCGTTGTTCCATGCTGTTGCATGTGATCATGTAAGTGAGGCGAGGTAGCTTATCACCGGCAATCACTTCCCCACAGAATACTGGATTCAATTCTGCCCTGTTAAAAATAGGGAACTCTCCCTCATTGAACATTTTAATTTTTCTTTTGACCGCATCTTCACTATAGCCTTCATAAGTTCTCAATTCAAATATCCGGGATGTAGCCGCTGGGATAACCATTGCAGGAAAACCGTCAAAAGCAAGCATCAAAGAAGAGGTGAAACGGCTATATAAGGCTTTACTTGCCGGTATGCTGTTATATACTGTACTATTTTTAATGTAATCTGCATCCGCTTTTACTTTTGCATCTACAGATACGTAGTTCTCAACAGAAGAATAAGGTGTCAGTAGATAAAATTTAGCAGGTTCTGATTTAGTCCATTCCTTAAACACGCCAACTGTTTTTACGCCATATTTATTCAATGCGGGAATAAGAGCTGCCTTAAAATAGTTTTCCAGTTGCAACTGATCCGCGCCGAAACACATTTCATATTCGCGCCATTGGTATACTTCCTTTTGTGTTGAATATTGATCAGCCGCTATTGCAGACGTGGTGCTTACCGCCAGGCCTGCAGCAACTGTGAGTGATGACTGGAGAAATTTCCTGCGTTGCATATGATTATGGTTTTAGGTTAAACTAGTTTCAAGCCTAAAGATAACGCCACATCGCTGATAATCAAATAGCAGTTTTCTGGTATTTTGATATAATTTCAATCTATTCCAATCGCTGCAGCCCCCCCAGAATAAACCTTTATAACTATATTAGGGCAAGACAGTTTACAAATTTTCATTTCATAAATCACTTCCAACCTATGCGTCTTGCGATTTTTTCTTCAATAGTTTGTTTGGCATTGTTACTGAGTTTGCTATCGGGATGCCAATTATCCAACAAAAACATTTCAGGAAAGCATTTTACGCTCCTTTTTGATGGCAAAACTTTTAATGGCTGGGAAGGCGACACCCTTAAAACCTGGCAGATCAAGGATGGTGCAATAACTGGCGGGTCGTTATCACAGGAGGTCCCTGAAAACGATTTCCTGGTAACTTCAGACAGTTATAGCGATTTTAAATTACGTCTGAAATTTAAGTTAACAGGTAACCAGGGATTTGTGAATGCAGGAGTGCAATTCAGAAGTCAAAGATTAACTAATCCGCCTAATGAAATGAAAGGTTACCAGGGTGATATCGGTCCGGGTTATTGGGCCAGCCTATATGATGAATCCCGTAGGAATATAACCTTAGCTATGCCTGATTCGGCACTGATAGCAAAAGCCCTTAAGCCAGATGACTGGAATGATTTTGAGATTCTTGCCGAAGGTAACCGGATCCGTATTTTTTTGAATGGACATCTGACGATAGATTATAAAGAGACAGACCCTAATATTCCCCAATCCGGTTTTATAGGGCTTCAAATACATGGAGGCGGTAAAGCGATTGTGTCTTATAAAGACGTCCTGATTGAAAAGTTACGCCGAAAGTAGTCTTGATGTCTTGCAAGGAAGGGCTTTATGTGTATCTTAAAGTATGAAAAATCCGGACAGGAGCAAGGAACGTATGTTTAATTTAACCATTTACATAAAAGAGAGTCTATGAGTTATGAAATATTATTTATTCAGGGGGCAGGCAATGTATCAACAGGACAGGAGCAAGTAATCATAGATGCGCTGAGGAATAATCTTGGCGATAAGTTTACAATTACATATCCATCCATGCCGGATACTGATCATCCTGCCTTCCTGGATTGGGAAGCCATTTTAGCAACTAATCTCAATAGTCTATCGGGTAAGGTTATTCTCCTCGGTCATTCCTTAGGAGCCTCCATTATATTGAAATATTTTACCAGGCAGCCTGTCCCCGACAAAGTAATAGGAATGATCCTATTTGGCGTTCCCTATTGGAAAGATCAGAATTGGGATGTTTCTGAATATGCAATAGAAGATGATCTATTGGGTAAGCTCAGTACGCTGGATAATATTTATTTTTATCACTCAGTGGACGATGAAGTGATCCCTAATCACCAATTTAAGTCCTACCGAAAGTTAATTCCCAAGGGACATTGGAGAGTTTTGTCAGGTGTGGATCATTCCTATCATGGTGCAATCCCAGATATGATTAACGATATACAGGATTTGACTGACGATGCCCAAGGGGAATAATTAGGAGGGATTTTATGTGTATCGGCCGCTCAGCCACTAACTTCAATATGTAAAAAAAGCCTGCACAAATGAATGTGCAGGCAGATTACTAGTGTAAGAACAATTACTTAATAACCTAGGTATACCCCAGGATCTTAAGTACCTGCTTACTATTCTGCTCTTCTCCGAATACTTCAAAGTTGAATGTTTCATCTCTATTTCTGCGAATAATAACATGCTTGGGACTAGGCAATAGACAGTGGTGAATACCACCGTAACCACTTAACACTTCCTGATACGCTCCGGTATTAAAGAAACCCAGGTACTGTACTTTACGTGTTTTAGGCATAAACACACTATTCATGTGCGCTTCCTGATTGTAATAATCTTGTCCGTCGCAGGTAATGCCACCTAAATTTACCCTTTCATATTCTGCGTCCCAATTGTTCACCGGAAGTAAAATATATTTCTGGTTCAATGCCCAGACATCAGGAAGATTGGTAATGAACGATCCATCAAGCATCAACCACTTTTCCCTATCATTTTGTTGTTTACGACCTAATACCTTGTACAAAATACCTGAAGCCTCTGCAACAGTGTACTTTCCAAATTCAGTAATAATATCTGGTTCAACAACATCATGCTCAGCACAAATCTCTTTAATCCTTTTTACAATCTCATTTACCATGTATTCGTAATCGAAATCGAATACCAATGAATCTTTAAATGGCATACCACCACCAATATCTAATGTATCCAGTTCCGGATTAATTTTTTTGAACTTACAGTAAAGGGTAACGTATTTTTCTAATTCATTCCAGTAATAAGGAGAATCGGTAATACCTGAATTGATAAAGAAGTGTAACAGTTTTACTCTGAAATTTGGATTAGCGGAGATTTTGTTGTTGTAAAACTCGATTACATCTTCTAGACGAACACCTAATCTTGAAGTATAAAATTGCGAATCCGGTTGTTCCTCAGCCGCAATCCGGATACCAAGGTTACATGGCGTATCTAATTCAACCTCATCATCAAAAAGATTAAATTCTTCTTTATTATCTAAAACGGGGATGATGTTTTTATATCCATCATGCAACATATCGATAATATACTGCTTGTATTGATACGTTTTAAAACCGTTACATATTACGGTTATGTCTTTTGTTAAAGCGCCTTTTTTCTCCAATGCCTCAATCATTGGCATATCAAAAGCAGATGAAGTTTCTAAGTGAATGCCATTTTTAAGTGCTTCTTCTACAATGTGACGGAAGTGAGAACTTTTGGTGCAATAACAATACTTATAATCTCCGCGATAGTTGTTCTTGATGATAGCCGTTTGGAACAACAACTTGGCTTGCTGGATCTTTTTACTAATCAAAGGGAGGTAAGTAAAACGCAATGGCGTACCATAGGTTTCAATCATTTCCATTAGATTTAGATCTTGAAAATATAATTCGTCGTCTATAACGCTGAAACCTTCCTGAGGAAAACCAACACTTAGATCAAGAAATTCGGAGTAACTCTGCATTTTTTATATTTTTGAACTATTATTTATAGGGTTTGGCAAATTAAAATGAGTTAATTTTGTTGCCAAAGATAAACACTTTATAAAATACACCCGTATTTTTTTTATGACTAAGACTTTAAAAATTATTGAAGTAAAATCAGAGATTGGCGCCGGTACGCGGGGAGCGAGTTTGGGAGTGGATGCAATCAAGATTGCAGCGCTGGACTTTGGCAGTCGTTTCTTTAAAAAACATAAAACTGTAGAGGTTCCAAATGAGAACCATTTACTGCTTGAAACTACAGGTAGCCCATTTGCGAAACGGATCTCTGGTATTTTGACCATGGTAGAGCGGGTAAGCGATGAGGTAAATGCTACACTAAATAAAAACGAGTTCCCGATAGTACTTGCGGGTGATCATAGTACAGCTGCAGGCACAATTTCGGGTATAAAAGCTGCTTTTCCAAAGTCTAAACTAGGGGTAATTTGGATTGATGCGCATGCTGATATTCATTCACCTTACACTACGCCATCTGGAAACATGCATGGAATGCCGCTTGCCATGGCACTTGATGAAGACAATACGGAGTCGAAAGTTAACACGCTTGATCAGGAAACTATTAATTATTGGTATCAGCTTAAGAATGTGGGTAATATTGCTCCGAAAATTAATTACCGCGATTTGGTATTGATTTCTGCAAGGGATATGGAGAAACCTGAGGAATATCTGCTAAAAAAAAATAAAGTCAAAATATTTACTACAGCCGAGTTAAGAAAAAGAGGAGTAGAGCGGATTGTTATTGAAACACTTAAGTATCTGGATCATTGCGATATGATCTACGTTTCCTTTGATGTGGATTCACTTGATCCTACTGCATCCAGGGGAACAGGAACTCCCGTTGCACAGGGATTAACAGAGCGGGAAGCAGGTAATTTAATGTCCAGGCTGATTACTAACCAAAAGGTTTGCTGCTTCGAGATTGTAGAGGTAAATCCAACATTAGATAAGGAAAATCAAATGGCTGAACATGCTTTTGAGATTTTGATTAAAGCTACTAACGCCTTTAGAAACGAATAAAAACGCTCCGAAATAAGATAAGAACATGAATATTGAACAACATATAGTAACTGTAACTATTGCAGCAGTAAAGCAATTATACGATCAGGACATCCCTGAAAATCAGATCAATCTGCAAGACACAAGAAGTGAGTTTGAAGGACAAATAACAATAGTGGTGTTTCCTGTGGTTAGGCTTTCTAAAAAATCGCCAGAGGTGACAGCGAATGAGCTGGGTGAATATTTAGTAGCAAATGTACAAGACGTTACTGCATTTAATGTAATTAAAGGTTTCTTGAATCTAACCATTACTGATTCATATTGGCTAAGCATATTCAACAAGGAACTGCTAAGCCCTAAGTTCGGATCTATAAAACCTAATGGTCAGAAGGTGATGGTAGAATATTCTTCACCAAACACAAATAAACCATTACACTTAGGTCACGTAAGAAACAACCTGTTAGGTTACTCTGTAGCTGAGCTACTTAAAGCCGATGGTTATGAGGTAATTAAAGTAAACCTGGTAAACGATAGAGGTATCCATATCTGCAAGTCGATGCTGGCATGGCAAAGATGGGGGAACGGCGAAACTCCTGAAAGTTCTTTCCTAAAAGGAGATCATCTTGTGGGTAAATATTATGTGATTTTTGACAAGGAATACAAGAAAGAAATAGAGACATTAAAAGCTACCGGACAAACTGAAGAAGAAGCTAAAAAGAATGCTCCATTAATTGTAGCAGCTCAAAAAATGCTTCAGGATTGGGAAGCTGGTGATGCGGAAGTTATTGGTCTTTGGAAAAAGATGAATGGTTGGGTTTACGAAGGCTTTGATGTAACCTACAAGAATCTGGGTGTTGATTTTGATAAATATTATTACGAAAGTAATACTTATTTATTGGGTAAAGATACTGTTGATGAAGGGCTTGAGAAAGGTGTTTTCTTTAAAAAACCTGATGGTTCTGTATGGATTGATCTAACTGCTGATGGTTTAGATCAGAAGTTGGTTTTACGTGCAGATGGAACTTCCGTTTACATTACCCAGGATCTGGGCACAGCGCAGATGAAATACGATGATTTCAAAATGGATCAGTCCATCTACGTAGTGGGTAACGAGCAGGATTATCATTTCAAAGTGTTGTTTTTAATACTTGAAAAATTAGGAAAGTCATGGGCTAAAGGCTTACACCACTTATCGTATGGGATGGTTGATTTACCCAGCGGTAAGATGAAATCGAGAGAAGGAACTGTGGTCGACGCTGATGACCTGATTGCCGAAATGGTGGCTACAGCCAAACAAAAGACTGAAGTATTGGGTAAGGTGAACAATTTTTCTGAGGAAGAAAAAGAAGCTTTATATAACCAAATAGGGTTAGGCGCATTAAAGTATTTTCTTTTAAAAGTGGAGCCCAAAAAACGCTTGTTGTTTGATCCATCTGAATCTATTGATTTTCAAGGGAACACTGGTCCATTTATTCAATACACTCACGCACGCATAAAATCCTTGCTAAGCAAGGGGGCTTATTCTACAGAAGTTATTGCTCCAGAGGTTGAAATAACTGCTACAGAATTGGAGATGATTATGTTATTATCTAAATACCCATCTGAAATCTCGGCTGCTGCTAAGGCTTATAGTCCGGCTACTTTAGCGAACTATCTTTATGAGGTTGCAAAGATGTTCAATAAATTCTATCATGAAGTTCCACCAATTGTAAAAGAGGAAGATAGCGCAATTAAGCAACATCGCCTGAATTTAAGTTCTGTTACTGCCAGCATTCTTAAGGCAGGAATGAATATACTGGGCATTACTGTACCCGAAAGAATGTAAAAATTAATATGTGGCTGTACCAAATAGAAATGAAGTCAAAGCTGCTTCAGATTTGATGGTAAGTTAAGTGCGGCGGATCTTTGCTAGGGCCTTGCTGGGGCATTCGAAGGGCAATTAGCCCTCCCAAAACCCCAGTAGGGCCCTGGCGCCAAAACAATGGGAACAGTTTTATTTTTCTGTTCCTGTTTTAACCGTTATCGGTTTCTTTTTCCTGAAGCTCGCAAAACTCATCGGACTCTTAGCCGGACGTTCATCTCCCAATAGTACGCCCCATTGTTTAAACATCACAGTCCGGTCGAAAATGACCTTCAATACTGCAATGACCGGAAGGGAGAGGAACATGCCCGATACACCGGCAATACTTCCCCCAATGATCACCCCTAAGATGGCAAACAAGGCGTTTATCTTCACTTTTGAGCCCACAATTCTAGGCATCAGTATATTGTTGTCCAAAAACTGAACTACCGCAATCACAATCAGTACAGTAAGCACCGGCCAAAGTTCGGTAGAAGATGTAAGAGTTAACAAAACCCCGATAATATTACCTACCAACGCACCTACATAAGGGATCAAATTCAGGATGGCAAAGATCACCCCGATCAGCAGAGCATGCTTAATTCCTACAAAAAACAGAATACCACCTAATAATATGGTCATATAGCTGACCTGGATCAACAAGCCCACCAGGTAACTTTTGATAATGACCTCTGTCTCAAAAATGGCTTCTTTGACCTTTGGATGGTGTTCCGGTTTAAACCACATAAATATAAAGCGCAGCAAAATATCTTTGTAGAACAGCATCAGGTAAATATAAATAGGCAGCAGACCGACAAAAACGAATACCGAACTTAAGGTAACTGCAGCCCCGCTTGCAGCCTTACCTGCCATTCCCAAAAGATCGTCACTTTTTTCGGTAATGAATTTAAGTTGCTCTGTTGTGGAGATGTGACTGATGTTACTTACCCAATTACTTAAAGACTTCAGATGAATGTTTACATTGTTCTTGATCTGCGGAAAATCATCTACGAGAATGCCTATCTGGGAAGAGAAAAACCACACGATCAGACCGATCAGGATCACCAGTAATAAAATAGGGAGGATAATAGCCACCGCCTCAGGAAGTTTTCTTCTGATCAGAAAACGATAGATTGGCAGCACGACAATGCTGATAAAAAAGGCCATAATAACTGGCATGATAATGTTGTTGCCGACTACTAAGATCGCTACTAATAAAACCAGACCCAATAATTCGATTGATCGTTTTACGGTAAGAGGCATGTCTGTCATAGGTAAAGTATTTAGATTTTTCAATGAGTAACACTGAAAGGTATGAAATGTTTGGCTAGTTTTGCAACAAAGTACCCTTTAATAAAACCAATACACATACAGAACAAATGATCACAAACGAAACCATAATTGCTTTATCTACACCGCCAGGAGTGGGCGCAATAGGTGTTATACGTCTTTCAGGAAAAGATGCAATAGCTATTACCAACTCGGTTTTCAGTGGTAAAGATTTGCTGGCTCAGGAATCTCACACTATACACTTTGGTTTAATTAAAGATGGGAATGTTGTTATAGATGAGGTTCTTGTGAGTTTATTTGTCGCTCCAAAATCATATACAAAGGAAAACGTTGTCGAAATATCTTGCCATGGTTCTAATTATATCATTCAGCAGATTATTACGCTTTTGATAAAGAGAGGTGCCAGTGCGGCAAAACCAGGTGAATTTACTTTAAGGGCATTTTTAAATGGGGGATTAGATTTATCTCAGGCAGAGGCTGTTGCTGATTTGATTTCTTCAGATTCAGCTGCTGCTCATCAGGTAGCTATGAATCAACTAAGAGGTGGTTTTAGTACTGAACTTAATGTATTGCGTGAGCAATTGATTCACTTTGCTTCAATGATTGAACTTGAGCTTGACTTTGCTGAGGAAGACGTTGAGTTTGCTAATAGAGATCAATTGCAGGAGCTGATTGCCAAAATCACTGTTGTATTAAATAAACTCATCCGTTCCTTTGAACTGGGTAATGTGATTAAACAGGGAATTAATACGGTAATTGCAGGCAGGCCAAATGCGGGTAAATCTACTTTGTTAAATGCGCTCTTAAATGAAGACCGCGCGATTGTCAGCGAGATTGCCGGGACAACACGTGACACGATTGAAGAACTGCTGAATATAAATGGCATCAATTTCAGGTTAATTGATACCGCAGGTATTCGCGAAGCCACTGACACGATCGAAGCCATTGGGGTTGAAAAAACCATGCAAAAGATTCGTCAGTCGGCGTTATTAGTGTATTTGTTTGATGTGGTTAATACATCGGTCACCGAAATTCATGACGATATTGCCCGTTTACATAAGCCAGGTATACCTTTTCTGGCTGTTGCTAATAAAATGGATCTTTCTTACAGCGACCGTTTAAAGGAGCTTAAGCTTCCTTCAGATATAGAATTTATTGCAATTTCTGCTAAAGAAAATCAGTATATTGAGCAATTGAAACAATTGCTTTATGATACTGCAGTAGGTGATAAGCTATCGGACAGTCATACCATGGTAACCAATATCAGACATGTGGAGGCCCTACAAAAAACTCAGGCGGCTTTAAATAGCGTGGCCAATGGTTTGGATAATCCGGTTACTTCCGACTTTTTAGCAATGGATATTAAACAAGCATTACATTATTTAGGAGAGATAACCGGTCAGGTTACTACCGATGATCTCCTTGAGAATATATTTAGTAAGTTTTGTATCGGAAAATAATCCATGATAATTACTGCATAATTACGACGAGTAGCAACATTGAAGTGGTCAGAATTACGCGGAACTGCTGGGGAATATGAACTTCAGTTCTCAATTATATAACAAAAAGTATATAATTAGATAGAATAGATGTTTACTTCTATAAATATAAAAAATAGAATTCTGGCGCTATATTAAAGCTTAAAAGGTGGTATGCACAATTTGGTTGAACAGATTACCTTCACCCACAGACAAGCTATATTAGGATTAGACAGCGGCCGTAATTCCTGCCGTTTGTTGCCTGTCAGATCCTTCAGTTCCCAGTGGCCAATTAACTGGTCGACCTGGATTTTCTGAGCTTTTAACCCAAACCAATCTGGATTTTGATAAGCTATGAGGGATGACTAAGAGTGATTTGAGAAGTTAAAAACGGATTAAATGTTAACTTTATAATCCAAAATCAATTCATCTGCACTTTTACCGCGAATGCCCCAGTTGGACATTGGTGTTTCAAAAATAGTTATTTCTACATCTATCGGCGAAATCTCCAGTTCCCTTTCAAATCGCTCAAAGATAAGTTGCAATAGTCTTTTTTTGGCCTCTAGAGTTCGCCCTTCGAAAATGCTGACCTCGATAATAATATAATTTTCCGTCCTGCCCTGGGGATAAAAAAAGCTGTCCCTTTCTAAATAAATAAACCTATGTATTTTTTTATCTGCAGGGTATTTAAACGCGTCCACTATGCAGCTGTGTAACACTTCTGAAATCCTTATCCTTCGGGGATGCATTATTTCTCTGATTCCATACAATTTAATTTGCGCCATATTTAAAATGAATAGATTATAACTTAAATCAACTATACCTTTACCCTGAAAACCTGTTGCGCCGGGGTATATGATTGAAACAATCATTGCAACCATATCTTCGGGTTGTACGGTACAACCGATAACTAAATCTGTAAATTATTATTTGCTATTCCAAACCGTCTGGTTTTGAGGATCTGTTCCTCCAGCCGGTCAGGATAAAAGAAATCGCAAAAAACAGGTGTATAATCACAAACACTTTGGTTGCGGGCCTGGCCTGATGAAAAAGTCCCCAGAGATCCAGTGCTGCGATCACCCCAAATCCAACAATATTGCCAAGAACAATCGCATTTCTTGCCCTGGATGGATGTTCATTTCTCACCATCCAGTCCAAAACAGCGATTCCCAGCAAGGGGCTTCCGAAAACCCTCAGATAGGCAATCAGGGCAGCAGAAGCGTCCCGGGGAACGGCTCCTCTGCCGAATACATTTGGTGCCAGAATAAAACCAAGGCCAGAAAATGCCAGATATACGGCGGCCATAATAAACAATGTCTTGAGATTCATAACACTAAATTTTATTGTGATCAACTTGTGTTCTTTTTGGGTGGCTCATGGGTTTCCGATAAAATGATATCCATCCATTCGTGCCATTTTTGGCGAGCATCTGAATATTGATGTAATGCTGATGTGGCTCTTTCCTTTTAAACACAACCTTGCTGTCAGTAGCATCAACTTTTCGAGTAATGTTTCCTTTTTCGTCACAGACGCTTCCCCGGGTGTGCCACTTGTTTACAAAAACACTAAGTTTTTTGTTTTCTTTTTGTTGCTTATGTATTAAATCTTTCACAGCTGCCTTTGATTTACTTAAAGCTAAGAAATTTTGAATTGATGTGTTCCGCTTCCAGATCCATTAACAGTTCACCGTATTTGCTCAGCGCCTCAATGACATCGAGTGCCGCTACGGCCCGCTGTGTCAGGGTATATTCTACCCGCGGGGGCTTCTCTCGGAAAGCATTCCGCAGGAGCATTTGCTTATTTTCCAATGTCCTGAGCTGCGTATGGAGCATTTTATCTGTGATGTACGGAATGCCCGCTTTTAACTCCCGGTATCGGAGCGGACCATCTTTCAGGTGCAGCAGAATCGGAATGTTCCAGGTGCCGCCCAGATGGGAAAGGGCAAATTCAATCGGGCTGTAATAAAGTTTTTTATCGTGAATGAATTCCTGCATAAAACAAATTTATTTATTTATTTCAGTTTTCTGCGGCGCCTTCCCGTTTACTGTGAAAAAAGTATATAAAGGAATAAAGCCATCCCCAAGCGGTACCTTTGGGCTTTATCCATGTAAAAATTATGAAAAACAGAGAATGGCTGACCATACCTGTACTGAAATACCTTGCTGCGGAGCCGACGCTCACTTTTTGGGAAACACTGGGCTTTACAGTTACTTATCGGCAAGATCACCCGTATAAATACGCGGTTGTTGAAAGAGCTGGTCACCAGCTACATTTTGCACATACCAGGGGCATGGATGTTTCACAGGTTTATTATGGCTGCCTGGTGGTGGTATCAGATGTTCAAAATGTTTATCAGGAGTTTTCCCATTCCCTTAGGGCTAAGTTTGGAAAGGTTTCTGCTGCCGGTCTGCCAAGGATTTCGAGAATGAAACCCACGCAGACACGCTTTACCATTACCGATCCTTCAGGCAATTCGGTAGTTGTGCTGCAGGATGGGGGCCGCGACGAGGCCGGCTATCAAGCTGAAAACAGCCTGAAGCTAACTCAACTGAATAAGTCAGTTGCTCTGGCTGTCAGGTTAAGGGATTTCAAAGAAGACTATCCCGCGGCCGCAAAAACGCTTGATCAGGCCCTGAAAAAGTACCTGACAGGGGCCAGAAAGGCCGAACTGGCAGAGGCTTTGATCATGAGAATTGAACTGGCCAGAGTACTGGCTGATGAAGCTAAGTGGAAGGAATGCACTGAATTGCTGGCAGGTCTTAAAATCCCCGGGGAGAAATTACTGGAATTGGAGCTAAAACACCACTGGAAAAGCTGACAAGTCGGGGCAGTGCTTAAATCTTAAACATCTGCAACTAATTCGCTTTATCCTTTTGGTTGGCCGGGTGAAATCAGCCAATGATGTTAGGATAAGCAACCATCAGGGCTTTCAGTTGTTGTTTAGGTTATTTTTCATAAAACCAGCCCAACTTTTCAGATCGCTGACAACAAGCAAATGAGTTTACTTTTTCACCAAAATGGGCTTTCCTTTTTCAACAATATATGTGGCCAGCTCTGTTGCCTTTGTTTTTCCTATATTTTTTGCCGAATGAGCCACACCGGCAGGAATAAAGAGTGTATCACCTGCTTTAAGTATTACCTGTCCTTTTCCGGCAACCTGATAAATAAATGTCCCTTTGAGTACATAGATTACTTCTTCCCCTGGATGCGTATGCATACCAAAAGCTGTTCCTTTATCAAAATCTATTCTGGCCTGTAGGGTCTCCCAACCGGGGGTGCTGATATCATGTCGCTGTAATTCTGTGCGCGTAACGCCTTGTTGCTGGGCAAAGGCAGGGTCTGGTGTAAGAAATGCAGACAGACTCAATATAAGGGCTGTTACGGGTAATCTGAAAATCGTTTTCATCTTGTTTATTTATCTTAATTAAAAAATCATTTAATTGATCTGTTGTATTTTTTTTGTACAGCAAAGGTATTGCACTCATCCGCCCGGAACGATGACAGAGTGGTTGAACAGGACAAAGCAGGGGGCGGGTTAGACAGATCCGATTATGATATGGTCTGGCTGGCCGGCAGCTCATCAGACAGGACGCCCCGGGGATCAGGATTGCTTACTTATCCGGCCCTTATTTCTTTGAAGCCAATCGGTTACCTCACAGTCAGGTGTACAAAATACTGCGCTGATAATGCATTTGAGCAATTTACTGGTGATTCGTCATAATCAGCGGGAAACAAGCGGGTTTTAGGGTAGCACAGGATGAGCAGATCGGCAGTTTTCAGCGGGATCTGAGCGCGCTGGTGAAGTCTTGGTCAGCGCAATAAGTATACGCGCCCTGGCGGTCTGATATGGCTGGTTGGGCAGGCAGATCGTCCGCTTTGCTCATTTAGAGATCGCCCAGCCCATCAGCCGGAAATACCTTTGAGTTAATAAATAAAAAATTTAAACGACAAAATAATGAAAACGAAACTGACCACCCTTACGGGTAAAACATTTATTGCTGCGCTGCTGCTATCATCTGCGCCTGTTTTTGCCCAGACCACCACAGGCGATGAGGCATCCTCTTTGATACGTTCATACCATGTCAATGTTCCTGAAAAGACAGTAGCTGATCTCCGTCAGCGTGTGCTAAATACCAGGTGGGCGGAAAAAGAGACGGTTACTGACCGTTCACAAGGTGCCCAGCTGGCAAAAATCCAGGACCTGGTTCAATATTGGGGTGCTGGCTACAACTGGAGAAAGGCAGAAGCCAAGCTAAATGCTTTCCCCCAATTTATCACCAATATCGACGGGATAGACATTCATTTCATCCACGTACGTTCTAAAAACCCGAAAGCACTGCCAATGGTAATCACCCACGGCTGGCCGGGTTCGGTATTTGAACTGACCAAGATCATTGGCCCGCTGACCGACCCGCAAGCCTATGGGGGCAAAGCAGAAGATGCTTTTGATGTGGTGATTCCTTCGATGCCCGGATATGGATTTTCCGGCAAACCCACAGGTACCGGATGGGGCGCCGACCGCATTGGCCGGGCCTGGGATGTTTTGATGAAACGTCTGGGCTATAAAACTTATGTATCCAGTGGCGGAGACTGGGGATCTGTAGTGGCCAACCGGATGGCAGCACAAAAACCCGAAGGTTTGTTAGGTATTCACGTAAATATGCCAGCAACCGTTCCTGCCGATATAGCAAAGTTACTAGCCAGCGGCAGCCCTGCTCCACAGGGCCTTTCCGGGAAAGAAAAAGCCGCATATAATTCCTTAAATCATCTGTATACCAAAGGAGCTGGTTATGCCGGTATCATGGTGACCCGTCCGCAAACTATTGGTTACAGCTTATCTGATTCACCGGTAGGGCTGGCTGCCTTCTTCTATGATAAATTTGCAGACTGGACCTTTAGCGGTGGTGACCCTGAGAAATCGCTCACTAAAGAGGAAATGCTGGATGACATATCCTTATACTGGCTGACCAATACGGCAACATCGGCAGCACAGCTTTACTGGGAGAACAATGCCAACAATTTCAACGCAGTAGACATCTGGATCCCTGCGGCCATCAGCGTCTTTCCCGGTGAGATCTATCAGGCACCAAAAAGCTGGGCGGAAAAGAGCTATCACAAGCTGATTTATTTTAATGAGGTCAGTAAAGGCGGTCACTTTGCTCAATGGGAAGAGCCGCAGTTATTTGCCCGGGAACTGCGTGCTGCATTCAAAACGTTGAGAAAATAGAACACAGTAAAAGAAAGAATGGATGAGGTTCATTTTCCGCATCCCAAAACATGTTAAAACACATTTTATCAAATCCTGTCGATAAAATAAACAGTCTATGATCTGGGATAAAGGGACCTGCTTTTTCAGGTCCTTTTTTGTTTAACTGCCCGCAGAGTTAAATTCATCAGGCGCTAACCGGTTAATGAGCAGGGTATACTGCTCATGAGGGTAAAACAGGTCTGTTAAAGTTTCAGGTACACGGTCTTGCTACGCAGGTAAACTAAAAACAGCATAAACAACCGCGCCGGGTAAAATAGCAATGAGTTTCTTTACAACATAAGGCAGCAGTAGGGTATGGCACTTTGCAATACCCCGCTATTCCGAGTCATTATTTACCTGCAACAGCCACCAGATCAGCCACAATAGCAGTCCGGGGTTTCATTTTTATAAAAACCAACTGGAAAGATCAGTCCAGCAGGCAATCAAAAACTGTTTTCCTTCGTTCATAAATGTTTCCGGAATAAATAATAAAGTGCACAATAAAACCACAATTCTTACGCTATAATGGCATTATGAATCTACAAATGCGCATCACTTTTGATGAAAAAGACTATACCTACGTAGTTTTAACCAAAGGAATAACAAGACAAACCACTACAATCCGGATTAACTTTAATGATATGGAATACCAGCTTTCCTGCAATTCAAAGGGGGACTGGGATGCTGTGGATGCGACAGTAAATGATCATCCTGGACTGCTTAAAGCTATAGGAAGAAATATCAAACTTCGGTACAGGCTATAACAAAATGCGGCAGACTGCGGGCAACGAGCCTGTCTGCCCGGCAGGGTATAGAATCGATATTGAACTGGTTTAATTCAATGATCTTCAGCTGTACAGGCTTCGGATTTCCTGGATCTGTCTTTTCGTAATAATCCTTTATATTCCTCGAGTAACTCAATATACTTACCCATCCAGTAAAAGGTCAAATCCTGAGGCATCTGATGGGTGGGAGGGGTGGGAATACTCTGGGTATGCTCATGATCAAAGCCAAAGAAGCCATTTTCGAAGTCGGGATAAAAATCATAGTTTATGATCCTGCCGATTTGTAAGATCAAATCCGGGTGAAGGTCTTTCCTGGTAAACCAGTTATATAGGGTGCGCCTGTTCACGCGTAAATGTCTGGATAGCTCAGTGATGCTAAACTCTTGTCGCCGAATTGCCAGTTCAACGATCTCTCCGGTATTGTATTCCATGTTTTTCGTTAATTTTAATAGATAATTAAGGCTTAAACGGTCAAAGAATCCCAAAAAAAACCACATATATCGGAGAAAACAACTGTCAGAGCTCATTTTCATCTGTTCAGGGCAGCATTTAACCGGTTTTTCTCTGTTTTACGAAGATAATTCTTCGACAGATAGCACCCAATACGGGAAATACGCATATTTCACAGTTAAATATGCGTATTTCCCGCAAAACCTGCTGGCTGCATTTTTTAGTTCTGTGCAATTTTCCGGCTAAAGTGTGCCCGGGAATGACCACCTCTTGGGGTGATTCAGCGGAATTGCAGGCAGCTTACCCGACACGGACACTCTGGTCCGGGAAGCGGTTTTTCTCGACGCTCAATGCCAAAAAATACAATTTTATGCCAGTATTATCAAATTTTGTGAGCGATTATATTGGAATCTACTTCATCACAAATAACAAACATCCGAATTTGATTTCTATCAACAAAGAGCTCGAACTCTTAAAGGCTAATGAATTATTAACTAGCATTATGAAACAGCTACAAACAAACGACCGGATTTTTGTACACGCGCCTTTTAAGCTGATTAAATCAATTGAGAAATCTATTCCTGTATTTTATAAGGATTATAATAGCGGTCTAGAATAATAATATATAGGTTAAAGATTTCGAGCCACAGGAAGATAATTTTTCCCTGAAGTTCGAATGTAGTCAGCTTAGGCTTGCATTTACTGCCCCGTCAAAAAGATCTTGGACAGTTGAAACTGGCATCTCAAGAATACTTATTAACTTGCATAACCAATAAAAATCAAGGATGAAACTGCTAAGATTCTACTATTTCACATTCCTTTATCACTACCGGAATAAGCCTAAAAGACGGGCTGGTGATTTCAGAAGTCTGCTGCTGGTAGAAATTAGTATTTGCTGGCTGATATTGGGCCTGTGGTTATTAGGTGATCCGGAATTCACGACAATGGGATCCTGGACCAAACTATTCATAATAGCCTGCAATGTCATCATCCTGGTTGTCCTTCAAAGGTATTTAATAAAAAAGGGCAACAGTGAGCTGATATTTCAGGAATTTAAAAATCACCGGCTCAATAATCAAATCAACCGAACGATCTGCTGGACTGTATGGGCCGTTTCTTTTATCTTTTTTATATTCTCCTCCACACTGCAATAAATACAATTTTACAAATAGCAGGTAAAATAAGAATAATCATCATCCCGGAGAGAAACAGACAAAACAATTTCCATTGCTAATGGGTTATAAATAGGCTTTCTAAAAAATGACGACCTGTGATTTAACAATTATATTATGACAAATAATAATCTACTGGCTGCACAAGAGGCCCAGATTTTATGGACAATCAATAAACGGCTTGAAGCAATCAGGCAAAAGAACCTGGAACTGACCTTATCTTTTTATTCTCACAAGATTATTTCATTTGATGTTACTGACCCGCTTCAGCTTTCGGGCCTGGATGCAATCAGAAGGCGCCTGGAAAGCTGGTTCAGTTCGTTTGCCGAAGGTCCAATTGGCTTTGAAATCGCGGAGCCCTTTCTTTTGGTGCGCGAGGATGTTGCTTTCTGTTACAATTTGAACCATGTAATTGCCTCCAGGAAAGCGGGGGGAATGCTCGATATGTTCTGGCGGGAAACAACCTGTTACCAGAAAATTAACGGAAAATGGCTGATCGTTCACGCCCACAACTCAATCCCTTTTGATATTCAGACCGGACAGGCTTCAGTTGGGTTAAAGCCGCCGGCGGTTTCCTGAGAACTGAGCCCGGATCCCAGTTACCAATTGGCTCAGCAAAAATTACTCATAATATTCTATTTACATCTGATTAATGTGATCCAGACACAGCGACTAGCTACACAGGATTTGGAAAGCCTTTAAAAGATAGCTGATAAAATGAATTTTCTTATCATAGGTTAATATCCATTAGTTTCGGGAGCAGTAAATTTGGGTGAGTTAAAACCAGACAGATAACATGGAAATAGGAATAGACAGCTTTGCTTCGGCAATGTACGGCAGTAAAACACTAAGCAGCACATCGGCAATGGAACAATTGTTGGACAGGATATCCATGGCCGATCAGGCCGGACTGGACGTTTTTGGTATTGGCGAGCATCATAAAAAGGAGTTTCTGGATTCTGCCCCGGCGGTGATTCTCTCTGCAGCTGCAGCAAGGACCAAACAGATTCGCCTTACCAGTGCCGTTACGGTGTTAAGCACTTCTGACCCCGTGCGTGTCTATCAAAATTTTGCCACACTGGATCTGATCTCCAAAGGTCGGGCAGAGCTTGTCGTTGGCCGCGGCTCGGCAATAGATGCCTATCCGCTGTTTGGATTTGATCTTAAGGATTATGACACGCTGTTTGCAGAGAAACTGGATCTGTTGCTGGGTATCCGGGATCAGGAATTTGTGAGCTGGTCTGGCAGATTCAGACCCCCGTTGCAGAACCAGCCGGTATATCCGCGCGCTTTTCAGGATAAACTGCCGGTTTGGCTGGGGGTGGGGGGCACACCCGAATCCTTTGCACGGGCGGGTTCATTAGGTTTACCACTTATGGTGGCGATAATTGGTGGGGAAACCGAACGATTCCGCCCCTTGATCGACTTGTACCGTGAAGCAGGACACCGCGCGGGCTTCGCCCCTGAGGATTTAAAAGTCGGCCTGCACTCCCCGGGCTATGTTGGGGCAACTACCGAGCAGGCCATTGCAGATTATTATCCCGGATATGCAGAACTGTGGACCAAACTCGGCCGGGAACGTGGATGGCCCGCGGTAACCAGAACACAGTTTGATCATTTGGCTGGCCCAAAAGGGGTGCTGGTATTGGGTGATCCAGAGCAGGTTGTCCAAAAACTGCTACGGCACAGTGAATCCTTAGGAGGCGTTGACAGGTTTACTTTTCAGATGGATAATGCAGGGCTAAGCCATCAGCAGTTATTGAGATCTATAGCGCTAATCGGCGAAAAAGTTATACCGTTATTGAAAAAATAATTCAAATCGCTTCTTCTAAGAAGCGAAATTGAATTTTCCCTCAAATATTTTTCCGATCAGGGGTACAGGTTTTTCAACTTCGTTGGAGGCCGCGATCGCACCAAATAACAGAAGGATCAGTGGCACGAGCATAATCAGGTAAAAAACAGTTCCTAAAGTGGGAATCACTGCAAGGATAATGCTGCAAATGATACTCAATGCAATAGAGGTGATCATTACTCCGAGAGCTTGCCCTAAATGATAATTAACCAGGCGACTCTTTTGGGTAGCTTTTTTAAACTCTAGGTAACAAACGATCCATCCAATGATGGTGAAATAGGCTACAATGGCCATTGTCTTAGTTTTCATCGATATATAATTTAATTGACAGATACTTATTTACTGCAAAAATACGCCCCGGTCTATCCTGAATCAACAAACCCGGGACTACACACCGACTACTGCTTTCGATAGCAGCGTCTACAATGCAACTACATAAAACATTTAAAAGATTTTAATTCAGTTATTTAGACTTATTTCCGGTTTCACAGAAGGATTTCTTTTTATATTTTTGAATATGCGGCTACCACTGAAACCACTACTGATCAGCACAGTTTTCTGTCTTGTTTTTCTGAAAGAGACAATAGCACAAAAAATATATACCGATTCGCTGAATCACCTGCTGGCACAAAGCAGCCTTTCTGAGTCCGAGCGTGTAAATACGCTCTGTAAACTGGCAAAGGCTAATTTTGAGAAAGATCTGCCGCTGTCATTTACACTCGCTGATAAGGCCCTTCAAATAGGCTCGGGAATGAAAGATGGCAGGGGCAAAGCCATGGCTTTTGCTACATTGATCCATCTTTATGTCTGGAAAAAAGACCTGAAACACGCTTATCAAAGCCGCGATAGCGCCTTGTATTATGCCGCAAAGACAAAAGACCCGCAAACCTTGGGTTTTGTATCACTTAGAAATGGCTGGCTGGATCTTATAAATGATGAAAATGATAAGGCGATCACCAAATTCCTGAAAGCACTTGATTTCTTTAAAGGGCAGCAGGCCTATGAATATGAAAGTACAGTATACCATTACCTGGCAAGCTTTTACGGATATGGAAATGACCCGGACAAGCAAAGAAAATATGCTGAGCTATGTTATCAGACGGCGCTGAAAAGTAAACAGATAGATGCGTTAAACACAGCATATTTTACCATTGGACAAACTTATTTTGATCGTTTTAAGCTGGACACGAACAAACGAAATTTATTGGATTCGGCGTTAAGCATTTATAAGAAATCACTCTTACTGGCTGAAAAACAAAGTGGCAGATTGCTTATCCGTAGCAATACTGCAGCGATTGCGCTAAATACGGCCAACAGTTATTTCCAGTATTTTCCCAATGCCTACAGAGACAGTGCTGAGAAATATACTGATATCGCAATCCGGATTGCAACAAACACCAATTTGCAGGAAGTCCTGGTAAACTGCTATGGCTTAAAAAGCGAATACGCTTTACGCGATGGAAATTATAATGAAGCTGAAAAGATGTTGCTGACAGGATTGAACGCTGTAGCAGATGGTGTGATAAAAATGCCATTAACCAAAGCCAGAATGTTTCTGGGTCTTTCTCATATTGCTGAAAAAAAAGGAGATCAGCAGGCGGCCCTGAATTATTTAAAACAGTATGTTGAGTTTAATAAAGAGGCTTTTGATGAAGAGAAGATCAATATCATCCAAAAGGTGGAAGCACAATATCAATCTGAAAAAAAGGAACAGAAAATTGCGTACTTACAGCAAGAAGCTGCCTTTACCAAAAAGCGCAATATTTTTTATATCCTATTGGCATTAACAGGAATAACAGCGTTGCTCTTTTTATTGAGGTCATATAATTATAAACTGAAAGCATCAATCAGAAAACAGGAACTCATTGATAAAGAAAAAGGAGCCGCAGAATTACGGGCGCAGCTGAAGGAAGTAGAAGCCATGCAACTCCAGACAGAACAGGTTTTGCTTAAGGAACGCCAGGGACGTTTGCAGAAAGAGGTATTGGCAGGTAACCTGCAGATGGAACAAAAAAATGAATTGCTCGAATTGCTGTCGGGAAAGGTTAGCACTGATAGCCACCTTACACTAGATGAACAGATCAAGCGAATTATACATCAGCAGAAAAGGATAGACAAAGACTTTGAGGAGCTCAAAACTGATTTTTTTGAAAGCAATCCGGTTTTCTTTGACCGACTTCAAAAGAAAGCGAACCAATCACTTACCCGTCTTGATTTGAAATATTGTGCTTATATCCTGATGGGCTTGTCCAATAAAGAGGTGGCCACAAGGCTGGGAATCGAACCCAAAAGTATCCGTATGGCACGTTACCGAATCAAGCAAAAGTTTGGCCTTGATAAAGAAGATAATCTCGACAATTTTATCCGGTCTGAGGAATAATATAGATAAAACACGTTTAAATGAAGGATCACTGGTTTTTGTAGATGTATTGTAGACGCAGCTATTAGATGTAGTAGTCTGTATGTAGTCCCGGATTTCTTGATTCAGGGCAGATAGAGAAATACTTTTGTATAAAGTAAACATCTACTAATGAAAAACATAAAAATATGCGGGTTATTAATGCTGGTATGCCTGGCATTTACCCTTAACACCTTTGGTCAGCAAACAGAAAGGGTGATCAAATTAAAGCTGACTGATCCTGAAACCAAAACCGCTCAGACCTATCTGCTGAATAATGTAGTGTATTCCTACACAAAATCCCAGGACACAGGTTTAGCCAAAGATCCAGGTACTTGTACCGTTAGTATCGATTTTAAGCAGGATATGGATCCATTTCTTTTAAAATGGATAGCCGGGGAAATTAAACAGGCAGATGGATCAATAAGTATGGAAGCCACTGAGATGGGAAAGCCACCCAGAACAATAGCTTTTAAGGGGGGCATAAGCGGCAATGTTGCCGAAAGTTTTATGGCCAGTGACAAGACTTCGTATATTCAGATGTCTCTGTATGTTAGCGCGCTCATTATTGACGGGGTAGCAATTTATACCGAACAGAAAAAATAAATAAAATATTGTGTAGCGCTCGGTGCCTGGGGTAAGCGGCGGGATACCACTCTGTGTGTCCCGCGCGTCCAGGTAATTCACTGCCGCTATAAAATTTAGCGGGATGTTTGCTCTCCTAGCATCAGGGTATACAAATGGTTCAGTCACGGTATAATATCAACAAGTACCTTACAGGAGTATAACAGGTCTGTGCTCCAGTTAAACCTGAGTTTAGCTGCCGTGATATCTGAGTGTTGGGCCTGCTTATAAAAAGCCATAACCGAACAATCCTTTGATTGTATATGGAGGATTGAGATGATACAATATAGTCATAATCAGGCAACATGTTACAAGGATTATACATCAATAAAAATTAACTTGTAATGCCGAAACGAACTATAACCGACCATCAAGAACAAAGATATGAATTCCGGAAACTCAACATTGGGCTAAAAAGCATTAAAAAATAAAGCCTGACAACTGCTGGTAAAGTGTGTTGATGAACTTTCCACAATGACCTTAATTTTTATAAAGGATCTTTTATAATAATCATTAACCCTTAAATTTCAAACCATTATGAAAAAAGCAATTCAATTATCCCTGATTTTTTGCACCATTATTTTATGTGGCTCATGGACGAGCAAGACCGCCAAAGTACCATTCTCTGACGTTACCGTGTCCTTTGGAAATGGCACTTATTACAATTCAACGGTAACGGTTAGTAATTCTTCAGGCTATTATAGTTCTGTAACCGCCAGCCCACATAGTTATGCTAACTTATATGTGCCTCAGGGGACTTATAATGTTAGGGTAGAAGTCGCCGCTCCGTATGATACCCCTTATCATACCTACAATTATAGCTTCTATTGTGGCTCGGCCTCTAAATATGGCAGCACTTTGGCTTATTTTGAGAATGTTGTAATTGATTATAGCATTAGCGTTATTGTTAACTAGCAGCATAGCCATTCTCGAATCATCAGTGAGGGACAGTGTTGAAACACCAGACTGTCCCTTTAAAGATGCATCTTCAATATTTATAGACTTTAGCAATCATCTTGGATCCCCTGAAAGATATTCGCCTGTTATATTTTTGTAAGCATCACTTGTGAAACGGCCCGCTTTACCATCAATTTTTATAATTGCACCTAATTTTACCAGCCACCGCTGTAGCTGTTCTGCTTTGACAGCATATTTTAGTGGTGAAAAGCTCACTTCTTGTGCTAATTGCCTGGTTAGACTGATCCTGTCAATACCGCCATCGATCAACTGTTTTTCAGTGAAGCGTCTTAAGATAACTGCCGCACCGCATTGGGCAGACACCGCATTGGGATCATAGTGTCCATCTGCTACATATTTTCCTTTACTATAGTGATTGCTGAAACTCCACAGATATGGACTAGGAATGGGCTCCTTTAAATTTCTGTAGCCAAACCCATTGTATTGTTCCAGCTTATAAAGGATACCAGGAATATCCCAATCAGGCCATTGTTCCAGCTTTTTAAGCTTAAGCGCATCCTGCGCACTAAATTCCCATGTAAAAGGTGCTGTGCCACCAATAGGCCTGCCTGGGGGAACATGAATGGTTCTGGCTGTTAAGGGATCACCGTTGTGAAGATGGGTTTTGAAATTACAGTTACCTTCCATATAATGTACGATGCCAATGAAATACCATGGTATACTTAACGGGACACCCACCGCCTGATAACGGCCCATCCCAGTCAGAATCTTATTTACCACAGCATCTACAGTGAGGTATTTCACTGATTTAATGATGCAGGTATCAAAAAGATCCTGATACTGCGCCCTGAGCGCCGGATTGTAATTAATTTTTGACATGATAGATTCTTGTCGTCTTTACGTAATTTAAGGATAAATTAGCGTAATTAAAATAATTATTGTGAAGACTGAAGCAGGCCATATTTACTTACCTAAATTCGTTATCTTTGATAACGTTAAATGAATAGGTTTACAATTGAATTGTTATTCCATATTATTGGAATAGGTTCTGCATCTGGTTTATTTTTAAAGGACAAATCGCTTTATATCATTGGAGACAACAGTTCTTATTTCTATGAATATGAGCTCAAATCATCCGCATTAAAGCGTTATGCGCTAAGCGAGTCCCCGGCTGAAAATATAAAAAAGGAGATCAAACCAGATTTTGAGGCGCTTGCCTTTTATAGAGATTCATTTTATCTTTTTGGATCCGGATCTACTGCACACCGAACAAAAATGATTCAGCTTAATTCAGCTACAAAGGAAAGGACTTCCGTTCTTGATTTATCTTCATTATACAAAAGCATGCAGGTATTAGCTGGATTGAACGCAAAAAATTTTAATATAGAAGGGGTAGTTTATAAAGGAGATGCCTGGTATTTCTTTAATCGGGGCAATGGAAACTCTGGACGGAATATTGTTTTTACTGTTCATGGAAAGGATTTAGACGGAAATGCTAAAATTACCTTTGCTGAGTTAAAGCTCCCAGCAATTAGAGGGATCCGCACTGGTTTTACCGATGTCGTTGATGTGGGGGATAAACTTTACTTTTTAGCGACAGCGGAAAATACGAATTCTACCTATAATGATGGTGAAATTTCAGGAAGCCTGATAGGCTGTATTGACGTAAAAACAATGGAAGTAATATTCACAAAAGAAATCTCTGACCAGCATAAATTTGAGGGGCTTACTTTACAGTATAACTCGGAGAACGAACTATCATTCCTCTTGTGCGAAGATAATGATAGCGATCAATTGGAGGCAGATATCTATCTATTGAAGCTCAAACTTTAATCTCCAAAATTTGCGGATAAAGATTCGATGTAACCCTCATTAAATTTACATTAAGGCATCTCTAATAGCATTACCTAGATCAGATACATTGTCCTGATTAATGGTATCATTAACAAGTATCATAATACCAAGATCTTCGTGAGGGTAAATGACACATAACGTGCTGAATCCAATGCCTGTACGTCCGCTATGATAGAGAAAACGCTTGCCATTGTATTCACCGGACATCCATCCCAAGGCTACACTTGTGCCATCTGATTTAAGAAAGGTTTGCTGATGGGCTAGCTTAATTGCAGGGTCTTTTTCTTTCACATTGGCAATTACATATTTCAACATATCCGCCATGGTAGAATTCATGCTGGGTCCACCTGGATAGAATAAATTGGTATTGATTTCGGCAGAGATGTTATTCTTGAGATCATACCACTGTACGGAACGTGAGGCATCTTTATATCCTTGTATAAACCGGTTCAACTGATTTACGGGTATTTTTGTTCGGGTATCGTAAAGCTGAAGATGCATTTTGAGATATTGTGTGACTAGCTGCTCATAAGCCTGATGGTAAATACGCTCCAGTAAAAGAATCAGGATGGTCATTGCGTTTCCGTTATAATCATATTTGGTGCCGGGAATGGTATCTAGTTGGAAGTGATGCATATCTTTTAACAGAGAGTCCTGATTGTATCTTTCAAAAAAATTGAGTTGTCCAGGAAGAGATAGGGTTTTTATGCTGTCCATTACTTTTGAAGGGAAATTCCTTGATGATTTTGGTAGGGCGGATGTGTGATTGGCGATGTCAACTAGTCTAACTGGGTGTCCTTCATATTGTAGATTATGGTATTCTCCAGGCAAATATTTTCGAATGTCGTCGTTTAAATTTGCTTTTTTTTGAATAACCGCTTCTGCCAGTATTATGCCTATAAAGGTTTTCGCTACAGATCCCAGATTGAAGAATTGATCTGTCTTGATAAGATGACCCGTTCCCTTTTTTGATTCTCCATAATTATAATGGTAACTGCGTCCATTTTGATAGATGGCGATAGAAAGACCTACTGTCCCAGGGTTAGCCATGTAAGTGGCTGATGCTTTTTGGATTGCAGAATCCAAATGATCTTCTAGAGGATTGTCAGTTAAAAGTGTTTTGTTTGTTTGGGACGAAACTGTTGCAGAATCGCCCAGTAGTACTAGCAATGAAACACATATGAGGAGGAATTTATTTTTCATAGTTATTAGTTGATTTATACTATGATGTTTGATACCCGTATGTGTTACAGTCAGCCTTTCATTTCTTTGCAGCTTTAAATAGATTATCTGAAAAAGTGGTAGGAGTGAGGTTATAAAATCAAGATATTACCTCAGTAGGTGCCTTGCCGAATTTCTTTTTAAAGGAATGAGAGAAATGAGAAAGGCTTTCAAATCCAAGTTCAAGGTAGATCGAAGACGGTTTCCTTTGCTTATTCTCAATAAGATGTCGGGCCTCCGTCAACCGTTTTTCCTGTAGCCAGTGTCTGGGCGACATATTGAATGCTTTTTGAAAATCACGCTTAAAGCCTGCAAGGCTTCTTCCGGTTAGTTGTGCAAATTTTTCAACAGGAACATTGAAGTGAAAGTTGCTAAGCATGAATTTTTCCAGATCCATCTTGTACGGCTCAGAGAAATCGAATAGAAAATCCTTGAGTTCAGGAAGCGTATGGAGAAGCAACTGAACTGCTTCTCTCACCTTGAGCATCCCCATATCCCTGGTGATCTTTTCTTCCGAATGACGCACATAGGGTATTATGGATTGGAAAAAGCCATGTAAAAAATCATTTTCCGGAATAAGAACGTTGGACGGACCAGTATATTTGTGCCTGGTATCTATTTGCTTCTCCAGGGCAACCTGCCGGAGCAAGTCTTCCTTTAGGCAAATGATAATCGTTTGATAGTCCTGGCCTTCCAGCGGTGTTTTGGTGATTTCTCCCAATTGATTTTTCCGTATCAGCAGCATCTGGCCGCATTTCATCGAAACCTTTTGGCTGGCAGTCTCCAGGGTAAACTGCCCTGAAACCTGTAACACTAATGTACTATGCTCAAAAAATCCTACTTTCTCTTTTCTCTGAGCCGAGAAATAGGAATAAAAGATCACCCCAGGAATTATTTCAGTTGGATTGGTCATGATGTAAAGATATTAAAATAGGCGGGGCTTTGCAGCCCCGGCCATTATCGTTGCAGATAAGTGTCACCAAGGATCGACCCGGGCGAAAATTGTGCGTTAAGGGCGTTAAGCTCTTCAGGACTGAAAATGATCTCCATTGCTTGCATATTCTCTGGCAATCTTGATCTGCGGCTCATGCTTACCAATGGCATGATGTGTTCTCCCTGATTGTTGACCCAAGCGATCGCCAGTTGTGTCGGGCTGTATCCTTTTTCTTTTGCGATTTGCCTTAATACTTCAACTTTTTCCAGATTTTTAATGAGATTGTCTCCTTGAAAACGTGTAAAGTGATTATGGTGGTCATTAGCTGGAAGTGGCGCGGTCATCTCCCCGGTAAGCAATCCTTCAGCGGTATTGGCAAACGCTACTACACCAATCCCCAGTTCTTTGGCTGTAGGAAGCAGGTCGCTTTCTATCTGTCGATCGGCTAGTGAATACCCAATTTCCAATGCAGTTACAGGGTATATGCTATTCGCCTCACGCAATTGCGCTGAGGTAATTTCAGAGACGCCAAGGTGGCGCACCTTTCCTTCGGTGATTAGGTCTGCGACAGTTCCTATGATGTCTTCAACTGGCACACTATTGTCAATTCTGCATGGCTGATAAAGATCAATCGTATCGATCCCCAAACGTACCAAAGAATAATTGATAAAATTCTTGATGGCTATTGGACGCAGGTCCAGGCCAATCCACTGGCCATTGTAAAAGATCGCACCAAACTTTACACTGATGAACGCATCGTTCCTTCTATTTTTGATGGCCTTCCCTATCAGCAGCTCGTTGTGTCCGCTGCCATAAAAGTCTCCAGTATTTAAAAAATTGATGCCTTTGTCTAATGCTTCCTGAATGGTAGCGATGCTTTCCTTCTCGTCATTTACCGGGCCTCCCCAAACCGAGGACATGCGCATGCAGCCTAATCCGAGTTTAGATACTAGCGGACCATTTTTGCCGAGGTTTATTTTTGTGATCTGTTCCATAGCTGATAATTTACGTATTAACGAATCAAAGATCATTACTTTTATTCACCTGCTATTTCCTATATGGCTCAATTTACTTGTCTGTAAGGCTCAACTTATCAATAGTGCCGTTTCATTTAGGTAATAAGTATAAAATAAAAATTCCCATAAAAATCTTAAATTCATAAATAAAACAACAGCTGCTATGTTAAAGCAATTCTGCAAATACAACAATTGGGCAAATTCACTTTTGCTAGATGCCTTAAAGACAAATTCTCATTCGCTTCCAGAATCATGTATTATATTGTTCAGTCACATCGTAAATGCGCAAAAGATATGGGTTTGCAGAATTAGTGGTATTACACCAGATATTGCTGTATGGCAAGTAAACGATCTTGAAACATGCAGCATGCTGCTCGAAGAAAGTTCAAATGCTTTGTCAAAAATGGAATATCTGGAAGCGAAGGATTCCCCGATGATAAAATACACAACCTCGACAGCTGGCTATTTTGAAACATCCGTTAATGATATTTTGATGCACGTTTTTAATCATGGCACCTATCACCGTGCGCAAATAGCTAAAGAAATGAAGTTGCACAACATTAACCCAGTTAATACGGATTATATACAATTTGTGAGGTTACAATCATAATGACATGCTCTTGAACGATCTATCCCCTCAGCCTCTACAACTCAATAAACGCACGCCAATAGTAGATATACTACGGGGGTGGGCACTGTTTGGTGTAGTTTTAATGAACTATTACGATTTTTTTACACTTGACAAAAATTTTGAAACTCCTAAGCCAGACACTTTGACGAGCATATTAATGTATGCTGCAAAGACCGTTTTCGCCGCTAAATCATGGACCATGCTCAGCCTCTTATTTGGCTATGGTTTTGCTGTTTTAATGAACCATATTAGCAAGAAAGGGGACAATCCATATGGCTTTTTTGCAGGGCGGATGTTCTGGCTTTTGCTATTGGCATTAATTAACAGTGCCATCTTCTTTGGTGATATCTTGAAAGATTATGCCATTTTAGGACTGCTGCTGCTGCTCTTTTATCGAAGTTCAGCCAAAACCACTTTTATCGCAAGCATTATTTTGTTGTTATCCATTCCAGCACTTCATTCCTATGTAAGTTCTTTGAATGATGCGGGTTCAAAACAGTTTGGCTCATTATTTTACCTGTATAAAAGCAATAATTTAGCAGATGTGCTGTGGTTTGGCCTTAAAGGCACCTATTTTGCTTTGATCATCAGTAAGCCCTATCTGTATACTGTCCATGTAGTGATGTTCTGTTGTTTTTTATGGGGATTTACCTTATACAGAAATAACTTCTTTGCTGATCTTAAATTCAAGAGAAAATACATCATACGAGCTTTCTGGATTTCATTGATAATTACCTTGTTGCTTACGGCTTTTTTCCTGATTGCTAAAGAGTTAAAATGGACAACTAAAAAGTATTACAACATGCAGTACTGGCTAATTTTAAGTACAATGATATGTATTTGCTGCATAATATGCTGGTTGTACATTACTGACAAATGCAAACACTTTTTTGCAAGTTTAGCGGTGATAGGGAGAATGACCTTAACCAATTATATGATGCAAAATATGATAGGAATGTTCATCTTCTCTGGTTTTGGATTAGGTATTTGGAACACTCAACCAATCTGGTTTTATCTGGCACTTGCAATAGGTATTTATACCTTACAGGTTTATTTTAGCTATTGGTGGTTATCGCGCTATAATTATGGACCAATTGAGTGGATCTGGCGTCAATTAAGCTACAGGAAACGTTTACCGTTAAAAAAATAACATCCAATTATTTAACCTTTAATCCTTCTGTCTACTACCAAAATAACTCTGATATTATCCAGATGTACACCTATCGGAATACAGATATATTCTATACCATTCTTGTTAATATTGACCGTGAGATCAGACAGGGGCTTGAGCTATCTTTACTTTATACCCCATGGAAATGGTTACAGCTGAATGCCGAATTAAATGGTTATGAGTTCCAGCAAAACGGATTTATCTGGGTCAGGATTTTAATTTTAAAGGAAATGCCACAATAGAAAGGTTTAGTACTCAAGCAAAAATATCAACGATGATGAATTTACAGTTACGTTACAATTATACAGGTGCAACAACCAATGCACAAAGCCATACCTGGTCTGTTCACTATCTGGATTTCGGACTAAGTAGAAATGGCCTGAAAGATAAAATGACAATCACACTAGATGGAAGTAATGTACTCAATACACGCAAAACTAAGACTTTAACCACTGGCGATAATTATATTTATAATCAGATAAGTAACCACAATGCTTCACGTTATCGTTTATCTAGGGTTTATCGTTTTAATCTTAAAGATAGCCAATCGATTAGACAGGCAAGAAGCGGAAATAGAAACTAAAAATACCGTAAAGACCCATTTTTCTTGACTTTTTCTTAGATTGTACCACAAAAATTGTCAGGCATGAAAACGTTAACAAAAGAAGATCAAGAAGCTATAACACCAATAATGGCGCTAAATTTATTGGAAGAGGGAAATAAACGATTTGTTAACAACCTGAAAATCAACCGAAATCTCTTACAGCAAGCGAATGAAACCTCAGATGGTCAACATCCATTCGCGATAATTTTAAGTTGCATAGACAGTCGCACATCTGCGGAATTAATTTTTGACCAGGGTTTGGGTGATATTTTCAGTATCCGGATTGCGGGTAACATTATCAATGAGGACGTTTTAGGAAGTATGGAATTTGGCTGCAGGCTGGCAGGCGCAAAAATTATCGTTGTTCTGGGTCATACCAGGTGCGGAGCAATTAAAGGTGCTTGCGATCATGTGGAGATGGGCAACCTTACCTCTTTGCTCTCAAAAATCAGGCCCGCTGTGGATGATGAGCTGACCATAAAAGAGAACCGCAATTCTGAAAACAGTGAATTTGTTGAAAAGGTAGCCGCTATAAATGTTAATAGGTCTGTTAAATCGATAATGGAGCGCAGTCCCATTCTCAAAGAAATGGTAGAAGGAAGCCAAATCGGAATCATCGGGGGCCTTCACGATATTACCACAGGAATAGTTACATTTTATCCGGGGACGATAGATTTGGGTAAAAAATGAAAAATAATTATAGATTTGTGAAATGATAAATGGTCGTTTTATGGATATAAGGTGTATTAAGACTGCAGTAATATGTGCTGTTTTCATGTGTGGATTGCTATCATGCGGCGTTAACAGAAAAGATACAAATAAAAGTGTTGCTCCTACTGATGTTCAATTGGTAAACCCTGCATTACCTGGTGACAATCCGGATCCTTCGATTATAAGGATAGGCAAAGTTTATTATGCTACATCAACTACTAATGAATGGGCACCTTATTTTACCATCTATAAATCGATAGATCTGAAGAACTGGGTATTGGTTAACCATGTTTTCCCAGAGGGGTTTAAGGATATGAAGGATCAGTGGGGGGAAAATAATTTCTGGGCTTCCGAACTGGCCTATGATGCAAAGCAGCATAGAATTTATGCCTATTATACCGCGCATAACAGGAAAGTCAAAGGAAACCCAGGCTTGCAGTGTGGTGTAGCCTGGATAGATGCCAATAAAATCGAAACGGGCAAATTCACAGACAATGGTCCTGTAATTATAGAAGATGATTGTGGGGCAATTGACGCTTTCGAATTTCAGGACAAGGGAAAAATTTACGCCTTCTGGAAAAATGATGGAAATGGTTGCGGGAAGGAAAGCTGGATATGGGTGCAGGAAATCAATGAAAGCCGTACCAAGTTGCTGGGTGAGAAAAGAAAAGTATACACAAACAGCCAACCTTGGGAGACCTCTCTGGTAGAGGGTGCTTGTTTCTTCAGAATGGGTGAATACATTTATAGTTTATATGCGGTAGGAGGGTGTTGTGATGCTAAGTGTAACTATAAGACCGGAATTGCCCGTACAAAAGATCTGGCAGGAGGAAAATGGCAGAAGTATGATAAGAACCCTGTAATGGTTAGCAATGAACGATGGAACTGCCCTGGTCACGGCACTGTGGTGGAATCTGCAGACCACCGATTCTTTATGCTTTATCATGCGTTCAATAAAAACTATGATGTATTTGTTGGCAGAGAAGGTATACTTGAGGAATTAAAAATGGGGCCGGATGGCTGGCCGGTTCTTCACAATGCAACCATTCCAAACCGACCAAAAGCAGAACTGGATTTTTATGACGATTTTAAAAAAGACAATAAACTGAACCTAGCCTGGCAATGGCCATCGAAATTGCCAAAGCCGGATGTGAACTTCAATAAGGGGCTTCATCTGGTATCTACGAACCAGAACCATGAGCTGGGAACATTTTTAGGGCAGTATATTAAAACCGTGAATTTCAGCATTACTGCAGAAGTGGTCATTACTGAGGCACAAAGCGGGGTTTGTTTTGCAGGGGCCATTTTCAAAAGTAAATGGCCGGGTGAGTTAGGGGGAATTGGAATAACAGCTACTGAAGAAGGTATAACAGTATATAATAATCTTGAAGGGAAATACCTTGTACTCAAACAAGTCAAGGGGCAGTCTCAGGGACTGATTGAATTGAAAATGCAGATCAGCGGAGGTGGAAAACTAATTGATTTCTTTTATAAAAGACCCCAGTCAGAATGGGTGAATTTTCATACTGCAACATTCGATGCGCCAAAATATGCACCATGGGGAATGGGGTATAGGGCCGGCATTGTAGCTAAAGGTTCTGGTCAGAAAGCGATTTTTAATTCTTTTGAATTGAAAAATAACTAAAGGGTAATGCCACCTACTCCCCCTTTAGTTCTACAACGATCTTTTGTCCTTTGCTTTTAAATAGTTCAGCAGGAAACTTAAATTCAACTCTTTTCAGATTGTCTACTTTCATGTCATAGTCTAATGGAGGAGGATTTTCGGAAACCACCATGATCAGGACGTCCTCGGGCTGCTTGATCATGACGTTTAGGATTTTTCCTTTTTGCTTTAGCAGAACTCCACCTGCTATGATTTCAACATCTGCCTGGGTCATCATCGCCCAGGTTACGTTTTTTGTCTGTTCAGAAAACTCCAGTATATCGGTGATTTCAAGGCTTTGGTCTCCCGTCCGCTTAAAATCTCTTTTAGCGCTCTTTAGCTGTCCCTTGAATACAGCAGAAAGGTCAAAACCTGCCTGAGGACGGTTGCCTTTACCTTTATAGTAGCTTAATGGTGCAAAACCCTTAGCCACGTGCAGTTCATCATTGACCGTCAGCGTACTGTGTCCGAAATTGTTCTTGCTCAGCAGGGTCCAGCGCTTGCTTTGCTGACTGCTGTCCCATAAGCCGGTAACTCCTATAGCTTGCTCTAGCTGAAAGTAGTTCTGCATCCCCAAGTCTGCAGCCCACCTGACACCATATAGGTCAAACACAAAGGAACCAGCATCCATGTTGCCATGGTTTAAACTTGCTGCACCGCCTTTGGCCCCAAGAAAATACCCATTAGGATCAGACTTTCCTCCGCCAAACACAACAATCGGATTGATTCCATCACCTTTATAATTTGCAGGTAATGATTTCACTGTGGATTTTTTATGTTTTGCCAGCCAGATCAGAACCATCCCGTTAAATTTGGAACTGTTATAGCCACTGGTAGCAGACTTTGTTAGGGCCGCTTGAAATTTTCCCCTATCAAAATAGACATCATTGCCTGTCTTATTTGCAAACCACAATAGCAATTCCTGGTTCTCCAGACCGTCATCTCCACCGCTGCCAGAATCAAAATAATTGAAATACAGCCCACTTGAACCCACCAGTTTCTTCACAAAAAGCGCACTATTCACAAATCCAGGTGTATTGGAAATACCAAAATCAGTTCCAAAAGCACTTTCAAGAACATTAATTGTAATTAATGTATAACTGGTGCCATAGGACCAGTAAGATGCCCCTTCAGGATAAGCCCCGTCTGGTGCGTATGCCTTCAGTGCTCTTGGAATGTTGTGGAGCATTCTGGAAATCAATAGTGCGGCTAAAGCAGGATCCTGATCTGCAATCATTACAGCAGCCGCTGTAATGCCGCCGTGGCACACCTGGTTCCAATTGTTGTCCACTTTTACCCAACCATTGAATTTTTCATTCAAACTGGGCTTTATGGCTTTACTTATCAGGGCATCCCTTACCATTTGGATCGTAGATTCCGGCAGGTCGCCGAGTGTCCAGTCCAGCCCGATGGAGACCCCATAGGCCATTTCTCCAACATCCAGGAAATGGCTTGGATTCCAGTCTGAAAAATTGCAGATGTTTAGCAATTCGGTATTTATACGATCCAAGAATCGCTTTTCTTTTGATATGGCATAAACGGCGGCGAGAGTGCCGATCCGTGCAATTGCTTGTCTGGATACTCCAAGCAATCTCCTGCCTTCCAGCTTTCTTTCCAGAACCGCGAGATCCAACAGAGCCACTGCATTTTTATAAAGATATCCGTAATAAGCTTTGGTAGTTTCATCCTTGTCTACAGCCTTTTTGATCTGTGCTAAACTTTCAGCAGTAAGGATCAGTCTCGGACCGTTATTTCTGAGGTTTTGTTTTACCCATGCTAGAGTAACTTCTCTGGTTTCGCCTACAGGTTTTTGAGCGGCGCCTATCAATGGACTGCAGAGCGTCAGAAGAAGAAGTGCGAGGATCGATTTCATATTCCAAATTACGTTTTTCTGTTGACAATCGCACTCACCCACCAAATACCAGTATTACTTCTGCTTTGACTAGGATCAGGTGCTAATCCCACATGGTTCCGTCCAGCCCCAATATAATGCCGATCCAAAGTGCAAATAGAGAAAGCAGTATTGCCAGGATCCACACAATAATCTTGTTCAGTCCGAGTCTCGTGCCAAATCTTACTGTAAAATAACTGGAGAGCCCTGCAACAGCACCTGCTAATGGTACTACCAGCAGAGGTCTAATTCTCCAGTTGTCTGGCCATGCCGGATTCTGCTGACCAACACCAAATACAAAAAAGGAGATAACTGCAAGGCCTATCATTGCACCCAGCAAAACGAATCTGGTTAATCTTGGTACTGATGGCTGAGCTGGAGAATGTTGATGATTTTTCATACAGATCACTTTTTAAACATACTATAAATATACTAAAAAGCACTTTGCATTTCAAAGTAAATTCTTTTATTTTTTAGAGCACTACTGATGCGTGTGCCGATTGCTTTAATTCATTCAGTAGGATAGGCGTAATAGATTAATACCACATTCAATTATAAGTAAAGCTGACCTTCCATCACAATCGCAGAAGAGCCGCTAACCCAGATCCCGTCATTAGCTACATTTACGTGGATTGTAGATGGATGTTCTATATATTTCCCCTGCAGGATCTTATAGTCTCTGTTTTTTTCAATGTAGCCAAGCGTTTCCAGATAGCCTGCCAGTGGTCCTGCAGCTGTCCCTGTGGCAGGATCTTCATCAATTCCAATGCCGGGATTAAAGAATCTTGTTTCTGCCAGATAATTATTTTCAATGCCATTTACAGTAAATAAATAACAACCTTCAAAATCAAGTTTTTCAGATAGGCCTTTCAATAAGGATTTATTGGAAACAGCATTTTTAAGTGTTTCCAAATCTTTCACAGGAACCATTAAATGAGGAACTTCTGTTTGCACGATATTGATGTCCCAGGCATTCAAGTCAAAGTCAGTAGTCTTTAATCCCAGTGCCTTGGATAGGAGGTTGGCCGGCACTTTGCCGATTATTTTAGCCGGGCTTTGCTTCATCGCAACATAAGGCAGTTCTGATTCCTTAGTGATTTTTAAAGGAATAGGGGTATCCTTTATCAATACCCAGGGTGTCCCTTGTTGATTTTTAAAGATATCCCATTTTTTTAATAATGCCAGACAGACGGCACCCAAAAGATTATGCCCTGCACCTGCAACCTCAAATTTTGCCGGGGTGAAAGACCGCACTTTGAAAACACCTTCCTCCTCTGAGTAATTGACAAAGGAAGTTTCAGAATAGCCGAATTCCCTTGATATATCGTGGTACTGACTAAGGTTAAGCTCATTTTCTATATAAACAACTGATAATTGGTTTCCCTTAAACCGTTGATCTGTAAAAACGTCCAGCACATAATAATCCAGTTTTTTCATGTTTTTGATGGTTGATGATTAATAGATCAAAACTAGAAATTACTGATCTTCTTTTTATTATTGGTTAACAAACGGTAACCGGTAACCTTGAGGTAACCAGCAAGATTGTAGAATACGCAAATATGCAATTTGCTGATCTATGAATGCAGAACTTCTTTTCAAGTGTATCTGGCAATCGGTTTCAACTCTTTAGCTATCGCCTCAATAAGTTTAGGATTGATATCCGTTTCATCCATTACATTCCATTGCCCGTTTTTTTCGACCATAACTAAAGAATCGTTTTCCGGGAAAATGATACGGAGTCCTTGTTCCCCGTTATAATCTTCAGGTGCTGTCCTGAGTCTAACGGCTGTGTGATCTGTGGGGTTGACTATAGTGAATTTCATATGCTTCCTTTTAAATTAACTGTTTTTAATGGTCATCAGGATTTTACTAATTCTATGGATGACAACAAATTAAAAAACAAGAAGTTTACATATATTTTTAATACATGCAAAAAAACCTTCATTGAAAAATAACCCATTAACATAAGGTTCCTCTTTGTTTCATCGTTTAAGAAACTTTAAAGTTTTCAGCAAACTTTTTTGATCGCCTGAATTCTTATTTGAATCGAGGCGCAGCAGTCTGCACTTTTTTCGGTTGCGAGTTTGCCTGTGTTTTCTGATTGCATTTTCCCAGGAGCGAATAAATTACAATAAATATGATTATGGTGGACAAACAGCCCCCACCTAACTTTTTAGCTCCCCAGCCAGCTATAATTGCTCTAAAAAATTTATTCATGGTTATATTTTAAGAGTTAAACAGTTTAAAAATTCAAATGGTTTTAATTTAATACCTAATCTGCTTGTTTAGTCGGTTCAATTGAGGAATCCATGTAATATAAATTGCTATCTTCCATAAACCGAGGCCGGTGGAATTTGCTCTGCATCAGAGAATGCCTTAAGGTAAGCGGTTTTATATTCAGTTGTTATCCCCGCAACTTTATTCAGGGCACTTAAACTTTGATACAGTCCAATTAACGACCAGCCATTTCCTGGGTTTAGCTCCAGGTCCATTTTGTAAACCTGCGCCGCATCGGCCGACTTCCTTAGCTTTAACAAGTAAGCACCTAAAAATTGTCTTGCAGGAATCGGCCAATCCATTGGCTCAGCATAAATCATTTCGTCTTCTATCTTTATAGCCTCTTTGAGACTGCTAATGCCGGCAGCATTCTTTTCCTGATCAAATAGAATAACGGCATTTAAAATATTCTCCGCAATCTGCGCGCCCTGTAATGTCGTATTAAAAGGAATGCGCCTCTTTTTTAAAATGGGATCTGTTATTCCACTACGCAACTGAACAAGTTGCCCTCTTGCCAAATCTGGTTTACCTGTATACACATATGCCAACCCTTTAGCAAAATTATCCAGTATTCCCGCATATGTCCAGCGGGCATCGGGCAACACAGTATCCTTTAATAGTTCATCCCATTTACCAAGCCTTATCAGGGTAAACTTCGGCATCATGTACAAATATTGGGCATAAGTATCCTCATAAGTTGGCCTAACACTTTTTCTGCACCTTGTGGCATCCTGCATTCCTTTAGCATACATTCCACCTGTCAGCCCGCAAAAGGCCTGTACAGCAAAATAATGCGACGAATGCTTGTTAAGCGAAAGATGCCTGGCCAGCGAATCATAGCGCACAAGGCTCACATCTGCGCTGTCATTGGCCTCTACTCCCAATACATAGAGACCATTTCTTTGATACACGTGACTAGACATGTGAACCATGTGGGCAACTCCGGGAAAAAGATCTTTAAGCAGCTGTGCATTGTCCAAGGCACGTTCAGGTTTACGCGAAGCTTCCGTTAAATGTATATAATAGTGTAAAGCAGCAGGATGTCTGGGGTTTTCCTGTAACACACTTTCACATAAACCCACTAATTCAGGCGTCCATTCTTTTGCTGACCCGTCGTTATTCCAGAAGTCCCAGGGATGGATCAACATAACCGCATCTATAAATAGTGTTTTAATGTCTGCATCCTGGGGGTATATGGAAATGAGTGCTTTCATACCTTGTACATACGTCTTGTTCAGCTTCGTTTTCACAGTATCGGCATCTGATGATGGATACCTGAGGTTCATTACTTTTAGCAGGTCGCGCTCTTTTGCAGATGCCTTGTCTGCAGATTGGTTCATCAGTTTTAAAACTTCTGATATGTTTTTAGGGATGGTATAATTGTGGGCAGAATTATAGTAAGGCCCCATTGCTAATGCTTGTCCCCAATAGGCCATGGCACTGTTGGGATCAAACCTGGCTGCTTCTTTAAAGGAAGCGAGTGCCTCCTTCATATGGTAACTATAATACATGGTTAGCCCCTGATCAAAATAAACCTGTGCACTGTCGCTAACTGTTGATATTTGGTAAGAATAGTGCCCCCAGCCCGGAAGGTGCATCATAAATTTACCGTTATCGGCAGTATCAGTATTTTCTGTGGAAGACAAAGAACCACATGTTGCGACACTTGCCTTACTATAATCCAGCAGATACAAAGGCTTTTGGGTATATTTATCACCACCAGAAAAGAAGAGCCAGCATATAAAAAGCAGCAGTATTGTTTTCATAAGGACTATCTTACAATTAATTAAAGCTCAATTAAATATACTACTTTTAGAGGTCTTTTTTATATATGTTTTACAGTTTAAGCGTTTATAATTATAGATGAAGAATTACTGCCAATGAGCAAAGATCAATTTAAACGATAACTATATGAAAATATTAAAGGCGGCTGATGCATTTAACAAATCGGCAAAAATATATCAGGATAAGTTTATGGACGTCAGTTCATATGGTGACTTGCTCAGTATTTTTTGTGATAATGTAATGGCTGATAATGCCAGCATTTTAGACATTGCCTGCGGCCCTGGAAATATCACAAAATACTTACTGAACAGGAGACCTGACTATAAAGTTCTGGGAATTGACTTGTCCTCGAAAATGCTCGAACTCGCCCAGGCTAATAACCCTGCAGCTAAATTTCAGCTCATGGATTGCCGGGAGATTGATACGATCGAAGAGAAATTTGATGGAATCACCTGTGGTTTTTGCCTACCGTATTTGACGCGTGCGGAAGCTATTGAGCTAATCGCCAATGTTCCAGGCTTATTAAAGCCAGGCGGTGTGTTTTATTTGAGCACAATGGAGGAGGATGATAATAATAAATCGAGATATCAGATATCCAGCACAGGTGATCAGGTGTGGGTAAATTATCATCAAGAAGATTACTTAACTCAAGCCTTCAGGGAGAATAACTTTGAGGTACTCAACTTAAAACATTTTGCTTCTCCTGATAAGGATGGTTTAATGATTACTGATTTGATATTGATCGGGAAATTGTAGGTGTACATACTTACTTATCAGCGCGATTTTAAGCTACCTAAAATTACCTTACCGAGTTTTATAACTGCTACTACGATCAATCCGGCGACAACCCCAATCCCGAACTCTTTAATGACCAAGGCTATATTTGGTAACAAATGGTGTAGAAATTCAATGTTATGAACGAAAATACCACCTGAAACTAAGATCAATGCAATTGTTCCTACCACGCCCAGAATTCTGATGATAATAGGGAGTGATTTAACAAGTAAATGACCAATTCCTGCAATGAAGCCCTTGTCACTGGAATGTTTGATCAATTTGTGCCCTGCATCATCCATTCTGACTATGATGGCAACGATGCCATAAACACCGACGGTAGCTAGTAATGCAACTGCCGAAACGGTTAAAATCTGGATCGGGAGGTTTTCTTCCAAAACACTCCCCAACGCAATAATTACGATTTCTATGGAAAGGATGAAATCAGTCATCACAGCAGACTTGACTTTTGCTTTTTCTGCTTCGATACCATCTTGTTTCACCTCTGTAATTACTTCATGACCTGCCTTCTTGCGATGAAAAAAATATTCTATTATTTTTTCAACGCCCTCATAAGCGAGGAAAAAACCGCCCAGGATTAAAATGATTTTTATCACGACAGGAAAAAATGCATTGAGCAATAATGCAATTGGCACAATAATAATTTTGTTAACAAATGAACCTTTGGTAATTGCCCAAAGCACTGGTATCTCTCTTGAGGCTAGAAATCCCGTTGCCTTTTCCGCATTCACAGCTAAATCATCACCAAGGATACCTGCAGTTTTTCTCGTTGCAATTTTAGCTGCCGCAGAGACGTCATCCATTAAAGCAGCGATATCATCTAAAATCGCAAAAAAACCTGAAGCCATATTGATCTCATTAATTAAATTGTAAAATATCTTTAAAAACGTGATTTTGAAAGTAAAAAGATGATAATTTTTTTCGAATAGTCCAGTACACAGAAAAGTCCTGGTTACATTTTAACTTTACGTCTCTGTTCTTTTCGTCGGGCTTTCAGCGTTTCTTTGATCTGAGCGTCTATTTTCTCTATAGCGGTAGTAAACGCTACCGAATGAAGAAATGTACCATGTTTGTTTAGAAAAGCCATTGCTTCATCGGGGTAAATATTACCAATCTCCCTAAGCGCCCATCCCAACCCCTTCTGAACAAAGTAATCTTTATCAGCAATTAACGGCACGACCATATCCAGCAATTTTACTGCAGGGAGGAGGGTTTTACGCTTCTTGCTATATAGCAGCATTCCAACCAGTGACTGTCTACGCTCCCAGGGGTTTTCCGATTTGTTCCATCGCTCATACTGACTGTATATCTCCTCTGGCATCTTTTCCATTAAATGTGCATAGATATCGGATAGCCCGTCAGAATGCGCCCAGTTGTCAATCTTTTTTACCCATAACCGTACGATCTCCCAGACTCCTTTCACATCGAGTTTTAGCAAGTTTCTTTCAATAAAGTAGATGCATTGGCTTAGTACTTCGTAAACGTCTGCATTTTTCCATATTGCATCCCAAACAGGAAGCTGATCGGGAAGGGGTAAGGTGCTGAAAGTGTAGCCGGTTTTTAGTACTGACCGCTGCATAGGTACTGAAAGACCAATGACTTCATATTGGGTTCCAATATAACTTTTGAGATCTGTATGTCCGGAAACTTTATCATAAGGCTTTTTTTCGGTTAGCCTGTTTATAATTTCGGATAAGTATTTTGATGTACTAGGTATCATTTTATGTTTTGCTCCACGTGGTCATTTATATTCTCCATATCGGGATGATTTTGGTGAATATAGGACTGCTAGTTACAAGATAAGAATCTCAATACAAGTTGTCCATCAATTTCAGGGATTTTTTTATAAATCAGGTTTATCATCCTGGCAAAATACTCCCAAGTGATTATCAAGAATCAGTGTTACTAGGTACGTTCGATCATGAAATAAGCCAACTCTTGTTCATCTCTCTTGAGGTTATTTAAACGCCTAAGGCCTGCTTTTTGAAGAACTTTTTGTGAAGCTGTATTGTCCAGATCTGTTACAGCAACTACCTGATTGGTATCTGTATGCCTAAAGCAATAGTCAATTAAAACGCTACTGGCCTCACTGGCTATACCTTTCCCCCAGTACTTTTTAGCCAAAACATATCCAATCTCAACCTGATCTGCAACGTATTCAAAATGTCGTGTAAGATACATGCCTATAAAATCTCGGGTATGGATATCGAATATTCCCCATCGACCTAGCGGACCTTTGCTGTAATCGGCTATCGTGCTATCAAACAATTCGAGATATTGTGCCGTTGAGCGTTGAGGAATGTATCGGGTAACTTCTTCATCTTCAAAAAGCAGAGCAAACAATTGCTTGTCTTCAGGTATGAATTCACGAATAAGGATATTTTGGCTTTGATAAAGAATAGTCATACAAAAACTTTGTACAAAGGTATAGAACATATCAGTTATGTTAGTGAAAGGTTAACAAAATTGACATAAAACCCAGTCACAACATTTCTGTCATTCAGCAAAATCGAGAGCAGGATCGAGGTAGCAAGAGACATATTTTAGCATAATTCTCTTTTAAAATAGATATTTTTGAACGTTATTTGTTTATCCTTTAAAATCCAGATCGGTATGAAACCAACTCAATACTTAACCTTTGCATTGTGCCTGCTGTCTCTAGCTGCATGTAATACTTTTAAAAAATCATCTGCACCACAAACAGGTAAAGACATTATGGAAACCAGTCAAATTACAGATCGTAAATGGAAGTTAGTTGAACTTGCAGGCAAACCGGTTGCAGATAAGATAAATGGCAAAGAACCATTTATCTTACTTCAAAAAAGTGATGGCCGTTATTCTGCATCCGGAGGCTGTAATGGAATGGGTGGTGAGTTTAAATTACAAGACAATGGAAGGGTAAAATTTTCGCAGGGAATGTCCACGATGATGGCTTGTGAAAATATGGAGATTGAAAATGGTCTGGGCAAAGCCTTAATCGCCGCTGATAATTATACCCTTAACGGCGATGATTTATCTTTAAACAAAGCCAGAATGGCACCACTGGCGCGCTTTAAGGCCGTGAAGTAGTTTGGAGACCTAAATTCAGATTGCAGGCAATTGCTTAATGTAATTTCTCATTGTAAAATCTACGATAAATCCCATGTTCAGATAGATGTTTTTACCTAATTCTGAAGCTTGCAAGTAGGCATATGTGGACTGATTATCTATGGCTTTATTTAAAAGGTATACCATGGTTTCTTCAGCAAATCCTCTTTTTCTCATTTGTGGAATAATTCCCAGCCCGTGTATACCAATTGCATTTTCGGTCTGCATGGTAAGGACTGTACCTATCGGAGTTTTATCCAGATAAATGGTATAATAGGTTATATGATTACATGTTTTGATTAGTATTTCTGGGCTAATATGGTATTTAAAAGATTGAGGATATAAATCCGCCCAGATTTTTGCTTGTCCAGACTCATTCACCTGCTCAAAAGTTAACCGTTGTTCTTCTTTAAACTTTTGGTCAAGCCGCATGGACATTCCAATTTGTGCTGATTTTTGCTCAAATCCGTATTGTTCAATTAATTTGCATCTGGTACTTTCTGTATCATCCCAATACGAAAATGATAAAGTAATGGGAGAGGAGGTGATAATTTCCAGAATTTCCTTTAAGGCTGGCTCATCTAATTGTTGCTTCAGCCAGACACGATTTGGCCAGTCTGAATTTGGAATGCGCACATAATTAATTTTTTTTTCGGTAAAAACTCCTTCGAATGGGCTACTGGCTTTTTCCCAGAGCGTAATTAAGTTTTTGATGTTTAGTAAGGCATGTTTATTCATAGTACTTATTTTGAATTGATGAGTAGTATACCAGCTATCATAGCCGTAATTCCGATTATCTTTTTTAAAGTTATTGGTTCTAATGGTAAATTCAGCCAACCAAAGTGTGTAGCTATGGCCGAAAAAATAAGTTGTCCGCACAAACCAAATGAGATCATTTTAGAAAGCCCCAATTTAGGGATACTGTAAAGATATAAGCTAATGCCGATCACACTAAAAAGGCCTCCGGTAAACCATAAATACCACGGAACTTTTTTAAGAAGGCTAGTGTTTGGGACTTCGCTTGAAATCAATAAAACAAAAACCGAAGCAAACAGAAGACTACTGAAGGATGTGGCTATAGTAGCCAGTAGCGGTTTTTTAAGCAAAATGCCCAAATGTGCATTAAACCCTGCTTGAATAGCTAAAAAGACACCGCCCAAAAATGCGACTATGGGGACCAATTGTTGATTCATACGGCAAAATTAGATTGATGTTTTTCAATTTCACTTTACATATGTTGATTGGTCTATTTATTTTTTATTTCCTTTCGAATTCTACTTAGCTGCGTTGGCGTAATTCCTAAATGTGAAGCAATATGCTGTAATGGGATCCTTTTGTCGATACCAGGATGTTTTGCCAGCATTTTTAAATACCGGACACTGGCCGTTTCCATTACGATAGATATCTCTCGCCGTTCTTTATCTATAACCCAATTTTTTTCAAGATAAGCAATATAGAAATTTTTCAAATCGTCCCGCTGCTCAATAAGCTCCTTGTATTTTTCATGATTGATCGTAATGACCGTACTGTCTTCTATAGCCTGTAATGCAAATTGGGAGGGAATTTTTAGCAATGCAGAAACGGTCGAACCTGCAAATTGCTGCTCCAGAAAAATGTTTTTATTATAAGTATTTGCCTGCGCATCACTAAAATATGCGATAATAGCCCCTTTACAGACAAAGTATAATGACTTGGATATCTGTCCTTCTTTTAATAAGAATTCATTTTTATTAACTGTCTGTATGCGAATTAGCGATACGAGTAATGAAAAGGATTTTTCAGAAATGGTATGGTAATTCCCGATGGTCGTTTTAAATGTCGATAGGTATAGTTCTTCGTTAATCACTTTTATGTTTTAAAATTTAGCCATAGTGCCTATTTATTTCAAGAGTGTTGCTGGTAAACTGCTTATTTGCTGAATCTTTATTCCTTTATAATATACTTCTGCACCTTCCGATTGTATTTGAATTTTTCCTTTTCTTAGTGGTAATTCTTTTCCATTATCGATTTGCTTGTTGTGATAAAGGACCATCATTACTTTGCCATTCATTACGTGGACACTAGTATCTCCATAACAATATAAATCAACTGTATTCCATTCACCTGATGGCCTTTCTGCATCACTCTTTTTTTTACAGAATCTACCAATCTGGCTATCTTCTCGGAAGGTAATAAGCTTTCCTTCTGGACGGTAAGTATAGTTGTTTTCTTCTTTGATTGCTGGAATATCTGCTGCACCACCAGCAACTCCCCAATAATCGCCACAGTTACCCTCATCAATCTGAAATTCTTGTGAACGCATCCAGGACCCGTAATCAGCACCATATTTACCTACCGAATGATATAGCAATCCGCTGTCTTTATTCGAATTCTTTTTTTGTCCCCATTTCAAATTCCCCCATTTAAATTGTAGTTGTAGGTGGTAATTTTCATATTCTTTTTTGGTAGAGATTGCACCCCAGCTTTCGCCCGAGATGCGAATGACATTTTCTTCATCTTGTTTTAGAACTGTAAACACCTTCTTAGGGTCATTATTTAAACCAACGGGTACGCCCGTGACAGGTTTACCTGCGTCATCATAATCAGGAGCCAGGTAAGTGTCCCATCCTTTCAGATCTCTTCCATTAAAAAGCGTTTGCCAGGATGGAGTTTTTTGGGTGGTAAAGCCCAGGGCTAATAGCCCTAACAAAAGCATCGACAGGGGTTTGAGAAGTTTCATAACAGGTTATTTAAATCTATTCAAGATACAGATTTTTATGATTCAAACCCGGTGAACAAATCCAAACCTGAATTGTTTTATAAAATGAGATGGTTATTGAATCCTAATTATTAAAATTATGCTACATAATATAAAAAGTCTGATCGGCTTCACTATGGGTGCTACCGACGGAGAAATTGGAAAAGTTGATGAATTCTATTTTGATGATGAAACCTGGACCATACGTTACCTCATTGTAAAAACCGGTGGTTGGCTAATGGATCGTAAAGTACTTATTTCGCCGGGAGCCTTAAAGAACCCGGATTGGAAAAACAAGTCCTTCCCGATTAAACTTACCAAGCAACAGATTAAAGACAGTCCCAACATAGATACGGAAAAGCCGGTATCGCGCCAGCAGGAGCTCGCCTTATACAGCCACTATGAATGGCCATATGGCGATCCTACAGGCGGAGGATTTTATGGCCAACTGGGTATGGCGGGAATGATTGAGTCCAGAGTACCTTTAGAAGCATCCATCGCAGCGCGTAATAAAAAAGAACCCGGAGATCCTCACTTGCGTAGCATCAGCGAAGTTAAAGGATATCACATTCATGCCACTGATGGAGAGATAGGCGATGTAACCGATATTATTGTCGATGAACATTGGAGAATCCGTTTTCTTATTGTAGATACCGGTAGCTGGTTTCCGGGAAAAAAAGTTCTGCTTTCACCCAAATGGATAAAAGAGGTTAGTTGGGCAGACTCATCGGTTGAAGTGGATGTTTCGGTAGAGGCGGTAAAGAATAGCCCTAAGTATAATCCTGATCAACCAATGGCTGAAAATTATGAAACAGACCTTTTCCGGCATTACGATAAATAGTTTAAGGTACTTCAAACCCAGAATTTCTTATTGAAAGAGAAGTTTTAATAAAGTCTAGTAATTTAGTAGTATTTATTTATATTTGTTTAGTATTAAACTTTTTGAACAATTAATATGAAAAAAATATTATTACTTATTGTCGGCACGTTACCTCTAATAGCTGTTGCTCAGCAGCCATTTACTTTTAATGGAGAGGTTAAAGGACTCCGAACAGGAGAAAAACTTTTTCTTACTTACAGTGTGGACGGGAAAAGCAAAGCAGACTCAGCAATAGTTACTGATGGAAAATTTAACTTTAATGGAAGTATTAAAGATCCATCAAGAAGTACGCTTTACAGAAAAGACGCGATTAAGGGAAATAGGGCAGATGTACTATCATTTTATATCGAACCTGGAACTATAAATCTTACCGGTACTGACTCTTTGAAGCACTCCCTTATCAATGGATCAAAAGTTAATGCAGATAACTATTTACTTAAAGCTGCGTCAAAAAAGGTGCAGGATAAACTTACTTCGCTTGGAGAAGAATATGCCAGGTTCACTGTTGAACAGAAAAAAAATGAAACCTTGCTTGACGGATTCTATAAGCGCTATGACAATACTTCTGCTGAGTTATTCCCTATATATCTGGACTTTGCAAAGAGACATCCAAATTCATTTGTTAGTCTAACGGTGCTTTCACAACTGGCTTCCGATGAAATATTACAGAATGAGGCGGAAAAAACATATCAAAACCTCTCATCTGGAATTCGTCAAACTTATAATGGACAGCAAATTGCAATTCTATTTGCTGCTGCCAAAAGGACTAAAATTGGTTTACAGGCCCCCGACTTTATCCAGAATAATATTTATGATAAACCAGTGAAGCTCTCGGACTTTAAAGGGAAATATGTTTTATTAGATTTCTGGGCCTCATGGTGTGGGCCCTGCCGCCGCGAAAACCCTAATGTGGTTGCAGCTTATGAAAAATTCAAAGACAAAGGATTTACTGTCTTGGGTGTTTCATTAGATCAGCCAGGTAAAAAGGATGCCTGGCTAAAAGCAATTGAAAATGATAAATTGACATGGACACATGTTTCAGATCTTAAGTATTGGGATAATAATGTCGCTAAATTATATGGTGTAAGATCTATACCTGGTAATTTTTTAATAGATCCCTCAGGAAGGATAGTTGCCAAAGGTTTACGGGGTGCTGATTTGCAGAATAAATTACTTGAATTGCTGGATCCAAGAACAAAATGACACTGAATATTTTAATTAAGTTCTTCTTAATCAGTACTAGGGATAGCATTTATGAGGTCTCTACATTCCATGAAAACAAATGGTATCAGGAGTTTCATATCAATATGCTCGATGGATACTGTTAATCATTATAAATTTTAAGTTGGGCTCAATAACATTAGTAAATCTAAAATAGTACGGTTATGATAAAAGCTAAACATAAGGATAAAGAACTCATTATTGAGATGCTCACCCATGCATTTGAACAAAATCCTGGCATTAATTACATGGTTAAGGATGACGCTAAAAAACTAGTAAGTATCAGTCATTTAATGGAATATGCTTACAAAATTTGTTCCCTTTTTGGAAAAATACTTATTTCAGACGATGGCAAGGCATGTGCTTTGGTTCTGTATCCAGGCAAGAAAAGATTTTCTTTAAGGTGCTGCTTGTTGGATCTAAACCTCTTGTTTGGAAAACTTGGATTAAAAAGCGCTCTAGAGGTGCTAAACAGCAGGGACGTCATTAATAGATATCATCCTAAAAACAGCTATTATATTTGGTTCATTGGGGTGGACACTAAATATAGTAATATGGGAATTGGGACAGACCTGATGGAAGAGATTATAGCTGATGCCGACCGCAGGAGAAAACCAATTTACCTGGAAACTTACTTATCAAGAAATCTGGAATGGTTCCAAAAATTTGGTTTCGAGGTCTTCAGGGAAATAAATCTGGGATCTCATCTTTATTTTTTACGCCGCCAGGTTTTTCATTATTTCCTGAAATAAGACATATCACTTGACGATAATTTTTATCCCTTAATCTGACTAAATACAAAGAAGTAGGGTTTTTGAATTCATATCGATAATTACTTTCATTAATAATATTTATTAATATGTATATCAATTACTTGTGTCTAAATTGTAAAAGGAACAGATTAACTATATTTTTAGCCTTTTTTTCCAAATAACCATAAAATATTAAGTATATCATTAAAGTTAATCATACCTGTTATTAAATGAATGGACTAAAGCAAATCTCCCAGTAATTATGTTCTGGATCGGTTATAATCCCAGCATAACCACCCCAAAATACTTTTGCTGGTTTTTTAACAATATTAACTTGTTTGCTTTCCAGCTCCATAAACAACTCATCAGTTTCTTTTAAAGATCCCGTATAAATGGTAAGGTAAATTTTAGGCCTGGTTTCCGTTGTAATTGGTTCATTACCTAAATAACGAGCATGGTCATCGGCTTTGTAAATGCTTAGCAACAAACCATGCTTGAGCCTAAACATAACAATATCCGCGCTTTCCGACTGGATTTCCCAGCCAAAGGTATTTATATAAAAGATTTTAAGTTCAAGCAAGTCCTGAGCTGCAATAGTAACTGCATTAATCTGTGTTCTCATCATCAAGGCATAATTATTTGGTTAACCAAACTTATGGATATGTGACAAAAGAAACCAGTTATTTTGATGATTTTGTGTAAATTTTTTACTTTAACGAAGTGTTATTATTAGAGACGTAGATAAAGAGTTTTAGAATAATTGTTTTTTTAACAAGTTTTTAATCAAATTACCATCAAATGCAAACCAAAATATTTATTCTTTTTACTTTTTTATGTACGCTGAGTTTCAATCCTGCAGAGGCACAAACTTCTGGAATTGAAAAACCCGCCGATTGGCCAATTATAGAAAATCAAATGAAACCATGGACAAGATGGTGGTGGATGGGCAATGCAGTAAACGATAAAGATCTCGAATTGGCTTTGTTACAGTACAGTCAGGCAGGACTTGGAGGTGTAGAAATTACGCCGATTTACGGAGCAGTGGGATTTGAGAACAAGTATATCAATTTTCTTTCTCCTGAATGGATATCAGCACTTCATTTCACCGTTGCTAAAGCAAATTCACTGGGAATGGGAGTAGATATGAATACTGGTACTGGCTGGCCTTTCGGAGGGCCCCAGATAAAGCCTGAAAATGCGGCTACAAAACTCATTATCCGTAAGTTCATCTTGAATACAGGAGAAAAGCTAAATGAGGTAATTGCGGCTAAAGAACATGACCAGGTTCTGGCAGAATTGCAGGCCTTAACGGCCTATGGAGACAGGGGAGAGGTACTGAATCTCCTTCCTCTTGTACAAGTGAACAAAGTACTAAACTGGTCTCCAGCCTCAGGACGTTGGGAAATTTACGCCGTTTTTGCAGGTAAAACACATCAAAAAGTTAAGCGTGCAGCACCAGGAGGCGAGGGATTCACCTTAGATCATCTCGATAGCAATTCAGTCAATGTTTACCTCAAAAGATTTACGGATGCTTTTAGGAGAAGACCCCAGGGTGTGAGGGCTTTTTTTAATGATAGCTATGAAGTATATGGTGCTACCTGGACGCCAGCATTCTTAGCTCATTTCAAAAAAAACAGGGGATATAATCTGGAAAATTACATTCGCGAACTTGCAGATAGTGGAAATAATGAGAATACAAGAGAAACCGTTGCACGTCTGAAGTCAGATTACCGCGAAACGATGGATGAACTTTTACTTGAAAACTTCACTCAAAATTGGACAAAATGGGCCCATAACCTCAAATCCTTAACAAAAAACCAATCTCATGGTTCCCCTGGAAATCTGCTTGATCTTTATGGAGCCGTTGATATTCCAGAAACAGAGATCTTTGGCTCCAGCTATTTTCCTATCGCCGGCCTCCGCAGAGATTCTGGCGATATTAGAAACGTTGACCCAGATCCAATAATGAGCAAATTTGCTTCTTCTGCAGCGCATACAGGTGGCAAAACACTAATTTCATCAGAAACGTTCACGTGGATTACCGAGCATTTCAAAACTTCTTTTTCGCAGTGCAAGCCCGAAGTTGAGCAACTATTTCTTTCAGGTGTCAACCATATATTTTATCATGGAACAACATACTCACCATCGGATATTCCATGGCCTGGATGGTTATTCTATGCCTCAGTGGAAATGAACCCAAATAATAGCCTGTGGCCGCAAGCCAAAGGTTTGAACGATTATATAGCCAGATGTCAATCAATATTACAAAGTGGAAAACCAGACAATGAGTTGCTTATCTATTGGCCCATTTATGATGTCTGGAATAATTCAAAAGATATGGATATGGCCCTAAAAGTTCATGATGTAGATAATTGGTTACATTCAACTTCATTTTACAAATTATCTAAACAGCTTTCAAAAGCCGGCTATTCATTTGACTTTGCCTCAGACAGGTTGTTAAGAAACACAACGGTCAACAATAAACTACTCAGTACATCAGAAAATGGAGCAGATTATAAAACATTAATCGTTCCTGAATGTGAAATGATAAATCCTGAGACGCTGGACAAAATTATCGGGTTAGCTTACAATGGAGCTACGGTAATTTTTCAGCAGTTACCCAAGGATGTTCCCGGTTTATCTGATTTGGAAGAGCGAAGAAGACGGTTGAAAGCAAGCCTTTCAAAACTAACATTCAAGAATTCAGCCCCCGGCTTTAAACAATATGTTACTGGAAAAGGCATTATCTTTCTTGGAAAGAATATTGAAGGAATTTTAAACTTCAATAAAATCAAAAGAGAAACGCTTGTCGATTCAGGTCTGGAGTTTACCAGAAGGCAAATTGCATCCGGAAAATATTATTATTTGGTAAATCACAGTTCGAAATTGATTGATACAACCCTTTCACTCAATGAAAAAGGGCATGTCACTATCCTTGATCCACAGACAGAGGTTATCGGGACCGCAACTAAAAAAGAAAACAAAGTACGGATTCAGATAAGTTCAGGCCAAACTCTTTTTTTAAGAGTTGAGAAGAGCCCTAAAACAACGGCTACCTCTTGGGTATATTTGGACAAGCCAGAAAAGGCAATAGCCCTTAATAAGCAATGGATACTCCATTTTACTAAGGGAGGCCCTGAATTGCCTGCAGATCAAACATTGACCACTTTACGCTCCTGGACTGATCCGGGCGACCCAAAGTCAATTGCATTTGCAGGGACAGGGGTATATTCATCTACCTTTAATATAGAATCAAAGTCTGCAAAGGAATATGTCTTGGATTTGGGCACGGTAAACGAAAGTGCCCGGGTATGGATAAACGGACAGGAAGTTGGCCTCATATGGAGCATTCCCTTTCAGGCCCATATAGGAAAATTTCTGATTCCTGGTGAAAATACGATTAAAATCGAAGTTGTGAATTTGATGGCTAACCGTATCAGAGATATGGATATTAAGAAAATCAAATGGAAGAATTATCATGAGATTAATTTTGTGAATATTAATTACAAGGATTTTGACGCTTCAACCTGGACAGTTATGCCTTCTGGACTTATTGGTCCTGTTTCGATAACACCTTATTATTAATCATAAACAGTTGTATCCGCCTGATTAAAACTTTGGTTCGTTATAAGTGTTAGATATTGGCAAACCTTAGATCATGAGCTTAAAAGAATATCATAAAAAACGTGATTTTAATAAAACAACTGAGCCTAAATCAGGTAAAGCGAAAGCGTCAGGAAGACTTCAGTTTGTAATTCAAAAACACGACGCTACCCGTCTGCATTACGACTTCCGCCTGGAAATGAATGGTGTGCTAAAAAGTTGGGCTGTTCCTAAAGGCCCCTCAACAGATCCAAAGACCAAACGTCTTGCCATGATGGTAGAGGATCATCCTTTCGATTACATGAATTTCGAGGGTATTATTCCTAAGGGTGAGTATGGAGGGGGCACAGTAATTGTTTGGGATGAAGGAACTTACGAACCTATAGAAAAGATCAGGGGCAAAAAAGCGCAGGAAAAACATTTACTGGAGCAATTACATTCCGGTTCACTCAAAATAATGCTTCATGGCAGCAAATTAAAAGGAGAATATGCGCTGGTGAAGACAAGCGGCATGGGAGAGAATGGGTGGTTACTAATCAAACATAAGGATGAGTATGCTTCGGCAACCGATGTTACTAAGAAAGATAAATCAGTGCTTTCGGAAAAGACGATTGAGCAAATAGAAGAAACGAGCAATAAGGTTTGGCAACATGGCCATGAACAAGTAATATCAACTGAAATTTCAACTGAGGTTAAAGCTTTGTTGAAAAAAGGCAGGAAATCAAAAATCCCCATAGGCATGAAGCCCATGCTTGCTACCCTGGTAGATGAACCTTTTGATGATCCCGATTGGATATATGAGGTTAAATGGGATGGTTATAGGGCATTGGGCTTTTGTCTGAAAAATGGCGATGCACAACTGCTTTCAAGAAATAATAAACAGTTCAATGAAAAGTTTTATCCCATTTTCCAAATACTACAAAGCTGGAAACGCGATATGGTGGTGGATGGGGAAATTCTGGTGATTAACGACAAAGGAATTTCTAATTTCGGAAGGCTTCAAAACTGGCGTAGTGAGGCCGATGGTGAACTGGTCTATTACGTATTTGATTTGATATGGTATGAGGGCAAGGATTTAACTGAGCTTCCACTCGGTGCACGTCAGGCGGTGCTAGCTGAAGTCTTGCCTCGGGGTGACGATCGGATCAGGCTAAGTCAGGTCTTTAGGGCTACCGGCACCGAGTTCTTTGACGCGGCCACTAAAATGGGTTTGGAAGGTATTATTGCTAAAAAAGCAGATAGTCTGTACACTAAAAATAACCGTTCTAAAGATTGGTTAAAGATTAAAGTCAATAAACGTCAGGAGGTGGTGGTTGCCGGGTTCACAAAAAATGATAATACGCCCAAGCAATTTAGTTCCCTGTTGTTAGGAGTGTATGAAAACGGTCATTTGCAGTACGTTGGCAAGGTGGGTACAGGCTTCAATGATCAAGCGCAAAAAGAAATGATGGCTCAATTCCGGCCATTGACTACCAATAAAAGTCCATTTTCGGAAATCCCTGATGTCAATAAGCCTTCTCGCTTCAGGCCCAATCCATCCAAAATCAAAGTCACCTGGCTTAAACCCGAACTGGTTTGTGAGATCGCCTTTACAGAGGTGACAGATGATGGTGTATTCCGCCATCCATCTTTCCAGGGCATGCGCGTTGATAAAAAAGCTAAGGAGGTGATCAGGGAAACCGAGTTAGAGACTAAAGCTATAGTAGAGAAAGACATGAAAGATAACACGATCAAGCCTCCAAAGGCTACAGGGCGTAAAACGTTGCTTAGCCCTAAAGATGAAACGCAGGTACGAAAAGTAAAAGGTCATGAATTGAAGTTTACACATTTAAGCAAGCTTTATTGGCCTGAAGATGGGGTATCCAAAAGAGAAATGTTTAATTACTATTATCAGGTGGCTGATTATATTCTTCCTTATTTGAAAGACAGACCGATGTCATTAAATCGTTTTCCAGGTGGAATTCATAGCAAAGGTTTTTACCAGAAAGATGTTAGAGAGATTGCGCCTGATTGGGCCGACACATTTCCTTATACCACAGCTGATGGTGAACATAAGGAATACTTGTTGGGCAACGACGAAGCAGCCTTACTTTGGATGGCATCGTTAGGATGTATAGAAATGAATCCCTGGTTTTCCAGGAGTCAGTCTCCAGACAATCCAGACTATTGTGTGATCGATCTGGATCCTGATAAGAACACATTCGATCAGGTGATTCAGGTGGCGCAAATGGTGAAGGAGGTTTTGGATCAGATTGACATACCATGTTATGTAAAGACCTCCGGCTCTACGGGTATGCACATTTATATCCCTCTTGCAGCAAAGTATAACTATGATCAGTCGCAAATGTTTGCCAAGATTATTGTCAATTTGGTGCACCAGCAGGTTCCCGAGTTCACCACATTAGAAAGAATGATCGCTAGCCGTAAAGGAAAAATGTATCTGGATTTTCTGCAGAACAGACCAGGTGCCACCATTGCATGTCCGTATTCGCTTAGGCCGAAACCAGGTGCAACGGTTTCCATGCCTCTGGCGTGGGATGAAGTTAAACCTGGAATGACCATGGATGATTTTACAATCTTCAATGCAGTGGATAGGGTAAAAGAAACTGGCGATCTCTTTAAGGGTGCCTTGGGAAAAGGCATTGATTTGACGGCCGCGATTAACAATGCAAAAAAGGTGTTTGGATAACTTATTCAGGCATCTCTATATTTAATGTCAGGATTATTTGAGCTTTATAAAATTTCTGATTTTTTATCAAATTTTTTGAATACTAATATTATTAGTTTAATTTTGAGAGCCTGCTAAGATTTAAGGCATTTTTTTTTATGAATTTCAATGCTTTAGTGTTTCCCGAGAAAATTACATCCCAACCTGTCATTATCCATCAGGAAAAACAGCAATTGAGATCTTACGGGGAAACGCCTTGGCATAGGAGCTGGAAAATGGCTTTTCCTCCTTCATTCAGGGAAGTCTGCTTTTGGGATGAGGTTACGGAACAACAGCATCGAGCTGATGTATATACCCCCTGCGGAACAACCCTTGAGTTCCAGAATTCACCTATTTGTATTGAAGAACTGGAAAGCAGGGAAACTTTTTATCCGAAATTGGTGTGGGTAGTGAATGGAAAAAAATTCAAGGGTTTCCGTATTTTAAAGCATTTACCAGATGTGGATCATCCCAAACTTATCAACTTTGAGTTTTGCAATAACGATCATCTTTCTATGATCCGAAAGTCTGACTTGCTAGGAAGAAAATCCCCCCCTAAAATTTTAAACTTCTACCATCCTGAACTGAAGAATATACCACTGACCAGCCACTACTATTCCTTTTGCTGGAAACATCCACATCGTGTGTGGTACCAGGCAAAATGTCCCATTATTATTGATCTGGGTGGGCACTTCCTTTACCAGCTCAAGCAACGACAGCAGCTATCTGGAAATTATCCTTATCTGCACATGATTCTGCGAAAGGAATTTATTGCGGGGTATAACCTTTCATAGACCAATATTTTTTTCATACCTTATAGAAAGTTTCAATGCCTCTCAAAGTTCCTTTATAAATTGGCAGGATGTTTGAACATTAAGGATCAATATGCATAACTTTAAGGCAGCGGACAGTAACACCAATGAGCATCAGCTTGACTCAACTGAATTGGATACAAATATTCAAGAGCAGAAATCATTGCTGGCGGCGTTGCAAATTGCCGAAGAAAGAAGTGCGATGCTTGCTGCCATCGTTGACTCCTCTGATGATGCAATTGTTAGTAAAAACCTTAAAGGGATTATAACCAGTTGGAACCTTTCTGCCCAACGTATCTTTGGTTATTGCGCTGAAGAAATGATTGGCGAGTCGATTATGAAATTGATTCCGAAAGATAGGTTGGAAGAAGAACCGAAAATATTAAGTACACTCAAAAGCGGTCAGCGTGTAGATCATTTCGAAACCCAAAGAGTTACTAAACAGGGGAAGCTAATTGATGTTTCCTTAACCATATCACCTGTTAAAAATGCTAGTGGAAAAATAATTGGTTTATCTAAGATTGCCCGTGACATTACCGATAAAAAGCTGGAAGAACAGCGTAAGAATGACTTTATTGCCATTGCCAGCCATGAACTTAAGACCCCGTTAACTTCAGTGCGGTCTTATATACAGCTGGCTCTTGCCAAGGCAAGGAATTCGTCAGATGCATTTACCGAAAATATACTTTCCAGGGCAGAGGTACAAACAACAAGGATGGTCACAATGATCCATGATTTTTTAGACCTTTCCAGACTGGAGGATGGAAAAATGTCACTCAACCTATCCAAATTCACGCTAGTTCAGTTGCTGGATGATTTAATGGCCGAAGCTAGGATTCTCGCTCCCGATCATATCGTAACATACCAGGGATGCACTAACCTGGAGATATATGCAGACCGGGAGAAAATCAGTCAGGTTTTAAGTAATTTACTAAGTAACGCTGTTAAATACTCGCTGGCAGGAACTTTTGTGTGTATTGAATGTACACGTGAAAAAAATAATGTTTCAATCACTTTTACTGATCAAGGGGTAGGTATTGACCCACTTGACCAACCTCGATTGTTTGAGCGCTTTTATCGGGTAAAAAATGAGCAGTTAAAGAATGTTTCGGGTTTTGGAATTGGACTTCATCTGGTATCAGAAATCCTGAAACTTCATGGCAGTGATATCAAAGTAAAAAGTCAACCGGGTAAAGGATCAAGTTTCTATTTTACATTACCTGTTTATATTGATTAAGATCACCCTCTAATTTCCAGATTTTTATTTATTGTAGACGAAAGTGATTGAATCTTTAACAACAAGACCACTAATTCCCTGCGCGTTGTAGCTAACGATATAGGTACCAGGTTTATCCACCAGATAAGCTTTGCTTATGTTCACCTTCACACCAAGACTATCGCCGGGTTTAACTTCAATGTAGCTATCTGCAGGGGGCGGCATGATGCGTTTAGCCATGGCTCCTTGATACCTGGCTTCTACACCCTGATCGTCTTTAATATCTAGGTATTTGCTCATTGGTGGTTCAAAAGGAGTGTGCCATTTACAGAACGATTGTGGCTTGACAGAGGGGTTATATACGGTGAACCTAAGCTCAAGAGAGTCGCCAGCGTTAATAACCGGCTTCATGCTCATGCGGGCAGTCATTTGTGTATTGGCAGCTGTGCCTGTTTTATTAATAGTATCTGCGGTTGAAGTGGTCCCGTTACTTTGTTCTTTGCTCGCACCGCACGAGGCCAGAAGAAGTAGACCTGTGGACAGGAGGAGGGGTATATGTTTCATATATCTGATATTACTTTGTCTAATTACAAACGTTCGATGATGGCCAAACGCTACAGGCTTTTAAATATAAATATCCTTCACATTGTCTAATTGTCAATTTTCGTTTGTCATATGGGTATAAACATTCCTAATCCACTGAAAATTGTCCAACTTTACCTACTGGGTTGTCATTGGTTTGTATGTACATCAAAATTAAAGAAATATGAATGATTTTTTATTGATTTTCAGAAGAGATTTTACCAACAAGGAAGCTCAGCCCTCTCCTGAGGAATTGCAAAATTCCATTAAAGCGTGGCAAAACTGGTTTGGGGGCATTGCTGCGCAGAATAAACTTGCCAGACCACTACAACGCTGGGATATCGCTGGGAAAGTTGTGAAGTCAGACAAGCATGTGATCAATGGTCCTTTTGTGGAAATTAAAGAATCTATTGGCGGACTAATTATTGTTAAAGCAGAAAATTATGAAGAGGCGGTCGAAATTGCACAGAGTTGCCCAATTCTCGAACTCGGCGGAAATGTAGAAGTAAGGATGGCTAGTGATCCTGAAGGGTAATTATAGATACATGGAGCAGCAAGAACTGATACCACACCTATTCAGGAGTGAATACCAAAAAATCGTTTCGGTGCTTTGCCGCTTGTTTGGTATTGCACATATGGAAACAGCTGAGGATATTGTGAGTGACACTTTCCTTGCTGCTACAGAGACCTGGAGCGCCAAGGGCATACCTGAAAATCCAACAGCCTGGTTGTACACTGTTGCTAAAAATAAAACTAAAAATTATTTAAAGCGTGATAGTCTGTTCCAGCAGAAACTATCTCCTGAGATTCAGTACCATGCCGCTAAAACGGAAGAATTTGAGCTCGATCTGTCTGTCAAAAATATTGGGGATAGCCAGCTTGCCATGATCTTTGCGATATGTAACCCCAAGATATCCGTCGAATCTCAGGTAGCACTGGCATTGAATTTACTTTGTGGATTTGGTATTCAGGAGATCGCTGATGCTTATCTGACCAGTAAAGAAGTGGTTTATAAAAGACTTCAAAGAGCGAAGGAGAAGTTGAAGGAGGTGAATGTCAGGATTGAACAGCCCGGTTTTGCTGAAATAAGCGAACGGATGGATACCGTGCTGACCACCTTATATCTGTTGTTTTCTGAGGGTTATTATTCAACTACCCAGAACACAACGTTCCGAAGAGATTTTTGTGCAGAAGCGATGCGTCTGGCCTATTTGTTAACGGAGCAGGAGCGAACCAATCTACCCGAGGTAAATGCATTGCTTTCACTGATGTGTTTTCATGTTTCTCGCTTTGATGCCCGCACGAATCAGGATGGAGAAACCATATTGTACCACGATCAGGATGAAAGCCTGTGGAATCAGGAATTGATTGATCAGGGTAAGCACTATTTAGGTTTATCTGCCAATGGCGGTCAACTAACCAAATACCATTTGGAAGCTGGCATCGCATACTGGCATACCCATAAAGAGGATACCCCAGAAAAATGGCTACAAATTCTCCAGCTTTACAACAACCTGTTGATCATAAAATATTCGCCAATTGTTGCCCTAAACAGGACCTTTGCCCTGGGTAAGGTTTATGGGAAGGCGGTGGCTATTGTGGAAGCAGAAAAGTTGAAACTTACCGGAAATCTTTTTTATTATTCACTGCTGGGTAACCTGTACACAGATATTGATGATGCAGTTGCTTTGCAACATTACAGACAGGCACTGCTGCTCGCCAATTCAAATGCCGACAAGACAACCATCACCAGACACATTCAACACTTGACTGCTTAATTCTTGGGTACTTTCCCCAGATAATGGTCAACGCTCCAACGATAGGGCGATAAGATAGCCAGTACAAATGCTCCCGCACTTGCGCTGAAAACGGAATAATTTAATGGCGCTTTTAACCCTAGCGTAATGGCCATCATGAATGCAAATGACAACAGCAAGAGGAAGCTTCCGATGGCGGATTGCCTGGTTTTAAAACCAATAATGAGCAGTAGCCCAAATAGCGCTTCGCCTGCAGTTGCAATAAAACCCATTATATCTGAAATCGGTTTGGATAAAAATGGGAGTAGGGTGTGGGTGTATTGCAGGAAAGACTCCCAGTTGCCCCAGGCAATATTAGCTTGTCCTGCGGCGCCCAACCAGCCAATTCTGTCCAGGACTGCAGAAAGAAAACCAAGTCCTAATGCAATACGCAGAAATAGTTGGGCAGTATCCGTATATTTTTTCATCAATGTATTCCTTATTTTTAATGCTTTGTTATTCAGCTAATTTTAAGCTAGGCTAAATGTACAAAAAAGCTTTCTTAGAAAATATACAAGAGGGTTTCTAAAAAAAGTAAGATCGTCATCTCTCGTTGCCTCGAGACGACGATGTGAGCATGACGACCTTACCTTTTCGGACACCCTCATTTTGTGAAATATTTCTGTTGGACTTACCTTAGATTACCCGCTCTGCGAATCCAGTCACTATAAGTTTGCTGGCCAATACGGGCGTTATCCCCGGGCACAAGAGACCGATCGTTGATTTCTGCACCAAAATACGGAGCATGGACGTCTGAGATCACTTCTCTGTTGTCATTTTTAAGGCTAAGGTATTGCCTTACGATTTCATCAAGCCCAATTTTTTCCGGTCCCGCAACTTCTGCTGCGCCATTTAAGGGAGCCCCAACAGTAATATCGGCCAAAGCCGCAACAACATCATCTGATGCGATGGGCTGGAACTTCGCTGGCGAAACATGGATCTGATCTCCGTGAACCCCAGCCTGTGCAATCCCGTCTACAAATTCAAAGAATTGTGTGGCATGAAGGATAGAATAAGGAATTCCGGACTCCTTAATTAGTTTCTCTTGGGCAAGTTTGGCTAGAAAATATGTGTTGGCGTTCGGTCGGTCGGTACCAACAACCGACAGAGCAACGTGGTGTTTTACACCAGCGACTTTTTCTGCAGCGATCAGGTTGCGTCCGGAAGTTTCGAAGAAATCCAATACTGCCTTTTGTTCAAATGATGGAGAATTAGCCACATCAACTACTACTTCTGCATCCGCTAAAGCTTCTGCCAGCCCTTCTCCGGTAACAGCGTTTACCCCAGTTCCCGGCGAAGCCGCCAATACCTGATGACCGGCCTGACTTAGGGTTTTAACCAACTTTGTTCCAATGAGGCCAGAGCCTCCGATTACGACAATTTTCATATATTAATTTTAAATTTTGATTGTTTTATGATGATAACAATCGGCGTTTTAAAATTGGACAAATCAGCAGGTTTTAAATCTTGTTGGTCAAATCAAGATAGCCTTAACACACTACCGTGAATTATTTCTATGCAAAAAAGCTTAATCAATTGCCAATATTATTTATTTCTGCTACCGTTTATCTTCTAAATTTGTTATACACATAACTGAACAAACCAGATAAAACATGAACAGAAAACTATTGTGGGGCTTGATGTTAATCCTCCTCATCATCTCAACCGTACAGGCGCAAAAGAAGATTGGCAATGAAACTCCAGAGCAAAAAGCCAAAAGAATGGAATGGTGGAAAGATGCCAGATTCGGGATGTTTATCCATTGGGGCTTGTATGCTTTGCCTGCTCGCCACGAGTGGGTAAAAAGTAATGAACACATTACTAACGAAGGTTACCAGAAATATTTCGATCAATTTAATCCTGATCAGTTTCAGCCTAAACTATGGGCAAAAAAAGCGAAAGCAGCAGGAATGAAATATGTTGTATTAACCACTAAACACCACGAAGGATTTACATTGTTTGATAGCAAATTTACCGATTACAAAGCAACCAATACTTTGGCAAAAAGAGATTTAGTAAAAGAATTTGTTGATGCTTTTAGAGCGGAAGGCTTAAAAATTGGTTTCTATTATTCACTCATAGATTGGCATCACCCAGATTTCACAGTCGACGAATATCATCCTTTAAAACCCGCAAATAACGACGAAAATCAATATTTGGCATTGAATAAAGGTAGGAATATGGTTAATTACCGTAAATATTTAAGCAATCAGGTTACCGAAATTTTAACTAAGTATGGAAAAATTGATATACTCTGGCTTGATTTTTCATATCCAGGTAAGCATGGCAAAGGCAAAGAAGACTGGGCCTCTGTGGACCTGTTAAAGCAAATCAGAAAATTACAGCCCGGCATAATTGTAGATAACAGACTGGATTTGGATGACTATACAGACGGGGCAGATTTTGAAACACCAGAACAGGTAAGTACCGAAGCTTTAGCCAAATTTAAAGGCAAAACATGGGAAACATGCCAGACTTTTTCAGGCTCCTGGGGTTATTACAGAGATGAAAATACCTGGAAAACCAGTAAACAATTGCTGAGTTTATTAATTAGCTCAGTAGCCAATGGCGGTAATTTATTGTTAAACGTTGGTCCAACAGCCAGAGGAGAATTTGATAACCGCGCAAATACTGCACTGGATAGTCTTGGGCTTTGGATGCATGCCAATTCTAAGTCAATTTACGGATGCACTTTTGCACCAGATCAATTTAAACCTGCACCGGGAACCCAGCTTACCTATAACAAAACCACCAAAAAACTTTACGTTCATCTTTTTGAATATCCCGAAGATGGCAAAATAATGCTCAATGGATATGGCGATGATGTCATTTATGCACAATTTTTACATGATAATTCAGAGCTCCTAACTGATAAAGACAAATCAATTTCTGGTGGTCTCGTCTTGAAAATACCAATCAAAAAACCAAATTTTCAAATTCCGGTTATTGAATTGAGTTTGAAATAATCATTTTATTGTCTCGCAGCTATTTCTGCGAGACAATAATTTTCTATATTTGTTATGCAATCGATTGTTTCGTTGTTTAATAACCAAATAAAAGTATGACGATCTGTAAACGAGTTATGTGTTGTGTAGCATTTTTCACCTGCTGTGCAACTTATACCTGGGCCCAAAGCGCCAACCCTTATATCCTAAATGCAGGAAGTAAACCTTATTTATTGCGTAGTTATCTAATGTTTGATGAAAAGAAGCATACTCATGTGATTTCTGTGGGCACTCCCGAGAAGGTGAATTATTCTTATGATTTGAAACAGGGAGCATTATTACAGGTATGGCGTGGGCAGTTTCTTGATGTGACTGAAATGTGGAAGGATAGAGGAGAGCCTCAACTTGCTAAACCTTTAGGTACTGTGTTACCTCTTTCTGCAGCTCCTGCCATTACAGCACTGGCCGATCAAAATGCAGTGTGGCCTGATTCGATAAGCTTTGATGATCTCCAAAACAAGGGATATGTATTAGATAAGAGCAAAATGCCTACGTTTTTATATTCCTCAAATGGCGCTGATATAAGTGATAAAATAGTAGTTCAAAGCGGAGGTAATGGGATAGACCGTACAATAAGCATTAGCAATAGCAAGGGACCTCTGTACTGCAGGATTGCTGCAGCGCAAACTATCGATCCGCTGAAAGAAAACACTTATAGCGTTGGAACTAAAGCATATACTATAAAAGTTTCCCCTGAAACAAAGGCTTTTATAAGAAAAACAAAAAATGGTCAGGAACTGCTTGCTCCATTGGCCAATGGAACTGATTCATTAACCTATTCTCTAATCTGGTAATCGAAGAATGAAAAATTCAAAATACTTATTGTCTCTTTTATTACTAGGTGCAGGTATAGTAAATTCAAATGCACAAACAGAAAGTCAAATATTTCCAATCGTTACTGTTCCTATTCCTAAAGAAATAGCACTTGAAGTTGGTGGAATGACATTTTTACCCAACGATGAGTTGGCTGTTGCCACCCGCCGCGGCGAAGTATGGATTATCACAAATCCATATATGAAAAACGGACAACAACCTAAATATCGACTGTTTGCACATGGCATGCATGAGGTATTAGGCTTAAATTATGTAAAGGGAGATATTTACCTTACTCAACGCGCTGAACTTACACGTCTCCGTGACCTAGACGGTGATGGTGAAGCCGATGAATACCGAACAATGTATTCCTGGCCATTATCGGGCAATTATCATGAATATGCCTATGGCCCTATGCTCGACAGGGATAGCAATATGGTAGTTACCCTAAATCTAGGGTGGATAGGTTTTGGAGAAAGTATGTCCAAATGGCATGGCTGGATGCTCAAATTTACTCCTGATTTTACGATGAAGCCTTTCGCAACTGGTTTCCGTTCACCTGCGGCTTTCGCTCTGAATAACAATGGTGATATATTTTATGCAGAGAATCAGGGCGATTGGGTAGGCTCTGGCAGTATCACGCATGTTGAAGAGGGTGATTTTTTAGGCAATCCTGCAGGCTTGATCTGGGCTGATCAGCCAGGCTCTCCGGTAAAGCTTCGCAAAAAAGACATTCCGGATACAGGTGAACCCAAGTACGATGTGGCCAAAAGAGTACCAGGATTAAAAACTCCTTCTGTGTGGATCCCGCATTCTATCATGGGTAATTCAACTTCTGGAATCCTTAATTATTCAGATAATGGAGATATGGGGCCTTTTAAGGGGCAACTGTTTGTAGGTGACCAGGCCCAGAGCAAAATAAGCAGGGTATTCCTTGAGAAGGTTAAGGGTGTTTACCAAGGGATGGTATTCCCTTTTCGTGAAGGATTTTCGTCAGGGATATTGAGGATGAACTGGGGGTCTGATGGCAGCATGCTTGTAGGTATGACTTCAAGAGGGTGGTCGTCTACAGGAAAAGAAGAATATGGACTGCAGCGTTTGACCTGGTCTGGTATTATGCCTTTTGAGGTTCAAACGGTAAAGGCGCAGCCAGACGGTTTTGAACTGGAATTTACAATGCCAGTAGATGAAAAAACTGCCCGCAATGCTGGCTCCTATAAATTGTCGACTTTTACTTATAAGTACCACCACATTTACGGAAGTCCGGTGATCAACCAATCTCCCTGCAACATTAAAGCAATCGTAATCTCTCCAGATCATAAACGTGTGCGTTTAGTACTTGATAGTTTAAAAGAAGGGTATATTCATGAGATCAGAACTGAAGGACTACGCTCAGAAGGCGGCAATACCCCTCTGCTCCACAATTATGGATATTATACTTTAAATAAGATTCCGGATGGAGAAAAAGTAGTGGCAACGGCCGAAAACAAACCAACTGGCAGCATGCAGACTGCAAACCCAGCACAAGGTATGGATCATCATCACATGGGGAATATGACAGCCGCCAACAGCAAAATCACGGGTAGTACTGCTGATGGAAAGCACGTTACCAAACAGCCAATAAGCTGGAAGAACGGACCAGATAAAACCATTTTATTAGGAACCAAACCGGGATTGAAATTTGATATTACAAATGTCACTTTAAAAGCAGGCACTAAAGTGAAACTGACCTTTGCCAATACGGATGACATGCTGCACAATTTTGTACTCACAACTCCAGGTGCGGGCAATGTTATTGGAGAAATGGTGATGAAAATGGGGCTTGATGGCGAAAAATATAGTTTTGTCCCTAATAGCCCTAAGGTTCTGGCACATACAGCATTATTACAACCCGGAAAGTCAGATACTATTTATTTTACAGTACCAAAAACACCTGGGATATATCCTTTTATCTGTTCTTATCCTGGCCACTATTCGGTAATGAAGGGACAGATCAAAGTGATTAAATAGACCATGAACCTAGCGATTGTAATATGTTCTTCTTCCTTTAACCGTATTACAATAATCGTCTAAGTTCATTCGCAATAGATGAGCACCAAGTGCCAGGCTTGCAAGAGTATCGATGCCATATTTTTTATCCAGCAAGCTTAAAATATAATCTGTCATATAGGGATGAGTAAAATCATCCCGTTGAACTTTTACCTCAAGGTTATTAATTGTGTAATAGTAGATCCAGCTCGTAATGATCTTTTGCATCACGAATTCTTGCTCTGAACCCAGTAGCTCATAATTTCTTTCTTGTACAGTAATGGGACTAAAATCTATGTTTAGGAACTGTATAAAATGATTATAATGAACGTCAAACAACTCCCTGGTCAGATTGTTAAATAAACAATTGACATTTTTATTTTCTACCCTTAGGTGTTTACCTTCGGGTCGGATAAAAAAAAGTTCAGCGGTTTTAACCCAGGGTTTTCCGGGTCGATAATGATAGATATCATCCGGATGTCCGCTGTCCTTTGAGTAGAATAACTGTTTCAATGCAATACCGCTTCTAGAAAATCTAGATCCTCCTCTTCATCAAACCCAAGCTCATCTTCTTCATCAAAATCGAGGTTATCAAGATCTTCTTCAATTGGGAATTCATCATCCTCAAGATCGTCCATATCATCATCTTCAAATTGGATATCGTCGTCTTCTGGTGGGCCATTCAATATTGAATTCCAATTATCAGTTTCTGCTGTTAAGGCTGGATCCATGATCACTGTCTGCTTTTCTTTTATTTTGGTTTCCATAAAGCTGTTTTGATTAGTTTTCAAATTTTACCAATACGCTCGTCCAAAGTATTAAGGTATACCCTAAAAAATATTAAAACCTTAATGACTTTAAATTTACGGTTTTAATTGAGAACTAAGAAGATAAAAAAATCATCTGGTGGTGCGGCAGCGTTGTCTTTTCTCAATATTGTCAATTTATTAGAAAAGCTAGCTAAATTCTGCATCTCTTCATGTTTTTCTGTAGGCTATTTTTGTTAAAAAAATTAAGCTATGAAAATAAAATGGTCGGGCGTATTTCCAGCCGTAACAACCAAGTTTACGGATAATGATGAGTTAGATTTCAATGCATTTGACAAAAACATCAATGCCCAGCTCGAGGCAGGGGTTGATGGACTAATCCTGGGAGGATCTCTGGGCGAAGCAAGCTCCCTCACAAACGAAGAAAAATTTGGATTACTGTCTCATACCATAAAATTGGTAAATGGCAGCGTACCGGTTTTACTGAATATTGCAGAATCAACTACCAAAGCAGCAGTACAAGTTGCAAAAACAGCTAAGGAGTTAGGTGCCAGCGGCTTAATGCTTTTGCCGCCAATGCGTTATTATGCCGATGATGAAGAAACGCTTGCTTTTTTTAAAGCTGTTGCTGAAAGTACAGACTTGCCAATCATGATTTATAACAATCCAGTAGATTATAAGATTGAGGTAACACTGGATATGTTTGCAGAACTTGCTAACTATGAAAACATCCAGGCTGTCAAAGAATCGACCAGGAACATTTCAAACATTACAAGAATGATCAACAGATTTGGAGACCGGTTTAAAATCTTTACCGGAGTAGATCCAATTGCTATGGAAAGTCTGGTAATGGGAGCACATGGATGGGTTGCAGGTCTTGTTGATGCTTTCCCCAAAGAAACGGTTGCAATTTATCGTTTGGTAAAATCTAACAGGATACAGGAAGCATTAACAATTTACAGGTGGTTCCTTCCGGTTCTTGAATTGGATATTCATCCTAAACTTGTACAATATATAAAACTCGCTGAGGTGGGTACCGGTATAGGAACTGAAAACGTAAGAGCGCCGCGATTAAAAATTAAAGGTGAAGAGCGCGATCGTGTACTTAAGATTATTAATGATGCATTGGCAGCAAGGCCGGTACTGCCAGAAAACAGCTGGGGAGTGCTAGAATTACCAACCGTATGAACGGAAGGAGCATAATTGCATCCCAATACTCAAAAAGGACAGCTAAAGCATTCCATGCAAGTAATCCTGCATCAGGTGAGTTACTTAAAGAGAAATTTTTCAATGCTGTTGCCGAAGATTTGAATGAGGCAATGACAGCAGCGACAGAAGCCCATTACAAACAACTTCCAAAAAGCATCAGGGTTACCTTTCTCAGAAGCATAGCAGAAGAGCTTGAGCATCTTAGTGAAGAATTGATACAGCGTGCACAGTTGGAAAGTGGTTTAACTAAAGTACGCTTAACGGGCGAATTGGCAAGAACTACCGGACAACTCAGGCTTTTTGCAGATCAGGTTGAAGAAGGTTCATGGCCCAATGCCATCATTGATACCGCAATTCCAGATCGAAAACCGGTTCCTAAGCCCGACATCAGGCGAATGCTAGTGCCCCTGGGGCCAGTGGCTGTGTTCGGTGCGAGTAATTTTCCACTTGCATTTTCCGTTGCCGGAGGAGATACTGCTTCTGCATTTGCTGCCGGTTGCCCCGTTATTGTAAAAGCCCATGCTGCCCATCCAGGTACGAGTGCACTCGCTGGTGAGGCAATTATGCGTGCCCTAAATAAATCAGGAGTAAATCATGGTTTTTTTTCAATGTTATTTGATGAGGGTTATGAGATAGGAGAAATGCTGGTTAAGCACCCAGAAACTAGAGCGGTCACTTTCACTGGTTCGTATCAAGGTGGCATGGCTTTACTCAAAATGGCGGAGCAGAGAAAAAATCCCATTCCATTTTTTGCAGAAATGGGAAGTATAAACCCTGTATTTCTGTTGCCGCAGGCATTAAAAAGCAGGGCAGGGCAAATTGCTACCACTTATGCAGGATCAATTACCATGGGTGCAGGACAATTTTGCACAAGCCCTGGTTTGCTGATCGCAGTAAAATCAAAGGAGCTTGATCTTTTTGTGGAACAGTTAAAAGTAGAAATAGCGCGTGTAGCTTCTGCTACCATGCTCACAGCTGGCATCTACAACAATTATAAAAAAAGAACCACAGAGGTACTTAAACAACCAAATGTAGAAGTTTTAGCTGCTTCCTCGCTTTTAAATGCCGATGATAACTGTCAGGCACTATCCGTTGTATCAACCATTTCGGGGAGCGAATTTCTCCAAAATCCAATGCTTCAGGAAGAAATTTTCGGGCCATATTCTATGCTTGTTATAGCGAACGACATCAACCAACTTACAGACATAGCCAATGTCCTGCAGGGGCAACTCACCATTACAATAATGGCAGAACCATCGGAACTGACCGAATATCATTTGCTGATCGAGAAGTTAAAAGATAAAACGGGCCGGTTAATCCTAAACAATCCACCAACAGGGGTAGAGGTTTGTGCTGCCATGCAACACGGCGGACCTTTCCCCGCTACAAATGATTCACGTTTTACCTCCGTGGGATCAACCGCTGTGCTTCGTTTTTGCCGACCGTTAGCCTGGCAGAACTGGCCTGATGAAATGCTTCCGGATGAATTAAAAGAAAACAATCCACTCCATATTTTCAGATTGATAAATAACAAATGGACTAAATAGCCATGAATAGTAAAACTTTTTTTTGTGTAGATGCACATACCTGCGGTAATCCGGTAAGGCTTGTCGCCGGTGGAGGCCCTGTCCTAAACGGGAAAAACATGAGTGAGAAACGGCAACATTTTTTGAAAGAATTTGATTGGATCCGGAAGGGGTTAATGTTTGAACCCCGGGGCCATGATATGATGTCGGGCAGTATACTTTATCCTCCTCATGATCCTGAAAATGATGTTGCTGTATTATTTATAGAAACAAGTGGCTGCCTTCCAATGTGCGGACACGGCACTATTGGAACTATCACTATAGCCATTGAAGAAGGATTAATAAAACCAAAAATTCCCGGAATTGTACGTATGGAGGCTCCTGCTGGTCTGGTTTTAATTGAATATAAAGAAACAGATGGAAAGGTGATTTCTGTTAAACTTCGAAATGTACCTGCATACCTTGCCGCTGAAAATCTTTCAATTGAATGTCCTGAATTGGGAGAACTTTTTATTGATGTTGCCTATGGCGGTAATTTCTACGCCATTATTGATCCTCAAAATAATTTTAAAGGCTTACAGGAACATACTGCCGGTCAGCTCATTAGCTGGAGTCGTGATATGCGCAAACAAATCAATGAAAGGTATAGTTTTGTACACCCTCAGGATCCTACAATTAATGGCTGCAGCCATGTTCTTTGGGCAGGAGATACGATTGATCCTACCGCTACCGCCAGAAATGCAGTATTTTATGGCGACAAAGCTATAGATCGTTCACCTTGTGGTACAGGTACATCGGCTAGAATGGCTCAGTGGCATGCCAAAGGAAAATTGAAAAAAGGAGATGTTTTTATCCACGAAAGTATCATAGGAAGCAAATTTACGGGCAGGATTGAGGATGTTGTTAAGATGGATAAATACGATGCCATTATTCCAAGTATAGAGGGCTGGGCCGAAGTATATGGATACAACACCATCAAAATAGATGACAGAGATCCATATGCTCATGGATTTCAGGTGATATAAGATATAAGAAACAAATGCAGAAAATTATAATAATAGGAGCTGGGATTGTTGGACTGAGTTCTGCTTATTACCTAAGCAGAAAGGGACATCATGTAACCGTAATCGACAAAGGCAGCATTAAAGACAGTTGCTCATTTGGTAATGCCGGTATGATTGTTCCCAGTCATTTTATCCCGCTTGCGGCACCGGGAATGATTAGCCAGGGATTTCGATGGATGTTCAATAGCAACAGCCCATTTTATGTAAAGCCATCCTTTAATTCCGGGCTGCCTGCCTGGGGCATCAAATTTCTTCGAAAGGCCAATAAAAAGCATGTTGCAGAATCCGGGGAGCCACTACGGAACATTTCACTGCTCAGCAAAAAATTGTATGAAGGACTTTATAGTAATCCTTCACTGGATTTTGACCTCACCAAAAATGGAATTCTAGCTTACTATAAAACCGAAGCTGCCGCAGAAGAAGAATTGCACCTGGCACTTAAAGCAAAGGAACTTGGGTTGGATATAGCTATATTGAATTCTGACGAATGTAAAGTACTCCAGCCAAAACTAGATCTGGATGTACTTGGAGCGGCTCACTACCGATGCGATGCACACCTTGATCCAGCTAAATTAATGGAATTATTAACCAGGTATTTGGAAAAGCAGGGAGTAGAGATCTTGCGAAATTTAGAGGTTACCGGTATCGAGCGCTCGGGCAAGAATATTACCGCTATCTATACCGGAGCAACAAAGTGGAATGCCGACCAATATGTATTGGCGGCAGGAGCCTGGTCGCCTTCGCTTGCAAAGATGTTAAATTTGAATTTATCCATGATGCCGGGCAAAGGATATTCATTTATGGAGGATGAACCGGAACAAAGAATGACCATTCCGGCCCTATTGTGTGAAGCAAGAGTTGCCATTACTCCAATGAACGGACAACTCAGGTTTGGTGGAACAATGGAAATAGCAAAAATTAACAACAAAATAAACATGAACAGGGTCCAGGGAATTTTAGAATCCGTGCCTAAATACTTTCCCGGGTTAGCGCCTAAACTGCCCAATACTGATAAAATCTGGTATGGCTTCAGACCCTCATCTCCTGATGGGTTACCTTATATCGGATACAGTTCCAGTACAGCTAATTTGGTGATTGCTACCGGCCATGGAATGATGGGCTTAAGTCTGGGCCCAGCAACAGGATTGCTGGTAAGTCAACTACTCGATCAGGAGAAAACAGAAATAGAAATTTCATCTTTCCATCCCGACAGATAATACGATTTTAGCTACCTATAGCCGGATATTAGCATTATTAGGCTATAGGCGGCACTCTTTTGGTTAAGATTGTGTAAATTAGGTATTAATAAACAGGAACGTATGAAAGTTTTACCTTTTACCATTTTAGTACCTGCTGACAGAAGTGTGGTCAGCGAAGAGATCGAGTTACCACACTTTTACCCATATCTTCACCGGCATGAAGATTGGCAGCTTACCTGGGTTGAGCAAGGAGAAGGAACCTTAATTGCAGGGAACAATATGCATGTCTTTTCCTCGGGCGATATTTTTCTAGTAGGAGCCAACCTACCTCATTTATTTAAAAGTAATCCTGATTATTTTAACACTGAGAGCGGCAAATCAATTAAGGCACATTCCGTCTATTTCAGTACTAAAAGCACACTTTCAGGCTTATTTGACCTTCCTGAATTGAAAGCTGCCAATGTCTTTTTAGACAACTACAAGCACGGATTTAAGATTCCGGGCAACCAATACAAAAAGATTGCTGCACAAATTAAACAAATACACCATTCTGCTGGTATGGTATTGTTGTCTAATTTCCTGACCTTAATGAATATGATCCAATCTATAGACAGTGATGTTGAAGTTTTATGTCCGGAGGTTTATTCTGCAAGTCTTACCGAAAATGAAGGTATGCGATTGAGCCGGATCATCAACTTCATCATGAAAAATTACCATAACAAGATCGATCTGGAAGACATCTCCAATACTGCATATATGAATCCGCATGCATTTTGCCGGTACTTCAAGAAACACACCGGTCATACGTTTGTCTCGTTTCTGAATGAAGTAAGGGTAAATGATGCCTGTAAAAAACTGCTTTCTGAAAGAAATCCAGAGTCTATTGCAAACGTAGCCTACAAGGTAGGATTCAACAGTGTAAATAATTTTAACCGAGTTTTCAAAAATGTGAAAGGCAAAACCCCTAGTGAATACCTGGATGCCTATAACAAGGTTAGCAACATAAATTAAAATCTCCTTCCACTAAGCATACCGGGAGCATGTAAATACGAAACTTAATGGCAATGACGTACAGATCTGTTTATCGTTGAAATAAGGATCGCCCAGAGCAAACAAATCAGTGAAATCATTACAAAAATACTTGCAGTACTCCCATAGTATCTATAGTAAACCAAACAGAGGTTCGCCAAGAGCGGCAACAGATAGCCACTCATATTCATAAAGCCAATGCCTGTTCCAACGGTATTTTTTAGAAGCATTTGCGGGCTTAACGGCCAGAAATTTGCCTGTGGGCCATACACAAAGACGCCATAAAGAAACATCAAAGCTCCACCAAAGATAAGGTTTGAAGCAGGTAAAATGTAGCTATGGTTTAGCTGTCCTTGAGGGATGCTTCAGTATCAACTTCGATGCACATTCGTTCCGAGACGAAGATGCATTGAAGTTGGTACGGGTTGATACGAGTTTGATGCTGAAGCATCCCTCAAGCACACCTGAAGCAGAGTAAAGGCATTACTATCGTGTGCTATTGCGTAGGGCTACCGATAAGACTATATTTTCTTAACACAATTCTTTATTTAGAATAATTATAAATAATAAAAAATTATTATACCTTTGGTGCAGATCAGTGCTCCGCTGATCTTAGTTTAGTTAGTTAATTTGATAATGTATCAAGTCCTGGTTACCCATGTTAATGGGCATGGGTAATTCAGGCACAAACAAGTAACATGTGCCAGACAAGAATATTAACAACCAGAGGAAAAACAGTCATCAGCTGCTGCGCTGGATGCAAAATGTATTACATATGGCACCACAACCTGGTCCTCAATTTCCCGGAAATAGGATTCAGCTCCTTTAAGGAAGTTGTTGACACAATATGTTTTGAAAGCAATTCATTGCCTTTCCCTGATGGAGAAGACCGCATTATTTTACACACCCCAAATGATGATATCAGTTTTACTTTTGACCCTGATGAGCTAGAAGACTTTAGGGCAGCACTCTCTGAAGCGACGTACATGAATGAAGTATATATGTTGATGGAAAGAGACACAGGACGTTAGCCAAGTTAATCTTTGCTTAACAATTGATTTTTGAGCACAGAAGGAACTAATCCGTATTTCTTTTTAAAAGCAAAGGAGAAATGCGACAAGTCCTCGAATCCAAGATCAATATAAATATCAGTGGGCTTCTTTCCCTTTCTTTCTATTAGAAAATATGCTTCTTCCAAGCGTTTTCTAACCAGCCACCTGCTAGGCGTGTCATGGAAAATATCTTTAAAATCCCTTTTAAATGCGGATATACTTCTTCCTGTAAGATAAGCAAAACGTTCAATGCTTACGTTGAATTTATAATTCCGGTTCATAAATTCTTCTAGGTCTATTTTTTCCGGGTGTCCAAAATCAAAGAAAATAGGATACAACTCCGGTTGCTTTTGCAAAAGGATCAATAGGAGTTCTTCTCTTTTGATATTGGAAAATTTCTCGTCGATTTTCCCGTCGTCATTGTAATATGCAGAAAGTGAACTGATGAAATTGGTGATCATAGAATCCTTTTTTAAAAGGATAAAGGCATTTTCTTCCTCAGAAGTACTTATTTTGCTTTGATGTTTATCATGGAAGGTTTTAAGAAAAGCTTTGTCGAAAATGACCACTACTTTCTCAAAGTCTCCATTGTCTTTTTGCTTGTGATACCTGGCCAGATGATTTTTTTTGACAATACAAGATTCTCCCGATTTCAGTTCATATTTTTTACTGCCGTCGTATCCTGTTATAGAACCTTTGGCTAAAAACAAAAAGAAATGCTCGGGAACAAACTGTTCGGGAGATATCTCCGGGCCTAGGTAACAGGATTTGATTTCAGTATAGCGCATGGCCTTATCTTTTATGGTTTACTAATTTACCCCTTTCCACCATTCCGGAAAAACTTGTGTAGTATCGTTTAGGTTAACCATTTCACCAATAACTGGTGTAACCAGCGGCAAGTGCTGTATTTTGGCTAGTTCTGTAACTTTGATAAGAGGCTCGTCCCATGAGTGCATTGCCAGGGTAAACTTAGAGGAGTGTACCGGGAACAGTCTTTTGGCTTTTAAATCTTCTGCTGCCTGCAACACTTGTTCTGGCAGCATATGAATGGCCTTCCAGGCGACGTTGTATTGCCCGTTCTCTAATATCGCAAGGTCAATTGGCCCAAACTGTTTACCAATTTCTGCAAAGTGGGTGTCGTAACCGCTGTCTCCGCCAATGTAGATTTTTGTATTTGGTGTTTGCAGCACGTAAGACATCCATAGCGTATTGTTTCTTGTAAACCCTCTGCCCGAAAAATGCCTTGCAGGGGTGGTGTGCACTTTAAATCCTTCATCCAATGAGATGGTGTTGTTCCAGTCTCTTTCAATGATTTTATCAGCAGCATATCCCCAATGCTCGAAATGAGCGCCGACACCAAGCCCACAGATAACTGTTTTTATTTTATCTTTTAGTTTGGTAATTGTTTCGTAGTCAAGGTGATCATAGTGGTCATGACTGATCAGCAGGTAGTCAATAGGAGGCAGATCATCAACCGTATATCGGTCTGTACCTTTATAGGCTTGTACTGTCCACGGCACTGGAGATGCGCTACCGCTTAAAACAGGATCTACCAGAAAGCGCTTCCCGTCTATCTGCATGAAATAAGAGGAGTGTCCAAACCAAACCAACACGTTTGAATCGGGAGGAAGACTGTACAGATCCGTCTTTTTAGAAGGGATCATTGCAGTGGGATTTCTTCTGGGATGATCGCCGAAGAATTGGTCATATAGGATACCGCTCATGCTGTAGCCTTCGGTAAGGTCGGGCGTATGATGGGTATTCTGAAATTTGCCATCCTTAAAACGAGGCGAGTTTTTTATCAGTTCCAATCGCTGAGCAGTAGGAGCCTGCCCAAACTTTGCCTGACGGATATAAAAGAAAATAGCGATGGTTAAAAGCATCGCTGTGCTAAGCAAGATAATCATAGTTCGTTTTATTATTTTTAAAAACCGTTTCATACGGGTTGGTGATTTAAGTTTAAGTAATGTGTTCATGATGCAAATTCGACCAGGCTCTGTGCTGTTGCTAGAATGGCTTCCTCGTTACTGCGAGGCGTCCATCCTAATAGGGTTCTGGCCTTTTCATTACTTGCATTGCGGTAAATACCTACAAGTGGGGCGATGGCTTTTGCTTGTGCATTAAACAAAGCGGCGACGTGGATCAGCCAGTTTGGGATTGTTTTGGTGGATGCATTTGCAGCTGCCTCAGGCATTTCCTTTCTAAGGAAATCTGCAATTTCTAAAAGTGACATCGTACCACCACTTAAGGCCAGAAATCGTTGTCCTTTTGCCTGGGGATTGGTCATTGCCCGGATGTGCAGATCAGCAACATCCCGGACGTCTACAATACCCAGGCTGATGTTGGGTAACGCTTTCATGCTTCCATCCATTACTTTCTGCAGCAGTTCAAAACCACTGGACAGGTCTTTAGTGAAGGAGGGGCCAAAAATACCCATCGGATTGATCACTGATAATTCAAGACTACCACCTTCCTGTTCCATAAGATCCCATGCGGCTCTTTCGGCCAATACTTTTGATTTGTTGTAAGCAGAGAGCCCTTTTTCATTTGGATCTGTCCAGCTTTCTTCTGTTATCAGAGTAGTTTTATCCTTATGGCTATAGCCAACTGCCCCAAAATTGGACGTCATAACAACGCGCTTAACACCAGCATCTCTGGCTGCTTTAAGTACGCGTATTGTTCCGTCAACTGCAGGGCGTATCATTTCATCTTCATGCTTTGGCAGCTTTAAAAAGATGGGAGAAGCTACGTGCAATACATAATCACGATCTTTTACAGCCGTGCTCCAATTGTCGTCCCTTGTAAGATCTGCTTTTACAAAAGAAAGGTTATTGAAGTCAGTGATTCCGCCTTTTTTGAGCATGGCTATCACTTTGTCCTGTTTATTTAAATCGCGCAGAGTTGTGCTCACATGATAGCCCTTATCCAATAATTGCTGGATGCAGTAACCGGCTACAAAGCCTGAGCCGCCTGTTACCAATACCGTATGAATTGAATTTGTCATTCGCTTTCTAATTGATGATACAAAATTGCAGATTAAAAAGCAATGTTGTTTTGTTGAAAAGTCCAATTTTACTTTGTTGAAAGGTTCAGTTTATTTTGGTTGCGGTTCATTACCAAACAGGAGGAAATAATTTGAACGACTTTGGTTATTTCAGGCAACGTTAATGACGCAAATCCAAATCGCATGGCATTATAACTGATTCCGTTGTTATCAAAAAGCTTCCCGTTATTCATATACAGACCCTGCCTGGCTGCCTTTATTGAGATCTGTTCGATAGGATAGTTAGGATCAAATTTAACCCAGATCGCCATACCTCCGTTTGGTTTTTCGTAACTGATTATATCTTTTAGGTGCGTGTCTAGCACCTTTATTAAATGATCCCTTCTTTCTTTATAGATCTTATTGTTCTTTTTCAGGTATCGAGTAATATCGCCGTTTTCGATAAGCGCGGCCAGGCTATCTTCCATAATGTGGTCGCCTTTCAAATCAACAAGTCTTCTAATATGAACTGCGTGGGCAATAAAATCTGCTGAGGCGATCATAAAACCAATTCGTATGGATGTGGAAAGAGATTTGGAAAGGGAGCCAATATAAACCACCCGATTTTGATGATTTCCGGCGGCAAGAGGCAGGTAAGGAGAGGAGCTGTAGTGAAAATCATAATCGTAATCATCCTCTACAATTGTAAAGTTGTGCTCTTCGGCCAACTCCAGTATGCGCATCCGCCGCTGCGGACTTAAAGTTACTGTAGTAGGATGATGATGGTGAGGAATGAGATACAGCATCCGTATGTTTAATTTCTGACAGTTTGCAGATATCAGATCAGTATCTATTCCATCCTGATCTACAGGAATACGAATTACCTTTGCGCCTAAATATTCAAAAACCTGGTTAGCAACAAAATAGCCCGGTTCTCCTACAATTACGTAATCCCCAGGTCTTAATAGTAAGCTGGCAGCTATATAAATACTCATTTGAGCCCCATGGGTCATCATGATGTTTGATACCTGGGCTTGCAGCCCCCTGGTTTGCGCCATATGGCCCACCATTGTTTCCCTTAGGTTAAGCGAGCCCGGTGCCAGTGTTGCTGAAACCCGTTTAAAGGTTTGGACCTTTTTAAGACGGCTCCTGTATTCTCTGTTTAGCAGGTCCATTGGCGCTAGTCGCATGTCGGGGTGGCCATCGTCTATTATCAATTCATGTAGCCTGGAGTCATTGACCAAAGGAATTACCCCGTACTGATTTACTTTATAAAAGGGGCTGGGCATGGAACTTTCATATGCAAAACCTGCTTTCTGCTGGTCCCATTGCTGTGGCCGCACTTCCGGAAGATTAGGAACCACAATAAACCCTTTCCGTGGTATCACAGTGATCCATCCCTGAGCGCTTAATTCGTTATATGCAGCAATAATTGTTTTACGGTGAACAACAACCATTCTTGCCAGTTCGCGCGTGCCGGGCAGATAAGAACCTGACTTTACAACTCCATTTTTTATCAGCGTAAGTATTTGGTTCGCAATCTGCTGATAAGCGGATATGCTTAGCGTTTTATCGATTGTTATAAGGGTATCAAATGGCAGCATCTGGACTACTTAACTTCTTATTTCTGGATGATAAAGATAGTCCTTTAATGATATACTTTTGAATATAATTTAATTAAATATGAAGATCACCTACAAAACAAATGTGCTACCATTATTAGCAGAAATCATAAGTGTATACGACAGTTCTGGCCTCAATCGTCCTACATCTGATAAAGACAGGATAGAAGAGATGTATAAACATTCGAATCTTGTGGTTACGGCCTGGCATGATGATCAGTTAGTCGGTATTGCCCGATCATTAACAGATTTTTGTCACTGTTGTTACCTTGCTGACCTTGCAGTGAGTGCAACTTATCAAAAGTCGGGTATTGGCAAAGAACTGGTAAAACTTACAAAAGCTACAATTGGCGATAAGAGTATGTTGTTGCTACTCGCAGCGCCGGCAGCTATTGAGTATTACCCAAAAATCGGCATGGATGTGGTTAACAATGGTTTTATCATTAACCGCGTAAAGTAGACGGGAAAACGGCTCATTCTTCTATAATCGCCAGTGAATGGGAAGATGTAAGAGAATATTGATTTATATTGCTAAAACAATATTAATGATAATTTTATAACAATTTATTGCCAAAAAATATTAAATTAGCAATATAAACTATAAATTCAATTACTATTCAAATGAAAACATCAAGTAAAGTTTTAGTCGCTCTGGGAATCATTATTACAGTTGTAGGTATGTTGATATTTCGCAACCTGCATTATATTAATGCCGTTGATGGGCATGCTTGGACGATCAATATCAATGGAATAAATTCTTTCCCATGGATCACATTTACAGGGGGCTTGCTAATTGTTATTGGCATTATCTTTTACATTGCAAGTTTGGAACAAAAAGGTAAAAGGTATAATTAAAGGCCAAAGCGAAGAATATTTGTTAATGAATACTTAACACGCAATTAATCAAAGAATAATTTCCGGACTCTAGTTTTGCTGAAAAATGTAGTTAATCCATTTATATGGAATACCCTTTACTTTCAGACAAACAGCTTCTTGAAGAATGTTCTAAAGATAACACCAAGGCTTTTAATGCTTTATTTGATCGTTATTTTGGAAAGCTTTATAATTACTCCATCAGTTATATTAACGATGAGTATTTTGCTGAAGAAGCCATGATGGATCTGATGATGTGGGTATGGGATAAAAGGCATGCACTAAAAATAGAGGGAGAATTTAGTCCCTACATATTTAGGGCAGCCAAAAATGCTACGATCAAGGCGATTCGCAAAAGGGCGTTTGCCTGTGCTCCAATTGAAGTTATTGAAAATGACATCTCATTTGTAGCCCAATCTGCAGATTACCAACTGCAAACTACCGAATTAGAAAACAAGTATCTGATGAATTTGGATTTATTGAGCCCTCAACGCAAAATGGTATTTAAGATGAGCCGTGAAGATGAATTCACACATGCCGAAATTGCAAGTAATCTTAATATTTCGATCAATACGGTGAAGAACCATATTAAGTTCTCTTTAAATCATTTCAGGAAAGAGTTCAACAACTATAGCGGTACTATATTACTAATTGCCGGAATATATTTGTTTTTTTAAAATCAGTATAATTTTATTTAACTCATAATAAGCAAGTTGCGAATTTTATTCAAAATTGAATAGCCCCTTGTCTTGTTTTTAGTCCCTCTATAATTGAGGGAGTCTTTATTCTCTTTTAAATAAGGATGTCAAAACAGATAAATCAGGAGTTATTAGAAAAGTTCTTAATGGGCAAATGTTCGCCGGAAGAGCAGGAGTTTGTAAACATTTTTCTAAAAAAACCTGAATCTGAAGAACTGTTAAACAAGATCCTTTCTGAAAATGAGGCCAAAGATTTTGCAGCGTTCTCGAATGATCAGACTGTGCATCCTAAACACGGAGATTGGAAAAATTCTATACAAGAAAGAATGGGATATAAGTCTGCTACGCACAAAAGAAAACTGACAGGCTTTTTTCAACTACGACAAGCGGCAATATGGGCTATAATGATCCTGACTGGGATTGGTATCTATACCATAAACTATTTGGACAGCTCAAAAAAAGACAAGCTGGTTTTTGTAGAACGCAATAATCCAAATGGTCAGCGGTCGAAAATAATTCTTTCTGATAGTAGTGTGGTCTATCTTGGCGCAGGTAGTGGTCTGAAATATCCGGAAGCATTTGCTACAGACACAAGGGAGATATACTTAGATGGCGAAGCATTTTTTGAAGTAAAAAAGAATCCTAAAAGGCCTTTTATCATCCATACCGGCAACATACGGACAAAGGTGCTAGGGACTTCCTTTAAAATAGAAGCTTTTAAAAATCAACCTTTAATGGTAGGGGTAGCTACCGGAAAAGTAAGAGTTGACCATATAGACGGAAAGCTTTCTAAAGCCCTGGCTGTCTTAACCCCTGGTCAAAAGATGGTATTAGATCATGGTAAGGTTACTAATCTAATGGTTAATCTGGAAGAGGTAACAGACCTGAAAGAAGCCCGCTTAACCTTCAATGACGCATCCTTAAATGAAATTTCTAAAGTATTGCAGAGATGGTACGATGTGAGGGTCATATTTAAGAAACAAGCAAAATCAAGGGAAAGAATGACGCTTACGTTAGATGCCAGTGTTTCGGTAGACAAGATATTAAATGTTCTGGCCGCAGCCGGTCATTTTAACTATACCATAAAAAATAAAGAAATAGTTATTCGTTAAAAAATAAGATATGAAAGGACCTGGTATGTATTAAGAGTAAAAGAGCCTCCCCGTTCAAAGAACAGGGAAGCAATATTTGATGCCATTATAACCGCATGCTTTTCGACGACAAAGCGGTAAAATGATAAGAAAAATTAACAATTATTCCGGTTTTACCGGGCAAACCATTAATGCACAAATTTATGCAAAAAGGATTACATCCTACAATTAAGTTTATTATGAGATGTTCATGTATGCTTTTAATAGCGCAGTTTACCTTTATAGGTGTACTGCTGGCAGGTAATGTTCACAGTCAGAATCTGGACAAGGTGATTGCCATTAAGCTGGAGCATGCCAGTGTGAAAGAGAGCCTGTTGGAGATACAAACGAGAAGCGGAATCAAGTTCGTATTGCCTGAGAAACTAATAAAAGGTCTTGATCAAAAAATCACCATCAATTCTGATAATGCTACAGTAAAGTATTTGATTGAAAAAGTATTGGAGTTGACTAACCTTGAATATAAAATTGTTGAAGGATATGTTGTGATTGATGCCAAGCCTGTTCCACAGGAACCGGGTAAATTATCTGGTCATGTTGTTGATGACGAAGGCAAATCTTTACCTGGCGCTACAATAAGGGTTATTGAAACTGGTCAGACTGTTCAAAGTGATCCAAATGGAAATTATACGCTGGCGCTTAAACCGGGAAGTTATACTTTGGAAGTCAGCTATATTTCTTTCCGTTCTCAGAGAATGAGCAATGTGACTATAAAAGAAGGAAAAACTACGGATCTCGATTTTTCAATGCAGCTGGCAGACAACAAGCTGGCAGAGGTGGTTGTGAGTTATGGCAAACAGAAGCGCAGAGAGATTACTGGTGCGATAGCTACCATTGATGCATCTACTCTTCAGGATATGCCTGTAACTCAGTTTGCACAGCAACTGCAAGGGAAGGTTGCGGGTGTACAGATTGCCCAAACAAGTGGCCAGCCTGGCCGTGGCATAGGTTTTATCATTCGTGGGGCTGCTTCTTTTTATTCAAGCAATCAACCACTCTTTGTAATAGATGGCACTCCCATTACTGGTAGTATTAATAATATTAATCCGGCAGAAATAGAAAGCTATAGTTTTCTTAAAGATGCATCGGCAACAGCACTATATGGTTCCAGAGCAGCCAATGGAGTTGTACTGATCACCACCAAACATGCAAAACCAGGAGAGTCAAAAATTGAGTTTTCCAGCTATTATGGCCTACAGAAGATCCCTACCGGCAAACTGCCAAAGATGATGAACGCAAGACAATTTGCCACCTTTATGAAGGAACGTGCTGAAGATGGATTAAAATATGAGCCGGGTTACACCGTTTCTCCTGATTATCATGCAGCATACGACAATGCTGATCAGTATGGCGAAGGAACAAACTGGTTTAAACTTTTGAGCAGAACTGCTCCGATCCATAGTTATGATTTAACCATTCAATCTGCCAGAGAACATTCTTCTTCAACAGTAATAGCTGGGTATCAGGAACAACAGGGAGTATTGATCAATACAGGAACTAAATTATTCTCTTTACGTTTTAATCAGGATTTTACTTCAGAAAACAATAAACTTAAACTAGGTTTTAATCTGGCACCGAGTTATCGGATAGATCATAACAACAGGTTAAATAGTGACGGTGTTGGTGGGTATTTTGAAAGATTTTTTGAAGCAAGTCCGCTTTCAGAGCCTTATCTTGAGGATGGCAGTTATAATCGTAATGTAGCCTCTCCAGGAATGGTAGCTTATATTAATCCGTTGGCAACTTACGAACTTACCAACGACGATTATAAAACTACGCGCATACTGGGCAATGCTTACCTTAATTACGAATTTTTACCCGGGTTAACTATAAAAACCAATTTAGCTGGTGATAAAGGTGCTGAAACGCGTAAATATTTCCAATCTGGATTGGTTACGGGCACACAGGGACAAACTACCGGCACTAGTTCCTCAATTGATAATGGCTCATGGACAGCAGAAGGGAACCTCGTTTACAACAAAACCTTTTTAAAAGACCATAACATAGAGGCTCTGGTAGGTTATTCTGCTCAGGAATTTAGTACTTACAGCAACACTTTAACAGGTTTGGGTTTTGCTAGCGACGACATTGAGTACCTTAATGCAGCCACCAGTATTACTGGCAGTAGTGGAGCCGGTTCTTATTCAATGCTTTCTACAATTGGACGCTTAAACTACAATTATAAAGGAAGATATCTTTTTTCTGCAGCTTTTAGACGTGATGGTTCTTCAAAATTCGGGATCAACAAACAGTGGGGGAGTTTCCCTTCTGTATCTGCAGGATGGATAGTGAGCGACGAACCATTTATGCAAAAGATAACTGCCATTGATTTTCTGAAACTGAGGACTAGTTACGGGATTACCGGAAATAACTTTTTTGCGGGAAACTACGATTCGCAGGCTACCATAGGAACGTATTATTACAATTTCAATAATGTGATCACACAGGGGCAAACCATCAACCGTTTGCCAAATAAGGAGCTAAGATGGGAACGTAACAAGCAATTTGATATAGGACTGGAATTAGGTATACTGGATAACCGTATTAGTTTTACTTATGATTATTACCGTAAATTAACTGATGGGCTGATCCAGCAACGCGACATCCCGAATTCATCGGGTTTTAGCAAAATCATTTATAACGTAGGAGAGCTTAAGATGTGGGGTCATGAATTCTCAATAAGTTCCAAAAATCTTACAGGTGATTTCAAATGGAATACGAATCTGAACCTGTCTTTTGACAGAAACCTGATCACTAATTTGGTTGACCCTGGCTACATCCGCAGAAACGTGACTACAAGTTCAGATTATTTCCGTCAGCAGGTAGGACATCACCTTGGCGAGTTTTATGGTTTCGTTTTCGAAGGTCTGTATAAAGATGCTGCTGATTTAGCCAATTCTCCAAAATATTTAAGCACTCCTTCAAAACCAAATGGCAATTCAGACATTGGTACCATTAAGGTTAAAGACATCAATGGTGATGGAGTAATTGATGATGTGAACGACCGTACTTTTATAGGTGACCCAACGCCAACATTTACGGGCGGTCTGGTCAATAGTTTTAAGTATAAAAACTTTGACCTGAACATTGATATGACCTTTTCTGTGGGAGGCAAGATTTTAAATGCTGCCAAATGGGCTTATCAGACAAATATGGATGGATCCAGGATATTGCTTGCTTCGGCAGCCGAACGCTGGCGTTCAGAGGAGAACCCGGGATCGGGAGTTTATCCGCGCACTAAATCTGGTACAACTGCAATGGGCAGACAAGTGAATACACAATGGATAGAAAATGGTTCTTATCTAACAGCTAAAAATATATCGCTGGGTTATACTGTGCCTTTAAAGAATTTGATGCTTAGAAACTTAAGGGTATTTGCGTCTGTTCAGCAAGCTTTTATATTGACTGGATATTCGGGTATGAATCCAGAAATAAATGTGGGTGGTTCTGATCCTACCCTTGGGGTTGGTGTGGATGAAAATGCGTATCCAATACCAAGAACCTTCTCCTTTGGAATCTCAACTACATTTAAGTAACTATTAATCCTGAAAAAATGAAAAAGATATATATACTAATTGCCTTGTTTTGTTTAACAGTATCCTGTAAAAAAGATTTTATCAGTTTATCACCAGAAGATTCTTATACAGATGGTGTATTTTACAAAACAGAGCAACAATTCAGATCAGCTGTTGTAGCTGCTTATGCTCCGTTGAGAGATGTTTTAGTGAATGATTATTTCACTTCAGAAATGCACTCTGATAATACCATTTATCAACCGATTCCAGGTAATAGGGGTACCTCAATTGTAGAACGGGAAAATATTTCGGATTTTACCAATACCTCTACAAATGCTTATGTAGCTGCCACATGGCAGCATAGTTACACTAGCATTTCGCGTTGCAATATTATTATTGAAAGGCTTAAAGAATCAAATCTAAGTGAGGAAGTAAAGGCTATTCTTGATGGACAGGCTAAGTTCTTAAGAGCTCTGAATTATTTTAAGCTAGTTCGTTTATACGGTGGGGTCCCATTGTTTCTTGAAGAGGTAACCACTGCTGATGAAGCATTCAAAGCTCGTTCTACAGAAGCGGAGGTTTATACCCAGATCATTACTGACGCAAAAGATGCAGTGAGTAAGCTACCTAAGCCTGGTAAATTCCCTCAAACAGGTGAGGCTACCAAGGGTGCTGCCGCCATGTTATTGGCAGAAGTTTACGCGGTGCAAAAAAAATGGGGAGATGCTGAAATACTATTAAAGGACCTGCTTACAATGGGATATGATTTGAACCCAAATTATGAAGATGCTTTTAGGCCTGCTAATAAAAATGGTAAGGAATCAATTTTTGAAATCCAGTTTCTTGGAGGGTCGCTAACAGGCGCTACACCTAATGTCCTTCCTATTCATTTCTTGCCTAGAAGTAAGGACACAAAATTGTTGACCGGCATTTCCATTGATAATACAGGGGCAGGAGGCTGGAATACGCCAAGTGATGATCTGATCAAAGACTTCGAAACTGGTGATAAGCGCCTTGATGCTTCAATTGGCATTGCCGAAGGAACTTATGATGCCAGTAGTTATTTCCGCTACACGGCTGTTAAAAGCGTGATTAATTATATTCCTGAATCAGGAAAGGTGGGTGTCCCTTATATCAAAAAATACTTGCATTCACCACTTGAAGCAACAACCGGATCTAGTGATGATTTCCCAATCTATCGTTTTTCGGACGCTTTACTGCTGCTAGCTGAAGTACTGAATGAACAAGGTAAGTCTTCTGAGGCCCTGGCTCCTTTGAACAGAGTAAGAAAAAGAGCAGGACTAGCTAATTTTACAAATACAGATGCCGGACTGCTTAGGGAGACAATTTTTCATGAAAGTAGGGTTGAATTGGCCTTTGAAAACCATAGGTGGACAGATTTACTTAGAACCGGTAAGGCTTTGACAGTTATTAATGCTTTTGGGGTGAAGATCAGACAACAACTTCCTTTTCTTTCTTCTGATGCATATGCGATTGACAACCATCAGTTATTGTTCCCAATACCTCAAAATGAAGTAGGATTAAACCCTAAAATCGTTCAGAATCCAGGCTATTTTTAATACTTCTCAAACTAAATTTTATCATGATTATATTTCAAAAAGATATTTTAAAAAAGGGTTTCTGTTTCTTCTTAATCGGACAAATGGTTTTGACCACCAGCGCTATCAATATTCCCGGTAAACAAAAGCAAGTTGCCGAAAGCGAGGATGAGTTTTCAATTGCGGTAATTCCTGATACTCAATATTATACTTCAGAGAAAAATGGAGGTAAAAAGGAGATGTTCTCTGCACAGACTAAATGGATAGTCGAAAATGCAGCGAAGGAGAACATCAAATATGTAATCCATTTAGGTGATATCTCTGATGATGGCGAGAAATTTCCTCAGCAATGGGTAAATGCATCTGAGTCTATGTACATTCTGGAAAAGCCTCTGCCGGGCTATCCACAAGGCATCCCTTATGGTATGGCTGTAGGGAACCATGATCAGACCAAAAGCCAGTATCCTTTAAGTGGCAAAACAGATCAATACAACAAGTATTTTGGCATTTCTCATTTTAAGGAAAAAAAATGGTACGGTGGTCATTATCAAGACAACAACGATAGCCATTTCGATCTTTTTGAGGGTGGTGGAGTTAAATTTATCAGCATCTTTTTAGAATATGACTCTTATGGAGAGGATATTGAAGGAATGAACAAATGGGCCGCCGAGGTACTTGAAAAATACAGCGATAGGAAGGCCATTCTGGTTAGTCATTCCATAATTCATTTTAATAAAACAAAAGGCACCAATGAGAAAGGTTTTCCAAAATTTTCAAAACAGGCCCAGCGGGTGTTTGATCGCTTGAAAAGCTATCCAAATGTAATGATGACCTTATCAGGTCATGTAGGTGATAATGGTGAAGGTTATCGTCAGGATGGTTACGCGGGAAATATCATCAAGTCGTTTTTATCTGATTATCAAAGTCGTTCTGATGGTGGGCATGGATTGATGCGTCTAATGAAGTTTTCAAAATCAAAAGATCTGATTAGCGTGCGTACTTTTTCGCCTTATACTGGTGAAGAAGAAAAAGATGCGGATAGTGAGTTTACATTACCATGGTTGCACCATAATAGTGTAGCCCGTTATCAGGATTACAATAACGACCAGACTACTGATATTGCTTTTTTTTCTAATGGGATATGGAAAATTGAAGGGCAAAAAGATGTAAAATTCGGGAACGAAGAAGACATTGCTGTTCCGGCTGATTATAATGGTGACGGAAAGACTGATCTGGCAGTGTTCCGACCATCGGAAGGTAAATTTTATCTGGAGAGCGGAAAGATGGTAAATCTTGGACAGAAGGGTGATATTCCGGTATGCGGAGATTACGATGGAGATGGCTTTGCAGATTTTGCAGTTTATCGTCCATCTACACTTACATGGTATTTTGATGGGCTTGACAGTATTGTTTTTGGTCATAAGAATGGTATCCCTGTTCCTGCAGATTATGACGGTGACGGAATGCTGGATGTCGGCATATTCCGCACAGATAATTCTTTATGGCAAACAAGCCTGGGTAATATTCCATTGCAAGTAAAGCACACACCAGGTGATATTCCCGTTCCGGGTGATTATGATGGTGATGGGAGAGCCGAAATGGCGATATTTCGTCCTTCTACCGGAGAGTGGATCATTGATCGATTTAATCAGTCTATAAAATTGGGTAAAGAAGGAGATCTTCCGGTACCGGGCAATTACTTTAAAGACGGTAAAACTTATCCGGCAGTATACAGGGATAGTAAAATTTATCTTCAAAATAATCACACTATTGAAGCAAATCGGGGCAAAGCAACAGAGCTAATAATTGCCAGGTGATATGTAAGTTAGGTACTTTTTGAGAAAAGAACATCCAATAAAAAGGTCAGCTATCAAAAATAGCTGACCTTTTTATTTTATTCTCATGTAGGATATTCTTTAAGCATATACTACTTCAAATCCTCCATACATCGCCATTTCGGCGGAATGGTTAACTGTGAGCTTTAATTTCATTCTTTCAATTAGCTCCTTGGCAAAAGTAATGCTTCGGTGCAAGTCGTTATTGCCCCTGATCTCAATCCCTCTGGCCAACATTTTAAATTTATTGGGTTCAAATTTTTCTATGAACTTTTGAAGGTCTGTTTTGGTCTCTGTTTTTCGCATAAATCTTGAGTTTAATGTATTCTAAAAGCCAAAATCATGGAAATTGTTTGGAATATATTCTTAACATTCTCCAGGTTTTACACACTTTCTCCTGTTTTGTTTCAATAACCAATTGATAATCAACCAAAAAACATCAAAAATATTTTTATTCTGCTGCAAAGTCATAAAAAGAGCATTATGACAAGATAAGCTCAGAAACTGACAACATTAAGATAGAATAATGATATAAAAAGTGGCTTATTTGTCTCACCAAATATAAGAACGGCTAAAATGAGAATGATTATTTACCTAATCGTACTAAGTAATACCCTGTTTCAATATTATTCAAATAAAGCAAGAGTAATAGGCAGAAACGCATTCAAAATAACTCTCCATAAGGCTAAGATTCTATTTCTGGGTAATGAAATACGCATTGCAATTTAATTAACCTTTAAATCTATAAATCTCTAACCAAAAAAATCATGCACAGAAAACTACTTAAGGTATTCCATGGTAGTGGAATCCAGGCAAAGGATATACGTTGGTATCCTAAACCAAAATTAAAATTTCTAATGGCAGTGATTGCCCTTTTTACATCAGTAAATGCTTTCTCTCAAATCATGATATCTGGCAAGGTAACTGATGATGAAAATAAGCCTTTAGTTTCCGTTACGGTTACTTTAAAAGGAGGTAATGGAGGTACCCAGACCGACGCCAATGGAAATTATACTATAAATGCTCCTACACCAGGTTCAGTACTTGTTTTTCGATACATTGGATTTAAAAATCAGGAATTCACGGTAAACGATCGGAAAGTCATTAATGTCCGTATGGTTACCGCCGGTGGAGAAGACCTGAATGAAGTTATTGTTGTTGCTTATGGTACACAAAAGAAAGCGACCGTGTCTGGAGCGATCAGCACTTTACAGGCCTCAGATATTGTCCGATCACCTTCTGTGGCCGCTACAAGTGCTTTGGCTGGGAAAATTCCTGGTGTAACTGCACGTACCACGGATGCCCGACCAGGAAATGGTGCCAATTTACAAATCCGAAACCTGGGAAATCCTTTATATGTTATTGATGGGGTAGCATATAGTACCAGCAACGGTACTGATGGGTTTGGCCTTAATACAGGTATTTCGGGGGTTAATGCATTTAACCAACTTGGAATAGATGATATTGAGAGCATAACGGTACTTAAAGATGCCTCTGCTTCCATATACGGTTTGGCCGCGGGGAATGGCGTGGTATTGGTAACCACTAAGAAAGGAAAAAGAGGTGACAAATCTACTTTCGGACTTTCCAGCTATTATGGCTTCCAAAATTTCTCCCGTTATCCTTATCCTGGAAATGCAGGACAATACGTCAGAGGCCGTTTAGAATCTGAACAAAATCTTGGCCGTAATCCGGCGGATCTCTATTCTCCGCAAGAATTAGCCAAATGGGAAGCAGGAACAGAACCCGGTTATCAAAACAACGATTATTATGCTTTTATCGTAAGGGACAACGTTCCGCAACAATTTATAACAGCAAATGCTTCAGGAGGATCTGATAAATCAAGCTATTATTTATCTCTGGGTCATATTAATCAGGAAGCTGCACTTAAAGATTTCAACTTTAACCGTACAAATCTTCAGGCTAACATTTCCAGTACTGTCTTAAAAGGTTTTACAGTTGGAGCCCAAATCAGTGGCAGGATAGAAAACAGGCATAATGTAGGAGTTCCGGGATTGGACGATTACTTTAATCCTTTACTCAGTATTGGCAGTATGTGGCCTACAGAAACAGCTTATGCTAATAACAACCCTTTGTATATTAATCAAACACACAATGTAAACGTTAACCCTGCAACTTATTCGAAGGACATAACCGGTTATATTGACAACATTACCCGAGGAGCTGGTGCGAAATTAAATGCACAGTACGAGTTTGGATTTGGCTTAACTGCAAAGGCATTGTATTCGTATGATTATAGTAATGAGGATTTTGATGGTTTTGAATATACCTATCCTGCGTATATTTATGACGCGGCTACAGACACCTACAATGACAGAGCTCCAAACGGTGCTTTATATGGCAACCAAAATCCATGGAGAGAAAGACATAAGAGAAATGTTGTAGCCAAGTTTGCACAGTTTCAATTAAACTACACCAAACAAATTAATGATCATTCTATAGGTGCTTTAGTTGCATTTGAACGCAAAGACGCTACTAATGATTACCTGGCATTACACTCAGTTCCGCCAAACAACATTATTCCAACGCAGGTATTTGCTGATTTGGATTACATAGGTGATTCACATTATGAAGAGGCTTTTGAAGGATATGCGATGAGGTTAAATTATGACTATAAGAAAAAGTACCTTGTTGAGGCTGTTGGCAGATATGATGGTTCATTTCTTTATCGTTCAGGCAGTCGTTTTGGATTTTTTCCCGGCGTGTCTGTAGGCTGGCGTATTTCGGAGGAAGGTTTTTTTAAGAAAATCTTTTCTAAAAGCATTAACGATCTAAAATTCAGGGCCTCTTATGGCGAGACCGGAACATCTTTACAAGATGGTGGTGGTAATTATTATTCGCCAAATCCTTTCGCTTATTTGGGTGGGTATAACGTTAATGCCGGCAATGCTGTATTTGATGGTACGTTTTATAATGGTGTAGCACCGAGAGGACTACCCACTACCGTTATCTCATGGTTAACCAATAAAACATCGAACGTAGGTGTGGACTTTACCATATTCAAACATTTTACAGGACAGTTTGATTTATTCAGACGCAAACGTTCAGGTTTTCCCGCACCGCGCTATGATGTAGTATTACCAAATGAAGTAGGATATAGTTTGCCACCAGAAAATTTAAATTCAGACGTTACTCAGGGATTTGATGGTTTTATTACCTATAGCAATTCAATTGGTAAGGTGGATTTTTCAATCGGCGGTAACGCAACATTCGGCAGGACTAAAGATGATTACTTATACAAACCACGTTTTGGAAATTCTTACGATCAGTACAGGAACGATAGGACTGGCCGTTGGCAAAATGTGAATTGGGGACATCATATCTTAGGAAGGTTCCAATCTGAACAACAAATTAATGACTACCCGGTTAACATAGATGGACAAGGTAACAGAACGCTTTTACCCGGTGATTTAATTTATGAGGATTTAAATGGTGATGGTATTATAAATGCCATGGACATAAAACCCATTGGATATGCAGAAGGGGCTTTGCCTTATTTTAACTACGGCATAAACGGCCGTATTACGTGGAAAGGTATATCGCTTGCATTTGATCTGATGGGCGCAGGTATGCAGACCTATTTTAGAGATTGGGAATTGAAATTTCCATTTCAAAATAATGGAAACTCACCTGCTTATATGCTAACAGATCGTTGGCACAGAGCAGATCCATATAACCCTAACAGTGAATGGATTCCAGGAACTTACCCTGCATTAAGGAAGGACAACACCGGACTATCTGTTTTTACCAGTCCGCTTAGTGGCAATAACCGAAATGATTTCTGGACAACCAATATTCGTTATCTAAGACTGAAAAATCTGGAATTGGGTTATTCTTTCTCAAAAACCCTACTACAAAAAGTAAATATCTCTGCCTTAAGAATCTATGTTAACGGTTCAAATCTGTTTTCTTTCGACAATGTAAAGGAATATGAAATTGATCCGGAAATTTCAGCAGGCAATGGATTGGTTTATCCTCAACAAAAGATCTACACACTAGGGCTTAATTTAACACTATAGTATCATGAAAAATGTATCAAAATATATAATATTCAGCTTAGTTCTCCTGCTAAGTTTTAGCTCCTGTAAAAAGAATTACTTGGAAAGGGAGCCAACTACGATTATTACAGATGATCAATTATGGAAAGATCCTAAACTAATAATAGGACTGCTTGCCAATTATTATAACCGGATCCCTACTGATATGGGTTTAACCGATCAGGCTGGTTCACAATGGAGAAATATGGCTGATTACGATGATGCAATGTGGTCAGGCTTCTCCAACGAAGAAGGGCGGAACAACATTGTAAGCTATGACAGAGGCCGCTGGAGACTATACGATTATGGCTTTGTTCGTGATCTTAATCTGGCTATAGAGAATGTAGATAAATTTGGAGCTGCAACGCTTAGTGCGGTTCAAAGGACTCAATTGAAAGCAGAATTCAGATTTATAAGGGCCTATCTTTATTTTGAAATGGTAAAAAGGATGGGAGGGGTGCCATTAATTACCACTCAGTTAATCTACAATTTTGAAGGAGATCCAACCTATCTGCAACAACCCCGCGCAAAAGAAGCAGAAGTATATGATTTCATTGCTTCTGAGCTTGATGCGGTTAAAAATGATATCGCTAATGAGGGTAGTAAAGGGAGAGCAAATAAATACACCTGTATGGCATTGAAAAGCAGGGCCATGTTATATGCTGGCTCTATTGCCAAATATAATGCTTTGCTAACCCCAACAATAACTACGACCGGAGGAGAGGTAGGTATACCTGCGTCCAGAGCTGATGAATACTTTCAAAAATCATTGGAAGCTTCTAAGGAAGTAATAGCAGGTCCGTATGCCTTATATACAAGTAACCCAAATCTGGGAGAAAATTTTTATGAGGCTGTTGTAAAGAAAACAAATAATCCAGAGGTGATCTTTGTACGTGATTTCCTGACAACTAAGGCTAAGAAACACGGATTTACTTACGATAACATTGCCAGGGGTATACGTGAGGATAACTTAAGTTCGTCCAATATTACGCCTTCGTTAAATCTGGTAGAAAATTATGAATATCTTGATGGATCTGAGGGGAAACTTAAAACCAGAAATGCTGGCAACACTGATTATATATATTATGATCGTACCACCGATATATTTGCCGGTAAAGATGCAAGGCTATATGGAACAATAATTTTCCCAGGCGCACCATTTAAAGGCTTAACAGTTGATATGCAAGCTGGTGTTATGGTATGGAATGCTGCAACAAATTCATATCAGACAGTTGAAGGCCCAGATCTTGGAACAAACTACACAGATAACAAACCTCTAATTGCCGCTTCTGGGCCTCACAGATCTATACAAGAAGTATCAAACACAGGCTTTTATCTTCGCAAGTATATAGATGCAAATGGTGGAGCTTCTACAAGGGGGATTCAAAGTGATGTTTGGTGGGTATGGTTTCGTTTAGGAGAAATATATCTGAATGCTTCGGAAGCCGCATTTGAGCTTGGACAAACAAATGATGCATTAACTTATATAAATTTAATTCGGCAGCGTGCCGGTTTCGGTACAAACAGCCTGACAAGCGCAACTCTAACTATAAATAAAATCAGAAATGAGCGCAGAAATGAATTAGCTTTTGAGGATCATCGCCTATGGGATCTAAAGCGCTGGAGGCAGGCAGATAAAGTTTGGACCGGTAATTCAGATAGTCCTGATGCGGTAGTATCAGCCTTGTATCCATATCGTGTAATTCGCCCAGGAGACGCGGCCCGAGACGGTAAATATGTATTCGTAAAAATGGCAGCTCCCAGGTTTAGGTCGCCACGGTTTTTCCAAATTTTTAATTACTACTCATCTTTTGATCAGAATGTAATAAACAACAATCCAAAAATTGTTCAAAATCCATTTAATTAATCAGGTTATGAAAATGAAAGTATATATATATTCATTGCTGTTTATCGTGGCAGCAGGAATTGCAGGGTGTAAGAAAGATAATTACACCGCACCAAAATCTTTACTTACAGGTAGAGTGGTGTATGAAGGTCAGGCCATTGGTGTCAGATCAAATGGCGTACAGTTGGAATTATGGCAACATGGCTATGATTTCTTTACAAAAATTCCAGTTTATGTTGCACAAGATGGTTCTTTTTCTGCCTTAGTATTTGATGGCGACTATAAATTAACCAGATTAAGAGGAGTAGGGCCCTGGATTAATAATACGGATTCAATTGATGTTAAAGTGAGCGGAAATACAATTATTGATGTTCCCGTAACGCCTTATACATTCGTTAAAACCGTTTCCTATCAGAAAGCTGGTACAACGGTAACTGCTACCGTCAATTTACAAACAGTAAACACCACTAATTTGCTTGAGTCAGTCAAATTATATGTCTTTAAAACAGCCCTTGTTGATGATGCTAATCAAAGTGCTGTTACGACAATTGCTGCTTCTGCTATTCCAAACATTAATCAGCCACTTACTATGAATGTTGTGATTCCGGCTTCATTGTCAAATGCCGATGCGGTATATGTTCGGGTAGGCGTAAAAACAGCAGGAGTTGGGGAACTTGCCTATTCAATGGCAGAAAAAATCCAGCTTAAATAATTATAATAAGTAAAAAGTAGCGTCCTAATCCTTCGCTACTTTTTACTTCAATTTTATATAATAAGTAAAAAGTAGCGTCCTAATCCTTCGCTACTTTTTACTTCAATTTTATATTATGACAATGTCTTGTGATGACTTCCCTTTTGTACCAATTTCTTATAATCTTCTAAGAGTGAAATGTATTTTTCCATCCAGTAATAAACAGAATCTGAGTGATTTGATGAGAATTCATCTTTATAGACAGATACAGAGCCCAAACACCTGAATTCATTCTGAAAATCGGCTGAAAAATCATGATTAATGGCTTTACCTATCTCAATGATTACATCTGCATGCAATTTTCGCTGTTTAAACCAATTGTATAATGTCCTTCTATTAACGTGCATACGTCTGGAGAGGTCGCTAATATTTACATTTTGTCTCCGGACTGCGAGTTCAATAATTTCTCCTGCATTCTGTTCCATAACATAGTTTTTAGATAAATCAGACTAAACGTTAGGGACGTTTTAATGGAAGGAGCCTAAATGTTTTGGGAAACGGGTTGAGATGGTTAGAGCGGCAATATGAAAGAATTAGGCATCTTTGAATCAAAAGTATCGAATGAACAGACCCGCAGACAACCTGTTGATTGTCAAAAACTCCCTTTTGATGTTCAAATTTCCATAACAGTAATTAGGATTATTTGTTTTACATGGACAATCTAAACATTCCTATCTCAAAGTTGTTAACCAGACAGTTAAAGATTAAAATACATGTATTATGAAATCTATTTGGAAAGGCGCTATTGGGTTTGGCCTGGTTAATATCCCTGTAAAGCTGTACTCGGCCGTACAGAACAGCAATCTTGATTTCGATATGCTGGATGAAAGAGACCATGCGAGGATAAAATATAAACGTGTCAATGAAAATACCGGTAAAGAAGTTCCCTATGAAAAAATAGTAAAAGGGTATCAGCTTGGTGAAAAATATATTGTGCTTAATGATAAAGATTTCGAGGAGGCTAGTCCGGAAAAGACCAAGGTCGTTGAGCTAGAGCGCTTTGTTGACATCAGTGAAATCAATCCAATTTATTACGAAACCTCGTACTATACACAACCTGAAAGCCAGGGAAAAAAAGCATATGCATTACTTTTAAGTGCGCTTATTAAATCAAAAAAGGTTGGAGTAGCGCGTTTCGTATTCAGAAATACGGAGAACCTATGCGTTATTCATCCTATGGATGAGGTACTGGTTATTACTAAAATCCGGTTCGAGGAAGAAATTCGAAGCACAACAGAAGTTAAGCTTAAAGGAGAAAAAACGATAAGCAGCAAAGAGCTGGAGATTGGTATGGCCTTAATAGCTCAATACAGTGGTGATTTTGACATTAGTTCATTTAAAGATGAACATCGGGTTGAGCTGTTAGCCATTATAAAAGCAAAAGCTAAGGGTAAGCGACCCATTATTAAGAAAATGCAACCTAAAACAGCAAGCAGCGATGATCTTTACAGCCAATTAATGGAAAGTCTTACTAAGAAAAAAAGAGCCTAGTAATAATAAGTTATGGTGGAAACTAAAAATATGATTAAAGAAAACGGCCTGGTATATATAACTGATGCCATGCCTGGGATTTACAGAAAAGGGAAACCAGGTAAATTTCATTATGAAGACAGTGATGGTAACTGGATAAAGGATGAAAATCAATTACAACGGATAAAATCACTTGTGTTACCACCAGCGTGGACATCAGTTTGGATATGTCCTAAACATAATGGCTATTTGCAGGCTACGGGAATTGATGCAGCAAATAGGAAACAATATAGGTATCATAGCAAATGGACCAAAAGAAGATCTGAACATAAATATTTTAGGCTGCTGGAGTTTGGCAAAGCATTACCTGAAGCCAGAAAAAAAATTAAAAGAGATTTAAAACGTAAGGATCTCGATGAACAAAAAGTACTAGCTATTTGTGTTGATCTATTACAAAAGACATTATTGAGAGTGGGCGGAAAAAGTTATATGCAAAAATATGGTAGTTTCGGTCTGAGTACTCTTAAAGATAAGCATGTTAAAATTAAAGGGAACTCGCTACATCTAAGTTTTGTAGGGAAGAAAGGAGTAAGACATACAATGGCTTTAACAGACCAGCGTTTATCAAGGCTTGTAAAAAAATGCAGAGACATTCCCGGACAGGAACTTTTTCAGTTTTATACTGATGATGGGATGCATAGAAGTATTGAGTCGGGCCAAATCAATCAATACATTAAAGAAATTACAGGAAATGATTTTACCGCCAAGGATTTCAGGACCTGGGGAGGAACTTTGGAAGCGTTAAGACAGTTTGCAACTTGTCTGAAAACTGAGAACGGATATTCTAAAGTGAAAACGGAAATACAAGTTTTGGACTCCGTTGCTAAAAAATTAGGAAATACCAGGGCAGTTTGTAAAAGTTCATATGTTTATCCTTTACTTCTGGAAGCCCATAAAAACGATGCACTTCATAAGTGGTTAAATCGGGTAAGCATATTAAGCAATCCAACAAATAAGCTATTGGAAAAGGATGAGAAAGTCTTATTGTCCTTCCTTAAATACTCAAAAGAACAGAATTAGCTGAAATAAATAAAAGCATCAGGCAACCATTTGCAAATAGTTGCGTATTAGATAGTGAAGCGATGATGACAGGACAACTCTAAACGTTCATCAAAGTTATCGCCCTTTTATGTACTGTCAATCGGAGTAATTAATTGATCATTTAAATTACTTACTATGAAAACTTATTCTGTAAAATTCTTTTCTGCCATCCTTGCTATGGCAGTTATTCTGTTAGTTCTTTATTCAGGCTGTAAAAAGAAAAGCAATGGGCCTGATGTTACCTACAGAACTTATACGGCTACAGTCCAGCTAAACAGTTCTAATGAGGTCCCTGTGGTTACAACAACAGGAATGGGCACGGCAAACATCACTTATAGTGAGCAGTCTAAAACGATTGCTTATACCATTACATGGCAGCTTGGATCTGCTACTGCAACAACTACAGGCATGCACTTTCATGGTGCAGAAAACGGATCAAACTCAACTAGTTCCCCAATCGTAATTGAAATCCCTGGCTTTAGCACTGCCAGTTCAGGTACACTTACAGGAACTACAAGAGTGTTGAACACTGCGGAGATCAGTCAGCTTTTGTCTGGAAAATGGTATGTTAATATCCATAGTTCAGATTTTACAAGTGGAGAGATAAGAGGCAACATAGTTCTTGTTGCTGCCAGTACCGGCAATGGAGGAAACAATGGCGGTGGTGGTGGATACTAAAGAAAGAAACTGCCCCGAATATGATCCGGGCAGTTTCTTTTTAAAGTTGAAGAACCTTTCCTAATTCATATCTGCGATCGGTATCATTTTTAAGTTTATCGTAATAACTCTTTAATTTCTTATGACTGCTGTTATCAAATTTATAGATCTCCTGAGCATTTACAATGGTTCTTAATGCCTGTATTCCCCAATATTGTCCAAACGCCGTAGGGTCTCTTATTATGGCATCAACCAGCGGGTCTACATATTCGATGCTAGGTTTCATATATAAGAATGCATATCCACTTAGTCTCTCTCCATTGTCTACACTTTTCAGTGCAGCAGTAATATCGAAATTAATTAAAGACGAGACCAAATCCATCATTGCTTTTATAATCTCTGTAGTTTTGCTTGTGCGGCTGCTACCAACAGGGAAACTATTTCTAACATGGTTATAGGATTCTATTAGCCGCTGAAGTTGCTCATCGGGCGAGAGGGTTTCATTTGTGTATACTTCAAGAGGTTTTGTTAACGCCAGCTCAGCTTTATGGAGTGCGCTTTGCGCTTTACCCGCAGTTTCATCAGCCTTTTCTGCAATCCGGGAAAGTGCATTTTGATCTGCTTCAGAAAATACTCCAGCCAAATACGTACGAGTAGTGATGTATCCAAAAAGAAAGCCAAAACAGGTATAACCTATAATAATTGCATAAGCGAAAGCCAGGGATAAATCTTCGGAAGTACCCTTTGGATCACTAAGGCCATTTGCCAAAATTTTTGCGGCGGAATAGATATAAGGGGGAATATTAGTCAGATTTACCAATCCTAGTCCCACTATAATTTTAGTTAACCAATCAGATATCTCCGTTAAATTGGAATTAACTTGTTGTTGATAGTTGGGTTGGGTAATGCCGGCGTTAGCGTCAGGTACTGCCGGACGCTGAAGAATTTTTGGAATACCGAATAGAAATCCGATCACACAGCTACCTAGAAGGCAAGCAAACATCCACATAAAGATGGTAGCCTTACCGGATGAGCTGGTGCCGAAAAAAATTGCTATTAAAATACCAAACACAAGAAGACCGATTGTAAACCAATTAAGTAGTCCCAGAGAAAGCGCATTTGTCAGGTTAGTTCTTTTAATTCGAAACATAACTCTTTTTAGATTAAAGGGATGAATTTTATCTAAGCTGAATATACCTTCAGATATTGTCCTGTTACGATAGCATGTTATGGGTTGAATCCCTTCGAACCAACCTTTTATAATCTTCAAGTAAAGCGATGTATTTTTCCATCCAATAATAGACGGAATCGGGATGTTCAGAGTTAAAGTCCTTTTTAAAGGACCTTAGGTCCTCATTATAATTTAAGTGTTTTAATTCTCCTTCAAAATCACTTGAAAAGTCGTAATTGATAGCCTTACCTATTTCTAAAATTACATCGGTATGCAATTTCTTTTGCCTAAACCAATTATATAAGGTCCGTCTGTTTACATTCAAGCGCTTGGATAGTTCGCTAATATTCACATTTTGTCGTCGAACAGCTAGTTCAACGATTTCTCCGGCGTTATGTTCCATAACTTTAGTCATTTTAGATAATATTTGGTTGAACGTTAGGGACCTATCAATATAATAGCATATGGTATTTTAAGGGTTAATAAAATCGAAGAATTAGAATTAAGTGGAGCAGCGTCATGAAAATTTAGGCATCTTCTAATCAAAGATATTTAACAAAAAGAAATATATAGACCTGCTAGTAGTCAAAAAAGTACTTTTAGTGTTCATGCCCTTATTATAAATGATTATAAATAACTATTTCATCATCAATTAAATATTATCAATTTTATTATCCAAGTTAATTATTATCCCTATCGTCAAAAATATATCCCTAATATATTGTATCATGGAAAATGTATTAAAAAGCAACTGGTATATCGTTTATACCTTTCCCAATCTCGAAAAGAAAATCTATAATGAACTTACCAGAAAGAATATAAAAGCTTATTTGCCTTTGCAAAATGTAATAAGGCAATGGAGCGACCGTAAAAAAGAAATAAAAGTACCCATGTTTCCAAATTACGTTTTCATTAATTCAACAGAGAGGGAGCGCTTTAAGCTATTAAAGATAGGAGGGGTATTAAAATTTATAACTTTTGAAGGTAAACCAGCAATGGTGTCTGAGGATGAAATTTCTCATATAATGAAATTTGAAACTATGGTTTTTGAAATAGAAGCAAATCTTGTTAGTGGTGATGAAGTGATGATTGTAGACGGACCTTTTACCGGCTTAAAGGGAAAATTATTCTTTAAAAGAGGGAAGGAGCGTCTTGGAGTTCATTTGAGTTCCATAAATCAATCACTGTCTATCGAGGTTTGTTCATCCAGTTTAAGAAAAGTGGTCAATAAAAATAGTTATAACTAACTATTGATGTTCGTTTATAAAGAGTTTAGCTTTATTGGTATATAAATTAAACGATTTTTAGAATTTACTGAACTTATTATAAGGGTGTTATTGTGACAAACCTCTAGCGAAGCTTTACAATTTCATCTTTAGCCTGAAAACTTCCTCAATATGCTTCCGCTTGTTACATGTGTGATGCCAACCTTTAACAGGAGATACTTTATTCCGCATGCCATCAAATATTTCCAAAGGCAGGAATACCAGAATAAAGAGTTAATTATAATTGATGACGGTTCTGATTGTGTACAGGATCTGATTCCCAAGGCTGATAATATAAAATACATTCGCCTTGACCATCAAGTATCTTTAGGTGCAAAACTTAATTTAGCGTGCAGGCATGCATCAGGTAGTATAATAGTTAATTGGGATGATGATGACTGGTATGCTGATTATCGAATAAATTATCAGGTAAAAGAGCTGAAAGAGCGCAACGCTGATATTTGTGGAATAAATAATTTACTCTATTATGATCTGTTAAAAAAAGAGGCTTTTCAATATAAATACCCTACAAATCAACGTAAATGGCTGCTGGGAAGTTCACTTTGTTATCAGCGGTCTTACTGGGAAAAGAATCAATATAAAGATATAAATGTAGGTGTTGATGGCTTATTTGTTTGGGCCGCCTCACCCGAAAAAGTAACCGCACTTACAGATTCGCAGATGTCTGTCCACATGATACATGATCAGAATATTAGCCTGAAAAAAACCTCCGGTGATTGGTGGCATCCTTATCCGGTACTGGATATAGAGCGCATCACGAATTTAGATTTAAAATATTATCCTAAACATGATCAAATTGTTTCAGATAAATGGAATTTAAAGATTGTAAGAAAGCAATTAAAAAATGTTTTTGCTTGCCTGGTACATGAAAGGTTAGATTGTGTAATTGATATGGTTCGCAATTTGCATTTTCAAGATCCATCTTCGAGTATTATTATTTTCAACAGTAGCGCCAATCTTAATTTAAACTCCTGTTCATTTCCTTTCGAAGAATTTGGAGCTATAGTAAATCCAACTGTTATGCCGGTGGAGCATGGTTACCTCCATAATTTTGCACTTGAATGTATGCAGTTTGCACTCGATAATTTTTCATTTGATATTTTAACTATTGTAGATTCTGATCAATTAAGTCTGCAGTCAGAATACTCGACTTTCATGTCAGATTTCTTCTCGCAGAAAAGTAATATTGGACTTTTATCAAACCGACCAGAACATATAACTGCAAACAATACTGATGTTTTTACCTCTATTCAGGCATTTAAAGAATATGATTTATGGAAACCATTGCTTAAAACTTTTAAAGATGGTGAAAGTAAATTCGTTCATTGGTCTTTTTGGCCCTCAACTGTATTTACCTACGATGCAGTTAAGGATCTGGTAAAGCTTTTTAAAACAAATAGTATTCTTCAAAATATAATGAACCATACAAAAATATGGGCAACCGAAGAGATCATATTGCCAACGATGGTGAGTTTGCTTGGTTATGAAATAGTATTAAACCCTTGTAGCCATGATTTTGTTAATTACAAGAAAGCTTATACAACAGAAGAATTAGATTGTGCATTTAATGATCCTAATGCTTTTTGGGTACACCCGATAAATCGCAAATACGATGATCCCCTTAGGAAACATACCCGTAAGCACTTAAATAATTATATACAAAAGCCCGAAGAAACAGATAAAGAAGATGATAAGCAGGTATTGTTTTTACCTGCACAAGTTTTAATTGAAATTAAGCAAATTGATGGGTGGTTAAGTGAAGGTGAAGCCGAATTGTTACTTGCTTGTGGATTAAAAGCTTGCGATCAATTCCCAAATGGACATGTAGTTGAGGTTGGCAGCTACCATGGAAAAGCAACAGTTCTGCTAGGAAAGCTGGCTAAATCGGTATCAGATAGCATAAAAGTTTATTCAATTGATCCACATAATGGAATATTAGGTTCTGCAGATCAAGGTTTGCAGCAGTTCGAGCCATCTTTAGATCATTTTAGAAAAAATATTGAAAATGCCAATTTATCTGAAACAGTAGTTTCAATAGTTGATGAATCCAAAAATGTAAAATGGAACACCCCAATTTCCTTATTGTTAATCGATGGCCTACATGATTATTTAAATATTTCAAATGATTTCAGACAGTTTGCATCCTGGATAGAAATCGGGGGCTACCTGGCATTTCATGATTTTGCCGATTACTTCCCTGATGTAATGGCATTTGCAAATGAACTTATTTCAAAAAAGAATTATCAAAAATTCCAGCTAACAGATTCTTTACTGGTTTTAAAGAAGTTGAATTAAAGCATTACAACAAAGATGGCCAATCTTAAAAACAAAAATTTACCAGTGTGGCTATATTGGGAAGGTGAGCTTCCTGACTGGATCAACGCTTGCCAGAAAACGGTATTTGCACATGTAAATAATGTACAATTACTAACCCCAGAACGATTTAATGAATTGCGGGATTGTGATCTGGACATCAAAATTAGTGATTTATATGTGGCTCATCGGGCGGATTTCATTAGGGCATTTTTGCTTAAAAAATTTGGCGGACTATGGATCGATTCTGATTGTGTTGTCATCAAACCACTCCAACCTTTGATGGATATTTTGAATATGTACGAGTTTATGGGGTATCGGGAACGTTCTGGAGAGGTTACAAATAATTTTATGGGGGCATCATTGAATAGCGATATTGCCTCTGGTTATTATAATCGGGTTTGTCAAATCTTACGATCCGGACAGCCAATAGACTGGCTAACAATTGGTTCACAAGCCTTAACAGCAACCTTAAACGAGGGTAAAACCTCATGGTATGAACTAAAGGTTGAACAGATTCAGCCGATCTGCTGGAGCAATCCTTCAGCATTTTTTCAAAAGGCTAATGATGAGGTACACCAGCAAATGCTCAATTCAAATTCTTACTGCTATATGGTTTCTGCCAATATGGTTAGGGGATATCTGGAAGAAAATCAATATCCAAATATACTTGATGAGGATACTTTTTTTAGCTACTTATTAAGAACCTCAGAAGCCAATAAAAAGACAAAATCCACGCATGCTTAATAGATAAATGATGAATGATCTTTTGAATATTGTTTACAGAAAAGATACGGATGATGATCGTTGGGTTATTCCGGAAGTTATTAACCAGGACATGTACCGTATTAAAAGCCGATTTGCCAATATCGAACCTTTAACCCAAAGTTATGTGATTGATTGTGGCGCCCATATTGGCGCATTCTCTATAATGTGTGCAAAGCATTTAAAAAACGTTGATGTTATTTCCTTTGAACCAAACCCCGATAGTTTCTGGTATCTAAATGAAAACGCCAAAAGGTTTGGAAAAATTAAAGCATTGAATAAAGCCGTTTCGGTAACCAGCGGAACATTAAACCTTTATTCACCAGATCAAAGTGACTGGAGCGGGCGATGGACATCAATACCGAATTCAAATGACTTTTTATCTGTTGAATCTGTTGGGTTATTTTCCTTTATCAAAGAACTTGACAGAGATGTTTTTATACTTAAGCTCGATATTGAAGGTTACGAAGAATTTCTATTTGAGGCTTCAAAAGAAGAGGACCTAAAAAGGATACAAACCATTATTGTTGAAACGCATACAGATAATTTTAATCACCAGAAGCTAAAGGATTACGGTTATAGTCTATTATTTAACCCTGATATTTCTGCGGCTAGGCAGTTTGTCTATTCAAAGAATTGAGCTTACACTTTATTTAAAGACATGTTACGCACAGCACTTGAATTTTTATCAGATGAGCTTAACGCTTATCTTAAACGCAAGGATGCCACAAACTTCGGAAATGAAGATGTTGTTATGATCTCATCGCTGATGACTCCTGACGGCACATTTGCTGTTGTATCAGACGGAGGTGAAGTATCTAAGATAATTTTAACGCTGGTAAACCTGGAAGAAGATCGCATTTCTGATGCGCAGTACAACTATCGAAAAACAGATGACAAGATTCAAATAATTAACCCTCCGGTTAATCTAAATGTTTTTGTTATTTTCTCTGTCTTCGCTAACAACTATGCTACCGCGCTAAGACTACTATCTTACGTGATTTCATTTTTTCAAGGTAACCAGGTTTTTGATAGTGATAAATATCCGGGTATCAATGCAAAGGTTGACAATGACAAACCCTGGCAAAAGGTAGGCCGTTTACTGGTTAATTTACATCCTATCACTTTTGAACAGCAAAACAACCTCTGGGCAGTTCTTGGGGCAAAGTATATGCCCAACGCAATTTATAAAATACGAACCATGAGTTTCATTGACCTGGAACCTAAAATGGAAGCACCTCCAATTACAGAAGTTACCATTAGCGACAATTAAGTTAACCTCCAATCTTTTTTGTAATGATAAAAATCAAATACAAAGCTCTTTTTTCAGTGGAGTTTCCCCATACCTTTTACAGTTCGGGTAAATGCCCTGATATAGTTTTGCAACCATCTGAGAGCTGTGCCATTCTCATGAAATCGCTGGGATTACGTTTTCTGCCAAGTGATTTTGGCGGCAAATTGTATGCAAAGGTGGATAGTCTGGATGTCATTAAAAATCCTTTAACGGAGGGAACAAAATTTACATTCCTGCTTAAACTGAGAAACAATCTGTTTGAAAACGTTACCGACATCAATCTGATCAAACCAGCTGGCAGTCATTATTACTTCAATAACCTGAGCTCAAATTTATTAGCAAGTGAGCCGCTGCTGGTTTCCAACAAAACAAATAAAATTGTTTCAGAAGCAGATTTACTTCCCTTTGTAAGTAATACCTTTTCTTTTGCACATAATAGTAATCTTGCAACTCAAACCGGAAAGTTAGAGTTTATAGACAGCGGAGAGAGTTTGCAACAACAACTGGATAACTCCAATAATGTATATAATTTTTCTTTCGATCTTAATAAATCAAATGGAGGGCGAACCCGCTTTTTAATTGATGGAACCGAAAAGACCTCTTTTTATTCAATCAATCCCCATGAGACCTCTGATGTATTTGGAGTAATTGAAATTTTTTACAAAAGCAATTTAAGTTCAGCCTATCAGTTTCAAAATAATGATCATTCAATCAGCACAAAAAATTATAAAATACCATTTACGAATCGCTCAACAAAATGGAGGTATATTATTACCAAACAATTTAACTCATCTATAACTACTATCAATGTGGCCAAAACCAATGGCTCATCTATAGATTTCACATTACTTGGAAGCTCACCCCCAGGGAAATTCATTTTTACTTCCAACGATGTACTTCCACTTAAACAAGAGCCAATTACGGGGATCAAATTGACAGATGGAACCAATAAAGTAATCATAGCCAATTTACCAAACCCTCCTTTAAATCTCATAAGAACAGAAGGTTCTGATACTTTCTCAGATATTTTAATCACAATCTAATTAAAAACCTACCAACATGGCAGATGTATTTAAAACCCCCGGGGTCTATATACGTGAGATCCCAACGTTTCCACCTTCCGTAGCTGAAGTGGAAACCGCTATTCCTGCATTCATCGGTTATACTGAGAAAGCAACTTTTAATGGTAAAGATCTTACGCTGTTACCCCAGCGAATTGGTTCATTGCTAGAATATGAGCAATTGTTTGGTCTGGCCCAAAAGGAAACAGCATTTACTGTAACCATTACAGACACTACCAATAGTGATTCTTCAGTTGCAAGAACAATCTCTATTGACAAGGCACATGTAACAAGCTCAAGGTTTAAACTATATTATGGGCTGCAGATGTATTTCGCCAATGGAGGAGGGCCGTGTTACATTGTATCGGTCGGTTCATATCCTTCTTCAGTCCCTTCCGATGCTGATATTGTATCACAAAAACTTCAAGATGGTTTAGCTGCAATAGCGAAAGTTGATGAGCCTACTTTACTGCTTTTCCCCGATGGACCTTCTCTGGATTCATCAAGCTATTATTCGCTGATTAATCAGGCGCTAAATCAATGTTTCCTGCTTCAAGACAGATTTACCATTATTGATGTAAAACAGCTAAAAGACACGCCTAATGATATCAACAGCTCAGCAGATGATTTTAGAAATGCAGCAACCCTGGGCAGTAATATGGATTTGATAAAATATGGAGCTGCTTACTTTCCTTATCTGGAAACTATATTAAATTATCGATTTGAAGACAAAGATGTAAACGTAGTTTATAAAACTGTTGTTGGAGGAGTAGAAACAACCCAAACTGTCGAAGCGGTTAATGATCCCGGAAATATTAGTCTGGCAAGTATCCAAAATCCGCCGTCTAATTTAAAAGAATCAGTAAAAACGGGCCTTAATCTTCAGAAACCCGCCCCGGCAGTACCAACATCTCCAGTTACCCCACCAGAAGTTACGGGCAATACGGAGCTTTATAATCTGATCAAGCTCCAGCTTCAAAAAATAACCATTGTTATGCCACCTTCAACAGCAGTTGCAGGTATTTACGCTGCTGTTGACAGCTCAAGAGGCGTTTGGAAAGCACCCGCTAATGTTTCGCTATCTTATGTAAATGCAGCATCGCTAAAGATTTCTCATCAGGATCAGATGTCACTAAATGTTGATCCCACATCAGGTAAATCAATAAATGCGATAAGGTATTTTACAGGTAAAGGGGTGATGGTTTGGGGAGCAAGAACCTTGGCCGGAAATGACAATGAATGGCGTTATGTACCCGTGCGTCGGTTCTTCATTTTTGCAGAAGAATCCATTAAAAAGGGGACTGAATGGGTTGTTTTTGAACCAAATGATGCCAATACCTGGGTTAGGGTGAGGGCTATGATCGAAAACTTCTTAATTAAGCAATGGAGAGCAGGCGCGCTTGCAGGTGCTAAACCGGAGCATGCATTCTTTGTCAGGGTTGGCCTCGGTGTAACCATGACTGCACTTGACATATTGGAAGGCAGAATGAATATTGAAATTGGCATGGCCGTAGTACGTCCGGCAGAGTTTATCATACTGAAATTCTCTCATAAACTTCAGGAATCTTAATTAATCAGCTTTAAAAGCTCATCTAAAACTAAATAAAATGGCAACTTATCCACTACCAAAGTTTCATTTCCAGGTTGACTGGGGCGGAACCAAAATTGGCTTTACGGAAGTAAGCGGATTAAATATCGAAAATAAACTGATTGAATACCGTGATGGCGCTTCACCCGAATTCAGTAAAATTAAAATGCCCGGCATGAGGGAATTTAGCAACATCACACTAAAGCGAGGAGTATTTGCTGCTGATAATGAATTCTATCAGTGGTTAAATACCATAAGCCTTAATACTGTTGAAAGACGCGATGTAGTCATCAAACTACTTAATGAAAATCATGAGCCTGTAGTCACTTGGAAAATTAAGAACGCCTTTCCAATTAAAATACAAAGTACAGATTTAAAGGCAGACGGAAGTGAAGTGGCCATCGAGCAACTTGACCTGGCCCACGAAGGACTTACTATACAAAATGGCGATTAACCTATGATATTATGAGTTTAATCAGCGGTATCATTGATGGATTAATCTATCCACCGGTTGGCTTTCATTTTCTTGTTGTATTTGAAATGTTCCCGCAAACTCCCCAGGATGTGCGTTTCCAGAGTGTAAGCGGACTAAGCGCGAGTATTGCAACAGAAACTGTAGCCGAAGGCGGAGAGAACAGGTTTAAACATCAGTTTCCAGGAGTTCCTCAGTATAACAAACTTATTTTAAAACGGGGATTGTTTTTGGGATCTTTTGTAAGTCACTGGTGCAGGGATAGCATCGAAAATTTTAATTTTCAGCCAAAAAACATCCTTGTGAGTTTATTGAATGACAGCCACATTCCGCTAAATGTATGGCATGTATTTAATGCCTACCCAACTAAAATTGATGTCTCCGAATTCAATGCAGAACAAAATACAATGGTAGTTGAAACATTAGAATTAACCTACCAGTATTTTAAACCAATGGGACTCGACGATTTGTTAATGGGGGCGGTAGGGGCCGTTGGTGGCGCAATAAGTGGAGGTGTCTCTGGGTCCGTAAGTTTTTAAACCATGCCAATTATAATAAACGAAATCGAAATTTCTGTATCCGTTTCTGATGATCCTTCGTCTTCTGGAGCGCCTTCTCAAAGCAGCGATACACTTTCAAAAGAAGATATTATTAAAGAATGCGTAGAGCAGGTTATGGAAATTCTTAAACAAAAAAATGAACGCTGACAATGGGACTTCTTGATGCCTTAAATCCCTTTATGCCTGCCGATAAACTTAAAATTGAGTCATGGGAGAAAATTGAGCGGGCAGGAGATTCGGAGAAAACGTTTTCTACTTTTATTAATCCTGATGAGATTACCCTTAATTATACCGTTCTATCTGAGCAGAATTCTGCAAGCGGGGCAACAGGTAATGCCGGTCCATTTCTTGGCACTACGCCATTTCAAGTTACATTAAAGTTCTTTTTGGATGGCACAAATGCTACGGGTGTTCCTTTGGATGTTAAGGACAAGATTATTGAATTTTATCAAACTACAGGATACGATGGTAAAGGCCATAGAACAAGGTTCCTTCGTATAAAATGGCCAGGTTTAATCTGGTACAGGGCCAATCAGTTTGCATTTGATTGTATCTTAAAAACAGCAAACATCCAATACAAACTATTTAATAACGGAGGAAAACCACTTAGGGCAATTATTACAGCAACTTTTATTGAAAAAAGAGCAAAAGCTCAAATTGAAGCTGAAGAAGATAAAAAATCCGCGGACCTTACCCATATCCGAATTGTGAAAGAGGGGGATACATTGCCGGCAATGGTTCACAAAATTTACGGCAATTTTAAATATTATCTGGAAATAGCAAAGGTTAATAACTTGAAAAATTTCAGGGATTTAATACCCGGACAGAAATTGGTTTTTCCACCTTTTGATAAGAACGTAAAATAGTTAGACAATGGCTGAAGAAAGAATGATTCCTGAAGTTGAGTCGGTTGCTGAGTTTAAACTCAAAATAAACGGCAAAGACGTACCTCAATCAGTAGCAAAGCAATCGGTTTTTGTTACTAAGGTGGTTAATAAAATCTCTTCAGCGATTTTAGTTTTTCAGGATGGAGATGCATCTGATGGTCTATTTCCTTTAACTGACGGAGATCTGCTCAGCCCGGGTAATGAAATAGAAATCGAAGCTGGAGATTCAGACACTGCTGTCAATATATTCAAAGGAATTATAATTAAGCAATCGCTAAAAATAAGAACTGGCTCGGCGCCATTGCTAACTGTAGAGTGTAAGCACAAAGCAGTAAAAACAACAATTGGCAGGAAGAATGCCTATTTCCATGACCTCCCTGATTCGGATATTATTACACAGGTTTTAGAAGATGCAGGTTTTACTGATACCGACATTGAATCTACTGATGTTACCCACAAAGAAATGGTTCAATACAATTCTACTGATTGGGATTTTATTTTAAGCAGGGCAGAAGCAAATGGTAATATCATATTAACGAACGATGAAAATATCATTACCAAAAAACCTACAGTTACTGGTGATGCCGTTCTCTCACTTTTACATGGATCAACAATGATAGAACTTGATGCAGAGATGGATAGCAGAAATCAATATACTTCGGTAATCAGTAAAACATGGGATATCGCTAATCAAGAAATTGCCGATTCCACAGCCAGTGATCCTTCTGATTTGGAAGAACAAGGAAGTTTTAAAGCAACAGATTTAGCATCAGTTGTGGGCCCTGCAGAGATGTTTCTAAACCATTCAGGTGCTGTAAACCAACAGGAAACTCAAGCCTGGGCCGATGCAGAGTTATTGAAATCCAGGTTATCGAAAATAAGGGGGAGAGTGAAGTTTCAAGGTATTGCTAACATAAATCCAGGAGATGTAGTGGAATTGAATGGCCTTGGCCAGCGGTTTAATGGGAAGGCTTTTGTAAGTGGGGTAAGGCATGAATACACCCTATCAAACGGATGGAAAACGCATGCTCAATTTGGCCATAGTCCTGATTCGTTTATGGAAGAAAATCATGTTGTTGCACCAAAAGCAGGAGGATTACTGCCTGGCGTAATTGGCTTACATACCGGTATTGTTACCGACAATGAAGATCCTGATGGTGAACAACGGGTACGGGTAAAAATGCCTTACATTAACGCCAATGACGATGGCGTATGGGCGCGAATAGCTTTAACGGATGCCGGAGATGAAAGGGGAATGTTCTTCAGACCTGAACTTGATGATGAGGTACTTCTTGGGTTTTTATACGACGACCCTAGACAACCTGTTATTTTAGGTATGCTTCATAGTTCCAATAAAGTTCCACCAATACAACCTTCAAATGACAACCATAAAAAGGGCTATACGTCCCGCGAAAAAATGAAGTTGACTTTTGATGATGACATCAAGGAAATTAAAATTGAAACCCCGGGAGAAAACAAAGTATTCATTAGTGATGATAAACAGGGATTTCGTGTTGAAGATCAGAGTGGAAGTAAGATCATTACTGAGCCTTCGGCTATCACTATAAAAGATGCTAAAGGCAATGAAATAAATATAGATATCAATGGAGGATTGATAAAGGTACATGGAAATACAAAAGTAGTTGTTGATGCCCCTCAAATAGAACTGGTTGACGGCGCCTCACATCCACTTGTATTTGGAGATGAACTGCTTACTTATCTAAACCAGATTGTAAACATATACGCCACACACATGCATCCAGGCGAAACCGCGCTAGGATTACCTGTAAGTCCGGCACCACCCGTTCCTCCAATGCCACCAGCTACTCCAAATTTATTATCTGTAAAAGTTAAAACAGGATAATTATGGCCTTAATTCCAGGAACACCCTCAGATCTTGCCGGAAGCATGGCAGAAGCAATTCAGGCTGCATTTAATGAACATTATCCAGAAGTAATGGGAAAAAATCCTCCTGAAACCAATAAACAGATGACCCTTTTATGTGTCGCAGTAGCCATAGGGGTGATCGATCATTTAAAAGCCCATCCTGAGGCTTTTGTAATCAAAACAAAGTTCAATGATGATACGCTGTATAACGCGGTAGTTGAAATTATTTGACCCATAACATAAAGCAAGTACCAAATATTAAAAAATTATGGATAAGCTTAAAGATGTATCCGAACTTTCATTTCTTGGAAGAGGATGGAGTTTTCCTCCAACTTTCTCTAAGCAAACTAACCGGGTTTTAATGACCTCCGATGAGGAAGATATAAATAAGAGTTTGGAAATTTTATTGTCGACAACCATTGGTGAAAGATTTCTACAACCTTTATATGGTTGTAATCTTGAAAACTATGTGTTCGAAGCGATGAGTACTTCAACAGAAACTTCAATAAAAATAACTGTCAAAAACGCCATTCTAATGTTTGAGCCAAGAATTAAGTTACTACTTGTAAATCTTCTTGACGATTTCATTACTGAGGGCAGAATCGATATTTCTGTCGATTACGAGGTAATCAACACCAATACCCGTTTCAATCTTGTTTATCCGTTTTATCTTAACGAGGCTAATAATAAATTGGCATGAGCGCTAAAGCAATAGATTATAAAGTTATTCTTAAACGCGACGGGCAAACGCAGCAGCAGCGAATGTCAGCGTTATTGGATCCTGCAATTGCCCCTGTTGATCAACGTACAAAAGCAGATTATTACAAGTTTGTACAGGAGATTTCAAAACAGGTCAGGTTTTTTGATATTGATACTGATAACAAAAATCTAACTGAAAGTGGTCAATGGGATAGTTTCTTCGGTTTGAGTATCGAAGAGATTAATGCAATGGCAAGTAACAAATCATTGCCACCACACCTCGCTTTATGGAACACTTTTATCGAGCTGATGGAAAAGCCAAAAGCTTTGATGAATACACTTACCCAGCGCCACCTGGACTTTTACTATCATGATGTTTTAAAACTAAATCAAACACCTCCAATCGCAGATAAAGCACATGTACTTTTTGAACTTAAGAAGCATACTGAAAATACCTTATTAACATCGGGAACATTACTTTTAGCAGGTAAAGACAATACCAAGAAAGAGATCAGCTATAAACTTGAGCATGATATTGTGGTAAACCCTTCCAAAGTGGCTCAGCTAAAGTCCCTTTATGTTAGTCCTGTTAACCGAAATATTGTATTTCATGCTCCAATTGCAAATTCCAAAGATGGTTTAGGTGCGATTCTAGATCCCGAAAATCCAAAATGGAATGGTTTCGGTAGTACTTCAATACCATTAGCCCAGATTGGCTTTTGCCTATCGAGCAATATTCTGAAAATGAAAGAAGGCAGCAGGAGTATTAAAGTATACCTTACTGTAAGAGGGCTTGATGCATCCGCAAAAAATAATGTACTAACCTCCAATCTTTTTAAGGTTAGTATTACCGGTGAAAAGGGATGGATAGGACCGAAGCTTACTTCGGCAGTAATAACATCATCTGATAATCTCATTTATAGGATAGAACTTACTTTTAATATAAGCAAAGATGAGCCTGCTGTAATTGTTTATGATAAGGCTACACATGGGGGAGAGTTTGACACGACCAACCCGATACTACAGATCATTGTAAATAACGAAAAAACAGATTTTGGTTATCAGAATTTCATAAATACCGAACTTGTGGATGCAACTATAGAGGTTGATGTTCAGGGTATTTCTTCAATGGAACTTGAAAATGATTTTGGAACAGTAAATCCCAAAAAACCTTTTAAACCATTTGGGCCATTATCAGAAGAAAATTCAAATTTTTACGTTCTTCATGAAGAAACCTTTTCAAAACGACTTAAAAGTTTCTCGCTCGATGTAGATTGGAAAAATATTCCAGATTCCAACCTTAAAACCTATTTTGCAAATTACGGCAATTCAAATATCAATAATAGTTTTTTCAGTGCTTCTGCAGCATTTAAAGATGGTTATTCGTGGAAAAAAAGTTATGAACCAGTAAAGCTTTTCAATTCATCAAACGCTCAGTTACAAACCAGCTGGAAATTTACTAATCCCGATTATGCCGTTTTATTTCCATTTTTTATACTTCCACAGTTTTATACTCCATATTACATTAATCCGGGACAATCGGTATTGCAAACGGTAAGCAGTAAAATGTCTTATCTGTTACCGGGATTCTCCAGCATTCAGCAAAAGTCCAATTTCGTAAATGCCAAATCAGCCCAAACGCTTCAATTATATAAGCCTGCGCTACAGCTAATTCTAAATCTTTACAAAGACATCCGCAAAGGCCAGTTACACCTTAAACTTGATCATAGTTTTCTGTTTAAAGATTACAGGGAAAAATATACAGCCGAAATTTTAAGATATAGCCTCAGCGGAGGAGCGCTTAAGCTTCCTGCAGAACCATTTTCACCTGAGATTCAATCCATTTCTTTAAATTATACGGCAACAACAGCCAAAATTAATTTTAGTGGAACCTCATTAAATGATTATGTTGATGAAGAGATCGAATTTTTTCATTGGGGTGCTTTCGGTCAGGCAAGGGAACACGCTTACACCCGAAGCAAACATTCGTTTCTAAACAACGCTTTAGTAAAACTGGTTCCACAGTATCACGCAGAGGGTGAATTGCTTATTGGCTTGAGCGATCTATATGCAGAAGATTCCGCAAGTATTTTATTCCAGATAGCTGAGGGAGGCGCAAATCCAGAAAAACCGAAAATAACTTTAGAATGGAGTGTGCTCTGCGATAACTATTGGAAAACACTTGCAAACGATGATTTTATTTTTGATACCACTAATGGCTTACTTGCCAGTGGAGTTATAAAAATAATAATTCCAAAAGAAGCTACAACATCTAACACAATTCTACCTGGCGATTTACTTTGGATAAAAGCAGCTATAAAAAAAGATACTGATGGCGTTTGCAACCTGATTGATGTGCAGGCAAATGCCGGAATTGTCATTTTTGACGATCAGAATAATGATCCATTGCGTTTGGCCAAAGCGCTGCCAGCCAAGACAATTACCAAACTAAAGATTGAAACTGCAGCGATTAAAAAAATTACCCAACCTTATTCTTCCTTCGGCGGTGCGGTAAAAGAAAATGATGCTGCGTATTATACTCGTGTAAGTGAACGTTTGCGCCATAAAGAAAGGACCGTTGCCATTTGGGATTACGAGCGTCTTATTCTGCAGCATTTCCCAACGGTTCATAAAGTTAAATGTATTAATCATGCAACTACAGGTTCATTTTATTCACCTGGAAATACATTAATAGTGGTTGTTCCTGATTTAACCAACCACAATGCTATTGACCCTTTTAAACCAAAGGTTGATAAACATACGCTTGATGAAATCAATACTTTTTTAAGTAAGCATTCATCTGCCTGGGTATCTTACCAGGTTGTGAATCCAAGTTATGAGCCAGTAAAAGTATCGGTTAGTTTAAAATTAAAAAAGGGCTATGAGTTCAACTATTATCAAAAGGTAATCAATCAGAAATTACAGGAATTTTTATCCCCCTGGATGAATAATACAGGAAATGACATTCATTTTGGGGGTAAAATTACAAAGTCGATGGTCATTAAATTTTTAGAAGACCTCGAGTACATTGACTATCTAACTGATTTTTCTCTTTATAAATTTTCTCCAAATAAAAGAGCATTCGGAAGAAATGTAGAAGTTGCAGAAGCCTCTAATCCCGCATCTATTTTGGTATCACATACTCAGCATAACATTGTAAGTGATTCACCAAGTTCTTCTATAGCACTTTCGAGAACAATGAAACTATTAATCTGAACTAAAATAAACCTCTAATTCACATGAGTGAAGCACTAAGTATTTCGTCGAAAAAACCGCAAAGCGATGCTTTTGATTATGAAGAACTGCGGAAAACGGGTATCGGATCTATTGAAAAAACAGGCTCTGATATCTGGACAGATTACAATGTTCATGATCCGGGCATTACCATACTCGAGCTGCTTTGCTATGCAATTACAGATTTAAGTTATAGAACAAACAACACCATTCCTGATCTGCTGGCCACATCTAAAGATGCAAGGGAAAATATTCTAAAACACTTTTTTTCAGCTTCAAAAATATTTCCGAACAAGGCAGTAACCATTAACGATTACCGCAAGCTGATTATCGATATTGAAGGCGTAAAAAATGCCTGGCTGCAAAAAAGGAGCCTGGGTATATTTGCCGACATTACCCTTAAAAAACTTCAATTTACACAGCCAGAAAGCCTTAAATGGGAACCGGTTGATGTGTTGGGTTACTATGATGTACTGATAGAGTTTGACACCAATGTTGCTAATGACAGTAAAGAACTGATAAAAACAGAAATATTGGAACTGGTAATGCAGAACAGGAATCTTTGCGAAGACTTTTTAACCATTAATGAAATAACTACGCAAGCGTTCAGGCTTTGCAGTGAAATTGAAATAAAATCTGATGCAGATCCGTTTGAGACCCTTGCAGAACTATTTTTTAATATTCAGCTCTACCTTACACCGCTTATAAAATTTTATTGGCTAAATGATCTCATTGATAGCGGCTACACTTCGGATGTAATATTTGAAGGACCGTTACTGATTCATGGTTTTATAAAAGAAGAAGAACTTTTAGCTTCCGATCTGAAAAAGGAAATCCATCTTTCAGATATTATGCAGCAGATGCTTAACGCATCCGGGGTAAACAATATCCTTGATATTATCTTTAACCCAACAGATCAAACTAAAGAGCTCGACAACAAATGGATAATTCCAGTTAAGAGAGGTAAACAACCCATCATAAATATTTTGGATTCAAATGTGCTGATTTATAAAAATGGTATTCCGCTCAGACCTGATATGAACATCATAAAAACCAGGTTTGACAAACTGATCAGCGATTATATTACTGGTAATGATCTGGTGAGGACTGAAGATATAGCATTCAATTCAGGAACGTTTGAAGATACCGGAAACTATTATTCTATTCAAAATCACTTCCCAAAAAACTATGGAATAAGCCACTGGGGCCTACCAGAAAATGCAAGCGCAGAACGAATTGCCCAGGCAAAACAATTGCAGGGATATCTGTATTTTTTTGATCAGCATTTAGCCAATTCTTTCTCACAACTTTCAAATCTGGGCAATCTATTCTCTACTGATACTCAGAAAAACACCTATTTCGCAAATACTGTAAGGAGTTTTAAGGACGCTGACGATATTTTTTTAGATAATGCTACTATAGATACAACAGTACAGACTGTTGCAGAGGATAAAATCACTTACTACAAACGTCGTAATTTATTTCTTGATCATTTGCTCTCGAGGTTTTCTGAATCATTCTCTGAGTATGTAAACGTGCTTTATTCGGGTTTTACCTCAAACCCTAAAGATGTAATTATTCCATCTGTCATAAATCCAGAAGATATTGTTCAGGATAAGGCCAATTTCTTGAAAAATTATCCGGAATATAGCTCTAAACGATTTTCCAGCTATAATTATGTTCAGCAGGATCAATTGTGGGATAGTAATAATATAAGTGGTCTTGAAAAAAGATTGCAGCGTTTGCTCGGATTCGACAACCTGAATAGGCGTAATCTGGTTAACCTGAATACAGAGATTCAACACGGGTTAAACGGATCAGGTAACGACGAGTACTGGTACAGGATAACAGATTTCAAAAATGGAACTATTCTGTTGGAAGGTTCTGAGAAATTTCCTGGAGAAGAAGGGGCTCGTTTTGCACTTGAAGATTCGATCAGTCTGATTTATCAAGCTCAGAATTTGAAAACAATAGACAATGGCGACGGTACATTTTATTATCAGGTTTTAAACGCAGATAAAGCAATAGGCACCAGTACCAAGCTTTATTCCTCCATGAATGATGCAAGTTTGGATCTGCAACAGTTGGTTTTACTGGTTACCAAAAACAGAGCGGATGAAGGTATGTTCTTAATAGAACACATGCTTCTATTGCCACCTCAGGTTAAAGTAATAAATGATCCTGCAACAGAAACACCTGAATTAATTCCTGACGATGAAGCCGGGTTTATGCCAATTTGTGTTGATGATGGCTGTAAAGACTGTGAAGATAAAGACCCTTACTCGTTTCGAATCAGTATTATTTTACCCGCTTATACACCGCGATTTCTGAACATCGCTTTTAGGCAGTATGCAGAACGAACAATTAGAATGGAAGCTCCGGCACACACCTTTGTAAAGATTTGCTGGGTTAGTAATGAGCAATTAATCACATTCGAAAATGCATATAAAGAATGGCTGGATGTCAAATCAGGAAAAATAGAAGATACAACAAATACAAAATTAACCGAGTTTGTAACCATTTTAACGGCATTAAGGTCAATTTATCCGGTGGCCAGACTCGAAGATTGTAGTAGTAGTGAAGAGCGGACGCTCTTTATGCTAAATCAAAATGCATTGGGAACTCTTAAAACATAAAATATTATGGGTAATGTGCTCGACCAAATTAGTAAAGACAATACCCGCTTTACTATTTTCGAAAATGATCAGGTATTAACGGCAGATCAATTGAATGATTTATTCAACTATCTGGACGTACAGAACAAATTGACACGAACCAAAGCAATTGGAGTCGGGATTATTTATGGACTGGAAATAGGGGTTATAGATAACAAACACTTGGTAGTTTCAAAAGGCGCAGCAATTACTACCGATGGCGACCTTTTGTATTTTGATTACGATCAGGAGTTTGATCAATATGATGTTTTTGAAGATTTAAACGCCAAATATCCTTATTTTCTTAATGATAGCGATCAGCCCTTACCGATGTTCGAATTAAGAGATAGTCGACAGGTAGGCGCCATACCTGGCAAAGATCTGGCCACACTTGAAGCAGCAACCGGCACTGCACTGAAAGATTATGCAGGTATTTTATACCTGGAGGATTATAACAACGATCCCGATTTATGCACCGGAACTGATTGCGACAACAAAGGTGTTATTGCTGTAAAAGAGCTAAAGATTTTGCTTATCCATAAAAATAATGTTGGCGCTCTGCTTCAAAGCATGCCTTCAATGAATAAGGATTATTTTTCAATTGAAGACCTTAACATTCCCAGGGTTATTGTTAATACCGATCTAGACACTTATAAAGAGCTTAACGCATCATTTAATAATGCTTTAGTTGTAAAGGACGATATTATAGCCAAGCTTACCAAAGCTTACCAGGTTTGTAAACTGGTGGTTGAAGATGATTTTGAAGGAGGGGATCCGACAGAGAAGTGGAAAAGCTTACTGGAGGAACAATTTAAGCTTAGTGAGTCCTTTTACGGTCAATATGTATATGATTATGCCCGAGACATTAGTTATGCCTATAACGAGCTTAGAGAAACCATATTTTCTGATGATATGTTGGCCTCACCGGATGTTGATTTATTTCCTAAACATGTATTGATTGGTTTGGTTAGGGATGCAACCTTAAAAAATCCAATACCGGTAATTTTTCCAGATTTAAGAATTCCACCTATAGGAGAACGGCCGGTACTCGAAGCCAGACCCATATCTAGTTTGCTGCGTGGAAATATTTTAAAACCAAGTAATATCCGTTTCAATTTTGGCCTACTGATCAAGCGGTTCAATAAAATACACATCGATTTAGAATACCGCCATCATTTTTATGAATCGCCGATATTGAACAGCAATAATGATTCAGATGAATTGACACGGTTCAATTTCATGCGTATTCATAGCATGATAAGCAGCTTTAAAGTTCCAAAGGCAGAAGATTTCCGATCCGTAGATATAGGCCTTAAAATAATACCCAGCCTTTTTGAAGAGGCAGCACTTGGTGAACGAAGTATACCTTTTTACTATAGTTACAATGCAAATTTCCCTATAAATCTATACTGGAATTTTAATGCAAACAACCGTAAAAAAGAGAACCAGATCCTTTCTTATAATTCAAATCAATATTCCAATGTTGGTGCTACAATTACACCTTTAAAATACAATATCCTTAAATATAATTTTTTCAGGGTAGAAGGGCACATTGGCTTTAAACTTACCGATGTCGAGGCTTCGCTTAACAAAATCATTTTGGATAATAACCTGCCTATAAATATTATATCTGTTCAGGTGGAGAAAAAGTTAGACACAATTCCTCCAAGACCCTGGTTTTTCCCGCATTTATATATGTATGAAAAATCGATAAAGAGCACCTTTTTTGATCGGATGGATGATGCCGACTCGGTTAATGATGATCTTGTGAGGGTAACCGACGCAGCTACAACATTAATTCCTGCAACAGAATTTAAAACTGCAAGACAAAATGTGTACGACAATGCTGTAGATATTGGCGATGTGAGATTTGATTATGTAAAATATCGCTCTGCAGTATCAAACATCATTACAGCAACTAGCAACGTTAAGGCGCAAACCAAGCAGTTCACCTTCTCAAACACTGCCATTCCACATGATTTTATTCTCAATTCTGATATCCTCAGAAAAACGGATGTCATATCAAGCATCTATCAAAATACCATAATCAAAAAGAAAACCGGGTTAATGCTCGGCAACTTTATGAAAGAAAATCCAGGTTTGGAACATGCAGGTGGTGTTTTACGAGGAGGAACATTTGTAATTGTTTACACGGCTGATGATAAGACAGTAGTGGCTGATTTTATGCTTCCTTATGCCAGTATTGATAAAGATGTGGTAAATAACCCACCCATATATACTCCGTTGCCATTGCCATTGCCTCCGGGAACTCCAATAATTCCGAAATTCCCAATAGGCCAGGTTTTCGAAATCATACCTAATTATACAAAAGACCTTAACCTTAAACTTGTACCTTACATCAAGGACATTGATTTAGATGATAGGATAAATGTAAGGGTAAACAAGGGAGTTGAGGACAGCATTAAGGGATTGAATATTAAACTCGATGGATTTGATAAACGTTTAAACGAGAATTCGTCTTTATTTACCACAGTATTAACGCCTTCAAAATTTACAGTTCCCAGTAAGGACTTGGGAATAACCGCAGATCTGAATGCTTTAAGAGCTGCTCAGGATCAGATGGAAAGCCTTCAGGCTGGAACTCCGGAAAGAATTGCTGCCGAAAAAGATTACATTAAAAATGCCAATGTAATTACCGAAAAACTCGATAATACGGCCATAACCGGTGATATAACAAATGCCAAAGATGTAAATGCTGCTCTAGCCGAAGTACAGGGAGGCATGAGTTTGATCAAAGATGAAGGTGTAAGGAGAGAGGGAGCCGTTACTGTAGAGAAAGCAAATATTATTACCAGAGGTTTTAAACTTAATCGTTAAATGTGAATGGTGATGTAATTATCCGAAGGCAAAAAATCAGGCTCCAGGCCGATAATGAAAAGCTTGCGTTTCAATGCAAACAATATTTAAACGAAATTATAAGCAACAAACTGCCTGAAATTTATGAACGGATCTTTCACCAAAACATACGTCAGGACAGTTATGTAAGCATTAACTCAATTCAGGTTGACCTAGGTAATCTACAGGTAAGTGACTTCAAAAGCAGATTTGTACAAATTGTAGAAGAGAAGATTGTTAGCGAGCTTAAAAAACAGTTCGAAGAAAACCCGTACAATAGAGATTTCTCTGTAGGTGATCATTTTAATCCTGCAACCAATACATCATCATCCTCGATAGCATATAATAGCGAGAAGAACCAGAAAAAACTTGCCTTATTGTACTTTCTTGAAAATGGAACCTATCCCTGGTGGTACGAAAAACAGCTTAGAAAATCACCATCCGAAGTTCTTGAAACTTTTGATGAGGAAGAACAAAAAGGATTCTTTCTGAAACTATTAACCAGAATCAAGGCACTATCCATCCCTGAAGCAGAACGAACACTTAGTCGTTTTAGCGATTATATGACAAGTGCTGATCTTGAGGTCTACATCGGTCACCTTAGAAATTTGTATCCGGATAATTCTATTAAAATAAACATTAACACACTTCTGGGGGAAAAAAGTCACTTGACAAAGATTTTTAATATTCCCAAAAAGATGTTCTTAAAGCAATTGTTCGGTTTTATGGCACTCCACGTTGATGAAACAGATCTCATCAAAAACTTCCTGATCAATTTAAGAAGATCATTTCCTGTTTCAGCGGAAGGAATTAGAAATCGGGCGCAAGAGATTATGCCTAACCAAGCCTGGTCCAATCTGCAAAAACATGTTTACGATGAATTGGTTGATGCTAATGCAAGAATTTTAACAGGTGAACCTGAAAAAGAACAGCAAAAAAAAACTACCGACAACCGGCAACCGAAAGAGGGTTTATATCTAGAAAATGCAGGACTAATCCTGCTACATCCATTTCTGCCGGCTTATTTTAAGGATTTAGGGATAGTTGATAATGAGAATCGGTTTATATCTGCCCATACACAGCTACGCGCAGCGGTTCTGCTTTATTATTTGCAATGCGGAAGCGAAAAATATAATGAATGGGAAATGCCATTGAACAAAATCCTGTGTGGCATGCAGCATACTGATTTAATTCCCAAAGGTATTAAACTGAAAAAAAAGGAAAAAGAAGAATCAAAATTACTACTCCAAACAGTTATAAGCTATTGGGATGCCTTAAAAGGATCAAGCGTTGGTGCACTTCAGAATACTTTTTTTTTGCGTGAAGGCAAAATAACTCAAAAAGATAGCTCGTGGTTGATACAGGTTGAACGCACAGGGGTCGATATTCTGCTAGATCGTTTGCCTTGGAGCATTGGTACGGTTAAACTTCCCTGGCTAAAAGAAATCATACATACAGAATGGTAAACGAACAACCTTTCAAAAAGGATGCATATCATTTAAATGCATTAGATCTGCTTGATGAAATTAACTGGTTTGAAAAAGTACTTCAAACGAGGTTAAAGCTACATTCCGGAGAAGAATGCGAGTATAAATCTATTTACGATGTAGAATCACCAAAATCCGATCAGAAAGAATCGGTTTTCACCGAATTCATTCAATTCTATCAACTGTCCTTCTCTGAGCGATTAATTTTAGTTTTAGCATTGCTTCCGCATGTTGCTCCGCAATTGCTTGATGTTTTTTTTAACAGAACAACATTAAAAGATCGTGGTGTAACAGAATATGGAGGCTTAAGGGGGGCGTTTCACAGCGGTTTTCTGCCGACGGGGGAAACCGCTTCTTTTTTACTGGCAGGTAGCGATTTAAGCAAGCGCTTTAAAGTACAACAGTTTTTTGATACCGACCATCTGTTTAAAATTCATAATATTCTGTGGCTTGGCTCATCTCCGGCAAACGAGCCCATATTAAGTGGACAACTGTTAATCAATGACGAATACATAGATCTTTTTACCGGAGGTAAATTACGCAAACCATCTTTTAGCATAGAATTTCCGGCTAAAAGAATAAACACACCGCTTGGTTGGGAAGATCTGGTGCTCGACAGACACACTATGCAGCAGTTAAATGAAATTAAAATTTGGCTAGAGCATGGCCCCATGTTAATGAATGAGTGGGGGATGAAAAAAATGCTAAAACCTGGTTACAAAGCGTTATTTCATGGTCCTCCAGGAACAGGAAAAACGTTGACAGCCGGGCTCTTTGGTAAGCTGGCAGGTGTAGATGTATACAGGGTAGATTTATCGATGGTGATTTCAAAATACATCGGAGAAACAGAGAAAAACCTGGAAAAAGTATTCGCAAAAGCTGAACATAAAAACTGGATCTTATTTTTTGATGAGGCCGATTCGCTGTTCGGCAAGAGGACATCAATTTCCGATGCACATGATAAATATGCAAATCAAGAAATTGCCTATCTGTTGCAACGCCTCGAAGATTACAACGGCTTAGTAATTTTAAGTTCTAATATGCGCAACAATGTAGATGAAGCTTTCGGTAGACGATTACAGTCTATTATTCATTTCCCTGTACCCAAAAGTAACGAACGATCTATATTATGGCGACAAACGTTTAGTGATAAAGCACAACTTGAAGAGGATTTGGATATCGATACCATTGCAGAAAAATATGAACTGGCCGGTGGGTCGATAATAAATGTTGTTCAATACGCATCTCTAATGGCACTTCACCGTAAAGAAAATATCATCCGGGGGAATGACATCCTAGAGGGCATAAGAAAAGAATTCAGAAAAGAAGGGAAAACCGTTTAAGAAGAGGTCTAAAATATTACTTTATGAAAGAAGTTGCAGTTCCAGAGTCTGTTGTAACGCCAATGGTAGCAGCCGATCGAGAGGAAATACAAGGAAGCGACACCGCTGCTGAGAAAACTGGTGCCGATATTTTTTTTCAGGCGAAGCTAACAGTCGGTTCACCTAACGATCCTTTGGAAAATGAGGCTGACGCAGTTGCAGATCAGGTAATGCGCATGCCCGAAAACTCATTCATTCAAAGAAAATGCGCCCATTGTGAAGAAGAGGAAAAGCATAGTGAACACCTTTGATTACAGGAGTAACTACCGGTATCCAGGCAAAAGCTGACCATACTTCAACAGTAAGCAATCTTGTTTCAGAGGCAAAAGAATCTTCCCGAGAAAGCAGAAGTAAAATGGACATCAAAACAAATAGTTTTATGAGCAACAGCTTATGGTAGCGATTTTAGCGACGTTAACATTCGTACAGATGGTCAATCGGATTTTATGTAACTATAGATTCCAGCACGGTGCCGGATAGAGGTGGTCGAAGCTGGTTATAATTAAATTATGAAAGGTACAAGCAGATCACATGAAACTGTAAATCAGCAGGCAAAAGTTACTGATGCTCCCAAACCTGCATCATTCCAAAATGAAGACAACAAAAGTGATTCTACTGATCAGTTGATTTACCACAACCAGCCAAAACTAAAAGCAGAGGCAAGCGAGCAGATTGCAGCGTCAACAGGGGCTGGAACACAAATGGATAAAGAGACACAAAGTTTTATGGAGAGCCGGTTTGGGACAGGCTTTTCTGACGTTAATATTCATACAGGAACCGATGCCAGTCAGCTTTCCAGGTCGCTAAACGCACAGGCCTTCACCGTAGGTAAGGATATTTATTTTAATGACGACATGTATCGCCCAGACTCTGCAGAGGGTAAATATTTACTTGCCCATGAGCTAACACACACCCTACAACAAAATGGGAATAGTATACAACGTTCACCCATGCCGGCACAGGACACCGTTCAAAATCTAGAATCGTATAGTACTGCAACACGACAGGGTATCCATTACGATATCGGTTTCAATCTCCAAACAAACATTTCTTTGTTTTTCCAAAAAGGTATTGTCAGAGATGTGCGTTCAGGATACAATGTTACCTACGTTGTAAAAGGTTTTGATCCGACCGAAGCCTGGGTTGAAAGTGCAATGAGAGCATTGATACTTTATAATTTTAACTTAGACAAAGCCGCAACAGATGCGGCGATCACGAATATTACTTCTGTACAGCATTTGGATCTGAGTGGAGAAACAAATCCGGCAGATACTAAAGTAAAAGGACCAAATGCAGTCGTCCGCTTTACATCAACTGAATTCGATGCTAGCGGAAAGGGAGCCAACAGAATGAAAAACATTCAGTTGGTTGTAGAAAAACTGAGCAATTTTACTGCAAATACGAGTACAGAAACTTCGGATCAAAGACGACAGAGATATGAAACAAGCTATCAGATAACAAACGCAGTTCCAGTAAGAAATGACCCATTAGGCGATCCGCCTGACACCATGAGCAATGCAAAATTTGATCAGGTATTAGAAGCCTTAGATATATTACCGGCTAGTATTTTAAGTCAGGCGACGGGTATACCCATCCATTTGGGGCAAAGTCCGAAAGGACCAAAAAACGAATCTGCGGAATACAGTCAGTTCCGCGTGAAAGGCAGTACAGATTGGAAGAGGAGAATTACAGTTTATGGTGATTTCTTCAGTGCAACATTACAACAAAAAGCATTTATAATGGCTCATGAATTTGGCCATGCACTGGATTTCAGGCCAAATGAAGACCCTGGCGAAAAAGGGGGTGAAGCCTTAAGCACCGATAAGGCTAAAGGAGCTTTTACAGAAGCATTAAAAAAAGACGGTGGCCTGGGCAAAGGGATGAGCGAATATGCAGCTACTAAAACTTCTGAAAGTGAATATTTTGCAGAGGCATTCTCGATCTATGTGAATCAGCCTGATACTTTAAAGGCCTTAAGACCACATGTGTATGATTATTTTCATACCCGATATCCATAACTTTTAAAATTCGTGAAAGACGTTGTCATTTCAGAGCCAGCTTCAGCCGCTGCAGCCAGTACTCAGCATGAAAATGTTATGTCAGCTGAGTTACAGCCCGCAGAAAATGAAGCTGGGTTATTCTACCAGCCCAAACTAAGTGTAGGGTCACCTGATGACCCACTTGAAAGAGAAGCTGATGACATAGCGGACAGGATTATGCGCATGCCTGAGTCATCCTTTATCCAGCGAAAATGTACTCATTGTGAAGAGGAAAAAATCAATAAAAAAGAACTGTCTTATTCCCAAAATCAGGTTCAGCGGGATGAAACTGAGGAAGCATCACAACCAGAATCTGCTCCTCCGGCCCAGCAAGCATTTCACCTGATCAATCCTGCAGAACTTCAGCTTCGCGTTCCGTCACTACCAGCAATAACTTTATTTCCATCGGGAGGGGCAGGTTCAGGAGTTACATCGCAGGCTCCAATGAATTTCTCATCAGGGTTATCTGCACCTTCAGCCTCAATTGACTGGTTTGCGATGAACCGTCCATTCTGGAATCGCGGCGCGGGTCAGGTTTCTGATGGAGATGCTACTGCTATTGAAGCACATTGGAACTATTCCTTCCAAATGTTTCGGTCAATAGGAGCTACAGCCTCACATGCCACTTTCTTTTCTAATATGCTTGTACCAATGGCTATTGATTCCTCCCTACAAAAGGACTATTCAACCTGGTGGGAGCGGACAGATCATGAAATGGGAAATTCAAGTAAAATTTTAAGTCCGACGCTGCTGCGTTTTGATCTGGAAAATCTTTTTGGCACCATTCGGCCCATCTGGGATCCATCAAATCCCTACCAAATTCAAAGAAAGAGCGAAACATCCACACCTGGTATTGCCAGTGAAAGCACTACTAATCTTATAAATGCTTCAAAAAACAACGGGAACCCGCTTCCGGATCATACCAAAAGCTTTATGGAAAACAGATTTGGTTATGATTTTTCCGATGTAAAAATTCATACCGGAAATGATGCTGTAAATATGTCGAGGGATTTGAACGCCAAAGCATTTACCGTTGGGCGTGACATCTATTTTAATCAGGGAAACTTCTCCCCAGATACTTCAGATGGGAAACAATTACTCGCGCATGAACTAACTCACACACTACAGCAGGGCGGAAGTGGTATAAAAATGAAGCCTGATGATGTGAATGATCATCAGGCTTCATTTGCTCCAGCGGTAAGAACGATTCAAAGAAAAGGAGATTCCAATCCAGGAAACGTAATTCCCATTTCTGAAATTAAATCTCCACAACTTATACAAAGGGGATTTTGGGGGGATGCCTGGGATGCAACAGGTGGAAGGGTAGCCTCTGCTGTTGGCGATGCTGCTGAAACAGCTTATGATGCTGCAGGAAATGCGATATCAGCTGCTGTAGAGTGGGTTGAAGACCGGGCAGAAAGTATCATAAATCGTATCGCTCCTGGTTTAATTGATTTCCTGAGAGGGGATATCATTCAAAATATCAAAGATGCACTTGCCGGTGCTGTAGATGCGGCAACCGGCGGCTTATTTAGCAGACTGCAAGCCGAAGGGCTTCAGGGTATACTCGAAGATTTTGTTGCCGGGTTAATCAGCACTATTTCCGGAAGCGTCGAGCGGGGCTGTAATGCTTTTGCTGTTCTTGCACAAAAAATTCTTGATTTTATCAGGATGCTAGGAGGGGCCGCCCTACAGCGAATCAAAAGTTTCTTTCAAAGAGTAGGAGGTTTACTTTCCTCTTTCTGGAATAATTTCGCGCTTCCAGTCTGGGATGCAATTAAATCAGTTGCCGGTACTGTCTGGACCTGGATAACTGAAACTGCAAGCTGGTTGTGGGAGTTAATAAGACCTATCCGCGAAACAATTGCCAGGGCATGGAATTGGCTTATGCGACAGTTCGGAATCGCTTGGCGTGCGGGTGGCTCGGTACTCGACTGGATAAAATCGAAAGCCCTGCAGGCATGGAATTGGCTCATGGAAGCTATTGAGCCAATAAAAACTCCTTTGATGGTTATTGGAGGAATTCTATTGTTATTATCTCCTTTAGGTCCTATTGTTGCTATTGGTGCCGGAGCCTATGCAATTTACAGAGGTATCCAATGGGTTAGAGCAAATTGGAACAGTGAAGTTTTTGTTCGCTTCCGGACATTTCTGAAAGAAAATGTGCTAGATGTAATCAGTGAAGGGATTGAGTCTTTGAAAACCACAGCAATTGAAGCCTTTGGTTGGCTTACAACTACGTTACTGTCACTGCAGGCTCCAATTCTAAGGTTACTTGAAGGGATTGGTGCGATCAGGGTATTCAGATTTATTCAGACTGCCCTTCGAAGTTTTGGAAGTCTGATCACCCGTGCAGTTAACTGGGCCAGATCTGGTCTTGCAGAGATAGGTCATCATATTATCAATGTAGCCAGGGATATCTGGGAGTTTATTCGCCCTTATGCTGTGATTGTTGCAAAACTTATCATTTTAGCTGCTAATCCCTGGTTGTTACCAATAGTGTTAGCTGCCTGGGCCTGGAGGATTCTGCCAGATTGTTTTAAACCACCTATTATAAATTTTATAATTGGAATAATGATCAGTCTGCTGCGAGCCATGCCAACCTTTAAGCTATTCGGAGAATCATGGCCATCAGCAAAACAACATATCATCGAACATCTTGAAATTGCACTTAACTCAGAGGAAGAAGAAAAAATAAGAACAAGCAACCGAATCGCACAAATGGTCTCTGAACTTGATCTGGAGCTGATCGGGAACCAAATTGAAGCGGTCAGACAATCAACGGAATATTTGGACCTGGAACTTCAAAGTGAGCTTTTGGGTATTAATGGGGCTACTGCACTTCCATTTGAGAGAACCAGTGCAATTTTAGAGGATGTAGATCCTGCGTTCTCTGAAGATGATACTTCTCCAGGAGCAGCAGAGTTACTTTCCCGTTCTACATTTTCAGCATCCGATATTGAAACAGATGAAGTAAGTACCCTTGAATTGGACCCTGCCATTCAACAGCAACTTCTGGCCTCTCCAAATGGTGAAATCATATTAGATGATCAGGCTCATGATGAAAGTCGTACAGTTCGTTCAATGCTTACTGATCTCGCTTCTGGTGAGGGAGAAGAAGAACCGGGTGCTGTTACAGAAACTGAACCCACCACAACATCGGAAGGTATGGCGCCGACTATTCCCACACGGCCACTTAGTCCTCAGGAGCTTGCCGAACAGCAGCTTAATGAAATGATCCGAACATCAGATGAGCATTCATCAACAGATTCCTGTGAAGAAACTACCCAACCAGATACTGGTGGTCAGATACCAGAAGAACTAAAAATCGGACCATTATCAGAAAGGCAGCGAGCAAGATACATGCGCAGTCAAATGTGGAACTCAGTTAAGAAATGGTTCCGTTGCAACTGGCATTGGGTGCTTCCAGCAGCTGTCCTTGCCATCATTGCGCTTATTGCACTCGAAATTATAAGCGGAGGGACAGTAACTATTGCTTTTGAAGTTATTGGTGCAATCATGATGGGAGTTTCGGCAGTAAAAGCGGCCGCCTCACTGGCCCAGTTTTCTGTTAATTCTTTTCTTGGGCAAATTGGTGCAGCCGCAAGGAATTTTGCAAATGCAATTGCTGTATTAACAATTGAACTGGTAATGGCACTTACATTTGGATTAGGTGATACCATTCGTTCAACACAAAGAGGGCTTCAATCGGCATGGAGAATAGCTTCTGGTACAGGCCGAGCTGTTGGAAGAGGGGTAAGCAGAGGTGTTCGGGCAGTGGGCAGGGCTGGTCGGGCATTAGTACGTGGTGAAGTCAGACAAGCGAGAACAATACTTCGTACAGCCGCCAGGGGCTATGTGAGGCGTGGCAGGGTAGTAATGGCGGGCCTGGGCAGAAGATTTGGCGCAGGTTACCGTAACCTCCGATCACTTTCACGCGCACTTTATGAACGGGTGCGGTTCAGAAGATTCAAATTAAGTCATGAAGGAAGAATGTTCCAGTTATGGGGCGAAATTAATCCATGGGTTTTAATGGCCAATGGAACATTAACGTTTATTTCTGAAGATGAGGCCCGTGCATTAACCGGCGTTCGCAGAGGAAGGGCTATGGTAGGGCGAGAGGTAAGTTTGCCGCAAGGAACCGGAGTAATTGTTGACGCTTCCAGATCCTCAGGTGAAGTATCTAATCTGGCCAGTTTATTACGCGGAAATGCAGCCGCTGGTGGAGACATCGCTTTTAACCGAGCTTTTTATCAATCTTTAATCGATTCAGGACAGATAGGAGCAAGGAATGTTTATGAGGTATTTGGCGAAGTACTTATCCAGCGTTCGGCTGGATTAACCCGTATGATTACAGAAGGAGGTGTTTCCAGAGCACAACTTCAGGCCATTTTCCGGAATGTACTAGCTAACGGCGATGAAGGAGCACTCAATCTTGTGGCGCATAATCTTGAAAGAGTGTGTCAACATGCTCCCCCAGGATCCAATTTATCACGTCTGTTATCAGAGCTAGCACATCCTCAGAGGAATAAATTCTCCGGGGGTGAATTCACATTACGTTATTTATCTGGACAAACTGACGATTTTATTCGCTCACTAAGAAACTTTGAAGAGATCGCAACGGTTGCGGGCCGTGTTAGGAGATATGACATGGTAACAAGTACCCTTCGGTTCGAATTTAAGAACTGGGGTGATTTTAGAAATATGCCATCACTGATTGATCAAATTGTTTTTGACTATAGATTTTTAGGTGGAGAAATGGGAAATATGCGGTATATATTTTCCGCAAGATTAGGTAGTCAGGCCGATATAATTACAGAAATCATGGGTCGATTGAACCGTATCAGACGAATTTCTGCAGAAGATAGAGGTCAGATTCTCGCTTTATTACAAAATATGGTAATAGTTCATTAATTTACACTCATGCTTTACAATCAATATCTTTTTTGCAATGAGAGAGTACTTCCCTATGAAGGTAATAGATTCAACAATAAACCTCTACATGAAAAAGTTATAGCTGTCGATGTTGTTGGCTTACCCAAGATAACCACTGAATATCTAATTTATGCCACAAGTAAAAAAGAAATAATTCTGTTATCTCATCACTCGGATAGCTCATCCACTATTCCATTACCCTCAATGAAAAAAAGCATTGACAGCAGTGATATGCAATTCATAATTATGGAGGATGCAGTTTTAGTTTATCTGCATGGGCAGATTTTTACCATTGGCATAAAGGAAAAGAAAATTATTAACCAAGCTGAAATTCGTTGCACTGGTTTGGATGTACTAAGCTGCTTATATAATGATGAAGTCACTTGTAATCCAGATCTAAAAAGTTTCGGACTATTCGACCTGGAGAAGAAAGAAATGATGTGGAAAGTAAAGCTGGATGAATATTGCGTAAGTAGCTGTGGGACTGATAAAGTGATAATTGTTCAGGATGGAAAACATACTATTCTTGCGCTAGGTAAGGACACAGGAAATCATCTCTGGAGTTTTAATTTAAAAGACGAGCTTAGGGATGATGCAGATAAATATTTTATAGGAATAAACTCTGTTGTGGCGATATTTAAAGAAAAAATTGTTTTTGGAAGCAATGACCGTCTGTATTGTATTGATTTGCAAAGTGGCAAAGTAATATGGTCAAATGTGTTAAAGGGCTTTCAATCGGCGAATATGTCCGTATTTAGCAGTGGGATTATCTCCAGCATTTCCTCAACTTCTTATTATGAAATTAAAATTGATGATGGAAGTATATTAAATTACATTGATACCGGCGCTATAACCCAGGCTATAAATGTGTCAATATTTACAAAACCGTTGCTTACCGAAACGGAGGTTATCGCCTTTTCCGCTATGAACAGTCGCTTGTTCTTCTTTAACAGGGAGGATTTTAGGATCATTCACCAACTGGATGTTTATAATGCCGTTAAAAAGAAAAAATATCATCCTGCGATTTCAGCAGGACAAACTCCTGTTTGGACGGACAATTCAATCTATACTATAGACATGGAAGGGTGTGCACGCAGATACACTATGACTTAAAGCACACCGTTTTTAACCGCAATATCCACGAGCTGCAGGAAATTTTTACATTTTGACCTTATAAGCATATTTCTTCTATGATTATTAATGGTATTGATACTGATATGAAGCTGATCGGCAATCTCTTTACTGCCCATTCCCTGGCTGGCTAATTTCAAAACATCAATTTCTCTTTTACTAAGTATATCTTCGGTTTTCTTCAGGAAATAAGACCTGTTCTCAATCACTGATTTTTCACCACCCGCCTCATGTCTTTCTATCAAATGATTAATTTTTGAATCATTTTTAAAATAAGTGAGATCAGTCAGAGAATTAATAGACGCTATCGGCATTCTATAATACTCATTAAAAAGATAATGGGTACACTGTACTACTGATGACCATGAGTCATCGCCATTTTTTATCCGGAAGTTTGTAGTGAAAGTATATTTCACGTCTTTTTCCTGCTTACGGCTGGCAAGAAAAGCCATTTGATTTGGGAATATTTGTTCATCAAAAATTTTCATATCCTCCCTGTTTCTGATTCTGTTTAGGAATAGAAAATCTGTCTTTAATAAAAATTCGCACGAATATCCTAAAAAATGGCTTGTACTAAAAGGTCTGAAACAGTTGGAATTTTCGATATAATCACTTACATAATAAACTGAAGGAAAAAAATTATTATTCAATGATTCACTATCAAAGTGCAATAGGATTTTTTCCGCTTCGGAAAATTGCACCCCAAGCCTATTTCGTGAATGTTTTAAAAAATCAAAGTATGACGATGTTTTAGGATCTTTCATATCAGCTTCGTTTAGTAGAGAAATCAATTAATTATCTATTAAATATTATCTGCTATGCACATTTAGTATTCCGACTGGCAGATAAATTTAGGGTAACAAAGATGACAATGTCAATTTAAGGCGCGCTTAAATAAAATCAGGGTCAGATGGGTTCCTGTTGTTCTTGGATTTTATATTTTTCATAGCAATAGGTGATTAGATTATGTCCTAAAATTAGAATATAGATCGCTAATATTTCCAGAAAAACAAGTGAATGGAGCCCTTTAGTTATCAAATACATGCTCTGAGTATTTGAATGGTTTTTTGGGTAAAAATCAAGAATAAATGATATTCGATCAGCATGTACCAAGAGCCTGATCGAATATCAGCTGAAGCCTTTTTAGCCTCTTATAAAGAAAAACTTCAGGGTTTATTTTACGCGCTCAACATATTCTCCGGTGCGTGTATCCACCTTTATCTTATCTCCTTGGTTCACAAACAAAGGCACTTTCAATTCTACTCCATTTTCAGTAGTAGCATACTTCAAGGCCCCAGAAGAGGTATCACCTTTAACTGCCGGCTCAGCATAAGTAATTTCCAGTTCTACAAAGTTTGGAGCCTGCGCGATAATAGGTTCTTCACTTTCAAAAGAAACAATTACATCCATTCCTTCCTTAATAAACTTTGCTGATGGTCCAAATAGTGATTTAGGTACATTAAACTGTTCAAAACTAACATTATCCATTACCACAAAGTAATCTCCTTCTTCATATAAATACTGGAAATCATTAGTTTCAACACGACAAATTTCAACCTGCTCATCAGTTCCTAAACGGGCTTCAACAATTCTTCCAGTTTTAATATTACGAAATTTACCTAAATAAAAAGCGCCACCTTTACCAGGTGTACGGTGTAAGAATTCTATAACTGTTACCAGTTCGTTATTGAAACGTAAAATATTTCCAACTTTAATTTCGGATGCCTTTGCCATAAAAAATGTATTTCTAAAATTTGAGCCCAAATATATATGCTTTTTGCGTATTTACATGTCTTTTTTTAATCAACCTAGCCATAACCGATTAACCTGAATCCTATAACCGTCATCTTTTAAGGGAAGATCATAAATTCTTTTTATCTTGATCATTAGCAACATAATTTTTGTAACCCTTTAACGCTGGCGCATCTCTAAAATAAGTAAACAATCAAAGCTATGGAAGAGCCTGTTAACACAAATGAACACATTGTTAAAATATTGAGCGTCGAAAATATCACGCATAATGTAAAACGGTTTACCGTCGAAAAACCAGCCCACTACACTTTTATACCTGGCCAGGCTACAGATGTAGCTATAAACAAACCAGCACTAAAATCAATAATTGGCCCATTTACTTTTACCTCTCTTAATCAGGCAGAATACCTTGAGTTTACCATCAAGATTTATAAAGATCATGATGGTTTAACAAACAAACTATCTGCTTTAAACCCTACAGATGAATTGATCATCCACGATGTGTTTGGAACCATAAACTATAAAGGTCCGGGTGTATTTATTGCAGGTGGCGCAGGTATCACTCCATTTTTAGCAATACTCAGACAGCTTAAACTTGATAACGCCTTGTCTGGGAACAAACTACTATTTGCCAACCATAATGAGAAGGATATCATACACAAAACCGAGTTAAAATATTTACTTGGTGACAATTACATCGACGTTTTAAAAGATCCACTAGATCCAGAAACCCAAAGTGGAATAATTGACCAGAATCTTCTAAAAACACACACCGGTGATCCAGGCAAATGGTATTACATATGCGGGCCCGATGCATTTACCGCAGCAATGATCGATAATCTTAAAAATCTTGGAGTTGATAAATCTCACATAGTTATAGAAGAATAATACAACTCAACTAGTGTTTGTTTAACCTTGCCTCTTCAAGATCCAGGTTGTCTTCCATGTCACGCAGCACTTCATGATCATACTGTTTAGTAGCTTTGAGTCTTTTAAGGCCAGCTCTCCTTAGTGTAACCAACTCAAGCATGATCTTTCTGTAGAGCTTTCTTACAGAGCCAACTTCTTCCTTTTGAGTTTGCTCAAGCAATGTACGTTCAGTTGCCCTGATACTTCGTTCCAATTGCTCTTTAATTCTGGCGATTGTTTCAAACTGCCCCATCTCACGGCTGTATTTTGCATCAAGATGATCAACGCACTCTCTGGCAAGCTGCATGCGTATGGATTCAATCTGATCCTCTTCTGGTAACCCCTCATCTATTTCTTCAATCTTTAACCACTTCAGGAACAAAGGCAATGTTAATCCCTGAAAAATTAACGTAACTAGTATTACAATAAATGTGATAAAGAGAATCATATTGCGATGAGGAAATGCTTCACCAGTATTTAAAGTTAAAGGAATTGCGAGTGCGGATGCAAGAGAGACAACGCCACGCATTCCGGCCCAACCAATAATAAAAGGCAGCTTTAAACCCGGGCTCTTTTCTTTCTTTCTTATTTTTGCACTTATAAACCTCGGAATAAATCCGGCCACATATACCAGAATGATTCTAACAACAATCACTATGGCACTGATGATAAGTCCATATTTGATGGCCTCTTCCATCGAATAGTCTTCCAATCCTTCAACGATAACGGGCAACTCCAGACCAATCAAAATGAAAACAAAACCATTTAACAAAAAGCCTACTGTCGCCCATACTTCTTTGGCCTGTAAACGTGTATGATAATTAAGGAAATCGTTAGAGCGGAATGAAAGAAACAAACCGCCGCTTACTACTGCTAAAACACCAGACCAATGAAACTCTTCTGCAACAATGTACATCAGGTACGGTGCAATTAATGTAATCGGGGTGGTAATGCTCGACGATTTAGCCCAATACCTCAATACAAAATACAGAATATGAGCAATAAAAAGCCCCACAACTACCCCCATAAGTGCTAACACAAAAAAATCCGTCACTGCCTCCCGCAAAACAAATTGCCCGGTAAGAATAGTAGCAATTGCAAAGCGGAATACAGTTAAGGAAGCGGCATCATTAACCAAACTTTCGCCCTCTAAAATCGTTAAGCCTCTTTTGGGCATATTTAAACCTTTCAATACTGATGTTGCAGCAACAGCATCGGGAGGAGAAATAATTCCTCCAAGTAGGAAACCGAATGCAAGTGTAAATCCAGGAATAATATTTACAGAAAAGTAAGCAATAGCCAACGAGGTAATTAACACCAGTCCAAAACCCAACAAAAAGATTGATCTTTTCCATTTCCAGAAATCATTCCAGGAAGTATACCACGCGGCTTCAAATAAAAGTGGCGGAAGAAAAATAAGAAATACAATATCTGGATGTACACTTATTGATGGCACTCCTGGAATAAAACTAATTGCTAAACCTCCTATTACCAGAAAAATAGGATAAGAAATTTTCCAGCGCTGACTTAACAGGTAAAGTAACGCCATGGCAAAAAATAGCGCAAGAATTAAGAGGAGATTTTGATGTATCATAGAGGAAATAAAGGTAAATAGATAAATATTATTCTTTTAACTAAATTAGTCCTTTACAGCAAAATTATATGCATTTAAATTATAGAGCCGGAGCAATGGGGGCATTGCTTGATGAATATGAAAAAGCCATAAATGAGTTGAAGTCAGTAATTAAAGATATATCTGACATGGACCTTGTGGACATTAAAGACCCTCATACAGCCGATTTCAATTGCAGATCAATTCAAACAATCCTTACTCATGTGGTTAGTTCAAGTTATTCTTATTGCGTTCAAATTATGATACGTAGAGCAGTGCTGCTAAAGCGCCCTCAAAAGCATTTCCGTAATTCCACTACAGCATATATTAAAGATCTGGATGAGGTATTCAATTTTAATGTATTGCAGCTCAGTACAATTAAAGATGAAGAACTTGAAGAGCTTAGAAATGACCAGAAGATTTTATCTGGATGGGGTCAGTTATATGATATTGAACAAATGCTAGAGCATGCAATTGTTCACATACTCCGTCACAGAAGACAGATTAAAAGATTAATAAATCAGTAGAATCCTACAACAGTACCTTAAAAAAATTCTTTTAACTTGTATACACAAGTATGTGTTTTTCTTTTATATTTGTTCGTAAGCCATTAATAACCAATTGATAGCTTAAACCAAATATATCTGTTATGGAGATGAACGAACAAAAACCACAAGTTTCTCGTAGAAATTTCTTGATGTCGGCCGCAGCGGCAGCCATAGTGCCATCATTTTTAATGAACTCTTTTGCTTCTGCAAAAATTCCAGTCCGTAAACTGAGACACGCGTCTATTGGAGTGGGTGGGATGGGGGCTCATGACCTTGGTAATTTCAAATCTCATCCTGACGTGGAGATTGTTGCCATTTGTGATGTAGACAGTGATATTCTAAAAGCTGCAGCTGCAGGCATTCCTGGTGTCAGGACTTATACAGATTGGAGAGAATTGCTTAAAAATGAGGCAAAAAATATTGATTCAGTTAATGTAACAGTACCAGACCATACACATTTCTCTGTTGCTTATCAGGCCATCAAAGCAGGAAAGCATGTATATTGCCAGAAGCCAATGTGCCATGATGTTGCTGAGGTGCGATCTCTAACAAATATTGCGATTAAAAAAGGGGTAATTACCCAATTGGGTACCCAGGTTGCATCAACCGGTTGCGACCGTACGGCAGTGCAATTGATAAAGAATGGGGTAATTGGCAAAATTAAACATGCTTATTTATGTTCCAATCGTCCGGGAGCCATAGCAGACTATCGTTTGGTTGGTCCCAGGCCTGCAGAAACTCAAGAGGCGCCTGCAAATCTAAACTGGGATTTATGGATTGGCACAGCACCGGTGCGTTCCTATGCACCTAGTATCTATCATCCCGCCAAATGGAGGGCCTGGCAAGACTTTGGTACCGGCTGGTCTGGAGATATCGGCTGCCATATATTTGATGCCGTATGGAAAGGCTTAGGCCTTAAAGCGCCCATTTCTGTAATTGCTGAAGTTCAGCAAAGCTGGAAAGACTCCGCTGAACGCAGAGGAGATACCTGGCCACAAGGAGATCATATGACCTGGATTTTTCCTGGCAATTCTTATACAGCATCTGATAAATTAACACTTGAATGGTTTGATGGAGAGATTTACCCACCCGAAGAAGTTCGGGCACTTTACTCTTTACAAAATTACCCAGGCGAATGTGCAATGCTTATTGGTACAGAAGGTGCTCTTCTTACACCTCATGGCGGTGAAATGCCTGTGCTTTTGCCCGAAGCCAAATTCAAGGACACATCTTTCAAAAAATTAGAGAGTCGTAATCACTACCATCACTTTGTAGATGCTTGCTTAGGAGGAGAGAAAACCGAATCGCACTTTGCGCAATCAGGGCCAATGACAGAAGCCATACTTCTTGGTACTGTGGCTATTCGGGTTCCTAATCAACTGTTACAGTGGGATGCAGCGAATATGAAATTCTCAAATTATCCTGAAGCTAATAAATATCTCCGTCGGAAATATAGAAAAGGCTGGGAAATTAAAGGCGAATTTTAATTAGAGAGGGGGAGAAAAACGAATTGGATTATCATTAATTTGTCAGTTTAAAGCAATTGATTAATAGGAAATAATCCTTTTCGTTTATATTATGTCTTATGGTTGTATATAGATATAATATATTATGAAAACCTTGAATTTTAAATCATTAATTATAGCTGGGTCTATAATCCTGATCAGTGGATTAACAACTAACAACGTTTTAGCACAAAGATCTTCTCGTGGCAGTAGTGGTGGCGGTGGCAGCCATGTATCAGCGGGTGGGGGAAGCAGATCATCAAGGCCATCTCAAGGAGCTATATCTGGGGGCATCAGGCCATCAAGACCATCCCAAGGAAATATATCTGGGGGCACAAGACCTTCAAGGCCTTCAATAGGCAGTGGTTCACGCCCTGATTACAGACCAAGTCGTCCGGGTAATAGACCTGGTTATGGCTACAGACCAGGTGCAGGATATCGCCCAGGTTACCACTACAGACCAGGTTATTCTTATCGCAGACCTTACTACGGATACTATCATAATTACTACAGACCATTTTTAGGCATCAGTTTAAGTGTATTGCCTTATGGATATTATCCATTCTATTTTGGTGCTGATCAATTCTACTATTCAGGAGGATTCTTTTACAGACAATACGACCAGGGATATAAAGTAGTTGTACCTCCGGTAGGCGCTCAGGTACCAAGTATCCCTTCCGAAGCAAAACAGATTACTATTAATGGCCAAACCTACTACGAATATAAAGGGGTTTATTACAGTACAACTGTAGATGCTGATGGTAAAACTGTTTATGTTGTGGCAGGTAAAGATGGTGTATTAGATACCGACAATGGTGCTGTTACCGATGATATCAGCAACTTACCTCAGGTAGGAGATGTTGTAAATCAGTTGCCTGAAGGCACAAGAGACGTGATGATCAAAGGATCACAATATTACGTTTCTGAAGAAGGTGTTTATTACGAGAAAATAGTTGATGGCGATAACATCACTTATAAAGTTATAGGAATTGGTAACTAAAGCAGTCGTTATAGGTATTATTGCAGCTGTCATTTGCTGAGCACCAGCCCAGCATTAGAAATACAAAAAAGTGGTTATGACATATATCACGCGCCGCATGGTGGTATACACGTCATCTCTACGATAGGAGAGGTCCCTTGAACGAATATAATCAAGGGATCTCTACTATTGTCGAGATGGCGCAGTTTCAAAGAAGTCGTTTCAAAGGGTTTTTTACTTACCAGTACTACTCAACCTAAACAACTTAGTTTCATGACTCAATACCTTACCACTCCATTTTTTGCCATTACCAATAGCCTTATGCAGCCATAGATCATTAATTTTATAAGAACCATCAAGCCCTAAATCCCTCCAATTCAAACTAAGAGACTCAGCAGATGTTCCACGATTCAAAATAGCAATAGCGTAATCACCATTTTTAAGCGGTTTTACAAAAACATTCCAATTGTCTTTATTGATCTTACGTTCTGCTTGTTTACCAAGGGGATCCTGATTTATCGCAATAACATCTTCATTCAACAAAATTCTTTTAGTTGCCTCACTCATAATGCGTAAATCATTAGTAGCTACCAGAGGAGCAGTCATTATACTCCACAAACTCATTTGGCTTTGGTATTCAGTCTCTGAGCAACCTTTACCACCTAAGTCTCCCGACGGTCCTTTCTTACCATTTAAGCCTATTACAAGCATATCAAAATCATTCCAGCCACCCGGACCAGCATATTGAGCCAGATCAGCATTTACATCAACAATATCCATTATTCCGGCACCTATGCTATGTAAATCATTAGGATCTTTCCATGGTTTTAATGCAGCCCATTTATCACGCACATCTGCAGTAGTACGCCATAATTGCCCTCCGGCATTTTTTGCCCAAAGCCATGGTTTTCTATTACCCCATTCGCAAATGCCGAGTGCAATTTCTCTACCACTGTTCCTTAATGCATCGGCCATTTTTTTATACCTCATAACAGCCGTTGCAGAATCTGCTGGCGCATCACAATAATCATATTTAAGGTAATCAATACCCCAAGAGGCAAATGTTTTAGCATCCTGCTCTTCAAAATTCAAACTCGCCGTATAACCCGCACAGGTTAACTGCGCCGCATCAGAATAAATACCCAATTTAATTCCTTTTGCATGCACATAATCGGCTAGAGATTTTACACCAGATGGAAATTTCAAAGGGTCAGCAATAATTTGATTACGGTTATCTCTACCACCTTGCCAGCCATCATCTATCATCAGGTAATTGTAGCCTGCTTTCACCATTCCTGAACTGACCATTACATCGGCCATCTCCTTAATATCTTTTTCATTTATCTTATCTGCGAAGTAGTTCCACGTCATCCATCCCATAGGAGGGGTAGCAGCCAGCTCAGATTTATTATTAGAATTTACCTGGGCAATGCCCGAAAATGTACTTAGCCAAAATGCAATAGCCAAGGAACCTGCAATTATTTTATTATTCATTTATGTGTTTGATTTATTCTGTTTCGCTTAGAAACGATGCTATCAAATATAGATGCTCTTACTAGAATTCAGCACAAAAAAATACTTAATTTTATGAAATGATAAAACAAGCTCTAGCCACAGATGCACCTCAGATAGCCAGATTAATTATTCGTGCGATGGAAGATCTGGCATCAAAATTTGTTGGACAATCGGATCCTTTAAAGGCCATACCCTTATTTGAATATTTTGTAGGCTTGCGCGGTAATCAGTACAGTTATGAAAATATGCTTGTATACGAAGACGAATCGGATATCTGCGGAGTTATTAGTGGCTACGATGGGGCAGACCTCAATCTGCTCAGGTCACCTTTCCTGAATTATATTGCATCATCATATGATTTTAAAGGCATCCCCGAAGATGAAACCCACCCAGGCGAATTCTATATCGACTGTATTAGTGTTGCAGCGGATAAACAGGGGCAAGGTATTGGCAAAAAGTTAATCAATGCTATGGTAGAGAAATTGACTGGCACAAAACACACTAAAGCAGGGCTATTGGTAAGCAAGGATAATCCTAATGCCGAAAGACTCTATACAAATTTAGGCTTTAAGATCATGAACGAAAGACCATTTATGGGAAGCACTTATTATCATATGCAGCGTGTAGTCTAAGCGTGCAATCTAAACGGGGTTGTCCAAAAAGGTAAGGTCGTCATTCATAGCATACTTACGCAAATCAAGACAGGTTTGGTTTGCGTGAAATAAAATAATTAAATTTATGCACGAGCATTTTACAGTACCAGTATGAGAACAGAAAATTCATTCCAATCAAGAGCAGAAGAGTTTAGAGCCTTACATCAACGACCTGGTATATTTGTAATTCCCAATCCCTGGGATGCAGGTTCAGCCAGAATATTAGAAACCCTAGGATTTAAAGCCCTTGCAACCACAAGTGCTGGTCTTGCTTATTCGCTTGCAAAGCCAGATGGACATGCCGCTATTACTCGCGAGCAAACTTTACAGAACATACAAAGTATTATTAATATCACAGATTTGCCTGTATCCGCCGACTTGGAGAATGGATTTGGCGATGATCCTTTAAAATGTGCACAAACAATCAGGCTTGCTGCAAACGCAGGATTGTCTGGTGGTTCTATTGAAGATGCCACCGGAAATCTTAATGATCCGATTTATCCGTTTGAACTTTCTGTTGAACGTATAAAAGCCGCAGTTGAAGCTGCACGCAGCCAACCTTATCCATTCACTTTAACAGCAAGAGCAGAGAACCTGATACACGGACGTCCTGATCTAAAAGATACCATTAAAAGGCTTGTTGCTTATGCAGATGCAGGTGCCGATGTATTGTTTGCACCAGGTTTAAAAACTAAAGAGGAAATAGAAACAGTTGTAAAAGCAGTTGCACCCAAGCCTGTAAACGTAATCATGGGATTAGCAGGAGGCAATTTCTCACTTAATATGCTGGAAGATATAGGTGTAAAGCGAGTAAGTATGGGTTCTTCTTTAGTTAGAGCTGCCTATGGTGGTTTTTTTAAAGCAGTTGAAGAAATACTTCAAAAAGGAACATTCAGCTTTGCTAATGAGGCAAAACCATATGCTGATCTTAATAAACTATTTAGCAACTAAGAAGAGTACTTAAAAAGAATGGACAATTATCTGGAAAGTGTAAAGAAGCAATTTCTCTACTATAAGCAACTCGGAGAAAAAGCAATGGAGCAATTGCAAGAGCAAGACCTGTTCTGGCAATACAATGAAGAAAGCAACAGCATCTCAACTATAGTTAATCACCTATCAAAAAACATGTTATCCCGATTCACAGACTTTTTAACTTCAGATGGAGAAAAGCCCTGGCGAAACAGAGATAATGAATTTGAACATAAAATAACAAGCAAGGAAGAGTTAATGATACTTTGGACTGAGGGATGGGGTTGCCTGCTAAATGCCATTAATCAGCTTAGCGATGAAGATCTAAATGCGATAATTTATATCAGAAATGATGGACATACTGTTACCGAAGCCATTAACAGACAGCTTGCTCATTATCCTTATCATATTGGCCAGATCGTTTTTATAGCCAAAATGAGAAAAAATGAAGAGTGGAAAACCTTATCTATTGCCAGAAACAAATCAGCAGATTACAATGCGCGAAAGTTCTCAAATGAAAAAGAGAAACGCCATTTTACTGACGACCTCTAAAATTAGTTATCTTTTAGTTACAATAACAATTCCTGTTGCCCAACATTGCTTGGTTATAAGCAGATCATTCCTTTTTTCTAAATCTTCTATTAGCTTAATTGCTTTTTCTTGATGGCCCTCAGGCCAATTTGGCTGCGGCAACATATCATCAATAATGTAAAATGCACCCTGCTTTAACATGTTAATCACCTCATCAAGCATTAAGTATTTCCCGTGCCATGTATCAGCGAAGATATAATCAAACTTCAGGTCTTTATTTTGCCGGGCCCATTCACCGCCATCAATGCATTCCAAACCAAGCCTCTTATCCTGGCCAAGAAAACGCGATGCTATCGATAAATAATTAGGGTCATTATCAATGGAGATTAAGGTAGCCTCCTTATCCATTCCATCCAAAATCCAGGATGTTGACAGGCCCGTTCCGGTTCCCAGTTCTAAAAACCTGCCACCTGGTTTTGTACCTGCTAATGTCCTTAACAAGGAACAAGTTAATACATCAGATGCCATTGAAAATTCGGTATTCTTTGTTGCTACATCTATAGCTAAGTAAGCCTCGGGGTAGGCTTGTTTAATTTCTTCGGTCACAAATATTTGGTTTTTAGGTCTATTAATTAACTTTGTGAAGATAGTCTTTGTTAAGCTTTTAAACACAATTAACTTAACGCATCATGAAAAATGATACCGAGACTATGCCTGTTTCCACTGTGCAGTGGACTTACCCCATGTTTCATGTTTACGCGATAATAGCCCTTGCTTCCCTTAACAGGTCTAAAATTAGTTGTAAAAATAATCATATCACCAAGATCGGGCTTTAATACATTTACCTTCGATTGTGCCCTTGGAATCTGTTCGGTAATCACAAATTCGCCGCCCTTATAATCTTCGTCTGTTTGATCAAGCATAAGAACCATTTGCATTGGAAAATAAATCTCTCCATATAAATCCTGATGAAGCGTATTAAATCCGCGTTCGCCATATCTTAATATCAGTACTGTTGGTTTTGTTTGTCCATGATCATGGCATATTTGTTTAATCTCTTGATGGGCAGAGGGGAAATGGGTATTTAATTTTAATTCTTCCATCCAGCTATTGGCAACAGGGGCAATTTGCGGATATATGTTCTCCCGTAATTCAGTTATAATTGCAGGCAATGGGTAACTGAAATATTTGTACTCTCCTAATCCAAATCGATAACGTTCCATATTTACCGTTTTCCGATAGGTATTATCAGCATTGAAATCATCAATCAATTCTGCGCATTCCGCTTTTGCAAGTATATTTTTTATCACAACAAAGCCTTTATCATGCAGCTCAACTCTTATTTTAGGCCAGTTAACTCCAGCTATTCGTTCACTTATCGACTTCATATTTCAGTATTTAAAGACAAAGTAATTGGTAAAATCAAACACATTCAACCCGATTCTTGCTTTCTGGCTAAGCCATGAGTTTATACAGGAATAATCACCATGTTTTAAAAGCTTAATTTTTTCAGCTAACTTTAAAATAAATAGTATTAATGTTATTAAAAGAAAATTATGCGTAAAAATCTCTTTGTATTTGGTATGAGTTGTTTGTTGATGCTGGGTTCTGCTGAATCTCTTTTAGCGTCAGGAAAAAATATGCCTGTTAGCGTTCAAACAGAAGTAAGTTCTAAAGATTTAATTGGCCGTTGGGATATCACTATTGATGAAAACGGAAAAGCAGCACCATCGTGGTTAGAAGTAAAACTATCAGGCTTAAAAACATTGGTAGGCTATTATGTTGGTCCTAGCGGAAGCGCTCGTCCGGTAGCAAAGGTAAATTTCGACAATGGCAAGTTCAGTTTCACCATTCCTCCTCAATGGGAAGATGGTGGTCAGGATTTTGTTATTGAAGGTGAAGTAACTGGGGACGCAATTCAAGGAACAATTACCACAAACGAAGGCAAAAAATACAATTGGAAAGGAGTAAAGGCTCCATATTTAAAGAGAATCGCTGCTCCGGTTTGGGGTAAAACCATTAACCTGTTTAACGGGAAAGATTTAGCCGGTTGGAAAGCAATGGGAGAAAACCAATGGATAGTAAAAGATGGTGTTTTAACCAGCCCAAAATCAGGTGCTAACCTAATTTCTGATCAAAAATTTACTGACTTTAAATTGCATGTTGAATTTAGATACCAAAAAGGAAGCAATAGCGGTGTGTATTTAAGAGGCAGACATGAGGTTCAAATAGAAGATAGCTCAAAAGATCAACATCCATCAAGCGTGCTGTTTAGTGGCATTTACGGATTCCTAACACCTAGCGAGATCAATGCATTAGGGCCTAATACTTGGCAAACTTTTGATATTACTTTAATCGGCAGAATGGTTACAGTAGTTGTCAATGGAAAAACTGTGATCACCAATCAGGAAATCCCGGGAATTACCGGTGGTGCATTAGATAGCAATGAAGGTGAACCGGGACCAATCTATATCCAGGGAGATCATGGCCCAATTGAATTTAAAAAGATAGTGATTACTCCAGCTAAATAGGATCAGAATAAAGGTGTCTAAAAGACGCCTTTATTAAAATACCTCGTTTAAACCCAGAAAAAATCCCTTTGCACCAAAATTACCAAATGCGTAATCTAAACATAGATTGGTTCGTGTGGCCTTATTAAACAATACACGCAAACCAGCCCCACCAGCGGGTTGCCATTGTTGAAACAGCTTTGTACCAGATAGGTCATTGGCAGTTTGAATATTAATGAAAGTAACCCCACTTATAAAATCGTTCCTTGTGATAGGAAAGCGGTATTCTATCTCTGAATAGCAATACTGAGTGCCTTTAAAATAACCGATTGTATATCCTCTGCCACTTCTAAAATTTGCATCTTTTCCAGTTCCTGGAAGTTCCAGATAGGGTAGTGTACCGCTTACTAAATAAGCTCCCCAATTCCAGAATGCAATTACATGTTCCGGATTTCTGGCCGAAAGGCTCCAGTATTTTCTAAAATCTGTTGTTACCTGTACCGCATTTTTTGTGCTTCCTATCCAGCTTTGATTTGCACGAATCCCAACGTCTGCATATATCCCTTTATAGGCACGGTTCTGATTATCCCGTGTGGTGTACTGTAAGTTTAATAAAAATCCATTAGCCATGTAATGATCTTTATCAAAACCATGTATCTGATTATAAATATGATACGGCGTTGAGCCATTTGGATTGTTTGGATCTTCTAGTTTTCTGCGGATTTCAAATGATGCACCAGCTCCTATAAAAAGGCGATCTATAATTTGCTTATATACCTTTTCCCTGAAATTATAATATTCGCCATGAATTGCATAACCTTTACGCTCAGGATTAGACAATATCAGTTCCTGCTCAGTTCCGGTTGAGACCTTGCCAATCCCTAATCCAAAATCAGGAGTAACGGTTTTGGCGGCAACCAAACTTCCTTGTAAGTTCCACCTGTTAGCCGGCGTGTAAACATTGTGACTCAGGTAAAAATAAATAATCCCCTTGGTTGTAATAGAAGCTGATGTTGCAGCTACCGACATTAATGTATTAGGTTCTTGCCCCAATACCTTACCTACAACTGCTTTAAGTCCAATTTGAGCACCTATACTAGGATTGTAGGCAATGCTGGGCATAGGAGTAATGCCCGATTTATTTTGAGCTGGCTGGGGTGGTTTACCCGGACTAAAAATACTGCGACCTAAATCGCCAATATCGTATTGTTTTATTGTCGTGTCGGTTTTAAGTGAATCAGACAAAGGTTTAATTTGTCCATAACTATAAGCCTGAACGCCAATAAATGAGGTCAGCAATACTATCTTTATCTTTAATGAACTTTTAATTTTCTTTTTATTTAAATGTGATAAAAACAAACAATACAAAGATGCAGAAACATTTCTGTTCTATTATGTTTTGCTAAGAACGAAAAATAAGCAACGTATCTATTAATTAAGCATATGGGCCAGTATTGGTCCACATTTTTCGATACATGGGGCATAAAAGTGCCCGTGTTTCCAATTTGCCGATTTAGGAGACAACCCCCACCAAAATTCTGCCAAAGCAAGTGGTTCCATTCCATTGGCAAAAGCATATTGTAATAATTTAGGCGCAGCGCACTCCCCGGCACCCGCTGGCGGTTTTCCAGAAGGGGTATGCGCAAAAGCTTTAATTAAGCTCTTGGATTCACCAGCTCTGTTTAAAAAATGGTATTGCTCAAAAATTCTACTTTGTAATGCATTAGAATGGCCTTTTCTTAGCGCTTTTAAAAGCTGGATTTCTTTGATATGAGTCTCGTCTTTAAATGATTCCAGGTAACTGATTTTCTCGTTAATCTGAGTAAGTTTTTCCATCCCTGCATTTACAAAGCCACCAGGTTCCAGACCATCAAATATTGGCGGCACAAATTTAGCATGATGATTTCTGCCGGCTAGTTTACCTGAAAAGGCAGCCAGATATCCTAGTTTGCCTTCCTCAGTTCTAACTATTAATATACCAAACATCTTTCCAATTACCATTCCTTCGGCACCGCTAAGCAAACCAAAATTGTGTATCCATTCCTTCTGATGTGCTAAATGAAACTGCAGTTTACTTGCTGCCAAAAGGCAAAGCGGATGTAATTCACCTTTTAAAGAGAAACTAAGTCCACCGGCCAGCAGGTTGATTTCTGCAGATTCCTCGAAAGGGCAGAATACGGAGTTTTCATCAATCAGGTTTGGCATTATTGGGTGTTTTGCATTGTTAAATGTTTTTGTTTCACAAAAGAAGGTGTATCGCAATACTATTTCGCTGTGTTTCTTGATCTCGAAAACGCTCCCGTCATCCCGACGATAGGAATGGGTTATATACCTCTTCTTAAAAAAATTTGGCGCAAATATCAAACAATTTTATTTAAAACCGTGAAAAAAAAAATGCGATAATATTTTGTGTCTGATCAGATTTGGTCCCGTACCTGATATGATTCTTTAACGCTGTCTGCTTCTTTTTGGGCAATTATTTTTTCTTTTTTGAGGTCAACACGGATCAGGTTATACAAGCTCATATAGATGTTAGCAACCCAAACTATAGAAAATCCGGATATAAGGTAACCGGTGAACCCTGAATACAGCAGCGTATACTTAGTAAGAATAAGCAAAAAAAGCGTCACATAATGACTAAAACAATACTCACAGGTGAGCATGTAAAACAGCTTTCTTATCAGAATATGATTAGCTGTTTTTGATTTTTCAACAAAGTACTCCCTAATCTCCCTAAAGACTTCTTCCTTTGTTACCGTCCAGGAGATGCAGGCCACAGGAATTGCCAGTATAAACAGCCAATATTCGTGAGTATTCATAAAAAGTGTTTAAAGAAAACCATATTTAAAGGATGATGACATCATGCTAGCTGAACAAAACAGGCATGTATTTGTTTAAACATTTTTTTAATCATTCATTTAGTTCCTTTTCTTATAGTTCCATACCGCCCAGGTATTCAGCACAATGGCAAAAACACCAACCGTGCCTAGTTGAGGCAATATGTCTCTTAACCCGCTTCCTTTAAGAATTACCATTCGCATTACCTCTATCAGGTAACTAACCGGATTGAGCCGCGAAACTGTTTTTGCCCAATCGGGCATACTGTCTATAGAGGTGAATAAGCCTCCCATCAGAATAAAGATCATCATGAAAAAAAACATAATAAACATGGCTTGCTGCTGGGTATCACAAAAGGTTGAAATCAATAGACCGAAACCTAAAATGGCCAGCAAGAACACAGATGCAAAGAGATACAATACCAGTAAATTTCCGAGAGGCACAATACCATAAATTAACCACGATACCAGCAGCCCCAGTGTGAACACCACATTTCCAAGTACCCAAAAGGGGATGAGTTTTCCCAATATAAAATGGTGTTTCCTTATTGGGCTTACATTGATCTGTTCAATAGTACCAAACTCTTTTTCTTTTACAATGTTCAGCGCCGACAGAAAGCCCCCAATCATGGTAACCAATATGGCTAAAATACCGGGGACCATAAAAAATTTGTATTTCATTAAAGGGTTAAACAGGTTGGATGAGCTGATCTCGATGACCGCAGCTCCGTTAAACTTTGAAACCGGCAGCAAATGCAGCCTTATGTCGTTATTAAAATCTCTTATGATAGCACCAAGATACGCTCCTCCAAGATTTGCCTTTACACCGTTTATGGCATTTACGGCAATAAATAGCTGTTGATGGTTTTCGCGGACAAGGTTGCGCTCAAATCCATGTGGAATTTCCAGAATCAGGTCGGCCTTATCGCCTTCAATCAGTTTCATTCCTTCCTTAAAAGAGGCATTATATCCAGTAAGTTTAAAATAACCAGAGGCGGTAACTTTAGAGATCAGCTTTTGGGAATAGCTGGAATGATCATGATCTACCACAGAAAGATTGATGTTTTTTACTTCATAATTTGCAGCAAGCGGCAGAATTATCAGTTGCATAACCGGCATTACGATAATCAATAACAGGATAGCCTTGTTGCGAAATATTTGTCTGAATTCTTTTTCGAGTAAAAAACGGATCGTTCTCATGCCAGTCTGATTTTAAAACTTTTTAAACTCACTACTAATAAAACAACGGTAATACCACCCAGAATTAATGTTTCTTTCCAAATGGCCGAAAACCCCAATCCTTTGATCATGATGGACTTTACAACTAAATAGAACCATTTTGCCGGAACCAGATTCGAAATGATCTGTAATGGATAGGGCATGTTTTCTATTGGAAACATGAACCCACTAAATAAGACAGTTGGTAAAAACATCCCCATCAGGGATATTAACATGGCCATTTGCTGCGAATCTGTTTTTACAGAGATGAATATACCCAGACTTAGGCAGGTGATGATAAACAGTGTGCTTTCTGCAAAAAGCAGAACCACACTTCCGTTAACCGGCAAATCGAGCACATAAACACTCAACAGTAGGATGGAAGCTACATTTATAAGCGACAGAATAAGGTATGGTACTGCTTTAGAAAGGATAACCAGAAGCGGACTAAACGGCGAAACCAATAAAATTTCCATGGTTCCTGTTTCTTTTTCTTTTACAATTGAAATAGCCGTCATCATTACGCACACCAACATCAGTACAAGGGCCATTACACCTGGAACAAAATTAGGTGCACCCTTTAATTGCGGATTGTAAAACATCCTCACTTCGGGAACTATCAAGTAGGGTATGGCTGCTGTTTTATCAATTGAATTTTGATAGTCCTGAATAATTGAAGAAACATAATTTGTTAGCATACTGGCGGTATTAGGATCAGAAGCATCGGCAAGAATCTGGATCTGTGCCTTGCGCTGATGGAGTAGGGCTTCATTAAATCCTGCCGGAAAAACTATGGCCATCTTAATTTTTCCTTTCTTAAATGCCGCTTCCATTTGCTCATTGTTCATCACGCTGCTTTGAATATCGAAATACCTGCTGGCAGCTATTCTGCTGATGATTTGTTGTGAGGCCTGGTCTTTGGCCTGGTCCATAACAATGAGCTCAGCGTTTTTGACCTCATTGGTAAGTGCAAACCCGAAAATAAGAATCTGGATAACCGGCATTCCAAATAGAATGAGCAAGGTCTTTTTGTCCCTCCAAACGTGGGCAAATTCCTTTTTTACAAAGTTGATAAACTGTTCCATTGCCTTATTATTCTAATCGCTACGTTTTGCACCTCTTGCCAGCTGATAAAAAACCTGGTCCATTGAGCTTGCTTTAAATTGATTTTTCAAATTAGCCGGGGTATCAAGTGCTTCTATTTTTCCATCTACCATAATGGATATGCGGTTACAATACTCTGCTTCATCCATATAATGGGTGGTTACAAAAACGGTAATTCCTTTTGCAGATGCCTCGTAGATCAGGTCCCAGAATTGTCTTCTTGTTACCGGATCAACTCCTCCGGTAGGTTCATCCAGAAATACAATTTTTGGTTGGTGTAAAACTGCAACCGAAAAGGAAAGCTTCTGTTTCCAACCCAGTGGCAGGGAGTCTACTAATTTTTTAGCCTCATTTTTGAGTCCAAGCTGTTCCAATAAATCTTCGCTTTTAGTTTTAATTTCCCGATTGCTTAACCCATATATTCCTCCAAAGAACCTGATGTTTTCCTGCACTGTGAGATCTTCATACAAAGAGAACCGCTGACTCATGTAGCCTATGTTTCTTTTAATTTCTTCTGTTTGCTTGTACACATCAAAACCTGCTACTGTGGCTGTACCGGAACTGGGTATAGATAAGCCACATAACATGCGCATGGCAGTTGTTTTACCTGCGCCGTTAGCGCCAAGAAAACCAAATATTTCACCCTTTTCTACTTCAAAAGTAATTTCATTTGTTGCTGTAAAATCCCCAAAACGTTTGGTCAGTTTATCCGTTTTTATAACATATTCCATAGCTAATTTTTCAATAGTTTGATGAAATAATCTTCAATAGTTGGTGGTACAGGTTTAATTTCGACCTGAGCTAAGCCTTCTGCTTTTAAGTAGACCTTAAGCTTATTATCCTCAAAAGGTCCTTTAAAGGAAACATGAGCATATTCGCCAAAGGCATAGCAATCCATGACCTCAGGGTATTTGCTAAGTGCTTTAATCAATTCATACATCTGATCTGCTTTGATTGCGTATAGTTGCTCAGGATATTGTTGTATCATATTCTGAGGGGTGTTGATGGATAATATTTTCCCATTCTGTATCAGGGCGATGCGGTCGCACAATGTAGCCTCGTCCATATACGGGGTTGATACCAGAATGGTAATATCTTGTGCTTTAAGTCTTTTCAGCATCTCCCAAAATTCTTTTCTCGACACCGGATCCACTCCAGTTGTTGGCTCATCCAGAAACAGCACAGTTGGTCTGTGGATAAGGGCACAACATAATGCTAGTTTTTGTTTCATTCCTCCGGAGAGTTTCCCCGCCCTTCTGTTTTTAAAGGGTTCGATCTGGACGTAGATATCTTCTATCAAATGATAATTCTGAGCGATGGTGGTGCCAAATACAGTAGCAAAAAAGCGAAGGTTTTCTTCTATAGTCAGGTCTGGGTAAAGTGAAAATTTGCCAGGCATATAACCAACAGTCTTTCTAATCTGTTTATAGTCGGCAACTATATCATAGCCGTCTACCTTTGCCGTTCCTTTTTCAGGAAGTAGTAGGGTAGTCAACATCCTGAAAATGCTCGTTTTACCTGCACCATCCGGACCAATAAGGCCAAACAGTTCTCCCTTATTTACATGGAAAGAAACATCATCGACAGCAACTAGCTGCTCTTTACCGTAGGTTTTACGGAGCTCGTTTAGTTCGATGGCAAAGTCGCTGCTCATATTTTTTTAGATAAAATGATCTCTCCATACATGCCTATTTTTAAGTAGCCGTCATTTTTCACCTTTATCTTAACTGCATATACCAGATTTGCCCGCTCATTTTTGGTCTGTATGGTTTTAGGAGTAAATTCAGCTTTATCGCTAATCCATTCTAGAATACCCTCGTAAGTTTTATATTTTCCGGCTGCTGCATCAACCAATACCTCAACTTTTTGCCCAAGTTTAACAGTTGGCAACTGATTGCCAGTAATGTAGGCCCTTAAAATGATGGACGACAAATCGCTGACCTTGTATAGAGGTTTACCTATTGTAGCCATTTCATTTACTTCAGCGTATTTGACCAGTACAGTGCCTGCTGTCTCGTTTACAACTTTACTCTTTAAAAGTTGATCGTTTAATTGATCAATCTGCACATTCAACGGAAGTGTTTCCTGATTTAAACTGGTCGAGGTAATATTCAGGCTAGATTTCTGAGCAGCTATCTGTTTTTTAATGATGGCAATCTGGGCATTGGCGTCGTCCAGTTGTTTTGGTGTGGCTGCATCGGCCTTTAACAGGTTGGTAATTCTTTGCTGCTCTCTGTTTGCCTGCTTTAGCTGTTCCTGGTATGCGGCTATCTGAGCAGGCACATCTGGCTTTTTACCTAATACAGCAGTGATCTGGGCTTCCAGTTGTTTCTTTTTTAAGTATAGTTGAGTAGTATCAATATAACCTATCGTTTCCCCTGCCTTAAGTACCTGTCCCTCCACAAGATTCAGGGCCTCAATGGTTCCGGTTGCCTGGGCAGATACGATGGTTTCTATAGCTTCGAAGGTGCCCGAAGCATCGTAGGTCTGTTCCTTTTGCCCACAAGACATCAAAAACAAAGCGGTAGTTATTGCAGATGCTATTTTCTTCATGATTAGTTTGCTTTAAAGTTAATTGCCAGTGGCGGTTTGTTTATTGTGCTGTGCCATAAGTAGTTGTATCTGGTGCATGATTTTGCTTTGTCTGGCCTGATCTTCGGCGTTTACCTCACGTAAATAATCGCTGGTATTGATTACTCCGTTTTCCAATTGTGCGGCCGATGTTTCCTTTATACTTGCCCGCAACGCAATAATCTCATCATCTGAGCTCAACAGGTTTGTTTGCTTATCAATTTCTGATTCCTGCTGTTTAATCGCAAAATTCGTGTTCAGTAAAAAGCTTTCTTTTTGCAGATCAATCTCTTTTCTGTTAATGTCTATTATTGCCTTTTCTTTTTTGCTGGTATAAAAACCAGAGAGGGGCCAGCTCATTCTAAGTCCGCCTATGGCAAAAGGTTCGGCTTCGTTGTTCAGCATATTTAGTGCTGGTCTGCCTACGCCTCCCTGCAAAAACAAATTAAATTTAGGCAGGTTCCGGGCTACTATAGCTTGTTGTTTTACCCCCAGACTTTTGCCTTGCTGTTCATAAAGGCGAAGCTCTGGCCGGCGGATTTCAGCTTGCATTACAGGTTGTACAGGTTTTTGCAGTTCAACATCTTCTGTAAGGGTTTTATGAATAAATAAGCTCAGCACCTCTATGTATCCTTTGCGTGTAAACTTCTGCTCGATACTTTTTTGGTTTACTTTGAGTAATTCGGCCTTAAGGATATTCAAACTGCTTTTAAAGGCTGTTCCATTAGCTATGGTAGCTTTTGCGCGATCTATGCCAAGGCGAATATCTTTTTGAAGTAATTCATTTTGTTTTAATTGGGCATCTATTAACAGTATGCCAAAGAACAACTGATTTATCCGTTCTTTCAATTTGTACAGTTCGACCTCAAGTTTCTGAGTTTCAACCGAGGCATTGATGTCAATAGCTTCTTTTTGTCGGCTGATCACGCCACCATCAAACAGGACCTGAGTTCCTTCTGCGCTTAAACGATACTGGTCTTTACTGAGTTGAGGAATGTTCATTCCAGGAATTTGAATTGGGATCTTTGTTACATCCGACTGGTAAGTTACCTGCCCGCTGATATTAAATTGCGGCAGATATCCCTTTGCTGCGTTTTCAATAGAGTAGGCTGCAGTTTTTGAAATCAATTCCGACTGCCTTACCAATGGATAATTCTGGCGGGTCAGGGTGTAGCATTCTTCAATTGAAAGCTTTTCCTGGCTTTGCGCATTCGTTTGATAAAACACAAAACAAATGATGGTGGTGAAAAATATAGATTTCATTTCTATTGTTTATTTATTTGTTTTAATCATTTGATTAATCTGGGAATAAAAAATTTTAATGGGTTTTTAGCATTGCATCAATCCAAACAGGAATCATTTTTTTTCTTTCCTCAACCATTTTATCAAAATCTTCTTGTTTTAATTCTCCTATAATTTTAAGTAGGGGACTGGCTACAAAAGGGAAAACCGTTAAACTGATAATGTTTATAATAAAATGCAGGGGATTAGCTTTACCATTTAGGGATTGGTTTAACTGCTGATAAAAATGAGATTTAAGCAGAATCTCTTTAACATTCATATTTGTGGCCAGTTTTTCGGGATTAGCTTTTATTTCACTTAAAATGAATAATGGCATGTCTGGTTGTGCTCTTAATAAATTGATATAATTTTCGGCAACCAGTGAAACCTTTTCTGTTAGGCTAAATGCCTCATTATTCAATAATCCTCTTATTCCCATTAAAAACTGCTGTATGTTCTCCATCATTACAATATCAAACAGCTTCTCTTTACTTCTGAAATAGTAATTCAGCAATGCAAGGTTTATACCGGCCTGCTCAGCAATATCCCTTGTACGAGTACCCGAGTAGCCTTTTTTTGTAAAAACAATATTTGCTGCTGCTTTAATCTTTTCTTCGGTACTACTGTCGGCTTCTATCTTTGTTTTCTTACTCATCTTTATCTTGTAATGTCTTAAGTACTACAAATATAAGCGTAATTATTTGACTTAATCAAATAATTTAATCATTTGATTAAATTTATAGATATATACCTTAATAATGCATAGATCAAGTATTTTTTCTACTTTTTATTCGTACTTTCGAAGCATCAACCTTACATATGTTTTCTCGTAATCGCTTTTTTGACTTTTCGCAAACGGTCAATTACAAAAATGAAATCCTGGCAGGCCTGACAGTTGCCATGACAATGATGCCTGAATCTTTATCCTTTGCCATCCTTGCCGGATTTCCTCCATTGGCAGGTTTATATGCCGCTTTTATTATGGGATTGATTACCTCTATTCTTGGTGGCCGGCCGGGCCTGATTTCTGGTGGTGCGGGGGCTACGGCAATAGTTCTGATTGCTTTAATGAAATCCAATGGAATTGAATATGTTTTTGCCGCTATTGCATTAGCGGGTATGATTCAGATAGGGGTAGGTCTATTTAAACTGGGAAAATTTATAAGATTGGTACCTCAACCGGTAATGTATGGGTTTGTCAATGGTCTGGCTGTTATCATTTTTATGGCGCAGCTGGAACAATTTAAAACTGTTGTGAACGGCGAATCGGCCTGGCTCAGTGGTACTCCATTGCTTATTATGGGTGGTTTAGTGCTGCTTACTATAGCAATAGTGGTGATTTTGCCAAAAATAACCAAAGCTGTCCCCCCATCACTAATCGCTATAATAGTTGTTTTTCTACTAGTTTTCGGATTCAATATCGATACAAAAACGGTAAGGGATATTGCCTCGGTTAGCGGTGGATTTCCTCCATTTCACATACCAGCGATACCCTTTGAGTTTAAGACTTTACAGGTTATTTTTCCATATGCCTTAATTATGGCCGGTGTGGGTTTAACCGAAGGTTTGCTGACGCTCAATTTGGTTGATGAGATTACCAGCACAAAAGGCAATGGCAATAGAGAATCTATTGCCCAGGGTACCGCCAATATTGCAAATGGTTTTTTCTTTGGAATGGGAGGGTGCCCAATGATTGCTCAAACGCTGGTTAATTTATCGGCTGGTGCCAGAGCAAGATTATCTGGAATCATTGCTTCATTAACCATACTTATCATTATACTTTTCGGTGCACCCATTATTGACCGTGTTCCAATGGCTGCGTTAACAGGGGTAATGATTATGGTTGCCGTAGGTACATTTGAATGGGTTAGCTTCCGCATCATCAACAAAATGCCAAAGCAAGATATCTTTATCGGTATTCTAGTAGCGGTAATTACCATCTGGCTTCATAATCTGGCACTTGCAGTACTGATAGGGGTGATCCTATCAGCGCTAGTATTTGCATGGGAAAGCGCAAAACGAATCCGTGCAAAGAAATATATAGATGAACTGGGGGTTAAACATTATGAAATATTTGGCCCTTTATTTTTCGGATCTGTAGCCGCTTTTAATGAGAAGTTTGATGTCAGCGGAGACCCGCAGGAGGTTATCATAGATTTTAAAGAAAGTAGAGTAGCAGATATGAGCGGCATAGAGGCACTAAATAAACTAACTGAACGTTATAACCTGGAAGGAAAAAAATTACGCCTGCAGCATCTCAGTGAGGATTGCAGGACTTTACTTAAAAATGCCCAGACAGTAATTGATGTTAATATTTTGGAAGATCCAAATTATAATGTAGTGGTAAATTAAAACCAAACAATTTTGAGCTGTTACTGTTGCTTTGATATTAAATAATAAGAATGAAATTAGTTTACAGGGATCCCTTTGCTATCGAACTCCACGGAGTTAAGCTTACCGTCTATCCTCAAGAGGATGGCATCTATAAAGTTTTTAAAGGTTCAAATAAATTTGCTATTCTACATGCCCTGGTCCATGAACTGGGTATTACCTGGGAAACAAGGGGATGGATAGATCAGTCATACGTGAATGAAATTGGAAAACTGATCGAACAAGAACATGTTGATTTGCTTTAACTCATTTTGGTAATGTAGGGTTTATAAACTGGATCAATTGTTTATCTTCATGAAAAAAAAGAATCATGAAGAGTTTCCCTGTGGCTAAGCTGATATCCAAATTTTTGATGGTGGTTTCTGTATTATTGCTAACCTCCTTTTCTTCAGTAAAAAAAACTAAACTGAATATTGTTTTTATAGGAGATAGTATAACTGAGGGAGGTGCATTAAACCAGCCATCGGTAGAAGCAACGCCACTTATTGTGCAGCAAACACTGACCTCAACAGCGCAATTTACATCTGTTAATATTGTAAATATGGGCTTTAGCGGGCATACCAGCCTTGATTTTTTACCAGCCACTAATACTGACTTCCCGAAGGTTATCGAAGCTGCAAACGCGTTAAATAAGGATGCCTCGGCCACGCTTTTGTTTTCTATTATGTTAGGAACTAATGACAGCGCCATATTTGGACCCCACGGATCACCCATCTCTGCTGAACAATACGATCAAAATATTTCCAGATTGATAGATAGTTTATTAAATCAGTACCCAAAGGCTAAGTTTATAGTTCAGTATCCACTTTGGTATAGCACTAATACTCAAAACAATGCCGCTTATTTAGAAGAAGGTTTGAACAGATTAGAAAGCTATTTTCCGAAAATAGATAACCTGGTTAAAAAGTACACCAAATTAGCTCCCAAACGCATATTTGCAGGTGATAAATCTGGCTTTGATTTTTTCAAAAAGAATCATACTACGTTGTTTAAACCAGAACAAGGAAAAAAAGGCACGTTCTATTTGCATCCAAATGCAGAAGGATCAAAAGAGCTGGCGAGGATATGGATTAAGGGGATTCTAAAGGCCATCTAATGATTAGATCAATCTGCTCATTATCAAACAAATGACTCATTATTGATGCCATAAGTAAGCGATACCAAACCACTTTCGTAAGTCTTACTTTTCAGAAGAGTGAGTTTGGTTCGATCATCTTGCTTGCGGAACAGGGCTTTTCCATCACCAAGAAGTATGGGATGTACCGACAACCATAATTCATCTACAAGGCCTTCTTTCATCAAGGCATCGGTAAGCTCAGCACCACCATATAGCCATATGTCTTTGCCTGGTTGTTCTTTTATCCTTCGCGCTTCAGCAATACTATCGCGAGATATAATTACGGCACCTTCTTTTACTGTTTTAAATGTTTTAGAAAACACATATTCTGTCAACACAGGCATTCCGGGAACTATTTCTCCGTTATTGCTATCAGCATACTGTTGCGCTATCTCATAACTTTTGCGACCAATAAAGATGGCATCTATACGGTCAAAGAATTCGTTTAAGCCATAGTCCTGATCCGTAAAGCACCAATCATATTCACCGTTAGGCCCTTCAATGTATCCATCCAATGTTATTGCTAATCCTAATATTAGTTTTCTCATATCTTCAATGTTTTTGTACTGCAAAATTGCAAACATTAAATTACCTCAAATTGTACAAAACGGACATTAATAAAGAACATGCTGGGTGTGAGTCAACTCACCAGGAGCATAGCCAGTATAAGTTTTATAGTCGCGATTAAAATGAGCCTGGTCATAATAACCGCTTTTATAAGCTATTTCCGTAAGTGAGAGGAACGGATATTTTTTTATATAGTGAAGTGATTGTATGAACCGATACACACGCAAATATTCTTTGGGCGATAGGCCGATACACTGCTGAAATTTTCGTAAAAGATGGCGCTGGCTAATACCGGCATCATTTGTAAGCTTACTTACAGACATTAAGCCACCGGAAAGTTGCACCTGTTGCAGGCAATAGGCCACCTGCAAATCGTTTTTGGCTGAGGCTAATTGTTGAAGTAAATAATTTTGCACTATACATACACGTGTTTCATTGTCACAGGCACAAGCTAGTTCATCCTCTATTTCATCGGTCAGGTCATTCCATATATCCGATAAGGGTGCTGTAGTGTCGGTTAATGTATGCATGGGTACTTGAAAGAACTTATACGCCATGCCGGGATAGAAACAAATGGCGAGGCAACCAGCCCCTTTGCGCATCTGAACATCCATAGGACGGCTCATGCGAAAGCTAATAATGCTACGCTTATGCAGTTCATCGCTAATGATTGCTACCGGCGTACTGGTGTAGTTCACAAACAACTCAACACAGGTATCGGGCAGCACCCGTATATGGTTTGTATCTGTGTCTCCATCACAGTCCATAGTACATATCAGCTTAATGTAAGGCCGCAGATTCGGAATAACATCATACAATTGAATATGCATAGCGTATAAATATACTACATATGATCAAAAAGTTCATACCAGTAATGTGAGACAAGATCATAACTAAATATCTCTTTTTCCATAAAACCACATTTTTTTAGAACTTTTTGGGATTGCAAATTATCTACATCAGCAATAGCATAAATTGCAGGGAGTTTAAGATCACTAAAACCATATTCCACTGCTGCTTTTGAAGATTCGGTGGCGTAACCCTTCCCCCAAAAATTCTTTATAAATCTATATCCTAAATCATGATAGTCTTTATGTCCATTAGTTAAATCAGTGACTAATTTAAAACCACCCCATCCTACAAAATTATTTGATTCTTTTTCAATTATTGCTAAACGTCCCACTCCGTTGTCAACATACTGTTGTCTAATGAATTTTATAACATCTTTGGCCTGCCCGATAGTTTTAATGGGATTTTTCCCTAGATACTGATGTACTTCAGGATCGGAATCTAAACTAAATAAACCTTCAGCATCAGTTTCTAATAATTCTCTAAAATAAAGCCGTTCAGTCTCAATAAGCATATTCATTTTCAAACTTACCAATTTTCAATAGAATTAGCATTTGTTCATAGCGTAGCAGAGATTTCCTTTATAATCTTTATACTGAAAGAATGTCTACCCATCAGCCACCTTTTGATTTCGTCTGGATTGATGTCCAGGGAAACAGCAAGATCATTTGCTGAAAGACCTTTATCTGCTAACGTTTTTGCGGCTTTACTGGCAGTGTCCAGATTCAGCTGCGTTAATTCCTCTATAGCAGGGTTTCCGCTTTCTTCCAGCCATATCGATACAAAATCGTTCTCTTCCATTTATGTTTGTTGTAATTGTTTAAAGTATTCAGAGCCTTCTGCACCCTTGTTTATTTAGCCAGCGAAATTAATAATATTACTTCTATTATTTAAACCACCTGCGCTTTGCTTATATTCTGCTTTACCAAATAAATTTATGATCATCCATACGATCTGATTTTACGTAACGCGTCAACTTACCCTCATGGAAATAAAAGAATGAATAAGGTTCAGCATTGGCTATAACCACTCCTCTGGAGATAATGCGATAAATACTTGTCCCATTATTATCGAGCGACATCAATTCTGCAGAGCGGTTAGCTTGCTTGAATTCATTTTCTGACATACCGATCTTAATTGACGATTCTTGATATGACATGCTCTTGCAGCCTAAAGCTATTGCTGCCAGACAGATTAAAATTATTTTTTTCATGTGTGTTTATTTGTGTGTAATGAAGTCGCTTCAATAATGATGCCCTTTCGTATCCCTAAAGATTATGTTTTCTTCACACCTTATTCACACCTCCTTCATATCAAATCTACAAACAGGTACCTTTTTGTGAAGAAAGTGTGCCTAATATGTGTATGATGTGAGAACAATGATATTACTTTTGGCATTTATCCATTTTGGTTATACAAAAATAAACCGGGCAGCTATGGAATTCCGTTTTTTAAATATTTTTACCTAAGAACAAAGCATTATCAAAAATGGTTATCTCGGATCATTAGTTTGATATGAAACTGGCAAGGCGCTAACAATATACTAGCGCCTTTTAAACATTAGTGTTAATCTATTTATAGAATTCGATCTTTTTCATCAATGGCCAGATCATTAATGCTTGCGAACCGTTTCTCCATTAGCCCGCATTTATCAAATTCCCAAAGCTCATTACCAAAGCTGCGGAACCATTGCCCTTGATGGTCATGCCATTCATATTCAAAGCGAACTGCTATACGGTTGTTAGTAAATGCCCAAAGTTCTTTTTTAAGCTTGTAGTCAAGTTCATTCTCCCATTTGTTTGCTAAAAATAGTTTGACTTCTTCACGGCCCGATATAAATTCCGACCGATTGCGCCATTCTGTATTAAGGGTATAAGCCATGCATACTACTTCAGGATTGCGGCTATTCCATGCGCGCTCTGCAAGCATAACTTTCTTCACCGCGGAATCGTAGCTAAACGGTGGTACAGGGTTTTTAATTTCCATCACTTCATTTGATTTATTTGTATTTGAAAAAAGCTCGGCTTATACCGGGCTTGCTTTAATCAGTGTATTTCCGATTTCTCAAGACTCTCTACCGCCATGATTAAAATACGCATAACCATCCTCTTCAACCTACCAATTCTAGGCACAAAGCCTTCACATTTAGGCAGTATTACACCCGAAAATCTTATTTTGGAAGGGTGGAGAGAAACTTCAGTATTTCATTTCCTATCTCCTGTCCATGGGTTTCTAACGCAAAGTGGCCAGTATCATAAAATTTTACTGTTGCGTTAGGAATATCTTTTTTATAGGCCTCAGCTCCGACTGGAAGAAAAAATGGATCTTTATTTCCCCACACAGCAAGCAATTTTGGTTTATTGGTTCTAAAATACTTTTGAAACGTTGGATACAGATCAACATTTGTTTTATAGTCTTTCAACAGGTCAAGCTGAATTTCTGCAGACTCTGGCCTATCTAGAAAATACTGATCCAAAATGTAAGCTTCGGGGGCTACAAGCGATGAATCGGTAACGCCAGTAAAATACTGGAATTTCGTTCCCTCCTTGGTAGAAAAAGCCCTTAGCGCATCTCTATTTTCTTGGGTGTTATTTTCCCAATATTTCTGAATTGGATTCCACCCCGTACTCAATCCTTCTACATAGGCATTGCCATTTTGCGAAATAATCCCCGTAATTTTCTCTGGATTTGCAAGTGCCAGACGAAATCCGGTTGGCGCACCATAATCGAATACATAAATTGCGAACCTTTTTAAACCTAATTCATCTATAAAACCCTGCATTGTTTTGGCCAGATTTTCAAAAGTATAGGTATAAGTTGTACGATCTGCCAAATCAGTATTTCCAAATCCAGGAAGATCAGGGGCTATAATGTGATATTTTTTGTTTAACATCGGTATCAGATTGCGGAACATATGTGATGATGTTGGGTAACCATGCAATAATAATATTGTCGGTGCTCCTGCTGGGCCTGACTCTCTATAAAATACGCCAAGTCCGTTTACATTTACCTTGCGGTGATGAACAATCCCAACTTCTAAAGCAGGACTTGTTTTAACTGTGGTTGATTGTGCCATAATTTCTGTTCTCCCTAATAAGCCAGTCAGGATGATCGTGAAGGCTATTTTTAGTTTTTTCATTTTTTCCTTTTTTTTATTCAAAAGTAAACCAGATATTTAATCTTTAAAAATGATTTATAAAGATACCATGTATCTCAATTTAAGATTTATGAACACGAATGACCTTAATTTATTTGAAGCCGTTGCGCATTATGGCAGTTTTACAAAGGCTGCTGAAGCAATGTTTACAGTTCAGTCAAATGTAACTACCCGTATAAAAAATTTGGAAGAGGAGTTTGGCGCACTGCTTTTTACCAGAAACAACCGCAAGGTCGAATTAACTCCGGAAGGTGAAAAACTTATTCGCTATACCAAGCAACTCAACCATATTTTGGATGAGGCAAAAAGGTCGATTGGTAAAAGCGACATCGTAAAGGGCCAGATTAAAATTGGATTTTTGGAAACCATGATGACCCTGAAAGGGCCTGAACTTGTTAATGAACTTGCTTCTAAATTCCCTTTTGTTGACCTAGATTTTAGATCAGCGATGAGAGCCAGCTTAATCAGTGATGTGTTGAATTATAAACTAGATGCAGCATTTATTCCTGCTCCTCTTGACCTTCCTGAGCTTGAACAAATTAAAATAAAGGACGAACAGGTCGTAATTGTTGCTCCAGCAGATTGTGAAAACCTGGATATTCTACTTAAAAATAATCCGCTTAAAACAATAGTTTTCGATCAAGGCTGCGTCTTTAGAGCTAAACTTGACTCTTGGCTTGTAAGCAAAGGTATTGCCCAATATCATAAAACAGTAATGAATTCCATTGAAGGCGTTGTAAATTTCATTGAATCCGGGATTGGATTTAGTGTTATGCCAGAAGAAATCATAAGTACGTTTTATGGTAATAGAAATATAAAAACATTCCATCTGCCAAAGGAGTTGGGCCTTATGACAACGATTTTGGTCTACAGAAAAGATGTGCCACTTTCCCCTGCTTTAGAAGCCTTTATCAGCATCAGTGGTGGAACAAAAAGTAACAATGTCGATAAATAAAGATTTCACATTCAAGCCTCAAATTGTTTTGAAAATAGGAATCCGCATGGCAAATCGTAAAGACACGAGTACTGTTACACTTTATGATTATTAAGCTGAAATGATGGATTCGGGATTACTCAAATAAGCTTATCGACATTACAGACTGCCAGGACAGTAGAAGGCCCTGTCTACCTGCGTCGTTTAACTTAATTTGGTACAAACGCAGAAACTCTGAAACAGTTAAAAGCAGCAACAATGAAATACATCTTTCCTCAAAATAGCGTGGTTAAACTAGGAGACTCATAATCTTTTACTCGAGGTGTCATTTAAAATACTCAAGCATTTTTCATAATTGTCTCATTAATTTGGATGTCATATTTCTACGTTTTCTAGTGGTATTAGGGCGATTTTCATTAGATCTTCCATAAAGTGGTTCGATCTTAGTACGTCTGGGGGTAGAATTGTTTAAAGGCCAGCCCTCAGAAAGTTTGCTTGAAACGCAGGTGGAGTTGCCACTAATGGCCAAGGGAGAACATGTAGTGCAGGATTATGCTACGGTTGGTTTATCGCTGAAAGCGCATCCGGTGAGTATGTGCCTGAAGAACAGGTCAACATCCTTTTCACCACCTGAACAGCAATATTCCAGTATTGGATTTTTCAGAATGTAATCTTTGGTTACGCAGCCTGTAAGAATTTGTTTGAGTTTTTTTATATGGCCTTGCTTCTGTACTTGGTTCTACAACCCGTTTTAAAGTTGTGTCCCAGAAATCAGGGTGTGCTTTTCGGGAAATGGAAATTTCGTCATCTTCACCTTCGATTGTAATACGGGCATAAAGTGGTGCCAGGCCACTTTTTGTTGATTTCGACTTTTTCAGCCAAAACATAATCAACAGCTTTTCATCGCTTTTCATTTTGCAAGCATTTAAGTGATCAAATATTCCCCGGCTTATGCCGGAAAAACACATTGATTTTCTTAAAACTCACGCCACAGAAGTCTTTTTAGAAATTCGGAACCCCAAATTTAAATCATATCATCAGGGTACCAAATAGGGCACCATATGGATAGATTTACTTTGATTTGTTTTGGCCTTCTTTTTTTGTAAAAGTTGCTAGAAATAAGCAGTTTAAACGAAAGAAGCGCACCTAAGTGCGCTTCTTATCATTCGTCTGTGATCCCGCTGGGATTCGAACCCAGGACCACTACATTAAAAGTGTAATGCTCTACCAGCTGAGCTACGGAATCAAAGTTCTTATCTGGAACTTTCCTCTAAAGCGTTTCCCTTTAAAGTGGTGCAAATATAGGATTACGATATATATTCTGCAAATAATATATCGATAAATCACATAGTAAGCTGATTCCTAGCCTTATTATTTACATTTAATCTTTTCTTCACCTTCAATTAATATTCCCATCTCCATAAAAAAGGCAAATTGCGATTAAACAATAGGGTAGAGGGCTACTTATTTTCATAGAAAATTAAGCAGCATTTTATTAATCTCATCTTTATGCGTAAGGAACACACCGTGTGATGCACCTTCTATAACATGATATTCTGAGTTGGGCAACAATGAAGATGTTATGTCACTGGTAATATTAATAGGTACAATTTTATCGTCATTGCCATGAATAATCAATACAGGAATGGTGATTACACTTAAATCTGTTCTAAAATTAGTTTCAGAGAAGGAACGAACACATTCAGTGGTAGCTCTTGGACTGGCAACAACTGCAAGTTGATGCATCCAGTTTTGAATTTCCTGGCTAACTGGCTTGTTCTGCCCATCTACACTGAAAAATTGCCGCCCAAATTCTGCTAAAAAAGCAGGCCGGTCATTTAGTAAGCCTGCAATCATACCATCGAATACTTCACGGGGAACCCCATCTTCATGATCTTCTGTTTTTAATAGCAGAGGAACGACAGAACTGATTAACACTGCCTTAGTAACTCTGGATGACCCATATTTACCTAAATACCTAACCACTTCGCCACCACCCATCGAAAATCCTACAAGGGTAACATCGTTTAAGTCTAGCGCTGTAATTACCTCGTGTAAATCGGCTGCAAGTGTATCATAATCATAACTATGCCATGGTCTGTCTGATTGACCAAAACCACGTCTATCGTATGCTATACATCTATATCCTGCATTTACTAGTGTATTAACCTGATATTCCCACATTTCGTGCGATACCGGCCATCCATGGATTAAAACCACAGGTTTACCCGTCCCTAAATCTTCAAAAAAAATATTAACCGATGAACTGTTCTCAGCATTTTTTTTAACGTATGGCATAATAATTTTTATTTAATGTTCAACTCTTTTAATAACATAGCCAAAGGTCATTTGTTTAATAAAAACAAACAATATCTGGCCATAATAAACTTTATATTCTCATATTTGAGGTATTAAACTAACCCATAAGGTATAAAAATACCTGGAGGAATAACTATAAATAATGAATAAAGCTATTTTTTTGGATCGCGATGGCGTTCTTAATCACGAAATCCACGATTACATTACCAAACTAGAAGATTTTGAAGTATTGGAATATCAGATTCCTCCATTAAAAAAACTATTTGACGAAGGTTACTTGCTTATTGTAATTACAAATCAAGGTGGGATTGCTCAAAAGCGATATACAGAAGAAACACTGGCCGAAATGCATAAAGTTCTTGCCCAAAAATTTGAAGCTCAAGATGCCTTGATAACACATGCATACTATTGTCCTCATCATCCAACCGTTTCTGGCGATTGCGAATGCAGAAAACCTAAATCGGGAATGCTTTTAGAAGCTATTGCCACATACAACATTGATCCTGCACTTTCTGTAATGATTGGCGACAAACCAAGGGATGTTGAAGCTGCAAATGGAGCAGGGGTAAAGGGTATTGAGATACTGCCTGATGAACAGATAGATTATAATCTTGTTAAGGAAGTGCTTGCAGGGAATGAATTTCAAACACTTAGCGCAGGAATATTAGACAGAGCTAAAGATAAGTAATAGCTGTCATTGCCAATAAATCGCATAAAAAAAGCTGGTATCATAATTATGATCCAGCCTTTTTTATGCATTTAAGGAAATATTATTTTGCTTCTGAAGCTTTTTTGTGGTCTGCAAGGAACTGAGCTAAACCGCTATCAGTTAATGGGTGTTTTAACAAAGAAGTAATTGCAGATAAAGGACCTGTAATTACATCTGCACCTAATTTAGCACAGTTTACAATATGCAATGGACCGCGTATAGAAGCAGCTAAAATTTGAGTTGGGTAACCGTAGTTATCAAATATTAATCTAATATCTTCAATTAATTGTAAACCATCAGTAGAGATGTCATCTAAACGACCTAAAAACGGAGATACATAAGATGCACCAGCTTTAGCAGCTAATAATGCCTGTCCGGCAGAAAAAATTAAAGTACAGTTGGTTCTGATGCCTTTAGACGAAAGGTATTTAATTGCTTTAACGCCATCTTTAATCATTGGGACTTTAACAACAATCTTTGGATCTAATTTAGCTAAGGCTTCACCTTCTTTGATAATTTCATCATAAGTGGTAGATATTACTTCAGCACTTACATTATCATCTACAATAGCGCAGATTGCCTTGTAATGCGCAATTACGTTTGCATCGCCCGTAATACCTTCTTTAGCCATAAGACTAGGGTTAGTGGTTACACCATCTAAAACACCAAGATCTTGTGCTTCTTTTATTTGATCAAGATTAGCTGTGTCAATAAAAAATTTCATGTTATTTAATTTAGCAAATTGGTTAATGTTATAAGTTGTCAATTAATAAACGCCTAAATTAGGTATTTACATTGAAGTCTTTTAAGAAAAGATGGAATAAATAGGAGAGGAGAGCCTTTTTTTTACATTGAAAGTAAAAAAAGGGCAAGCACCTCTTATCGCATCGCTACAACTTTCTACCCTTGCTTCGTTCCCGACCTGGGGGAGTTCAAAAGGAGCTGATCGTAAAAGACTTGCCCGCCACAAAAGTAGCAAAAGACCTGAATCTACGAAAGGAAAATCACTAAATATTTCAACTTTTTTAAGGAAATAAAGATAATCAATTGACGTTAAAGAGATTGAGTTTGTAAATAATTTAATATTTCCGTTATATTTAAATAACCTTACGAGAGAAAGAGACAAGTTGAATATAATACAATCAAAAAAACCTCAGCAAAAAACAGGAAAAATAGCGTTTAAAGCGTATAAAGCCAATTGTAATTATTTTGTTATGCAAAATAATTCTAAATAACACCATTACCAACATTGTAAATTAAAACGATGTAATTTACCAATATGATAATTAAGCGCTCAGTTCATTGCCAAGTACTGCTTTTTTTCTAAAAAATATGTGAATATTATAATTCCTTGAATTTTATTCGTATCTTAGTGTCCTAAATACACTATACCAAAACTAATATTTAAACGAGACTTATGGAACCAAAACAAGATAACCAAGGGTTATATGACCAGCGTTTTGAGCACGATGCCTGCGGTATCGGATTTGTTGCCCATATAAAAGGCAGGAAATCGCAGCAAATTATTTCTGACGCTATAACCATTCTTGAAAATCTTGATCACCGCGGAGCTGTCGGTGCTGAAATCAATACGGGTGATGGGGCTGGTATTATGATACAAATACCCCATGAATTCCTGTATGACGAGTGTCTCAAAATCGGATTCAGCTTAAATGAATCTGGAGATTACGGCGTCGGAATGCTATTCCTACCCAAAGATGTAAAGGCAAGAGAAGAATGTAGGGAAATTATTTACCGCGCTGCCGAAAAACTAAACCTGGAAGTTCTGGGCTTTAGAAAGGTAATTACCAATACAGAAGGTATTGGAGATATGGCCTTATCAGTAGAACCGGAAATGGAGCAGGTATTTATTGCCCGTCCTCATGTAATTGCAGCAGGTGCAGATTTTGAACGTAAACTGTACGTGTTTAAAAACTACCTGTCTAAAACAATTAACAATACCGTTAAAGGTATTAATGGCGATTTTTATATCGCTTCTTTTTCGTCAAGAACAATTGTATATAAAGGTCAACTAACTTCATTGCAAGTTAGAAGCTACTTTACTGAACTTAGCGATAAGCGCGTGGTTTCAGCCTTTGGTTTAGTTCACTCGCGTTTTGCAACAAACACTTTCCCTTCATGGAGGCTGGCACAACCTTTCAGGTACATTGCCCACAACGGAGAAATAAACACTTTGCAAGGTAACCTTAACTGGTTCAGAGCAAGTGTGAAATCTTTTGCTTCTTCTTACTTTACTCCTGAAGAATTAAATATTTTACTTCCTGTAATTGATGAGTCTAACTCAGATTCGGGATGTTTAGATAACATAGTAGAATTACTACTTCACTCTGGTCGTTCTTTACCACATGTTCTGATGATGTTAATTCCTGAGGCATGGGATGGTAATGACGATATGGATGAATTGAAACAAGCTTTCTATAAATTCCATGCTACCTTAATGGAGCCTTGGGATGGACCGGCAGCAGTTTCATTTACTGATGGTAACCTTATAGGTGCTACATTAGATAGAAACGGACTTCGTCCGCAAAGATACGCCATTACTGAAGATGACCGTGTAATTATGGCATCCGAAGCTGGTGCACTAGCTCTTGATCAAAGCAAAATCATTGAAAAAGGAAGATTAACTCCTGGAAAAATGTTTGTGGTAGATATGGAGCAAGGCAGAATCATTAGTGATGCTGAGATTAAACAACAGGTATGTGGCAGCAAACCTTATGGCGACTGGATCAATAAATACCAGATCAGACTGGAAGAACTTCCTGATCCAAGATTGGTGTTTAGTAACCTCTCTCAGGAGTCTATTTTTAGATACCAACAAGTTTTTGGCTATAGCAGAGAAGATATCGATCTAATCTTAAAACCAATGGCTCAGGATGGCAAAGAACCAATTGGTTCAATGGGTACCGATATTCCTTTGGCTATCCTATCTCAAAAGCCTCAACACTTAGCTTCATACTTTAAGCAATTATTTGCCCAGGTTACTAACCCGCCAATTGACCCGATCAGGGAAAAAGTGGTAATGAGTTTAGCCGGTTTTATGGGTAATAACGGTAATATATTGGAAGAAAATGCAATGCAATGTCATTGTGTAGGCATTAAGCATCCTATATTAACTAACCTTGAGCTTGAGAAATTAAGAAGTATAGATACCGGAGTATTCCAATCTAAAACCTTACAAACTTATTTCAGAGCCGACGGCAACCCAGGTGCATTAGCTAAAGGTATTGAAAGACTTTGCCGCTATGCTGTTGATGCTGTTGAAGATGGTTTCCAGGTAATTATCCTTTCTGACAGGGCTCTTGATTCTGAGCATGCTGCCATTCCTTCGTTATTAGCTGTTTCAGCTGTTCACCATCACTTAATCCGTAAAGGATACAGAGGTGCTGTGGGTATTGTGGTTGAAGCTGGTGATGTTTGGGAAGTTCATCATTTTGCAACCTTAATTGGTTTTGGTGCAACTGCAGTAAATCCTTATCTGGCTTTAGAAACTATTGCCGGTTTTGAAACTGAACTTCAGGAGAAAAAAGAAAAACTATTCCAGAATTATATCTATGCAGTTAACAATGGTTTGTTAAAGATATTCTCTAAAATGGGTATATCTACATTACAATCATACCATGGTGCTCAGATATTCGAAATTCTTGGATTACATAAGAGCGTAGTAGATAACTACTTTACCGGAGCTGTTTCAAGAATCGGTGGATTAGGCTTAGACGAAATAGCTAAGGAAACGTTGATTAAACACAACAGAATCTTTAAATTGGCTAACCGTCCGGATGCGATATTACCTACTGGTGGTAACTACAAATGGAAACGTAAAGGTGAGCAGCATTTGTTCAACCCTCAAACCATCCACTTGTTGCAAAACGCTACCAGAAAAAATGATTACAGCACTTACAAACAATACTCTAAACTGGTAAACGAGCAAACAAACCAGGCGTATACAATAAGAGGTTTATTTGAATTCAGTTACAATCGTCCGGCTATTTCTTTAGAGGAGGTTGAACCAGTTGAAAATATCTTTAAAAGATTTGCTACAGGAGCAATGTCATTCGGTTCCATCTCTCACGAAGCACACTCTACATTAGCCATTGCAATGAACCGCATTGGTGGAAAAAGCAATACCGGAGAGGGTGGTGAAGATGAATTGAGGTATGAAGTGCTTGAAAATGGCGATTCAATGCGTTCTGCAATTAAGCAAATCGCTTCTGCACGTTTTGGTGTAACTAGTTACTACCTTACTAACGCAGATGAATTGCAAATTAAAATGGCACAAGGCGCAAAACCTGGTGAAGGTGGTCAATTACCTGGACACAAAGTAGATGATTGGATTGCAAAAGTTCGCCACGCTACTCCGGGGGTAGGATTGATCTCGCCTCCGCCACACCACGATATTTATTCTATTGAGGATTTAGCACAGTTAATATTCGATCTAAAGAATGCGAACAGGGAAGCGAGAATCAACGTAAAACTGGTTTCTAAAGCTGGTGTTGGTACTATTGCTGCCGGGGTAGCTAAAGCACATGCTGATGTAATCCTGGTTTCGGGATTTGATGGCGGTACTGGTGCATCTCCATTAACCTCAATACAACATGCTGGGTTACCTTGGGAACTTGGATTAGCGGAAGCACACCAAACCCTTGTTAAAAACCGCTTGCGTAGCAGGGTTGTGTTACAAACAGACGGACAGCTAAAAACAGGTAGAGATATTGCTATAGCAACTTTACTTGGAGCCGAAGAATGGGGTGTTGCAACTGCTGCACTGGTAACCGCAGGATGTATTATGATGCGTAAATGCCACTTAAATACTTGCCCTGTTGGTGTAGCCACTCAAGATCCTAACTTAAGAAAACTATTTACAGGTGAGGCTGATCACGTAGTCAACCTATTCTATTTCTTGGCTCAGGAGTTAAGAGAAACAATGGCTGAACTTGGTTTCAGAAGCGTTGAAGAAATGGTTGGTCAATCTGACGCGTTAAAAGTACGTGCAATAGCTCAGGAAGACTGGAAACAAAAAGACCTTGATCTTTCTGCAATTTTATATAAAGCACCAGATAATGGATTAAGCTTATTCAAAACAGAGGATCAGGATCATGGGTTATCGGAAATTCTGGATCACGAATTAATTAAAGCTGCACAACCGGCATTATTTAACAAAGAGCCGATATATAAGGAGTTCGAAGTTAAAAATACCAACCGTGCAATCGGTACCATGCTTTCAAACGAGGTTTCGAAAATTTACAAATCACAAGGCTTACCTGCTGATACCATTAATTTCAAATTCAAAGGTTCTGCTGGTCAGAGTTTCGGAGCATTTGCTACAAAAGGTATCTCACTACATCTTGAAGGTGAGGCAAATGATTATGTAGGTAAAGGACTTTCGGGAGCGAGATTATCAATTTTCCCTTTTGGTACCACTAAATATGTTCCTGAGCAAAACATCATTATCGGTAACGTAGCACTTTACGGCGCAACTTCTGGTGAGCTGTTTGTAAGAGGACAGGCTGGTGAAAGATTCGCGGTCCGTAACTCTGGTGCAACTGCCGTTGTTGAAGGACTTGGAGATCATGGTTGTGAATACATGACAGGTGGTGAAGTGCTGGTTATTGGCGATACAGGCAGCAACTTTGCGGCTGGTATGAGCGGTGGTATTGCATGGATCTATAATGTTAAAGGTGATTTTGCAAATAAATGCAATAAAGAGATGGTAGATCTGGATCCTCTTGATGAGCAAGATGAACTACGTATCACTCATTTATTAAAGAAACATCTTCAGCTTACAGACAGTAGTGTAGCTAAATTCTTATTAGACGACTGGGCAACACAATCTGCACACTTCATCAAAGTATTCCCTAAAGAATACAAAGCAGTATTAATGAACAAAAGTAACAAACTGAAAATATCTTAAATAATGGGAAAAGTAACTGGATTTTTAGAATACGAGAGAACTGCTCCTTTAAAAGAAGATGCAAAAGAGCGTTTAAAACATTATAATGAATTCGTAAAGAATTTTGAACTGGAGGAAGTTAACAAAGAAGCAGCCAGATGTATGGACTGCGGTGTTCCCTTCTGCCAGTCGGGTTGTCCACTAGGCAACGTGATTCCTGAATTCAATGAAGCGGTGTATAAAGGCGACTGGCATCTGGCCAGCACTATCTTATTGAGCACAAATAACTTCCCCGAATTTACAGGAAGAATTTGCCCGGCACCATGCGAATCAGCATGTGTACTTGGAATCAACAAATCACCTGTATCAATTGAGGAGATAGAGAAACACATCATTGAAATTGCCTTTGATAAAGGTTATATTAAAGCTGAGCAACCACTAATCCGCACTGGTAAAAAAGTGGCTGTTATTGGTTCTGGACCTGCAGGTTTGGCTGCTGCGGCCCAATTGAACAAAGCCGGACATGAGGTTGTTGTTTACGAACGTGACGACACACCAGGCGGTTTACTTAACTATGGTATCCCTGATTTTAAATTACAAAAGGATGTTGTTACAAGACGCGTCGCTTTAATGGAAAAAGAAGGCATTGTATTTAAATGTAATTCAAACGTTGGTGTAAATGTAGAATTGAACACATTACTTAGAGATTTCCAATCAATCATTCTTGCTGGTGGTTCAACTATACCGAGAGATCTTCCTGCAAAAGGAAGGGAGGCGAAAGGTGTTCACTTTGCAATGGATTTCTTAAAGCAACAAAACAAACGCGTTAAAAACTTCGCAGTTGATGGTGAAGCTATATTAGCAACTGGTAAAGATGTTATTGTAATTGGTGGTGGTGATACCGGATCTGATTGCATTGGTACTTCTAACCGCCAGGGTGCAAAATCGGTAACTCAGTTTGAGATTATGCCGATGCCTTCGCAACAACGTACCAGTAACATGCCTTGGCCAACTTACCCAATGCTTTTAAAAGTAACTTCTTCTCACGAAGAAGGATGTGAAAGAGGATGGGGAGTAAATACGAAAGAATTCATCAAAGACGAAAACGGAAATCTGAAGGCTGTAAAAGTAGTTGATGTAGAATGGGAGATTGATGCTAATGGTCGCCCTGTAAACTTCAAAGAAAAAGCAGGTACAGAGCGTGATCTTCCTTGTCAGCTTGTTCTTTTAGCTATGGGCTTTTTACATCCGCAAAAAGAAGGGTTAATTGAAAACCTTGGCGTTGAACTTGACAACAGAGGAAACGTAAAAGCTGAAGAAGGTAAATATCAAACCAATATTGCTAAGATCTTTGCTGCCGGTGATATGCGCCGCGGACAGTCATTAGTAGTTTGGGCAATATCTGAAGGAAGAGAAGCAGCCAGAAAAGTAGATCAATACTTAATGGGGCACAGTAGCTTACCTTCTAAAGATGGTATTCCATACGCTTAAGTAGATATAAATATTATAACAAGCAAAAGGCTCCGATATATTTACCGGAGCCTTTTGCTTATGGTCACTGCGTTTCCTTTTAAAACTTAACACGCATTCCTATTCCCAGCTGAAAAATATCTGTCACAGTTAATGCAGAAGTATTTTGAAGGTAATTGATCAGATAAAAATCATTGGTATTTGCCTCTATATAAAGACCAACAGCTCTGATACCTGTGTTTTTCAAAAGTTTTTTTGCGTTTAACTCCATTTCACTACTGAAAGCGAGATGTGGGCGTAATGCCTCGGACCAGTAATAATAATCATGGGCATATTGTCCACTTGGAAATTTGAAGGACAGATCCTTATGAAAAGTATAAGTAGCAAATATTGCAGGATTAAAAGGATAAATCTTTCCCCAATCTTTTAATTTAATAGTCCATGGTTTATAGCCAAATTTAACAGTTGCTATATTCAAAACCCCACCTTTATTACCTGGCACAAATCCATAAAGCAAATCTAAATTACCTTTTTTATTACCAAAAAGCTCATAACCTACACCTCCACTAAAATACCCGATACTCCCGGCGTACTGTACAATTGCCTCATCAGGAATTAAGAACTTAAAATTCTGCGCTGATACTTTAGCACTAGTAGCAACCAACAGAAAAAAAACGAAGCGGAACTTAAAAATATACTCTCTCAAAACTTATCTTATTATTTACAATTTGTACAACTAAAAACTCTTTATTTGCCACCGCGCTTGTGATCACATAGGGGATACCCGAATCATCGGGATAATAAAGACTATAATTATGAGCATGTGCGTTTAGCGATGCCAGAAAGCCAGGAGTTTGAGCAAATGTGGTTGTATAATCCTTTATTAATTTGCTATCAAAATCTTCCGAGTTAACCGGAACATGGGAGATCGCTACAAAACCCTTAACAGCAGATGATGGTTTCAATTCATTTTTTAACCAGGGAATATTAGGTACCTGGCCATTAAAGTTGTATTCCCGGCTATTACTATCATGGCAAACGAATTTTACACCGCCATACACAAAAGAATAATCAAGTTCGCCAAACATATGTTGAAATGTTTCTTTGCCTCTGGCGGTTTCATCATGATTTCCAATAACTGCAACATAAGGAGGATTAAGATCTTCAAGGGTTCTTGAGATCCAAAGCATTTCTTTTAAAACTCCGAATTCCGTAATATCACCGTCAAGAACCACAAAATCAATACCTTTTATAGCATTTACAGCTTTGCAAAACTGTACAGTTTCATCCCGAGATTTCTGGCTATCTCCAGTTAAAACAAAAGTTACGGTATCATCATCAGCGCCATTACCCAACCTTTTAAGATTGGTAGCATTTACATCTTTTAAAGAAATTTTATCAAAAGTTTGATTTGGACTAAACTCGAAATGGTTACAACTTGCTAAAGCAGCACAGAGTAGAAATAGTAAAAATATTCGCATACCACAAATTAAAGGGATATCCAAATATTGAATGTCAGGACTATTTCATAGTTGGATTCTTTTTACCAACCAGTAACATTTCAACAGTTTTCTGCAATCTGCCTATTCTTGTTTGTTCTTGCTTGGCCGTGAGTATCCACAATACATATTCCTTTTTATGTGAATAGGCGAGGGTATCAAAAAAAGACTGTGCTTGTGGATGCTGCAAAAATAACTTTGCCAAATCTGCTGGCACCGTAACTTTTTTATTTTCAATATCTATAAACTCAGCAAATTCATTGTTTTTAATTTCATTATTTCCAACTCCAGATGCTTTTACCTGATCGATTGGTTTAATTCTAATGCCTGTCCAGGTATCGTCAATTGCTGCTGAAGCACAAGGAGTAAGTTTATAAAGTTCCAGTTCTTTCCACTTCTCCATTTTAAGATCGGTAACAATACCGGAGGTCTTTTTTGGATAAGCAATCCAAACTGTTTTTTTATCGTCTATTTTTGGCGCCCAAAGTTTAAGCTCTCTGTTTAAATCAGTGCTGTTCTTTACAAAAAGCAGCAAGCCATTAAAATCCTCAGCAGAACTGCTAACTAATGTTATGTTACTGACGTCCCCTAAAATAGCGGCACTATTTTCGGGAGCATTTGCCAATAAAACCTTAAAACCAGGCTTGAAATACATTTTCTTTAATAAGCCATTCTCCATGATATAGAAGTAGAAATATTTTACAGCCTTAATTTAGCAAAGAAATCCCAAAGCACAATGCCCGCAGATATTACGATATTAAAAGAATGCTTTGTGCCAAACTGTGGAATTTCGATGCATTCATCAATCTGACCCATCACTTCATCACTAACACCATTAACTTCGTTACCAAAAATCAAAGCATATTTTTCAGAAGGTCTCGGTTTATATGTATTTAGCATGATGCTGCCCGCAGCTTGCTCTATTCCAATGATCCGATAACCGTCTGCTCTTAATGAAGCTACGGCATCAAGGGTTGTTTCAAAATGAACCCATTCTACAGATTGTGTTGCACCAAGAGCTGTTTTTTCAATTTCTCTGTGCGGAGGCTGAGCCGTAATTCCGCACAGATATAATTTTTCGATAGCAAAACCATCTGCAGTTCTGAAAACAGAGCCAATATTGTGCATGCTTCGCACATTATCAAGTACCACAATTACAGGTAGCTTTTCTTGTTCTTTAAATTCATCAACGCCAACGCGGTTTAGCTCATCTAATTTTAGCTTTTTCATTAAATAGCAGACGCACCGTTACCAATTTCACTAATATAAATTGCAGCCGGGTAGCCCACACGCGCTACATAGTAGTCCGTAAGCTGTTTGGCAAAATCTTCTTCCTGTCCTTTTTTAAGCAAAGCAATAGCACATCCTCCAAAACCTGCACCTGTCATACGAGCACCAATAACATGCTCATAATCAGAACAGAAATCTACTACAGTATCAAGTTCTACCCCAGTTACTTCATATAGATCTTTTAAGGATTGATGAGAAGCATACATTAAACGTCCAAACTCCACTAAGTTACCCTCATTCAATGCTTTAGCTGCAAAATTAACCCTGTCATTTTCTTTAATAACATGAGTTGCTCTCTTCAAAACAGTTTCGTCAGTAATTAGATGACTATGTAAAGCGAACTTTTCTGCTGTTAACTCACATAAATTATTAAGCTTAATTTCTTGATTTAATTGAGCTAAGGCTGTCTGGCATTCAGATACTCTTTCGTTATATTTAGATTCAGCCAGTTTACGAGGTTTGTTTGTATTGATGATAGCAAGTGAATAATCTCCAAGATTACAATCTACTATCTTATATTTTAATGTATCACAGTTTAATACTATCGCTTTATCAGTTTCACCAAAGGCAACAGCAAACTGATCCATAATGCCACAGTTCACACCTATAAATTCGTTCTCGACTTTCTGAGCTAACAGTGGTAACTCAATTTTTTCATAACCTAACTTAAAATAATCATTTAAAGCATAAGCCATTACTACTTCAATAGAAGCAGAAGAAGACAGACCTGAACCAATTGGAATATTACCAAAAAACAAAAGATCTAAACCTTGCGGAATTTTATGTTTCTTTGAAATTTCATTAAAAACACCCAGAGGATAATTGAACCACTCAGAACCAGTTTTAGTGTAAGATGGTTTCAATTCAATTTCTGCAGTTTCATCAAAATTTAAACTTTTAAATCTAATTACGCTGTCGTTATTTGGGGCAATAATTAACCAGGTTCCTAACGTAACTGCACAAGGCATTACCAAGCCTCCATTGTAATCTATATGTTCGCCAATTAAGTTTACGCGACCTGGAGTAAAATAATGTGCTGTTGGTTGTTGTTCATACTTTTCAAAGAATTTATTGGTTAATTCCGCTTTCATTGTAATATTTTAAATTAATGTTTTAGTTTTAATAAAGTATTTATAGTATTGTTTGACAAACGAGTGGTTCTAAAAATACCTGGCCCTAAATATACAACTATGAACCGAATCGAGTAAGTTCAATTCAACATAAAATGCATTTTATTATATATAAATGAAGACTAAACTAATAAAGACAGGTAAAATTATAGATGGCAAAGAAGTACTTGGTGTAGAGTTAACAAATACTAAGGGAACATATGTCAAAATATACAATTATGGTGCTATAATAAGTAAATTTATAGTAACCAATAAAAATGGAGAAAAGCAGGATATAGTATTGGGATTTGATGATGTTGATCAATACATAAACGAGGAATATTTAGCAGATTACCCTTTTTTAGGGGCTGTTATTGGCAGATATGCCAATCGAATTAAAAATGGCAAATTTACTATTGATGGTGAGGTTTATCAGCTGTCGCAAGCAAAAGGAGGGGACTGCCTGCATGGGGGCGATACCGGCTACGACAAGAGGGTATGGGATGTCTTATCTACCATTGACCCAAGCGTAACACTTCAATATATAAGTCCCGATGGTGAGGAGAATTTCCCTGGAAATCTTACCATTCAGTTAACTTTTAAATTAACTGATGAGGACGAACTGATTCTTGATTTTAAAGCAACAACAGATAAAGCTACAGCTGTTAACTTAACGCATCATGGCTATTTCAATCTCGCGCCTGCAGGTGGTTCAGTTGCTAGACATCACCACAGAATGCCTGCCAGTAATTATCTTGAACAAGATGACAACTATGTAGTAACCGGAAAACTTATTCCGGTAGAAGGTACTCATCATGATTTTTTGGGTGGTAAGGAATTTGACGCAGACTGGGATTCTGCAGAAGGATACGATCAAACTTATGTGCTCGATAAAGAATATGGCGAGCTCACATTAGCTTCTGAAACAACTGAACAAACCGGAGGCTTAAAGCTATCTGTGTACACAACTGAACCAATTGCTCATTTATATACCGGTAAATACCTTAATGTTAAGCACGGTAAACAAGGAAGAAATTACAGACCTTTTGGAGGATTTTGTGTAGAAACGCAACATCATCCAAATGCAATTAATATTCCTGAATTTCCAGGTACGATATTAAGACCGGGTGAAACGTATGCACAAACTACCATTTACAAGGTAGAGCATAGCTGAGGGTTACATATGAAAAGATAAAAGGGTATTGAAGCATTTTCAATACCCTTTTATCTTTTAACCACTACATATTGCTTTTTTTCGCAGGAAGTACACTTATATCTTTTGAGAGGCATCCAAAATAGAATAGTTTTTACGATTTGTTGTCGCGGAATCCGATAATCTAGTGGTTTAGCACATCTACGGCAATGATATTTTTCTATTCCAACTGAATTCCGTTCCATTATCAATCTAATTTAACATTCATTTGGAGTATTTTTTTAAGATTTCCTTTCTGTTATAAAATTACGGAATAATTTTCGAGATTATATTAAGTTACTAAGATTCTTAGGTTAATTTATCTATAAACATCCAAATGATACGTAAGCTTGATATAATTACTATAATACCGACTCCTATAAACATCTTTTTAATAGGAAGTTTCCCCACTAAACGGGCAGCTAACGGGGCTGCTATTATTCCCCCGACAATCAATCCAAGTATCGATTGCCAATGACTTACGCCGAGAATAAAGAAAAACGTGACTGCACTGGCCATGGTTACAAAAAACTCGGTTAAACTTACAGACCCGATTACATATTTAGGTGTACGGCCCTTAGAGATTAAGGTAGAGGTAACCAATGGCCCCCAGCCACCACCACCAAAGGAATCCAGGAAGCCTCCGGCACCTGCCAGCCAGCCTGCACGCTTTACCTTTTGAGGTTTTTGCTTTTCCTTAAATGCATTAGTCAATATCCTGATCCCAAGTAACAATGTGTATATAGAAATTACAGGTCTTATCCACACCGAAAAGGCTTCTCCGGCATATCCTAATAATAATGCTCCTGCAATTGCGCCCAGTACACCTGGAATTAACAAGGTCTTAAAAAGTTTTTTATTCACATTACCAAAACGATAATGACTAAAGCCAGAAGCTCCGCTGGAAAACATTTCAGCAGTATGGATGCTACCAGAAATAACTGCCGGATTTAGACCGCCGGATAACAGCAGGGTAGTAGAAATTACGCCATAGCCCATTCCTAAAGCACCGTCAACCATTTGCGCCATGAAACCGACAACAAGCATCCATAAAAACTTATCATCCAGCTGTGCGTATAATTCTTCGCCAAATGCCAGCGCATCCTGATAGGTAACGTTATTGTAAATAGCAATGCCGATAAACAGGGCTGCCAGTATAAATAGACATATATAAGCGATCCGCTTCCATTTCTTTTCTTGTAATTTATTGCTAACAGCAATTCTAATCTGGTTTTCGCGTATGCTCATTATTGTCTGCTCATATTAAATCTATCGAATTAGTCGACAATATTAGCGCAACTTAATGAATAAACAAAATTTTTATTTTTTTATTTAGCCAGACACCCTGACAAGCAAAATTCTGGTCTTATTTTGAAACCTGATAAACAATAGGACCGAGGCAGTAAGCAAGCCAAAGGTTAACCCGTACCAAATACCATTAACTCCCATGTCAAGCTTTATCCCGAGAAAGTAACCCAGCGGAATACCAATTACCCAGTAGGCAATGAAGGTAATGATGGTTGGAACATTCACATCTCCAATGCCTCTTAAAACCCCTAAACCGACCACCTGGGTACCATCAAATAATTGAAAAAATCCTGCAATAATAAGTAACTGGGCAGCAATACTAATTACAGCATTATCTTCTGTATACAGAAAGGGTAGCCAGTTATTCGCCAGTACAAAAAACAAGGCAGTAACAGTCATAAACAAGAGTATTACGTGGTAACTTGCAATAGCCGATTGCCTAAGGTCTTTAAAATTGCTTTTCCCAAAATTATTGCCTGTTTTAATAGTAGCCGCCGAGGCAATTCCACTAGCCATCATATACGTAATAGAAGCAAGGTTTATGGCTACCTGATGGGCAGCTTGTTCTACTGCCCCTATGGTTCCTATTAATATTGCTGCTCCGCTGAAAGCACTAATTTCAAAGGAATATTGCAGTGCAACCGGGGCGCCAATTTTCACGATTTTAAATGCTCTTACTTTGTCAAAGAAGGTCGCTTTAAATTGCTTAATATAAACCTTAAAGACAGCTGAGCGTAAAACATATATAGTCATTACAATAGCCATAACCGTACGATCTATCAAAGTACTCAGGCCTACACCTTTTACTCCCATAGGAGCTACGCCAAACATCCCCTTAACAAAAATGACCCCTAAAACAATATTAATCACATTACCCCAGATAGACACAAACATGGCTTGTTTTGTAAAGCCTAATCCTTCGGCAAACTGTTTGAAAGTTTGAAATATCATTAATGGAATAATTGAGAAACCAAGCAGCCCCAGATACGGTTTTGCATAAGCAACAACTTCGGGCGACTGCCCAATATGATCTATTACCAACAAAGTGCCTAAATGAACAAAGGCATATAGCAATAAAGAGATAGAGAAATTTATAATTAAGCTATTAGAAAGTAGCTTACCACATTCATCGTAATTTTTACGGCCGTTCTCCTGGGCTATCAGTGGAGTCAATCCATAAGCTATCCCCATACCTAAAACCAGGATGAGCATAAACAGACTGTTCACCAAGGATACAGCAGCGAGTTGAATTGTACCTGCAAAATGACCGACAATAACACTGTCTGCCAGGTGGGCAAGGGTATGGCCCAGCTGAGAAACAACAATTGGCATTGCCAATCGTAAATTATCAGAATAATAAGGTTTGTACTTAGCGTATAAGGTATTCAACATTTTAGCAAAAGTCGGTTATTTTGTTGTGATTTATGAAAACATAGCCAGCTTTATCTCGATTGCTTGAAATAATGATGTTCAGGTAGCCAAGCGAATGCAGGTTATACTGTGGTAAAAAACTCTTCCTTATCTGAGGTATTGGGCTTAATAACGCCGCTTAGAATTAAGCTTACCAATATCTTCTGCGCCTGCCGGTAGGAGCTGCGTGTAAGCTTACTAAACTCCTTAAGCGTTATTCTGCCTTCAAGACTAAGATGCTCAAATAATTTCTTTTCCTGCTCTGTATAAGTAATTAGCTGGCCATTGGCTTTACTACTTTTTTTAATCACATCAACGATGATCTTGCTGGCCAAAATGCTTTTATCATTTACCCGATAATAAACCCACCATTTTTTATTTTCATCAAGCGCATAATGCGGTTTGATATCACTTTCGGCAATTTTTACCACCAGCACTAATTTATCATCAATATATATTTCCTCAAATTCAGGTTCTATTGCAGGTTTACAAAACTGATGAGCAGACTTGGTGATCATATAACGCTCTTCATCTTCAGATTTCACACCTTTAATACTTCCATCATCAGCTACACCAATAAGCAATTGGCCTCCTTTATTATTAGCAAATGCAACCAGACTCTTAGCAATCTTTTCGTTGTTTGTAATCGTCTTTTTGAAATCCAGTGTAGTTCCTTCGCCCTGCAAAATTAGTTTCCTGATATTCATTTTTATATGTTGTTAAGCGAATGGTAATATTTAATAAGCTATTCGTGGTTGTTCGCCCTGATGAAGGTTACGAACATACACTTCGTTTAATACAGTAGCACATATTTCACCTTCGGCATTGGTTATTTCCATTGGATAAGCCTTTACAAATTTTCCCGAGGTATTTAAAGCCTCAATAGCCTCATTCAACATATCATCTGTAACTATTATGGTAAAGTATAAATTGCCCCGACCAGGCTTTAAATACTGTATAGAGGCACTTTTTAGCCAAACCCTTACCTTAAATCCTTCTCTTTGAAGCAGCTGATCAAACAGTAATGCATAAAATGGATCAGTTGCAGCATATATAGTACCTCCAAATATAGAACCGTTATAATTTTTATTAAAGATGCTCTTGTTAATTTTTACATCAACTCCTCTGAACCCTTTATGAAATCTTTTAACCCATATGCGTTGGAACAGCATAGGAGGGTACAAGCACAATCCCCACTTAAGGGTTTTCTCTGATACAACCATGATGCTTAAATATCAGAAAGTTTATTGAACTATGAAATTTTATGTGGTAGGATAAAGTAAATTTTTAGTAAATTAGAGTATGTATATATACGATACCCTTACAGCAGCTGTGTCTGACCTCGAGAAGCGAGGTTATGAATACGATTTTACGCTTAACTCAGACTTTCTAGAGTGTAAAGCAATTGACATGAGATTGATGCCCGAAGAGTTTGAGATTGATGAGTTTTACAGATTTGAAGGCATGAACGACCCGGACGACAGCGCAGTGATCTATGCCATATCATCTCCAGTAGGTAATTTAAAAGGGGTATTAATTGATGCTTATGGGGCTTACGCCGAAAATGTTTCGCCTGAATTGCTTGATAAATTAAAAATGCATCAATAAAAATCTGCTTTGTTGTTATTCTCGTTTATATGTTAAATAAAACGAAAATCTAAAACAACAAAACTAAATTTTATGAAAAAGCAATTTTTAAGTTTAACCGCAGGTATGGCATTACTGGCTCTTGTTTCAGCTTGTAACTCATCTAAAACTGCCGATACAACGAATGATAGCTCAATGATGGATACTTCTGTTGTTGACACAACTATGGCTGCAGAAAATGGAGTTGAAGTTGGCGGTACCATGATGGTTCCATCTAAAAATATTGTAGAAAATGCTTTAGGATCTAGTGATCACACTACATTGGTTGCGGCTGTAAAAGCAGCCGGACTGGTTGAAACACTAAGCGGAACAGGCCCATTTACGGTATTTGCGCCTACCAACGAAGCATTTGCTAAATTACCTGTAGGTGCGGTTGATAATTTATTGAAACCGGAAATGAAAAAAGATCTTACCGGTGTACTAACTTATCATGTGGTGGCGGGTAGCTACAAATCTTCTGATTTAAAAAATGGAATGGAGCTTACAACTGTGCAGGGTCAGAAAGTTAAGCTAACAGAAAAAAACGGTGAATGGTGGGTTAACGATGCTAAAATCACCATTCCTGATGTAATTTCCAGTAACGGTCTAACCTATGTAATAGACGGTGTTTTGATGCCGAAAAAATAAATAATAGTTAATTTTTAAAGGCATTTTTGGTAAAACAGGAGTGCCTTTTTTCTGTTTTTAACTAACAAGTTTTAAATTATTTAAAACTTTTATGGGTTGACCTTGTTGATTGTCCAGTACATATATAAAAACAATCCTATGAAAAAGTTAATTTTAAGTCTTGCTTTTGCGGGCTCGGTAATAATAGCCATTTCAGCATGCAACTCAACGAAGAATGTATCAGGTACTTCAGATAGTACCTCAACAGACACAACAATGAAACCTGTGGATACTGCTAAAACAGTTCCAGCTGACACTACTAAATTACCACCAGATACAACTATAAAACCTTAGTAATAGAAATCTTAGGTAAATAACGAGCAATAATTCAAACACGTATCGAGGCAAATTGCTTCGATACGTGTTTTTTTTATTAAAATGTTTTATCAGAAATAAAATTTGTTTGTATTTTCAGCAACCAAACAAACTTTGTATGATTAACAGCAAACAGAATAGAAGTGTATTTTTTTTAATCCTGGTGGCGGCGCTGGGCTATTTTGTAGATATATACGACCTTCTTTTATTTCTTATTATTAAAAATAAGAGTTTATCGTCATTAGGAGTTCCGGCGGGTAAAATTACCGAAACCGGTCTATATCTGATGAACTGGCAAATGGCAGGGCTACTTATTGGAGGTATATTCTGGGGTGTTCTGGGAGACAAGAAAGGCAGGTTATCTGTACTTTTTGGTTCCATAATCATGTATTCGCTGGCCAATATTGCTAACGGGTTTGCTACAAGCATTCCAGTATATGCAGCGTTAAGATTTATTGCCGGAATAGGCTTAGCAGGGGAACTCGGTGCCGGTATTACGCTTGTAAGCGAAAGTATGAGTAAGGAAAAGAGGGGATACGGAACGATGCTGGTAGCCGGAATTGGCCTTATGGGCGCTGTTGCAGCATATATAGTTGGAGATCTTTTTGAATGGAGAACCGCATTTTTTGTTGGGGGAGGCCTGGGTATTGTACTATTGGCCTTAAGATTTGGTGTTTTTGAATCTGGATTATTTGAAAAGATGTCTAAAAAAGAAGTTACCAAAGGAAATTTCTTTATGTTATTTTATCCCTGGAAACGTTTATCTAAATACCTAAGCTGTATCCTTATCGCTATACCACTATGGTTTGTAGTAGGTATTCTGGTTGGTATAGCCCCTGAATTTGGAAAAGCATTGAACGCCGTCGATGTTCTCGACAACGGAAAAGGTGTAATGTTTACTTATATAGGGATTTCATTAGGCGATTTCTTAAGTGGCGCTTTAAGCCAGCTTTTCAAAACACGTAAAAAGATCGTTTTTATCTTTATCACGCTAACATTTTGCGCCATGCTGGTATATCTGTTAAACACAGGATGGACCGCCACTGGCTTTTATATATTATGCGTATTTTTTGGTTTGTTCACAGGATATTGGGTTGTATTTGTAACTATTGCAGCAGAGCAATTTGGAACAAACCTACGTGCCACTGTGACTACCAGTGTTCCAAACATGGTAAGAGGATCGCTGATTCTGGTTACGCTTTTATTTCAGTTTTTAGTGGTAAGAATGGGAATTATTAACGCAGCACTTTGTCTGGCAGTATTAACAGTAGGACTTGCATACATCGGTTTGTACAATTTAGATGAGACTTATGGCCGCGATTTGAACTTTGAGGAGGAGTAGTGTCAAAAAAATGTACTATCTGAAAATTAAAGGAATGATGCCTTTTTATTAAGGTTAACTTTGCGTGTATAGTTTTAAAGAAATGGTGTTTAAAGATAGAGTAGTAGCGGCTTATCAGCAAATTCAGGATCAGATTTGCAAAAGCCTGGAGTTGGCAGACGGCAAAGCTAAATTTGAAGAAGAGATTTGGAATAGAGATGGTGGCGGCGGTGGTCGCACGCGCATAATGCAACACGGTAATGTTATTGAAAAGGGTGGCGTTAACTTTTCTGCAGTACATGGTAAACTACCAGAATCCGTTAGAAAAGCCTTTAAGGTTGATAGCGAAGACTTTTTTGCTACCGGTGTATCAATCGTAATGCACCCAAATAATCCTTTTGTACCTATAATTCATATGAATATTAGGTATTTTGAAATGGATAACGAAACAAGATGGTTCGGTGGAGGGATAGATTTAACCCCACATTATATTATCGATACCGATGCACGATATTTTCACCATCTTCTAAAACATACCTGCGACGAATTTGATACTTCCTTTTACCATAAATTTAAGGCACATGCCGATGACTATTTCTTCATCAAACATCGGGAAGAAACCCGGGGAGTTGGGGGTATATTTTACGACCGATTAAAACCTGAAAACACAGGTTTATCCTTTGATCAGATTCTTGATTTTTCCATTGCAGTTGGTAATACATTTATTCCTGCATATACGGAACTAATTGACAGAAACAGAGATAAGGAATTTAACGAGAAGCAACAAGAGTGGCAATACCTGCGCAGAAGCCGGTATGCTGAATTTAATTTGGTCTATGATGCAGGAACAAAATTTGGTCTCGAAACCAATGGCAGAATTGAATCTATTTTAATGAGTTTACCGCCTATGGCCAAATGGATCTACAATCATCAAACACTTCCAGACAGCGAAGAATCCTACACTTTAAGCAAGCTTAAAAAAGGTATAGAATGGGCTTAAGAATAGCCTAATTTCTACGTTAAAATTTTTCCACAATGCGCCTTAATGGCGCTTTTTTTATTAGCTTCGCAAGGTTATAAGAATACCACATTTAAATCGTTCTTAAGGAACATTAATATTTATGGCAGAAGATTTAGAAAATCAAGAAAACGACAAAATAATAAGGATCGATATTGACGAGCAAATGAAATCAGCTTACATCGATTATTCGATGTCGGTTATCGTATCAAGGGCTCTACCTGATGTACGTGATGGATTAAAACCTGTACACCGCCGCGTGTTATATGGTATGCTCGATCTGGGATTAACAAACAACAAACCATATAAAAAATCTGCACGTATTGTAGGTGAGGTACTCGGTAAGTATCACCCGCATGGTGATGCCTCTGTTTACAATACTATGGTAAGGATGGCTCAGGAATGGAGCTTACGTTATTTAATGGTTGAAGGACAGGGTAACTTTGGATCAATTGATGGTGACTTTCCAGCAGCAATGCGTTATACAGAGGCCCGCTTCCAGAAGATCGCAGAGGAAATGCTTGCCGATATCAATAAAGATACTGTAGATTTCCAGTTAAACTTTGATGATTCATTACAAGAACCAACAGTTCTTCCATCAAAAGTTCCAAACTTACTGATAAACGGATCATCAGGTATTGCAGTGGGTATGGCTACAAATATGCCTCCTCACAACATTACTGAAGCAATTAATGCAACAATAGCTTACATCGAAAATAACGACATTACTATTCCTGAATTAATGAAGCACATAAAAGCACCTGATTTTCCTACAGGAGCTATTATTTATGGCTACGCAGGTGTTCAGGAAGCTTTTGAAACAGGTAGAGGTCGTATTGTAATGCGCTCTAAAGCAGAAATTGAAACCACAAAAGACCGCGAAACCATTATTGTAACCGAAATACCTTACCAGGTTAATAAGGCAATGATGATTGAGCGTACTGCTGAACTTGTTGGAGAGAAAAAAATTGAAGGTATTTCGAACATTAAGGATGAGTCCAATAAAGACGGTATCCGTATTGTTTACGAAATTAAGCGCGATGCTAATGCTTCAATCGTACTAAACAACCTATTCAAGCAAACTGCTTTACAAACTTCATTTAGTGTAAATAACATTGCGCTTGTTAAAGGCAGGCCGCAATTATTAAATCTAAAGGACCTGATTCAATATTTCGTTGAGCACCGTCACGAAGTTGTAATCCGCAGAACCAAGTTTGAATTAGCCGAAGCAAAAAAACGTGCTCACATCTTAGAAGGCTTGTTAATTGCACTTGACCATTTAGATGAAGTAATTAACTTGATTCGTAGTTCAGATACCCCTGAGGAAGCCAGAGTAGGCTTAATGGAGAAATTTGGATTAAGTGATATTCAAGCCAGAGCTATTCTTGATATGACACTCCGCAGGTTAACCGGTCTGGAGCGTGATAAAATTAAAGACGAGTACAACGAGTTAATGAAAACTATAGAATACCTACAGTCTATTTTAGATGATGAAGGTAAACGTATGCAGATCATCACCGAGGAATTAACCGAAATGAGAGAAAAATACGGTGATGAGCGTAGAACTCAAATCGTGCACTCTGCAGAGGACATGAGCATGGAAGACTTCATCGAAGATGAAGACGTAGTAATTACCATTTCTCACGAAGGTTATATCAAACGTACGCCTGCAACGGAATATCGTACTCAAGGTAGAGGTGGAAAAGGTTCAAAAGGTAGCGACTCAAGAAATGAAGATTTCATTGAACACATGCTAATTGCATCAAACCATAACTACATGTTGTTCTTTACAGAAACAGGTCGTTGTTTCTGGTTAAGGGTATACGAAATTCCTGAAGGATCTAGATTAAGTAAAGGAAGAGCAATCCAGAACATCATTAATATCCCTAAAGAAGAAAAGATTAAAGCCTTTATTAAGGTTAAAAACCTTAAAGATCAGGAGTACCTTGAAAATAATTATATTATCATGTGTACCAAAAAAGGAACAATCAAGAAAACTTCTTTGGAAGCATATTCAAGACCTAGAGTTAATGGTATCAATGCGATCAACATCAATGAAGGAGATCAGTTACTTGAAGCAAGTTTAACCACAGGAACCAGTGAAATTGTTATGGCATTGCGCTCTGGAAGGGCAATTCGCTTTAACGAAGAAAAGGTTAGACCAATGGGAAGAACTGCAACTGGTGTTCGTGGTGTAACCCTTGCTCATGAAAATGATGAAGTAGTTGGCATGATTGCTGTTAATGATCCAGGAGCTACTGTTCTTGTTGTATCAGAAAAAGGTTATGGTAAACGTACCGACATCGAAGATTATCGCGTTACAAACAGAGGTGGTAAGGGTGTTAAAACCATTAACGTTACTGAAAAAACCGGAGCGCTTGTTGCAATTAAAAACGTAACTGATGCAGATGACTTAATGATCATCAATAAATCAGGTATTGTCATTAGAATTGTGGTTAGCGAATTAAGAGTAATGGGCAGAGCAACACAAGGTGTTCGTTTAATTAACTTAAAAGGTAACGATGAGATTGCTTCAGTAGCAAGAATTGATCACGATGACGAAGAAGTGGAAGAAACAACTGAAAGCCATATTGTGGTAGACGGTGAAGCTCTTGAAGCTGCTCCTGACGAGGATACTACAGAAGAAGCTGGTGAAGAGGAAGCTGGCGACGATGCGGAGGAAGAAACCGAAGATTAAAAACCATAATTGTTGAACATATATTAAATAAAATGAAAAAGATACTTTTTAGTTTATTATTTGTAGGTGTTGCCACACTTGCTAATGCACAAAAGAGTGAAATTGAAGCTGCTAAAAAACAATGGGCACTTTTGTCTTTAAACAAAGACAAAACTTTGGCTGAAAATTTAAAAACTCTTAATGAAGGGTTGGCACATACAGATAAAGCAATTGCTCATGAGAAATCAAAAGACCTGGTTGAATCTTGGTCATACAGAGCATTATTTTCTTCAAGAATTGCGTTGGTAGATTCATTAGACGCTGCTAATTCATCTGCAAATCAAAAAATTGCTGAAGAAGCGGTAGAAAAAGCAAAAGCATTAGATACTAAAGGCAATGAAAAAGAAAATATTGAAAATGCCAGATTAACCATTCAGGATGCAATGAGAAACAGGGGAATCTACGCTTACCAAAAGAAAGATTTCGCTGGAGCTTTAGCAGCATTTAATGAAGTAACTGCTAAAAACCCTAACGATACAGCTATGTTTATCAATGCTGGTGTTGTGGCTAAAGAAGCAAAAAACTACCCTGAAGTAGTTAGAAACTTTAAAAAAGCTATTGAGTTGAACTATAAAGATTCTAAAATGCTTTATAATGATATCATCAAAACTACTTTTGATGATATAAAGGATAGCGTTGCAGGTTTAACTATATTAAAAGAAGCATCTGCTAAATATCCTGATGATCCTTATTTTATCGGTGTAGAAACTGATATTTATTTAAAAAGAGGAGATATTGCTAAATCACAGGAAATGCTTGGTAAATTGGTGGCAAAAGAGCCTAAAAACGCAAACTACCAATCGTTGTTAGGTGACACTTACTATAAACAAGCACTCGCTATACAAACTCAAAGAAATGCTTTAGATCCTAAGAAAACTAAGGAATTTAGTGAGCTGGGTACTAAAATGACTAAATTCATAGATCAGGCGATTCCTTACTACAAAGCAGCACTTGATATAGATCCAAAACATGTAAATACTTTGGAAAACTTAGCTATTATATATGCTTTTAAAAATGATAATGTTAACTACGAAGCCATTAAGAAAAGATTGGCTGAATTAAAATAAGCACATTCAAAATTTTTGAAAATGAAAAGAGGGATAGATTTATCCCTCTTTTTTTTTAAGTTTGTATTATGAGTAAGATATCTTTTATTGGTACTATATTTTTAGTTGTAACCACTTGTAATGTGGCTTTTTCTCAAAAAAGTCAACTTCTAATAGCAAGAAATAGCGTAGGTAAATTGCAAATGGCTATAAACAATAAGCAAGATGCTAATGCACAATTGGGAATAATAGGGGAAGGGATAAAAGCAAGTGAAGCTGCGCAGAATGATAAGAAAACAAAGAAATGGCCTGAGACTTGGGCAATTAAAGCTTACCTAAGCTCATATGTAGCTATTACAGATCCAAACGAGGGCAATTCAGATAAATATTATGGTTTAGCCATAGAAGCAATAGATTCAGCTAAAAGATTAGATAAATTTCAAACAAATACCCACTTAATAGAGGCATCTATATACAATATTAATATCAAAAAGCAGGAAAAAGCAAATGCAGCTTTCGCAAAGAATGACTTCACAACGGCCTTTAGCTTATTAAAAGAAGTAAGTGATTTTTTCCCAAAGGATACTACTTTAGCCGTTAATACAGCTTTGGCTGCTCAAAATATTAGAGGTTTCGACAACGCACTTGAATATTTTAAAAGGGCAAAAGAAAACGGAGCGAGAAATCCCGCGATATTTCAGAACCTTGCCAATATATATACTTCAAAATTTGAAACCGATCAGGCAATTAAAACACTTGAAGATGGAATCAGAGTAAACACCGGAGATGTTAACTTAACCAACAATTACATCAACTTATTACTTGATAACGAAAAATATGCTGAAGCAATAAAAGTGATTGAGAATACACTTAAGACCGACACAGCTAACAAATTACTTTATTTCCTATATGGATACCTATACCAAAATAATTCTGGCTTAGGCACAGCAGAATTGGCTTATAATAAAGCGTTAGTTATCGACGAGAATTATTTTGACGCCCTGTACCAATTAGGCGTTGCTTACATACAATCTGCTAACGAAGCATTAAAATCAGCTAGTGCAGATAAAAATCAGAAATTCACATCATTCATTAACAGAGCTGAAGTTGCATTATTGCAAGCTCATGAGATCAATCAGAACGATAAACCCACGGTCCAGCTGTTAATAGAAATTTATACACGTAAGAACAAGCTGGATAAAGTTCAAGAACTTAAATCCAAATTAGAAGAGTTTTAAAGTAATGATTAGAATAACATCTCCAAAAGGAGAGATGTGTAATTTATTACTTAACATAATATTAATTATGTGACTTATATATAATACTATTTGTAAGCGCGTTCTATCAGTTTTTTTGTTCTGTCTAAAACAAATTATGACGTGTTAATAAAACAATTTGTGACCGTAGTAGATTTTTCTACCAGAAATCCAAATGTGATGTACGAAACAGGCATAGCACATACTTTGGGAAAAACTGTTATACCTATTGCGCAATCAATGAATGATATACCATCCGACCTTACTCATCATCGGGCATTGATTTATCTTCCAAATCACGAAGGATATCGGAATCTTTCAAATGAGTTATGGGCTAGATTATGTACCATTTTAGGCCGAAAAAAACAAGTTAATAAAACATGAGTTACAGCCAATTTTGTGTGTGCCGTAAATCGGAGTAAATTTATCAGTGTTTTAATTGCCATGTCCGTAACTAATCACTCTTGATATTTTCCACATACCATTTTTCTTCTGCCAAACATGTATGAATTTATATGTCCCACCAAGCCTTTCTATCCCTTCTTTATTTTTATGATAAAAACGATGCATCGCTATTTCAATTGCACCATAATCTTTAATTGGATAAACTTCCAAACTACTTTTCACAAGTTCCCGTCTTAGGTGTAAGTCTGTTGCACAATTTTCCGTGAATGATTGTAACTCACTTTTAAGTGAAACAGTCAACCCTCCTTTGTCATGATAAAACTCAAGATCGTCAGTAAAGTATTTTCTATAGGACAACGTATCACAGTTATTGAATGCATTAAATAATGCTACTGTCTGCCGAAAGAATTTCACTATATAAATGAGTTGTTGTTTTGTTTTTTTTAGCAGTATTTGATATATCAGTCTGTTGAGCAAAAATTGAAATAACAAAAAAATTAATGAGAAAAAAAAGCCCGATGGTTTTATTTGTCATGAGGCTGTTTTGAAATGTGAACAATGGCTGTCATTTTAATTGCATGCTATTCCCAAATATACGTAATGCAATCGTTCGTTTTATTGTAACTAATTCCATGATTGGTGGTCTATTATCTATCTTGCAAACCTATAACCTCAATAATATAAGCATGACACAAAAAATCTTTTTGTATATCGGTATTATATTGGGTCTAAGCCATCTTTCAGCCTCATCTCAAGAACTTAAAAATAAAGAAATCCAATTTTTGATTGATAGTACTATTTCAATCATGAAAAACAATTCTGTAAATTCAAATAGGGTTAATTGGGCAGTACTTAAGGAGAATGTTTTACTAAAAGCAACTAATCTATCAAGTCCATATGAACTCGGTAATGTCATGAGATACTTGTATAGGTCTGTTAATGATTTCCACGGTGCCTTCTTTTATCGTGACAGTATTTTTAAGTATAATAGAAATGAATCGATTATTTCTGATAGTATTAGAAATGAATGGAAAAAAAGATCTGGCATAAAGACTAAAATACTAAGAGATAATATTGGCTATTTAAGAGTGCCTTCAATGCCAGGTGGATCCAAAAGCAAGTTTGATTCACTTGGGCAAAGCCTTAATGATAGCCTTTGTTTCCTATTGACGAATAACATAAAAGGGATTATTGTTGACCTTAGAACCAACGGAGGAGGAGCAATGTATCCTATGATTTTAGGACTGGAGCAACTATTACAACGAGAACACATAGGCTCATTTCAAACGAAAATTGAGTCTAAATGGTTATTAAAAGATCATAACTTCTATGTCGATACAGCGAAATTGGCTAGCATAATCCCTAAATGTTCGACTGATGCTGCAAGTTTGCCGATAGTTATATTGACTAGCAATGCAACGGGGAGTTCAGGAGAATTTTTAATTATGGCCTTTAAGGGTAGACGGAACACTATTATCCTGGGGGATACCACCGCTGGTTATGTAACGGTCAACGATGGGTTTAAAATAAACAATGAAGCGTTTATGAATTTATCAGTTGGATATGCAAAAGACCGAAAAGGAAAGACTTACACTAAAGCACTGGAACCCGACATTTCGATTTCTAGTCCGGATAAATTCAATGACTTGCAGAATGACAAGAAAATTATAGTTGCAATTAATTGGTTAAGATCCATTAAAAATTAAGCCTTCGTTTTTGTGTAACGCAAATTTATCGTTTATTAATAATAATACCGACTTTATTTTAAATAGTTTATTTTAGGTTCTTAGTTAAGGGAAATGGTTGAATTAGAGTATTCGGAAATAAAAACGAAAAGACTTTTGTTAAGGTCTTTCGATGCAAATGACCTTGAGAATGTTTTTAAAGGACTTTCAGATCCCGACGTAATAAAATACTATGGGATAAGCTACCAAACGTTAGAGTCAGTTAGGGAACAAATGCTGTTTTTTGAAAATCTTGAGACCAGCAAAACTGGAAAATGGTGGGCAATTTGCTCGTTGGATAACCAGATATTTTTTGGTGCTGGAGGGTTAAATAATATAAGCAAACAACATAGAAAGGGTGAAATTGGATTTTGGCTGCTAAAATATTTCTGGGGACAAGGAATCATTTCGGAAACAATACCGTTGGTTTGCAAATACGGCTACGAAAATTTAGGTCTTCATAGAATTGAAGGGTTTGTGGAAAGCGAGAATATAAATAGTAAAAAAGCCCTGGCTAATTCGAATTTCAAATATGAAGGAACTATGAAAGATTGTGAGATTAAGAATGGTCGGTTTATCAGTTTAGACATTTTTGCCCAATTAAAGGTTTAATTTTCGAAGAGAACCCACACAGCATTAGCATCCCGGTGTGCCGAAATACTTTTTCACGATTCCGCAGGTCAGTTGGGTTATATCTTTGTATATTATCACTATTCCCTCTTTTTTTTGATAGAGTGAAAATCTGGTATCTCAGAAAATTACTCTTTTATAGACTAAAAAGTGGGTGAAGAAATTATTATAAATGATGTTGTTGTAAATAAATAATCGTTTAAATGGACGCTAAATGAACATTTAAGGTGAAAAAATTAACGCTATACGCTATAAAATATGAAAACAACATTCTCCAATTCATTGAAGATAACATTATTGGTATCAGTTTGTTTTGTTTCACGAAACACAAAGGCCCAGGAAGACCAAGCAAAGGCTGATGCTAAAAAACTATATGACGCGGTTCTTCATTTAGACAGCGTGATGTTTGGCGCATTCAATAGCCGTAATCTGGACGCTTTAAGCAGCATATTTTCAAAAGATATAGAATTCTACCATGACCAGGGTGGATTAACTAATTATAAACAAAATATGGAATCCTTTCAACAAACATTTAAAAGTGAAAGAAAAGTAAGGCGTGAATTGGTTCCCGGAAGCGTTGACGTAAGTCCAATTAAGAACTATGGCGCAGTAGAAACAGGTATCCATCGTTTTTATGCAGCAGAAAAAGACCAAAAGGAAGTGCTAAGCAGTGAAGCAAAATTTATTACACTTTGGCGCTTAAAAGATAAAAAATGGGAAGCAACCAGAATCATTAGTTACTCGCATATGGAGTATTTAAAATAATAGAACCGCTCTTAATAGATTAGCATGCACTAAAAAGAGTCATCATTTGTTTAATTAACATTTTGAATATCAGAATAATCACTTTTTGTTTTGGACAGAAAAATTGGATTCTATCTGTTTTCTAAGGTATTAACGACTTTTTCTGCTATTTTATCGTTTTTTTGGGAATCACAATTTGTTTTGGACACCACATTTTATTATTTTGCAATAAGTGATTTTACTGATACGTAGTTTTAAAAATTGTCAAATTATTGGTGTTTGATCTGCTAAATTTGCAATATGTTTGATCGTCCCATTAGAAGTATTCATGATTTCCTGCTTAGCACTTACTTTGCTGACGGCCTGAGAATTACCTTCGGCGTACTTTGTCCTTCCTTAATTTTAGCTCAGTTTGGAATGCTTCAATATGGTATGACTTTATCTCTGGGAGCTTTATGTGCCAGTGTTGTCGATTCTCCTGGCCCAATTATACATCGCAGAAATGCCATGTTAATCACCACAGTTTTAATTACATTAATATTCATAATTGTCGGGCTTACCAACAGTAATATTTATTTCACAGGAATTGTTATCGCTGCCTTCAGCTTCGTGTTCTCCATGTTCTTTCTTTACGGCTTAAGAGCTGCTTCAATTGGAACTGCTGCATTATTGGTCATGGTACTGAGTATTGACGATATCAGACCGTGGACTGAAGTTTTGTTTTCTGCTCTACTTATCTTTGCCGGTAGCATTTGGTATACACTTCTCAGCTATTTTTTTTACAGATTAAGACCATATAGAATTGTTCAACAAACCCTTAGCGACTCAATCCACTCTGTTAGTGAATTTTTAAGGGCTAAAGCGAAATTTTATCGTCAAAATACTGATTACGACGATAATTATGCTGATTTACTTCAATTGCAAGTCACTGTTCATGAAAAACAAGACGCTGTTAGAGAAGTTTTATTTAAAACTAGAGAAATAGTTAGAGAAACAACTCCTGAAGGCAGGTTCCTCCTATTGGTTTTTGTTGATATGGTCGATCTGTTCGAGCAAGTAATGTCTACCTATTACAATTACAAACAACTTCACGAACAATTCGATGCTTCAGGAATTTTGATACATTACGAATCCGTAATTATAAAAATAGCAGATGAGCTGGATGATATTGCCTTCTCCTTAAAAACAGGAAGTACCCCTAGCCTACCTACCTCACTAATTGAGGACGTTGCTAAGCTAAAAAATGAAATTACTGCACTTGAAGTTAATAACACAGAGAACAAGTACAATACACTAGGTATCATTGCCTTAAAGAATATCGAAGTAAACATAGAAAATATCTTATCCAGAATTAAAACCATCAATGGATATTTCAATAAAAGCGAGAAAAAGAACCTGAAACCACGTAAAATTGAGGTAGAAAGATTCGTTACAAGGCAAAACATCGATTTTAAGCTGTTACTTGAAAACATAACTTTTAACTCTTCAACTTTCAGGCATTCATTACGCGTTGCCATTGTAATGCTCATTGGCTTTATTGTTGCAAAATCACTAAGTTTCTCTCATAGCTATTGGATACTTTTAACCATACTTGTAATCTCTAAACCGGGCTTTAGTTTAGCAAAAAAAAGAAATATAGAGCGTCTGATAGGTACAGTAATTGGTGCTTTCGTTGGTATGGGGATATTGGTATACATTGACGATAAAAATACCCTGTTTGTGATATTACTGATATGTATGATTGGCTGTTACAGCTTTCAGCGCAAAAATTATGTGGTAAGCGTGCTGTTCATGACGCCCTATATATTAGTATTGTTTGATTTCCTTGGTCTTGGGGGTCTTTCCTTGGCCCGCGAAAGAATCTATGATACATTAATAGGATCTGGTATAGCTATGCTGGCCAGCTATTCATTGTTTCCTAACTGGGAGTATGAAAAGCTCAAGGAGGCCATGATAGACACGCTAACGGCTAACATAAAATACTTTGAACAGGTTAAGGTGTTTTATTCAGAGCAGGTTACAGACCTAACCAACTATAAGGTGGCCAGAAAGGAAGTTTATGTAACCACGGCAAATCTGGCCTCACTATTTCAGCGGATGTTTTCTGAGCCAAAAAGTAAGCAGATCATGATGAAGGAGTTACACCAGTTTACAGCTCTAAATCACCTCCTATCATCTTATGTAGCCACATTATCTTTGTATAATAAGGACCATTCTTTTGTTTTTTCAAATTTTGAAGAGCTAAATCCTATTACACAAAACACAGTTTATCTGCTAAACCTAGCTTCTGAGAATCTATTCAAAAATACAGGGGTGGTTAATAACGTTCCATTAATCAGAAGAAATATGAATGTTAACGATGATGAGCAAAGTGATGAGGTTATCATTGCAGAGCAGTTTGACATGATCCAAAAGGTAGCGTACGATATTTATAAACTATCAGAAAAAATTAAATTATAAAACTTTAACTCTGCTGGTGTTGTTATAATTTCGTTGTAAAATGAAAAACATGGAAAAACTGTATACTGCATCGGTGACTGCTACAGGTGGTCGCGATGGACATATCAAATCTAGTGACGGAATAATAGAATTCGATTTAAGAAAACCAAGAGAGCTGGGCGGACAAGGTGGTGCTACAAATCCAGAGCAACTTTTTGCTGCTGCCTGGGGAGCTTGTTATTTAGGCGCACTTGGCTCAATTGCGCAACATGATGGTGTTGATACCTCCGAAGCAACTGTAGATGTGCAGGTGTCTTTTAATAAAGATGGAAACGCTTTTGTTTTATCAGCAGATCTGGATGTACATATTCCAGGGATAACTACTGAAGAAGCTCAGCACCTTGCAGAAAAAGCACACAGGGCGTGCCCTTATTCTAAAGCTACCAAAGGCAATATTGAAACAAGGGTTACAGCTTTGTAGGGCCCTTACAACATAAAAAGAGACCCAGACGTAATACCCCGGGTCTCTTTTTATGTAAAATTCCTCTACTTACTAAACTGCTGCTTCAGTCTGTTTGTCTGCAAGTGTATTCGCAGGTCTTCCATTTTTAAAAGCATCTCTGGTCTTTAAGCCCAACAGCTCAAACATCGCCATGTCGTCAACAAACGCCGGGTTTGGTGTAGTCAGTAATTTATCGCCAGCAAAAATAGAGCTTGCTCCTGCCATAAAGCAAAATGCCTGCTCCAGCGTGCTCATTTCATTTCTACCTGCGGATAGACGCACTACCGAATTTGGCATTACAATACGTGCGGTAGCAATCATTCTAACCATATCCCAAATTGGAACACGTGGTTGTGATTCTAATGGCGTTCCTTTCACAGGAACCAATGCATTTACCGGAACCGATTCCGGGTGGACAGCCATATTTGCTAAGGTCTGCAGCATAGACACCCTGTCTTCAACAGTTTCCCCCAATCCGATAATACCACCGCTGCATACCGTTAATTTTGCTTTACGCACATTTTTTATCGTATTCAAACGATCATCGTAAGTACGGGTCGAGATAATACGTTTGTAATCATCCTCTGAAGTGTCAATATTATGGTTATAAGCATATAAACCTGCATCAGCAAGTCGTTGAGCTTGATTTTCAGTAAGCATACCTAATGTACAGCAAACCTCCATATCCATATCGTTTACGGCCTTCACCATTTCAATTACACGGTCAAAGTCACGGTTATCACGCACTTCACGCCATGCCGCACCCATGCATAAACGAGATGCGCCGCCTTCTTTGGCCTTTACAGCTGCGCTTACTACCTGACTCACCTGCATTAGCGGCTGAACTTCCAGATCAGTATGGTAACGAGCTGCCTGCGGGCAATAAGAGCAATCTTCGGCACAACCACCTGTTTTTATCGAGATCAATGAACTTACCTGTACTTCTGCGTAGTCCTTATTCTCGCGGTGTATCGTTGCTGCTTCGTAAACGAGATCCAAAAATGGCTTATGATATATGACTGATATTTCTTCTTTTGTCCAGTTGTGTTTTGTTGGTTGCATATAATAATGAATAATAGAATTAAAGTAAAAGCTTGCTTGCTAAACCCAGCAGCAGCAAAAATCCGAAAACATCTGTAAATGTTGTAATAATTATTGAAGAAGCAATGGCCGGATCAATTCCAACCCGCTTTAAAATTAATGGAATACCCGCTCCGGTAATCCCGGCGATTAACAAATTACCTGTCATAGCCAGAAAAATCACCAACCCAAGCATTGGATTAGAATCAAAGAATACGGCAAATAAAAATACAATTAAGCCTGTTACGGCACCATTAATAAGACCTACAGTAACCTCTTTCAATACTGTTCTGTATGCCTGATTATCGGTAAGGTCATATAATGAAATCCTTCTTACCGTTACCGCAAGTGCCTGAGTAGCGGCATTACCGCCCATTCCGGCAATAATTGTCATGTAAGCAGGCAATACATCAATCAGCTTAATAGTAGGCTCAAAATGACGGATAACCCCCGATGCAAGGAATGCCGTTCCGAGGTTTAATATTAGCCATGGCAAACGCGATTTGACAGCCTCAATCCAGTTACCGCTTAGTTCCTCGTCCTCCGATACCCCTGATATTTTTAAGATATCCTCAGTATTCTCGTCCTCCAGAACATCAATAACATCGTCAAACGTTACACGTCCAAGCAATTTCATATCGTTATCTAAAACCGGAATACTGGTAATGTTGTATTGAGAAATAAGCCTGGCAACCTCTTCCTGATCTGTATCCGGATGCACCCAGGCAACCTCAGCTTTAACAAGCTCAGTGATTTTTACATTTCCCTTGGCTTTAATGATGTCCTTTAAGGAAACAATGCCCTGAAAAGTATTTTCATCGTCTATTACATAAACAGTATAAAACTCTTCAATCTCTTCGCTTTGGCGGATAATTTCGTCAATAGCATCTTTTTTGGTTAGGTTTAGATTTATACGGATAAACTCCGTGTTCATCAAACCACCCGCAGTTTCTTGGTGGTAACTTAACAAGTTACGAATGCTCGAGGCATCATCTTCACTCAGATCTCCAAGAATTTCTTTCTGCTCGTGTTCCTCAAGTTGAGATATGATGTCTGTAGCATCATCATAATCCAACTCCTCAACAATCTCTGTCCGCTTATCGGGATGAAGCTGAAGTAACAGTTCTTCGGGATGCGACTCCTCATGCATCTCTGAGATGACTTCAGAAGCAATCTCTACGGACAACAGATTGATAATACGTTGCTTATCTTCTTTAGCTAAACTTTCAAATAAGATCGCAATTTCAGACGCGTGATATTCTTCGAGAATAACCTTTAGTTCCTCATCACTACCGCCTAAAGCAGCCTTAATCTTAGATACGTCTGTTTTGTCTAGATCGAAAGATTGCATAAGCCGCTAAGGTAAGAATAATCAGTCCTATTTAAACCATCCTTTACGCCAGAAATATATGATTTGTGCTACCGCAATAAGCCCCATACCTATCATTGTGTATAAATACCCATGGGCAGCATATAGCTCAGGCATATTTTTAGGCAAAATTTTCCCTGTAAGTGGGTCCTGGATAGCAAAATTCATTCCGTATATACCTGCAATAAATGTCAAAGGAATAAAAATGGATGAGATAATGGTAAGCACCTTCATAATCTCATTCATTCTGTTGCTGATCATTGATAAGTACATATCCAAATTACTGATAGATATCTCCTTTAAAGACTCCACGACATCAATAATCTGGATGCAATGATCATACGCATCTTTAATATAGAGCTTTGTTTGCTCGCTAACTAAAGGACTATCGCTTCTCAGAATATCATTTAATTTATCCCTTTCCGGCCAAACTACCCTGCGAATTCCAATCAGATTTCTTTTAATCATCTGCGTATCGAACATCACCGTTTTATCGGGTTTATCAAATAAACGGTCTTCAATAGCATCTAAATCCTCTCCCCATGAACCTAAAATCACAAAGTAAGTATCCACGATAATATCCATTAGGGCATACATTAAGTAGCTGCTTCCAGCTATCCTGATGTTGCCTTTTCCGCCTTTTAACCTGGATCTTATGGGTTCAAGGCAATCCTCATAATTTTCCTGAAGCGTAAACAATGCATTATCTGTAAGTAAAAATGACACCTGAACATTATCCAGGTCTTTATTTTCATCGAAATGAAGCATCCTGCTTACCGCATAATCGTAACTACCATATTCTTCAAACTTTGGTCGCTGATAAGTACGGGTAATATCCTCTAATACAAGCTTATTTACGTTAAAATCAGCAGATAAGGTTTCGAACATTGCTAATGAATCAAATCCCTTAATTTCAATCCAAAACGTAAAATTCTTATCAGAAACAATTTGAGCTACATTATTTAAAGAACTAAGCTCTTTAACCTCATAATGCTCAGCATTGTATTTATAAAGCTTAATTACAGGTTTTAATGCATTTTCATCAATGAATATTACACCGGGGCTAGATCCTGCTGCCGGCAACGAATACTTTTTGTGCTTATGATGTTTACGTTTTGCTTGTTTAGTCATACTACATATATGATTTGGATTGTGGTCCCTGGTTAAACAACAAGTCTACAATACTTAAATTTGGCTTAAACCCTTCCCTATCATCAAAAACCTGAAAATAGGACTTATATATCGTATTATCATCTACATTTTTAAAATGTATTTTATTAGTCCTGTAGTCTAATTCAGGAGCAATATCATCAATATATTCAGAAGTAAAATTAAGTTTTACATCCTTTTTTAACTGTTTCAATAACCATTCCAACAGCTCAAGGTTATAATCAAACAGAAATTCAAATTTATTATGATAAAAACGGGCAAACTCATCCTCATAAAACTCGAAGTAGGCCGAATTGCGGTAGCAGCTTTCAAGGCTCTTCCAATGGAGCCTTTGCCAGTTAAAATCGTTGCTTATTTTAACGTCTTTAACCTTTGTATGTACTTTATTGCCCCTAATAACCGGCACAATAAGATCCAAACTTCCATTTGGCGAGTATATTTTAGCTCTGTTTCTATAGGTCTGTTTAGGGAAATGCTCTTCCTTTTCAATCAAAAAGTTACCGTCAAAGTCTTTTAAACCAGAAAAATAACTGATAGGTGGAAGATAAAAAAGTGGGAATATAGCTGAACTTTGCATCTGATAATTTATGTTTGCATTCTCAATTCGCCAAATTAATGATAAAAAAAAGCTTTTCTTCTACAGGAATATTTTTTTTGAACTTTTTGTCTCTGCTCCCAACCTCTTTGTTGTATTTCTTTGCGGCACTTCTATACTATCCGCTATATTATATTCTAGGCTACCGTAAAAAAGTTGTTCGCCAAAACCTGGTCAATTCCTTTCCTGAAAAGAGCATTGAGGAGATTATTAAAATTGAGAAAGCATATTACAGGCACTTTACACGATTAGTGCTCGAAACAATAAAAATGGCTTCCATTTCTGAGTCAGAACTCAAAAAACGCGTTAAGTTTAACAACCTTGAAATAGTAGAACAACACGTTAAAAATGGTCAAAGCATATTAGCATGTACAGGGCATTATTGTAATTGGGAATGGGGCATGCTGGCACTTAGTTTGACGCTTTGCCCACAGAGCTATGTAATCTTTAAGCCAATTAACAATGAACTTTTTGACAGCTGGTTCTATAAAATGAGAACCAGATTTGGCAACCGATTTATTGCTATGAAACAGACACTTAGAGTATTGGCATCTACCAGGACTGAGCTCACTATGTTTTGTTTTGCAAACGATCAAACGCCTGTTGGACATGAAATACAATACTGGCTCCCATTCCTCAATCAGCGCACACCAGTATTACTTGGGTTAGAAAAAATAGCTTTACAAACCAACAGACCAGTAATCTATTTCAAGATGAAACATATAAAAAATGGTTATTATGAGGTAGATTGCGAGACAATTTGTAACGATCCAAGTAAAACTACCGAACATCAAATTACCAACATGAGTTTCAATATCCTTGAAAATATGATCAATGAAAACCCTGCATACTGGTTATGGAGCCACAGGCGATGGAAACACAATAAACAAGAAAACGCAGGATAAATGGAACCAAGTGTAGCAGTAGTGATCTTGAATTGGAATGGGCAGGCTTTGCTTCAGCAATTTTTACCCGGTGTAATTCAATCTAAATACAGTAATTTACAAGTAATAGTGGGCGACAATGCTTCTACTGATAATTCAGTTGAATTTGTTCGTACCAGCTACCCTGATATCAGGATCATACAAAACGATGCCAATTACGGATTTGCCGAAGGATACCGTAAAATACTGGAGCAGGTAGATGCTGAATATTACGTGCTTTTAAATTCAGATGTAGAAGTTCCGCAAAACTGGATACAACCAGTTATAGATATGATGCAAACCGACAGCAGTATTGCCGTTGCCCAGCCTAAAATAAAATGGCAAAAAAACAGAAAAGAGTTTGAATATGCCGGTGCAGCCGGTGGTTACCTTGATCTTCATGGATTTCCATTCTGCAGAGGCAGACTGTTCGAGACAGTTGAATCAGACCATGGTCAGTACAACGACTCCAGTGAGATATTCTGGGCCAGCGGAGCTGCCCTGTTTATAAAAAGCAAGCAATGGAAAGAAGTTGGCGGTCTGGATCCCGATTTCTTTGCCCACATGGAAGAAATTGACCTTTGCTGGCGCTTAAAAAACCTCGGCTACAAGGTTGTTTACTGTGCTGATGCAGAAGTATATCATGTTGGCGGTGGAACTTTAAGTGCTAATAATCCCTATAAAACGTATTTAAACTTCAGAAACAATCTGATTATCCTTCAAAAGAACCTGCCCATAGGCGATGCTTATTCGAGGATATTTATTAGAATGTGTATTGATTTTGTAGCCTGGATTCATTTCCTGCTGCAGGGAAAAACAGATTTTGCTTTTGCCATTAACAAAGCGCATTTTCACTTCCTTAAAAGCCTATCAGCCAACTCGAAGAAAAGAACAACTAAACAAATCAGCTTTCAAAAACACATTGGCCAGTATCCATCAAGTATTGTGTACGCCTACTTTATAAAGAAAATCAGGTTTTTCAGTCAGTTAAAAAGCTAAATATAAGACGGTTTTAAAAATAGCGCGGCAAGCGGCAACAATATTACTCCTTTTTCTCAGGAACAAACGATATTCCTCCTTCTCTGCTTGCTACACTCACAATTGCGCTATAAATATAATCGCAAACCAGTTTTTCACCAGCTATATTGATATGCTCAATATCATCCTCTGGAGTATGGTATTGAGGATGCCCGCCAGTATGAAAACCCAATACTGAAATGTCCTTTTTATAAAATGATACATGATCCGAGCCACCAACATCATAAGCAATTACAATCGGGTTAATCCCCACCAGCTGGCCCAGGCTTTTCATTAAATCCATACCGCCATCAAAAGAAGCAGCCCCGCCCATATATAATTGCTTTTCAGCATTCATTCTGCCCACCATATCCATATTCAGCATCAGCTTAATAGAAGATAAAGGAATCAATGGATGCTCAACAAAATACCTCGATCCCAATAGACCTTGCTCCTCGGCACCAAAAGCAATGATAAGCACACTGCGTTTTAAATCTTTTCTGTTGGCTGACAATTTCTCTGCAATTTCCAGTAACGCAGCCGTTCCGCTGGCGTTATCATCGGCACCAAGGTGTATGCCAACAGTATCAGGCTTTTTAGACGAAGGCCCACCCATTCCCAAATGATCGTAATGAGCACCAAGCACAATATACTCATGCTTTAAAACCGGATCACTACCTTCAATAAAACCAACAACGTTCTGGGTTTTAACTCTTGGGGTATCCGTTACCCCTTTTTTAACCCTTATGTTAGCTATAAATTCCTGAACATAACTACCATTAACAGGCTTAATTCCAGCCCTTTTAAAGTCTTTAATCAAATAACTAACAACCTTCTTATTTTCTTTAGTTCCGGGGAAACGGCCTGCCATTTTTGGCGAGGCAAGGAATGAAATATGCCCCAGGATTTCCTTTTCAGTAACATCAGTTTGTGCAACAGCGCCAAAACCTACGACCGAACAAACGGCCATCAAAAAACAAGTTTTAATCTGCATGCTTACTAGCCCTTTAGCAGACTTTCAATTGCCAGTCTATAGCCATCCATCCCAAATCCCGTTAATACACCTCTACAGTTCTTTCCTGTAAGCGAAACATGTCTATACTCCTCTCTTGCATAAATATTTGAGATATGAACCTCAATTACAGGAGTTTTAATAGCTGCAATTGCATCAGCAATAGCTACCGAAGTATGCGTATAAGCGCCACCATTAAGTACAATACCATCATAATCAAACCCAACCTCATGCAGTTTATTTACAAGCTCACCCTCAACATTACTCTGATAATAATCAATCTCAATGATGCTGTACATTTCACGCAATTGCGGAATATATTGATCAAAGCTTAAATTTCCATAAATACCGGGCTCTCTAACCCCTAAAAGGTTTAAATTTGGGCCGTTAATAATTTGTATCTTCATCAGTTCAAACTTAAAGCTAAAAACTTACATCAGAAAATTTTTGTGTGATTAATAACCCCTATTTAAAATCGTTTAGAGACTATCTAAAACTGGAACGCTCGCTGTCCGGCAACTCTATTGATGCCTATCTTACCGACATCGATAAGTTGTTCCAGTACTTCGAATCTATAAATAAAATCACTAATTTAAAGGATGTTACCAGTAACGACTTAAAGTTATTTATCACATGGATAAATGAACTGGGAATGCTCCCAAGCACACAAGCCAGAGTAATATCAGGCCTAAAGTCGTTCTTTAGTTTCCTGTTATTGGAGCAGATCATTACTATAGATCCTACGGCCCTATTAGAATCACCCAGGTTATCACGTAAGCTGCCCGACACACTCAACATTATCGAAATCAACCAGTTAATTGACGCCGTTGATGCGTCCAAACCAGATGGGATGCGAAGCAAAGCAATACTTGAAGTACTTTATGGATGCGGATTAAGGGTTACAGAACTTATCAGCCTCAGAATATCCAATATATATTACGAAAACGAGTACATAAAAGTAATTGGAAAAGGAAATAAAGAACGTATAGTACCCATTGGAGCCACTGCCCTAAAATTCATTAAAATCTATATAGAAGAATCCAGGGTCCATATTAACATAAAAAAAGGATTTGAAGACTATATCTTTCTAAATCGTGGCGGAACCGGGCTATCAAGAATCTCCGTTTTTACAATGATCAAAACTTTAGCTATAAAAGCGGGAGTAAAAAAGAGCATCAGTCCCCACACCTTCAGGCATTCATTTGCCACTCACTTAATAGAAGGCGGTGCCGATTTAAGAGCAGTGCAGGAAATGCTTGGACATTCGAGCATCACCACCACCGAAATCTACACACATCTGGACAGAGATTATCTAAAAGGAATCATTACGGAGTTTCATCCCAGAAGCTAAAATCATTCGATCCTTCCCTTGAATATCTTTTCTTAACTCTATGTTTACAAATGATTTACCAGCCAACATCCGTACTGTTTCTTCACCTAAATATTCATTAATCTCGAAACACAAAAGACCATCATCATTCAAACTACTAAGTGCAAATTCTGCAATTGCCTCATAAAATATCAATGGCTTTTCATCAGATACAAACAGGGCTAAATGAGGCTCGTTTTCCAATACGTTTTTATGCATAGCCTTTTGCTCTTCCATTGTAATGTAGGGTGGATTACTCACTATCACATCATACTTTTCAGCACTTTTATAGCTCAAAATATCTGCATGAATAAAGTTAACCTCCGCATTGTTTAACAGCGCATTCTCGCTGGCAATTGCCAAAGCACTCTCAGAAACATCAATAGCACTTACTTTAAAGTTCTTCAGATTCTTTTTCAGTGAAATGGCGATACAACCACTCCCTGTACCAATATCTAAAATACTACCATTCTTACGCGTTTTAAACTGATCTGAACCCCATCTTTCAATAATCCAGTCAACCAGCTCTTCTGTTTCCGGTCGCGGAATCAACACAGCGCCACTAACTTTAAAAGTTAAACCATAAAAAACAGTATCTCCAATAACATACTGCAAAGGTTCACCGGTTTTTAACCTGTTCAATGCCTGTAAATACTCATTATACTTAACATCTTCTATTTCAGCATCTCCATTTAACATCAACTGGCTCCTATTGAAACCCGAAACATGCTCTACAGTAATATTGAAAATAGAAATTATTTCCTGTTCATCGTAAATGGCTATTAACTCACTGGTAAAATGACGCAATAATTGCTTTAAATTCATGTTATGCAAAAGTAAGTAAATCGAACAATATACCTTACTTTTGCTGTAATGACAGACCAACTATATATGCAGCGCTGCCTTGAATTGGCAAAAATGGGAATCGGAAGTGCTAGCCCAAACCCACTTGTAGGCTGCGTAATAGTAAGTAATGGCCAGATAATTGGCGAAGGATACCATAAAAAATTCGGCGAAGCCCATGCAGAAGTAAACGCCATAAACGATGTTCTCAAAACCCATGGAGATAAAGCAGCCGAATTGCTGGCAAACGCAACTGCTTACGTAAGTTTAGAGCCCTGTGCTCACTTTGGCAAAACCCCTCCCTGTGCAGATCTCCTTGTTAAACACCGGTTAAAAAAGGTTGTTATCGGTAATACAGACCCATTTGCAGATGTAAACGGAAAAGGAATAGAAAAGCTACAAAATGCAGGTGTTAAAGTAGAAACAGGCATTCTGGAAAACGAATGCAGCTACCTTAACCGTCGCTTTTTTACCAGAATAAAACAACAGCGCCCATTCATCATCCTTAAATGGGCTACAACAGCAAATGGATACTTTGCCCCAAAAAACACTGTACAGCAATGGATAAGCGGTCCGCTTTCAAAAAAGTTGGTACATAAATGGCGAACCGAAGAAGACGCCATACTTATTGGAAAGCAAACCGCAATTGCCGATAATCCACAATTAAGTGCCAGAGAATGGCCCGGCAAAAACCCGGCAAGGATACTTATTGACCGCAATCTGCAGGTTCCAGCAAGCAACCATCTATATAATAACAGCGCAAAAACCATCGTTATAAATGAAGTAAAAACAGAAGTACAAAACAATGTTCACTTCATCCAGATGGAAGATATGCAGTACTACCTGCCACAAAAAATAGCTTTCCAGCTGTACCTTATGGATATCCAATCTGTCATAATTGAAGGCGGGGCAAATATCCTTAACCAATTTATTCAGAGTAATTTATGGGACGAGGCAAGGGTTTTCACCTCTGCTACCTCCTGGCAAGAGGGCATTTCCTCTCCTGTAATCAATGGAATAATAACAGAAGAACATTACATAAAAAAAGACAAATTAACTATCTATCAAAATAATCAAAACAAATGATTTACCTGCTAATAAGCATTTTTTGCAGCGTTACTGTTGGTGTACTACTAAAGTTTGCCAAAAGATATAAAATCAATATCCTTCAGGCAGTTACGTGGAATTACCTCTTTGCTATTGGCTTAAGTATTTTCTTTTTTAAACCCGGTTTCAAAGACCTTGCTTCCACATCACATTACGATATTTATTTTGGTCTTGGGATTTTGCTGCCACTTATATTTTGGTTCCTTGCAGGTTCAATCAGAAACATTGGCATTGCCAGAACAGACATTGCACAGAGATTGTCCTTATTTATTCCAATCCTGGCCTCCTATTTCCTATTCAAAGAACACTTTACTATCACTAAAATATGCGGACTCGCCATAGGCTTTATAGCCATATTTTTCACCTTATATAAAAAAACAAAGCAAAGAAGCACCGTAGGCAGCTGGTTTTACCCGCTAATAGTGTTCGTAGGTTTTGGAATAATAGACATCCTTTTTAAGCAGGTAGCGCAAATCAAATCAATACCATATACTACTTCATTAACCATCATCTTCATTTTAGCTTTTACCATTTCAATTGTAGCTATTCTATACTTCAGGGCATTCAAAAACCAAAAACTGGAACTGGTTAACTTCCTTTGCGGATGCGTGTTAGGCTTCTTTAACTTCTTCAATATCCTGTTCTACCTTAAAGCACATGGTGCAATGGCACAAAACCCATCAACCGTGTTTGCCAGTATGAATATGGGTGTAATTATTCTGGGCAGCCTTATCGGAATATTTGTTTTCAAAGAAAAACTAAACAAGTTGAACTACTGGGGTCTGTTTTTAGCGCTTGCCGCTATTATTTTAATAACACTATCTAAGATCTATGCTATTTGATGACACCTATAAAACCATATCCGCCGCTTCCGAAGGGATTTTTAAGGATAAAGGAAGCAAATTTATTGCTTATGCCTACCCAATCCGTTCAGATGAAGAAATAAAAAACCTCCTTCAGAATCTTCGGTCAGAACATCCAAAAGCCCGTCATTTTTGCTGGGCACTACGCTTAAGTCCTGATAGAAGCATATTCCGAATTCAAGACGATGGCGAACCATCAGGCACAGCCGGCAGACCTATTTTAAACACGATGCTCTCGGCTGATATAACAAATATCCTTATTGTAGTAGTTAGGTATTTCGGTGGCACGCTACTTGGTGTTCCAGGTTTAATTAACGCTTATAAAACAGCTGCTGCAGAAGCAATTAAAGAAGCTGATGTTATAGAAAAAACAGTAAACGATATTTATGAAATCACCTTCGATTATCTGGCTATGAATGATGTAATGCGCTTAATGAAAGACGAGCAGCTGAATATCCTTGATCAAAACTTTGATAACTCTTGCGTGATAAAATTTGAGGTAAGAAAGGCACATTTAAATACAGTATTAGGTAAATTAGATCAGATTGAGAATATATGGGAAATAAAATATCTGAAGCAGACCTGATTATTAATCAGGATGGTTCCATTTACCACCTGAACCTACTGCCCGAAGACTTGGCTCCAACGGTAATTACAGTTGGCGATCCGGACAGAGTTTCAGAAGTTTCTAAACATTTCGATAGCGTAGAGCTTAAAAAAGGAAAACGCGAATTTATAACCCATACAGGTTATTTAGATAAAAAGCGTATCACCGTAATTTCTACAGGCATTGGAACAGATAATATCGATATTGTTTTTAATGAACTTGATGCCCTTGTAAATATTGATTTTGAAAAGCGGGAAGTTAAAAAAGAATTAACCTCATTAGATATTATTCGCATTGGTACCTCAGGTGCGATACAGCCCGACATTCCAATGGGGACTATACTTGCCTCTTCTTTCGGACTGGGACTGGATGCCTTAATGCAGTACTACATGCATGAACTATCTGGCGATGAACATAGTATTTTAGATGCCTTTAAATCACGTTTTTCGCATATTAAAGGCATTATTCCCTACCTTACAGCAGCCGACAATACACTGCTGAACACCATAGGAAGTGATATGGAACAAGGAATCACCGTAACTGCTCCCGGTTTCTATGCGCCACAAGGCAGGCAGGTAAGAGCTAAGAATGCCATGCCTGATTTTATCAATTTATTAAATAATTTTCAGTATAGTAACTATAGAATTACTAACTTAGAAATGGAAACCGCAGGAATTTATGCGTTGGCAAAAGCTTTAGGCCATAAGGCCCTGTCAGTAAATGCAATACTTGCAAGCCGAGTTAATTTCCAGTTCAGTAAAAATCCGGCAGCAGTTGTAGACAAGGCGATAAAAATGGTTTTAGAGAAAATAATCAAACAAAAATAATGCGTCCAATGTTCATTCGGTATGATTAATGTACATTCAATAGAAATGTTTGGTCAATAGAATTAAATTAAGAATAATATGTTTGGGAAAATAAAAGAGAGATTCGTGCTATCTGTGGTAAATTCTTCGCTGGCTGGTTACGAAGCGAAAGATTTAAATACCGGAAAAAGACTGATCTCTGTAATTGCGGGTGTATATATCTTACAAAAAGGAATCAGAAATATTCGTCAACATCCATTTACTGGTATAGAAGAAGTAGCGCTGGGAAGTATCCTGCTGTATAATGCAGCAAGTGGTTTAAACAAAAAAATAATTAAAAAACCAACCGAAATATCGGATATAAGAAGAAATCAAATTCAGGGCAATGATCCAAGATCTGATGTACCTGCGTTTGTTTAGAAACGAATTCAGCGATTAAACAGAAGAGGTCGATAGTTGTTATATCGGCCTCTTCTGTTTAGCATTATTTAAACCCCCTATTTCTTAACCGGTTTAGATGTCATATAAAACGTCAGCTTACCGCCACCGGTAATATCAGAATGCTTTATCGTAGTTCCAGCAAGTTGTTTTCCATTTAACAAAACCTTCTGAACATACACATTCTTATCACTTTGGTTTATAGCTTCAACAGTAAACGCTTTTCCATTTTCAAGCGTTAACACTGCATTTTTAACCGCCGGACTTCCTAAAGAGTAATCTTCCGATCCTGGAGACACAGGATAAAAACCTAAAGAAGAAAACATATACCATGCACTCATTTGTCCGCAATCATCATTACCACCAAGTCCATCAGGCGTAGGCTTGTACTGCATTTTCAAAATCATACGTATCTTTTCCTGTGTTTTCCAGGGCTGTCCAATCCAATTGTATAAATAAGCCACATGGTGAGCAGGCTCATTACCATGCACATATCCACCAATAATACCTTCTCTTGTGATATCCTCAGTTTCGGCAAAAAACTCATCAGGAAGATGCATAGAAAACAAAGAATCTAACCTTAGTCCAACCTTTTTATTGCCACCCATTTGCTCAATTAAAGCTTTAGGATCCTGAGGCACAAAGAAACTGTAGTTCCAGGTATTTCCCTCTATAAATCCTTGGCCATGCGTGCTTAATGCATCAAATTCCTTTTTAAACGAACCATCAGCCATTTTGGGTCTCATAAAACCGATAGACTTATCAAATACATTTTTCCAGTTTCCAGAACGCTTGGTAAATTCATCATAAACATCCGTTCTGTTTAGCTTTTTAGCCAGCTGAGCAATACACCAATCATCATATGCATACTCTAATGTATTTGAAACCGACGTTCCGCTGCGCTCTGCAGGAATGTAACCCAAATCAATGTAATCACCTATGCCCTCGTAGTCACGGTGATTAGCAGTCGTGATACAAGCATCTAGTGCCTTGTTAGCATCACCATTATATACGCCTTTAATAATTGCATCCGTTAAAACAGAAACACTGTGGTAACCACTCATACACCAATTGTCATTTGCATAATGAGACCATATCGGAAGCATTTTAAGTGCACTCTGATCATAATGTGCCATCATCGATTTTACGATATCGTTGTTCCTGGCAGGCTGCATAATGTTCAGAAATGGATGCAAAGCACGATAAGTATCCCACAAAGAGAATGTGGTGTAGTTGTTAAAGCCATCGGCTTTATGCACGTTCTGATCCAACCCTTTATATTCTCCATTTACATCGCTATAGTTTGTTGGATTGATAAAAGCATGATACATTGCAGTATAAAAATTAGTCTTATCATCTTCTGAAGCATCAATTTTGATCTTGTTAAGCTCCTTATTCCATTCAGCCTGTGCCTGCAGTTTTACCTTATCAAAATCCCATCCCTGAGTCTCTGCCTGCATGTTTTCTAATGCATTAGCCTGACTAACCGGAGATAACGCGAACTTTACCTTGATCTTTTCCTGCTCTTCAGTTTTAAAATCAAAGTACATTCTGATGCGTCTTCCTGCTATATCAGGGAAATTTTTAGTTTGGTCAAACTTTCTCCAGAAACCTTTATAGGTCTGAGGTTTATCGAAATTCTTTTGTCCATAAGAAACAAACGGTTTAGAAAATGACATGGCAAAATACACCGTACGTGTACGCGCCCAACCGTTAGTTTGTCTGTAACCTGTAATTAAAGTATCATTCACCACACGCACAAAAGTCCATACCGTTTTGTCGTCATAGTTATAAATGCCCGACATCAAATCCAGTATAATATGCGATTCGTCAGACTTTGGAAATGTATACTGATGCATACCTACCCTATTTGTTGCGGTAAGCTCAGCTAGAATATTGTCATCGTCTAGTTTAACCTTATAATATCCAGCCTCAGCGACCTCATTATCATGAGAAAATGCTGATCTAAAACCCGATTTGGGATCATCTGCGGTACCCGGATTTAACTGTAGCTTTCCTTGAGTTGGCATGATCAGAAAATCTCCCAGATCAGAGTGCCCGGTTCCACTAAAATGTGTGTGGCTAAACCCTACAATCGTCTTATCCTCATACTTGTACCCTGCGCAATACTTATAAACTTCGCCATTATACTTGCCATTCAATTCGTACGACAAAGTATCTGTATCCGGGCTTAGCTGAACAGATCCGAAAGGAACCGTAGCCCCTGGATAAGTATGTCCCATTTTTTGTGTTCCAATAATAGGCTTCACATATTTTACCAGGCTTTGCTGTGCATTGACAAGCCCCGGGGCCGATAAAAAGCAGTACAGGAGGATTTTTTTCATATTTAACTTTAGTTCTATTTTTTTATGATTGTCTAAGGTATAAAAAAATCATGCAAAAAACAGCTTTTTAAGTCTTGCTATAACGTTTGATCAAAATATTTCTCACTATCCTTTAATCAACCCTATTCCTCCTAACTATACCTCTATTCATTTCCTCTCAATTCGGCTAAAATTCAGTGTCGGGAAGAGGGCCTAGGAACCATTTGCCCCCTTCAGCGCAATTTGTTCCAGCCCGAAAACAGATCACTTAATTTTACTTTGACAACAGACTGACGTCCTGATTAAAAAATTCCCATTAAAATCACTTACTTTTGCACCTTATTTCTAATCACCGGGCTTTGAACCCGAGGCAGTATTAAATAACATGAGTAAAAGAGGAAGAATATTGGTCGCCATGAGTGGCGGTGTCGACAGTTCAGTAGCAGCAGTAATGTTACACGAACAAGGTTATGAAGTTATTGGGCTTACCATGAAAACATGGGACTATGCCACATCAGGCAGCAGCAGTAAGGAAACAGGTTGTTGCAGTCTGGATAGCATAAACGATGCCCGCACACTTGCTGTAAACTATGGCTTCCCACATTACATCCTTGATATACGCGACGAGTTTGGTGATTTTGTAATCGACAATTTTGTTGATGAATACCTTGCAGGTCGTACCCCAAACCCATGTGTGTTGTGCAACACCCACATCAAATGGGAAGCACTATTAAAACGTGCCAACAAACTGGATTGCGAATTTATTGCAACTGGACATTACGCAAACATCAGACAACAAGATAGTGGTCGTTACGTAATCTCTAAAGGAAAAGACGAAAACAAAGACCAATCATATGTACTTTGGGGTGTTTCTCAGGAAAACCTTGCACGTACCCAGTTTCCTTTGGGCTCTTTTGCTAAATCTGAAATCAGACAAATGGCATTGGACATGGGACAGGAAGAACTTGCTAAAAAAAGTGAAAGCTACGAGATCTGTTTTGTACCTGATAATGATTACCGTGCTTTCTTAAAACATAAAGTTGAAGATTTAGAAGACAGAGTTGCCGGCGGTAATTTTATCACTAAAGACGGAATGGTAGTTGGACAGCATAAAGGCTATCCATTTTACACCATCGGCCAACGTAAAGGACTTGGAATTGCCTTCGGCGAACCAATGTTTGTAACCCAAATCATGCCTGAAAGCAATACCGTGGTACTTGGGAGAGCCGAAGATCTGGAAAGAAACGAAGCGCTGGTACGCAACGTTAACCTGGTAAAATACGGAAGTATTTTAGAGCCAATGGATAACGTTGTTACTAAAATCAGATACAAAGATGCAGGTATGCTTAGCACTATCGTTCAGGAAAAAGACAAAATGCGCGTGGTATTTGACCATAATGTATCAGCAATAGCACCCGGCCAATCAGCAGTTTTCTATGAAGGAAACGATCTGTTAGGCGGCGGTTTCCTTTGCTAAGGATTTAACCATATCCAATCATAAGGGTATAAAAAAGGTAAGATCGTCATCTCGATGCAAGCTGTCGAGATGACGATGTGAGCTGTCACGATTCAGCACCTTTAATTTAATTTGTCAATTTAACCGCTTTAGAGGCAAAATATTCTTCGAGATAAGATTTTACCTCAGCTTTTTTTACGTTATCATCAATAAAGCTATCCAGAGAGGTCAAGCCGTCATCATAAGCGCCAATAAACCGTGCCTTATCTTCAGTAGCAGTCGACAGCCAACCTGTAATATTCACTACCTGTCTACCATTTATGGTTTCGATTTTCAATTTGCTCATATCCCCACCAATAGAGCTAAAATAGATCTGGGCCGAAGAATTTGCATTTAAGTTCCGTAAGTCAACATCATCCAAATAGCCAGTAGTTAAGCCAAATGTTCGTTTTATTGCGTAGCGTAAGCCCTCCATAATGATATCATCTCTATTTAGCTTTTTAGCTTCTGCCTGATAAACGGCGTCAAATTTTGACCCCATTTTTAGCCCCGTCAAAACATGTGTTCCATATTTATTAACAAGCTCCTGAGCACTTAACAAAGTAATATCTCTTTTAAAATCGGCCGTTAAAAAGTTATTTACAGATTGCTCATAGTAAAACTTATATCTTTTCGAAATCCAGAAAAGGTAATAATAACCATAAATATACTTTTTATCTGTAACAACTGTTCCAGGGAATGCCTTCTCTATGGTGTTTCTAAAAATGTTCAGACCCATAGTTTGGCTAAATGAATTGGAAAATTTTTCTGATAAATCTACCGCATTTTCAGCCTGAATGGTTCTCCATGAACCCTCTGTACCTCTGATTATGTTAATTCTAGAAGAGCTGCTGGCAGCATAATTTGGAATATCAATGACACTTGCACGTACAGAAACTTCGTCGTTGTACTTATCTGTCGCGTCGTATCCAAATCCTAAGAAATTATAGGTTTCAGAAGACAGATATAAAGGCAGGGTTTCCTCTGTTGCTCCCTTAACTACCAGTTCAATATCTGGTGATAATTTCTCCTCAATTATGATTTCTTCAGATTTTTTCTTGCAAGAGGCAAACATGACAAAGGCTGCCATGATAAGAATTGCTTTTTTCATTTGGTTCAAGTTTGTGTGTGTGTTCTCGCCCTCAATTTTAACGCCATTTTTGCAGAAAAAATTAAAAATAGCGTAAATATCAGTAAAAAAATAGATACACATTAAACTATCAGAGGAATATGATTTCTCTTTAGGAAAAATACCGATTATAGATATACAGATAGATGCTATGCTTCCAATTTATTCGAGATCAAATAAGGCGAAGCCGTTTTCACCTTTTTACCTTTATATCTTTCAAAATAATAATCTACTCTGCCCAGGTTAATGCCTGCAAAACCCACCTGATTTATAGTAGTTATTGCTCCACTTAAATTCTGTACATCTTCTGGCTGATCCATAAAAGTATGCGTATGCCCACCAATTATGAGGTCGATACTCCTATTGTTTTTCGCTAAAATCTGATCAGAAACTTTATCAGTATTATACTTGTAACCCAAGTGAGACAAGCAAATTACCAGATCGCACTTAAAGTCATTCTTTAATACATCAGCTATTTCATTTGCCTTTGCAATTGGGTCTAAGTAAACTGTATCCCCATAGTTTTTACCTTCAACCAGACCACGCAACTCTATCCCAACCCCAAAAACACCAATCTTTAATCCGTCCTTCTTAAATATCTTATAAGGCAGGGTCGATTTATTTAGTACCGTATTAGAGAAGTCGTAATTGTTACATAAAATAGGAAAGTTGGCATGAGGCAATTGCTTATAGAACCCCTCCATACCATTATCAAAATCATGGTTCCCCATTGTTGCCGCATCATAACCCATTGCGGTCATGAGCTTAATTTCAAGCTCACCACCAAACTTATTGAAGTATGGTGTACCTTGAAAAATATCACCAGCATCAAATAACAATACGTTTTTTTCTTCTGCTCTTATCTTTTTGATCAGGGCCGATCGCCTTGCTGTACCACCCAATCCTTCATATTTAGATCCATCAATAGGAAAAGGTTCTACCCTGCTATGAACATCGTTAGTATGCAAAATGGTGAGCTTTGTTACCCCTCCGGCCGCCTCTGCTTCAAGCGCATTTAAATTTAACGCCAGGGCTGCTGCTGCAATACCACCGGTTCTAAGAAAATCTCGGCGGTTAGTTTTTAGTAATTCTTCCATCTAATTTTGGATTAATTGTTTTGCCAGCGGCCTCAGTTTCTTTAACGTAATTCATTAATGCATCGCGTATTTTAAGGCCTATAACCTTTTTATCTATTGCATTTTTAAAAGCAGGAACATTGTCGCCACCCCCACCAATATAATCAGATGTAAGTACGCGGTAGGTTTTGTTTACATCAAATGGTTCACCGTTTACAAGTACATCTACAGGCTTCTTATCAACTATTTTCATTTGTAAACGTGCAACGGGCTGTCCGTTAGTAGCAGCAATATAATCCAGTACCTGTTGAGTATCAGTGCCTTTTAACGTAAAAACAATAAGCTGGTTTTCAAAAGGCATCAGCTCAAATACGTTTGAAACGGTAACGTTGCCTTTAGGAAAATCTACCCGTAAGCCTCCTTTTGTAGATGGCAGTGCGAAATCAATATTCTGATCATATTTAAGTGCCTGCTCCAAAACAGCATCAGCAAAGAAATTGCTAAGCAAACTTTCAGGTAAGGTATCGCTGCTTTTTTTAGACATCTGCGCTGCCGAATGACCAATTACTTGATTCATTTCAGCATCTAGCTGAACTTTATAGGGTAAATAGGTTTTTATAATAGAGCTGTCTACTGCAAGTTCCTTATTAACACTATATTCCGCACGATTGGCCTTTACCAGTTTGTATCCTGATGAGCAGGAAGCTACTAAAAGGGCAACTGATAGTGCTAAATAATTCCGGAATGATTTGATATGATCCATATTTATTTTGGTACAAAAGTACGGCAAACATTAGAATATGGTGTAAAAATATGGTGATAATAGTGTTAAATAATATAGAGAATAGGTATTAAATAATGAGCAATTGGTTTTAAAGCAAAAGAACCTGTATCAAAATTTGATACAGGTTCTTTTATGTGCTTCTTTTCATGCACCTCCTGTCATCTCTCTCTTCGTTCGAAATGACAGGTAGAGATAGATGACGGGTCCTGCCCTACAACGGATCCCTGCTATGCAAAACCCTACAAATTCTTTGTAATCGATTCGTCTAAAGGTTTAACTTTCGAACGGAAGCGGTGTACCAGCTGACCTTTTTCGTTGATCAGGAATTTTTCAAAATTCCATTGAATATCACCTGTAAAATCAGGGTTTTCCTGACTGGTTAAATATTTAAATAAAGGACTGATATCATCTCCTTTAACACTGCTTTTTTCTGACAACAAGAATGTAACATTATATTTTCCGGTACAAAATTCTTTGATTTCACTATTTGTAGCCAATTCCTGACCACCAAAATTGCCAGCCGGGAAACCTATTAAAACTACATTTTTACCATATTGTTTTTGTAGTTTTTCAAGATCTTCATACTGAGGTGTAAACCCACATTTAGAAGCTGTATTTACAATAAGGATCTTTTTACCCTTAAATTTTGAAAGCTTAATTTCCTTACCATCAATGGTTTTAAAAGAAAAATCATAAACGCTTTTAGTTGGAGGCGTAAATAAAAGGCTTAACAGGATGAGTATTGTATTCATGGTTTTAAGTTTTTTTATATGTACGAAGTTAAGCACAAAAAAAATAGATAATTATATTATTTAAGTAAAATGTTCAAACAGTTTTTATCTCGGTCAAATTAATTTTAATGCCCTAAAAGCAGCGTTCCGACCATTGCTCATTATCAGCTAAAACAGGTCATTTTTAAATAAATTTGTTAGAAAAATTAGATCGGATTTTGAAATTAGGCTTATTTATAGCTTTATTTGCAGAAAAACGTTCTGAATGGCGAAGAATTTACTAATAGTTGAGTCACCTGCGAAAGCGAAAACCATTGAAGGGTATTTGGGCAAAGATTTCCTTGTTAAATCTAGTTACGGTCACATTCGTGACTTAATTAAGGGGGATATGGGGATTGATATCTCCAATAATTTTGCTCAGACCTATGAAGTTCCTTCTGATAAAAAGCAAGTTGTTGCCGAATTAAGAAAACTAGCCAAGGAAGCCGAAATGGTATGGTTAGCATCCGATGAGGACCGCGAGGGAGAAGCAATTTCTTGGCACCTATTCGAAACTTTAGGACTTAAAGAAGCCAAAACAAAACGTATTGTTTTTCACGAAATTACTAAGCCTGCTATATTAAAGGCTATTGAAACACCACGTACAATTGATTATAACCTCGTTCATGCGCAACAAGCTCGTCGTGTGCTCGACAGATTGGTGGGTTTTGAACTTTCTCCTGTTTTATGGAAAAAAATCAAACCATCACTTTCTGCCGGTCGTGTCCAATCGGTAGCGGTTCGTTTAATTGTAGACAGAGAACGAGAAGTAAATAAATTCAATGCTTCAGCAGCATTCAAAATAACAGCACAGTTTTCTACCGGAAAAGGCAAGGAAATTGTAAAAGCAGAGCTCCCTCAGCGTTTTGAGAAAGAGGCTGATGCTGAACAGTTTTTAACAGACTGTATCAGCGCCGGTTTCTCTGTTGATAGCTTGGAAACAAAGCCTGCAAAACGTAATCCTGCAGCGCCGTTTACCACTTCAACCCTACAGCAAGAGGCTTCCCGCAAACTGGGTTACTCAGTTTCAAGAACAATGCAAATTGCCCAAAGGCTGTATGAGAGTGGGCGAATCACCTATATGCGTACCGATTCAGTGAATTTATCTGAAACCGCATTACAGGCTGCTGCAAGCGAAATAAAATCTGCTTATGGTGATAAATATCACCACTTAAGAGTATATAAAACTAAATCTGCAGGCGCACAAGAGGCTCACGAGGCCATCCGCCCTACTTATTTTAATCATCATACTGTACCGGGCGACAGCTCTGAACAACGTTTATATGAGTTGATCTGGAAACGCGCCATCGCTTCGCAAATGAGTGAGGCTTTGTTTGAAAAAACAACAGCTCAAATCGACATCAGTACTCGTAAAGAGAATTTGATTGCTGAGGGTGAGGTTTTGAAATTTGATGGTTTCTTAAAGGTTTACCTTGAATCTAGTGATGATGAGGATGTTGAGGATTCAGAAGGTAACAGCATGTTGCCACCATTGGTAAGGGGTCAGGAACTGACTTTAAAAGAGATGAATGCAACTGAGCGTTTTTCCAGACCACCGGCAAGATATACTGAGGCTAGTTTGGTTAAAAAACTGGAAGAGCTTGGTATCGGCAGACCATCTACTTATGCACCAACAATTTCGACCATCCAAAACCGCGGTTATGTGGTTAAGGAAGATCGTGATGGTCGTCAGCGTTCATTCAGTTCTATTGTTTTAAGCAATGGTTCTGTTAAAAAGCAAATTAAAACGGAAATAACAGGCGCCGAAAAAGGCAAGTTATTCCCTACGGATATAGGCGAAGTTGTGAATGACTTCCTGGTTGAACATTTTAAAGGAATCGTAGATTTTAACTTTACTGCCAATGTAGAAAAGGAATTTGATGAGATTGCACAAGGTTTACAGGAATGGACAAAAATGCTTCACTCCTTTTATACTCCTTTCCATATTGAGGTTGAAACTACTTTAGAAACAGCCGACAGAGCGAATGGTGAACGTTTATTGGGCATTGATCCGGTAAGTGGTAAAAATGTATATGCTAAGGTTGGTAAATTTGGCCCGTTGGTTCAAATTGGTCAGAATGACGATGAGGAAAAACCTCGTTATGCGAGTTTATCTAAATCGCAAACTGTTGCAACAGTTACTTTAGAAAGTGCTTTGGAGCAGTTTAAATTACCTTTCCAGCTCGAAGATTATGAAGGTAAAGAGGTTTCTGTTGGTGTAGGTCGTTTCGGTCCATATGTTAAATGGGGCGATGTTTACATCTCTATTCCTAAAAACGAAGATCCTTTATCCATCGACAGGGATCGCGCGATAGAGATTATTGGCGAAAAAATTACTGCCGATGCTCCTGTTGCTCATTACCAGAGTTTACCTGTTACCAAAGGAAAAGGCAGATTTGGTCCGTTTATTAAATGGAACGATTTGTTTATCAATGTGCCTAAGGCTTATAATTTTGATAATCTAAAACAATCGGACATTGAAGAACTGATTGGTAAAAAATTAGAAAAAGAAGCTAATAGATTTATTCAGCAATGGGCCGAAGAAAAAATTGCAATAGAAAATGGCAGGTGGGGCCCTTTTATCCGTTTCGGTAAAGAAATGCTTAAACTACGTAAAAACCCTGCTACTAATGATAAATATACTCAGGAGGAATTAGAAGTAGTTTCTTTAGATGAGGTTAAAAAATTGATAGTTGAGCAAGTGCCTAATGCTTTCGAACCTAAAACCAAGAAAGCTGCAGCAAAGAAAACAGGCACAACAGCAAAGAAAACAGCAACTAAAGCAACTGCAAAAAAGAAAGCAGTGGCGAAAAAGTAATAGTTAAGAAGTAGTTGAAGCGACTTGATTAACCCGGTCGTTATCCTGAATTTATTTCAGAACCCCGGAAGAGAAAGAACGCCCTGCTAGTGCAAGATCCTGAAATAAATTCAGGATGACGGAGTGTATAGCAAGACGACAAAGTGCATAACAGGATGACGGATCGCATAAATAGAGTTTATATATGAAAAAAGACCTTCCTGAAAATATAGTTGAAGATGTTGCAATGGCCGTAGTGCTAATAAACGAAAGTCCGGAAGTAAAAAACTGGACTGTTTACCTGATCAATCTTAAAGATATCCCTCTTGACAATGTACTAATCAGCTCTAAAGGCTACGGAGAAAAAGATGGAAAACTGGTAAAAACATCCGTACTAAGACACTTCCTGGGCGATATTAAAGCTAAATCTTTTGCAGGCGTGGAAGCTATTGATACCGAAGTATTTGGCTTAACAAACGAATACTGGTTAAGCTATTACATCAACGGGGTCATCTACGATAAAAAATTTATTTTCCTTCCTGAAAGTATTGTAGATGAAAACCTAATCCGTGTTCCCCTGGTTAATATGCCGGGTGTGATGATTAAATAACCGTATTAGTCTGATGTTTTCTTCTGTTAATAACAATTATTTTCGTTTCCGATGATTTTTGTTGATTTTCGTACACATCTTATTATGAAATATCTGTGTTATGGAATCATCTCGCTCTTCCTTTTTCCAAAGGAATAAAAAAACCCTAATTATTGGCATTACTGCTTTTCTGCTAGCTGGAATTGCATCTTTTTTTCTCTTTAAAAAAGAAAAACCTAAAGACTATAATCAACAATACTCAAAATACATTGAGGCTTACACCTCTGGAACCATCTCTAAAAAGAGTTTTATCAGGGTACATTTAGCAAGTGAAGTAAAAACAATGAGTGATGTTGGCGTGGCCGACACCCGTGATTTGTTCAGCTTCTCTCCTTCTGTAAAAGGAAAAGCTTACTGGATCGATGCGCAAACAGTCGAATTCAGACCTGATGAGCCTTTAAAATCAGGCGAAACCTATGAGGCCAATTTTGATTTAAGCAAGGTTACTGAAACAGAAAAGGACCTTGAAGAATTTGAGTTCGGATTTAGAGTGATCAAACCCGGCATGAATTTAACTCAGGATGGTTTGGTGTCGCAAAACAATACTTCTCTTGATTATATGAAGCTTAAGGGAGAGATTACGACCTCTGATCAGGAAGACCCAAAGGCAATTGAAAAAGCACTAACATTTGATTTCCCACAAACTTTAAAAGTTAAATGGCAGCATAATCCAGGGAAAAACACTTCTGCCTTTACCATAGATAGTATTAAAAAAGCTAGTCAGGACACAAAACTAACTTTAAAATGGTCTGGAGAGACTATTAATGCCGACAGCAAAGGCGAACAAACCGTTGCTGTTCCTGCCAAAGGCGTATTTAAAGTACTGGACATGAAGGCAGTACAAGACCTCGAAGATTATGCCTTAGTACAGCTTTCTGAGCCTGTTGGCGTAGCTCAGGATCTGGCCGGTTTAATCTCTTTAAGCGGTTTATCTGATTTAAGGTTTACCATCGATGGCAGTCAGGTAAAAGTTTACTCGGCCCTGGCTTTAGAGGGCAATTATTCTTTTACGGTAAATTCTGGCATCGAAAATATCAACGGAAAGAAACTTGGAGCAGGAAAAACTGCCAATATCGTTTTTGAAAACAAACTGCCTTCGGTTGTTATTGCTGGCAGTGGTACCATACTTCCAAATTCAGGTAAACTGGTATTGCCTTTCGAAGCAACCAATTTAAAGGCGGTTGATGTTACGGTTATCAAAATCTATGAAAATAATATCCCTCAGTTCTTCCAAACCAACAGCTATAAAGATGGAGGTGAAATTCGTCGCGTTGGTAAACCTGTTGTACAAAAAACAATTCGTTTAGATGAAGATAAAGCGCTTAATCTGCATAAAAAGAACCGTTTTACTCTGGATCTGGATAAGCTGATTAAAACTGAACCTGGTGCCATGTACCGCATAACCATCGGTTTCAGAAATGAATACAATGTATTTAAATGTGCTGAAGTAACCAACGATGAAGAAACTTCCGATGAAGACGGCTATCGTGGTTATGGCGAAAAGATTGATGAGGACGATGAGTTCTGGGAGCGTTACAACAGTTACTATCCCAATAATTACAGATGGGAAGATCGTGATAACCCTTGTACCGCATCCTATTATACCAATGATAAATGGGCCAGCAGAAACGTAATGGCTTCGAACATTGGTATTATTGCCAAACGTGGTAACGACAACAGTATGCTTGTTGTTACCACAGATCTGCTTACGGCTAAACCAATGAGCGGTGTTACTTTGGAGCTGTTAGATTACCAGCGTCAGATCATCCACACGGTTAAAACCGATGGCGATGGTATGGCTACTTTTGATTTGAAAAGAAAACCCTTCTTGCTGATCGCTAAAAATGGCGATGAACGTGGCTACCTGAAAATGGATGATGGTAGTTCACTTCCCTTAAGTCGCTTTGATGTTGGTGGTGATGTGGTACAGAACGGATTGAAAGGTTACATTTATGGAGAACGCGGTGTTTGGAGACCTGGCGATTCTATATTCGTATCCTTTATTCTTGAAGATAAATTAAAGAAACTTCCAGGTGGATATCCGGTTACTTTTGAACTATATAACCCTCACGGACAATTAATTAAAAGGATCATCAATGGTAAACCATTAAATGGATTCTATGCTTTTAAAACGGCTACAGAAAATACTGCCCCTACCGGAAACTGGTTGGCTAAGGTAAAAGCAGGTGGTGCAGTTTTCAGCAAAACCATTAAGGTTGAAACCGTTATGCCCAACAGGCTAAAGATAAATTTCAACATCGGTAATGCTACTTATTTAGGTGTTGGCGGTGCATCATCAGCTACGCTTTCGGCAAACTGGCTATTTGGTTCTGTAGGTAAAAACCTTAAGGCCAAGGTTGATGTGAATCTGAATACCATGAAAACTACCTTTAAAGGTTTTGATGAGTATACTTTTGATAACCCTACTGTAGTGTTCCAGTCGCAGGTAAAAACCATATTTGAAGGCACACTAAATGAGAATGGAGCTGCCGTTGTAAACACCAGTTTAAATGAGAACAATACTGCTCCGGGCATGCTTAAGGCAAACTTTACCACTAAAGTATTTGAAGCAGGTGGTAATTTCAGTATTGATAACTTTAGCATCCCTTATCATGTTTACAACAACTATTATGGTATTAAAACCCCTGATGGTGAGAAACTAAGTGGAATGCTTGTAACTGGCAAAGATCATAAAGTGAATATTGTGAATGTAGACAGGAACGGCAAACTGGTAAAGGGTGGCAAAACTGTTGAGGTTGAGCTGTACAAAGTACAATGGCGCTGGTGGTGGGATCAGGACGATCAGAACTCCTATGCTAACTTTACTCAAAACTCTTATAATAAACTCGTTAAAAAAGAAAGCATCACTTTATCAAACGGCAAAGGAAGCTGGAGTTTGAGAATAGATGAGCCGGAATGGGGTCGCTACCTGATTCTGGTGCGTGATGTGAATGGTGGGCACGTAACCGGTAAATCTGTATATGTCGACTGGCCAGGCTGGGCACAGCGTGAACAGGCCAACAACCCTACTGAGGCTTCCATGCTCTCATTTACGGCTAATAAAACCAAGTTCAATGTTGGCGAAGATGTGGTGTTAACCATTCCGTCGGGTAAAGGCGGTAGAGCTTTAATCTCGATAGAAAACGGTAGCAGGGTATTAAAAACCTTCTGGACAGAAACTCAAGCAGGCCAAACACAATTTACCTTTAAGGCCGAAAAGAACATGGCACCGAACGTATTTGCCGTAGTTACATTGCTTCAGCCACATGCGCAAACGGTAAATGACTTACCAATAAGGATGTACGGAGCTATTCCGCTGCTTATTGAAGATCCTGAAACGATCTTGAAACCGGTAATTAAAATGGCCGATAAGATTAAGCCCGAAACAGAAAACAGCATTACCGTTGCCGAGCAAAATGGTAAGGCCATGACTTACACAATAGCCATTGTAGATGAAGGTTTGCTTGACCTAACCAGATTTAAAACTCCTGATCCGCACAGCGCATTTTATGCACGCGAAGGTTTGGGTGTTAAAACGTGGGATCTGTTCGATTATGTACTTGGTGCATGGGGTGGTAATCTAGAACGTATTTTAAGTATTGGTGGTGATGGTAGTGTAAACAGGAATCTGAATCCGGCAAAAGCCAACAGGTTTGTACCTGTGGTTAAATACCTTGGTCCTTTTGCATTGGGTAAAGGCGAAAGCAAAACCCATAAGTTTACGCTTCCGCAATATATTGGCGCGGTAAGGGCAATGGTGGTTGCCGGACAAGATGGAGCTTATGGATTTGCAGAGAAATCTGTGCACGTTAAAAAACCTTTAATGCTACTGGCTACTTTACCACGTGTTATTGGTCCAGGCGAAAGCTTTACTTTACCTGCAACCGTATTTGCCACAGAAAATAACCTTAAAAACGTAACCGTACAACTACAGGCACAGAATTTACAGGTAGTTGGCAATAAAACACAACAACTTGGATTTAAACAACCAGGCGAACAGATGGCATATTTCGAAATCAAGGCTCCTGAAGTTACGGGTATTGCCAAGGTTAAGATCATTGCACAAAGCGGTGCCGAGAAAGCTGTTTATGATGTAGAGATAGACATCCGTAATCCTAATCCGTTTGTTACCAATGTAGTATCAGCGGTTGTTGAACCGGGTGCCAACTGGTCGTTAAACTATGCGCCTATTGGTATGGCTGGTACAAATTCGGGGGCTATTGAACTTTCATCTATACCTCCTATCAATCTTAAAAAGCGCTTAAGTTACCTGATGCAATATCCGCATGGATGTGTAGAGCAAACTACTTCCGGTGTATTCCCTCAGTTGTTCCTTAATCAATTAACTGCTTTAAATGAGCAGCAAAAGGCTAATACAGAACGAAACATAAAAGCGGGTATTAACAGGCTAAAAGGCTTCCAGACTACTGATGGTGGCTTGAGTTACTGGCCGGGCGAAGGCTCTTCAGACGAATGGGGAACCAATTATGCGGGTCATTTCCTTGTGGAATCGCAAAATGCTGGATATACCCTCCCGGTAGGAATGATTGATGAACTTGTTCGCTATTTAAAAACTAAAGCTAATAACTGGGCACCAAATAGCAGTAATTTCTATGGTGGTGACCTTTCTCAATCGTACAGATTATATGTGCTTGCGTTAGCCAAGAGGCCAGAAATAGCAGCAATGAATAGATTAAGGGCATTTGAGTACCTTTCTGTATCTGCAAAATGGCGTTTAGCTGCCACATATAAACTTGCCGGACAAGCAGATGCAGCCAATAAACTGATAAAAGATTTACCTACTGAAATAAAACCTTACAATCAGCTAGGCGGTACTTATGGTTCTGATTTAAGAGATGAGGCCATGATACTGGAAACACTAACCCTATTGGGCCGTAAAGGTACAGCAGCGCAGTTATTGCAGTCGGTAGCTGCCAGATTAGGTAAAGATGATTGGTACAGCACACAAACTACTGCCTACAGTTTATTAGGTATCGCTAAGTTTTGTGGTGTAAATTCATCATTAAATAACCTTAAATACAGCTATACTATTGATGGTAAAAAAGGCAATGCAAATTCAAACCAGTACATTGTTAGTACGCCACTAGCGTTTAAAGGCAATGTGGCTGTTACCAATACCAGCGACAGGGTGTTGTTTGCCCGTTTAATTTTACAAGGACAACCTTCGGCCGGACAAAATAATTTCCAACCGAACAACCCTGATCTATTGGACATGAGTATCAGCTATAAACTACTTAATGGCAAAGTGCTGGATCCTACTACTTTGAGACAAGGCACAGACTTTTATGCCGAAGTTGTTGTTAAAAATCCGGGTAAGAGTGGATATTATGAGCAAATGGCACTTACACAGATCTTCCCATCGGGATGGGAAATCATTAATACCCGCGTAAATGACAATGAAAGCATCATTGCTTCATCGCCGTATACTTACAGGGATATTAGAGATGATCGTGTGTTTACATATTTTAATCTCCGTGAGAATGAAACGGTTATTTATAAAGTGCTTTTAAATGCATCTTATATTGGAAGGTATTATTTATCGGCTGTACAATGCGAGGCGATGTACAACAACAACATAAGTGCAACAGAAGCAGGAAAATGGGTGCAGGTTATTAAATAAGTGAGTAGATATAAAGTAAACGGGCTTCCGTCACCTCCTTTGGTTAACCAAAGGAGAGATCTCTTGAATAGCAACAACAAGAGATCCTTCGCTGCGCTCTGGATGACGGATCTTGTTTTCCTCATTTTATTACTCATATTTCTGTTTTCTTTGCCTTCAAAGCTTTTTGTGAGTCCTACATCCTACGTTGTAGAAGCTTCAAACGGTGATTTACTAAGCGCTTCTATTGCAAAAGATGGACAATGGCGCTTCCCTGTAGTCGACACCATTCCTAAAAAATTTGCACAATGTCTGGTCGCTTTTGAAGATAAACGCTTTTACCACCACCCCGGTGTAGATCCTATTGCTATGGCCAGAGCTATGCGCCAAAACTTTAAAGCCAAAAGCGTAGTAAGTGGCGGAAGCACAATAAGCATGCAGGTCATCAGGCTATCCAGACGCGAAAGCAGAACAGTTTGGCAAAAGCTAATAGAGGTTATCCTGGCTATCAGACTAGAGGCAAGCTATTCAAAAAAAGAAATTTTAAAGCTCTATGCCGGCAACGCCCCCTTTGGAAGTAATGTGGTGGGTTTAGATGCTGCGGCCTGGAGATACTTCGGCCGCAGTGCCGAAAGCTTATCCTGGGGCGAGATGGCGACCTTAGCTGTACTACCAAACAGCCCATCGCTGGTACACCCTGGCAAAAACTCTCCACGCCTGATCAAAAAACGAAACGATTTACTGGATAAGCTAGCGGTGCTAAAGGTTATAGACCAATCAACCGCCAATCTATCTAAGTTAGAACCTATTCCGGGTAAGCCCCAACAACTGCCTCAAAACGCACCGCATTTACTAAACAGATTTAAGGCAGAGCGGGTAGCCTTAAAAACAGGATCAACAAGGATCACTTCTACGCTCGATTATGATTTGCAACTACGGTTAAGCAGTTTATTGAAGCGCTACAACAACCGATACCGGGCAAATGATATTAACAACATTGCAGCTTTGGTTTTAGATGTAAAAAAAGGTACTGTACTTAGTTATATTGGTAACATCTACCAACCGGAAAATACCGAACTGGAAAGTCATGTGGATATGATTAAGGCACCAAGGAGTCCGGGGAGTACATTAAAACCCATCCTATACGCAAGTATGTTAAATGATGGCTTTATACTTCCTAAAACATTAATAGCCGATATACCCACTCAAATAGGCGGCTACTCGCCCCAAAATTATGACATGGGCTACGATGGTGCCATACAAGCCGATAGAGCGCTGAGCCGCTCTCTAAACATTCCTGCGGTTAAAATGCTGCAGAACTACAAATACCAGAGATTTTATGATAAGCTTAAACAATTGGGTTTTACTACGCTAAACCAACCAGCCGATCATTATGGGCTTTCACTTATTCTTGGTGGCAGCGAGGTTACGATGTGGGATCTGGCCAGAACTTATATGGGGATGGCCAGAACGCTTAACCATTTTAATGATTACAAGGGCAGGTACAATCCGCATGATTACGATGCGCCTTTGTATGTGAACGAACAGCGGGATAAACGTTTTGATGAGTTTGAGACCGAAGTAAACTCAGCTATTGATCATGGTTCTATCTGGAATGCATTTAACGCTATGGAGGAGCTGATGAGGCCTGGCGAGGAAGGTTTATGGGAACAGTTTTCCTCTTCTCAGCGATTGGCATGGAAAACAGGTACAAGTTTTGGATTTAGGGATGCCTGGGCAGTTGGACTTAACCCGGACTATGTAGTGTGTGTTTGGGTTGGCAATGCCGATGGCGAAGGCAGACCGGGCTTAACCGGTATTGATGCTGCTGCTCCTGTTATGTTTGATATTTTTAAGCAATTGCCTGTTGTTAAGTGGTTCAAAACCCCTACAAGTAAGCTTAAGAAAATTGTGGTTTGCAAAGAAAGCGGCTACAAAGCTGGCGAATATTGCACCGATAAAGTGATACAATTGGTTTCTCCGGCAGGAGAAAAAACAGGTCTTTGCCCCTACCATAAAATGGTCCATTTGGATCGTACAGGGACTCACAGGGTTACGGATGAATGTGAGGCTCCATCTGCCATGGTGCATAAATCATGGTTTATTTTACCGCCATCTATGGAGTATTATTATAAGATCAAAAATAGTGATTATAGGGAACTGCCTCCATTTAAACCTGGTTGTGGCGATGCCGGGAATAATTTTGTAATGGAAATGATCTATCCAAGAAACCACGCTACGGTTTATATTCCTGTGGAACTTGATGGCACCAGAGGTAAAATTGTGCTAAACGCCACCCACAGAAATGCTAACGCTAAGATTTACTGGCATATTGATAATGAGTATGTTGCCACAACCAAGAATTATCATCAGTTAGCAGTTAGTCCGACACCTGGCAAACACATTTTAACACTTGTTGATGAGAATGGCGAAAGGCTGATACAGCATTTCACTGTGTTGGAAAAAGAAAAGGAAAAAAATTAATCTTCTCTTTTTATAAGCTGACGCTCTATACCTCCTAGGGTAATCAAATATTGGGCGATCATGTAAGTTGCCATAATCAACAATCCCGCAAGGTCAAAGCCCTTAACGAACTTATTATAAGCAAGTGTTGAATCAGAGATCAGGAAAAATATTGCACCAAAAAGAATCAGGTTAAAACTGATTTTATTTACCCTCATGTTTCTGAACGCTGCCATCATCATCATTAAGCTGATGACAAAAGTATAAACCATTACAGGAAGTTTCATTGCACCAAGCCCGTGTCTGATGTAGACATAAAAACTGATGCTGAACACAGCACACAGCGCAATGGCTATTCTCGCTCCTTTTTTATCTAATTGGGGTGCAGACGAGAAGTCGAGGTAAAATGCTCGGATATAAAAGATATGGCATAGTAAAAAAGCAATTAGTCCGTAGGTAAAAAAAGTTTCGTTTTTCCATACCAGCATAAGCAATACATCGCCGATAAAGCCAAAAACCAAGCCTGTAAACAAACGTTTATGAAAACGACCTTTTAGTTTAGTGCTTACTGCAAACATGATAAGTAAGGAGATTACGATGAGCGGTTTTGTAATGTATTTTAAAGCCGAAAGCTCGTAATATTCTGCTACAAGTTGCAAAACAAAAATCAGGGCAAATATGAGGTTAAACTTCAGGTATTTCTTGAGCATGGCCATTCGGTTTGTTTAGATTAAAGAACCAGACTAATGAAACGATCTGTAAGCCCGCAAATATTACCTGGTACCCAATAGGGAATTTAAGCAGCAAAACTATTAAAATACCTGATATGAGTCGGCCATATTCAAAATAAATGAGCCATTTCTTTTCTTCGAGCAATGCCCCGCAGGTTAATAATGTAAATATAGAAAAGATTGAACCGCATATTAAGGGTGCTGCAGGCAAGGTTGCATTTAAAAACAGAATGGCTGATCCTGTAGTTAAACCTATTAAAAATTGCAAAAGCACATATCCGGTGAATTTCTGGTGAAACTCAGGATTGTATTTTGCATAACTGGCAGGATCAATATCCTTTGCTGGTTTAAAACCTCCCAAATGTGCAGGGAACCATCCGGGCGGTTTAACAAATACATTTACCTTATCGCTCCATTTAGGGCTCTGTTTTGCGGTGCTCCAAAGTTCACTCCAGTAATGTACGTTTGCCCAAATGGGATTCCAACTGGCCAATGGACTGGTAATTCCATAGTATACCTCTTCTTCTTCTTTTTGAAAGGTGCCAAAAATTTTATCCCAGATAATTAAAGTACCCGCATGGTTCTTATCTATATATTTTGGGTTAGAGCCATGATGCACGCGGTGGTGCGATGGTGTATTTAAAATCCATTCTAATGGTCCCATACTTTTTATGGCTCTGGTATGAATCCAAAACTGGTATAAAGTATTAAAAGCGCTTAGTGTAAGGAACATGATCGGATCAAATCCGATAAAGGCAAGAGGTAAATAAAACACCCACGAAAACCATCCCTGAAACCAGGATTGCCTTAAAGCGACAGTAAGGTTATATTCTTCAGATTGATGGTGTACAATGTGAGCAGCCCAAAGTGCATTTACCTGATGGCTCATTCGATGGAACCAATAGTAGAAAAAATCGACCCCGATGAAAAGTATGACCCAGGTCCAGATCGTTTGCAGAAGATCAAATAACCGCCAATGCTCAAAAATATACATGTAGCCAAAGAACAGCGCTGTTTTCATAAAAACGCCTGTTACCTGCTGACCAATACCTTGGCTTAAATTGGAAATGGAATCGTTTAAACGGTAATAATTTAACTTCTTATAAAAAGAATAAGCAAGCTCTACTCCTATCAGAATAAAGAATATAGGAACCGATAAAGCAATATAGTCCACATTCATTCTACTAATCTAATGAATTAGCAGGTAATTTCTTAAAATAAAAAAGCAGCAATAAATGACGCATGTCACCACTGCTGCTCTAGTATATTAAAATAGAATCAGTAACTAATTTTAATAAAAAAAGCTAATTAATAGCTTTTTTCTGTACGGTTATTGCGTTTAAAGCCACCACCACCAGCACCACCAGTATTTGGTTTTTCTTGTGCTTCAGCAACTTTGATACGGTTACCATTGTAATCGCCGCCATTCATCCGTTTGATTGCTTCTTTTGCCTCTTCTTCTACTGGCATTTCCACAAAACCAAACCCACGACTCTGACCAGTTTCGCGATCTTTGATAATCCTTAGTGATTTTACTTGACCGAAATCACCAAATACGGCTGTTAATTCATCTTCCCCTACTTCTAAAGGAAGGCCTGTAATAAATATCTTCATTAATTTCTAAAAATTTGCACAAAGTTAAGCATTTTTCGCTTAAATTCCAATGCTAGTGTCAGTTATAAGTATAATTATATATTATTTTTCATAACACCCAAAAGAAAATTTTGTTTTATTAATTGTAAAAAAACATTACTTTTTTCTTAAATAATTATAACCAACAAATCGAATCTAGCTTAATTTAGCTTTAAACAAAGATATTGTTCTTTGCCAGGCCAGTTTAGCAGCCGCTTCATTGTATCTGGTTGGCGAAGTATCGTTATTAAAGGCATGATTTACGCCTTCATAAATATATATTTTATAATCTATATGATTTTCTTTTAACGCTGCTTCATAAGCCGGAATTCCCGCGTTTATACGCTCATCCAGTCCCCCATACTGAAGTATTAAGCTCGCTTTTATCTTGGGAACATCTTCTGCGGCGGCCTGTGCCCCATAGTACGCAACGGCTGCAAGCAACTTAGGGTCATTTACTGCAAGTTTATTTGCCATGCCTCCGCCCCAGCAAAAACCAACACATCCGGTTTTTCCATTTCCATCTTTCCTGCTCCTTAAATATTCGAGCCCTTTCAGGTAGTTCTGTAAGTTTTTTGAAGGATCCAGCTTTCCGATCAAGTCCCGACCTTTATCTTCATCTGATGGTGTTCCGCCAAATGGCGATAAGGCATCCACGCCTAAAGCAATAAAACCTTCGGCAGCAACTCTTTTGGTTACATCTATAATATGGGGATTTAGCCCTCTGTTTTCGTGAATAACAACTACACAACCCAGATTCGTTTTATTCTTTGGTTTTGCCAGCACTGCCTTTACATCACCATCTGCACCAGGATAGGTAATGTTTTCGGTAGTAATGCTGTCATCACTAAAACTGGAGGCTGATGCATAATTGTTTTCAAGCAAGGGCAATACTGTTAAGGCTATAGCTGTGCTTCCGGTAATGATAGCCAGCTTTTTCATGAATTCTTTCCTACTCAGTTTGCTGTGGGTGTATTCATCGTAGAGATTGATGATTTTCTGATCCATAGGTAAATAATTAAAATATGAACAATAAGTACTAATATAACGTTTCTATAGCATCGTTTTACGTTTTTATCAATTACGTTACATGATAAAACGTTATTCAATACGGGGGATTTGTCATGAAATTGTTTTTATTTTTTTCGTTGAAAACAAATTAACAATATCGCTCGTTATATGATCAGTTTGTTTGGTTTAGGTTGGTCTGTGGTGGACCAACCATCTATTAATAACAGGGATAATCGCCAGATTCATCCCTGTTTCCTTTTAATACACCCTCGTCTTCACCCGTTTCCTATATCACTTTAAAAAGATACTCAATTGACAAAAGGTCGTTCAGAGTCGTTGCAAACTCGTTCAATACTCGTCTGAAAGTCGTTAAAATAACACGCTGTAAAACTGCTCTCAGAGAAAAAAGAGTTTCATTTGACTAAAATACTATTGAAGTCAGAGTGTAGGATTATAAAAATCATTATCTTTGGCCTGCAAAAAGCAATTTTTTTCTTAATAATTCGGAGCTATTCGAATTAAAATTATAAGAAAATTGTAATTTTTGTTTTAAAAATTAATATATTCAAACTTGGTTGAGTTCAAGTTTTGTTTTCTGTATTTATGATCTTAGATTTGAGAAGTTTTTTAATTGGCATAGATGTTGATTTTTCAAACTAATTACAAATGGGGATTATATAGATTAGGAAGCATTTCTTGGAACATAAACCGACATCAACAATAACCAACCCTGTAATCTAAACATATAGTACTAGCATGCGCAAAAAATTACAAGATAGGATAGCAGCTTTTAAAGATGCTTCAGCAATTAAGGAAAAAGGCTTATATCCTTACTTCCGAGCAATAGAATCAGCACAGGATACGGAAGTGATGATAGATGGGAAGAGAGTTCTGATGTTTGGTTCTAATTCCTATCTAGGGCTTACAAATCACCCAAAAATTAAAGAAGCAGCAAAAGCTGCGGTTGATAAATATGGTACAGGCTGTGCCGGATCAAGATTTCTAAATGGTACACTTGACATACATATTGAACTGGAAAAAAGACTGGCTACATATGTAGGTAAAGAAGCTGCCGTTCTTTTTAGCACAGGATTTCAGGTTAATTTAGGTGTAATATCATGTTTGCTTGATAGAAATGACTACCTAATTCTTGATGAATACGACCATGCCTCTATTATTGATGGGAGCCGGTTATCGTTTTCACGTTCTATAAAATATGCACATAATGACATGGATGATTTGCGCAAGAAATTGAGCAGATTGCCTGAAGATGCTGCAAAACTAATTGTTGCCGACGGTATTTTTAGCATGGAAGGTGACCTGGTTAATTTACCGGAGATCGTAAAAATTGCTGATGAGTTTGGCGCAAACATTATGATGGACGATGCACACAGCTTAGGTGTAATTGGCTTTAATGGCTCCGGAACTGCTTCTCACTTTGGATTAACTGATAAGGTTGACCTAATTATGGGTACTTTCAGTAAGTCATTAGCTTCGCTAGGTGGCTTTATTGCAGGATCTGAAGAGACTATTGAATTTGTAAAACACAGAGCACGCTCATTGATGTTCAGTGCTAGTATGCCACCTTCGGCTGTTGCAAGTGTTATTGCTGCCCTTGATATAATTGAATCTGAGCCTGAGCGTATAGATCAGCTTTGGGCCAATACCAATTATGCTAAGAAATTACTTTTAGAAGCTGGCTTCGATATAGGTCATACTGATAGCCCGATTATTCCGGTTTACATCAGAGATAACGACAAAACTTTCTTGATCACTAATATTTTAAGCAAGAACGGAATATTTGTAAACCCTGTGGTTTCGCCTGCTGTACCATCAGATTCTTCTCTTTTAAGATTCTCGTTAATGGCCACACATACTTTTGCTCAGATAGAGGAAGCTGTTGAAAAAATTGCAGCGGCTGCCAAACAAGTTAAAGTTAATTTATCACAGGTAACTATATGAGAAATATAGTTGCAGTTAGCAATAAAAAACAATTAGGTCAGTTTATTGATTTCCCTCACGACCTTTACGAAGGGGATTCGAATTATGTTCCAGAGCTCTTTATAGCTCAAAGAGATTTACTTACAACACATCCTTTTCATAAACACTCTTCATTGCAGTGTTTTTTGCTTTTCGAAGGAGACAAAATCATAGGCAGAATTGCCGCTATACTGAACAATAACTATAATGTTTTTAACAGTGCCAATGATGGTTTCTTCGGTTTTTTTGACTGCATAAACGATCAAGAAGCTGCTAATTTGTTATTTGATACTGCAACTAAATGGTTAAAAGATAAAGGTGTAACGGGAGCAATTATCGGCCCCGTAAACTTCTCTACCAATGAATCTTGTGGTTTATTGATCGAAGGATTCGACTCTCCTCCGGTTGTTATGATGCCTTACAACGCAACCTACTACCCTGCTTTAATGGAAGGTTGGGACCTGAAAAAGAAGGTAGATCTTATTGCCTGGAAATTTAATGGCGATAATTATGACAATCGCTCTGTAAAACTTATGGACAGGTTGGAAGAACGCCTGAATAGGAACAACATCACCATCCGTAAGATCAATATGAAGAACTTTAAACAGGAAGCTGCCAACCTGCGTGAAGTTTACAATAAAGCATGGGATAAAAATGCCGGCTTTGTACCTCTAAATGATGAGGAATTTGATTATCAGGCTAAAGATCTTAAACTGGTACTTGATCCTGATTTTTGTTTTGTTGCCGAACAGAATGGTAAACTTGTTGGTTTTGGCGCTGCCATTCCAGACATGAACCAGATCCAGATTAAAATTAAAAAAGGAAGGCTCCTTCCTACAGGTATATTTAAATTATTATTTGGTAAGAAAAACGTTAAAGGAATCAGAATTTTACTTCTTGGCGTTGTTGATGGTTATCGTAAAATGGGTATCGAAGCTTGCATTTATGGAAGCATCATTAAATCTTACAAGGCTAAAAAGTTCGAATACGCTGAGGCGGGATGGACATTAGAGCATAACGATCTTGTTAATAATGCAATTATTGCCATCAAGGGCGATCCTTATAAGAAATACAGGATCTACGAGAAAGCCATATGACTAAAAGGGTATTAATTACCGGTGCTACAGGTTTTGTGGGTTATCATCTTATTGAGAAAGCGATCCAGGCTGGCTTAGAGGTTTATGCTGCTGTTCGTAAAAGTAGCAATAAGAGTCACCTTAGCGAATTTGACATTAAATATGTTGACCTGGATTATAGCTCGGTAGATGATTTAAGATCCCAGCTAGAAGAACATCAATTCAATTATATTATTCATGCTGCCGGTATTACTAAAGCTAAAACCAAAGCGGAATACAATAAGACAAATGCCGAATTTACCGAACATCTTGCTGTTGCGGCAATTACTGCCAGCATCAGACTAGAAAAGTTTGTTTTTGTGAGTAGTCTGGCAGCTTTGGGCCCGTTAGTTGACCTTAGTAAGGAAATAAAAGAGGACACCCCTGCCCATCCGGTAACTAATTATGGAGCAAGTAAATTGCTTGCCGAAAAATACTTATCTGAAATTCCGGGTTTGCCGTTGATCACCATTCGCCCTACAGCAGTATACGGCCCTCGTGAAAAGGATATTTTCATTCTATTTAAAAGTATAAGCAGAGGCCTGGAGCCTCATATAGGCAGTTTTAAACAGCAGTTAAGCTTCATTTATGTAAAAGATCTCGCTGATGTGATTGTAAATTCTCTTTTTGTTATGGTTAATGGAAAGCAATACAATGTTTCGGACGGCAATGTTTACGATCGTTATGCGCTTGCTGAACTGGTTAAAAAGACACTGAAGCAAAGAACTTTTAAGTTCCATTTACCTGTACCCGTTGTTGGTGCTATGGCTTCATTCATGGATTTCATTTATTTAAACAGTAAGAATACACCTACTTTAAATAAAGAAAAGATGGCAGAGCTTACTGCTATTAACTGGGCTTGTAATATTGATCATGCAAAACATGATCTTGGTTATGCACCTAAGTTTAATCTTGAAAAAGGATTAATTGATACCGTAAAATGGTATAAAGACAATAACTGGTTATAGGTTATTGGTTCTCCATTTGCTTAATGATCTTGTTTACTTCTGCTTCTGTTGCCCTTAGTTTGGTTTGGCAAAACTCAATCAGTTCCGATGCACGCTTAACCTTATCAGCAAGTACATCTACTGAAACAGATTCATTTTCTATTTCCTGTGCAATCTCAGTTAGCTCCTTATAGGCAGCCTCATATGTTAAATTCGTTCCCATTGTATCTGGATTTAGATTTTACTTTTGTCTTTATTTCTGTTGTAGCTAGTCTGACTGTCAATTCCTGGCCGGCTTCTACCCCATCTGCATTGCTTACAATCTTGCCGTCTATTTTTATGATTGCAAAGCCTTTATTGAGGATACTTTGCGGACTCATCAATTTTACCAGCGATTGAAAGTGGCCGATATAACCTATTTTATTAGCAAAATACATTCTACTATATGATTGCAGGTTGCTGCTCAGGTTACTGAGGTCCTTACGTCTGTTTGAGATGATTATTTTAGGATTGGTGAGTATCAGGCTGGACAAATTCAAAATACTTCTATGATGCTCATGTAACAGGTTTCTTGTCGTATTTATAGTTATCTGATTCAAATGATTAAGCCTGTCTTTATGATGATTGATCATTTGGTAGGTTTTAATAAGCATCATTTTTTGAATACTTAATACCAATTCCTCAAATGCCCTGTTGTGCGCAATAATTAGCTCAGCTGCCTTTGTTGGTGTTTTGGTCGAAGTATGTGCCATAAGATCGGCAATAGTTTCATTCTTCTGGTGTCCTATCCCTGTAATTACCGGAATGGGAAATTTAGCGATTGCCCTGCTCAGGTCGTAGTTATCAAATATGAGAAAATCGGTTTGCGAGCCACCACCTCTAATGATTACCACAGCATCGTATGATTTAGCAGATTGGTATACTTCTATAATCTTGTTAAGAATCTGTTTGGCGTTTACATCGCCCTGCACCAAGGTAAAATAGCTATCAATTATAAAACTGTAACGGAATGAGTTGTTTTCCAGCGTATGCTTAAAATCCATATAACCTGCAGAGGTATCTGAGGATATAACAGCAATATGCTGTAACACCTTATTTAATTGCAGGCCACTGTTTTTAGTAAAGTATTGCTCTCCCCTTTTTTTAATGAATTCAGGGTTTTCCCTGACCAGCCTTTCTAGGGTATCTTTTCGCTGCTGTTCAAATAAGCCCAGGGTAAAGTTGGTATCTATATCTATCAGATTTAGCTGAAGACCAAAAGCAGGGTTATATTGAACAGTAACCTGTACCAATACATTAATATCGTTTTTAAACTTTTGTCCGGTTGCCTGTTCAAAGTTGGCGATGTTTACAGAGGCGTTTCCCCAAGCTCTTCCGGCAATTTTAGCGAAAATCCTGTTAGATGATTTTTCTTTCTCTACCAGTTCAAAATAATGATAGTTGCTTTTTGGCTTGTAGGTATAATTGGTAACATCGGCAATTACCCAAAAGGTTCTTTGTCCGAATACCCCATCTATTGCCTGCTGGATTTGACCGGTAAGCTCAGAGAGTTTTATGGAAGCAGGATTAGATGGATACAAGGGAACTGCCATTTTCATCTACATTAAGAATATGCTTAACACCGCATTTGAGTGCAAAGTTATTGATTTGATGACCCACAGGAAAATCAAAACATACAGGATAATCATATTCCTTTATTTTTTCTGTTACGATCTCGTAAACTGTTCTGCCAAATTCTTCGCCCGGAGTTTCTTCTTTTAAGCTAAAGCCACCTATTATTAATCCTTTAAGCTTATCCAATTTTCCGCTGCGTTTAAGGTTCCAGAACATTCTGTCGATACTGTACAGTTCTTCATGTGTGTCCTCAACAAATAAGATGGCATCATCGATTTTAAGATCGGAATTGCTTCCCGACAGGGTTTCAATCAGGCTAAGGTTGCCGCCTACTAAAACACCTTCTATTTTGCCCGGTCGGTTATAACTTACCGGTGGCGCAGTGTATTTAACATCCTCGCCGGTTAGCACCTGTCTTATCGAGAGTATAGTTTCTATTTGAATAGGTTTTGCCAGCAGCCAATCTTTTGGAAAACTGTTACACATTTTTGAATGTATGGTTGCAATACCATAATTGCTATTAATATGCGTATGTAGAACGGTAATATCACTAAATCCTATTATCCACTTCGGGTTGGCTTTGAATTTTGTAAAATCCAGCTTATCAATTATCCGTACCAGCCCATAGCCCCCTCTGGCACACATAATTGCTTTGATATTGGGATCATCCAGCATGCGTTGCAGATCTGCTGCCCTTTCCCGATCGGTACCGCCAAGTGAAAAGTCTTTGGCCCCTATCGTTTTCCCGGTTTCGATCTTAAAGCCCCAGCTTTGCATCAATTGTACCGATGGCTGGATGTCTAACACGGAGATATAGCTAGCCGGACTTGTTATTCCTATTGTGTCGCCCGGCTTAAGGTACGGCGGTATTTTTGATTTGGCCAGCTCTGGGGCTAACCCTTTATTTACCGCCCCGGTATTACTCCATACCTTTGAGGTTGAAGCAGATACTCCGGCTGTAACAACAAAGGAAAGAAAATGTTTACGGTTCATTTTGGGTGGCTTTTTCTATATACAATTATAAGGCTAATTGCTGAAATCTGAAGGCATTCTTCGCAATCGTTTTCGTAATATTTCAATATCAAAATGCATTTTTCTGGGGAAATTCAATTCCAAGAGCGGTATATTAGTTAACCAAATATGTTTAAAACCTGGACAATCTGAATGAAAAAATACTTGATTATTGCCTGTTGTTGCTTTAGCTTAAGTGCTAATGCGCAAAATAAAAATGTTTCTCTTGTAAGAAATGATCAGGAGCGCAAAGTTGATGTGCTGATAGATGGCAAGCCTTTTACCAGTTTTATCTATCCCGAGAATATGGAAAAGCCCATACTCTATCCGATACTTGCTGCCGATGGGGCTATTCTAACCAGGGGCTTTCCTCTAAATAAACGCGAGGGCGAACGTGTGGATCATCCGCATCATGTAGGCTTGTGGCTTAACTATGAAAGTGTAAATGGGCTCGACTTCTGGAACAACTCTTTTGCTATTTCTGCCGAAAAGAAAGTAAAATATGGATGGATCAGGAATGTGAAGGTTAACAAAGTTGAAAATGGCAAAGCCAGTGGTAAATTAAGTTACACCGCAAACTGGGAAAACCAGGCCAAAGATATACTGTTAAAAGAGCAAACTACATTTGTTTTCTCTGGAACAGATAATGCCAGAATTATTGACAGAATAACTACACTTACTGCTCAAAAAGACACTGTAAAATTTAAAGACATTAAAGATGGCATGCTCGGCATCCGTGTTACCAAAGAGTTGGAATTCCCTTCAAATAAGGTAGAAGAATTTACTGATAGTCAAGGGAATATAACAAAAGTTTCAGCATCAGGTAACGGTGCAAACGGCACCTATTTAACCAGTGCCGGTAAAAAAGGTAATGATGCCTGGGGCACCAGAGGTAACTGGTGTGTTTTATATGGCGTTAAAGAAGGCAAACCGCTTTCTGTCGCAATCATAGATCATCCTAAAAACCCCGGCTATCCTACTTACTGGCATGCACGTGATTATGGTTTGTTTGCCGCCAATCCACTTGGGCAGGCCATATTCAGCGAAGGAAAAGAATCTTTAAATCTAACCCTAAAACCTGGAGCATCTGTGACTTTTCGTTACAGAATCCTTGTGGGTTCTGGCACAGAAATTTCTGCTGATGCATTGAACAAGCAAGCTGCCAATTTTGGAAAATAACCTTTAAACATAGATTAAAACAAATAATACACACTAATGAAAAAAACAAAGTTACTGATTGTTGCTGCCCTAATGTTTGGAACCACTCCGTTTACATTGCAGGCGCAAACAGGGAAATGGCAAAATCTTTTTAACGGAAAAGATTTACAGGGATGGAAACAATTAAACGGCAAAGCAAAATATGAAGTCGTAAATGGAGAGATTGTTGGAACCACGGTTTCAAACACTCCTAACTCATTTTTAACAACAGAAAAAAATTATGGTGATTTTATACTTGAAGTAGAGTTATTGGTTGATAATTCTATGAATTCGGGTATACAAATCAGAAGTGAAAGTAAAGAAGATTATAATAATGGCAGGGTCCACGGTTATCAGGTAGAAGTTGACCCGTCTGACAGAAAATGGAGCGGAGGATTATACGATGAAGCACGTCGCGGATGGTTATATCCTTTAGACATTAACCCCAAAGGTCAGGCGGCTTTTAAAAAGGATCAATGGAATAAATACCATATCGAGTGTATAGGTAACTCTATAAGAACCTGGGTTAATGGTGTTCCTACCGCAAATGTTGTGGATGCAATGACTCCTTTCGGTTTCATCGCTTTACAGGTACACGCTATTGGAAAAAATGACTCACCAGGTAAACAGATCCGCTGGCGTAACGTACGTATCCAGACAGAAAACCTTAAACCATCTAAAATTGATGACATATATGTAGTAAACATGGTTCCTAATGATTTATCTAAGCAGGAAAAAGCAGAAGGTTTTTCTTTATTATGGGACGGAAAAACTACTAATGGCTGGGTTGGTGCATACAAAACTAAATTCCCTGAAAAAGGATGGGAAATTAAAGATGGCGTACTAAGCGTTGTAAAATCTAACGGCGCAGAATCTACTAATGGTGGTGATATTGTTACTGTTAAAGAATATGGTGCTTTTCAGTTGAAGTTTGATTTTAAACTTACTGAAGGAGCCAATAGTGGTGTTAAATATTTTGTAACACTATCTGAGAAAAACACAGGCTCAGCAATTGGCATGGAGTATCAAATTCTTGATGATGAAAGACATCCGGATGCTAAGCTAGGTAAAAACGGCAACCGTACACTTGGTTCTCTATACGACCTTATTACAAGTAAAAAAATCCCTAATGCGCAAAGAAAAATTGGCGAGTGGAACAAAGGATTGATCAGGGTATTCCCTGACAACAGAATTGAGTACTGGTTAAATGGCTTTAAGGTTGTAGAATTTACCAGAGGAACTCCGGAATTTCTTGCCTTAGTTGCAGGCAGTAAGTATAAAGACTGGAAAAACTTCGGAATGGCTCCTAAAGGGCATATTTTGCTTCAGGACCATGGTGATAACGTTTCATATAGAAGTATAAAAATTAAACAACTTTAATCATAAATCATGTTAGATTCAAGAAGAAAATTTATTAAGCAATCTGCCATCGCAGCTGCTGGAACCTATTTAGGTACTATGGGTTTAAGTGCAAAAAGTTATGGAAATATTATTGGTGCAAATGATCGGGTAAGAGTCGGTGTGGTGGGATTTTCCGACCGCTTTAAAAGTTCCCTGCTGCCTAGTTTCCTAAATCACCACAAGGAACTGAATTTTGATATGGTTGCTGTATCAGATTTATGGAATTATCGTCGCGGTTTGGGTGTTGATCATTTAAAGGAAAAGCTTGGCCACGACATAACTGCATGCCGCAATAACGATGAATTATATAGTTTAAAAGATATTGATGCAGTTATTATCAGTTCACCGGATTTTGCTCATGCTTCTCACGCAATTGAGGCCGTAAACGCCAAGTGTGATGTGTATTGCGAAAAGCCTTTTGCTGAAACTATGGAAGATGCAAGAGCAACCTTAAAAGCCGTAAAAGCTTCGAAACAGATTTTGCAGATCGGCTCGCAACGCAGAAGTGGTGCAAATTATAAGGCAGCTTCTCAATTTATAAAAGATGGCAAGTTTGGTGACGTTACAATGGTAGAACTGAGCTGGAATGTAAACCAGCCCGGACGCTGGCGCAGGCCTGACCTTGTAGCTAAACTAAAACAAGAAGATACTGATTGGAAACGTTTCTTATTAAACCGTCCGTTTGAGGAATGGGATCCACGTAAATATTTAGAGTATCGTTTATTCTGGCCGTTTTCTTCTGGAATGGCTGGCCAATGGATGTCGCACCAAATTGATACGGTACACTGGTTTACAGACTTAAAACACCCAAGAAGCGTGGTAGCTAATGGTGGTATTTACCAGTGGAAAGATGGTCGCAGAAACTGGGATACTACTACTGCTGTATTTGATTATGGCAAGCCAAATGATCCTGATAATGGATTCCAGGTGGTATTTACTTCAAGAATGCACAATGGAGATGAAAACCCTGCTGAGATTTATTACTCAAATGGAGGAGAAATGAACCTGAATACCAATACTGTATCTCCTAAAGGTGGTCTTACTGCTAAAGCTGCTGCTGAAATGAATATGAAAGCTAATTTGTTGCCTGAACTTAAGCTTACTGAGATTGCCGAAAAGGTAGCGGCTTCTGCTAACACTGGTGGTGATAAACTAACTTCAGCTCACATGCGCAACTGGATGGAATGTGTACGCAGCAGAAAAGAAACAAATGCTCCTGTTGAAGCTGGTTATTATCATTCAATTGCAAACATTATGACTAATGCATCAGCAAGAACTGGTCAAAAGGCTACGTTTGATGAAGCAACACAGGAAGTAATGGTTGGTGGTAAAGTGTTTAAATACTAGCCACCATCATCTCTCCTATCGTCGAGATGACGTAAATGGCAAAAAAAAGCAGCCTTGAAAATTCAAGGCTGCTTTTTTTTGCCATTTATATTTTCCTATATGCTACCAAAAAGCAGTATACAACGCAACTAACATTGCTACAATAATTAATGCACCAACTGCAAAAGATGTAGACACCTTAAACATTTTCGCATCAACTTCTAATCCTTTCGTTACAACACCTTTTTTGTTTTCATAGATACTGATGAAATACATTCCGATTACACAGACTGCAAATACAACCAGCATTCTATCCATAAATGGCATTTCAAATACACCAGCTGAGTTGGCTACAGACCATCCATAATCATGTAACGGAGCTAAATCTATCCATCCTGGTAAGAATTTTAAGATTACTGAGGTAATAAAACCACCCACAGTAGCAAATAATGCTGCATTTGAGGTCGTTTTTTTCCAGAAGAAACCTAAGATAAACATGGCAAAGATACCCGGAGATACAAAACCAGTGTATTCCTGAATGTACTGGAATCCTTGTTTTCCTTCGCCCATTAATGCATCTCCTACTATTAGAGACAACACTACAGCAAGTAACATGGAAACAACTACTGTAATTTTACCAACGTTTACCAATCTTCCTTCGCCCGCACCCGGATTAAAAGCTTTCTTGTAAATATCTAATGTAAAAATAGTGGCAATACTATTTGCTTTACCCGCTAAAGAAGCTACAATAGCGGCCGTAAGCGCAGCAAACGAAAGCCCCTTTAAACCAACAGGCAATAAGCCCAATAATGCAGGATATGCCTTATTTGGATCCTGGACACCCGATGAAGTCAATAAACTATCAGGACTAATTGCAGGGATCTTTTCTTTAATAATATAATAAACAGCGATACCAGGTATAACTACAATTACAGGCATCAGCATTTTTAAGAATGCTGCAAATAACAGACCGGCCCTTGCAACTGGCAAGGAAGCACCCAGTGCCCTTTGAGTGATGTATTGGTTACATCCCCAATAACTTAAGTTAGCGATCCACATACCCCCTATTAACACGCTTAAACCAGGAAGATCCATATAGTTAGGATTATCCTTCTTAAAGATCAGGTGGAAATGCTCTGATGCGCCGTCAGTTAAAATGGCAAAACCTTTTACAATACCTTGTTGACCAGAAATAATGTTTAAAGCAATGTAAGAAGCTACCAGTCCACCAAGTACTAAGAAAAATACCTGTATAACATCTGTATAACCAATAACTTTCATACCACCCAAAGTGATGATAATAGCGAATACGGCTAAACCAAGGATACAGAAGGTAATTGGAAGATCGGATATACCACTAATGGCCAGGGCACCAAGATAAAGGATAGACATTAAGTTTACCACGATGTAAAGCATTAACCAGAATACAGCCATAATCATTGCTACCTTTTCATTATAGCGCTGACTTAAAAACTGTGGCATGGTAAATATCTTGTTCTTAAGATAAACCGGCATAAAGAATACAGCTACAATAATTAGCGTTGCTGCTGCCATCCACTCATAAGCAGAAATTGCAAGGCCGAGCTTAAATCCTGATCCGCTCATACCTATCATCTGTTCAGCAGATATATTTGAGGCTATAAGAGAAGCACCAATTGCCCACCATGTTAAAGAGCCTTCTGCAAGAAAATAATCTTTTGAATCGGCGGTTTTGGTTTTCTTTTTATAGTAGATCCAAAATCCATAAGCTGATACGATTATAAAGTATATAAAGAATACAATATAATCGCGGTAGTCTAGTTTATTCATTGTTTATATTGGTTTTTTGAAATGAGGGACTAAAATATAAAATTAATCGGCATTCCCCACAGATATTCAAGGGATATGCCGATTAAATTAATTGGACAATAGAACTCCAGACATTTATTTATTCAAAGAGTTGATCCAGTTCGCTATTTTAATACCATCCTCTTTAGTAACCTGAGGCATCGGCGGCATTTCTGTTGCATAACCCGGCCAGTTTTGAGGCTGAGGATTGTGAATCAATGAAAGAATCTTTTCTGCCGTGTACTTACGTTTTGCAACGTCAACAAATGCAGGTCCAATTTGTTTTTTTGTAGGGTTATGGCAAGCAGTACAAGTATAGCTTGTTAATAAACCTTTAACCTGAGCATAAGTTGGAGCCGAAGTAGTTTTTGCACCACCCTCAACTGCTTTCTGTGCAGCAGTTGTTTTAGCACCAGCTGCTGTTTTTTTACCAGTTGCTTTTCCTGGAACTGCATTAGCTACCGGGTCATTTGCAGAGTTTCTGGTGCTTACACCGCTCATAGATAATTTCTCTCCGTTTGGAATGCTATTTAAAGTATAGTAAGCAATTGGGTGAATTAAATGATAAGAGTTCTCTTGTGAACGAACACCTTCAACAGTGATGGTATGGATATAATACTGACGAAGATTATCAACAATAAGTCTTGCTTTTAAACCGTCAGCCGATACTTTAACACCTTTAATTTTTAACTTTTCGTTGTTGATTGGAGGTGAGCCATAAACCGGGTGGTATTTATATAAATAGCTTTGTACATCGTAAGAAGCTATATCTTCTGCTGATTTTAAATCAACTGGTTTAGTAAATTCGATTTCAAAACCATCAGGCATTGCTCTAACAGCTTTCATTTCGAAAGGCATTTTTTCGTTGTAAACTAAACGCTCAAGACCTTCGTTTGCATCACCTGCAGATCCCCAACCACGGTTAGTTTCTCCAACAAACAATGAATTATCAGTACCCCATGCCATTCTTAATACTCCTGAACGGAAACCGCTTCTGAACATAAATGAAGCACCTTGTTCAACACCGTTTACCGTTTCGAAGAATACCCTTGAAATGATACTCATACCTTGATCACCGACTAAAATCTGACCTTCGAAAGGACCAAAAGCTCCCTGAGGAATTTTAACAGGCTCTGAAGTAGAGATACCAAGGATACCATAAGGCAACCATACAGATGGTAATCTTAATTCAGGGAAGTCTTTTTTCATTTCCCATAACATTTTGAAGTTTTCGTTCACCCTGTTTTCAGGTTTGATAGCTCTTCCTAGTGCATCTTTATCTCTTCTTTCGTCGATTTTAGATCTGAAGTATTCTTCTGTAAGTTTAACTGGAGAATCAGCTCTTCCAGTCCATCTTAATCCGGCCGGGTGACCTAAGAAATCACCTTTTTCTACTTTCCAGATTGCACCAGAACCGAACCAGTCGCCTTGGTTATCTGTGTAGTAAAGTTGTCCGTCTATTACGTTTGGACCTGCTGGAGAACGCTGACCAGTAGCCCAAGGCTGCATTTTTCCGTCTTCAGTAATGTTCATTGTCCAGCCACGCATAGGTACGCGACTTTCGCCACGATACCACATTTCATCACCAAAAGCTACGTTACCGGTAACAAAGAAAGTACCGTCTTTAGCAATTTTTGGTCCGAAACTGTACTCATGGTAATGACCGCTTAATGGCCATGCATAAACAGTTTCATAAACATCAGCCTTACCATCCTGATCTTTATCGATCAATTTGGTCAACTCACCTCTTTGTGCGCAATATAATGCACCATCTTTATAAGCAAGACCTAATATTTCATGTAAACCAGATGCAAATCTGCGGAAGTAAGGGTTTTTGCTTGTAGGATTTTCTACGATGTAAACCTCTCCTCTTCTGGTTGAGATACCAAGATCTCCGTTTGGCAAAGTAACCAATCCACCAACCTCTAAAATTGGTCCTTCGGGTACTTTTACCTTATTTATTTTGAAGAAATCTTCTTCTTTTGGTGTTTCCTGGGCAAACACCGTTGCAAAACTAAAGCTTAAAGCCAGCATTGCCAGCGTCTTAAAAGTGTATTTCATTATATAACCCCTTTTTAGAATAAAATAGAATAATTTAACTTACCACGAACCAGAACAACAAGTTGTTTTCTGCCGTCTACATCCCTGATAACAGGTTTGTCTTTGGTATCGTCAAATTTTAAATAAAAAGACTGTCCGTCTACAAGGTAAAGTCCCTTAGAAACTTCCTCAACACTTGAAGCATCAGCTATTAATGCGTAAATGTTATCACCCGGTGTTTCAAGAATAATCTCTCTGCTTAATCCCTGGCCTTTTTCAATTGCTTTGATGGCGTCAGTAACTTTAGTGCCATAAATGTTATAGTTAAATGTAGGACGTTCCTGAGCATCTAATGTATAACCTTTGGTTTTAAATCCTGTACCAGTAGTATCGACCAACCATGCTCCCTGAGCATCGGTAAGTTTAGCTAAAGTAGGAACCGGTTTTTTAGTGAAGGCAGTTACACTTCCACGAGGTCTTGATGTACCGTTACCTCTATCATGCCACATTGGTGTTGCATCAACAAACTCACCGTGCCAAGCCTGAAACAACGCACCGTTGTCCAAGTCGTAGCTAAAGTGAACCTGAGCAGGGCTACCTACAGAAATCGCGTGAACTACTTTAGGACCACCATTCGGAACATCAACAAAACTGCGGATGTTTGGTGTAGTAGTTACATCTATATATATAGGGTCAGTATCGTCACCTCTTTTTCTGCCATTTGGCGTTTCGGTAGGCAATTTTGATGTTTTGATGTTTTTGAAGGCAACAGCACCATGATCTCCTTGCAAACGTAAAGCGCCTAAAGCTTTTTCTTTATCATTTGCTCCTCTTGTTGCACCAAATAATTCGATGTTATCGTGTATAAGTACTCCATTCAATTCTATTCCTAAAATTCTTGCATTAGCTGTTTTGGTTCCTGATGCATCGAAACGAGGGGCCTGGAATGCAATTTTAATATGTTGCCACAAGCCTGGTGCTTTACTTACATTTTGACGTGGTGCATATCCCTGGTATCCTTGCTGACCTTCTGGTTTTGAATCATCCCAACGTTGATAAATTCCACCGTTGTTAGATGAGGTTGGTTTTATGATACCCCATGAATCTTCTAATTGAATCTCATAAACTCCCTGAAGATAAATTCCTGAATTTGCTCCTTTTGCAAGCAAATAATCTAGTTCAAGAACAATGTCGCCATGTTCACCGATAGTTAAAAGATCTGATCCGTGATCTTTCTTGGTAGGTACGTTTACCAGAATCCCAGTACCTTTTGCAACGTTTAATACGTTAACTTCATTTAAATTGGCGGTAACACCACCAGCAAGTGTCCAGGTCTTTCCCGGAGTCTTAAATGAAGAAAGATCTTTCAGATCAATTTCTGACTGATCCGCTAGTTGCTGACCAGACACAAGTGCAGTTCCTAACAACCAGAGAAAAGCGGTTGTTCCAAACCTTAAATAATTAAGCTTCATGTTGTGTTTTTTGGTTAAAAAAAATTAAAAGTATATAATTTCGCGTTTGTTTAAAAGGATTGCAAAATAATGATTTTGTTACAATAAACAATAACCCCTTAAAATCAATAAATAAGCCCTTAAAGTTTTGCTAAAACTATTTATCAACATTTATTAGAAGTCGTAAAAAAAGTACAGTTTTTAGAAAAACATCATTTTTTTCGGGATATAGCCAAAACAATTTTCCTGGGTGTTTTATTGAAAAAATAACGGAGATCTTTCACATGTGTATTAATAACACTAACAGCCGTGTGTATTTCTAACACTAACATTGCTCCTCACATAGTTCACACATTCTTCACAAAAGGTACTGATTGTGGTTTGGTGTGTAGAATGTGTGTTTTCAAAATAGTTTGGAAATCGATTGCGTAAAATATATTTGTTTTATGAAATATTCATTTATATTTAGTCCTCGAAACAACACACAATAATTATAACTTTTAATGAAAACTTCTTTTGCATTGTTAATTTCTGGTATTGCGATCAGTTTACTGCCGCCGTTAACCGGAACAAAAAAAACAGATACTTTGCTACTAAATGACCTTAAGCAGAGTAAGTTCAAATCAAAACTTAGAATTGACACCCCCGATCAGAACAGGTTTGTTAAAGTAAGCCTGCTTAAGGGACAACTTACAGAGCCTACTGAATTGGCAGTATTGCCTAACTATGATATTTTAGTGTCGCAGCGTCGCGGTGAAATCATGCTTTATAAGAATAGCACTAAAACACTCAAAGAAGCTGGTAAACTAGAGGTGTATTCTAAAACATTAAATACACCTGATGTAAATGCTGAAGAAGGATTACTAGGTATAGCACTTGACCCTAACTTTGCAAAGAACCAATACGTGTATGCTTTTTATAGCCCGGTAAAGCCTTCAGTAAACAGATTGTCGCGCTTTAAACTGGTAAACGACAAAATAAGCACCGCTTCTGAAAAGATTATCCTTGAGTTTTACTCGCAACGCGAAATCTGCTGCCACACAGGTGGATCCATTGCTTTTGGACCTGGTGGCTTATTGTATGTATCAACAGGTGATAACTCCACTCCTTTTGATGCACCAAAATCTAAATATGTAAACAACGGATATGCACCATTAGACAACCGTCAGGGTTTTCAGCAGTATGACGCCAGAAGATCGGCGGGTAACACCAATGATTTAAGAGGTAAAGTACTTAGAATTAAGATTAAAGAGGATGGCACTTACGATATCCCTGATGGTAACTTGTTCCCTAAAGGTCAGGAAAAAACTAAGCCTGAGATCTTTGTAATGGGAAACAGAAATCCTTATAGAATATCGGTGGATCAGAAAACGGGCTTTTTATATTGGGGCGAAGTCGGACCAGATGCGTCTAACGATGACGCTTTAAGAGGCCCAAGAGGCTATGATGAGGTAAACCAGGCACGAAAAGCAGGGTTCTTTGGATGGCCTTTATTTATAGGCAACAACTATCCTTATAAAGCGTATGATTATACAGACGGTAAAAACGGAGAAGCATTTGACCCTAAAGCTGGTTTAAATAATTCACCAAACAATACTGGTTTATCTAGTCTTCCTCCTGCTCAGCCAGCCTTTATATGGTATCCTTACGGAGAATCTAAAGAGTTTCCTCAGGTTGGTGCCGGTGGCCGTACGGCAATGGCTGGTCCGGTTTATTATTCAAGACCAGGCGCTTCGCCATATCCCTCTTATTATGATGGTAAATTGATTATCTATGAATGGATCCGAGGATGGGTAAAAGCGGTAACTATGTCGCCAGAAGGAGATTATTTAAGCATGGAGCCAATGTTAGGTGAAATTTCTTTAGCTGCCCCTATTGATATGGAACTTGGCCCTGATAATAAATTATATATTCTTGAATATGGTAAAGGATGGTTCACAAAAAATCCTGACGCTGGTATTGTAAGAATTGATTACATGGCTGGTAACAGACCTCCTATTGTAAAGAATCTTGAAATTGAGAAAACAAGTGGTTTATTGCCATATAAACTTGTAGCTAAAGTAGATGCAACAGATCCTGATGGCGATGCGTTAACATACGTATGGAACTTAGGAAAGGGGATTAAAAAAACTACTACCTCTCCAGAATTACAATATACATTTGCAAAAGCAGGTGAATATGCAATTAGCGTTCAGGTAATTGATAAAGATAAAGCTTCTTCAAAAAGTAACACTGTAACGGTATATGCAGGAAACGAAGAACCTAAAGTTGATATCACATTAACCGGAAATAAGAGCTTTTATTTCCCTGGAAAACCAATCAATTATCAGGTATTGGTTTCAGACAAAGGCGCTGCTGTAAATAAAAGCAGAATCTATGTATCAAATACTTATACTGAAGGATTGGATATGGCTGGAGCTAAATTAGGTCATCAACAAGCTGCCCAGACGCTTGTTGGTAAAGCCATAATGCTTAAAGCTGATTGTAGTACCTGCCATAAAATCTCTACAAAATCAATTGGACCGGCATTTACAGCGGTGTCTTCTAAATATCAAACAAAAGCTAAAGCGGCTGATTACCTTACTTCTAAAGTAATTAATGGTAGTAAAGGTGTTTGGGGCGAAGTTCCAATGCCTGCCCACCCTACCATGAAGGCTTCTGATGTTAAGGAAATTGCAGAATGGATTTTGACTTTAAGTGCTAAGTCGACAACTGGTCCTTCTTTACCTGCAACAGGTAAGATCGTACCTCCGGCAGAAACCAATAAAGATAAATCTATTTTAAATCTTAAAGCGACTTACTCTGATTTAGGTGCTGCTGGTTTGAAACCTTTAGCGAATACTAAAGTGATTAATCTAAGAAGCAATGTTATATATGCTAATGATATTAAGGATATATCAGATTTCGGACGCAAAGATGCTGATGGAGTTCAATCGTTGATATTCCCTGAAAAAACTGGCTGGGTTAAGTTTAAAGGTATCGATTTAACTAATATTGCCGCGTTTAATTTTGGATTGGCTAATGCAGACGCTGATTACAGTGTCGAGATCAGATTGGGTGGTAAAGATGGTGAAGTAATTGGAAAACAAGGCTCTGCTTCGACGGGTGTATCTATAAGCCCTGTAACAGATGGTAAATTCCATGATGTTTATATAGTGGTTAAAGCTGCTCGTGAAGGCGTGAAAGACAGACCTCTTTTAAAATCGATAACAGTGAAGCCTATTTAAGGAATTTAATTAAAGTACCCGTTTTGATGCACCCGTCGTCCTGAATTTATTTCAGGATCCCGGGTAGCAAACTAAAAAGAGCTGTATCATAATAGATACAGCTCTTTTTAGTTAAAAAACTTCGCTATTCTGCCAATTAAATAAAATCAAAGCAATCGATTGCTTTATTAGATCTTTTTTATAAATTCGTTTACCAAATATGCTGCGATGTATTTAAATAAGTTAACTGCTTTTAAAAAGTAAATCGCTTTAAACTGTAAAAAAATGGCCATTAATTTCACCAAAACATCACTGTTCGCTACTAAGATTATTTTTGTTCTATTTCAACCTGTATTGCTTTTAAAAACATGTACTCCTGCTGTTAGTGAGCAGAGATCAGGATTAAAGGTGCAAATTGATTCTCCTTTAACGGAATCAGCAAAACACCTACCCGGCAATAGTCTGGCTGGTCTGCGTACATTTCCGGGTTTACATGTTCAAACCATGGCAACTGAGCCCACATTAATAAACCCAACTAATATTGATGTAGATGAAAAAGGCAGGGTTTGGGTAACCGAGGCTTATAATTACAGGTTCGAAATAAACAACAATAAGCCCAAACCAGAAGGCGACAGGATTTTAATATTAGAGGATAAGGATGGTGACGGGCATCTGGAAACAAGCAAAACATTTTATCAGGGAGCTGAAATTAATGCACCATTAGGTATCTGCGTACTGGGGAACAGGGTTATTGTTTCGCAAAGTCCTTATGTGTGGGCCTTTTATGATGATGATGGTGATGATAAGGCCGATCGCAAAGAAATCCTGTTTCAGGGAATTGGCGGCGAGCAACATGATCACGGCATCCATACCTTTACTTTTGGTCCGGATGGAAAGCTGTATTTCAATTTTGGAAATATGGGGCAAACACTAAAGGATAAAAACAACAAAACAGTGCTTGACCAGGATGGTGACGAGATTGGTCCTAAAAAGTATAAAGAAGGTATGGTATTTAGATGCGACCCGGATGGATCTAACGTGGAGGTTATTGGACACAATTTTAGAAATCCTTTTGAGGTTGCAGTTGATAGTTACGGTACGGTTTGGCAAAGTGATAACGATGATGATGGCAATAAAGGTGTTCGGATTAATTATGTAATGGAGCATGGTAATTTCGGTTTTAAGGACGAAATGACTGGCGCATACTGGCCTTCAGAAAGAATTAACATGGAGGACTCTATTCCGCTACGTCACTGGCATTTAAATGATCCTGGAGTGATTCCAAACCTTTTGCAAACAGGCTCAGGATCTCCTACTGGAATACTCATTTACGAAGGTTCATTATTACCGGCTCAGTTTCACAATCAAATGATTCATTCAGAACCCGGACATAATGTTGTAAGATCATATCCCGTAAGGAAAAACGGAGCCGGCTATTCGGCAGATATCATTAACATATTAAGTAATGATGGGGATCAGTGGTTTCGCCCGGCAGATGTTTGTATCGCTCCTGATGGCTCATTAATAGTTGCCGACTGGTATGATCCTGGAGTTGGCGGGCACAGAGTTGGCGACCTGGAACGCGGACGCATTTATAGGGTTGCTCCTTCAGCTCTGGCATCAAAGTATGTTGTTCCTAAATTTAATTTCGACACCCCTAAAGGCGCTATTGAGGCATTACAGAATCCGAATTTAGCAGTCCGCAGGCATGCTTATCTGGCCTTGGTTGCAATGGATAAAAAAGCCATCCCGGTATTGAATAAACTATGGCACTTAACAGCCAATCAACGCATGAGGGCCAGAGCATTATGGATTTTATCTAAATCATCTGATTCAAAGAAATATTTAGATGAGGCCATTCATGATAAAAACCCCGACATCCGTATTACTGCTTTAAGAGCCATCAGACAAACGAAGTTAAATCCAATTGATTATGTAAGGCAATTGGTAAATGACACCAATATAGAGGTTTTAAGGGAGTGTGCGATAACGCTTAGACATAACAACGCAGCCGAGGCAGCTGAACTTTGGGCTAAGCTGGCAACGAAACATAACGGAACCGACAGATGGTATCTGGAAGCCTTAGGTATTGGCGCAGATAAGCAATGGGGCGCTTATTTAGCAGCATATTTAAAAGAAACAAAAGATCCATTATCGAGCGCAGGAGGGAAAGATATTATTTGGCGATCGAGAACGGCATTAGCCCTGCCCTTTCTTGAAAAATTAGCATCCGATCAAAGTACCCCTTTAGATAAAAGACTTAGGTATTTCCGCGCATTTGATTTTATTGCTGCACCTGAAAAGACTAAGACACTACTGTCGATGCTGGATAAAAACACTGACCTTTCAACGTCTTCCATTATTCTTAGCTTAATAAATGCTAAAGAAGTAACAAGTTCTGCTTCATCATTAAATGTCTTAAAGAAAGTCCTCGATTCAAAATCGGGAACCTCCGAATACCTTAATTTGCTTACGAAATATCAAATTAAAACAGAAGGTGCTAAATTGTTAGAGATGGTAATTGCCAATGGAAATAATTCTGTTGGAGTTGATGCGGCAAGACTTTTAATTGATTTTAAAGATACTGAGCGCATTAAAGACGTAATTAAAACTAAAGACATCAATAAAACGGCCCCTATTTTTGAAGCGCTTGGTGCTGTCGGGAATAAAGAATCTATGGCTATACTTTCTGGCGCAGTAGCAAGTACATCTAATGATAAATCGATGCGCCAAAAAGCTGTTGAAATGATGGGCAAAAGCCGGATTGGGGAAACTAAAGTTTTGGAAATGCTAAAAACCAAGGCATTGCCTGCCGATTTAATTCCGTTTGCAGTAAAAGGTGTAAGCGGATCTGGTGTTAAAGGATTATACGAAGAAGCAAAAACCTATTTGCCGGGTTCTAATGCTGATGAAGCGACAAAAGGCACAATGATTAGTTTCAATGAGATCATTGCTTTTAAAGGAAATGTATTAAAGGGAAAAGCTGTTTTTAACAAAGCTTGTTTCATATGTCACAAAGCGAACGGGGAAGGGTTAGAGTTTGGGCCAAACTTATCTGAAATTGGCGCCAAACTACCAAAAGAAGGTCTCTTTGATGCTATTGTAAGGCCATCTGCAGGTGTAAGTTTTGGTTATGAAACTTCTCAGTTGGATATGAAAGATGGTTCCAGTCTTGTCGGTATCGTTTCTAGCAGAACCGAATCTGATATTCAATTGAAATACCCTGGCGGCGCTAGTCAGAAATTAAAATCGGCTAATGTGACTTCCATAAAAGAGGTTCCAGGTTCGATGATGCCCGACGGATTACATGAAAGCATGACAAAGCAGGAGTTTTCTGATTTGCTTGAATATCTTTCGACGTTAAAGAAAAAAGAGCAATAGCATAGCTATTCTTTGGACTTTTTGCCGCCAACATTTATAACAGCGCCAATGGTAAATATTGAATTACCGGCGCTTATAAATTTGCGGCTGTTGAGTCCAAAGTTACCGCTTGATGTATACTGCAATTGTACAGCATCACTTAAGCGCATTCTGGTAAAGAAAATTGGCTCTAAAAAAGTATTACCCTCTCTGACCTGGCCTATTGAATTGCGCATAAATGTTTTCATTTGCACACTGCTGATGCGTAGTGCTGTTCCGTAATTTATAGGAAAGTCGGTACCGAATAAACGCAGGTTATTGTTTTTCTTAGAACTGTAATTTACCTGGATAAAAGTTTTGTTGTAGGTGATTTCTTCGAGATCAGTGTTTGTTAAAATATCATTATCGTCAAATGTTCTGAATGCTCTGTTTGTTTTTCCACCACCATAACCGGCATATATTTCTAGAATCCTGTTATTATCGGGGCCAAAGGTGTTAAAATATCCGCCACCAACTTCTACTAATTTGTGTCTAAAATCTTTGCTGTGCTTTTCACTGTTCATATATGCCCCGCTAAACAGTACACCAAAATGAGCTGAAACTGCATACGCGCCGTTTAAACTTGCATTGCCGCGAAAAGAGATGTGACCACCACCGCTAAACTCTCCTTTTTGGCTTAACATTGGTGTATTGGGCACATTTGGCATGTAAACAGAAGAACAAGAACTAAAAAATATTAGGGATAGATATAATAGAAGTTTGTAGTTTTTAATCATACAGAGAATCACCTTTTATGTAATACTGCTGAGACTATCAAATTTAAAGCCAAGGTACAACTGTAAACATCCATTTTTCTGGATTTTGCCAATCTTTACCTTTAAAAGAGCTTACAGGTAATTTAATGAGTATGGTATTCCAGCCTTTTTTTAATTGAACTTTTGTGGGTTCGCGGTATTCATATCCTTCATCAATAAGAGGCAATTCAAGATTGCCTTTTGCTCCTGCCTGTTTCCATAGTGGTGGTGGGATGAGTTTACCATTTACCAATACCTGGCTTTTTCTATTGTCCCAGGTTCCTTCATTGGGTGAATCTGAACCGTAAGATCTAGAGATATTATTAAAGCCTATCCAGAAGTTCTGTAATTGGTCTTTTTCACTCCAAATTTTAGTGGTAGCATACCAGGTACTGTTTTCTTCGGGTTTATCTATAAGACCTTTCACTAAAGGTCCCCACCAGTGCCGTAGAATAAAAGTCCCCCCCACGGCAGTTAATGCTGCTTTACTGGTGTCAATATCTTTTGTTTCTTCTGGATAGAACTTTTTAGTAAGATCACCCTGATTATTGAAAGGCCCATAAAATTTCCATTTCAAATGCGCCTGTGGCTGATATGGAAAAGGCAGTTTCGAGAAGTAGCGATTTTTATGTTTTATTAAACGATGCTCAAATTCTTTGAATACATTAATTTCTTCGGAACCATCTAAACCTACATAAGTTAACCAATCAGGTTGTCCTCCACCGCGCCAGCTCCTTTCGGCAAAAGCCAGCACCGCAGGATATACGGCCGTTTGCATAAAGACATCTTCTGGTTTGCTTACCCTTCGGTCTGGCCATACGCAAAGGGTACCACCCAAAGCTGCATCATTTCCTTTGTCCAGATTGGCAATCTTCCCCTTAAATATAGACACCACACTTTCCAGAGGGTCCATGTGATTAATGTATAAATGGCGCGAGTCGATATATTTTACCTTAGGATTGGCGCTAACTTTTGTAGCGTCTTCCATCCATAACTGTCTGATGGTACTTTCGGTAAACTCACCCCCCGGCTCCCATCCTATTACTTTTTTTCCCTGTTTTTCAACTAAGGAAATCACTTCTGGCAGAAAATTTTTATTGGTGATCTTTACTTCATCTGCTCCAATATGCAGGTAGGGAACATCAAAAGTATCGCAAAATTCCTTTAAGATGTTCTTTACAATAACCAACCCGCTATCGCTTTGCATATCTGTTTTCATGGCTCTTTTAAATGCCGCACTGTGCCCTGGCATATCTATTTCGGGAACTAGTGTAATATGACGCGCTTTGCAGTAACTTATCAATTCCTTGAGGTCGTTTTGAGTGTAGAACTTGCCTTTATTGCGAAGCATGGTTTCGGGAGCAGTTAGCTGTGGGTATAGCTTGCTTTCTAACCTCCATGCAATATCTTCTGTGAAATGAAAATGGAATATATTGAGCTTATATGCGGCAATGACATCAATTTGCTGCTTAAGCAAATCCATAGGTTGATAATTCCTGCCTGCATCAATCATATAGCCCCGCCACGAAAAAGAAGGCCAATCTGTAATGCTGCAAGCCGTTACGTTTTTGGCGCCATCTATTAGCTGCTTTAATGTTTGCAGACCATAAAACAACCCCGCCTTACCCGCGCCGATGATTGTTATTGCACTGACAGTGATGTTGAGTTTATATGCTTCTTCTGAGCTAGAATCTGTTGTACTAACCTTTCCCAATTCCAAAACAATGCTGGGTTCATTTGCAGTAACACCTTCTTTAATAGGAATTATTAGGCCGAGTTCTTTCAGTTGGCGCTGTAATAGCTCTGCTTCTTTTTGTAAAGAAGTACTTTTAACAACTATTCCTTTATAATTTTTAAGTGCAAACCGCTCCTTTTTCCATTCAATTTGCTGAGGCATTGGAATTAATGCCGACTTCTCATTTAAAGGTTTTGCAGCTGTTTGTGCAGCTGCACTGATGTTTAAAGCCAGCAGAAATATTAACAATGTTTTAATCATATTGGTTTATGATTTTAAGTGTTCGCTTAATAAAGATAGACAATACCATTCCTGTCTGGGTAAATGAAATGGCCCTTTAAATAAGTTTCCTTTGGCTGTTTGGGCCAAGCTGCCATCGCGATGCAAATACCCAAACCATTCGCCATTTTTAGGATCATGGAAATGCTGATATGCATAATCGTTAACCATTTTATGCCATTTTGCATATTTCTCATCGCCGGTAATGGTGTATGCCAGCAATGTAGCTATAATCACTTCATTATGAGGCCACCAAAATTTCATGTCCTGCCAGTACTCCTGAACGGGTTTGTTGTATACATCCCTAAAATACAAGATACCCCCATGCTCCTTATCCCATCCACGTTCCCACATGTAATCGAGCATTTTACAGCCTAGCTTTATTAAATGCGGATCATTATTTCTGTATTTAGCCTCATGTAATATGAACCATGCACCTTCAATTGCGTGACCTGGATTTAAGGTTCTTCCATCAATATGATCAACAATACTACCATCAGGAGCTACCTGCTCCATAACGCACTGAATATCATCTTTAACAAAGAACTGTTCTATTTCGGCAATCCATTTGTCAATCCACTCATTACAGCGCGGATCACCAATTGTTTCGCGCAATTGCTGTGCAGTGTTCATCATAATCATTGGAACACCGATTCCTTTTGTTGGTCTTGTACCGGCAAACTTTGCTGGTAATAAACCAGGTGTAGTTGAATACTCTATACATTTACCAAATAAATACCTGGCTTTGGCTGCAGCGGCTTCATCTCCACTGGCTTTAGCATAGGCAGCATTAGCAATTACAGCAAAGGTTTCTGAAAAATAATAACGGCGCTTACGAATAGGTTGCCCATCGCGCGTTACATGAAAAAACATTTGCCCATCCGTATCAAAACAATAATTATTTAAAAAATCTATCCCCGACTTAGCCCCATCAAGCCATTCCTGTTTTTGTTCTACGGTATTGTATAAGGTAGAGAGTAACCAGGCTGCCCTGCCCTGTATCCAAACGGCTTTATCATCATCAATCAAACTACCATCCTTATCGCGCATTAACAGATAACCACCGTATTCAGTATCTATAGATCTGGGAAACCAAAAGGGGACGGTGTCGTTCAATAACTGATTACGGTAGAATGTTTTAAGGTTCTGTAAATCTTGTACAGTATAACTCATTTTGAAATATTTTAATTTAATGGAATTGAAAAAGTTGAAGCCGGCAGACCTGCCTCATTAACCAGGTTGGCCCTGGTAAAGGGCTCCCATGCATATAGCACTTCTTTTATGATTTCACCCTGTGGAATCTTTAAAATCACCTTATTATTAATTATAGTGGCTTTTGCGGTGATGCGATATCCTTTTGGGTTTGTGAATTGAAAACCCATTAGGGGTTCTCCGTTTCGTGTAGAAAGTTTTTTAGCCTCAGTAAATGAAAGTATGATATTGTTCTTCTCTTGTTTAAAGCTTGAAATGCTAGGGCCATTAGCGGCGATAGACCTGTGATAAGTGTTTTTAAGGGCCAAAAGTGCTAATCGTTGCCCAACTTCCATTTTTCTGCTGGGGTGGACGTTTAAAGAATCACCTACATCAGAACTTACAGCCATACCGGTATTAGGTATGGCTTTTAATAATTTACGCTGGGCATCTCTGAAATAAGGCCATGACGGGCGATCTATACTTGAAAGTTGCACGTAATAAAAGGGAAAATCGTATCCCCACTTTTTGCGCCAGCTATGTACCAATACTGGAAATGTATGTTTATATAAATCTAGGTTTTGCGCATTGCTCTCGCCCTGATACCATATTACACCCTTTATAGGAAATTGAGTTAGTTTGGCTACGCCTGCCTCGTAATTGTAAATTGGCTCGTATGGATGGCGCTGTTTAGGATTTGATGCTTCTTTAAGATTAACATCGGCACGACCTCTGGCCCACTCCTGTATAAAATCAGATTTTCGCCAATCCGTAAGCACATCAACAAGTTGCTCATCGTGTTCCATAGTATACCTGTCGATCCAGGATTCTATAGTTGAACCGCCAACGGCAAGTTGTATTAAACCAATGGGCACTCCTGATTCTTCTGCCACTTTTTTACCGAAATAGTATCCTACTGCAGAAAAGCCTGCAGCTGTTTCTGAAGTGGTTGGCGTCCAGCTTCCCGAAAAGTATTTAAGCGCATTAACTTGTTCTAGAGTTTTGGCATCCCATGGGGTATCATTTGTTTCCGCGTACTGATTAAACTTAAACAACCTTATCCTATTCGCTTTGATTTGAGCTAGTTCTGCTTTCCCTGTTTTAGCAGCACTTAAAGTAAATGACATATTTGACTGCCCTGAACATAGCCAAACATCGCCGATAAGAATGTCTGTCAAAGAAATGGTTTTATTGCCTGATTGCACACTTAACTCATATGGCCCGCCATGTGACATTTCGGGAAACAGAACCCTCCATTTACCATCATTATCAGCAACTGCAGTAAGGTGTTTATGATTAAATAAAACTTTAATTTGTTCATTGCTATTTGCTGTGCCATATATACTTATAGGTTTATTGCGCTGAAGCACCATATGATCTGTAAAGATTTCTGGAAGCTCAAGTCCGCCATAATTGCCGGTAAGGTATCCGTAAACAGTTTTTGCGATGATGGCTGCTCCTTCCTTATCGGGATGCAGGTTATCGGCAAACAAATCGGGCCTGTTATATAAAGTCGATGTTAGATCAATTAAGCCGGTATTGTTAGCCTGGGCAATTTCAATTATTTGTTCCTGAATTTGCCAATACCAATCGCGTGTGCCAGATTTAAACCTTGGATGGCCATTAAATATGGGTGTAAGTTTACATATGAATAGCTTTACATTGGGATTTTGTTTTTTAAGTGTATCCAATAGCCATGAATAGTCTGATTTGAAATCGCCTTTAAATTCAGGCCAATCTCTGGGATCAGTATCGTTCAAACCAAGGTGTACAATCGCAATGTCAGGCTTAAAAGACATAGCATCCTGAAACTGCTTTGTTTTATAATAAGGCCTGTGTCCCTTTTTTAAAAGTGTAGCTCCACTTAGGCCAAAGTTTTTAACCTCATATTTTTGCCCAAGTAAATCCTGTAATACTGAAGGGTAAGATTCTTTTGCAGGATTTTTGAGACCGGCGCCAAAAGTTACTGAATTACCAATACAGGCAACCCGTACCTCCTGACTGTACGAGGTTAATTCAAGTGACCATAGCATTACAAATAGCAATATTGACCTTTTCCTGAACATAATTATTTAATGATATCGCTTACTGGAACCCTTACAAATAATAAACTACTTATGCCTTCGTACAAAATACCAATGGTATAGTCGTCGATTTTTGTAAGCGAAGAATAGCCAAAAGAATCACGTTCATCTATTAGTAATTGATTGGCGGGCATCCAGGTTTCGCCCATATCCAAGCTAGCTTTGATGGTGATATCCCTTCTTGGTGCCTTGGAAACATTTGGATTACTAAAGAACAACACGTCTTTTAATACCCCTTTAACCTTAACTTTTGCTTTAATAAAACTTCCCATGCAAACAGGATCTGCAAGTGCATTATAAGAGGTTGAATGTGCAGTCCAGCTTTTACCCATATCGGTAGTAGTAGCGATGCTTCTAAAGCTTCCTCTGTTATCTCTCATATTTAGCATGATGGTTCCTGGAGCGGTTTCTACCAATTGGCTTTCCGTGGTATTAGATTTTGCACCGATCCCGCTTTTCCATGTTTTACCATGGTCATCGCTATATATTAATGTAGAATGCGGCATTTTTTGAGCATCCCAATATTGTGCAGGGAAAACAATCTTGCCACCAGCCATAGCAATACCATTTCCTGGACCAGGGAAAAACAATCTCCATTCCGGATTCTTTACCTGTGAAGTGATACTATAAGGTTTGCTCCAGGTAAGTCCATCATCAGTACTGCTGGTTACCACAAATTGCCCTGTTTCTTCGGGTGTAAGGCCTGGGCCAGAACCGGCAATAGAGCGATTTCCTTTACTCCATAAAGCTGAAACCCATATGGTTTTGGTAACCGGATCGTACAAAACAGAAGGATCGCCTACACCACTGTTTTCATCTGCACGCCCCATGTCCATAATGGTTTTCATTGAATCCCATGTTTTACCACCATCAGTACTTCGGCTCATGCCTACATCTATGTTTGCCGGAAGATCACCACTGTGATCATAACGGATATCGTAAACTGAAATCAGGGTACCTTTGTCAGTAGTAACGATTCCCGGGATACGATAGGTATGCACGTTTTCATCTTTAGGCTTACGCAATGCAATGCCAAGTGGTTTCGCTGTATGCTTATTCTGATTAATTTTATAAGCGAGCCCAGATAAATCAGTAAAGAAATCTGTTTTCAGATCTAATTTGTGATCTATATTGGCATCGTTCTTTAAGCCAACGCTAAGCCAGAAATAATGAATACCTGGTTTTAATTTTACATCAAAAGGAATGATAAATTTATTGCCTGAAGGAACAGTGCTTCCGATTGATTTAGCGCCATTAAAGTCAGGTTTTTCATTACCCTGATATACTTCCAGCTTAGCTATATCTTTTATTGCTTCTTTATCTACAGATCCGGAAATGGCTTTATAGGCAATTTCCGCATTTCCTGCAGGTATGTTTACCTCAATACGCAGGTAAGCATTTGCCTCCATTCTTTTAAATATTGGATTCTCTGTAGAAACGGCGGTAATTTTTATAGCGTTAGTACCTGTTTCTGTATATATTTTTTTGCTACATGAGGTAATGCCTAATACAATAATCATTACCAGAATAGCTTTCATAATATTTCGCTGTATCATCATCTTATATAAATCTATTTAACTATCAAACTACTACGCATCAACAAAATCGTTATGTTGTGGACGCAAAAAATAAAGCTGAACAACCAATGCAATGACCACAATTCCGGCAAGCATTGCGAAATCTTTACCAAGACTGCCGGCATCAGAAGATTTGCCTAATAAATCGGTTATAAAAGCGCCGAAGAATACTCCGGTCATATTCATTAATCCGTATGCCGTTGCCCTGTATTTGGCCGAAACAAATTGACAAAGAATGGGCATATTGTTGGCATCAAACATTCCAAAGCCTATACCAAAGCAAATAGCCGCCCCAACAACATGAAAGAGTGAGTGGCCAAAGCCCAGTAACAATAACGATGGAATGGTTAATGCCAAACCAATCGCACTAGTATAAATACGCCCTTTGATGTTTTTCTGCACCCATTTATCAGACAAAATACCCCCAAATATTACCCCTAGAAAGGAAGAAGCCGCTATTGTAATGGTTGACAGTGGTCCGGCAGTTGCCATTGGAATATTTAGGTTTTGCGCAAATAATGTCGGCAACCAGTTCTTTGCCGCCCAGCCGGGTAAACTTGGAACTGCAAAATAGAACAGAATAATCCAAAAAGAAATATTTGTAAGCAGCAACCACAACCCTTTAAAAAGTGAGGTTTTGACGCTTATTATAATTTTATCAGATACCATTTCATCATCACTTGCCTTTTTCTCTCTTAAAAAGAGGATTAAAATAAACGAGTAAACAATACCCGCTATTCCGAACCAATGAAAGGTAGATTGCCATGAGAACTTATCGGCAATGGTGGCTCCAAAACCTCCTAAGGCCTGGCCCATGTATAGTCCAGTCATATGAATCCCAATAGCTAAAGATCGTGTTTTAGGCGAGTGGAAATCGGCTATTAAAGACAATCCTGCGGGAATATAAAGGGCTTCGCTAACACCCATTATTGCCCTTAACCAATAGATTTGATTAAAGGTTTCGGCATTGCCCATTAAAAATGTAACACCCGACCAAACAAATAGACTACCTATAATTAACCATTTTCTATTGAATTTATCGGCTATAATCCCTGAAACAGGGCTCATAAAACCGTATATCCATAGAAAGATTGCCATCAGATAACCGAAGTTGGTGGCCGATTGTAGTTCTGCAATGTCAATTTGCATTGCGGCCTTCATGGTCGACAGCATTTGTCTGTCCATATAATTTAATAATGCCACCACCCACAGCAATCCAACAAGCACCCAGGCATAATTATTTGTGTTTTTCTTTAGCATATTATTATTTTTTTGAAGCTAAATGGGTTTCTATCTTACCTATCATTACCAATGGGGTCCGCACACCAGGTTTTATTTCTCCGTTAGATAGAACAACATCTTTGCCCCATTTAGTAGCAGTTGTAGTAACATGTGCCTGAAAAGGCAGCGGACCTAATTTAGTCCATGTATTTTTATTAGTATTATACACCAGTTGTATTTTATAAAACCCCTTATGGTTAATGCTTAACTTATTCTTTTCTAAAGTAAGTTTATCTTTCTCCTCCTGTGACGCAGACTTAGCTATTTGGGATATGTATTTCTCTATTTTATGAAAAACCGCTCCATTATCGCCACCTGTAACCAAAATAAGATCATTAGCTACGGCAACTCCAGCTCCGGCAGAAAAATTAGTTGTTAGTTTGCCATCAGAAATATCAGCCAGCTTTTGCCAGCTGCCTGCATCAAAATCATAAGCGTAAGTTGTATGGTGTAAATCACTAATTCCTGATGGTGTTTTAGTACGGCCGCCAATTACAAAAATTTTGTCAGCCTGGGCTACAACCAAGGCGTTTGCTAATTGCACCGGCAGGCTCGGTAATTTTTGCCATATCGGATCTTTAACATTTAGATCGAGTTTATAAAAGGCATCAGATGAACTTTTTTCTTTATCACCTCCCACCAGATAAACCGTGTTACCAATATGAGTAAGTCCGGTATTAGTAACAGCAATTGGCAAATCGGGTAATTTTTTTACAATGATATTCAATTCCGGAGTATCCCAGTTAATGAGAAACGCTTTGTTAGATAAACCGCTATGACCTTCGCCACCGGCATAAACCACTCCCAAATCAGTTGAAGTATTACCGCAATAAGCTACAGGCTCTGGTAGTTTTGATGTTTTTGTACTCCAAACATAGCGTCCGTTTTGCTTAAGCAATATCTGAATCTTGTCAGAATAATACTTCTTACCTCCTTCCCATGGCATTTTATCAGGGAAATTAGCGCCTCCTGCAACCAAAAGGGCGTCATTATAAACAGCATTTACAGCACCTGCAAAGCCCAATGAAGTACTACCATCTGCATTTTGCAGTTTTGCAGCTGCACACCATTGCACTCGCTCTATTACAGTTTCTTGGGCAGAAACATCAGTTAACATTAGCATAAAAGGGATTGATAAAGAAAATAAGTATTTGTTCATAAGCCTATTATTAAAAACTAATGAGGCACATTTGATTTAAAAGTATTAAAATCAAGCGCTGCTACATCAGATTTAAATTGTTCAAACTGATTGCTATCCATGTTTTTAACTGGTAACCTAAACGCTCCACAATCTACTCCAACCACTTTCATATAAGCTTTTCCTGTAGCTATACCACCGTATTTACCTAACAATCTGATCATATCTATAGATTGCTGCTGCAGTGAATTGGCTTTTTTTAAGTCGTTATTTTCAAAAGCATCGATCATATCATAATATAAAGGAGCTGCATAGTTAAATGTACTGCCTACTGCCCCTTTTGTGCCCAGCACTAGTGCCGAGAGCATATTCTCATCGCGACCCCAAAGCATGTCGTACTTTCCTTCTTTAAAGTTTATACAAGATAAGAAATCCATAAAATCTTCGTGTGTATATTTTACTCCCGCAAAGTTTTCAATTTTACCATCAACCGCCTGCAACAAATCATACATAGCAAAGCCTACTCCAGTTAGCACAGGGATGTGGTAATAATAGAAAGGCATATCTGGCACTACCGCGGCAATTTCTGCGCAAGCTTTAGCCAGCATATCTACATTTGCAGGTTTGAAATAGAAAGGAGCAGTAAAAGAGACAGCGTAAAGCCCAATCTGTTTAGCATACAAAGCAAGTTCTTTACAATCTGTAATGCTTGTACCTCCTAAAAATAACATCACTTTAAAATCAGGATCATCATTGGTGCAATCGGCCCAGGCTTTGGCTACTTGTTTTTTTTCATCTGTAGACATGGAAACACCTTCACCGGTTGATCCGCAGATGAAAGCGCCTGTAACTTTATTGTGTTTTAAAAATCTATAGTAATCAGGAATAATAGTTAAGTTGATGGCTCCATTATTGTCCATTGGAGTAAAAGGAGCGGCGATTAAACCCTCTAATTTTTGAAATGACATGATGTTCTTAGTTTATTGTAAATATTACGTTAATGTGCCGGAGATTTTTATCCGACACATTAACAATAATTAGTGAAATATTAAGGTTTTGTAGTAATGTAACCAGGTGTTTGATTCACAGTTGGGTCGTTTGTCCATACCCCCTTATCAATTGGCCAAAGGATTTTATAGGCTTCAGTACCTTTGTTCAATACACCATAAGGATGACTGATACTTTTGAACGCTAAAGGTTCCGAACCAATTTTCATACGGCGTAAATCATACCAACGTTTGCCTTCGAACACAAACTCTTTTGTACGTTCTGTAAAAATAGCCAATTCATTCTTGTCTTTTGAACCAGCTACGAAAGGTGTAGGATCAAGACCGGGGCCAAATGCGCGGTCACGGATCAGCTTAATAAATGGTGATGGATCCGCGCCCTCTGCATTTGCAATTTCCGCTAATAGCAATTGTCTGTCGGCCTCCCTGTAGATTGGATAATCGTCGATAAAGTATTTCTTATTCGTTGTCGTTGCCGGATCAGGACCAATAAATTTAACTAGTGCTGTATTTCTAATGGTTACTACTTTTGGGTTAGCCGCTGCATTTACTTTGTAGTAATCGTAAAAAGTAGCGTTTCTGCGGGTGTCTGCAACACCGTAGGACTGGAACAACTCAAAGGTATAACCATAACGCTGGATCACTTGCAGGGAATTTGTACTTTGTAATTTCAAAGGATCTACTAATAACGGGCCGCTCGCTAAAGAATCTTTGTAGTGCTGCGAGTCGAAATTAAAGGTTGAATAGGTAAATGCAGCAACCGGCATTTCGGCCTCACCTACATTATAGCGAATGGCAAAAATGATTTCGCTATTGTTTTTCGTTTTGAACACGTCGGCGAAATTACTTAACAAGCTGGCTCCAGTAACCGCATTTAATGCAGTCTTGGCTTCTGCTAAATCAGCAGTGGTATTGTAAACCTTTGCAGACCATAAATATACTTCACCTTTTAACATCAAAGTGGCATTTAAAGACCATTGGCTTCTGTCAGCCCCGGAACCTGTTCCACCGAATAAGGAAACAGATTTATTGACATCGCTTTTGATCTGTGCCAAAACTTCTGCCTCTGTTGCTCTTGCTTTGCGTAATGTTAATGGATCTTGCTGACCATTGGAAACATCCGGCACCAGAGCCAAAGGAACACCTCCATAAGTTCTTAACAAGTGAAAATAATAATACGCACGTAAACCATACGCTTGTCCCAACAATGTATTTTTCTTTGTTTGATCAAGAAAACCAATCGCTTCTACTCTCTGGATAAATAAATTGATCTGTAGGATCGGACTATAAAGTCCCGCCCAGCTGCTCACCCCGGTTGTAACTTCAGAAAGATCCTGTTGAATCACATTCAACTCAGATAAAGAAGTGTTTTGCCTGTCAACGTTACTAAAACCTCCCCCTCTAAGCTCTCCCAGTCTGAAAAACTGGAATTGGTTATCCCGGAATTGTTTGTGAATTCCGACCATGAAATTGGTGACCTGCGCATCGTTTTGCCAGAAACTGTTATCTCCAAAATAATCTTCAGGAACAAGATCTAAGGTCTTTTTGCATGAAGTGCCAGCAAGGACAATCATTACTGCACATATGATGTATTTAAATGTCTTCATCGGTTTAAAAATAAGTGTATATTAAAAAGTAAGGTTCATTCCGAAGATCAACTTCGTTGGAATAGTGTAAGCACTAGACTGTGCTCCTGTACGTTCAGGTAAATTCAACTGTTTGTTGGTGATATATCCTAAATCCTGCCCGGTTACTGTAAAAGTAAGCGCACTTAGCTTTGCACGCTCCAACAACTTTGCAGGTAAGCTGTAACTTAAGGAAACCTCCCTGAAAGCAAGATACCCTGAATTGACTAAGAACATTGAACTGGGGCGATCAAAGTTTTTAGCATTTAACTGATCTGCCCAGGTATAGCGCGGATAAGGTGCATTTACGTTTTGTGGCGTCCAGGTATCTTTCACCACATCGGTGGCATTAAATTCACCCTGGAAACTTCCTAAAGTCCACATCTGCTGGAAATCCATTTGTGTGTGTCCTAAAGCATAATCAATTCTGGTGTATAAGCTAAATCCTTTATAAGAAACGCTGGTATTGAAACCACCTTGCCAACGAGGTAAACTACGACCCAGAGAAACCATATCTCTGGTATCAATTGTATCATTACCATCTACGTCTTTCCATTTCATGTCACCCAGTTGCGTAGCAATAAATGTAGTTGAGCCTGCATTTAAATTCTTGCCATTGATAAGCACCTGACTGGCCACTTTTTTACCGGCAGAAGCCCCATACCATACTTGTCCGGCAGCCAAATCTATTTTATTATAAGCCGCCAGATCTTCTGCATTTCTAATAATACCATCACTTACAAAACCATAGATCTCTCCCCACTCTCTGCCTTCCTGTAAGCCTTCTACCCAAACCAGTCCTTTTGTTGCGGGATCATAAACCTGCCGGCCACCCTGTCTGTTATTTTCGTTTCCATTGTAAGGAAGCTTAGTAACAATATTTTTGTTCCATGCTGCGTTTGCACCAACCTGCCATTTTACGGCACCATCTCTTAAAATTTTGTAACTTGCTTCAAGCTCAACACCGCGGTTGCGCATGCTTCCGTTATTGGTACGGATACTACCCACACCTGATGATAGCGGCACTTCAATATAGGCCAGTTTATCTGTTGTATTTCTATTGTAAACAGCAGCCTGAGCAGTTACGCGGTTATCAAATAATCCAACTTCAAGTCCTGCTTCAACAGTAGTTGTTTTTTCCCACTTTAAATTAGGGTTAGCAGGTGTGTTTAGAAAACCAACAACACCATTATAAGGTAGTTGCGCAGAATACGCACCCTGAACTTCATATAAACCAACAGCATTAGATGTACCTATACCAATATTTCCATTTTTACCCCAGCTTCCTCTGATTTTCAAATAAGACAACCAGCTTTTAGTTGAAGCCATAAAGTCTTCCTGGTGTACAAGCCATCCCACAGATGCTGCCGGGAAAATTCCATATTGGTTATCGCCAGCTAATCTGGAAAATCCATCTCTCCTCACAGTGAAAGAAGCTAGATATTTACTATCAAAATCGTAATTCAATGTTCCAAAAGACGAAAGGATGCGTTCTTTGGAATGCCAGGAATCAGTATTTCTCTGGCCAATACCACCAACATCTTTAATGGTTAAGCCTAGATCTGAGAAATCATCAGTCGGCGCCAATCTACCACTCGCACTAAAACCTTTATCGTAAGCCTCATAATATTCAAAACCTGCCATGGCATCTACATGGTGTTTACTTGCAACATCTATCTTGTAATTTGCAACCGCATTATAAGTTTGTTTGATAGAGCGACTAAAATAAGCACCAGAGCTTCTATCTCTGTTCCAGCCCACTGCCGGATTGGTTAAACTCATTACACCTGTACGATAATCCTTATTAAAACTTTCATCAAATTCTTCATCGTAAAATAAAATACCTTTAACCCGTACATTCAGATTTTTGGCCAGGTCAATTTTAAAAGCCTGATTCAAAGTGAATTTATCGCTTTGGTTATTCACTTTGAATTTATCCAAATTAAATAGAGGATTTCCATCTGAAGCATCACGCCCCAATAACAACTCGCCTTTTGCATTGGTTCCGCGCATGGTTGGAGGTGCAGAAAGCATCCGGCCCCAATAGTTCGATTCCCCATTAATTAGCGTTTGATCCCTCCAATTAGCACGGGTAAACTGAATACCACTTTCAGAAGTTAACCAGGGTTTAATTTTATAGTCACCGTTTAATGTAAAGTTCAAGCGGCGGTAAAAAGTATTTAAAGCCAATCCATCTTCATTATAATAACCCAGATTGGCATAATAATTACCATTTTCATTTCCACCGTCCATCGCAATGTTATAATCCTGCGTATATGCTTTGGATTTAAAAGCCATGTCGCCATAATTGAAATCCTTGTAGATTAAATCTGCATAGGTTCCATTAGCATCGTAATTTCCAAGAGCATTTGTTGGAACAGCATCTTTCATTGTTTTCCAACCAGGCTGCCCCAACAACTCTCTATTCACATCCGTTAAACGCATGGTACTCCAAATGCCTCTATTGTCATAATTTCCATCCACTAAATTACCTGCAGCATCCTTATAAACGTTACCCGTACTTCGTGGACCAACGGCAGATAGTGCTGTATTAGAAGTTAAGGTACCTAGTGTTCCATTTCTCATGGCTTCTACTACCCCAAGGCGTGTCCACTTGATATAATCTTCCGCGTTTAAAAATTTATAAGGAATATTTAAATAATTGAAGCCTGTTTTAGCCTTTACACTAATAGAAGAAGAGCCTGCTTTCCCTCTTTTAGAGGTGATAAGAATTACCCCATTACTTGCTCTTGCACCATAAATGGCAGTTGCTGCTGCATCTTTCAATACTTCCATGCTTGCAATGTCTTCAGGATTAATATCACTTAATGAACCACGAACCTGACCATCTAAAAGAATCAGCGGACTTCCGCTACCATCAAAATTAGTTCCCCCTCTTAAAATCACACTAGCCACTGACCCCGGTCTACCTGTTGAAGTCGTTACCCTTAATCCCGGAATTGTACCCGCTAAGGCCTGCGCAGGATTAGAACGTATTCCCGTTTCCAGCACTTTATTATCGAGTTTCGATACAGAAGCAGTTAGTTTTGATCTTTTCTGGGTGCCATAGCCGGTTACCACAACTTCATTCAAGCCTTGCATATCTTCAATGAGTGTAATAGTGGGTGAAGACTGACTTCCAACGGCTACTTCTTGTGTAACATATCCTGTATAACTGATTACAAGGACCTCTCCTTTTTTTACAGAGATTGAAAAATTACCAGCATCGGTGGTTGCAGTTCCAATTTTGGTTCCTTTAATCAAAACACTAGCCATAGGTATCCCCTGCCCTTTGGCATCTACTACCCGTCCAGATATTTTAGTGTTTTGGCCTGATACAGTAAGCATTGCTATGCTTAAAATTAACGTTAGCAGGACTTGACTAACGTACTTTTGGTAAAGTCTTTTCATTGTTTTTTTGGTTAGGTTTTAGCATTATGTATAACATAATAAGACTAAGGTGTGACTTATATTTCTATATTGCAAGAAATATTTATATTATTTTTATTAACATTGTATTGAAATAACAGCTTAATCTTTATTTTTAGCTATTTCTACCGATAAAAACATATGTATAACATAATATGACGCCTAACCCTACTGAATCCCTCATTCAATTAGATACCAGTTCGCTGGTTGATAAAGTTGAAGCCAACCTTGTTAAGCTCCTTGTAGAAAGGAAATTAAAAGTTGGTGATATTATACCTACAGAATTAGACCTATCCAGAAGTCTGGGGGTAAGTCGTACCGTTGTCCGCGAAGCGCTTTTAAGGTTACGAATGATGGGCCTTATAGATACAAAGAAGAAAAAAGGTTCAGTAATTACCAGTCCCGATATCTTCGGCATTATGAGCAAAAGCATGAATCCTCATATTCTGGATCAGGATACCCTAAGAGAGATATTTGAATTAAGGCTGGTGCTGGAAATAGGAATGGCTGATCTTCTTTTTCAACGTATCACCCCAAAAGATATAGAAGAGTTAAAAGAGATTGTGAAAACTGAGCCTGATACCGCAAAAGATCATATTTTTCATATAGACCATGAGATCATATTTCATGGAAAGCTTTACGAAATAGCAGGTAATGAAACACTAAAACGATTTCAAAAAATGCTGTTACCTGTTTTTGATTATGTACACAACAGCGGTTTATTGAAAAAACCTGCTCAAATTCAAAAATTCGTATCCCATAAAGGACTGATCGATATTCTCGAGAATGGCTCTCCTGAACTATTTAGAAACGGCATGAGAAATCACCTTGAAAATCATTTTTTAAGGATCTTTAGTTAATTTATTAAAACAATCAGGCTTTAACTTGGTTGTTTTAGTATAATATGCTAACTAATAACAAAACAATCATCCTATCAAACCGTTTACCAGTTAAAATTACAGAACAAAACGGTGAATACATACTTCGATCTAGTGAAGGCGGACTGGCCACAGGCCTGGGTTCTGTTTATAAACAAGGAAACAATGTCTGGATTGGCTGGCCCGGTATAGAGGTTCCAAAAGAGCGGCAAGAAGAAGTTAAAAAACTACTTGCCTCGCTTAATCTTATTCCTGTTTTTTTAACCACAGACGAGATTAATTTATACTACGAAGGGTTTTCGAACGAGATACTCTGGCCTGTTTTTCACTACCTAACCACATATGCAAACTTTGAACAGGACTATTGGGATTCGTACAAATCTGTAAATGAAAAGTTTAAAGATGCAGCAATAGAAGCAGTTAATGATGGTGATACCATCTGGATACACGATTATCAGTTACTTCTTTTACCTTGTCTGATTAGAAGAGAAAAACCTTTGGTTACCATCGGTTTCTTTCAGCATATACCTTTTCCATCCTACGAAATTTTCAGGTTGATCCCATGGAGAGAAGAACTTATTTCTGGTATGCTTGGAGCAGATTTGCTTGGCTTCCATACTTTTGATGATGTAAGACATTTTCTAAGTGCAGCTTCCAGATTATCAACCAGCATGCTATCAGATAATGTGATCATCCACAAAGACCGACAGGTTGTGGTAGAGGCCTTTCCGATGGGAATTGACGCTGATAAATTTGAAGAACTAACTAAGCATGCAAAAGTAGCTAAGCACTCTGCTTCGTTTAAAGCAAGCCAGGAAGGCCTTAAAATAATCCTGACAATTGACAGATTAGATTACAGCAAAGGTATCATTCAACGTTTACAAGCTTTAGAATTATTGCTTCAGCTCCATCCGGAATACAAAGAAAAGATAGCGCTGTATATGATTGTAGTGCCATCAAGAGATACTGTTCCGAAATATAAAGAGCTTAGAGATCACATTGATCAACTGGTAGGTAACATTAATGCAAGGTTCAGGACAATAGATTGGGTGCCTATCCATTATTTCTACAGATCATTTTCTGTTGAATTTCTTTCGGCGCTATATAGCACCGCCGACATCTGCCTGGTAACCCCTATGCGCGATGGGATGAATTTGGTAAGCAAGGAATATGTTGCCTCACGCACAAATAACGACGGTGTTTTAGTTTTAAGCGAAATGGCTGGGGCATCAAAAGAATTAAATGATGCATTAATTGTTAATCCTAATAACATTGGCGACATTATGCGGGCAATTGTACGGGCAATAGATATGCCTATTGAAGAGCAAAATGCTCGTATGTCAAGCATGAGGCATATTGTTAAAAAGTTCAACATCCACCTGTGGGTTAAAAATTTTATGGATAAACTAAAAGAAGTAAAGCAATTGCAAGAATCTCTATTAACAAAACACGCAGTACAATCAGTAAAAGATCAAATAGCATTAGATTATAAAAAATCAAAAGATCGATACATATTTTTAGATTATGATGGCACCTTGGTGGGCTTTCACGGTGATATAGACAAAGCTTCGCCAGATCAGGAACTTTATGATATATTAAATAAACTGAGTTCTGATCCGGCAAATCGAGTAGTATTGATCAGTGGTCGCAGGTACCAAACCCTACAACAATGGTTCGGACATTTAAATCTGGATATGATTGCGGAACATGGCGCATGGCAAAAGCAGCTTAACGAAGAATGGAAAGCACTTCCGTTATTAACAGATAAGTGGAAACAAGAAGTAAAGGCAGTTTTAGATACCTATACAGACAGAACTCCAGGTTCTTTTATAGAAGAGAAGAGTTATTCGTTAGTATGGCACTACAGAAAAGTAGAAAAAGGATTAGGCGAACTACGTGCCAACGAGATCATAAATCATTTACGCCTGTTCATTGCCGATAAAGGCTTGCAAATGATGCCGGGTAATAAAGTAATAGAATTCAAAAACATAGAAGTAAATAAGGGCAAAGCTGCACAGAACTGGCTATACAATCAAAATCCTGATTTTATAATTGCCCTGGGCGATGATCATACCGATGAAGATATATTTAAGGCATTGCCGCCAGAAGCCTATACTATAAAAGTGGGCGGCAATATATCTGCTGCCCGCTTTTATTTGAAAGATTATAAAGAAGTAAGAGAAATGCTTCGGTCTCTGACTAAATAACATACTATAAGAATATCGGCCTGTCTAGCTTTATTGCAATACGATGGGCCGCATTCATTAAGCCAACATGACTATAAGCTTGCGGAAAATTCCCCCACTGGCTTCCGTCATTTTCATCCACATCTTCACTAAAAAGCAGTAAATGGTTGGCATAATTGATAATTGATTCAAATTCTTTTATTGCATCATCTACCCTGCCCACACAAGCCAACGCTTCTATATACCAGAAGGCACAAATCAGAAAAGTACTTTTGGGCTTTCCAAAATCGTCTGTATGCAAGTATCTGTAGAACAACCCGCGCTCGGCTTTCAGCTCCTTCTCCAATGCGATTAAATGATCTTTGGCTCTTTCAGATTGAGGATCAAGGTAGTTCATCAAAATAAGCTGCAGCGTACTTGCGTCTAAATGTGGACTATTAACCGCGTGAGTATATACCTTACGAACAGGATCATAACAATCCTCTATATGCTTTGCTGCTTTCTCGATCAGTACTGTTGCCCTATCTTCATATTCTTTATTCCCTATCGTTTTGGCCATTTTTAAAGCCGCGTTGGCACCCGCCCATTGAAAAAGATTGGTATAGCAATGCATATTGGCTATATTCCTGAACTCCCACAAACCTGCATCCTTTTCGTCGATAGTACGCTCGATTTTAGCAAGCAGATAATCCAGCCATTGGGTAGAATCCTGTCGCTCTCTAAAAATAAACCTGTGATCTGTATATAGGGGAAGCATAGAAACCAATACCTGTCCGTAAATATCATTTTGAATGTGCTCATAGGCCTGGTTACCTACTCTAACAGGTTTATTTCCTTTATATCCCTTAATATTCTTCAGAATCCGCTCTGTAAGTATCCTTTCGCCGGCAATACCAAACAATGGCTGATACCTCACATCATCTCTAAAAGATATATCTGTTATGTAATTAAAGTACTTTTCCATTTCTTCGAAATGGCCAATATGATTTAAAGAGGTAATTACGTAATACGTATCCCTCATCCAGCAATATCGATAATCCCAGTTCCTTTTACTGCCCGGCGATTCCGGCAAACTGGTTGTACTGGCTGCGATTATTGCGCCCGTATCCTCGTATTGGTGGATCTTTAAAACAAGTGCAGAGCGGATTACCATATGCTGATAAAATCCGGCAATTGTTGAATGCTTAATCCATGTTCTCCAGTATTTAATAGTTTCTCTTAAAAATCGTTCCGCGGTGCTTATTATAGGAGCGTCCAGCTCATGCCCATAGGTTAAGATTAAGTATTTAGGCTCGTTTAACGCAAAAAATTTCTCGTCTTCAATATAACTCAGAGAGATATTGGTACTTAGCTGCATGTCTTCATCAGCTCCATTAAACTCTATATGATTACTTCCACGATGCCCTTTTTGTTTTATCGAGCCATAATTATAAACTGGTTTACATTTTACCCTAACCCTGGGGTTTCCTTCAATAGGTTCTATCTTCCTGATCAGCATTAAAGGTTTATAGTAACGCTCATGCTGATAAAATCTGGGTGCAAAATCAGTTATTCTGTACCTGCCTTCGGTATTGGATATTTCTGTGCAAAGCACATTTGTATTTTCCAGATAAAACTGACTGGAAGTAAATTCGCCACTTGGCTGAATTGAGAACTCTCCTCCTTTATCTTCATCCAATAATCCGCCAAAAACGAAAGAGCTGTCAAACCTTGGCCAGCAAAGCCAATCAACATTAGTGTTTTTATTTATATGCGCCAGATAAGCGCAATTGCCAATAATTCCCGTTTGATATGTGTGTCTTTCTGTCATCTATTATTCAATTGGTGTATATTATAACAACACGGCAACTTATATATTGTTCTTTTTAGTTCCTAAAATTAATATTGAAGCGCATTATGACTGATAATTATTATTAATTTTGAGTAAGAGAATTGAAGCAGTAATGATTTCAATTTTTCTTATAAATAAAAAACACCGATGAAACAAGGACTTTTAATTGACATGGATGGCGTTATCTACAGTGGAGAAGAAATGATTTTTGGAGCCGATAAATTCATAAAGCACCTTCTTGATAATGATATACCCTTTGCTTTTATGACCAACAACAGCCAGCGAACAAGCCTGGATGCTGTGAGAAAGCTAAAGCGGCTGGGGATTACTGTAGATGCAAAACATGTATACACTAGTGCCATGGCCACAGGTAAATTTCTCGGTGATCAAAGTCCTAATGGGACTGCTTACGTTCTGGGAGAAGGTGGTTTATTGACCAGTTTACATGAAAATGGAATTACTCTTGTGGATACTGATCCGGAATTTGTGGTATTAGGTGAAGGAAGAAACTTTACCCTGGAAATGGTTCAAAAGGCAGTAGATATGATTCTGGCCGGAGCAAAATTTATTACTACAAACAGAGATCCTTCCCCTAAAAAGCCGGGGTGGAATAATTTAGGTATTGCCGCCACAACAGCCATGATTGAAGAGGCGACAGGAATAAAGGCATTTGTAATCGGCAAACCTAGCCCGGTCATGATGCGTTCAGCGCGAAAATTTCTTGGTCTGGAAACAGCAGAAACAACAGTTATAGGTGATACTATGGAAACTGATATACAGGGGGGCATACAAATGGGTTATAAAACCATCCTCGTGTTATCAGGAATTTCTGATCAGAACCAGCTTGGCCGTTATGCTTTTAAACCAGATATGATCGTCGGGTCGGTTGATAAAATTGTTTTCCCTCTTAAGTGGTGGTAACTTAGGAGTATTTTAGTACATCTAATTATTTTGTCCAAATATGAACATAAACTGTTCATAACCGAACAGCAAAACATATTTAAGCAGCCCTGGCCCACTTAAATTCGGTTTCCTTGTATTGGCATATCAATTGAATTAACCCACGAAATAACAAGGCCATGTTTAAACACCACCTGCTGCTGATCTACAGAAACTTTAAAAGATATAAAAGCTCATTCTTTATCAATCTGATAGGTCTTAGTGCAGGGCTTTCCTGTACTTTACTAATTTACCTGTGGGTAAACGACGAAATGCAGATCGATCGCTTTCATCATGAAAGACTTTATCAGGTGATCCAGAATGAGCACCTCACAGATCGAGTCCAAACTGTAGAGGGCACACCTGGAATTCTGGCCGAAACCATGGCAAAGGAAATAGCCGAAGTTGAAACCGCAGTTGCTACCTCGCCGGGTTTTTGGCTAGGTCAGAGTAAAGTATCGGCTAATCATAAACCCGCTATAAAAGCGGCTGGTAAATTTGCGGGTCCAGATTTCTTTAAAGTATTTTCTTACCCACTGATAACAGGCAACAAAAACGAAGTACTCTCTGGCAAAAAAACTGTTGCTATTTCAGAAAGCATGGCCATGAAACTGTTTAATAGCACAGATGTAGTCGGTAAAGAAATGGTTTGGAGCAATACTGAAATGCAAGCCGAAAACCACGCAATGGTCTCTGGCGTTTTTAAGGATATTGGTACAAATTCCTCAGAAAAAATTGATTTTTTAGTTTCTTATGATGTGTTGCTAGGCCCTGAAGGAAATTCTGGTTACCGCAAGTGGACAAATTATGGTCCAAGTACATTTGTGGTTCTTAAAAAAGATGCGGATCCCAAGTTGTTCAATGCCAAAATCAAGAATTATTTAAAAAGAAAAGGTGTAAAAGACTATACCTTGTTTATCAGGCCATTTGCGGATAGTTATCTGTACAATCAATTTGAAAATGGTAAGGTTGCTGGCGGAAGAATAGCCTATGTAGGGCTATTTTCGCTTATTGCCGTCTTTATTCTAATCATTGCCTGTATCAATTTCATGAACCTTTCTACTGCAAAAGCATCCAGAAGATCAAAAGAAGTTGGGGTTAAAAAAGTAATGGGTGCACCAAGAGGATCATTAATCTTACAATACCTTTTAGAGTCTATGCTGCTAACCATTATGGCGGTATTTATTTCGCTATTGGTAGTAGAACTAATGCTGCCACAGTTTAATCAGATCACAGGAAAGCATTTAACTTTACAATTCAACAGTACACTCATATTGTTAATACTTGGCGTAACCCTTTTTACAGGTCTACTTTCTGGCAGCTATCCGGCATTATATCTTTCAGGCCTTAAGCCTTCTGTGGCTTTAAAAGGAAAGCTTCAGCTTACCACAGCAGCATTGCTAACAAGGCAAGGACTTGTAGTTTTTCAATTTGCTTTTTCAGTGATCCTGATTGTGGCCGTTCTTATCATCTATAAACAGATTGAATATGTACAGAAATCGAATCCGGGCTATAAAAAAGATAATGTATTGTATTTTGAAACAAACGGCAAACTGAGAAACAATATAAATTTTGTGATCGATGAAGTAAAGAAAATAGATGGTGTTGTAAATGCATCAAGTATAGATCGGGAACTGCTTGGTGATTTAAGCTATACTCTTGGCGACTTTGGATGGGAAGGAAGAGATCCTAAAGAAGTTATTAAATTTCAACGGGCAGATGTCAACGCAGGCTTGATAGAAACCCTTGGAATAAAAATGGCCGCAGGGCGAAGTTTTTCTGACCAATTTGGTTCTGATACTTCTAAAGTCATCATTAATGAAGCTGGCATTAAGGTAATGCGCTTAAAAGACCCTGTGGGTAAAATTTTTAAGCTATGGGGTAACGATATGCAGATCATTGGTGTTGTAAAAGATTTCCATTTTGAATCTCTTCATCGAAAAGTTGGCCCCATGTTTATCAGGTACAAACCCACACACACCAACAGGGTTATGGTAAAAATAAAAGCAGGAAGTATAAAGCCGGTAATAGAAGAACTTCAAAAATTCAACACCAAATACAACCAAGAATATGCTTTTGATTATAAGTTCCTGGATCAGGATTTTCAAGCTCAGTATGTAGCAGAATCCCGGGTAGCTGTATTGTCAAGATACTTTGCTATGTTGGCAATAGTAATTTCCTGCTTAGGCCTATTTGGACTAGCTACCTTCACTGCTGAAAAACGATTTAAAGAAATTGGCATCAGAAAAATTTTAGGTGCTTCAGAGTTCAATGTAGTCTATATTCTGTCTAAAGATTTTACTAAACCTGTACTTATTTCAATTCTAATTGCCTTACCTATCGGATATTTACTGGGCAAAAACTGGTTAGACTCGTTTGCATATCGAGTTGATTTAAAACTTTGGTTCTTTATCGTCTCCGGGTTTTTAGCCTTTCTCATTTCTCTTGCAACTGTCTTTTTTCAGGCGTTTAGAGCTGCAAAAATGAGCCCGATTGAGGCGATTAAAGCCGAATAATATTAATAGCATGTACCTTTTAGCATTAAAAATCGCGCTTCGAAACCTTTGGAAAAACAAGGGATTTTCTCTGACTAATATCGGAGGATTAGCTATTGGCTTAGCCTGCTGCTTAGTGTTACTGCTCTACGTAAATTACGAATGGAGTTACGATAAGCAATTCAAAAATATCGATCGTATCTACTCTGTTTATGATAATGATATCATGAGCGACCGCATTATCACTAATCGTGCTTATTGTACTCCAAATCAGCTTGCTGCAACCATTACACAAACCGTCCCCGGTGTAGAACAGGTAAGCAGAATGGCCGAAAGAGATGAAAGCCCAATAAGATACAAACACAACGCATTCAATAAAAACCTCATCTTTGCTGATCCGTCCTTCTTAAAAATATTTGATTACAAGTTTATTAAAGGAGACTCTTTAAGCGCCCTATCAACTCCTAATTCAGCTATAATAACTGAACAAACTGCTAAAATCTTATTTGGAGAGGAAGATCCTATTGGCAAAGTGATAAGGTACGATAATCGTAACGACTTAATGGTTACGGCGGTAATTACCAATCATGCTCAAAATCAAACCTATCGCTTTGATGTATTAATACCCTGGACATTTTTAGAAAATGAAAGTCCGTGGTATAAAAAAATGGGTTGGACTGATGGCGCTTTAAACACTATAGTAATGCTTAAAGACGGACAACAATTTGCCTCGGCAGACCAGCAAGTAAGAAAAATCTTTAAGCAGAACACAAATGACAGCTATATAGAATTCTTTCTTTTCCCTTTTAAAAAGACTCATTTATACGATCAGTTTGAGAATGGGGAACTTGCAGGTGGTCGCATAGATCAAATAAAATTATTTCTTTTGCTTGCAGTTTGCGTGCTATTTATTGCCTGCATCAACTATATGAATCTCTCTACCGCACGATCAGAAAAACGTGCAAAGGAAATAGGGATACGAAAAACCCTTGGCTCCAGCAGGCAATCCATTGCATGGCAGTTCATATTAGAGTCGCTCCTTTTATCTTTCATGGCGCTACTTATCGCGTTTATTTTATTAGAAACTGTACTTCCCTATTTTAACAATCTATTAGCAATTGATTTGACAATAGACTATGGTTCGTATAAAATATGGACTATACTTATTGGCTTAACATTAATTACAGGGTTGCTAGCAGGCAGCTATCCTGCCCTATATTTATCTTCGTTTATACCCGTTAAGATATTAAAAGGCATTAAAGGGGCTGGCAAAACTTCGTTGCCTATTCGTAAAATACTGGTAGTAATCCAATTCGGTTTTTCAATCTGCATGATCATTTGTGCTATAGTGGTGCGAAATCAAATCAGCTATATGAACAACCGTCCCCTTGGTTTCAATAAAGACAACCTTGTTCAGTTTGGACGTCTGGGCGTTTTAAGAGACCCAGGGAAGCTTCAGCTTTTCAAATCAGAATTAATTAAATCCGGAGCTATAGTTTCTGCAACAGAGACTACAAATGGACTCACAAACAACTATGTAAGCACAGAAAAGATAAAATGGCCTGGCCAGCTAAGAAATGAACAGGTAGCCATGCAAATTAGATTTTCAGGTTATGATTTTACCAAAACAATTGGCGCAAAGATATTAGAGGGAAGAGATTTTAGCCAGGAATTTGGCAATGATACAACCAAAGTAATTTTAAATGAAACTGCTGCAAAAACAATGCATCTTAAAGATCCAATTGGTGCAAGGATAAAAAATGATGATTGGCACGAAACATTCACAGTTATTGGCGTAATGAAAGATTATAACTATTCATCACTTGGAACCAAAGTAGATCCCTTGCTTTTCTTTTATAGTGAAACCAATCCAGGCACTATCATTATGCGTTTGAATCCATCGCAAAACATAACCACCTCTATACAAAAAATTAAAGAACTAAGCCTAAAACTAAACCCCGATTATCCATTTCAAATAGACTTTGTTAGTGAAAGGATTGCTAATAAATTAAAAAGTGAAAAATTACTGAGTGTATTTTCCAATGTATTTGGTGGTTTTGCCATCTTTATATCCTGTCTAGGTCTGTTAGGTCTGGCGCTGTATATTGCTGAGCAAAGAAGCAAAGAAATCAGTATCCGAAAAGTAATTGGGGCTAGTTTAAAGGACATCCTTATCTTACTGAACAAAGATTTTATCAAACTTGTTATTCTGTCAAACATGATAGCAATTCCCACTGCGTATGTTATAACGACAAACTGGCTTCAAAAATATGATTACAAAATCGGCTTGAATACGTGGCCATTTATAATTGCATTTGTTTTATCAATATTTATCGCTGTATTAACTGTAAGCCTTCAAACTTTTAAAGTCGCAAGGGCAAATCCTGTTGATGCCTTAAAATACGATTAACATCCACCTCTTGTATAAATCAACATAACGCAAATTTGATATATTATTTTCTTCGAGAGTACAGTTTACTAATTAATAGTCGCATTACACTTAGCTGATTTTACGCGTTGCTTAATCTTAAGACAACCCAATATTACTTATATGTAATTTTGGGTTATATCTACAATTAATCCCTCTCTCGATGAAAAAAAGATATTTGCCAATATTTGGCATATTCAGTTTTACTGCTGTCGCAAATGCGCAACAAGTAGAACTCCAACGATCCGTTATAGCCAGCACGGGAGGCTCGGCAGAGATCAATAATACCATTTTTCAATACACTATAGGCGAGGTTCTGGTAACAGCCATAGAAAACTCTCCTCTGTTGGTAACACAAGGTTTCCAACAGCCAGAAGTTAATGGGAGCACCCCCGAACCACAGGCCCCTCTTATAACGGGTTTTATTGTTTATCCAAACCCGGCCAATAGCCAAACCAAACTTGAATTTGATTTGGTAATGGACGACATGGTGAACATACAGCTGGTAAATAATGCCGGCCAAACCGTGAGAAACATCTCTTTAAAAATGCTGGCTGGCAAAGCAAACTATATTTTGCCCTTAGGAGGTTATCCTTCGGGCTTATATTATGTAGTTCTCAAAGCTAGCAGAAGAACCTATTCAGAGAAACTGGTAATACAATAAACTTATGAAAACAAACATTTACCTTGCTACAAGCCTATTGGCTTGCCTGGTATGTTGGTACCAGAGCAGTTTTGCGCAACAAGACAACAGAGTAGTTCAAAGTGGAGCTGCTTTCTTATTACTAAGTGCCGACGCCAGAAACTCCGGAGTAGCTGAGGCAGGCACAGGGTTAGATGTGGATGCTAATTCATTATACATCAATCCGGCGAAGATCACCTTCGGCGAAAAAATGAGCTTTAGTGCTTCCTATACCCCATGGATGAAACAGCTCAGCAAAGATTCTCATCTGGGATACTTTACCGCATTCAGGCAATTAAACGATAGAGAAGCGCTTGGATTATCTGTTAAATACCTGGATTTGGGATCAATTGCTTTTAGAGATGAAACGGGCGGCCTTATTGAGCAATACAAGGCTAGCGAATTTAGCATAGATGCCAGCTATGCGCGCAAATTTGGTGAGACCTTTGGAATGGCGCTAACCGCCCGATATTTTAGAAGTGATATAGGTAAAGGAACGTACAACAATTTAGAACTCACTCCAACAGATGCTTTTGCTGCCGATGTATCCATTTACTCGAATCGGGAACTACAAAATGGCCGTTATTCAAGAAGCTTTAGCTGGGGTGTAAATTTAAGTAATATTGGTACTAAGCTTAAGTATTCCGATAGCCAAACCAGCTTTTTACCCATGAACCTAAGGGTAGGCGCCGGTTACAATTTCTATGCAGCACCGGAAAGTAGACTTACCATTTTACTCGACATCAATAAATTAATGGTGCCTACCCCGCCAAGGTACAAAAAGGATGTTGATGGTAATTTTACTACCGAGATAGAAAAAGGCAAAGACCCAAATAGAAGTGTTACTAGTGCTTTGTTTACTTCATTATTTGATGCACCCGGAGGATTTAAAGAAGAACTATCAGAGTTCACCATTGCAGGTGGATTAGAGTTTTCTTACTACAATCGGTTTTTTATAAGAACGGGTTATTTCTACGAAGATCCTGAAAAGGGCAACAGGCAACACCTTGCAGCCGGCATAGGCCTTAATGTGAATCCTCTAAGAATAGATATAAGCTATATATTCCCCACAGAGGATCGTTATGTGCTGAGAAATTCTATGCGATTTACATTATGCTTTACCCCTGGAGCCTCCAAACTATCAGGAAATTAATCAATGTCTTGAAGCCTTAAAAACTGATCAACAAACCAATAAAATAGAACGCATTTAAAATCATAAACTATGAGAAGTACATTTTTTACTCTAGTATTTATTCTTTTTGCAGGACTGCAATGGGCCAGCGCTCAGGATGGTTTTAAAGGGATAAATTACCAGGCAGTCGCCAGGAACACCAACGGTACAGTCCTGTCAAATCAGGCGGTAAAGGTCAAAATTTCCATCCTTGGAGGTTCCGCGAATGGCCCGGTTCAGTATATGGAAGAACATTCTGCAAATACGAATCAATTAGGACTTTTTACGCTGCAGATAGGTAAAGGAACTCCTGGCACTGGTACATTTGCTGCAATTCCATGGCAAAATGCCAATCAGTTCGCTAAGGTTGAACTTGCTGTTGGCGGTGGTTCATATAATGCACTTGGAAGTACTCAGTTGATGAGTGTACCTTTTGCATTGTACGCAGCATCAGGTAATCCTGGACCTTCAGGACCTGCCGGCCCTCAGGGCACAGCCGGTCCAAAAGGTGACAAAGGAGATATTGGTAATACCGGTCCGGCAGGACCTGCAGGTGTTGCTGGCCCACAAGGTATCAAAGGAGATCAGGGTAATCAGGGACCGGCAGGTGCTGTTGGCCCTGCTGGGCCAATTGGACCTCAAGGCATAAAGGGAGACAAAGGAGATAAAGGAGACGCCGGTGCATTAGGCCCAGCTGGGGCCCAAGGCCCACAAGGTATCAAAGGAGACCAAGGGGATCCGGGACCTGCAGGCGCTATGGGTAATCCCGGTGCAGTAGGCCCAATTGGCCCTGTTGGGCCACAAGGTCCTCAGGGAGTGGCAGGCGACATAAATGGTGTAGCTGCTAGTGGCGATTTATCGGGAACCTATCCAGGTCCGGTTGTAGCAAAATTGCAAACCAAACCTATTGATCCCATTGCACCAGTGTTAAATGATGTATTAAGATTCAACGGTGTATCATGGGCTCCAGGTGCTATAGGTGGCGGAGGCTTTGTATTGCCATTTAATGCAAATGAAAATAATCCAGGTATCCTGTTTTCTATTAATAATAACGGAGATGGAACTTCAATAGAAGGTTCAAATGCAACAACAACTTCCAGTATAGCAGCAGTAAGGGGTATTGTTTCTAGCACTTCTCCCGGAGGTTTCTCAAGTGCAGTGCGTGGTATTAACAATGGAACAGGTGGTTTAGGCATCGGAGTATGGGGGTCACATAACGGTAGCGGATGGGGTGTATACGGGGTAACACCTAACGGTCTTGGTGTATATGGAAATTCATCAGACGCTGGAACAGGTGTATATGCCAATAGCAATACAGGAACGGGCCTCATTGCCACTAGTAATAATGGTATTCCAGCAAATATTTCAATCTTTAACAACGCTAATAATAACAGTGCATTAAATGCCTCTACACTGGGTAATGGAACTGTAATTAATGTATCCAGTTCAGGATCTGGAAAAGGCGTTTTTAGCAGCACAGGATCAGGCTTTGCTGTACACGGCGTGACAAGTGCGCAAACATCTGCTGGAATAATAGGCGAGAACAATGGTGCCGGAGAAGCTGTTGTGGGCCGTACAACCAGTGATATAGCTGGTGCGGTGGTAGGCCGTAATGATGGGGGCGGATATGGTGTTCGGGGATTCATAGCAACAAATACAACAGGTAATGGTATTGGGGTTTTTGGACAGGTTGGGTTAAATGGCAGTACAGGCCGGGGTGGAAGATTTGAAAATGTTAATCAAACAAATACCGCTGGAAATACATTTGAGGTGGAAACCAATGGTAACGGAAACATCCCGGATAATACGCAAGGGAATGCGGCATCCTTTTTGGTAAATAACACCAATAGTGTTGCAGCAGGTGTAAGATCAGAAGTAAATACCATTTTTGGAAACTTTGGAGCTGCAGCCGTTTATGGGACTGCCTCCGGAACAGGCGGTTTTGCCGGCTTGTTTCATGCATCAAATGTGGCAGGAAATGGTCCGGCATTGGTAGCATTAGCTGATGGGAATGGCAATGCTATAACAGCCAACGCAGAAAAACTAGGTAACGGTGTAGAAACAAGTGTTAACGGCACAGGTGATGCGCTTTATGCCTGGGTTCCTACATTTGCTATGGGCCGGGCAGGCAGGTTCCGTATCTTTAATGAGGACAATACAAGCGACGCAATTACAGTTACTACTGTCGGAAACGGTATTGCAGGTAACTTTAAAGTAGATCGTACAACCGGTACCTCGCCTGCGGTTAAAGGCGAAGTAAATTCTATATTTTCTAACTTTGGCACTGCCGGGATATATGGCATTTCTTCTGGAACAGGCGGTTTTGCAGGTTTATTCCACGCATCTAATCCTGCAGGTAATGGACCAGCACTTATTGCTATTGCCGATGGAAATGGCAATGGTGTTACAGCGAATGCATCCAATTCTGGTGATGGAGTTGAAACCACTGCCGATGGTAGCGGAAACGCGCTATTTGCATGGACTCCTAATTTTAGCAGTGGAAGAGCCGCCCGACTTGTTAATTTTAATACCGGAAACACTAATCCTGTGCTAACTGTTGAGCAACATAGTAATGGTTCAATTGCAGTTTTTAAAAGTGGCAACCCTGGTACAGTTAATGTAGCACGCATCAATGCTGCCGGAAGAGGATTTTTTAATGGTGGTACACAAACAGGCGGTGCCGATATTGCTGAGTCATTTGAAACCATAGGTTTAACTTCTAGTTATGAGCCGGGCGACATCCTGATCATTTCTACTACTAAAGACAGAGCGGTCGAAAAATCCAGCACTCCTTACTCAAGTCTGGTAGCAGGTGTATATGCTACAAAGCCAGGAGTATTATTAACCGAAGAACACATAGACAGCGATTTAAAAGGTCAGGTACCAATGGGTGTAATAGGTGTATTACCAACAAAAGTATGTTTAGAAGGGGGTGTGATTTCAAGAGGAGATCTATTGGTTACCTCTACTATTCCGGGTGTTGCAATGAAGGCAGATCCGGATAAAGTGAAAATTGGCCAGGTATTAGGGAAAGCTCTTGAAGGTTACAATAATCAAGGCGTAAATAAAATCAAAGTTCTGGTAAGCATAAAATAATCATAATAAAAAACGAAAACATGAAAACATTATATAAAATAAGTTGTATAGCTGTTATTGGCTTAACAGTGTTTGGTTACTCAACTTTAAGCGCGCAAGAATTTAAATCGGGCGAAAGTATAAAAGAGCAACTAAAGAAAGGTAATGTTGCAGGTCTCAAGTATGGACCTGTAAATCCACAAAACAATAAGCTGAAAGACGATAAGCCGAAGCAGTATACAAAAGAAAATTTTAGGTCGTTGATATTCCAAAATTATAGTCAGAGTAGCCGGTCTATTTCTGCCCCAACTACTAATATAAGTGCTAAAAGAGCTAAATCAGCTTCTGGCTCTGCTAAGTTACCTAGTGATGCCGAGGTTCAAAAACCGAATGACAAAGATAAAAAGGTTGAAACATTTAAACTTCCTACACAGGGTGAAGAAAAAAAGAAAGAATAATTCATATTATAAATTAATGGTTAGTTATACCCGGCCCGCAAATATTGCGGCCGGGTTTTTATTTTTTTTTCCCTGATCTATTATATTATTTTTAACTTCATCCAAAATTTAATATCATGGAACAACATCAGTCAGCACACGGTCTTGAAATCACAATTGTATTGGTTACTTTAGCAGTAATAATTATGGTTACAGCATTCTATTTAACTTTTCGTAAAAAGAAAGATACACACCACTCAGGACATTAGGCACAATTAAAACATATAGGGGATTAAGGTTGGCAAGGAATTAAATTAAAGCATTTAGCTGACGGTTCTTCATCTTTAAACCCATCCCCTTTTTAACAAACATATCAAAGCCTCTTTGTTGTTTAATTGCTTTAACTCCTTCATATCCTGAGGCCGTACTTCTAATCTTATTAAGTAAGTAGGTATCATCCTTTAAAAGATCACTATGCACAAGTTCGTTACGTTGTAATCCGGCTTTAATTAGCTCAGTAAGTTTCCTGTTCGCATAAATATGTAAGGGTAAATTAAATACATCCTCAATTAGCTTCTTGTATAAATTATTAATCCACTCTGCTTTTTCAGCATTTTCAATAACAATTATGCCATCTTCAACACTAAGGTGTTTAATAAACGCTTTAACATCCTTTCTTGAGACAAGGCCTGCATGATAAGAATCTCTTAAAGTATAATCGAGCCGATCTGCGCACAGTCCTGGTGCCGCTTGCTCCAGAATGTTAAAAGTGCCATTAATAATCTCATCTATATGATATCCGTGCCACGATAAAATTTCAGGGATATCTGACGAATGTAATACCTCTTCAAAAACTTGTTCATGATAGTTTTCCTCAGTATTATCAAACACATAATCTCCAACATGTGAAAATGCAGTATGTGAAATATCATGTAATAAACCGGCAACTTGCTCAAGTTCAGAGCCACCAAGATGTCTTATCAACAGCATTACTCCTATCGAATGTTCAAGCCTGGTATGGCAAATATTTGGATTAACCAGAAAAATAGCTCCACTCTGGTGAATGCGGCCAAGTCTTTTAACCCAGGAGGAGTTAATTAAATCGTCAAATATTCCTGGAACCTCAACTTTGTCAAAAAAGATATCATTAATTAGTACCATAATACATTTTATTAATGCACAATAATACTAATAATATTAGTTTTATTAAAATAAAATGATAATTATTTTAGCTTTCCATTTTAGTAAAGCTATCCATTAACTCCATAGATAATATTGCCTGTTCTGCTGAACATGGATTATCTCCTTTACCCAGAAAATAGGCTGTTACCCGCTCAATCATTGGCTCTTGAACATGTTTCAAAGGCTCAAAAATAAACTCTTCGTCATATCCATCTTTTTTAAGAGTAACCCTATTTCCAAATACCGGGAAACTTATTTTGCCTGCTGAACCTGTTATTTCAAGAATATCTTTCTTGTCATTTTCTGATACGGTAAAACACCAGGTTCCATTAAATACCACTCCATTCTCAAATAAAATTTGTCCGGCAACAAGATCGTCTGCAGAATATTCTTTTGATTGGTTTATTGAAATGCCCGCTGACCTACTTGCTTTACCAAAGTAATAAATCATTAAATCTAACTGATGAGGTGCAAGATCATGAAAAAGACCTCCTCCAGAAATAGATGGATCAAGTCGCCAGTTAGTATCAGTACTGGCAATTAAATTATGCGCCGGAGATTGAAGCATTTGCAATTGAACAAACCTGATATCGCCAATCACTTTATCCGACAATAACTGCTTTACTTTTAAAAACATAGGTTGTTCTCTGCGGTAATGTGCTACACATAATTTAACATTAAAGTTAATTGCAGCATTTTTCATTCTCAAAGCCGATTCTGTGTTTAATGTCATCGGTTTTTCTACATAAACAGGCTTTCCCGCGGCTAAAGAGAGCAACGTATACTCCTCATGCTGTAAGGGCGGAGTTGCTATATAAATAGCATTTACCTCAGGGTCATTAATTAATTTTTTTGCATTATCATACCATCTGGGCACATTATGCCTGGATGCATAATCCTGGGCTTTTGTTGCATCTCTTCGCATTACTGCTACAAGAGATGAATTAGGAACTTTATTAAAAGCTGGACCACTTTTCACTTCAGTCACGTCTCCGCAACCTATAATACCCCATTTAATTTCTTTCATCGTTTATTGCCTCAGTATAACAATTGGTTTCTGCGGCAATATAAGAATTATCCTATTTTACTTTCTAAAACTTCAATATGCGCCCCTATTTCATCAACAAGCTCCTGACTAATGTGATCTGTTGTTTTCCACTGTACCGAATTACTTCCCTTAATGCAATAGATGTGCCCGGTCCTTTCTCCATTAACATATACAATATAATCCCCTTCTTTTGGTATTTCCACTCTTATAGCACTTGGATCGCCTTTAATTTCGAGGGTAAATTCATATGGATTTAAGTCTTTTTGCATAATTAATGTCTTTGTTTTGTTTAAAAACATATAAACAGCGTTATTGTTTCCTCATTAAAATACTTTTGTAAAGGAATGCCTAAATTTAACCTGTGATCAGAAAAATAATACATATTGATATGGATGCATTTTATGCATCAGTTGAACAGCGTGATTTTCCTGAGCTCAAAGGAAAACCAATTGCTGTTGGCGGCTCACCTGATGGACGCGGAGTTGTGGCTACGGCAAGTTACGAGGCACGCAAATTTGGAGTTAAGTCGGCAATGCCTTCACGACAAGCCCTTCAGCTTTGTCCTGAGATCATATTTATAAGACCAAGATTTGATGCCTATAAAGCTGTCTCTACACACATCAGAGAGATTTTTAGTCGATATACTGATCTTATCGAACCGCTATCGCTAGACGAGGCATACCTTGATGTAACCGAAGATAAGTTAAATATAGGTTCAGCATTAGAGATAGCTAAACAAATTAAGCAGGCCATTAAAGACGAGCTTAACTTAACAGCTTCTGCCGGAGTATCATCTGGTAAATTTGTTGCAAAAATAGCATCTGACATGAATAAACCAGATGGGCTAACGTTCATTGGCCCTTCAAAAATCGAAAGCTTTATGGAAAAGCTTCCGGTTGAGCGTTTTTTTGGAGTTGGTAAAGTCACCGCAAAAAAAATGAAAAGTATGCAGCTGCATACAGGATCAGATCTTAAAAAACTCTCTGAACAAGATCTTATTAAATACTTTGGTAAGGTAGGTAAATTCTATTATGCAATTGTAAGAGGCATTGACCAACGTGCTGTTCAGTCAGAAAGGCAAACAAAATCTCTTGCCGTAGAAGACACTTTTGAGCACGACTTAATCACGATTGAGGAAATGCACACTGAACTAGGCAAACTAGCAGATAAACTGGCATTTCGTTTAAACAAAAATCAGCTTAAGGGAAGAACCATTACACTTAAATTAAAATATAGTGATTTTAAACAGATCACCAGAAATCAATCTTTTTCTAATCCCGTTTCCGATTATCAGATCATAATAGACACCGCCAAACTGCTTCTTGAAAATATAGATTTAGTAGATAAAAAGGTAAGATTGCTTGGTATATCTCTTTCTAATTTCAATGAAATCCAGATTTCTTCCCGCTCAGTTGATCCATATCAACTTCAGCTATTTGACTAAGATAACTCAACTACCTATCAACCATTTAAGTCCTAATTATACATTTCGTAAACAAAAAACTTAATGATTTGTTAACTTATTATATAATTAAAAAATCGAGCTATGAAAAAATTAACTTTAACTCTTGTTTTATGTATCACTGTGTTATTTGGAGCAACTGCCCAGATACAGAAGGGCAATGTAATGATTGGAGCCAATCTATCAAACATATCTTTCGGATTGGACAAACCAAATGTATTTAGTTTAAAAATTAACCCAAAAGCCGCGTGGTTTGTTCAAGATGGTTTAGCACTTGGTGGCGACGTTTCTTTTGGTCTTGCAACAGCTAAAGATGCAGGTACTGATATTAGTTACGGTATAGGAGCCCTTGGACGCTACTATGGTGCTACCGGAGCTAATGAAGTTGTTAACAATTCCAGATTCTTTGGTGAAGCTACTGTTGGTATTTCAGGTGTAAATCCTTCTGTTGGTGGTTCAACAAATGGTTTAGGATTTAGCTTTGGTCCGGGTTGGACTTATTTCGTAACACCTAGTATTGGCTTAGAAGCTTTACTTAAATACAATGGTGTTGTAGGCTTTGGAAGCAGTGCTTACGCACATAATCTGGGTCTTGCAGTGGGCTTCCAGATTTATCTGCCAGGAAAAGGTACTGCACGTAAAGTACAAAGAGATATGCAGTAATCATTACTTTTAATCTTTAAAGAGGAGCAACCAATTAAGGTTGCTCCTCTTTTGTTTCATAATTCAGCAAACTGTGGAGTTTCTCTACAACTTTAAAATTCAACAAAACACATAATTAACTGTAAATCAATCATATGCCAAAAGCAAATGATTTAGGCATCATTATGTAGCATAGTCTGAACATAACTAACAAGAATTTTTAACTGAAATTTTAAAATAAGTATTATGAAAAAGATCATCTTATCAGCAGCATTTTTTGCATTAGCAGGACTAACTACAGTAAAAGCAAGCGACATTAAAAACCCAGTTAGAGTTGCTGTGCAACAAGATAGCGTTACAAAAGCACCGGTTGAATTAAAAGACCTTCCTGAGCCAGTTCAAAAAACATTACAATCGGAACCGGTTAAAGCTTGGACTCCAACAGCTGCATTCCTTGTAACTAATCCTGACAAATCTACATATTACCAAGTTGATGTTAAAAAAGAAACAGAAACTGGTTCTTTGAAAATTGACAAAGACGGAAAAATTATCCAATAATATAAAGAATCACAAATCCCTAAAGTTTAATTAACACCCACAAAGCCAGAGCAATCTGGCTTTGTGGTAAAGTTTAGTTTTTATTTTACTCCCCCTACATCTACCCTACTGATCTCACATTTTTAAAAGTGATGTTTTTCAAAACAACATCACTTTTAAAAATGTTTTCATTGTACATCAAATCCAAAGGCTATGAATAATCAAAATGGAAATGAGGAGCAAGTCCCTAAAGAAATCGGTTCTAATCTAACTGGTACAGCTGTACATGCCAAACCGGGGCACCAAAGAGATATTCCTATTGATAGGTATATTGAAAATCTTGATAATAAAGATATAACTGCACCTGAAAGACATGAGAATTCATTGGAAAAGTACAAAACTAAAAATGAAAACAAAAAGAATCAGAATAAGGGATCAGAAAATTGACTTTGAATAATAAAAACGCGCTTGATTAACAAAAAAGCGCGTTTTTACATTTTAAAATTCAACAACTGCGTATTTTCACAGTTGATATCAGGTCATTTCTTAGTTAATTTTGATTTGAATTAAATAGTGGATAAATAAAATTAACATCATGTATCTCAAAACACCAAAAAAATCGTCTGTAACACGTTATGCCATTAGCGCATTAAAAGTTTTAGCATTTATTTTATTTGTATTCTGTTTTTATCAGGCTTGTAAAATAACTACCCCTTAAAATTTCTCATTTAAAGGCTAGCGTGCAACTTTTATAAAATCCCATGGCATTTTAGAAGTAGATTTTTTTTGTTCCTCTACCAGGAATTTAGCGATCTGGTTTAATAAATGCTCATTTTCACTCACAGTTTTGTCTCCCAGGGCCACTAATTTCTCAATATTTGCCGGGCTGGCAGCATCTAAGCCTTCTTTTATACTCTCCAAACTACCTGGTTCTATTCTTACATAGTTCTTTTCTTTACCTACAGAATGAAAAAGCTGTTGTAAAAAAAAGTCGCTCGTTTCTGCAACCCCACTCATCATAATATCTATTAAAGCTGGCACAATAGCCATTGCGCTGCTCTTTTTAAAGTGATCATAGTCATAAGATCTTTTAGAGCGCCCTGTTCCTAAAGAGAGTAAGTAAATATCATTGATTCTGGTTTGATTAAATGCCTTTGTAACTTCTATTAAGCCACTTAATGCAGGATTAGTAGCAAACACCCCACCATCAAGCAAAGGATACCTCACATTAGCCAAAGAGTGTATTTCAGCTACGCTAAAATACGTTGGCGCTGCCGAAGTTGCCCTACAAACATCCTTTAAATAAAAATCCCTGACATCGCCACGAACTATGGCGTTCTGCTGTCTAAAAAAATGTGTTTTGCGTAATTCTATATTATAGGCACTTATAATACATGGCTTAATAAGTTGGCTAAGTTTTATTTTTCCAAAATATTTCTTCAAAACCCCCTCAAAGATTTGACTGTTATAGCGTTCTCCCGCCAAACCAAATTTTGCTCTTAAACGCTTAAAAAAAGTCATTTTAAAAATCTCGTTACCATGCTCCAGATAAAGATCCAGTGCTTCTTTAGCAGAAAATCTTGGTCGGGTTGGATGCTCATCCGAAGGACAAAGTAACAGACAGGTTAAAATACCGCCGGTACTTGTTCCTGCAAAAAAGTCAAAGTAATCAACAATAGCGGCATCTGGGTTTTTACTTTCTTTCTTTAATTTTTCCTCGAGTGCCACTAAAAGCATCCCGGGAATAATCCCTCTTATCCCGCCGCCATCTATAGAAAGGATCTTCTTCATAATACATGTGGGTTACCGTAAATATAGTTACTTATATTTTATTGCAAAATTCACCTGTGTATTTACACAGTTGTAAAAAAAATATCACATGCCTATGTTTGTAATAGCTATTTGGTTAAACAAATCTGCTAATTGTGCCGGCCTCTTTAGTACTTTGTTACCAGCACATAAGATTTAAAATGTAATTAAGATAAAGATATCAATCACGTCTCTCAACGTCAATTACAAAATCACCTCCTATGAAAAAAACAAAAGCCGGATACTACTCCGGCTTTTATTTTTTAAAATTAAAATTCCAGCGAAAGACCTGCATGCCATTGAGACGGTGTACAACCATAAAAACGCTTAAATTCTTTAATGAAATGATTTTGGTCAAAAAAATCGAATTTATATACCAATTCCTGCCAGTTAACAGCATTATTCTCTGTAATAAAACTATTGATGTTATTGAATCGTACAATTCTGCTAAAAGCTTTTGCACTAAATCCTACTTTTTCTCTAAACTGAACACCTAAATTAGTTTCAGACATACCTACCTGTCGGCTAAGTTCTGCAATACGAACAAGCCCTCTGCTTTTATGTATTTGCTCACAAGCATACGCCACACCATTTACATTAATGTTTTCGGCACTAATTAATCGCTTAAGCAGCCACCGTTCCAATCTGGCAACAACTGCTGTGGGTATCTTTGCTACTTCCCTCAATTGTTCAGTTAAATTTTTAATTTCTGGAAAAAGAAGCTGCACATCTGTAGCTTCATTTGAGAAATAGCGCTGCGGAATACCAAATAGTTTAAAAGCACCATAAGGTTTAAAAATCACCATTATAAGTTCTTTTGGATAAACATCGAAGCTTCGGCTATGGTCAAGTAATCCCAAAAAACAAAGCGGATACTGATAAACCTTATCCTCTCCCACCTCATGAAATGTGTGTTGCTCATCAATCACAAAGGACATTTGTGTACTGGCAACCGGATAAATATTTAATGGCGAACCTGTACCACAAGAAAAATTCATATCTAAATACAAGTAACCATCAATATACGGCTGAAGTGCCGGATGAGCAATAAAAAACTGATTATTTAAACTCATAATTTATCATCCATTGAATACCATATTTATCATTAAACATTCCAAAGAAAGAGCCCCAAAACGACCTTTCGAGTGGCATCGTAATTACCCCGCCAGCCGATAAGCCGTTAAACAACCTAATCGCCTCTTCTTCAGTGTCAGCACTGATAGAAATATACGAATTATTACCAAGAGTTAATGTTTGTCCTAAAGAACTTAAAATATCTGTAGCCATAAGGATACTTGTTTTGCCAATTGGCAATGAAATGTGCATAATCTTTTCCTGATCTTCTATCGACATCGTCTCACATTCCGGAATTTCTTTAAATCGGGTCAATGCAAGAAATTCACCTCCAAATACCGATTTATAGAAGTTAAATGCTTCTTCTGCATCTCCGTCAAAGTTTAAATATGAATTTAGAATTGCCATCTCCAAACATTTAGGCAATGTAGGTTAAAATGATTTTGCTATAAATAAAATTACTCAATTTATAATATTTATCTAGTCGTATTTAATTGCCTCATAACCTAATAGCCTGCGCCACAACGCGATCTGCCCAATACAATTTGCTTCACGATAAATAATGAATGCGATCAATTCATAAGAAGTCATTTTTTCAGAACCCATATCAATCTGTTCATTAAGTTTTTCATCAGTAACATTCATTAGGGCATCTCTTAATAGCGGACTTATCTTATCCCAATCTTCATTAAATTCACTTAATGGCGGGTAGGTAGCATTCTCAATTATTCCCTGATGATTTTCAAATAAATTGTGTGCAGCCTGATTGCCCGGAATTCCCAGCATATTTGCCAACTCGTAACGCTGCTCTACAAGACTTCCGGCAAGCCATGAAACATGATTAGCCTTAGTATTCAACCTATTATGTGCATCCCTGGTGGTAATTCCCAAAATAGCTTTCGAATAAAAACTGGTATGCATATCAAATAATACAAGAAGCGCATACATCCTTTCATTAGTTGTTTTGATTTCCATGGTATTTATATTTTAATTTTTAATGTTAATTTAGTGTAATCATAATATAAATTCTGACTTTTACTGAATATGTTTAACACTACTAACTTACTGCTATAATCTAACTATTAGAGAGGCAGTGTACGACAATATTAGGGGGTAATTGAGACATACTTTTTTACGATTAGAAATAACAAAACTTAGATTAAATAATGCATTCTAGACAATTCTCCTGGCAAATTGCATGGGAATATCCACCATTTAGGCTCAAACTTATACTAGGAACAATTATACTTATCGGAATATTATTATTTATACCGCAATTTTTTCATCATATAGAAAACAGAGAAGGTGCAGTATTAAATGACTGGTTCTTAAAAAGAATACCAGCAGTTGATGTTTCCTTATATATATTTCTAATACTTTATGCATTAATTATCCTGTTCCTGGTAAGAATGTCCAGAAACACCTCTATTTGCCTAACAGCACTATGGACATTCATATTCTTATGCATCGCCCGCATTTTATCTATTACACTGGTACCGCTTAACGCTCCTACCGGCATTATTGAACTGGCAGATCCTTGTTCTATTCTTTTTTACAGATCAAATGTAATTACAAAAGACCTGTTCTTTTCAGGGCATACCGCTACTTTAATCATAGGAGGCCTGTGTATGCAAAGCAAAAGAGATAAGCTCATATCCTTTGCTGCTGCGGTAATTGTTGGCGTGCTTCTGCTTATTCAGCATGTACATTATACTGCTGATGTTGCAGCCGCGCCATTCTTTAGCTGGATTTGTTGGTATCTTGGAAAAACTGTAGCTAAAACCTATTGAAACGCCTGCTTACCCAATTGTTCGTCGCCCAGATATAACCAAATTGCACCCTTTGCATATTTTTCAAATGCTTTACCTATATCTTCAAGGGTTACTTTATTGATGTTATCCAGCATATCTTCTTCCATCTTATACCCTCCCAGCACTTCAGCTTCTCCAAGATCATCAACGATCGAACTTGAACTTTCCTGATGTCTGTAATACCTTAAACGATGGTCTTTTTTAATTCCGTCAAGAAACGATTGACTGTAACGGCCACTTCTAATGCTATTATAAACAGCTACCATGGCCTGAAATGATTTTTTAGGTTGCGTTGTACTCACATACATAGATGTGTAAGGCATCTGCTGCATCTTAATGGTAGCTCCGGGTGCGTAAGAAAGACCTTGTTTTACACGTAGTTCATAATGTAAATTTCCACTTAAAGCATTTATGGCAAGCATAAAGGGGGCATAATCAGGGCTGCTCATAACCGGAGCATTCATTACACCACTTATGTAGTTTGTAGCCAGGTCTCGCTGTTCTGTCAACAGATGTTCTCCTTCAATCGTTTTTTGGTGGTATACCGGTGGTGTATAAGGTTTAGCGGCAATCTCTTTAAACGACTCATTTATCTTTTTTTCAAGTGCTTCTTTAGTTATTTTACCCGCAACAACTAAAAACATTTTGCTTCTATTTAAAAGCTGATTATGGTAATAATTAGAAACACTATCGGCTGTAAATCCACTAACAGTTAAATCTTTACCCTTAGGCTCTGTACTGTATTGACTACCATCAAATATCGCCTGCATCGACATCTGTTCAATCCGCGACTCTGGAGATGCATGAAGCTGATAAATACCAGAAATAATTTTTTCTTTGGTAGACTGGAATTCGGATTTATCAAAAATCGGATTCGCTACAGCATCTGAAAACAACTTCCAACCCTGTTCAAAATACTTGGAAATACAGTCCATACTAATCGTTCCATAATCAGTTTCAGAAGAACCTCCTATATTTATTCCATATTCATCCGCCAGTTCCTTATAATCATCAACACTATAATTCTTTGTACCACATGATGATGCTGCCGCCAAAGCAAGGTTCTCTATTCCAGCCTGCTCAGATTTGTAATTCATCACCCCTCCTCTAAAATACATGCTCATGCTAATGGTTTCTTTTTGAGTGGGCCTTAAAATTACTTTTAAGCCATTCACATCAAAAGACACAGCCTTGGTTTGGGATCTAGCCGAAAAAAGGAATAAAATAAAAATGAAGGTTAATATATATGGTTTCATCAGTTTCAATATTTTATTTGAAGAATTCTTGAGGTTTTACAGCGTCAACACTGCTTTTATTAATAATCATTCCTGCACAAAACGGCTTACCTTTAATGTATTTTCGAACGTAATTAAATAAATCGGCTCGGGTTATCTTATTCAGGTTTTCCTCATAATGAGTATAATAATCAACCGAGGCCGATGCCCACCAGAAAGAAAGCAAATGAGCATAATCTGACGTTACTTCTCTACGTTCAACCTGAGATATAGAAAGTAATCGTTTTGCACGTTCTATCTGAACCTCCGAAAGATAATCCTCTTCATCCCACAAAGCAATCTGTTTTAGCACCTCCTCATAGCATTCTTTAATTTTAGCAGGATTTGGGCTTACCATAAAACTAATAGGGCCTGTATATTTCTGAGTATAATAATTTACACTTGCTTCTTGCGCTAATCCTGAATTAATTAAAGCCTTCTTCAACTTTGATCCATTTTGGTTTACAATAAATGAAAATACATCTGCAGCATAAGTTCCAGGGATATCATTGCGTGTGTCTGGTCCATGCCAGCTAAAAAGCATATAAGGAACAGGCATCTTGGTTGATTCTATGATGTAATAATCATTTTTGATAAGTGTTTTAAATTCCGGAATGGGCCACTTTTTAAAAGGATCAAAAGGCGATGCTTTCCAGCTTCCAAATATATCTTCAGCACTGCTAAAAGCTTCATCTACCTTTACATCGCCTGCAATTACCAATACAGAATTGTTGGGCCAGTAATACTTATTCTTTATAGAATCCATTTTTGATGGAGTGGCCGATAAAATCACATCATGATTTCCAATCACGTTCTTTCTGGAATAATTAGCACCCCACATATGTTTCTTGTCGGCATCAATCAATGGGTAAAGCGGGCTCGACTCTTGTCTGGTAAACTCAGCATTTACAATTTCATTTTCCATTGCCATATCTTCCTTAATAAATATAGGATAGCGAATGGCAGAATTCATGAATTTTAAACCAGGTTTTAAATTTACCGAAGGAAGGGTAAAATAATAATTTACAACCTCTTCTCTTGTGTTGGCATTTGAAGTAATTTCCAATTCATTACTCCTCTTATTAAAGCTCTCAAAATTTGGATAATCTTTATTCGCTTTAAAGAACAGGTGTTCATAAAGATGGCTTAATCCATTGTAATCATCAGACTCAGTAAATGAGCCATTTCTACAAGCCATTTCAATGGTTGCAAGGGGAACAGTATTGTCTACAACTACCAATATTTCAAGCCCGTTTGCTAGCTTCTTGAAATACATATTTCCTGCTATCTTCTGTTGCGAAAAAACAGAAATACAGTTCATTATGAGGACCACCGTAAGTAAAAGTTTAGAGCGCATATAGTTAAAATTGATATACCTAATTATCTATACAAATACGTGTAAATCTTTTAATTTAACAAATAATTTTATGCCTTTTTGTCAATCTGATTTTTTCTTATATTGTAGTTAATCAGTTAACCAAATTAATCCCTAAGTATGAACAATTTTAAACTTCAATTCCCCCTGATTGTTGCGGGAATCGTTGCGTTTACATCGTGTAAAAAGCAGGAACAAGTAAGATTACAATCTGAAGCGACACAGGAAATGTCGGTTCCCTCCTCGCTCGTGCTAACTTACACCATGAGCAATTGGATGGGTTCCCTACCAGATGCAACCAATGTAGCCCAACTCTCCATCCCCGGAACACATGATTCTGGAGCAAGAACTGAACCAGTTGGCGGCACGGCAAAATGTCAAAATCTAAGCATTGCTGATCAGTTAACGGCTGGTGTTAGGTATCTTGATATCAGATGCAGGCACATTGGCGATGCCTTTGCTATCCATCACGGTTCAATCTATCAGAACCTAAACTTTAATGATGTGCTAAATGCCTGTATCAGTTTCCTGAACAGCAATCCAACTGAAACCATTATCATGAGTGTAAAGGAAGAATATGATCCTAGCAATAATACCAGAAGTTTTGAACAGACCTTTGATTCGTATGTAAATCAAAATCCTTCTAAATGGGACTTGGGCGATGGTGTTCCTACTTTAGGAGCTGTTCGTGGTAAAATAAAGTTATTAAGAAGATTTGGAGCTGGTAGCACAATGGGTATTGATGCAACCAATTGGGCAGACAATACTACTTTTAGCATCAATAATTCGGCTGCGAACCTTAAGATACAAGATTATTATAACGTAAGTGATGTAAATACAAAATGGTCGAACATTGAAACGCTTTTAAATGAGGCCCATAACGATACTTCCAATAGGTTATACCTAAATTATAGCAGTGGTTATAAAGCACTTATATTTGGTATTCCAAGTATAACTACCGTATCTAACTCGATAAATCCTAAAATCAATACCTTCTTTACAAATAATACGCATGGAAAGTATGGCATTATTCCAATGGATTTTGTTGATGCAACCAGAAGTCAGTTAATTGTTAATACTAATTTTTAATGGAAGAGTCGTCATTCTGAATAACAGGCTGTTTAAAGTTATCGTCATCCTGAATTCATTTCAGGATCCCGCAAGCGCTATTCCATCTTTCTATTCCCGGATCCTGAAATGAATTCAGGATGACGCGGCGGTGATAGCGATGTACTAACCTAGCTGCCATTAATACTTTTTTGTGTTTTTTCTAATGCTAGGCTCTCAGAATGACGACCCTTCCTTTTTAAAATATCTTAAATCCTACCGAAAGATTAAATATCCCGGTTTTTTCATCAAGGCCCTTATTAATCTTTGTTAACCCTCTGCTATATCTGGCATCAATAGTTAAACTACCTATATCAACACCAGCATTAACAACACCGCCGGCAGTAAATTTCTTATAATCAAACTCGCTTGGGCCTGTAGCTTTGTTTAAAGAATAGCTTAAATCCGGTCCTGCAGAAATCCTAAAATTCAATGCTTCCGTATTGATAAGCTTATAACCTACCATCAAAGGAATATTAACCTGCTTAAATTTAGGGCTATAAATTTTTGAATTGTAAGTATACTCACTTTTAAATGCAGTGTAGTTTACCTCAGGCTGAAAATACAATGCATCTCCAACCCTTGCAAAAACACCAATATTATAACCTGCTTTACCTTCCTTTTCTTTTACCTCTTTGAAACTTGTTGGGAGCGTTGCATAATTGATACCAGCTTTCAACCCAAAATTAACTCCTGATTGCTGCGCTTTTACCGAACCGATGCTTACCATGAATACTGCAATCATTAAATAGAACTTGTTTGTTTTCATACTTTCTGTGTTAGAATAATTGTTTAATTATTTGTGATTTGAAAGTATGACAACAGAAGTAACGTTTACCCCCACGAGCCTCAAAAAATATTTTTAAAGAAAATCTTCCCGATGGGGAGTAAACGCATCAATTAAAGTTCCTGCCTCCAAACAGACACAACCATGAATTACATGTGGTGGCACGTAATAACCATCCCCTTTTCTTATTACACGCACTTCCTCACCAATGGTCATCTCAAAAGCTCCACTATCTACATAAGTTACCTGAGTATGATGATGCTCATGCAGATCGCCTACAGCTCCCACCTCAAATTTTGCTTTTACAAGCATAATCCGATCATCATATCCAAAAACTTGTCTTTTAATTCCATTACCCAAATCCTCCCAGGGGGTTTCGTCTTCTATCTGAAATAGGTTACTTTGTATCATAATTTATCTTCTTCTACCCCTTCAATTACATTTTATATGGGCTAAATATTAACAAATGTATGAATTTGACGACTGATTTTAGTTGAATCATTAAGTCACACAAGGGTAATAGAATCATTTTCAATACGTTAAACAAAATATATTTTTAGTATGTTTGAAATATCTAAAGGACTGTATTTGAAAAAACACTAACAAATTAGCGCATTGTTTAATAATAACACGAGAGTTAAAATTTATGACGAAATGCATTTTGGGGGGAGTATCGATGTTAGCGCTCAGCCTTTCTTTATCAATTTTTAATGGGGCACATAGGGAGCCATCAAAACCGGTAATTGTTGCTAAAATATCTGAAGACAGTTTATATGACGACCATGTAAACAACCTTTATAACGAGGTAAACCTCGAATATACGGGCTTAAGTCGTTCTGTGTTTGAAAAAGCACTTACTGGTTTCTATAATCTAAAAAAATCCGGACAAGTTTCAGAGGATAAATCTATCCTTTCGATTGCTGATTTTGATAAAAACAGTACTGAAAAAAGACTTTGGATCATTGATCTTAATAAAAAGAAACTGATTCTTAATACCTGGGTAGCTCACGGACAACGTAGCGGAGCTGATAAAGCAACTCGCTTTTCAAACTCTAATGATTCTTTTCAAAGTAGCATAGGTTTTTACCTTACTGCCGAGATTTATCGTGGACAACATGGTCGTTCGTTGCGTTTGGATGGTATGGATGAAGGTTTCAATTCTAATGCCCGTAGGAGATCTATTGTAGTACATGGAGCAGATTATGTTAGCCAGGGAACTATAAATGCTTTAGGAAGGCTTGGACGCAGTCAGGGTTGCCCTGCAGTACCTAGTGAGCTTTCAGATTTGGTGATCAATACTATTGAAGGAAAAACAGTATTATTTATAAATGTTACAGATCAGAGGTATACATCTAGATATCTTGATCAGCATATGGCTGCTGCATTTGCCAGCAATTTTGATCAGAAAGATTCAACCAGCTATCAGGATTCTACGCTGAATATTTAGGAAATAACATATCAACTTTATTTGAAACACCCGTCAACCCGAGAACCGAGAGACCCCTTGTCCCTGCTAGTTCAAGAGATCTCTCCTGTTGTCGAGATGACGGGTGTTATATAATTACGACGATCTCTTATAATCCGCCGCCCAGCGAACGATAAAGCTCAACCGAAGCATTTAATTGTGCAGTTTTTATAGCTGCCAATTCAAGTTCACTTTGCAACGAATTACTTTGAGCAGTGATTACCTCTAAATAAGTCGCCATTCCATTTTTAAATAATAGGTTGGCATTTTTTACTGCTCCTTGTAAAGTAGTTACTCTTTTAGAAGAAATATCGTATTGAAGTTTTAACTTCTCTAATTTAACCAATTCATCAGAAACCTCGCCTACCGCATTCAGTACCGATTGTCTAAACTCAAGTACTACTTTTTCGCGATCTATTTTAGCAAGCTCATATTGGCTTTTCAATTGTCTGCGTTGAAATATTGGTTGAGTAAGTCCACCTCCTACTACACCAAATAATGATGCAGGAATATTAAACCAGTTACTGGCTTTAAATGAGTTAAGACCTCCACTTGCAGTGATGCTTAACGAAGGATACATACTTGCCTTAGTAATCCCAACCTTTGCATTAGCAATATTTAAAGACAATTCGGCACTTTTCACGTCCGGTCTTCTGCTCACCATAGAAGAAGGAATACCTGCTGGCAATTGTGTTGGTATATTTGTTTTTTCAAGACTTGCCAAACGCTCAACGGCGCCAGGCAGCTGACCAGTCAGAATACGTAGTGCATTTTCCTGAATGGTGATATTTTGTTCCAGTTCCGGAATCAATTGTGCGGCTACCAATTGCTGAGCTTCTGCCTGCTGTATAGCTAAAGAAGTTACCTGTCCGGCATCAAACTGCATATGTATAATGCGTAAGGTACTGTCGTTTAATAAGAGATTCTTTTTAGCCACAGCCATTTGAGCATCCATCATTAATAACCTGTAATAACCTTGAGCAACGTTAGCCACTACCCTTGTTTGGATGGCTTTCCTTGCTTCCGATGTTTGAAGATAAGTTGCAAGGGCTGCTTGTTTCTGGCTTTTTATTTTACCCCAGATATCGGCTTCCCATGCCAAACCAACGTTTGCATTATAATCTTGAATAACCTTGGTTTTCAAAAACTGACCGGCACTTAATCCATTCAAACTATTATCAGACGGACGATTAGCATTAGCAGTAACCTGTAACGTTAACTCCGGGATATTGCCAAGCTTTGATTGTTTAAACAGCACCTCTGCCGATTCAATATTTTTCAAAGCGATCTGCATATCGTAATTTCTTAATAACGCAGTATCTATTAGTCGTTGTACCCCTTCTTCCGTAAAGAAATTCTTTACAGAAATATTTCCAATACTAGTGGTATCTGTAGTACTGGCATTCCTGAAGCTTTCAGGAATTGCAGCTTTCGGTATAGCTACATCTTTAGAAACTTTACATCCGGCCAGCACTATTAAAACTAATAGTGGGGCCAGTGTATTTATATACTTTTTCATTAGTATCTATTTTTTAAAATTTGTTATTTACCTTACGAATAGATGATTTCTGATTCTGGTTTTACCTTAACACCATTTGCATCCTGAGCATCAGTAAGCACAGCAGGTTTACTTGATATCTTTTCCTGCAGATGCTGGAAAATCACAAATAGAACTGGGATAAGGAACAATCCAAGAATAACTCCTGAAAGCATCCCCCCTGCAGCACCAATACTTATAGAGTGGTTACCCTGTGCAGATGGTCCTGTTGCAATACTCATTGGGAACAAACCTACAACGAAAGCTAATGAAGTCATTAGAATAGGACGTAACCTTAGTTTTGCCGCCTCTATTGCCGCACTTACCAAGGTAAGCCCTGCCTTTCTTCGCTGTACCGCAAACTCCACAATCAGAATGGCATTCTTGGCGAGCAAACCAATGAGCATGATCAGCGCTACCTGTACATAGATGTTGTTTTCTATACCGGTTAAACCTATTACAACAAACACACCCAATACTCCGGTAGGAATAGACAGTATTACTGCTAGTGGTAAAATATAGCTTTCATACTGCGCTGCCAACAAGAAATATACAAACACTAAACAAAGGATAAATACAACTGTCGACTGTCCGTTCGATGAAATCTCTTCCCTGGTTTGTCCAGAGAACTCAAATCCATATCCCGCAGGTAATTGTTCTTTTGCTACTTCCTGTATTGCATTAATCGCATCACCAGAACTAAATCCTGGTTTAGGGATGGCGTTCACCTGAATAGAATTAAACAAGTTATAACGTGACGCAGTTTCTGAGCCATAAACACGGGTCAATTTAACCAACGTTTTTATTGGCACCATTTCTCCTGTTTTATTTTTAACAAAAACTCTGTCTATAGCAGTTGGGTCTGCCCTATCAGCAATGTCAGCCTGAACCAGCACACGGTAATATTTACCAAAGCGGTTAAAATCTGATGCCTGAGCACTACCGAAATAAGCCTGCATAGTTTGTAAAATATCACGAACATTCACACCTAACTGATTTGCTTTCTCGTCGTTTACTTCGAGTTGTAATTGAGGATAATCCGCTTTAAAAGTGGTAAATGCAACGGCAATTTCTTTACGTTTCATCAATTCACCAATAAAACCGTTGGCTATACCACTGAATTTATCAAGCTTACCACCTGTTTTATCTTGTAGTACAAGATCCAATGCCTCCACATTACTAAAACCAGGAACGGTAGGGAAACTAAATACGAAGAAACTACCGCCACTTATGGCACCTAATTTACCTCTTATCAAGTTCATAATTTCATTGATGTCTTGTACCTTACCTCTCTCTTTAGCTGGCTTTAACAACACAAACACAACTGCCGAAGATGGACTTGTTGATGAAGTAAGCAAGTTAAAACCTGTAATAGAGGTAACAAACCTTGAAGCATCTAAAGCACCCAATTCAGCCTCAGCTTGTTTCATTACTTTAGAAGTACCATCTAACGAAGTTCCAGAAGGTGTATTTACGGCAATAGCCACAAACCCCTGATCTTCTGTTGGTATAAACCCGGTTGGTGTTCTTTGTACCATCCACACGGTCGCCAAAATAATAATTGCCAAACCAATAATACTAACTGCTTTATTTTTGATCAGGAATTTCAAACCGCCAACATACCTGTCTGTCATAGCATTAAAGCTTCTGTTAAAGCCGGCAAAGAATTTTTCTTTAAATCCTTTTTTAGGCTCATCAGGATGGCCTGCATGATTGTCTTTCAAGAACAATGCAGCCAACGCCGGACTCAATGTTAAGGCATTAATAGCTGATATAATAATCGCGGTAGCCATTGTAAAGGCAAATTGTCTGTAAAATACTCCGGTTGAACCTTCAAGGAAACCTACGGGTAAAAACACAGCCGACATCACCAGCGTAATTGATATAATGGCACCACTAATTTCGTGCATCGCTTCGGCTGTGGCCTGTTTAGCGCCGATGCGCTTGTGTTCCATCTTGGCGTGAACAGCCTCGACGACCACAATGGCATCATCCACCACAATACCAATAGCCAATACAAGAGCGAACAGCGTTAATAAGTTAATGGAAAACCCAAACAGTTGCATAAAGAAGAAAGTACCCAAAATAGCTACGGGAACCGCAATAGCAGGAATTAACGTTGATCTAAAGTCCTGAAGGAAGATAAACACAACGATAAACACCAAAATGAACGCTTCAATAAGCGTATGCTGTACCTGTTCAATTGACTGATCCAGTGCAACTTTTGTACTGTAAAAAATATTGTGTTTAACACCTTTTGGAAAATCTTTAGCAGCTTTTTCCATTAACTTGTTTATCTGAATCTGGATTTCATTAGCATTTGAACCTGCTAATTGGATAATACCCAGAACAACTCCTTTTTTACCGTTTAAGCGGGTTAAACTGTTGTATGAATATGCACCAAATTCTACTCTTCCTACATCTTTTAAACGAAGTGTAGAACCATCTTCATTTGCACGGATAGCAATATTTTCATATTCTTCAGGTTTTGTAAGCTTGCCTTTATATTTAATAACATACTCAAAAACCTCATTGCTTCTTTCACCAAAACGACCTGGTGCTGCTTCCAAACTTTTATCTTGTATTGCAGCCATTACCTCATTAGGGGTAATATGGTAACTAGCCATTTGAGTAGGATTAAGCCAGATACGCATAGAGTAATCTTTTACCCCGCCAAATATACTTGCCGAACCAACACCTGGAATCCTTTTGATCTCAGGAATAATATTGATTTGTGCATAGTTGGCTACGAATGTCTGATCGTATTTAGATTCATCTTCGGTATACATACCGATAGCCATGATAAAGCTATTTTGTTGTTTGGCAGTAATGATACCTTGTTGTACGACCTCAGTTGGCAGCTGACTGGTCGCCTGCGCCACACGATTTTGTACGTTTACAGCAGCCTGATCCGGATCTGTTCCAAGCTTAAAGTAAACCGTGATAGCTAATGTACCATCATTACTAGCTGTTGAGCTCATATAGCTCATATTTTCGACACCGTTGATAGACTCTTCAAGCGATGGCGCAACCGAACGCAATACAGTTTCGGCATTGGCGCCAGGATAGTTAGCAGTTACCAGTACTGATGGTGGCGCAATGTCTGGAAACTGCTGTAACGGCAATTTGGTAAGGCTTAGCACACCTAGTATCACCAATAATATGGAGATTACTGTAGCTAATACGGGCCTTTGTATAAAAATTTTGAACATGACAGTTAATGTTTAATTGGGTAATTAGTTTTTAGCGACTTTATCGGTTGCTTTTTGTGGTGCAATCACCGCACCTTCTTGTAAGCGGTCAAGTCCGCTTAACACAATCTGATCGCCGGCTTTAACTCCGTCTTTTACCAGATAGTTAGTACCTGTTTTACCGATTACACTGATAGCTTGTTTTTTAACCTTATTGCTATCAGCAAGTGCAAATACAAAGATTTTATCCTGCACCTCTATAGTTGCCGATTGAGGAACTACAAGCGTATTAGTATGTTGCAGACTCAGGCGAATTCTACCTGTATTTCCTGATCTTAATAAGCCCTGAGGATTAGCAAACTTTGCTCTAACAGTAATTGCTCCGGTGTTTTTATCAAACTGTCCATCAATCACGTCAACTCTTCCTTTTGTACCATATTCGCTATCATCAGCTAAAATTAATGCTACTGCAGGGAGTTGTTTAAGTTTATCACTTAAGGTCTGGCCAGGATATTGATCTTTGAAATTTACAAAGTCTTTTTCGCCAAGGGCGAAATAAACATGAACATCATGCACATCCGATAATTGAGTTAAGGCATCTACATCTGTAGGACCAACAAGACTTCCTTGCTTTTTAACTAATCTGCCAATATAACCGCTAACAGGTGCCTTAATTAAGGTATACCCTAAGTTTATTGAAGCGGTAGAAACATTTGCTTTTGCTTGTTCAATGTTTGCTTTTGCAACAAGAGCAGTAGCTTTAGCAGATTTCAATTGAAAATCAGAGATTACTTTGTTTTGTACTAACGGTGTTAAACGCTCAACCTCTAACTGGGCATTTATTAAACTTGCTTCTGCTGAATGCTGAGCTGCAAGGGCATTGTTTAATGAGGCTCTGTATGGCTGTTCGTTTATTTTAAAGATAGGCTGACCAGCTTTTACAAAAGCACCTTCGTCAACATATACTTTTTCTAAGGTGCCACTAACTTGTGGTCTAACTTCAACATTAACAGATCCTTCGATAGATGCAGGGTACTCTTGGTAAGTTGTTTCTGTGCCAGAAACAACACTGGCAACAGGTAAAGCAGGCGGTGCGGGTGCTACTGCCTGCGGGGCTTTATTGGAACAAGCCAATAAAAACATAGCGGAAAATATAAGTATTGATTTCATAACGTAAGATTGTTTAACAGTGTTAAATAATTGTAAATTAGGGAGGTAGTATTTCATAACATGATAGATTAAAAGGTTTGGCGTATAACGGGTGTAATCCGTTTAACAGCGTTAAGTAATTGTTAAAAAATTGAGGCTTTTTAGCCTTTGAGTTTATTGGTAATGGGTATTATTCGTTTATATATTTTATTATTCCTCTGATGGCATCCTTTAGAATACGCTGATTCATCTCTGCATCACGGCCCTTGTTTACAAGGTTAATAGAAATTAAACCATGAATAATAGACCAGAAAGTATAGAACTTTCTGCAAACAAAATCCTCAGACGGATTCTTTAATGTGATTACCTTTTCTATTACATCATAGATCAGATCATCAGAAAGTTCTGCCTCCGGCATCTTTTTCTTCAGCTCACAACAGTTCATATCTACACCATACATCAGCTGGTAAAGCTCTTTATACTTAAATGCAAAATTCCAGTACGCAACCCACATCGCCTCTAACTGGCTCTCAGGTGTATCGTGTTTATCTCTTGCTGTTCTAATCTCCCCTGCCAGGATAATGTATCCTTTACGGGTCAGTTCAAGTAATATTCCGTCTTTATTAGCAAAGTATTCATAAATAATTGGGGCAGTGTACTCAATCTTATCTGCAATCTTTCTCATACTTAAAGCCTGCCATCCCTCATCTTTCACTATGTCTAAGGCAGCATCAAGGATATTGAGTCGTGTCTCCTCTTTTAGTCTTGCTATGCGCTCTTTACTTCCCATCGTATTATTTATATTGGCGTGTAAATAATTTAACACCGTTAAGCAAATGTATAAACAGTTATTATTATAAGTGTAATCCATTTGTCAAATACGAATTAAGGGCATAAAAAAAATAAAAAAAAGTATCTTTACCTTATTAAACTATAATAATTGCAAATTCGCCCTTGCACCAAATAGAGATCAGCATGAACAATAGCGTTACCTTAAAAGACATTGCAAAAGCGCTCAATTTATCTATTTCTACAATATCTAAGTCATTAAACGACAGTTATGAGATTAGTATAGATACCAAACAAAAGGTATTGGAATATGCTCAAAAGCATCACTATTCTCCAAATCGTTTAGCTAAAGGACTTAAAGAAGGTAAAAGCAGATCTATTGGCGTAGTAGTATGTTCATTAGATAACAATGTAATTGCACAGATGTTGGATGGTATCGATACCGTTAGCTCAGATAATTCTTACCAGATCATTATCATGCAGAGCAAAGAATCTGAAAAGCAAGAAGCTGCATGTATTGAATTACTATACTCCGGAGGGGTTGATGGTATATTAATCTCCCCTGCTTGCGAAACCGTTGATTTTAGTTACTTACGTTCCTTGCAGGAAGATGGTTTGCCTATTGTTCTTTTTGATAGGCTTAGCGATCAGATAAATACACATAAAGTTGGTGCTGATAATTTTCAGGGCGCCTATGATGCTACAATGCATCTTATAGAGAGCGGTTACAAAAATATCGCCCATCTAAATACCAATACCACGCTAAGTATAGCTACCGAACGCTTAAATGGCTATAAACAAGCATTAAAAGATAGCAGCATTGCCTACCGACCCGAATTACTAAGGTCCTGCGATTATTCCGACACTCAAAAGCTGAATTCAGATCTTGAAGAGGCGATACTATATTTCATGAATCTTTCTGATAAGCCTGATGCCATTTTTACCGCTACAGATCAGATCAGTACCAGATGCCTTACCCTGCTCAACAAACTAGGTTATCACATCCCTAATGATATCGCTTTAATTGGATTTACCAACACTGATCTTGCCGAAGCATTAAGCCCAGCTTTAAGTACAGTACATCAGCCCGCTTTTGAAATGGGACAATTAGCTGCAAAAAAGCTAATCTCCCTGATAGAAAGAAAAGATCAGGATCCTGAGTACGAAACCGTAATGCTCGAAACCTATATTAAAGCAAGAGCGTCCACACAAAGCAAACATTAAAATTCACGAAATCGTTTGCGTTTTTATATATTAACCACCCTGTTATTTTTAACTGGCTAACCTGTATAATTGTATATTGAATAACTAAAACTATGCAGAATAAAGAAAACATATTGGTATTTGGCGAACTGCTTTTAAGGTTCAGTTCCACAGAAGATCAATTTATTTCTAAAAATCATACCATTGCTTTATTTCCCGGAGGCTCCGAAGCAAATGTTTCGGCATCCTTAGGTCAATGGAAATTACCGGTCTCTTATTTAACTTGTGCCCCCGACAACGCATTAACAGCAAATGCTTTGCAATACCTTTCGGAATTAGGAGTTGATACTTCTAAAACCATCCTGGAAGGTAATAGACTAGGCCTGTACTTTTTACTATCAGCTAATGGACTAACCAGCGGCCAGGTGGTGTACGACAGAAAGTTCTCTTCATTCAGCTCAATTAAACCTGGGGTGATAGACTGGGAAAAGGTATTAGATGGATATACCTGGTTTCACTGGACTGCCCTTACTCCTGCTTTAAACGAAAATACTGCAGCTGTATGTAAAGAAGTCCTAGTTGCAGCAAGGAAAAAAGGCATAACCATTTCGGTCGATTTAAATTATAGAAACAGACTTTGGGACTATGGCAAACAACCTATAGAGGTAATGCCAGAACTAATTCAGTATTGCGATGTAATAATGGGTAACATTTGGGCGGCCAATAAAATGCTGGGTGCAAGTGTTAGCGACGATCTAAACCGCCAAACCACAGCTCAGGAATACTTTAGTCACTCTGAAGCATCAGCTAAAGAAATTTTCAAACTATTCCCTCAGTGCAAACACATCGCCAATACCTTCCGTTTTATGGATAATCCAAAACATAATCTATTTTATGGAACCTATCATACGCCAGAAAGCAATTACATCTCTCCAATCCGCGAAACTAATGCGGTTGTAGATAGAATTGGAAGCGGAGATGCTTTTATGGCAGGGCTCATATATGGCCTAACCAACAATGAAGGTGGACAGGAAATCATCAACAAGGCAACAAACGCTGGTTATCAAAAGCTCTTTGTTAAAGGAGATTTTGGTGATGGAACTCTTTAAAAAACATTAAAAATGAATGCAATAACCAATACATTAGAAATTATCGGCAAATACCCTGTTATCCCTGTATATTATCATGAAGATAAAGATACTTGTATAAATGTGCTTAAAGCCAGTTACGCCGGAGGCATCAGGGTTTTTGAATTTACCAACAGAGGCGAACATGCTCCTGAAAATTTCAAAGCTATGCTGGAATATAGAAATGCTCATTTTCCGGATCTTAAATTAGGCATAGGTACCATAAAAACTGTAGCACAGGCCGATCAGTACATTAGCATTGGTGCCGATTTTATAGTTAGTCCAATTGTTAAAGAGGATATCGCTAAACTAGCATTTTCAAATGGGTTGCTTTGGGTACCTGGTTGTATGACACCTACAGAAATCAACTTTGCCGAAGAACTTGGCGCTTCATTAGTTAAACTTTTTCCGGGCGACACGCTTGGCCCAGGCTTTTTAAAGGCCATAAAACCATTGTTTCCTGGCTTAAAATTTATGCCTACAGGCGGTGTTGATGTAAATAAAGAAAATATTGATAGCTGGTTAAATGCGGGGGTTACTGCTTTAGGCTTTGGTTCCAAGCTATTTCAAGCTCCCCAGGATGCAACAGATTTTTGCTGGTTAACCGAACGCTGCGCATCATTACTTAAGCTTGTAAACAAAGGATAGCAATATCCTTGTTTACAAGCTTAAAGATATTATTAGTTGATTTATTTCTTTTGTTCATCCTTGTCATACAAGTCAATTAGTTTACTTTGCAACCTAATTACTGCATTTTCAAGCTCGCTCACCTTTTCTTTTAACTGCTTTATCAACTGCGTTTGCTCATTAATCCCTTCCTCTCCAACATCAAGTAACTCCCTTAAAGTTAAATTGTGTACTTCAGCTATCTGATTAATTCGGCTGAAGTTCGGATCTGTGATACTTGTTTCAAGCTTTGAATACGCCGGAATAGATATCTCTAACAAGTCGGCCATCGCTTTTTGGTTGACCCCTTTTTTCTGACGTAAAATTCTAAATTTCTCCCCTAATGTTTTCATAATCAATAATTTTAAAAACGCCCCCTAGTTTTAATTGAAATAAATTTAAGAATTATTAAATAAAATATTATGATATTAATATAATATTTTTATAATATTTATTCGCCCAGATTTTTCGTTATTAAATTTTATAAATTAATGGAGTTAGATTTCCTCTGCTGAAATCAATGGGTACAGCATTATACGCAAAAAACACTTGCTAAAACGCTTAAAGCAAATAAAACAAACTGATAACTAAACAGATAGCTAATTATCTTTTGTTTTGTCTGAAAATAAAAGCTGCCAACATTACAGCAACTGCTAAACCAGAAAATCCGGGAAATAAAATAAATAAATACAAAAGACCACAAACTGCAGCAATTGCTACCATAAACAATACGCCTTGTAGTGGAGTATCCATTTTAAATGCTGCAATTAAAGCTAAGATTAGAAAGGCTAAAGCCAGAATATTTAAAAACATATACAAAGATGAGCTTTCAATGTTAATTTAATGTTAACAAAACTCAATTTTGAAATATTCAAAATAATAAAAGCCCCTATAATTGCTTATAGAGACTTCCACTCTAACTATTTATTGATTCTAACTAAAATTAATATTCATCATTTAAAGCAAAAACACGCTTTCTATTCATCCATTTGCCACTTGTAAAATCAGGAAAGTCTACAGTTTCGTTTCCAAGCTCTATAGATTGTTCACTTAAAGGCGTAATTGCGCTCCAGGCTGCTGCATCATAAACATCTAATGGAGTAGCTGTATTGCGCTTAATAGACTCAATAAAAGCATGGATTACAAAGAAATCCATACCACCATGGCCCGCACCTTGCGCATCGTTTCCGTATTTTTTCCAAAGTGGGTGATCATATTTATCTAACCATTGATCTGCCGGATCCCATTGATGAGGCTTACTTACACCCTCAACATAAACACCTTTGTTTACGTCCATCCATAAACCTTTAGTACCCTGAACCCTAAAACCCAATGAATATGGCCTTGGCAAGTTAGTATCGTGCTGCAGAATTAAAGTTTCGCCGTTAGCACAATCAATAGTTGTGGTAACAATATCACCTAAACGGAAATTTACTTTTGCATTCGGATGCTCAGCTCCACCCTTTTCTACAATATAATTGTGCAAACCTCTCGACTTGGTAGAAAAAGAGTTAAGTTTCAAAAATCTGTTTCCACGGTTTATATCTATATAATTAGCAATTGGGCCTATACCGTGAGTTGGGTATAAATCTCCATTTCTATGTACAGAGTGATTTGTTCTCCATTTTGCTTCAGAGAAGCCTTTCTCATTAAACTCAACACCGCCACCGTAAGGTTTTACTCCATCATTGAATTTAACTTCGCGTAAATCATGCTGATAACCACCCTGAAGATGAAGAATTTCGCCAAACAAACCTTGTCTAACCATATTTAATGCCGCAAGAACATCTCTTCTGTAACATACGTTTTCGAGCATCATTACGTGAGCATTGTTTTTTTCTGCAGCATGGACTACATCCCAATGGTCTTGTAACGTTATTCCTAAAATAACCTCAGTAGCTACATATTTAATACCCGCTTCAATAGAAGTGATAATCATTTCCTTATGTAATTCCCATGGAGTAGCAATTAATACCGACTGCAGCCCTTTAGTTTCTAACATTTTCTTCCAGGCATTGTCGTCACCTGTAAAAATCTTAGGCATTGGTTTTCCACTCTTTGCAATCATTGCCTTAGCCGTATTAAGCATTCTTGGCTCCACATCGCAAATGGCTACTAAATCTACATCATCTCTCTTTAATAGTAAATCAAGGTGATTTTGACCACGTAAGCCCACACCAATTATTGCTATTTTAACCTTGTCGGCCTTTGAACTGGCAAACAATGGGTTCTCTGGCAAAATAGTAACAGCTGCTGCAGTTAGCCCCGAGTTTCTAACAAATTCTCTTCTGTTCATAATTTATTTAGTTCTTTTCTACGTTTTGGTTAGCTAATTTATTTTATCTCCCTTAACTAGCTTGGAGAATCATGACACAAGGTATAGACTATATCATCAATCACTAAATCAAAAACAGGAAAAAAACACGCAAACGTTTGATATTTTGTCATTATCGGCTTTTTTAAAAGGAACCAATAAAAATTACCCGGCCGCGACTATCTAATTGAACCAGATTTCTCAAAAACACTTAATTTCTAATCCTTTTTAAAAAATTAAACACATTTTTATGCTTTTAGCCCTTGTTTTAGTCATATGTACCAATCACTTAACAGTGATTATATTAAATATTTAACAGGCAAACGTTTGCGTGAATTTATGCGTATATTGATCTAAATCAATTAATAAAACAGTTTTTTATTAAAATTGTAAGGTTATTCAAAGTTTATTATAATATTTGGCCCTAATGTCTGATAAACCAACAACTATAAAAGAAATTGCTAAAATCCTCAAGATTTCGGTATCAACCGTATCAAGAGCATTAAACGATCATTCAAGCATTGGATTAACCACAAAAATGCGTGTTAAAAAGCTTGCTTCGGAGCTCAACTATGAGCCCAACCAGAAAGCAATCCAATTTTTACATGGAAAATCCTTTATCATTGGAGTTATTTTACCCGAACTATCAGAATCATTCTTTTCAACCGCTATAAGTGGTATAGAAGATATCGCTTACAAAAGAAACTATACCGTATTATTGGCTCAGTCGCATGACGATGCCGAAAGAGAAAAGCTTCTTGTTGAGAAAATGAAAACCCAAAGAGTTGATGGGTTGCTTGTTTCTGTTTCAAAAACTACAAGTACCTATGAGCATTTTGAGATCTTTAAAAGATTAAACATCCCAGTAGTATTTTTTGACCGTATTCCTCCTATTAAAGACATACATTACGTTGCCTCTAATTTAGAAACAGGAACATACGAAGCAGTCAACTTCTTATTGAAAAAAGGCCACCGTACCATTGGCATGATAAACGGCCCTAATACACTAGTAGCCAGTCACGAAAGAAAAGAAGGCTACATCAAAGCAATGCTATCAAATCGTTTAAAATTTGATCCAACACTAATCATAAACTCAGATCTAACAGAAGCAGGAACAATTGAAGTGATGGACAACATGCTCAATCACCGCAGAAAACCTACTGCCATAGTAACATTTAACGACTACGTGGCACTCTTTGCCATCAGATACACCCGTTCGCTTAACTTAAACGGAATCGATTTTGTTAGTTATGCAAACCTGCCTATCATCAACTACATGGACTATACCCCTATAGCCTCTGTTGAGCAATTCCCATACAAACAAGGGAAAAAAGCAGCCGACATTCTTATTGACCTTATAAACAAGCCTAAAAACGAGTCAGGAGCAGATCAAGCCTACTTTAATGTCGTTGTAGAGTCAGTTCTTGTTGTAAATGACCCTAAGTAATTTTGCGCAACCGTTTGCACACCAGTTTAATAAACTGAATTAGTTAGGTTTGGGTAAACAATCAAAAATTCTATTAAACGCATGTTCGAAAATATTTTACCATTGTATGGGCTCAACTCTGATAAAGCTACAGTAAAACTATTTGGCGATGGGTTAATTAACCATACTTGGAAGGTAACTACAGATACCCAAAACTATATATTACAAAAAGTAAATAACGAGGTATTTAAAATGCCTAAAGATATTGACAGGAATATCTCATTGATTAAACAATATTTAGATGTCGAATATCCTAACTATTTGTTTGTTTCGCCTGTAAACGATTTAAATGGGCATTCGCTTTTAGATACTGCTAATGGTTATTTTAGATTGTTTCCTTTCATTGAGGGTTCAACCTCGCTTAACTCGTTAACCAATAAGGAAGAGGCATACGAGGCAGCAAAACAATTTGGCAAGTTCTCCAGAATCCTTGCCGGGTTTGACGCTACGCAATTAGGAATTACCATCCCCGATTTCCATAACTTAAAATTGAGATACAGTCAGTTCCAGATCGCCTGCAAAAACGCTTCTGAAGAAAGATTGGAAAAAGCTAAAGACAGCATTACCTTTATTACAGAACACAAAGGAATTGTTGATACCTATATCAATATCGTTGCTAACAATGAAATACCATTAAGGGTAATACATCATGATACCAAAATAAACAACGTATTATTCGATAAAAAGAACAACGGTTTATGTGTTATCGATCTTGACACTGTGATGCCGGGTTACTTTATCAGTGATGTTGGTGATATGATGAGAACTTATCTAGCTGAAGCCAGCGAAGAAGAGACAGATCTATCAAAAATCAGCATCAGGAAAGAATTCTATACCGCTATCTATGATGGCTATATGGAAGAAATGAAAGATGTATTAACGGAAACCGAAAAGCAGTACTTTACTTATTCAGGTAAGTTCATTATTTACATGCAGGCAATCCGCTTTTTAACCGATTACCTACAAAATGACGTCTACTACGGCGCAAAATATGAAGGGCATAACTTTAACAGGGCGCTTAATCAGATTCAACTCTTAAAAGAATACATAAAACTAGAAGGAGAGCTATAAAGCTCTCCTTCTAGTTACTTAGCAAAGTTCTCTAAATTCATAGAAAATGTTACCATAAAATATCTGGTAATTTGCTTGCTCCGATTCTCAATTATCATATTACCCGACACGGCCCTGAACAAATTATTTCCCTGATTCAGGAGGTCGTAAGCTCTAAGACTTACTGACGCCCTATTATTCTTAAAAAACGATTTAAAAACGCTTGCATTAATCAGAAAAGGATTATTAGCACCTGTAGAGTATCCACTGGTAAAATTCTTAGAAGCATCAATTGAGGTATTAAATGATTTACGGATTTTAAATACCAGATTCATATTAAAGCTCCAGCTTTCCAGATTTTGTGGTTTAAAATTGGCAATAGTATAGTTGTTTTCACTATAGGAATAAGAAGCGCCTGCACTGCCAGATAACGATTTCAATTCCATATTCACCCCTATATTCTGAAAGAAATTAAGTCCCTTGTTATTCGTTTTTAAATTATCAGTAAAAAGTACCGCGTTAGACAAGCCAACACTACCACCTAAAGAGACAACAAATTTTCGTTCATTAAAAGGCACGCTAGCATTATAATTACCATTAATGTTATAATTGCCATTCACATTTACAAAACGGGTTTCCTGTTTTAAGCTATTTAAAGTATCCTTAATCAGGATAATATTGCTTGCCACCTCATTTTGTGTTGCACCGGCATTTATACCTATCTGCAGTGCCCTTCCACTGGTAATTCCAAATAAGTTATAACTAACATTTGCATTATGGCTAAATGATGTTTTCAATTCCGGATTACCAATAATTACATTCTGTAAGTTCCTGGTATCGGGCACAGGCTGAAGCTGATCAAACCTGGGGGCATTACTACTTCCGCTATAATTCATATCTACCGACTGTGTCTTAGAAATAATATAGCTAAAGTTTGCAGATGGAGATGAATTGAAAGTTTTTTGATTAATCTTATCGGTTCTGCCCTCATAACTACCCATCAAAATACTTGGCTGCAATGTAAAACCAATACCATAGTTAATCTTATTTGAATTATACCTATAACCTCCTCTAATGTTCTGATTGATAAACGTTGAGGTATAAACACTACTTAAGGAATCAATAAAGCTTATTTTACCATTTATATCTTTAACCCGTGTTTCTAATTCATTATTGTTAGAACTCACACTAAATGAATAAGAAAACTCTATACTTTTCCGTATAGTATCTTTCGGATTACCCAATGTCCTTGAATAGTTAAAACCAGCATTTATTGCCCTATCTCCATTTCTGGTTTCAACCAACCGGTTTAATAAAGAGTCCTTAACCTTTTCATTTGTATCCTTATTATAGTAATCGATATCAGTAAGAATATCCTGATTCCCTTTGCCACCACTTGCCCTGCCCGAAAAGCTAAGTGATGCTCTCCCCTTCTTATCTTTACCCCCCAGGCCCAAACTCATATTTATATTTACATTTGGACTATTCTGCTTTGAAGTACTGCTGGTAAATAAATCCTGACGGATTACTCCAGTCTGCAAAGATGATGAAGTATTCTCTGAATTATCTTTTGACAAATTTGCATCTAAACTACTAGCAAAAAACTTACCTGATTCCTCGCTAGAAAGCCCCATACTTAAACTATGGTTACCATTTTTAGTATTACTCTTGTTCTCATTAATACTGTTAATGGTTCCCAAACTATTAACACTTTCAATATTACTAAAATTCGTGTTTTCATAAGTGCCATTTCCCGTGTTATAGTTAGATCTTAAATAAAGTTTTTTGCCGATTTTATCAGAAAAGCTAACTGCGCCATTAGTGTTGTTATTGATTTGAGCATCATTACTTGTATTATTAAAAGAACCACCGCCACTCATTTGCTTACGTCCCTTCCAGATATTGCCAGTTCCGTTTAATATATAGCTATTACTTGTTCCAGCGCTTGTACTAACGTTTGCAAATGTCCCCTTATCTCTCCCCGGTTTAGTAACCAGATTTAATACCTTTCTGGGCTGTCCCACTTTTATCCCGGTAAAATTAGCTTCATCACCATAGTCATCAATTACCTGAACATGAGAAAATATGCTCGATGGCAACTTTTTAATAAACTCAGCAACATTACTGGTAAAAAAATCCTTGCCATTCAGCCTAAGTCGGGTAAGTTCCTTACCCATTGAGGTAACCTTTCCATCGTCCTTTACCACCATACCGGGAAATTGCTTTAACAGATCTTCTACATAATCGCCTTCTCTTACCACAAACGCTTCTGTATTGTACTCAATGGTATCTTTCATTACCCTTATGGGAGGGATTTTGCCTTTAATAACCACCTCATCAAGCATATTAGACTCTGTTTTGAGTATGAGGCTGCCAAGGTCAACCTGTTTTTGTTTGTCAAGAAAGGTAACGATTGAAGCATACGGCTTATAGCCAATACTGCGGACCAACAGGTCTGAACTCTGAGTTGATATATTGGAAATAGAAAAATAACCCTCCTTATCTGCAATTACAGTCACCGTATCTTTGCCTGTAATTACCCTAATATAGGATCCGGGTATTCCCTGGTTGGTACTGTCTTTTACACTACCTTTAATTGTACGTTTTATTTGCGCTGTTAATTCTTGACTGGAGAGCGTACAAATAAATACAAGTAAAAGGATAATTCTCTGAGCGTTCAAATTACTTACTTATTATACCTATTCAGGCTAAATATAGCACTTTACATCAATTATTAAACTATTGTAATTCCATTTTAATAATTGTAGCATCAGCTCCATTCAGCTCGTACTTAAGCGTTCTATTAATCTCAAAACCCTTACCAGAAAAGAGTTCTTTTGCCTTGTAACCTGACTTTTTAATACCCAATCTATCCAGAGGAACCGTAAAAATCTTTTTTTTACCCTCAAAGTTTAAAATTGCCAGATACAAACTCCCCCCTATCTTTCTAACAAACAACTCGTTAGATTGCTCACCTGTATTTCCGTTTACAGGCATAAAAGCAACGCCTGCTCTTGGTATGGCCAATAATTCCTCGTTCTGCAACAATTTCTTAGCCGTTTCATTCCATATCCCTGACGACGAAAAATCATCACCCAATATCAATGTTCCGCTAATTAAGCCCGATGTTAACCTTGCTCTGTTTACCCCCTCTTTCTCACTGGCAAATACAATATGATCTGCATCTACAAAATTGTAAACATAAGTTTGCCACCATCCGTAATTAACACTATTTAAAGTATACTCAGTATCTTTAATGGACTTCCAGGCATCACAAGCAATCCTTTTAATGTGTGCATACCTTCCCGTAGCCAAGTTTGGAGATATAGCAGCATAAACAAGCATCTGCCCATCCATCCTATCGATAAGGTACTCCATACCAACTTTATAAGCCTGCATCCCTGTGGTAACAGAATTATCATAGAAAACATCCGACTCAGCGGCAGCATGGCCTAAAAAGTCAATCTTGATCATTTTAAAACCACATGCCTTTAGCTTATCAATAATATAATCGATTCTTTTCTTGGTTCCCGGATGTGTAGGATCAAGTGCTCTGGCGCCATCAAAATCATGATAATTGCCGCCAATCTTAGTCCACATCTCACTGAATTTATATTTACTGCCCTCAGCCTCTCTATCGCCCCCAGATTTAAAACCCCAGTCGGTAAACGGTGCCCAATACACCCCAGGCTGTAAACCTTTTTGTTTGCAGTAATCAGCAAATTCTTCCAATTTGCTATAACTGCCACGCATACCGCCGGTAAAATTGTCCCAAAATGAATCAAGATCTATATATGCAGTTTCACCATTTCTAAACTTTGGAAGCTCATTTGCAAAAAAATCAACGTTTTTTACCGCCTTTTCATAGGTCAATTTTTCCTGAATAACGCCCCAGCTGTTCCATCCAAAAGGAACCGGCTTTGTCCAGTTAAAAACAAAAGGAGGCTCTGCAATTCTGTTTGCCTTGCCGTAAGCTTCCAATCCGATTCTCCAATCAGTAAAGTAACCTACAAATATCTTTGGCGACTTTACAACGGAACCGGAAATAGAACCATGGATTGTTTTATCCCTAGTCACTTTCTCGTCTGTATATCCGCCCCAAATGCGCAGTTCAGATAGGTCATCACCAATTCCTTTGGTCAGCACCCCTGTTTTCCAAATTAAATGCTCTACGGAGCCTAATATCAACCCTTTTCTGCTATGGTTTTCATACACCGCGCCCACTTCTGCACTTGTGTTTTCTACTACGGCAGTACCCATAGATTTTGCATTATAACGGATAAAAGTATCGTTATCAAAAGGAACAAAAAGCGTTCGGTTATCGCCTTTGGCCTGAATACTTGCGCTGTTGGAAATCAGCGGGGCCATATAATTGCTCTTAACATTACTGCCTTTTAAAGAAACTTCAGTAAAAAAGTAATCGTGACCGGGATAAACATAAAATATCTGTTCCATCTGCGGCAAGCCACTTTTAGTCAAGATTATGGTGTATTTCTTACCAACTCCGAACTTGTCTTTAACAGCCGTTTCCGAGTACTTAATCAGCTCATAATCTTTACTGCTTATAGATTGCTCCTTATTTTTAACAAGGGCATACGCATCAGCTATTATTTTTTTCTTGTTTGCAAACACCTCATAAGTACCTGAACTTAGGTTATATACAATACCCGATTCCGCTCCGTAAGGAATATTAACAGTCTGAGGATCATTACCTTTTCTATCAAAATAGAAACCTTTAACAGAGGATACAAGCAATACGAGAGAGAAAATAAAGATGCGTTTGAGCATGATTGGGACTAATTAATTAAAAAGTTCACTATTCTACAGGCAGTTCCTTTACTATTCTGGTTCTTTTCTGCGCTGACAGTAACTTTTAATACGTGATCAGTATCGACTAAATTGCTCCCAAATAAAACATACCAGGGCAAATGTAAAGATTTGCTCCATTGTGTAAACAAATCAAGTTGTTTTTCGGCACCATTATCAATTGAATAGCTAACAATACCGGCATCAGCGCCTGATACTATGGCCATTCCAATTGCAGTGCCTTTAAATTTTAATGTAAAAGATGATCTGGCCACTGTACTAACTAGCATAGGCACTTTTACAAAACCCGGGCGGGTACCCAAGCCATCTTCTGGTGTCCAACTCTTTACCAGTTCCCAGCCGCTTTTATTTTCGGCAGTTTCTATACTAAGATACCTTCCGCGGGTAAAACTTCCTTTATTTAATAAAGCAGGCAATTTTGTAGCCTTTTGCTGCTTAGCTTTACTTAGGCTGGATGACAACAGGTCTTTTATGGCTTCAAAATACAATTCCTGACCAAATGGCGATGGATGCAGGTCTTTAAAATCCTTTTCCCAGCTAAACTCATTATTTGCCAGCTTATCTCGTATTGCCTTAGCCAGGTTAATAGAAGGCAATTGATAATGACCGGCAATTAGCTCATGGTTGGCTACCGAGGTAGGCGCAACTCCCGAATCGTACAATTTTGTCTTATCAGGATCAGCAAACGACATCATCACAATATCCATTAACGGGTTACTGGTTTTGGCGTGCCTAACAATGCCTTCAAGCGACTGAACTTGTGTAACACTATCCGTTCCGTTAACCTGATCGTTCACTGCCGCCTCTAGAAACAGAAGATCTATTTTACCTGAATCCAGCAGCTCCCTGCTTATTCTGAAGGTATGCGGCAAGCTTCCCAACGAAGGGATGCCAGCCGCAATAAAATGAAATTTTGTAGCCGGAAAACGCTCTTTTAAATAAGCGCATACCTTATCTCGCCAGCCACTATTATAAGTTATAGAACCTCCCAGAAAAGCTACAGTAGCATTTTTCTTTACAGAAATAGCATTATAAGCATTCGGGAGACCTTTTCTTTCTGTAATATACTTGCTAAATGGTAAGGTTTTAACCTGTGCAATAACTGAAACACTACAAGCTAAACCCACTAAAAAACACAGTACAAACTTTCTCATTTAAAAATCTATTTTGAATTAGAAGAACTTTGAATTTTTAAAGTCCACGCATATTTACCAGGCAACCCAGTTGGTAGTTTTACAACAACAGAATCGTTGTTTTTAGTCCATTCCAGAGGCTTATTTACTCCAAGCATATAAACTTTTGAACCTTCTTTTGGCTGAACCGCCGTTAAAATCAGTTCGTTATTTTCGGCCTTGTTAAAGATCACATAAGTGCTTTTACCATCCTTACTTTGAGTAAATCTGATGTTATCGCCTTGCTTGTAGTTTTCTATACCTTTGGTAGCGTAAATGGCTTGTTTGTTAATATCCAACCACTTGCCCATTTCTCCCAGACGCTCTATGCTTGGTGCAGGAATCTCACCTTCGGCGGTAGGGCCAACATTTAATAAGTAATTACCCCCTTTAGCTGCTACATCAACAAGGTTATCGATAAGCACTTGTGCCGATTTCCAGTTTTGATCGTACTTAGCAAAGCCCCAGTTGTTGTTAATTGTCATGCAGCTTTCCCAATAGTCTTGAGAATTGGTTTTTAAAATCTCTTGTTCTGGAGTTCCGAAATCACCGGCAGCATCCTGGTACTTATTCATACCTTCCATGCCTCCGCGCGCTTTACCGATGCGGTTGTTTATCACCAAAGAAGGTTTAAGGTTACGCAGATAATTGTAAAGGTCTTTTCCCTGCTCTTCTGTCCATTCAGGAATCCATTCTCCATCAAACCATAAAATAGTTGGATCGTATTTCTTGATCAATTCAGCCAGTTGAGGCTTTAAATACTCTTCTCTGTATTTATTAAAATCTGGTTTTACGTCTGGTTTTTGCTTAGGGTTAGCATTTGGCTGATGCCAGTCCATAATAGAATGATACAATCCGAACTTAATTCCGGCAGCTTTACATGCATCAGAAAGTTCTTTTAAAATATCTCTTTTAAAGGGAGTAGCATCCATGATATCATACTTGGTCACTTTACTGTCCCAAAGACTAAAACCGTCGTGGTGTTTAGAAGTGATAACGATATATTTAGCACCTGCAGATTTAGCAATCTCTACCCATTTTTTAGCATCAAACTTCTGTGGATCAAATTGAGCAGCATATTTTTCATATTCGGCAGTTGGAATGTTATGTGTTTCCATAATCCACTCTGCTCCTCCGCTTTTACCATTATATTCTCCGGCCGGAACTGCATATAAACCCCAGTGAATAAACATACCGAAAGTAGCATCCTGCCACCATTGCATACGCTGGGTTTTAGCGGCTTCAGACTCTTTTAAATAACCTTTTTGTGCAAATACCGAAACTGACATAACCAATCCGATAATAAGCAAATTTAACTTTTTCATACATTAGTAATTTGGTTATAGCAAAGAAAAGGATATTAGATATTAATAATTCTATTATTATGTCAATTCATTAAGCAATTTTAGCACACTCCGTTATTGGACCATTCTGTCATTCGACTACTCCGTCATCTGACTATTCCGTCCCCTCGGTCGAGATGGACGGAATGGTCTAGATAACAATTAGACCGTCTTTAAAACAAATACTTTGTGCTCAAAAAGTTAGAGCTGTTACTATCAACAATTGCATTTATCAAATGCTTGTTGTTTTCATTTAGCTTGGTGGCGACTAGTGATCTTATAGAAAACGATCTTAAAGCATCTACTACAGAAAGCGTACCCTCGGCACTATCTTTTCTGCCGGTAAACGGAAATACATCCGGACCACGCTGACACTGGCAATTCACATTTACCCTGCTCACCTGATTCACCAAAGGATCAATAAGTTCCGCTATTTCTTCATCATCGTTACTAAAAATACTTACCTGTTGGCCGTGCGTAGATTCGATAAGGTACTCAATAGTTTCTTCCAGATCGTCAAAAGGGACAACCGGAATAACCGGGCCAAACTGCTCTTCGGTATATAATTTCATACCTTTTTTAACCGGATAAACAATTGCAGGGAACACAAACGATTCATTTGTAGCACCACCGTTTTCATTTATCACATGGGCACCATTGGCTATTGCATCAGCAATACACTCCTGTATATAAGCTGGTTTATGAGGTTCAGGTAAAGGAGTTAATGATACACCATGCTCCCATGGCATTCCAAATTTAAGCTGCGCAACAGCTTCAGAAAGCTCCTTTAAAAACACATCAGCAAGGCTGCGATGTATAAATACAATTTTTAACGCAGTACATCTTTGTCCGTTAAACGATAAAGATCCAAGTACAGTTTCCTGAACTGCCAACTTCACATCAGCATTTGCAGTTATAATGGCTGCATTTTTAGCATCCAAACCAAGTATTGCGCGTAAACGGTTTACTTTAGGATGCAACTTTTTAAGTTCATTGGCTACCTTACTTGAGCCAATAAGGGTTAACACATTTATATCACCCGATTTCATCAGGTTAGGAATGATCTTATTACCGCGACCGTATATGGTGTTTACTACGCCTTTGGGGAAACTGTCTCTAAATGCCTCCAACAAAGGATAATGTAATAAAGTACCATGTTTTGGTGGTTTAAACAATAAAGTATTGCCCATTATAAGGGCCGGAATTAAAGTAGTAAAGGTCTCATTCAATGGATAATTGAATGGCCCCATACATAAAACCACACCCAAAGGAGAGCGTCTGATCTGTGCAACAATACCCTGTTCAATACTAAACTTAGACGACTGACGATCAAGGTCTTTCAGTGCATCAATTGTTGCATAAATATACTCTACCGTACGGTCAAACTCTTTAAGCGAGTCTGCATGAGATTTACCAATCTCCCACATCAATAGTTTAACTACTTCGTCTTTCTTTTCAATAATTTTGTGCGTAAACTTCTCTACGCAGATAATCCGATCAGCAACGCTCATGGTCGGCCATTCGCCTCTTCCATTGTTATAAGCATTAACTGCAGCCTTTAAAGCTTCCGAAGCTTCGGCTTCATTGCATAAAGGATAAGTGCCAATTACTTTGCGCTTTAGTCCTGTTGAAGTTTTAATGCAAATTGGCGAAAGTACCTCATGTACTTCTCCGTTCCAGGAATGCATTTTTCCGTTACTTAAATATTCTCGTTGATGAACCTCTGCGGTTAACCTGAATTCTTCTGGGATGTCGCGTTCCTCAACAAAAATCGAGTCAAGATGATCTTTAAAAGTCATTAATATATAGTTAGAGATTAAAATAGATTATATGTTAAAGATCACTAATTACTTTGTATTTTGGAACTAATGCTTTCATTATTACCCAGGCCACAAGGTATGCAACAGCACATATCGTAAACATAATTGTATAACCTGTGTCAATATGTCCTAAAGCCTTATAATGGTCAAATAACCCACCGCCTAGTTTGGTCATAACCACACCGCCAAGACCGCCCAGCATACCACCTATACCTACAACTGAACCAATTGCTTTTTTAGGAAACATATCGGAAACTGTAGTAAACAAGTTTGCCGACCATGCCTGGTGTGCAGATGCACCAACACCAATTAACAATACAGGCATCCAGAAAGATATATGGCCCAAAGGCTGTGCAGCAAGCACCACAAGCGGAATTACTGCAATCATTAACATTGCTTTCATACGGCCGTCATATGGCTCATATCCCTTCTTAATAAAATACATTGGGAACCAGCCACCGCCAATACTTCCAACCATTGTCATACTATATAGTACCGCTAGAGGGAGCATAATCTGAGTATCCATCATGCCATACTGATCTTTCAAATAAGCAGGCAACCAGAACAGGAAGAACCACCAAACACCATCAGTCATGAATTTACCTACAGCAAAAGCCCAGGTTTGTCTGTATGTAAGTAGTTTAAACCACGATACTTTTGTTTCTTCAGCTACACCTTCACTATTGATAACTCTGGTATCAACATCATCTGCTTTGATATAAGCAAGCTCTTCGGCCGAAAGTCTTTTTTGTTCTTCCGGTTTTTCATAATATTTATACCAAAATATAAGCCACAAGAAGCCTATTGCACCTATAAATAAAAAGGCGGCTTCCCAGCCCCATTTTGCTGCAATAAACGGAACACTTAAAGGCGCTAATACGGCACCAATATTGGTACCTCCGTTAAAAAATCCGGTAGCAAAAGATCTTTCCTTTTTAGGAAAATACTCTGCAGTAGCTTTAATTGCAGCCGGAAAATTCCCAGCCTCGCCAAATCCTAATACTGCTCTGGCAACCATAAAACCTACAATAGAAACAGAGGCAACGCCAATACCCATAAAGCCAAGTACTGTAGAGACGCTTTGACCTATTGGAATAGCAAAGGCGTGTATAACTGCACCTACCGACCAAATAATGATGGCCCAGGCATATCCTTTTTTAGTTCCAAGTTTGTCGATTATCCGCCCTGCAAAAAGCATCGATATAGCGTAAACAAATTGAAAAACAGAAGCAATGTTTGCATAATCGCTGTTGCTCCAGCCAAAAATCTCTTCTAGATGTGGTTTAAGTAAGCTTAACACCTGTCGATCAAGATAATTCACAGTAGTTGCGAAAAATAATAATGCACAGATAGTCCACCTGTAATTACCTACTTTTTTTTCGTTCATTATATTTGGTTTAGTATTCGGTTGGGTTGTTTTTTTTATTTGGTTTTGGCTAGTGCTTCTGTAATGCCAAAGGTTTTTATGTTGTTATAATTTTCTTCTACTGTTTTAATAAAATCTTTAAGGCTCGATAGGTCGGTTTCCCATAACTGCTGATCTGACAGTACTGAGCTTACGTACTCAGCTTCATTTAACTTGCTTTTTTCATAGAAATAAGCAGCCTGATCATCAGTAATCGGGTATTCTTTACTATCGTGTTGCCCAAAGTACTGATTTTCTTCCTTTTTTTGAGTTCTCATGAAACATAAGAATGCAGCAAAGCCGAAAGCGATACTTGATGGAACCTTATTAAATAGCTTATAATACTGGTTTAAAACAGGTAAAATCCTGATTTTCATTTTCATGGTATACTGAAAAGTAATATTGATCCATAAATGTTTAATGTAAGGATTTGCAAACCTATCCAGAACGGCGGCTGAAAAAACCATGGCTTCATCGCCGGGAACCTCGTAAGGTATTGCAGGAACAATTTCTGATTGCATTACCTTTGTGATATAGCTTTTTATGGCCTGATCATTCATAGCATTTGTTACCGTATCAATGCCAGATAAAAAGGCGATTCCGGATGATAGGGTATGCGAACCGTTCAATAATCTCACTTTTAATTCTCTGTATATTTCTATATCAGGTTTTACAATTACGCCTTTATCAACTTCTTTAAAGCTCAGTAACTTAGCTACCTTTTCATCACCTTCAATAGCCCATAAACGGTAAGGTTCGGCCATGATCAGCAAGTTGTCACTGTAACCTAACTGTTCCTCTAGCTTTTCTAAAGTTGCAACATCAGGCTTACCGGGAACAATCCTATCAACCAGAGAATTGCAGAAATGAGCATGCGCTTTAAGCCAGCTTACAAATTCAGGTTCAAGCTTATTAAAATCTGCCAGTTCAAATACAATTGACTCTAATTTCTTTCCATTTTCAGGAATTAGTTCTGTAGCTATAATCACAATATCAGCAGCGTTGGTATCGCCAAGCGCTTTATATCGTGCATACAAGACTGCTAATAACTTTGCAGGAAAAGAAACCGGAGGAGCTAAATCAATACTTTCTTTTAGCAAGGTAATACCAACCTCAGTTGTATTGGAAACAACAACCTGTAAAACAGGATCTTGTCCGATTTTTAATATCTCGCTCCATTCCTTATCGGCCGATAAAACCCTGCTGATAGATGAGGATATGATATTCTCTTTAACGGTTTGTCCGTTCTCCAGCCCCCTTACGCTGATTGTATACAAGCCATTTTGCTCATTAAAATCTTTAAGGTCGCCTTTACTGGTCGATTTAACAACAGCTACCCTGCCATTAAATACGCCTTTGCGATTGGCTTTATCAATAAAATAATCTGGAAGCCCGCGTAATAAAACACCGGTTCCAAACTGTAATACCTTTTCAGGAAGATTTAGTAATGTGTTATCAGGAATGATAACGTTTTCATTTTTTATGGTCTTTAAAATATCTTTAGAAATAGTCATGTTGAAATTTCGCTCTGTCTAAAACAATTCTACATAAATATTATAAAGAATGAATGTTTTAAGAGGAAATTATTTACGCAATCGTTATCGTTACAATCTGTTACAATTGCCTGCTAAATCTGTAAGAAATGCACTAGCCAAAAAGATCACTGCTCAAATAGCGGTCGCCCCTATCGCATGCAATGAAAACAATTAGTCCCGATTCCAGTTCTTCGGCCAATCTTAATGAACAGGCAAGTGCACCGCCGGTACTCATACCTGCAAATATACCTTCTACTTTGGCAAGTTTACGTGCAAATTCTGTGGCTTCCTGCTGAGAAACATCCATTACCCTATCTACCCTGCTCGGATCAAAGATCTTTGGCAGATAAGCTTCTGGCCATCTTCTGATTCCGGGAATCGACGATTCTTCAGTTGGCTGGCAACCTACAATCTGTATATCGGGGTTCTTCTCTTTTAAGAACATGGAATTCCCCATAATACTGCCGGTTGTGCCCATTGAGCTTACAAAGTGGGTAATCTGCTGATTGGTATCTTTCCAGATCTCAGGACCGGTGGTTTTATAATGAGCCAGGTAGTTATCTGGATTAGAAAACTGGTTTAATAAGAAATAACCCGGCTGTGCGCCTTTCTCCTCTGCATAATCCCTGCATACTTCAATAGATTCAAGCAAAGTAACCTTTGCCCCGTATGCTTCCATAGTTAGGGTACGTTCGCGTGTTGAATTAGTAGGCATCACCAACTCAATTTCCAGATCATAAATAGAAGCAATCATGGCTAAAGCAATACCTGTGTTTCCGCTTGTGGCTTCAATCAGTTTTATTCCTTTTTTAATGTCTCCGCGATCCATTGCACTACGAATCATGTTTAATGCTGCCCTATCTTTTACACTGCCTCCGGGATTGTTCCCTTCCAGCTTGGCAAAAATTTTAACGTTCGGATTAGTATGTAACCTCTGAATTTCTACAAGTGGTGTGTTTCCAACAAACTCAACAATATTTCCCATTATTAAACTACGCTTTACTCTGATTTACAATTTTATTAAAGACTGAATTTTTAAGGTTGCTTTGTTTCGATAACCTTAACTGCCGACTGATGATATACGGTTGAATGTGGAGGCACGCTTTTAGTTAACCAAACGTTTCCACCTATAATACAATCGTGCCCGATAACCGTATCGCCACCTAAAATGGTTGCGCCCGAATAAATAATTACATGATCTTCTATTGTTGGATGCCTTTTAATACCCACCATATATTTCTCTACACTAAGCGCCCCAAGGGTTACGCCCTGATATAGCTTTACGTAATTCCCGATAACGGTAGTTTCTCCAATAACCAGGCCTGTTCCGTGGTCAATATAAAGATACTCGCCTATTACCGCACCGGGGTGAATATCTATACCGGTAATGGAATGTGCATATTCGGTAAGGATTCTGGGTACAATAGGAATTTCGGCTTGTAACAACGCATGCGCAATTCTATACAATGCAATTGCAAGGAAACCAGGATAACTCCTGATGATTTCAAACTCACTCTTAGCAGCCGGATCGCCCTCCAGAATTGCAGAAATATCTGTATTCATTCTTCTGTACAACTCCGGTACACTCTCAAAAATCTTTCTGGCTATTGCTTCATTATCGCTATGCTCACAAGCTTTAGTGGCATTTAATATTCTTACCAGCTCTTTTTCTTGCTTTAAGAAGAAACGCTTAATCTCATTAATTGAATAATCCGGCGAGGTTAAACGCTCTGGATACAACAAATTCATTAAATTCATTGCCCATTCAGCAACTTCCTGATTGGATGGCACAGCCTCAATTTGAAGCTGTTTGTTATATATATGAAGATAAAATTCCTCGTTCATTTTAAGAGTGATGTTTGATTTTAGTGTAAAGAAATGAAATTAATCACAATCCTGCTAATTTCATTATTTAAGTGATTAAAAACCGACAAACTCCCATGCGCTTATATAGGCGTTACATTGTTCAGCATAGCTGATAAAATCAGAATAAAATGCTGATCTGGAGAGTGTAGCACTATCACCAATAACTACCAGCTTCTTTCTGGCCCTTGTCATGGCCACGTTCATCCTTCTGGTATCGGCCAAAAATCCTATTGCACCATCTGTATTGCTTCTGGTTAAGCCAATGTAAACGATGTCTCGCTCCTGCCCCTGGAAACTATCAATGGTATTAATACTGATTTTACTTCTGTACACCATTAATTCTTCAGATCCTGTGATCAGGTTATTAAGTATAGCAATCTGTTGTTTATATGGAGAAATAATGGCTATTGTGGGAAAGTTAGCAACCGTATAATGGTCATTAAGTTTGGCAACCAGTTGTGTTAAATGTTTCAATAAAAACACTGCCTCCTCGGAGTTGGTGGTACTGGTTCCTTCCGGTTTCTCGTCAAAACCGCAACCTGCAGTATCCACAAATTCTAAGGGAGATTCTTCTGCAAACAACAACCTGTTTGCAACGTTGGGATGTGCGGTTAATTTATTGTTATAGAATACTGAAGACGGGTAGCCCATGATCTGTGTATTCATTCTGTACTGTTCCTCTAGCAAAACAACCGCTTCGGGATGCATTACCGTGCATTTTTCCATTAGGGTATTGCTTAGACCATCTTTTGCCGCCTGTGTAGATTTAATGGTTGGTGGCAGCTGACAATGATCGCCGGCCAACACCACCTTTTCTGCCTTTAATATTGGTACCCAGCAAGCAGGTTCCAAAGCTTGTCCGGCTTCATCAATCACAACAGTTTTATATTTAACCTCTCTAACGGTATAATGGTTGGCGCCAATTAAGGTAGCAGTAATGACCTGGGCTTTTGCCACAACATCATCAATAATGTATTGCTCTGCATTGTTCACCTCTTTCATAATTTTGTGCGCCTCATTAAACAGCGCTTTGCGTTGCTGCTGCTCTGCACGCCCGAAATTGCGCTTATACTTATGAGCCATATTCTTGTACTCATTGGCCTGTTTTTTAAGCGATCGCAGGTCTTTGGTTGCACTATGTTCAGCAACTTTACTATCCATGGTTAAGGATGCCAGACGTTCAGAAACCCTTGCCGGATTACCCACACGCAATACATTCAGTCCCTCCTCGGCAAGCTTTTCACTTAGCAAATCCACCGCCGTGTTGCTTGGTGCAACAACCAGTACTTTCTGACCATCTTTAGCAATTAAAGTTTTAATGGCCTGTACAAGCGTGGTTGTTTTACCGGTTCCCGGCGGACCATGAACTATAGCCAGCTCCTGTGCCTGTAAGATCTTGTTAACTGCTTTTTGCTGAACAGGGTTTAACTTGGGGATAACGATGTTTGTTAAACTGGTATCAAACGTAGGTGCCTTTTGCCCTGTTAATACATCCGTTAAAACTGAATCTGCAGCTTTCTCTTTGGGTTTCTGCGCTTGTTTAAGCGCATTTTGCATTTCATTATAGCTATTGTCGTCAAACAGCAGATCTATACCCAATTTACCATCGCTGGCCCAATCAGGTAGTTCTTCTGTTAGTAGTGTTATTTTTAACTTGTTTCCGCTCTGGTGGCTAATTGTTCCTTCGACCCTGTCATTTTTAGGATCGTGATTAGAGAACAAAACTGCCGACGCACCAAACCTAAGCTGGTGTGAAATATCATGATGGGTAGTACGTTCAACCTCAACAGTAAGGTAATCGCCCCTACTCGTTTCAGAACCACGAATAGCAATGGGATACCATGTTAATCCATTTTCACGACGGTCAGCTACTGAGGCCGATGCTGTCAATCGCAGGTAAGAATCAAGATCTTCCTGTCGCTCAATTTTAAGTAAATCGAGGAGCTTTTTAAAATACTCCATTATAAAAGCACAAGCTGTTCGTGTAGCTTATTAAGCGTTTCCATTGCATCCTTACAAAATCCGGGATGTACTTTTGATGCCTGCACAACAGTACTTCGTGTAGCAGTAAGCCATCTAAAGCGCGAGGCGGCATCCAATTTACCAATTGGGCCACTATCCTTTTCTCCTGCACAAATGCGCTCAAAAGCGATAAGATTGGCTTTTAGCACATCACAGTCCAGATCAGCCTTAAACACTTCTAGCCTGCTTTCATCTAAAGAAATCAGCGCTTTTAAAAATTTTTGTTTTGCACAATACAGCACCACACCCACATTAATGAATTCTTCGCGTTCAACCCTTGGAACCACACGAATAACGGCGTACTCAAATAAGTGACTCTCTTGCATTTTGTGCTTCTTTTACAAAAACCTCTGAATTAGCAACCCTTGAAATCAAGAACTGACTATAAACCTGTCTGCGTTCTTCTGTAGTTTCCTGACCAGATTCATCTATCAGCCACTGATCCGGAATCAATGATACAACCGAGCTAATCAGTCCGTTAGTTAGGATTGCCTTAAACGCTGCATCTACTTCCTCTAGCTCACTTGCGTGCGGCAACAATACATGATCCTTAACTAATGCAAACGGCCTTACAGCCTGTTCTTCCCAGTTTTGCATCGAATGATGGAAGTATAAAGATGCGCCGTGGTCTATCAGCCACAACTCTTTATGCCAGATCAGCATATTGGTGTTGCGCGCAGTACGATCCATATTGGTTAATAAACAATCTAACCATACAATTTGTGATGCTAATCTGGCATCAACAGTAGTAACCGTTGGATCGAATGTTATTGCTCCCGAAAGATAGTGCAAAGCTAAATTTAAGCCGATACTGGCTTTAAGCAAGTCTTGAATCTCTTCATCAGGTTCGGTACGACCAAAGGCCTCGTCTAAATTTGCAAAAACTATTTCGGGCACTTTAAATCCAAGTGCCCTGGCAATTTCGCCTCCAATAATTTCTGCAATAAGGGCTTTTATACCCTGCCCGGCACCCCGAAACTTTAATACATATAGAAATTCGTCGTCGGCCTCTGCAATGGCAGGCATGGAGCCTCCTTCGCGCAAAGGCGTTACATATCGAATTACATTAACAGTCCTCAATTGAGGATGGATTTTATTCATGCCACGAAATTACTGTTTTTTAATAAAAACAGCACCATTCGAATCATTGTCAACATCGCCCCTTACCACAGCTTTTATACTAAAGGCCGCTCCTGTTTCGTAAGCATCAACCTTAAATTTATATTGATTATTTTCCTGGCTAGATCCGGTGTAGCCATCATGAACATCCTCTGCTATCTTAACACCGTTTTTATAAAGCTCAACGGATTTGATCTCTAAACGCGAATGACCTTCTGTATACCAAAATGAAAGTACATACTCGCCGTTTTCATTGATCTTTCCGGTTGCATTGATTTCAAAAGTTCCAAAATCTTTTCCTTTTACTGATGATGGTTTCCATTCTGCAACCAGTTGACCATACTTTTTAAACTTGTCGTATTTCTCAGGGAAATAAAGCGGAAGCGAGTATTGATTGCGGTTTACCACAGTAATGGCACTAAAATCAGATAATTTAGGTACAGTAACTGCCTGTGTATAAACCGGAGAATATACATTTGCACGGGTACCATCTGTAGTATACCTGATCTCTGCACCTTGAACATCACTTTCCAGTTCTATGGTAAAGCCGTTTGCGCCTTTTTCATTGCTGATCAATTTAGGCACAGGCACACGATACCCAAAGCCTGCGTTGTCGTAACATTTGTAATGAGTTCTTATTCTTTTTTCGAAATCAGGCCATGATTGCTTTTCATATGGTGTCCAGCAAACTTCTGCTAAGGCCGACATTCTTGGGAAGGTTAAGTATTCAAAATATTTTTCTGAACGATCTTCGTTTATCGCAGCAATTTCCTGAAGCACCGTACCGTGAATGAACTGATCTGACCATAATGTAGCCTCTGCTCCTAATATCTGCGGACGGTATTTAGGATCTAAACCTTCGAGCATTGGGTTTAATTGGTAAGCTTTTTCTAAAGAAATTGGCTGCAACCATGTTGCCGCTTTTACCTCGCCCGGGATGTTGCTTTCTGCAACGTCGAAATAACAATATCCGGTTAATGCCATTACAGAGTAGTGACCGGCTTCTGAGGCTTTAAAGGCTTTTTTCTGATCGTGCCAGATCATGCCAACAGCTTTATCTTTTAGACCATCTTCAATGATCTCGTCCCAGCCAACAATGGTCTTGCCATATCCTTTTACCATTTTCTGGATGCGTTGGTTAAAATAAACCTGCATCTCTTTTTCTGTTTGAACACCAAGTTCTTTCTTTCTTTTTTGGCAATGCGGGCAGGTTTTCCAACGGTCATATTGAGCTTCATCGCCACCTATATGGATGTATTTAGAAGGGAACAACGCAAAGGTTTCTTTAAACACATCGGCCAGAAAATCAAAAGTAGATTCTTTACCAACGCAGTAAATCTCTTTGCTAATAGAATGCTGGGTTTGAACCGTATATTGTTCACCAGTACAGCACAAATCTGGATAAGCAGCTATCGAAGCTAAAGCATGGGCCGGTACTTCGATCTCCGGGATAACATCTACGTTTCTGGCAGTAGCATAGGCTACTATTTCTTTAATATCTTCCTGGGTGTAATAGCCGCCAGTACGTTCTGCACCCTCACTTCGCCATGCACCTACAGAAGTCAGCTTTGGATATTTTTTAATTTCTAAGCGCCATCCGGCATCGTCTGTAAGGTGGAAATGCAAAACGTTCATTTTATACATCGCCATCATGTCGATAAACTTAAGCACGAAATGCTTTCCGAAGAAATAACGGGCAACATCAAGCATCATTCCCCTCCATTCGTAAGAGGGTGCATCTGCAATCTCTGCTCCTTTAATTTTCCAAATGGTTTTTCTTTGAAGTTGTTTGTTATAAATCTCTGCAGGCAGCATCTGTAACAGGGTTTGTGTACCGTAAAAAACACCAACAGGACTAGTACCCTCAATAGTTATTACATCGTTTTTAACGCTTAATTTATAGCTTTCTTTATTTAGCGCATCGGTTTTGGCTAGTGGAGTACCTCCTTTGCTAACCTTTAGCACGATTATATTTTTTGCAGCTTTCTTCTGATCTGAAACTTCAAAATCAAAACCTGTTGCAGGCGATAGTGCTGCATAAAGTAGTTCTGCCTGTTGTTTTAAGCCTTTCTCGTAATATATTTTTGTTTGACCGTTAAGTGTAAATGAGGCTCCGTTTTCTTTGATACTTGATGGAAGAGGGATAATATTGAACTGAGCATACATGGATAATGAACTGATTAGCAGTACGCCGAGCATCACCCATTTGGTTAGTCTGGTCTTCATGGTAATATTTAGTTTAGGTTGTGTGTTTAGGTTCAGGAACTAGCTTGATATTGAAAGCAATTAGTCCCCTTAACACAATGTTAATCAATTATTTTAAGAGAAAATAATGAGGATTTTAGCGAAAAGGCAAACAAACGTTTGCATGAGTTAATGCAAACGTTTGCGTAAAAAACAAATAAAAAAAAGGATGTAAAAACATCCTCTTTTTTGAACTTTTCCGTCTCTTCAAGATGAAACCGGCGATCGCTTTAGTTTAAACTTTAAACCAATCCGGGAACAGCAACCATCTCGTCAGTATCTTTTGTATAATTGATACCATCAACATCAAAGCCAAACAGGTTTAAGAAATCTCTCTTATAACCAGCCAGGTCGCCTATTTTAGGAAGTGTTTCTTCAGTTGCTTCAGCCCAAAGTGCAGCAACTTTGGCTTGTACATCGCTATCCATTTCTAAATCATCTACACGGATTCTGCCCTGCTCATCGGTAGCAATACCATCTTTATTATATAAACGCTCAGCAAATAAACGCTGCATCTGCTCAATACATCCTTCATGAGTACCGTTCTCTTTCATGATTTTATAAAGCAACGAAATGTATAAAGGAATAACCGGTATAGCAGAACTTGCCTGAGTAACAAGGGCTTTGTTTACAGAAACAAATGCTTTTCCATTAATGTCTTTCAGCTTGTCGGATATAGCAAAAGCAGTAGCCTCCAAATGATCTTTCGCTCTGCCAATAGTTCCTTTACGGTAAACCGCTTCAGTAACCGCAGGGCCGATGTATGAATAAGCAACTGTGATGGCCTCTGGAGCCAATAAATTTGCAGCTTTTAATTCATCAATCCACATACCCCAATCTTCTCCTCCCATAACGGCAACAGTATTTTCTATTTCCTCTTCATTTGCCGGTGCAATAGAAACGTCAGAAACTACTCCGGTATGAAAATCGACAGTTTTGTTGGTAAATGTGGTCTCACCAATTGGTTTTAAAACCGAATTATGAGTTACACCAGTTATTGGATGAACTCTTTTAGGAGATGCCAGGCTATAAACTACAAGATCAATTTGCCCTAGGTCAGCTTTAATCAGGTCAATTACTTTTTGTTTTATTTCAGTAGAAAAAGCATCACCATTTACGCTTTTAGCATATAAACCGGCTTTTTGAGCCTGTTCTTCAAATGCAGCAGTGTTATACCAGCCCGGCGAAGCCGTTTTGCCCGGTGCAGGTGGTTTTTCAAAATAAACACCAACGGTGGCAGCGCCAGATCCAAACGCGCTTGTTATTCTTGATGCTAAGCCAAATCCTGTTGAGGCACCAATTACAAGAACCTTTTTAGGGCCTTCAATTTCACCTTTTGACTTTACATAGTTGATCTGGTTTATTACATTTTGCTCGCATCCTTTTGGATGTGCCGTAAGGCAAATAAACCCGCGCATTCTAGGTTCTATAATCATAAATATATTTTTCGTTTGTTATAATATTCTAATATACGGTCAAAGCAGATCTTTAACCACTCTGTATAAATTTCAGGATTTATTTTGATATCCTGCGTTAAAGTTTTCATATCTACATACCTGAAAGCCGAAACTTCGGCAGGATCAGGCAGAGGAGTTTTATCACTTACACCAAAAAAAACATGATCAAATTCATTCTCAGATAAGCCATCGGCCATCTCTGCATGATAGGTAAAGTTAAATGCATAATCTAACTTACATTCCATTCCCATCTCCTCTTGCAACCTTCTGTTCGCAGCATCAAGGGTTTCTTCGCCATATCTTGGATGGCTGCAACAGGTATTTGTCCATTTGCCACCTGAGTGGTATTTCTCTACCGCACGCTGCTGTAAAAGCAACTCTCCTTTATTATTAAAAATAAAAACCGAAAATGCACGATGAAGCTTACCTAACAGATGGGCTTCCATCTTGGGCATTGTTCCGATTTCATTATCGTCTTTATCTACAAGTATTACTCTTTCCGTCATTTTCCTTAAACTAAAACCAAGAAGCTGATAGATTTTGGGCAAACATACTAAAGTTTAATCATTTTATCATTTGATATCAACACTATGGTCGTTTGGAAAATCTTCGCCACTCCAAATTTTTTGAGCGCTCCATTTTTCAGGTGGGTTTGCCCAGAAAGGATCTGTTGAGGGCAAGCCAAGTGGCAGGAATATACTGGTGCTTAAATAAGGACTTCCCTGATTGTTGTAAGTGTCTGCTATTGCTGGTTGCTGGCCATAAACCCCAAGAGAAAGCCAGCCATTTTTATAAGTGGATGGACTTTCTAGTGTTTTTCTGATTACAGCGGTAAGTGCACAACGTACCTGGGCAGCTGTTAATTGCTTTGGCAGTGCTTTACGCCATGCCATATCAGCCAGGTGGTGAAATGCTGCTCCACGATAAATGAGAGAGCGCCCGGTTGCGGGATAGGTTCCGTCGGCATTAATCATCCTTTCCTGAATTACTGCAAAACGTTCATTACGTTTCTTTATTTTTTCGGATAATGCGTTATACCCATTGGTCTTTTTATTGACAATTTCTGTTATTGCTGCCAAATAAGGGTGAATTACAAAGCTATTATAGTAGTCGAATGCGAATACGGGTCCATCAGAATAAAGCCCATCTCCAACATACCATTGTTCTAACTGCTGCATGGCATAATCGACCCTCATTGGATCCCATTCGAACCCATACTTACACAAAAACGCCTCGTTCATTGCAGAAAAAAGCAACCAGTTTGAAAAGCCTGGTTTAAATTTCCTGGTGGTTTTTATGGAGCTCACCAGTCGGTCTTTTTCCTGTTTATCAAGATTTTCCCAAAGCCAGGGAGCCCTTACAAAAGCAAACGACAAAAATGAGGCATCTACCAATTGCTGACCAGCCAAATCAAAGCGCATAAAATCCTTTTTATTGGAATCGAGCGCATTAGCAAGTCCTTTCAACACCATATTGCGGTACTGCTGGCGCAAATCCTTTTCCGCAACATCACCATCCTCTAATTGCAACCAAGGGGCTATACCACTCAAAACCCTGCCTAAAACTTCAAGATACTGAACCTGTATTCTTTGCGCTTTATTATCTGTGGTATTAGAGGTTACCTGTGGCATTCTTATCCTCAGACTATCATTAGAGAGATCATATAGCACCGGCCTTACCATCTCATCCATTTGTTGCAGCCAAAAAACCCTATCGCTGACCATCTGCTTTTTAACCTTTTTCTGAGCAAAACATACGCTTGTAGCCAGCAACAGACAACACAATGCTAAACCTTTTCTATTTAACGCAACCTTCATTTAATGATCTGATTAATTATCCGTGGAAAATTAGGGAAATTATTTTTGCTTTGGCGGTAAAGGAACATCTTCTCTAAAAGGAACCTGCTTCCTAAGCATTTTACCGGCATATCCCGAAAGGTATAAGTAGTAATCAGAAGGAATATCTTCCTCGAAGGTTACAAATGTACTTGCGCCAACCGGCGGATTTTTAGATATTTTAAAAATAGCTGTTCCTTCGTCTACTTCATCAAACATGGCTACGTAAAGCATCTCTGCGCCGTTTTTTATAGCACTAGAGAGTTGTTTCCAAAAGAATTTGCCTTTGTTTCTTGGAATTTGGTTAGATGGCGATTTTGGATTCATATTGTGCCAGCTAAAGCCCGGAAAAACAACTCCAACATAATCGAGCTTATTTTGCTTACACCAGGCGATATCTCCTTTTTGAACCTCTGCATATTTATTATATGCAGTTTCATTGCCATATCGGCCAATGGTCCAGGGATGAATGATATCCGCTTTTTTTATGACTTCATGAAGCAATGGGTTCTTCTCTGTGTCGTTTCCAAATTCACGCCAGTAAGTGGGTACGCCTAACATTACCGAACAGCCACCGTAAACTGGATCATTCTTTAAAAAATCGACCATTTTTGCTACATCCTTTAGGGTGTACTTCCTGTTATCTCCAAATCCAACTCCCCACAAAACCACAAGAGGTTTTCCGTTGTGGTATAAATAGGTTTGATTGTTTCCCCGGCTGGTTATTTTCATACTGTCGACCAGATTTTTCCAATCGTTGATGAGCACCGGCACGTCAACACTATCTCTTGTACCCGACAAATCGTACATTACAGAAATAGCTCTTCCATATTTTTGTGAGGACTTTAGGGCATTTCCAAGCACTGTATTGAAATGATTGCGACCAGACTTTCCCCTGATCTCTGCTACAAAACGCTGCATAAAAACGCCGTCTAGCCCATAATCTTTCATCCATTTAAAATGAGTTTCGACGGTCGACGCATCGTGGGCGCTTGGCAGGTAGGCCGGACTGCCATCAGCATGTACGAAAGATGTTTGGTATACCTTTTTTAGGTCATTTGTTTCGGGCCATAAGTCAATATTTGTACTTCCGGGTTCAAATTTTCCTTTAGATTGATAATGATACCAACCTCGGTCAGCGCCATCTTCGGCAGCATTATGCCAGCCCTGATAGCCAGCCATAATTAAACCCTTATAACTTTTAAACCGTGATGTTTTACTGTGTTTACTTTGTGCAAATAGTGTATTTGCACAAAGTAAACACAGTAAAACTGTATGTCTTATATTCATAAAATTTAAAAATCAGAATATTCAGTTGGAACGACGAATTGAGTATCGTTTCTTGAAACATTATTCTGATATTCAGGCAAAGCCGATACACGTTTCCATTTTGGATCGGCACCAAAAACTTTCCAATGTTCATCTCTTGATTTTTTATCGCTGTAAGTGGTTAAATACATTAGGTTTGGCATACGGCTCCCGGCTAACACTTCACCGTAGAATACGGCCTGGCTACCTATACGATCAAATATCTCAACTTCCTCATTGTTAAACATTTGAACTTTATTAACATGCTGCTTTTCAGAGGCGCTTTCGTAGCTACGTAATTCATAGATACGCTCGCTTTTGGCATTACTGAATATTGGTTTCTTTAATGTTGGCATTCCTGTAAATGCCTCTAAAATGATGTTTTCTTTTCTTACAAAAGCGGCATCGTTGTACGCTGCGTTTACATAATCAGCTCCGTTAATTGCCAGTTCTTTATCCTTTAAAAGCAATTGGGATACCTCACTAAACTGTTTTAGTGATTGAAAAGCAAGAAATACATAGATCTTTTTGTCGGTAGCAGTGTCTATATCCGCGGCTTTAAATACCCCTACGGTTTTAACACCTAGTCGGTGTGCAGCTGGCACATAAGCTTCTGAAAGGTATTTATCTACCCTCTCTTCCTGAGCTTTGCTTTTAAGATGATATACTGTTATTTGATAAAATTGTTTTGGAGGGGCAGCGGCAATCGATTGCAATGTGCTGCCAATGATAAAGATAATAACGGCCATACAGCAGTTAAACAAAGTTTTTGATTTCATGTGTTTAGTTTATTTTAAATACTAAAACTAGATAATTTCCTGCGACTTAAAGAAATAACAACAAATTCGTTGCGTAAAACTGTTCTTTTCTAATCTATCTCCAGAATGGTTTTAGCCAGATTGATCATGCGTTCGGTTCCCGTGTACTTTCCATGTTCGTCAGAAAGCTTTACAACCTCCGTCCACTCCCCGTCCTTTGGCTGTGCCTCGGTCATTTTTATCACAATATTCATTGCTGCAGGTCCGGCATCATTGGTAAGGTTCGTACCTATTCCAAATGACATTCCGATTTTATCACGACAATGATCAGCAATGCGGGCTACTTTTTCATAGTTCAATCCATCGGAAAAAATTATGGTTTTGGTTCTGGGATCAATGCCCATGCTGTTGTAATGTGAAATTACTTTATCGGCAAAAAGCAGTGCATCACTGCTATCGTGCCTGACGCCATCAAACAGCTTAGAAAACATTTTATCGAACTGCTTAAAGAACACTTCTGTAGTATAGGTATCAGATAATGCAATACCCAAATCGCCACGGTAAACGGCTACCCAATGCTCCAACCCTATTGCATTGGCCATTTTAAAACCATAACGTGCAGCATGAAACATAAACCATTCGTGGGCATGAGTTCCAATAGGTTTTGTTTTATGGATCATGGCCATATGTACATTACTGGTACCTATAAATGAACCATCGCCGTATTGGCTAAGCGCCTGAAGTACCAATCGATGTACCTGATAAGAGTACCTGCGACGGGTACCAAATTCTGCTACTGTAACACCTAAACGGCGGTAGTTTTCGATCTTTTCTTTAGTGCGGTTAATTACCTCGTCATTAGAGATCCTTTGGGAATCATTAAGGACGTAGAATAGCTCACAAATAAGCGACATTAATGGTACTTCCCATAAAATGGTTCGGTACCATAGGCCTTCTACATGTACCTCGAGCTGATCTCCGGTCTGCGTAATATGTACTTCTTCCGGATTGTACCGGTATCCTTCCAGAAAATCAAGATATACAGGATCGAGATATGGGCAGTTTACCTGCAAAAAGTGTTTTTCTTCTCGGCTTAGTTTTAATGTGGCCATTTCATTTACGGCCTCTCTTAATGCTTTTGCAAAACCATCAGGAAATGAATGTTTACCCCTATTTATAAATGCATACCTTGCTTTTGCAGCCGGGAATAAACGTATTACCCCCTGCTGCATGGTAATTTTATAAAAATCGTTATCTAATATTGACGATAGTATTGGCAACGCATGTAATGACATATTAAGAGATATTTTTATGAATAAACAATTGGCTTAACCGAGCTCAATAACATTTCGCGCTCTTTGCCTTTTAATTTTATTGACCCAAGGGCCTCTACTATATAACTGCTGGTTAACTGAAGCTTATTTATAAGTTCTGCAGAGGCAATTACTTCCTCATCGTACTGCTTGCACATCCCCTGTATCCTGGAAGTTGTGTTTAATACATCACCTGAGTAGGTTATATCCCGCTTAATTATTCCAACTTCACCTGCAACAACTTTGCCACAGTGGATTCCGGCTTTAAAGGTAGGTACCACACCGTAACGCTTCAGGTATTTATTTTTTATACTGTTAATGTAGGTCTTAATATCGAAAAAACACCGTACACACATGCTATTTTCAATTCCGTCCTGATACTTCCAGGCCACAATAACTTCGTCGCCGGCATACTGGTATATTTCTCCTTTGTTATCCAGTATGGGGTTGGTAATGTCTGTAAAGAAGTCCTTAAGAAATTCATGGTACTTTTGATCGCCCAACTGTTCAGCTATTGTTGTGGATGAATTGATGTCGAGAAACATAAAAATACGCTGTTCTTCTCTAGGGGTATTGTATTTTCCACATGCAATATTCCAGAACGTGCCTTGGCCAAACTTGCAATTGATTTGCAAAAGCAATTGGGTAACAGCCACTACTATACCCCAGGCAAGACCATTTTTAAAAAGCCGGTGCGTATCCTGCACGGAAAAAATACGAAACAAGACGTTGATGAACAAAATAATAAGCACAAAAGATATCATTACAGCAAGTACGGTATAGCCGTAAGACTTGTCCTGGTACTTTACGTTCACAAAGAATACGAGCAAACTTCCGCCTAAAAGGGCGCCAACAAGTGCCGCAAACATGTTTCTAATGACCGATGAAAGGAAAGTGTAATCGGTAGACGGGCCCAATGAATTATTGGTATATATTATCATATGATCATAAACGGCCATTATAAAGCCAATAATGAGCCATGCAATTATAATTACTCCAAGTTGTCTTAACTTATATTGTGTTCTGCGGTTCATGCTCTAATTTATTCATTTTTCCTGATGAAATTATTAGCATACTCTGACGGCGTTACCCCAAACTGTTTTGTAAATGCCCTACCTAATTGAGATTGAGAGGTAAAACCTGTTAAATCAGCTATTTGCTGAATTTTATAATTTGTTCCTACAAGTAGTTCTGCTGCTTTTTTAAGTCGTGTGATATTGATGAGCTCGTTGGGCGACAGGTTAGAAATGGATTTTATTTTACGATAGAACGTGGCCCGACTCATGTTTAATGTTTCGGCCAGTTTATCTACATCCAAATCACGGTTTGCAATATTTTTAAGGATAAAATCATTCAGTTTTTCTAAAAGGATCTCATCAGGCTTAGTATGAGCAATGCTTTTTATATGAATTAAAGGCGACCTAACGAAGTAATCTTTTAACTGATTTCTGTTGAACAGCAGGTTTTGAATTTGCACCTGTAAGTGCTGCGGTGAAAAGGGTTTCTCTATATATGCGTCGGCCCCTATTTCCAAGCCTTCTATTTTTGATTGAAATGCACTTTTTGCTGTTAACAGAATAAGGGGAATATGGCTATAATCCAGATTGGTTTTTATTTGTCTGCATAGTTCATAGCCATCCATAACCGGCATCATTACATCGCTAACGATCAGTTGTACTGTGCGCTCTTTTATCATATCAAGCGCTATCTGACCATTAGAGGCGGTAATGCAATTGTACGTAGAACTAAGTTCTTTTGAAATGAACTGCAGGATATCGGCATTGTCATCTACCAACAAGATCAGTGGCTTAGCATCGTGCTTTGTGTTTTCAATTTCAGGTGGTATTTCCTGATAAACCGCGGAGGTTACAATTTCCTGTTGATCTGATTTTTCTTGAATGGCCTCGTTAGAAGGATAATAAGGCAATTTTACTTCGAACACATTCATTTCATTTTCATCGGCATGAAATGTTAAAGTACCACCATGTAGCCTGGATAAAGAACGCGCAAGTGCCAAACCTATACCTGTGCCTATTTGATTGGATGTTTCCTTTAACCTGACAAACGATTCAAAGATTCTTTCCCTCATTTCTTCCGGGATTAAAAAACCATCGTTTTTAACTACTATAGCGTATTGATTAGACTCTGTATCGGGATTATGCAGCAAGACATCAACTCTTTTGTCAGCGTATTTAATGGCATTGCTTAGTAAATTGCTTAAAATCTTATTAAGTGCTTCGGCATCGGCTTTGCTATAAAACTCCATTTGTGGTAAATTGAGTTGAAAGTGGATCTGCTTTTCTTCAGCTGCATTTTTGAACCTTAGATGATGCTCTCTTAAGATTTCGCTGATGTTACTTTTCATCAGGTTAAGGCTATATTCCCTGGACTCAATCTTTCTGAAATCGAGCAGCTGGTTTGTTAAATGTAACAGCCTGTCGGCATTCTTTTCCATCGTAAGCAAATAGTTAAGTACCTCTGGAGCCGGAGCATATTTTTTTATGACTGTTTCTAACGGACCTTTTATTAAAGTAAGTGGTGTTCTTATCTCATGTGTGATCTGCGTAAAGAATTCAATTTTAGCTTCGTAAATTTCCCTTTCTTTTTGGTTCTCCAACTGCTCTATCCTCCTCTTGTTTCTAAGCTTAATTTTGTTGTTAGTGTATACCACCAGAGCATAAACTGCAGCAATAGATAATAATAGGTAAAACAAATAAGCCCAACCACTTAACCAAAACGGAGGAGATATTTCTATGATCAGTTCCCTTGGTGTTTCATTCCATACGCCACTACTGTTAGCGCCCTTAACGAGAAAGGTATATTTACCTGGGCTAAGCTTGGTATAGAACACCCTCCTGTTCTTTTTAAGGTAGGTGAAATCTTTATCAACCCCTTCTAGCTTATAAGCATATTCTGCAGTTTCATGATCGGTATATGCAAGGGCAGCAAAATCAATACTAAAGGTAGACTGATCGTATTTAAGTTTGATCTGATCTGTATAGGATATTGATTTTTTAAGCGGAGAACCTTCAGTATTGATCAACAGTTCCTGATTAAATACCTGGAAGCCTGTAATGTAAACCTGTGGCAAAATGGTGTTTTGTTTAAATTGCGAAGGATTAAAGCTTACCAAACCATTTACACTGCCAAAATAGATCTGACCGCTGGCATCCTGAAAGGATGAGTTATAATTGAACTGGTCGCTCAATAATCCGTTTGCTGTAGTGTATACCCTTATTTTCTTTGTTTTGGGGTTATAGCAAATTAGTCCTTTAGAGGAACTGATCCATAAATTACCTGCCTTATCCTCTTCAGTTTTATAGAAAACATCGCTGGGAAAGTCATCCTTAGTGCCGTATCTTTTAAAAGTTTTATCTATAGGATTGAATTGGTTTAAACCATTTTCTGTGGTCACCCACAGTGTTTTATCGGTAGAGATGAACACCCCGTTTACAAAGTTATCGCTTAAGCTATTTTCGTTTTGAGCATCATTTCTATAGAAACCTTGTTTATTCGTTTTAGGGTTATAATACAAAAGACCACCGCCTATTGTTGCCGTCCAGATAGTGCCATCAGCATCTTCTGTTATTGCTGTATAATGGAAATTTTGCGGAACCTGTTTAATCAGGGTAAAATCGTGTGTGGTTTTATTATATCGGTGCAATCCATCGGCAGTACCAACCAGAATATCTCCGGAACGGGTCTGATAAAAGCAATCAATAAAGTTACTTTTAAGTGCGTTTGGGGCATCTCCTTTGTCGTAATGCCTGATTACTTTGCCCGATTTTATATCTATTATATCCAGCCCCTGTTCATACGTCCCTATCCATAATTCATCGCCCATGGCTTTTAAACCATGAATATTTGTATGAGCGATACTGGCTTTAGAGCCATCAGGTATAAAGGCCGTAAAATCGCCATTGGGCGAAATTTTGTTTACCCCGGCATCTTCTGTACCCACCCAAAAGTTTCCGAATTTATCGTTACAGATCTCGCGTATGGCACTCCCGCTAAGTGAGCGCTTATTATTTTGTGGGAAAAACTTATCGAAAAAGGTAAACGGCTTAGGATAATAGTTAACACCACCAAAATAAGTACCTACCCAAATACCGCCTTCTTTATCTTTAGCAAAAGCATAAACCGCATTATCTGATATGGCATACCGGTCGTTTGGATTTTTACGCAGGTTGGTATATTTCCCTGTTTTTAAGTTGTAGACAAATACGCCTGATTCTGTTGCTACCCAATATTCATCTCCATTATTGTGAATAAAGTTCTTGGCATAAATGCTTGTTTTATCCTTATTAAAGGTTAAAATATCTTTATAGCTCAAAGTAGCGAGATCAAACAGCTTTACCCCCTGATGTGAGGTTGCCACTAAAATGGAATTTGAGGCTGTAGCATATATTTTGCTTATCCAATGAGAGATAACCGGTGGTGAATTTTTAAAAAGGTTGAACGACGTAAAGCTATCGTTTGCTTTATTGTACTTCCTGATTAACCCATCCGGTGATGATACCCATAGGGTTCCATCACTTGAAAATGTAGTTGCTGTAGCTTCAAAGTCCTGGTGTTTACTAAACTCTTCGAAGGTGCGCTTACTCCTGCTATACTTATAGAGTTTACGATCGGTAATAAAACATATATCGCCATTACCATGGCTTTTCATATCCCAAACGCCTTTATTAAGGGTTATTGGCACCAGCTTAAATTGCTGTGTGGTATCGTTATAGCAATATAATCCGTTTGAGGTGCCTACCCAAAGTTGCTTTCTTGCATCTTCAAAAATTGCCCTGATCACATTATTTCTGAGGCTGGTAGTGTCACCTGGCTTGCTACGGAATACTTTAAAGCTATATCCGTCAAACCTGTTTAAGCCATCTTTTGTACCAAACCATAAAAAGCCTTTTGAATCTTGCAGAATGCTAAATACGGAGTTGTAGGACAAACCCTGCTCTACCTGATAATGCCTGAAATAATAAGGCTGTGCCTTTAGTAGGTTTAAAAAAACAAATAGGAAAAGAGCAGTTGTGGTTAGCTTCTTCAAGTTTAGTTTGTAAATGGTTAACGTTACAATTACCAGGGGGGTGTTGAACGGGCCAAATTAATTATTTTCAAATCAAATTGCGACGATTTGAATAATTTTTGAGCCGATTTATCAAAACATATTTGCTTTATTTGGATATTCGTTCGGCCTGTTAAGCAGGGAGGAACACACAAATCATTAAACCAAGTATTCATTTATGAAATTATTCTCTTACTTAATCGGGTTATGCCTTTCCCAGTCGCTGATCGCATCAGCACAATCACAAAACTGGAAACCGGTGCCCGGAAAGATCTCTACGCCATGGGCGGAAAAATTAAATCCTGCAAACCCACTTCCTGAGTACCCACGACCACAGTTGGTACGCACCAATAACTGGAAAAATTTAAATGGTTTATGGAACTACGCTATCAACCACAAAAATGAAAGCGAGCCTAAAGCCTATCAAGGTAAAATATTAGTTCCTTTTGCAGTTGAATCATCTTTATCTGGTGTAGGTAAAACTGTTGGTAAAGATAGCCTGCTATGGTACCAAACCAGCTTTGCTGTCCCTTCTAATATGAAAAACACCATTTTATTGCATTTTGGTGCGATAGATTGGAAATCGGAAATCTATTTAAACGGGAAAAAAGTTGGCACACATGAAGGCGGATTTGATCCATTTTCTTTTGACATCACTCCTTTCTTAAAAAAAGGCGGCAAACAAGAATTAACTGTTAGTGTTTGGGATCCAACGGATAATGGGCCACAACCTAGAGGTAAACAACAAATAAAACCAGAAGGCATCTGGTATACACCAGTTACCGGAATATGGCAAACAGTATGGTTAGAAAGCGTTGCCAAAAGCTATATCGCTTCGACCAAACAAACGCCAGATATTGATGCTAAATCTTTAACTGTTTCTGCTGATGTGCAAGCAGCGCAAGCTGGTGATAAGTTAAGAATCACCGCTTTTGATGGTGCATCTAAGGTTTCTGAGCAAGAGGTAGATGCTACTGAGGCAGCTACATTGGTTATTGCGAATCCGAAACTATGGTCGCCTGCAAGTCCATTTTTATACGACTTAAAAGTTGCGCTGGTGCGTAATGGAAAACCAGTTGATGAGGTTAAGAGTTATTTCGCTATGCGCAAATCATCAATGGCCCCGGATGCTAATGGCATCCAAAGAATGTTGCTGAATGATAAGTTTGTATTTCAATACGGACCGTTAGATCAGGGATGGTGGCCAGATGGCTTATATACCGCCCCTACTGATGAGGCTTTGAAATTCGATATTATTAAAACCAAAGAAATGGGCTTTAATATGATCCGTAAGCACATTAAAGTGGAGCCTGCACGCTGGTATTATGAATGTGACAAGCAAGGTATTTTGGTATGGCAGGATATGCCAAGTGGGGATTTGGGTAACCAATGGGAACCTAATTTAGGCACAATGGGTGGTACAGATAAAGACCGCTCTGCAGAATCTGAAGCGATATACCGCAAGGAATGGAACAAGATCATGGATGACTTGCATAACTTCCCTAGTATTGTTGTTTGGACTCCGTTTAACGAAGCGTGGGGTCAGTTTAAGACCAAAGAAATTGCGGAATGGACTAAAGAAAAAGATCCTTCTCGTCTGGTAAACAGCGCAAGTGGTGGTAACCATGTTGTCACTGGAGATATTGTTGATTTACACCATTATCCTAATCCCAGAATACCTAGACCTGACCTTTTTGGCCCCACTCACGCAATTGTTTTAGGTGAATATGGTGGCTTAGGCTTACCTGTACCGGGACATACCTGGAAAGAAAAAGATAACTGGGGATATCAGACATTTAAGACCGCAGATGAACTATTTGATAAATACGCTTCATTTATGACTGAGATGGAAGGATTAATTAAAAAAGGACTTTCGGCAGCTGTATATACCCAAACTACTGATGTTGAGCAAGAAACTAATGGATTAATGACTTACGACAGAAAAGTAATTAAAGTGCCTGCAGCCAAATTAAAAGGGGTTACAGACAAACTTTACAATGCTGATCTTGTTAAGATGAATCCATAAAAAACGATTTGTACGGAGAGGTGATTATTTCACCTAACCCCGGTAAGAATCTTGGCTTTACGGCTAATTTTCTTCCGGGGTTTTTTCGTTATAGATTATTCATACATTTGCCGCAATATTTTTTAAAAGCCATGGGCCATCATAAACACATTCAAAAGCTAAGTGCTGCAGGATTACTAATCAGTTTAGGTATTATCTATGGAGACATTGGTACTTCTCCCCTATATGTATTTAAAGCAATTATTGGAGATCGACTGATTACACAAGATCTTATTTTAGGAGGTTTATCCTGTATAGTGTGGACACTTACCTTACAAACCACCATCAAATACGTTATTATTACTTTACAGGCTGATAATAAAGGTGAAGGTGGGATTTTCTCTCTTTTTTCTTTAGTTAAGCGAAAAGCCAAATGGCTGATCATACCGGCCATGGTTGGTGGGGCAGCCTTGCTTGCCGATGGGATAATGACCCCTGCGGTTACTGTTTCGGCTGCCATTGAGGGTTTGGGACTTATTTATCATGACCTGCCTACTGTTCCTATTGTGCTGGCCATCATTATTTTTCTGTTTGGCTTGCAGCAATTTGGAACCTCTCTTGTTGGTAAAGCCTTTGGCCCTATTATGTGGCTTTGGTTTACCATGATTGCCGTTTTAGGTTTTGTGCATGTTATGGAGCTGCCTGTGATACTAAAGGCAATTAATCCTTACTACGCTTATCATATTCTTACTACCAATCCTGAGGCTTTTTTAATCATCGGGGCGGTATTTTTATGTACTACGGGAGCTGAGGCTTTGTATTCAGATTTGGGTCACTGCGGTCGCTCTAACATCAGGATTAGCTGGATCTATGTAAAGATATGTTTGATATTAAACTATATGGGCCAGGGTGTTTGGTTATGGAATTTACAAGGCAAACATCTGGGTGATGTAAATCCGTTCTATCATTTAATGCCGGATTGGTTCCTGATATATGGTATCGCTATTGCAACTGTTGCGGCGGCTATTGCCAGTCAGGCCCTTATTTCAGGTTCATTTACATTGATTGCCGAAGCCGTTAGGCTAAATCTTTGGCCAAAGGTTAAAATTAATTATCCGAGTGAGCAGAAAGGCCAATTGTATGTTCCTTCTATGAACTGGATATTAATGGTGGGTTGTATCATTGTGGTACTGATTTTCCAGAAATCTGTTAATATGGAGGCAGCTTATGGTTTATCTATTACAGTTGCCATGCTAATGACTACTATTTTGGTTTCTGTATTCCTTATCAGAAAAAAGGTTCCAAGGTATTTAATAGTAATATTTTTATTGATCTATGGTGTTATTGAGCTGACTTTTTTGGCAGGAAATGCAGCAAAAATTCTTCATGGCGGATGGTTTACGTTAATTCTGGGTATTGCATTGTTCTCGGTTATGTGGACATGGCACAACGGCCGTAGAATTAGAAACAGGTATATGAAGTTTGTAGACATTCAGGATTTCTATCAGCTGATTAAAAATATAAGTGCGGATGCTTCTATTGCCAAATACTCCTCGAACCTGGTTTATCTTACCAGCGCCAACTTTAACAGCGAGATTGAATCCTCGGTTATTTACTCTATTATTCAGAAACATCCTAAAAGAGCAGATGTTTACTGGTTGCTGCACGTAGATGTTACTGACGAGCCATACACCTTAGAATATGAAGTAGACCAAATGATACCGGGAAAATTGATTAGAATCGATTTTAGACTAGGTTTTAGGGTTGAACAAAGGGTTAATGTATTGTTCAGAAAAGTGGTGGAAGAATTGGTGCAGAGCGGTGAAATTGACATTACGAGCAAGTATGAATCGTTAAAAGCCCAAAAAATTCCCGGCGACTTTAGATTTGTTGTGCTAGAGAAGATCATTTCAAACTCTAACAGTTTGAAGTTTATTGAGCGGGTTACCATGTCGTACCATAGAATATTGAAACTTTTGAGCATCTCGGAGAAGAGAGGCTTTGGATTAGACTCTAGTTTTGTTACGGTAGAAAAGGTGCCTTTAATAGTAGATATCCCCGATCCTATTGTAATGAAAAGGATTAAATAAAGTTATTTCCAGAAAGTAGGAAAACGCACTGTAATGAGAATTAAAGAGTTAGCTAAATACTTCAAAATAATTAAAAATATTTCTCGATTTATTTAGCAGAATAATTTTATAATCCTATCTTTGCACCCTCATCAAACAAAAGGAGCATGATTCCGTAGCTCAGCTGGTAGAGCATTACACTTTTAATGTAGTGGTCCTGGGTTCGAATCCCAGCGGGATCACCAAAAAACTTCAGGATTTGAGGTTTTTAGTTTGATGAGAAAATGATTCCGTAGCTCAGCTGGTAGAGCATTACACTTTTAATGTAGTGGTCCTGGGTTCGAATCCCAGCGGGATCACAGAAATTCAAAAACCATCTTTATTTATCTTAAAGATGGTTTTCTGTTTTTAAGGTAATTTGCAACGTTGCTTAAAAACTAATTAAACAAAGATTTTGTGGATCAATGCCAAATGTTGTAGAGCAGGCTTTAAAATTATAGCTTTGCATTTTTCAACACTTTTATATTTATGCCATCAGCTACTGCATCCTTGCTCAGATTATTTCTGCCAGATTTCATATTAGAAAATTTTGAATTCAAAGGCGTTATTGAAGATAGTGAAACCTTCCATATCGAACTTGAAGAGCTGAATAATCCTCCATCGGAATGGAATGGCATTAAAGTTTTATCCAAAGGTTTTTTCCCACAGATTGTGATTCAGGACTTTCCTATTCGAGGGCATAAGGTTTTTTTTTCATATCCGTCGCCGCCGATGGCTCAATACAGAGACCTCTACGGTGATTTACCGGACTTGGACTTTAGTAGAAAAAGGAACGCGAATGACAGGGGAATTCGCGGCTTTTTTAAAAGAAATCAATCGATACAGCCCCCAGTAGTGTTGATGCGATCAGTTCATTTTATGGCGTGAGGTCTAAAAACCTGCTTCGTCAATATCGTGATTATCTGAGCGATTTTAAAAGTTGGAATCAGAAATCACATGCAAAAAAATGGCTCTTATATCCGGAAAACCTTGGTGAACAGCTTTCCATAGACGAGACCAGTATATATATCAAAAAAACTGAAAATCAATTCATTCAAAAAAGTGCAAACCATTACCAGCAAGACTATCTTTTAACCATAAACATAGTAATCAACAAGATGAAATGGTATTATTGCAGAATAATAAGTGATATATGTCATCTGCTCAATGAGGCCAAACGAAATGGATAGCTTTAAGTTCTTTTGTTTAAATCTTAGAAACATGAAACAGAAAAAACTTTTAAGCCTTGGAATAATTTTGTTGCTTGGGCTTTCACAACTCTTCGCTCAAAAACAGAGTTCTTTATTAACGCTCAAATCAGGAGATTGGTTTGAAGCAGATATTCGAATCAGTAACTTAACTCATACCTCCGACTATCGCTTTGATGTGAGGTACGAAGTCTCTAGTAAAACACAAAATGGAGATTTGGCCTTTAAAGTTTCCATTGAACGAATGAGATTGAAATATACTGATGCAAACAACACTTCGCTGGGCTATGATTCCTACTATCCTCCATATGTAGAAAACAGAAAAAAAAATCTAACTAAACAGATTTACGAAATAACAGCAGATGGTCAGGGGAAAATATCGAAATTGAAGCTATTGTCAACCGCTCCAAAATCCGGCTTCTCAGTAATTGATGCTAAAGGACAATCTTATACCCCAAGAACAGAATTGTCGGTCGATAGATTTTTTCCAATGGATCATTTAAAGCAAATTTCTAAAACAATAATAAATGCTCTAATTGCGGGCAAGCCCCAAGTTAAAACAGTAGACTTATCAAACTCTGCTGGTGAGAAAAATATCGCTAATGCAGTTTTAAAATCGGCGTCTTTTAAATTACTAAGAAACGCAGTCATAAAAGGAAACATTACTAATTTAACTAAGGCAGATAGTATTTACTCAATTACTGATTGGGGTGAAGAAATTTTTAGGTTTAATAAAGATGGATCTTTTAGTGCAAATATATTGGCAGGCCCAAATACAAGGCGTAGATGGGTTTTTGGTAAATTTGATGGGGATGATGAATTCGATGGATTTAAAACTTTTAGTCTGCTGTTGGAACCATTAGATACGCTGACCGTTAAAGCAGATGCACTGAATTTTTACAACACCGTTTCTTTCGGCGGGAATGCAGCGGCGAAAGCGGCATTAAGTAAAGATCTGGTAGCTGTTGTTGACAACCAATGGGTTAATAAAAGTAATTACCGTTCTAAATCACTAAAAGAATTTATAGCTTTTCAAAAACAGGGACAAAAAGATTTTGATGGCATTTTAAAAAAATATGCTAACCGTGTTTCTTCAGAAATTTTAGACTATTGCAGAAAAGATTTTAAGTATGTGCAGGCCGGAACAAAACTGATGTATGTTTCTGAATACCGTAAAAAACAAAAACCGAATAGGCTTTTAGATGAGTTCCCAAAAGGGTTCTTTCTAAGTATTGATACACTACCTGTTTCAATGAGTGGTTCAGAAGGTGGTATGTATTATGGCTATTATCTAATATGGTTACTTTCCTATCAGCAAACAAAACTAGGTATGGTAAATGCCGACCAGTACGGCTTCTTTGCGAGTTACGCAACGGCTATGGCATCTTTTGAAGGATATCCTTTATACTTTTCCATTTCTGAAGCGTTCGAAAAAGAGCTTCAGAAAGGTGACCCGGAAAGTACAAGAAGGTTGAAAAATTATTATGAAGATTTCATCCATAATTGCGGCAATACTTCACTTACAAATCGCATCACAGAGCTTTGGACAAGGGCAATGCAGTTGTGGTCGGCAGGAAATCCAAGTCCTGTTAAGCAACTCTTCTTAAAAGACGGAAGCACTCTTGATCTTACCCAATTTAAAGGAAAGCCTTTAGTATTAATTGTAAATAATAATCGTTCCAAAGTTTTAAAAGGCTATATCGATCTTATTAAAAAGCAAAATGGTAGTCAGCTTCATTTTGTTATTGCGCAATTAGCTGTGCCAATATTAGATACCATTGATCAAAAATTAAAGGAACTGCCCAATGTTACTTATGTCGAGTTAAGTTATGATAGAGACAAACAGAATAATTTAGATCTTTATTATCAGCAGACCAAAGCATTTACCTTTGATTCAGATTTTAGGGTCATATCCACTTACCCATTAGATACAACAACTGGGGATACTAAAGTGATGCAAGAATTGATCAAAAAGGCAATAGATTCGAGTGCCATGACCAAGGAGCAAAAGGCCTCATTAATTACTACTATAGGATGGAGCATTTGCTCTATCCTACTTACCTCAATCGTCATTTTTTTTATTTATAGAGCAAGGATTGCCGACTTAAAGAAGAAAACCCTATTAAAAAACAAAATCAAGGATTTGGAAATCAAAGCAATAAGATCACAAATGAATCCTCATTTTATGTTCAATGCCTTAAATTCCATCCAGTCGCTGATTAATAACAACCAGTATAAAGAAGCTAATGTTTATCTGGAGAAGTTCGCATTGCTGATGCGCAGGGTACTGAATAATTCGGAAAAAACTTTCGTAACGTTGTCAGATGAGCTAGATGCAATTACACTCTATTGTGAGCTGGAACAATTGCGCTTTAACTTTAAATTTGAAATTATAGTTTCTCCAGAGGTAAATACCGAATTAATGGAAATTCCTGGTATGATCATGCAGCCGCTTGTAGAAAACTCAATTCTACATGGTTTGGCTCAAAAGGGAGATGCAGGACGCCTTGCTATACATATTAGCTGTGACCAGAAATACCTTAAAATCGTGATCAAAGACAATGGTATCGGCTTAAAAGAAAATATAGCCAATAGCAATAAAAGCTTTGGATTGAAGCTGTTAAAAGAACGACTAATCTTGCTCAGTATCGATGGGAATGTGGGAAACTTAGATTTAAGTAGTAATTTAGGGGAAAATGAGAGCGGCGTTACTGCCGTGTTAACCATTCCAATAGATTAATGGAAATTTTAAAAGCGATATTAATTGACGATGAATTGAAAAGCAGGGATAACTTGCGTCAATTATTGTTAAAATATTGCCCAAATGTAGCCATCATTGCCGAAGCAGGCTCTGCTGTTGAAGCACTTCAATTAATTAGGGAATTAAATCCCGATTTACTGTTTCTGGACATAGAAATGGGAGAAGTTTCTGGGTTCGACTTGTTAAAATTATTAAATGGACAGCAAAATTTTGAAGTTATTTTTGTTACCGCCTTTGACAAGTATGGCATACAGGCAGTTAAGGTATGCGCCATAGATTACCTGCTTAAGCCGATTAATATTTTGGAATTGAGCAATGCAGTTGAAAAGGCAACGATACAAATTAATCCTAAAAAAGAAAACGAAAGATTAAAAGAGCTGGTTGCTAATATAGACAGAGGAGATGATGAGCAGAAGATCGCCATCCCTTTATCTGATAAAATAGAGTTTTTAGCTATCAATAAAATCATCAGGCTCGAGGCCGAAGGTAATTACACGCATATTTATTTAGACAATAAAAAACAGTACCTGGTCTGTAAAACATTAAAGGAATATCAGGAATTGCTCGAAAATCATAATTTCATTAGGACGCACCAATCTCACCTAATCAACTTCCGAAAAATCGCCGCTTATGTAAAAACCGATGGTGGATATATTGCCATGGAAGATGGAAGTCAGGCTCCAATATCAAGACAAAAAAGAGATGAGGTTTTACTCAAAATAATGAAGGGAAAGACTTCATAATCGACCTAACACGAACAATATACTGCTTTAGACAATTTACAGAATCAGCAATATACCATAGTAGTGAATTCACAAAAAACTCTACTAGAGAACTTTCATTCTTTGTCATCTAATTCATCTACCAAATTAATTATACGTTTTAAATCTGACACAAAGTGGTTCGAGAAAATGTCAGTCAAGTTCACCAGAATTTTTGAAAAACGCTTCTAAATATGCTTTAGAAGCGTTTTTAGTTTGCATATTTTAAGTACCTTTTTCTCTTTCCCAGGTAACTTCTGCTATTACTGATTCTCCACCTTGTGTAGTATTTGTAACTACATACTTAAGTTTTCCATTTGTACAAGTATAAGAGCGTTTTTGACTGTTAGAGTTCCAGTTTGGAAAGGAGGCATATTCTATACTAAAAGTAATGATTTGACCAGTTTCATCTACTGAATATTTTCCAAAATGTGAATTACTCCCTTGCACTAATGCTGCATTCTCCTCTGGTGTAGCCTTATTTTTATCACCAGAAGCAACCGTACTTCTAACAGCTTTAAAAATTTGTAAAGCATAATTTCCAATTGAGTCAAACATTAGTAGTCCTTTAGGTTGATTACCATAAGGATATACCTTATTTCCATTAGGATAAATATTCTCAACCGATACTAATTTCCATGTTCCCTTTATCCATCTGGGGACGCCTATTTTATCGATGGATTTTAAACTTTGCGAATAGCAAAATGAGGTGTTACTTATAATAAATACGAGTATAATTAGTCTTTTCATGATATGATGATCAGTTGTAATTTACTTTTACAATCTCTCCATTGATTTTACCCTCAATACTCTTTAAATAAACGTCAATCAAATCTTCACTAGGTATATCAGCTATTTTACCAGGACTAATTACATTTATTCTTATTCCTCTTGGCATCTCCAATGCCGCAGCCAACACAAAGCTATTTATTCCACCGTTGACCATTGCTTTGCCCGCTGAATATTTAGAAGGTTTATCTCCCATCTTCCCAGATATAAGTGTAAAGGAACCACCATCACTTAAATAGTCATGACCAATCAATACCAGATTAACTTGTCCTAAAAGTTTATTATTGATTCCCAAATTTAAATCCTCCCTATTCATAGCAAATAACTCACCAGAATAGCTGTCTCCTGCCACGCAAACACAGGCATCAATTTTCTTTATTTTATCAAATATGCCCCTTATTGAAGCAGTAGATGAAAGATCTACTGTTAACTCTCCACTATTTCTCCCTGCAGTAATAATTTCATGCTGCTGGGCCAGCTTTTTAGTGATAATGCTGCCAATTTTACCTTTTGCGCCAATAATTAATATTTTCATTTCTATATGATTTAGGAAGGTAAATTTATACAGTTATAGACATCTGTTTACTGTACAATGTTTCATTAATTCAGTATATTTAGACCATGCGAAAAGATAATCTACATCAACCATTTGAGATTGATTTGAAAGAGCTGGATAAATTTCATGCTATACCAAAAAGCAATAGTTTTTTTGAATTAATTTATATTGCTGAAGGCACTGGAATACAATTCATAAATAATAACAGATTCAATTATCGTAAGGGCAACCTTTTTCTATTGACACCAGAAGATGTTCATTCTTTTGAGGTAATTACTAGAACACAATTCTTTTTCCTGCGTTTTAATAAATATTATATAGAAACTAAATCGTCAAAAGACCAGGAGTCAGTCCGCCATATTGAATATATTCTTCAAAATGCAAGTCATCGCCCAGGATGCATATTAAAAAATAAAGTAGATAAACCATTAATCGCATCACTTATTGAGAATATAATAAGAGAACATACTAATCAACAGCTTTATTACAATAAAATAATTGAACAGATAGTAAACACAATAATTACAGTTGTAGCTCGGAATATTGCCTTAAAACTTCCAAAAAATATACAAGAAAATACTGGGGAGCCAGTATTAAAGATTCTTCATTATATACAAGAAAATATATTTGAACCTAAAATGCTTAGATCACAGCATCTTAGTAAACACTTTGGAATTTCATTAAGTTATCTCGGCAGATATTTTAAGAATCAGTCAGGGGAAACACTTCAGCAATATATTTCAAATTATAAGCTACGATTAATAGAAACAAGGTTGCTTCACAGCGATATGCGTATTAACGAAATCGCCAATGAACTTAATTTTACAGACGAAAGTCATTTAAACAGGATCTTTAAAAAGTATAAAGGATTATCTCCTTCAGCTTTCAAAAAGCAATTTAGCTGATCCTCATTATTCTAAAAACGGGTTAATTTTGATAAACCAGAGCATAAAACCCATCCATCGGAATATGGATGGGTTTTATGCTGTTGCAACTCGTCTCGTCATCTTTTTAGACGTTTATGGCGATCTTATTTGTGTGTTACATCTGTAAACTTAACCTGAATGACATAAGTTCCTTCCAGTTTTAACTGCCATGACCATCTCGGATTCACGGAGAATGTACCCTTGTCTGCTGCAAACTGTGCCCCATCGATGGTTGCAAACTCGCTAGGTATTCTATAATACATTAGGAATCCCCAATCCGTAGATGGTGTAACGTATTTAACCAATGGGAATGGAGCAATTTCGAAGTCACAAATCAAGGCAGTGTCTGTTTCAATCACTTTATTGAATTTCGCGTAGTTTTCAAATACAGGCCTGTCGCCTCTTTTAATGATTTCCTTTGCTTTTGGATTGAAGACCTTTCCATTTTTGTCGACCATTTTGAGAATTGCTCTTGCACCGGCTGAAGAGATTTTTGTACACGTGATAACCGGATTTTTATGAGCAACTGAAGTACCTGTCTGATCATTAAATGCATTTGCCACATTGTCGGTGATGACAAATAAGTCTTCTGGAAGTGGGTCCTGAACCTCGATGGTAGCAATAGAAGGGAAAAGAGTTGTGCGGGTTGAGTTGGTCATTTCAACGTCAAACGTATATTTTCCAAGTGGAATATTCGCCGAACCCTTATTGAAAGATAGCTGTCCGCTCTTTTCATTAAAAGTCATTGGCTTTTTTTTCACGGTCTCTCTTTTTGCATTTAACAACTCAATCGTAGTGTCTGTTTCAGCATTGAATGACTGTCCAGGCTTAAACACTACAATTTCATAATCTGTATTAAACTCCTGTGGCGCAGGTGAACCATCCAGATTTCTTAAATTAAGTAATTTAAAGCTATATGGAGGTGTAGAACCATCTGCGTTAATTTGATCGGATTGGTACAGGATCAATCCGCGTTTGGCTATTAAATCACTGTTTTTGTAGCGAACATTATCACTTTGAAAACCTTTCTCGATTTTTTTACAGGCAACAATGCCTGCCAACATGGTAAAACCAATTATATATTTGAATTTCATTTTCTGTAGATTTATTTATTCAGTGGACATGGCATTAAAAAACAACCGGTGGTTTCCACTTAGCACATGGATAATCCCCGTTTTGGTGATGAGTCCAGAAGTTTGGACTTCTACGTACTGATCTAGCTCCGCATCAGGAATAGTTGCCTGATCGAGCTCATCTGCGTCAACTGAGCCAATAACTTTGACATAATTTACATAATCAACGTAGTTAATGTAATTACCATAATCGAAAGACCTTCTCATTTTAATCATATATTGAATGTCCGGCTTAGGCCCTAACAGACTGTTGTACAATTTACCTGAAACGGTAATCTGATCTCTATTGATTTTTCCTGCAAATAAGTAGGTCTTTAAGGAATCGCTTAATTCCTGTGATGGAATATCCTTGATACCGAAGTCAAAGTTCTCATTTCCAGTTTCTTGTGCTTTCTCGTTCTTTTTGGCTCTAACGTAATCAACGATCCCATAATTTGTAGTTACAAAAAATGTTACATCCCCATTAACTGCGTCCTTTAAGCCTGCTTTGTCGATCACTTTAACAAGGGAATCAAATTGTGGGTTCGACGCAAGGTAGTCATATGTGGTCATGTCAACATAAGCGTTACTTAAACCACCATCGTTTTTGTAGTCATTTTTCTTGCATGAAGCAACACTAAGGATACAAAATACGGCACATATACTTATATATTTTTTCATATTTTTCTGCTTTATAAATTCTATTTACTTCGGCTAAACCTTGCCTAACCAATAACTGGTCTGTTTTAAATTTGGATTCTGCCTAAATAATGCCGGATCAACTGGAAAGTAATAGCCTTCTCTTCTAAATCTATCCGCCGTTAGCCAGTCAATGATCTGGTCATATTTTCTTGTTCTTAATAAATCATAATACAAGTGACCTTCAAGAAACAGCTCCTTACTTCGCTCTTTGATATATTCATTCATTACCAAGTCTACACTCTCTCCTTCAGGGACCAATTCCGGACTTCTGCTATGCCTAATTCTGAAACCATTGATGATTGTTGTAGCTGTAGCTGCATCTCCTTTGTATAGAGCAATTTCCGCTTTCAGCAATTGCATGTCACTTAACCTGAAAATGATCATATTATTACTCAGGTAAGGCTCGAGCTTTTGGCCTGGATTGCGATAGATTACGTTCGCATATTTGAGACTGATGGGTTTAAGACTGCTTCTCAGTGCAAATCCTTTCTGAAAACGAATGTCTGAAGTATCTGCACCGAAGTTATCTGTCAGATATCGGGGCACGACAAAGAATCTTCCTTCACTTGGGTAGTTATTGATGTAGCTACTATTGAGAAATCTCGTGCCTATATTTGCAGCAGATCCTTCCAGTGTATTTTCGCTCATATTGAATTCAAAGATCCCTTCACTTGATCTTCCTATGAACGTATCTTTATACTTGGCAGAATCAGCCGGAGTAATAATCGTATTGCGATACCCGCCCCTCGACAGTAAAACATTAATGGCCGTATCTGCACTATTTACATCCGTTAAATCTGGTGTGTTGGTCGCTGGATCAGTCATTGTTGCCCTCCATAGGTAAAGGTGCGCTAAAAGAGCATAAACGGAGCCCCTATTCGCTGTTACTTTCGCGTCTACGGTGTTGGAGTAAGTCCATGTCAATAGTTCAATGGCTTTATGGCAATCTTCTTCAACTTGCTTCATCACCAGTACTTTGTTGCTCCTTGGCAATTGCGGTGCTGTAATGGGATCATCATATGCCTCCGTTACAATTGGCGCATCTCCCCAAACCCTAACTATAGCGAAATAACTCAGGGCACGAAGAAAATATGCCTGCCCCATCATATTTCTCTTGAATTGCGAAGGGCTTTCGGCATCTTTCAACTGATCTAAAGTCATCCTGTCAATATTCGCCAATGCAATATTTGACATCGCAATTGATTTGTAATAATTTGTATAGTTACCGAGTGTATTCAAGTTGTACTGAAAGGTGAAGTCTCCATTTTGTATACCCTCTAAACCGTCACCATTATATTGCATGGTAAAATAGTTTTTGGCGATGGCATCACCATACATATAATATCTGTTTTCTTTATCGGTAAAAGCATTCCTCAATAAAGCGTAATTACCTGCAATGGCACTTTGCGCATCTGATGCGGTTTTCCAGAACACCTGTTGATATGTCGAATTCTTAGGTTCTTGAGTAAGCAGCTTTTTGCAGGAACTGGTTGCCGCCATAGCTACTAACAAGCCTGCAATACCAAAATTTTTAACTATGTTTTTCATCATTATTCGAATTAAAATTGAAGATTAAGACCTAATGTATACTTCTTAGGTATTGGATACCCGCTACCCTTATATTCTCCGTATCCATTAACAGCCTCTGCGTCTGGTAATTTATTAGATTGCTGGAACATGGCTAAATTATCTACAACGCCAAAGATCCTTATTTTGCCAAAGCCTATTTTTCTCAATACGTTTGGAGAAAGGTCGTAGTTTAAACTCACACTCCTTATTCTTAAGTACCCTCCTTTTTCAAGAAAAAAGGTTTGAGCAGAAGTGTAATAGTATCTGTAAGTACCGATGTCATATTTTGCATAGGCTGCCTGATCTCCAGGCTGTTTCCAGATCTTAATTTTACTAAAGTCGGGTGTTGAATAACTTGCGAAGTTACCTACTGCATTTCCATCCTGAGAATTTGCAAAACTATCGGACTCAAATAAGTTTAACACATCACGGTCGAACGTAAAAGTTGCAAAGACATTCAACGTCCAGTTTTTATAAGTAACGGTGTTGGTAAAACCGCCAGTCCATTTCGGATTTGGATCGCCAATCGGTAATTTATCTGGATTAACGCCGTCATTGAAAACATCAACCATATAATTTCCATCAAGGTCTTCTAGCCAGAAATCTCCTGCACCATATTCTCCCTGACTGCTGTATTTGGTTCCCGTTAGTGGATTTACCGGAACATCACCTATGGTTGAATAAACACCTTTGGTTTTATATAAGTAAAACCCATTGATTGGGCCGCCCACCGAAAGAATATGAGATTTATCAAATCTATCCCCATTGAAAACAAGATCCCTGTTTCCGTTAGGCAAGTTCATGATCCTGTTTTTATTATACGCAATATTAAAGGATGTACTCCATCTTACAGCTCCTTCAATAGGGGTTCCTCTGAATGTCAATTCATAGCCCGAATTACGTATACCAAGTGCATTCGTGGTGGCCAAATCGTATCCTGTAGTGACAGGAAGAAGCACGTCAAAAAGCTGATCAGACCCTTCTTTATTATAGGCTTCAAGAGATAATGCATACCTGCCGTTGTTTAATTCGATATCAGTACCAATGTTCCACTGCGTGACTTTTGCCCAACTTAAACTCTTTTGTGCTGCACCATTCGTAAAATTAGGGGTTATAGAAGTTATGCCATTATACGAAGTCGCATTACTACCAAAATAATTACCATTATTTACGCTATATAGGTTGTACTGAAGATAATTTTGATCGGCATTGGGCAAACTACCGGAACGTCCTATGCTTGCTCTCAACTTCAATAGAGATATCATGCTTTTTTTGTTTTTCATGAAGTTCTCTTCAGAAATTATCCATCCTACGGAAGCAGAAGGAAAATATCCCCATTTATTATTTACCCCGAATTTTGATGATCCGTCTGTTCTTGCACTGAGGGATAAAAGATACCTGCTGTCATAATCGTAATTGGCCCTGGCATAATAAGATACGAGGCCGTAAGCCTGGTAATCTGAAGATGCGATAATTCTTGACTGTTGATACCCTCTAACAGTTTGAATATTATCTGAGGATCCGTTATACCCGGCGGCCTCTGTAATTTGAAATTGTGTATATTCTAAATCCTGGCCTAATACAAAACTTATACTGTGTTTACCAAACTGGTTATTGTAGTTGAAGTAGTTTGAAGTTCTAGGTGTTATGGAGGCGTCTGCGTAACTTGAAGATGAGTTACCAAAACCATTATTTAATAAGCTCGTAGAACTTCTGTCTCTTCTTGCGGTATTATATAATAAAGAAGACTGGGAATTAAAAGTCAGATTTTTTGTAAACTCATAAGTGAGGTTAAAGTTTACGCTAAGCTGATTAGTGATATTTTTATCCAAATTCCCACTGGTAGGATCTAAATAAAATGCAGCTTTTTCCGGAGACAAATTGATTAAAGAGGATGGCATGTTACCGGCACCTAATCTTACCGGATTATTTACGTCATTTGGATCGCCATTTCCTCTGGCTCGGTCCGTTCTTGAAAAATAAAACATTGGATTAATGAGTAATTTTTGCTTTAGTGCGCGTGTTGTCAAATTTAACCTGCCAGAATACCTACCGAACCCTGTTCCTTTCACAATTCCATCTTCGTTATAAACTCCTCCGCTAAAACGATAGGCGATTCCACTTTCGCTTCCGCCGCTAACACCCAAATCAATATTGCTAATTTTACCGGTTCGATAAAAAAGATCCTGCCAGTCCGTATTTGCGTTGTACGCAGGATTCAAGCTGTCTGTTAAAATTGCCGGAAGATTTCTTTGATCTGCATAAGTCAATTGTCTACGCAGGATTTCCATCTTCTGTCTTCGCTCCTCGGCGCCAAGAGTAACGTCTCGTAGCTCCGGGCGTTCTACGATTCCGGCGTAGGTGTCCAAGGTAATTCTTGGCTCACCACTTAAGCCTTTCTTGGTCGTAATCATAATTACTCCATTTGCCCCCCTTGATCCATAAATTGCCGCTGCCGAAGCATCTTTTAAGACGTCGATTGTCTCAATGTCTGTGGGGTTTAGGCCAGCCAGGTAGTTTGTTCCGGTTCCCGTTCCAGGGCCAACAAACTCTTCTGACGGTTGTGGTACTCCATCCACTACATATAAAGGAGAATTTATTACATTGTATTCGTCATAACCCCTGCTGATTTGTGAGTTACCCCTTATGGCAACGGTAGGAGCAGCACCCGGAGATCCTGTGAAATTCTGAACGTTAACCCCTGCTAGACGGCCCTGTAAAAGCTGATCGAAACTTGAGGTTGGTAAATTCGCTAATTCTTTAGCAGAGATGCTGGAAATTGCTGCCGTAGATTTCTTCCTGCTGATGGTTTGATACCCAACCATCACGACTTCACTCAGTGTTTGGTTGTCTTCCTTGAGTTTAAAATTCAGTGTCGTCTTGCCCTCTGCAGACAACTCTTTGGATTCGTAGCCAATCATATTTACGACAACAATGGCATTTGATTTAGAAAGTCTTAAAGAGAACTTCCCCTCAGCATTTGTCATTGTCCCGTTCTTAGTCCCTTTTTCCATTATGGTAACACCTGGAATGGGTTTTTCACTTTCATCCAGGACTGTACCTGTAAGGTTGCTCTGTGCAAAGGATTGCCAAGGAATTAACAGATAGAAAAAAAATCCAAATAAAACTTTGGTTGTGGTTTTGGTAAAATTTTGATGCATAAATTTAGTTGTTTACTTCGTTAATAGAAGTTTAAATTTATCATCTAATTTTCACATACAATCACCATATCTTATCTCCTGATGGCCGAATTTTGATGATTTTATACCAACATTCATAAACAATCATGAAATACTACAAGTTATTAACCTTAAAATACTTATTATTTTTTAAAAAAAACAAATATAAACACAAATATGCACCTAAAAACACATATAAAATCACAAAAACTAAAAATACACAAGTTATTTAACTTAAATCACCATAAATATTAACAACATTCTATATATACACAAATTTATTGATATTTTTTCTTTACCAGATCCACGCCATCCAATGGCCAGTGTGATTAAAGTATTGTTGACTTCACCCTAGCAATAAGAAATTGGGCCATTGAACCTGCAATAAAACTTCTGGTTGTGACACCATTTATAGTATTAGGCAGTTTTGTACTTGGATCACTTATTTTATTAATTCCAGGGGTTAAGAAAATCATTTAATGGTTACCTACTTTTTTAAAGATTTAAAGTATCAAAGATCTCCCCCCGGGTAAGCTTACCATTTATCTTTGCTATCGCTTCGACTTTAGCCTTAAGGCACAATGCATTGTCTGACAGGCGGTAAATATCTTCAAAAAATACCATCTTCACACCCTGTCTTTCAATTCGCACTTTCACAGAAAAGACATCTCCCGAAGTGAGGGAATTTTTAAAATCCATTTCTATTCTGGACACCATTAATAAAATACCTTTTTCCGTCAGTTCCTTGAATGAAATTGCCTTCGAATGAAGATACTCATGCCTTGCATGCTCCAAATAATTCTGATACACCGCGTTATTTACGACCCCTTGTATATCACATTCATAATCCCTCACTTTAAGTTGAATTTCAAAAATATAGTCTTTCATATTACGATAAAGATCATAACATTACTTGGGTTTTTAAAGTACAACCGGCTAATATTTGACAATTTGCTTATTCAATAGCATATCTATTGTCTGGGCAATGCGTCGTACCCGTGCCTCATCCTGATTTGCTGCTCCGATCCAATCGAGGAAAGCTTTGCGTTCAGTTTCAGTATAGCTCTGGTAAGTTTGATAAGCCTCAGGTTCATCCTGAAGGCATACTAAAAGATCTTCGGGCATAGCCATAGGTATATCTTCAGCATCTGCGTATAATAGCACGTATACTTTATCACCTTCTTTTTTGCCTATCTTTTTCCTGATCTCTGCTTTTATCGGAAGAAACAGTCCACCGTCCCGAATGGGCATCAAACCATAGTTAATCAATTCATAATCATCGATAGTACCACTCACCTTAACAGTCCCAAATTTCCCTCTATAATCTGAGCTAACTCCCGGGAGCCTCACATACGTCCACCCGCCTTTACCCGGTATCTTCTCCAGCAGAAATGTTCCTTCAATGAGTGCTGCTTTTGACATTTATAAAAAATCTGATGATCGTGGATTCAATTTATTGTAAAAATAACTAAACTTGGTTTAGAATATTAACTTTATTTTAAAACTGATGCCCATAGAGAGATCTGTCCTGGTATCATCCAGCATCTAAATATTAAATAAAAACTTAAGTACTGTCATCCTTCCTCTTAGATTATAATGGTTATACCCGAACTGATTGGCAGATAGACTGTAGGTATTGTACGCTTTAATATTTGCAAGATTTGTAATATCCAGTTCAATATCTGTCCGCCATTTTTGTATTTTATACCTAATGTTCGCATCAGCAAAGAAGTAACGGATATCTTCCATTCGTTGCTGACTTGTATACTGGTGCCTGCTACTGAGTCGTAAAAAGGTATTTTTAATTGGAGAATAGCCCAAGCTAAATGTTTGATCAAATTGACGGATGCGCTGGCTATATTGATTACCCGCAGAAGTACTGTTTAAAGGGTTGCTTGTAATCCACGACCCTGAACCTTCGTATTTCAAGCTGATCTGATCCCATAAGCGAACTTCTATACTTGGCTGAATGGTAAAGGCAATATTCTTGTAAGGCAACAAGGTTTCATTAAGAAACTGATTAAAACGTGTGGTACCCCATGTTGCTTTAATTCCTGTTGTTGCCCCCAATGCAAAAATATATTTACTGAACCCTGCACTTGCACTAAATGCACTTACATCATTTGTATAAGGTAACAATACTGTACTTGAGATATTATTGGTTATCTCTCTTGAAGCAATAGTATTTGAGGTAGCTGCAAAAAAAGAACATTGGCAAACTCATAAATGATGTGGCAACCAATATGCGACCCCAGCTTGAGCAACGACAAGCAAGCTTATCCATTAGACCCATTACAGGAAAAACTGAAGCTATGATAGACACAGATCATTTTTCAAATGTAATCTATAACCTGATCGACAATAGTCTAAAATATACAGATGAACCTCCTGAGATCGAGATCACCTATGGATTAAATGCCGATGAAAGCTTGCTGGAGATAGTCATCGAAGACAATGGCATCGGCATTCCTGAGGCATATCATGATAAGGTATTTGATAGCTTTTTCCGTGTTCCTACAGGCAACCTTCACAATGTAAAGGGATTTGGTCTTGGATTAAATTATGTTGCGGGGATTGTAAAAAAACATAATGGCACCATTGAACTAAAAAGTAGTATAGCTAAAGGCACTTCTTTTATCATTACAGTGCCTGTATAACAATGAAACATCAAAATGGTTAAATTGAAGATATTATTAGCAGAAGATGAACCCTTTTTAGGAAAGATCATAAAAGAAAGTTTCGAAACAAGAGATTTTGAGGTATCATGGGTGCAAAACGGGATTAAGGCTTATTCAGTTTTCCGAAGTTTTCAACCAGACATCTGTATTCTGGATGTGATGATGCCCGAAAAAGATGGCTTCTCGGTAACCGAAGACATCCGAAAGATTGATACCGCAGTACCAATTCTTTTTCTAACAGCGAGGTCATTGACCGAAGATGTAATCAAAGGATTCGAATTGGGCTGCAACGATTACCTGAAAAAGCCTTTTAGTATGGAAGAACTTATTGTACGGGTGAAGTCGTTATTAGGTCGTTCAGAGAAACACAAAACAAGCCTGCCAACTGAAAATTTTAGTATTGGCAATTATGAATTTAACAACACCATACAGGAATTAACATTAGGTAATGAAAGTGTAAAGCTGTCTTTTCGTGAAGCATCCTTATTAAAAGATGCTGATTGAGAACAAGAATCAGGTGCTAGCCAGAAAATTAGCTTTAGACTATCTTTGGGGAGAGGACAATTTTTTTGCTGCCAGAAGTATGGATGTGTTTATTACCAAATTACGCAAACATTTAAAGCACGATACAAATATTGAAATTGTAAATATTCGTGGAGTCGGTTATAAATTAATCATCAACGATTAATGGGAGAAGTTTGCACTTGCAGCCACGGCTTTCTTTTCGGGGAGCAATACTAAAAACAAACCTACTAAAACAAGCAAGAACATATTGACGGACATGGCGGTCTGGTAAGCTTTTAAATAAGTAATAGCAGAAGGTTTTTCACCTGCCAGAGAAAAGAATAAGCCACCAATAATTCCAATACCGAGTGCAATAGCGGTTTGCTGAAAAGTGGCATAAGTACCTGAGGCAGCACCGGCAAATTTTGTAGGTATGCTTTTTAATGCCATTGTCATCAATGATGGAAGCACCGAACCACAACCAAGCCCATATATAAACAGAACAGGATAAGCAATAAACCGGTTAATGTCGACCGAATTGAATACAACGATATGCAACGCGCTGGCAATAATCATGATCAGTATTCCACCCTGTAATACTTTTTTTCCATATCTGGGTACCAGCCGAATTGAAATCAGGGATGCAACCACAAAACCAAGCCCCTGCAATACAAAGAACAGACCCGCTTCTGTAGAACTAATTCCAAATCCTGTTTGCAACAGGATCACATTGAGCAGAAAATAAGAATCCTGTACCATAAAATAAAACAATACAGCCCAAAGTGCTATGTTAAAATCTTTGAAGGCGAACAGTTTCATGTCGATGAGGGGGTATCCTCCTCGGTTGAGTTTTTGTTTCTGATCATAAACAAACCAAAGTAACAATGGCAAAGATCCTGCGAGACAAAGCAGGCTCCAAAGTGGCCAGCCTAACTCCCTGCCGCGGATCAAGGGGTAGATTAAAGCCATTAAAGTTAATGTGAGGAGCAGCACCCCTGAATAATCGAATTTCTCTTTGGCCTGACTGTTCCGGCTTGGCAGGAACTTTACTGCAAGCAAAACTGAAGCTAGTCCCAAGGGAACATTGATCAGAAAAAGAAGGCGCCAGCCTGCCACAATGAAATGCAGATCGGGCAATAGACCACCTAAAAATTGTCCGATAACAGACGCTGAGCCGGCAATACTTCCATAAATACTAATAGCTTTTATACGTTCCAAAGGATCTGGAAAAAGCACCTGGATATAGGAAATACCTTGGGGAATCATAAAGCCGGCACTGATGCCCTGCAGCAAACGGGCTAGATTTAACTGAAAAGCAGTTTGAGAAATGCCACAAAAGGCAGAAGCAACGGTAAAAGCAATCATTCCACTCAGAAAAACCCTTTTCTTCCCGAATTGGTCACCCGCCCGCCCTCCAGTGATGAGAAAGGCCGCATAGCCAAGCAGGTATAATGCAATAACGAGTTGGATGTCACCATCAGAACCATTAATGCCTTTACGTATTGAGGGTAGGGCTACATTAACAATAAAAATATCAATAACTGCTAAAAAAATAGAAGATGAGATAATTGTCAATAGAAACCATTTTGAAATTTGTCTGCTCATTTTTGGTTAAATTAGTCAGCAAAATTGAAGTCTTTGAGACAGGTCCACAAGTAGTTTTAAAAAAGATACCAGGTATGAAAAAAGATACGAATATTGATTTACAGCCATTTGCAAAAGAGGAAACCGGCGAATATAACTGCCCGATGACAAAAGTGCTTCGTATTATTGGCGGTAAATGGAAGCTGCTGATCCTGAATGCTATTTTATTGGAATGTCCGAAACGTTTTGGAGCACTTAAAAAGAAGATGCCTGATATTACCCAGGCTACGCTTACCACACAATTGCGCGAGCTGGAGCGTGATGGCATCATTTTACGGACGGTTTATGCAGAATCTCCACCAAGAGTAGAATATAAGTTGAGTGAGCTCGGTTTAACCCTTGTTCCGATTATTGAGTTGTTAAATAAATGGGGCAATACCTATTGCCAGTCCTCAAAATAGACGGAAATTGAGACGCATACGCGAAAACTTGATACAGAAGCACAGTCCCAACAAACTTCAATCCCTTAATTTTACAATCCAAATTAACAATACAAATCAACTATATACACAAAAATGAACAAATCCAACAAATTAAAAGTCCTGGGCTTACTGGCTTGCTTTTTCGCAATAAGCCAAACCAAGGCCCAGGATAGGAAAGCTCCATCCTACCCGTTAATCACGCACAATCCTAATTTCAGTATCTGGTCAAATACCGACCAGCTCAATGCATCTACTACCACTCACTGGACAGGTGCAGATCATTCACTCCTGGGCCTGATCAATGTAGACGGTAATATCTATCGCTTCCTGGGTAAGGAAGAGGCAAACTATAAAACTATACTCGGTACTTCCGATGAAACTCCTTATACAGTAAAATACACTGAAACGGCACCTCAGGGCGACTGGAAGTCTGCTACATATGCTGCCAGCGACTGGAAATCGGGCTCGGCTCCTATTGGAGATGATGCCAAACAAGTAAAAACACTTTGGAAATCTAATGACATTTGGGTAAGAAGAGTATTTAATATTGCTAATACTGCCAGCATTAATGAACTGCTGTTAAAAATGAACCATGATGACAATATTGAAGTATATTTAAATGGCAAAAAGGTTTATCAAAAAGAAGGCTGGACCAATACATTCCAGTATTTCCCATTAGACAAAAGTGATCTAAAAACCGGCCAGAACGTGATCGCCATACACCTGGCCAACTCAGCAGGGGGCAGGTATCTGGACTTTGGTTTGGCAGATAAACTGAAGGACAATGCGGCCAAGATTCAATTGGCAAATCAGAAAAATGTAGAGGTCACTGCTACACAAACGATCTACGATTTTACCTGTGGTAAAGTAGATCTTAAAGTCACCTTTACTTCGCCTCTGCTCTTGAATGATTTAGGATTACTGGCCCGTCCTGTTTCTTACATCACTTATAATGTACAAGCAAACGACAAGAAAACACACTCAGTAAAAGTTTTTCTAAGCGCTTCTTCAAACATCGCAGTATATAAACCTTCGCAGGAAATTAGTGCAAAAAAATACTCAACAGCTAAATTGTCGATCCTGAAAGCAGGTACGGTAGAACAACCGATTCTTCAAAAAGGCGCTGATGATATGCGTATCGATTGGGGTTATTTCTACGTAGCTGCTCCTAAATCCAGCAACGCGGTACAGTTTATAACCAACGGCAGTTCTGCTGCTGATGCTTTCAGAAACGGATCTTCAGCTTCGACAGCCTCTCGCGGCAAATCCCTTGCATTAAATACAGTTGTTCCTTTTGGAACTGTTGGACAAACACCAGTAGTGCGTTTTGTTGAGCTCGGTTATGACGAGGTTTATGCAATTCAGTATTTTAAGAGAGACCTGAGACCTTGGTGGAACACTTCTGGGAAGGAGACCATGGAAGGTCAATTGACCGATGCAGCTAACCAGTATAAAGAGGTAATGCAAAAATGTGAGACTTTTAACAAAGAAGTATATGCAGATGCACTTAAATCTGGTGGCAAGGAATATGCACACCTGTGCATACTCGGCTATCGTCAGAGTATTGCAGCACACACCTTAGTAAAAAGTCCTGAGGGTGAAATCTTATGGTTATCTAAAGAAAACAACAGTGGTGGATTCATCAATACTGTTGATGTAACTTACCCTTCTGCCCCGCTCTATCTGATTTACAATCCTGCTTTACTGCAAGGTATGTTGAACGGTATATTTTATTTCAGCGAAAGCGGCAAATATCCTCATCCATGGGCCGCACACGATTTGGGTACATACCCATTGGCTAACGGCCAAACTTACGGGGAGCCGATGCCAGTTGAAGAATCGGGCAATATGATTATCCTTACGGCAGCGATTGCCAAGGCACAGGGTAATGCAAACTATGCAAAAAAGCATTGGGAAACCTTGACTATCTGGGCAGATTACCTGACCAAAGAAGGATTGGATCCTAAAACGCAGTTGTGTACGGATGATTTTGCAGGCCACCTGGCAAGAAATGCAAACTTATCAGTAAAAGCAATTGTAGGAATTGCCAGCTATGCACAAATGGCAGAGACACTGGGTTACACCGAAATTGCCAAGAAATACAGAGCAATAGCTGAGAGCATGGTTCCTAAATGGATTGAAATGGCTGACGCGGGTGATCATTATGCCTTGACTTTTGATAACAAAAACACCTGGAGCCAGAAGTATAACCTCGTATGGGATAAAGTTTTGGGTCTGAACTTATTTCCACAGAAGGTTTATGATACCGAAATTAAATATTACCTGACAAAGCAAAACAAATTCGGTTTACCGTTGGACAGCAGAAAGGCATATACTAAAAATGACTGGATCTTATGGACAGCGACTTTTGCTTCAACGGAGAAGGAATTTGAAGCATTGGTAAAACCGGTTTACAGACACGCCATCGAAACGGAATCGCGCGTTCCTTTGAACGATTTTTATGACTCCAATACCGGTATCCGCGACAACTTTAAAGCAAGAAGTGTGGTTGGTGGATTTTATATGAAACTTTTTTCAGACAAACTGAAAGGAAAATAAATCGGCTTTGTTGAAATTCTGTGCCATTACTGGCACAGAATTTTCAATGACTTTTACTTATTAAAATCCGGATATGGCATCCCTTTGCCAGTTTCACAAAGCAATTTCAAACTCCTCAGAAAAAGCGCCCAGTCAAAACTGCAGCCGGCAAATTCAGGGGTATATGCGGCCCACCCATCATGATGAAAAGATAGCGAAGATCCTTTACGATGAGGTTCCAATTCAAAAGTAATCGTGGTACCCACCCACTCTTCGTATGCTTTAAGGCAAAGCCATTTTACGCTACTGTATGGTTTAAGCTCGGTTATCTCCATTTCTTTAAAATAGCTCGACCCAAATGCAAACCTCGCAACACTGCCAACTTCAGGTTTTGCAATTGTTTCAGGTGTCCACCAGCCTGACAGGCCTTTTTGGGTGGTTAAGGCACCATAAACTTTTTCTACCGGTGCTTCAATAAGTAATTTGTGATATATCCTTTTTGTGGCTATTTCTTCTGCTGAAAGATCATTCGCTGGCAATTGTGTTTTAAGAGTTCCCTCTTCTACATCCTTAGGTGTTGCATCACCTTTACCTGTCAAAATAAGATTTTTCAAACTATCTTGTATATAATGTGTCCATGCATCGTGGCAAACATTAAAACATTCATAATCTGGCACTAAACCTTGGTGTGTAAACTTCAATTGCGTTTTATCATCTTTTTCAGAGATTTCAAAAACCACATTAGTGTCTTTCCATTCTGTCTCATCTTTGGTGAATTTGAAATAGTTGTCGAGCACATGCCAAACCACTTTTTTATTGGGAACAGACTCAGTGATCCTCATTTTGGCGCGATGGACATCCTGGTAATGATATAAAAACTCACTATTAAGTTTGTCTGTGTCTCCGTCAATATTTTCAGACCACCAGCCACGTACATTATTAATAGCACTAAAAACATCCGGTGCTGCGGCATCAACTAAAATCGTTGTTGTGAAATCTTCATTTTTCATAGTCGTAAGAATTATTATCTAAAAAATATATTCCTGCATCATTTGCCAGATGCTTTCTAATTCAAAATTACAGACAAACACAGATCGATCGGAGGTGTATAATAGACTTTCTTAGGGGTTGATTTAGACAATGTTGTTAATAGTATTTGAAGTTACCGATTATATCATTCGACTTTAACACTATTTAACACCTGACGCTCAATGGATTCGAAAAGTAAACCATCATAATTGCATAACTTTAGATATGCGTTTGAAAGCTCTCCTTTTAGTTTTACAATTCTTTCTGATCCAACAGGTTTCAGCTCAAGTTGTTACTGGTACAGTGGTTGACAGAGATTCACGCCTCACGTTAGAAAACGTAGAAGTGACGAATGCTACTTCCAAAGAAAAGGTAATCACTAATGCCAAAGGCGAGTTTAATATTAGAGCTATTCCTAATCAAATATTAATTTTTAATCAGCCTGGTTACTTTTCCGACACCCTGTTTTTGATAAATGCAAAGCCCATACGTAAGTATATGACGCTGAACAACAGGTTTCTCCATACGGTAGAAATCAGGGCCGAGGCATTTAATCCTGAAGTCCAGTATGCAGATGTATATAGAAAAGCAAAGGCAATTAAACTGGCAAAGAACCAACCATTCATTTTCTCTCCTTCCAGGTATTTTAGTCGGGAGGGAAAGTTTGCCAGGCGGTTTAAAAGGAAATTAGAACGTGAGAAAACCGAGCGCAAGATCGATCAACGCTTTAATGAAAAAGTAGTTAAAACATTAACTCCGCTTGCCGGAGATGAGCTGGATTATTTTATGGTGCTCTATAGACCAACAATCAAAAAGCTAGACAAGATGGATGATGATGATATGAAGTTTTATCTAATGGCTGCATATAAAGAATTTAAGGCCTTACCAGCAGAAAAAAGAGTTTCACCTTCATTGAAAAGCTATTAGTATAAACGCTTCTTAATGCAGAACATGAACTAAAATTTGAGTTATACTATGGAAAAATTTTTAATATTTCGATATATGGATCGATATCCCTGTAGTCTGGTGACTACAGGGATTTAACATTTCGAGTGGAACAATTACAATAAATCAAACCTATCTAAATTCATTACTTTACTCCAGGCCGCTACAAAATCTTTCACAAACTTACTTTGAGCATCGGCACTTCCATATACTTCAGCAATAGCCCTCAATTCTGAGTTAGAGCCAAACACAAGATCTGCACGAGTTGCGGTCCACTTTATCTCACCAGTAGTACGATCACTACCCTCATAGAGTTCTCTATCTTGAGACACAGCTTTCCATGAAGTTCTCATATCCAGCAGATTTACAAAAAAATCGTTAGTAAGCTGCCCTGCGCGTGATGTAAACACACCATGTTTTGAACCATCAAAATTTGTATTCAATGCACGCAGCCCTCCTACTAAGACTGTTAACTCAGGTGCAGAAAGGGTCAGCAAATGAGCTTTATCTATCAATAATTCTTCAGTAGATACAGGAATTTTTGATTTGCGGTAATTGCGGAAACCATCAGCAATTGGCTCCAGGTAACCCACAGATTCAACATCAGTTTGTTCCTGAGAAGCGTCTGCACGACCTGATGCAAAAGGCACCGTAACGGTATGTCCGGCGTCCTTCGCTGCTTTTTCAATTCCTGCACCACCAGCTAGAACAATCAAATCAGCTAAAGAAACTTTTTTGCCGCCCGACTGTACACCATTAAAATCCTTTTGAATACCTTCTAAAATATCTAATACCTTTTGTAATTGCCCAGGATTATTTACCTGCCAGTATTTTTGTGGAGCTAAACGAATACGTGCACCATTAGCACCACCTCGCTTGTCTGAACCACGGAAAGTGGAAGCTGAAGCCCAAGCAGTAGAAACCAATTCTGATATATTCAATCCAGAAGCTAATACCTTTGTCTTCAATACCGTAATATCATTTTCGTCTATTAGCTTATGATCAACTGCAGGAATAGGATCTTGCCAAATTAGTTCTTCCGCAGGCACATCAGGGCCAAGGTAACGTGCACGAGGCCCCATATCACGATGAGTTAATTTAAACCATGCACGAGCAAAAGCGTCAGCAAATTCATCTGGATTTTCCAGAAAACGTCTCGATATTTTTTCATAAACCGGATCAAACCTTAAGGCAAGGTCTGTGGTAAGCATAGAAGGTGCATGTTTTTTTGAGCTATCAAATGCATCCGGAATAATATCTCCTGCATCTTTAGCTACCCACTGGTGGGCACCAGCCGGACTTTTAGTAAGTTGCCATTCAAAACCAAGTAGGTTTTCAAAAAAATTATTGCTCCATTGAGTTGGTGTTGTTGTCCAGATTACTTCAAGCCCACTTGTAATAGCATCAGCACCTTTACCAGAGCCATAACTGTTACTCCAGCCAAGGCCTTGCATATCCAGGTCTACAGCTTCAGGCTCTTTGCCTACATTGGTAGCTGGTGCAGCGCCATGAGTCTTACCAAAACTATGGCCTCCCGCAATTAAAGCAACCGTTTCCTCATCGTTCATAGCCATACGGCCAAAAGTATCACGGATGTCTTTAGCTGCGGCAATAGGGTCTGGATTACCATCAGGTCCTTCGGGGTTTACGTAGATAAGTCCCATCTGTACGGCAGCTAATGGTTTCTCCAGATTGCGAGAGTGGATCTTACCGTCTGCATTGTCATCAGACACTACTACTCCGTGGTTCTCTTCAACACCTTCTGATCCATGTCCATAACGCAGATCACCACCTAGCCAGGTACGCTCAGAACCCCAATACACGTCCTCATCCGGCTCCCATACATCTGGGCGCCCACCGGCAAAACCAAATGTTTTAAAGCCCATTGATTCGAGTGCTATATTTCCGGTAAGAATCATTAAATCGGCCCATGAAATCTTATTACCATATTTTTGTTTAATAGGCCAAAGTAGCCTGCGGGCTTTATCAAGGCTCACATTATCTGGCCAACTATTAAGCGGGGCAAAACGTTGCTGCCCAGCACCAGCACCACCACGGCCATCACCCACACGATAGGTACCGGCACTATGCCATGCCATGCGAATAAACAAGCCACCGTAATGTCCGAAGTCTGCCGGCCACCAATCCTGGGAGTCAGTCATAAGTGCATGAAGGTCTTTTTTTACTGCTTCGAGATCAAGGCTTTTGAAAGCCTCAGTATAGTCGAAATCTTCACCCAATGGGTTCGATAACGAGGAGTGCTGACGCAGGATGCTTAACTTTAATTGGTTGGGCCACCAGTCACGGTTTCTGGTGCCGCCACCGCCAATATTGTGTTTCATGCTGCCATTATGAAATGGGCATTTACTGATATCGTTTGATTCTTTTTCCATTTTTATCAATTTATGGTATTGAACTGTTTCTAAGTCGTGTTCTGACTATTTATAAATTTATGATATTAGGACTAATAATCACAATCATTTAATTCTATATTTCGATAGCTAAAATCTATTACGGCAAGTATAAATCTATAATTCCTTAAGGACTAAGCCACTCTAAAACTGTTTGAAATGTAATACAATCAATGTTGCTAATATTAAAACTCTTCTTATATTTGATCATTATTTTTAATTGATCTAAATAAGCTTTATATGAGGATACTTTACGCTGCGCTCTCTTTTATTTGTTTGTCACTATTTGCTCAGGTAGCATCAGCCCAGCTAAGCATAAATGGCAAAATAACCGACAAATCCAACAAACCTATTCCTGGAGCCACCGTTAAATTGGTAGAAATGAATTTGATTCAGATCACTGATCAGGATGGTCATTTCGAGTTTTCCGATCTTACGCCCAGCTCTTATAGCTTTATTGCTTCTTATATTGGCTATGAAACACAAAACACCAGATTTAACCTTCAAAATGGAAAAACACAATTGACCATCCAATTGGAGAATAAAGATAACGAATTGCAAGGTGTGGAGATAACCGGAAGGAAGGAACAGGCGTATAAGAATACCAAATCCTTTTCCGGAACTAAGACGGAAACCCCGCTTAGGTATGTACCACAGGCAATCAGTTATGTAACCAAAGAGGTGATAGACGATCAGCAAGCTTTTAAAGCAAGTGATGTTATCAAAAACATCAGCGGTGCTACTCACTTTTCTTACTATAATAATGATATTTCTTTAAGGGGATTCCGATCAAGCAACGCATTAATTAACGGTCTAAGAACCCCTACCAGCAGCTGGAGTCAGCCATTACTTCCAAACGTAGAGCGGATAGAGGTAATCAAGGGTCCGGCCTCCGCATTATTTGCCAATACAGATCCCGGAGGTACCGTAAATACAGTAACTAAAAAGCCACTGGATGAGGCACGTAAATCAATCAATTTCGCTACAGGAAGCTATAATACCAACAGGCTGATGGCGGATTTTACAGGCCCTATGAATGATACCAAGACTTTACTTTACCGCCTGAACCTTGCTTACCAAAACGCAGAGTCGTTCCGGGTATTACAAGGTGGCGAGGATATTGTTATTGCACCTTCAATTTCATTCATCCCAGATGATAAAACGCAGGTGAATTTCGATTTCGTGTATTCTAAAACAAAGAGTCGCTTAGACCGTGGTCAGCCTATATTTGGCGCTACTGCCGGAACTGATCTTAACTCTACCCCTATTTCTTTTGCTCTTGGAAAAAGAAATGATTTCGAGAATGAAACGAACTTATACGTTACTACATCACTACAAAGAAAAATCACCAAAAACGTAACTTTCAATGCATCTTATATGAAGTTCATGTATGATGAGGATTTGCTGGAACACCGTACTTCAAACCGGTATGCAGTAGATGCTGCCGGAGTTTCAATCCCTACAAAGATGGAAATGCAGACCATCCGCAGACAAGGAAAAAATTATAGCGATAATATTACCGCATATTTTGTTACCGACTTCAATACAGGTCCTTTAAAACATAAAGTAGTTACAGGATACGATTATATCCAAAATGAATCACCTATAGGTAATTCTAACTATAATGCAACGGGCTATAGAAGAGTAGACGGAACGGTTGCGAATTTCCAGCTTCCTCCTACTCCGGAAAAACCAAATCCCTCTTACGTAGAATTTATCTATGATAAAAAATCGGGAAACCCACTGCCAAATGTACCACACTTCGATCTGGTCAATCCTGATTATTCCATTTCTGAAATTTCCGGCTACATCAATTCCTCTTCTCAAACTGATCCTGCCAAATATTATGTTCATGGAATTTACATCCAGGATCAGATCAGCTTTGGCAAATTCCAGGCTTTGTTGGCCCTAAGACAAGAATACTATACAGATATCAACAGATATAAAAAATCGGATGAGAAAAAGGTAGAGCAAAAGGCGCTCATACCTCGAGTTGGTTTGGTCTATACACCTTTCGATCAGGTAAGTTTCTATGGTACTTATGCTGAAGGTTATCAGCCGCAAAGTGTTGCTCAGATTGGAGATCCAGCTAGATTCGGCGGTCCATTTGATCCCCTAATCAGCAACATGTATGAAGTGGGTGCAAAAACTGAATTCTTTGAGAAACGACTTTCTGCCAATCTTTCGTTTTATCGCATAGAGCAGAACAATGTATTAATCAATGCAGGTAACCCTGGAAACACCGAAGAACTCAGACAAGAAGGCCAGCAACGCGCTAAGGGTATAGAGATTGACGTCAATGGTACCATTATGCCAAACTTCAGTGTTACAGCAAACTTTGCAATCAGCAGAGCTGAAACCACTAAAAGCGACAAACCTGAAAATGTAGGCCTGTTGAATGCCAACGCTCCAAAAGCACAAGGCGGTTTATGGGCAAAATACACATTTCTGAATCCTGACCTAAAAGGTCTTGGGATAGGCGCTGGAGTAAACTACACCGGCAAAAGAAACACCCTGAATACGATATTGGAACTTCCTGAGTATACACTATTCAGTGCAGCGCTATATTATAATATCGATAAGTTCAAAATTTCGGGTAACCTGAACAACGTGTTCAACAAAACCCACTGGGTGGGTGGATATGATTTTAATAGATTGTATCCGGGTGCACCAAGAAATTTCATGATTGGAATTGGCTATACATTCTAATGAAACCGAATAATAACGATAAAAAAGGGCACAATTTGCTCTGGAAAATCCACCATTGGGCGGGCTTGTACACAGGCATTGTGATTGGTATTCTTTGCTTTACCGGTGCAGTCGCGGTATTCATCCCTGAAATCGATGGCTGGGTCCAAAGGCGTTATTATTCGGTTTATACCGCATCTCAAGCAACACCTGCGCTACCGAAAATTGATAACTCTTTTGCCGAAGCTAAAAAGCAATATCCCAAGATGAGTGGTTTACTGGTCGAAATGCCCGACAAGCCAGGAGGCATCGCTACTTTCAGTTTTGCTGTAAAAGGCAAAGACAAAGCATCAAGCCAGTCCTATTCTCTGTTTGTTGATCCAGTGCAGGACAAAATCCTGGGCAGTCGCGACCGACAAAATTCGTTAGCCAATTACCTAAGGCAAATGCATGTCCGTTTGTATGAAGGTTTTTGGGGCCGGCAACTGGTGGGTTTGGCTGGAGTAGCCTTTGTAATAGTTACCATTACGGGCTTTCTGATCTATGGAAACTTCATGAAAAAGCAACCTTATCCAAAAATCCGAAAGAAGAATTTGCGCATTTTAATGGCCGACTGGCATAAAATATTAGGTATAAGTGCACTGGCTTTCAATTTTGTAATCGCGTGTTCCGGTGCCTGGCTAGGCTTGCAACCTAAACTGATGCAATGGTTTAACATTAAAGCCCCTAATGATTTTAAGGCTGATGTAATCATAGATAAGAAAGAAGATGCAACCGTTGCTGTACATTGGGATAAAGTATTTAAAGTGGTAAAACAAGAATTCCCAGATCTTAAGCCAGGTTATATGCGTGCTTCTGAGGACGGGACAGCTACCATCGAAATTCATGGAAGTGTTGACGGCCAGATTTACGAAAGAAACATAAATTCACTTGTTATTTCCAAGACTACATACAAACCCTTATTCAAATGCGACATTAGCAAAGCATCATTCAGAGATAAATTTTATTCGGTACAGGAGGCTCTTCATTTCGGTGATTTTGGTGGTTTAGGTTTAAAGATATTGTATACTGTTCTTGGTCTTGCAAGTGCTTTTTTGTCAATTAGTGGTTTCGTAGTGTATTTATATCGTACAGATAAGAAGAAAAAAAGATCCATTAGCCCTTTAAAAACTACTTTCATTTATTCTATCCTGTTTTTATTGATCCTTATCATCATTGCTATGATCAGCATGTTTATCGGCTACCGTCAGGCTTCCTTTATTGCAGCAATCATCGTAAATGGTACACTGGCTATATTCATCATTTATGCCATTACCAATTATATCCTTAAAAAAATGAAGCCAAAAGCCAGCATCATATGAACATGAAAGCCTTTTCCTTAATCCAACATAAGCTGATCCCCACAGCATTAATAGCCGGAAATATCGCCATTATCCACCTCATTTATTTGCTGGCAAAAGGAGATTATAGCTACACCTTATGGGCAACAGCTCTTTGTATCATCAGCTTAATGATTGGAATTTTGTGCGCCAACAAGTATTTGCTGCTGGCAGGAATAATTTCCTACAGCATTCTGGTATTAAGCACCTTAATTTTTTTGCCTGTGTAATAAACAGGCGCACCAGAACTTCATTCAGCATGTGATACAGCAATAAAGGATAATTGCAGTCGTTACAATTTATGTATATTGCGTAATATTGCAATCTATCCCCCTATGAAAAACAAAATATCTCCATTAACCCTATTCCAGCCAGAGAAACTAAAGGTATTATTGTCCCTGGGTTTTAAAGGCTATCTTGCTGATAGAGGATGGTTTGATGCATATAAAACAAAGTCTGCTATTGACGAGACTGGAAAACCTATTGCATGGGTAACCTATTCTTTCATTGATTTTATCAAAGAACGCTTGAATAAACAGCAGCGTGTATTTGAATTTGGTTCGGGTAATTCGACATTTTTTTATGCAGATTTAGCCGGAGAAGTTTATTCTGTTGAACACGATAAAATATGGTTTAACACAAATAAAGCCTCCAAACTCCAGAATGTCCATCTGATTTTTTGTGACCTTGTTCCCGATGGAGATTACTGCAGGAGTGCGGCTAATACCGGAAAAAAATTTGATGTTATCATTATTGATGGAAGAGATAGGGTAAATTGCTGTAAACAGGCTCTCCAATCTTTAACAGAAGAAGGTGTGGTAGTATTAGATGATTCAGAAAGAGATCAATATGCAGAGGGGGTTTCCTTTTTAATTAAAAACGGATTTAAGCACATTCCATTTTCTGGAATTGCACCCGGAGTAATCATATCTAAGTGCACTTCCGTTTTTTATAGACCAAACAATTGCCTTAATATCTAATACTTAAATAAATCCTTAAGCCATAACAGAAAGCATTGTCAGTGCAGTCAGCCCAAGTTCCTGGTTACCATTAATTTTCACTTTATCCTTCACTTGTTCTGGTCGCAAGCTTTTTGAAAATAACTTCCACGAGGTTTCAGGATCAATAACGATTTCAGTCGTAGCTGCCTCTGTTCTGTTTTTCGTCAATACCCATTTATTATCAGTTCTTAGCAAATACCATGAACCGCCAGCGTCCGTTGCAACGGTAACCTTTACAATTGTCCCATCATCTGCGGTTATTGATCTGTATGTGTGTGGAAGAGCAAGCATAAAAATATCAATAAAAGGATAATAAAATTCAGGCGTCATTAAATCTGGTTTATTTACAGCAGCTCTTATTTGCTGTTGATGCAGCCACTTTTCTGTGTATTGACGTGCTATTTCTGTCCAGTTTTTGCTTTCCGATTCACCAGTCCAGCCAACTGCTAAAACAGATTTATCTAAAGGATTTAAAGATTTAAGGTAGTCACAAAACTGCTGACCAGTTATTTCAAGAAGAAAAATAAGCATTTGCGGACTTACTCTTTTCATAGCTTTTACCCAATCGGCATTGAGTCTGTTCAGGAAATCAACTAAGTCCTGATAGGAATTTCCATCAGGATGTTCACCGAAATGATGATCACGAAGAATGGAAAGCACTCGAATGTTACCATCTAGCAGATGTGCAACTACATCTTTAACAGTCCAGAGTTTTGCAATAGTCTGTTTTTGCCAATCATCAGGTTTCAGTGATTTCAGTAAATCAAGCAGTTTTTTATCAAGAACAGGTAGCAAATGAACTACATCAATAGGGGTTTTCGTCTGGGTTGTCATAAAATAAACAAACGTTTTAATTATTATTTTCTTTCGGAAGTTGATATAAAAATAATGAATTCCAGAAATTTATTGTTCATTGGCCTTACTTTATTGCACCAAAAGCTGCGAAATACGAATTCTTATGCAGTATTTCAGTCTCTTTAAACCCGACTTTACTTAATAAAGCAAGCTGATAGCTTAATGAACGCGGTGTATCCTCGTAAGCAATATAATCAAATACTTTTTGTGCATATTCAGGTCCGCCCAACGTTTCAAGGTATGCCCTATACTTATCCTGAAAAAGCTTATTTATCAATTCAGAGTCATGGGTAACTAAGTCAGAAATCCAAATACTACCACCTGGTTTTAGTGCAATGTATAATTTAGTAAAAACAAGTTCCCAGTCGGCATCAGTACGTAAATGATGGAATGTGGCAGCAGCCAACACCACATCAAAATGATTAGCCAGTAGATCAAGATTGCGCATATCATCCTGTATAACATTTACCTTACCGTTAGTTTTTGCAGAAACCCTTTCTTTTGCCCGCTCTAGCATTGGCATGCTCAAATCATTCAACGTACAATTCAATTCAGGGATTTTACTTAGCATTTTTAAGGTATAATTACCTGCACCACAGCCTATATCCAGTAATTCTTTTGCATTTGGGTTAATGTAGTTTGCTGCCTCTGTACATAAATCCATGGTAAGTGGAGCATCAATGGTTGTTTGCTGGCCCACTTCAAGATTTGAAAAGCGTTCAACATCATTATCAAACCTTTTCTTAATCTCGTCGTTAGTAGCCTTTTTTAAATATTCTGTTTTCATACCTTAAATTTTTCGTTTGTCAAACCTAACTCCTTTTACCATATTTGAAAAATATCAATTTTATCAATTTACAATACTCAATAGGTATTACAAATATGGAACTCAGACATCTTTTATATTTTAAAACTGTTGCAGAAGAATTGCATTTTACAAAAGCTGCTACAAGACTTTTTATTTCTCAGCCTCCATTAAGTCGTCAGATTAAAGAATTAGAAGAGGAATTAGAGGTGCAGTTATTTACGCGCGACAACAAACGCGTTGCTTTAACAGATGCTGGAAAGTATTTCAAAACTGAAGTCAATGCAATTTTTGCAAGATTGGAAGAAAGTAAAAATATAGTTCGTCAAATTCATTTAAGTGCTAGTGGAGAATTAAAGATCGGATATATAAGTTCAGTCTATCAATCCTATCTGGCAGAAATTTTAAAGGCAATGCGCGAAGAATTCCCTTATATAAAAACTGGTTTATTTGAACTGCCAACAGTAACCCAAATTGAAGCGTTGGAGCAAGGAAAATTAGACGTAGGTATTTTAAGAGCACCTATTCTTTCCGAAAAATTAATCATTAAGACCTTATTTTTTGATCCTTTTGTAGTTGTTATCCCTCTTTCAGCACAAAAGTTCAGCACAAATAAGGAACTGGCCGAAATTTTAAAAAAGAGCCCATTTATTTTTTTCAATAAAGAATTTGCACCTCACTATAACAATAAACTAATTGAAATTTGCAAACGGATGCAATTTACACCCGACATTACACATGAAGCTAATAATGTCCATTCTATATTACAATTAGTAGAAGCAGGCCTTGGTGTATCTATATTACCCCTATCACTCAAAAAACAATATGAATATTTAAAAGTTTCATTTATTGAATTGGAAAATATTCCTGTAAATACCGAAGTAGTTGTAGCTTACAAACAAACCAATAGAAATCCTGCATTGAAATGGTTTATTGATAATTATAGTAATACAAGTAACTAACCTCTAATTTGATTTTTCCAGATAGATATTTCGCATATCTTTAATATTTAGCCGTCAAATAACATTTTTTGTTATTCTTTAGATACTGTGGTTTATGTTCACGTTTTTATTGAATTTTTATTTGTTTCTTTAATTCCTAAAGAGAGCTATTACCGTTTGGTAGTCAGCTTTAAGGGGTAAGGAAAATAAACACAATTAAACCGTATATTATTAAACTAGATTCAAAACAATTGATTTTTGAGGCGCTTACTATTCTGCGTGAAAGCGATGTAGATACTTTGCCTGTTTATGAGGACGATCACTTTATTGGCGAGATTTCTAAAGAGGAAATCACAGATTTTTTAAATCATCCGGAAAATGGAAAGAACATATACTTCCATAAATTAAACTTTGATTTAGGAACAACGCTGATGAGAATTAGAGAACAGAACAGTAAACCCAAAAAGTTATCGGACGTATTCATTCGTGTAGCTGTAATAGCTTTTGCAATTTTCGGGCTAGTTTGGATGTTTTTTAAGAATCCCGATGGCAAACAGCATGCTTCTCTGCAGAGCAACGCCAACCGTCCACTCGTTAAAAACCTTATTCTTCCAGGCTCAAACAAGGCAACATTAACTTTTGCCAATGGCAGAACCATACAGTTAAGCAAAGCAAAAACAGGAGTAGTAGTTAATGCCTCCAGTTTAAAGTATGATGATAACACTGCCGTCATCTTGAACGGATCCCAGTCATCTCGAACCGCAGAGAGAGATCTCTTGAATAGCACAGAAAAAATAACAGTGGCCACCCCTCGCGGCGGGCAATACCAAATCACACTACCAGATGGTAGCAGGGTTTGGTTAAATGCAGCTTCCAGTTTAAAGTTTCCCTCAAGTTTTGCTGGCACAGCACAGCGTAAGATTGAATTAAGTGGTGAGGCTTATTTTGAGGTAGTCAAAAATAAGACACAGCCATTCATAGTAGTATCAAATGAACAAATGGCAGAGGTATTAGGTACGCATTTCAACATTAGCAATTATGCCGATGAAGGCAGCATAAAGACAACTCTTTTAGAAGGTTCCGTTGCCGTTCGTCATGCTGAGTTTATCTCAGCATCTCGCACTAACAAATCCGCCAAGCTCGTGCGAGATCCTGACCCACGTCAGGATGACGTGAACACTCGAGATGAGGTAATCCTCAAACCCGGCCAGCAATCTACTTTTACCGTTAACAAACCTATAGAGGTTAAGCAGGTTGATGCCAGTGATGCTATTGCCTGGAAAGATGGCAAATTCGCATTCCGAAATGAGTCTTTGGAAAGTATCATGCGTAAAGTCGCCAGATGGTATGATATTGAAATCGTGTATCAAAACAATCAGATAGGCAAGGAAATTTTGGGAGGCTCATTTACCAGATCCGAGCAGATTTCAAGTATACTAACAACGCTTGAACTTGCCAGCGATGTACACTTTAAAATACAAGGCAAAAAGGTTATTATAACTAAATAATGAAGCTAAATTCAGTATTCATACTATCAATACTGTGCTTGCTCAGCACATCGATAATGGCTCAAAAGCTCAATTTCGTAAAGAAAAAAGTCACTCTTGTTCAAGTCTTTAAAGAAATAACCAGGCAGACTGACTATCAGGTAATCTGGAATGAGCAAAAACTAAACGTAGATCAACGGATCGATGCAGATTTTCAAAATGTAAGTTTGCCTCAGGTCATGAACCGTATTTTATCAGGCCTTCCGCTTACCTACATCATTTCAAAAAAAATGATCATTATAAATTCTCTCTCTGTTATTGAAGTATATGGTACGGTAATGAATGAGCAGAATCAATTACTGGAAGGTGCAAGTGTCAGTGTTAAAGGAGAAAACAAAATAACTGTTACCGATGCTAAGGGCCAGTACTTACTAAAGCGAGTAGATACAGGAGCCACACTGATTATTTCTTATGTGGGCTATCAAAACAAGGAAATAAAGGCTTTAGCCAAAATGGAAAAGATTAGCTTATCTTTAAATAACGATCTGCTAAAGGAAGTAGAAATAGTAAGTACAGGTTATCAAAAAATACCAAAACAACGTGCCACAGGAAGTTTTGCATTGGGGGATAGCGTACAATTTGCACGCAAGGTAAGCCCTGATGTATTATCCAGACTAGAGGGCATTACCAGTGGTCTATTATTTAATAGGAATACAGTTAGAGCCAATGCTGGCCCCCTTGATTTGTCTGTTCGTGGCCGGAGTACTATTTTCGCAAACGATCAACCTCTGATCATTTTGGATAACTTTCCTTTTGATGGAGACTTCGATGTCATTAACCCAAATGATATCGCCACAATTACAGTTTTAAAAGATGCCGCGGCCGCATCTATATGGGGGGTTAGGGCAGGAAATGGTGTGATTATAATTACTACCAAAAGAGGTAAGAACCTGCAGCCTTTAAGTGTATCTGTAAATTCGAATGTTGCCATTTCCGGCAAGCCTGATCTTTCTTATAGTCAAAATTTTTTATCCTCATCTGATTATATTGATATAGAAACATTTCTATTTGATCAAGGAAAATATGATGGTGTATTAAGTAACCCTCAAAACTATACCGTAGTTTCTCCTGTAGTACAAATCTTAAACAAACAGCGAATGGGCCAATCTGCCGATGAAACCACAAGGCAGTTAAATGTTTTAAGGGCTAAAGATGTGAGAAATGATGAATTAAAATATTTTTATAGAAAGCCTGTTTCGCAACAATATGCCGTGTCATTAAATGGAGGAACGACACGATCAAACCATTATTTCTCTGCCGGATACGACAAAACTGATGCGACCCTGATCGCTAATAATAACCGTAGGATCACTATAAATAGCCAAAACACCCTACGTCCTATTAAAAATCTAGAACTGGAACTAGGCGTGTATTATGTAAAATCAACATCAAACATAGATAGCACCTTAAGCGAAATATCATCTCATACTACCCCTTATTATCAATTTAGAGATGTAAATGGTCAGAATACTATGCTCGATCGTGATTTCAATGCAGATTTCAGAAAAGAAGCACTCGATAAAGGATTTTTAGATTGGTCATATGTACCCCTAAATGAGTTGGGTAAATCTCCACGCACCATAAAGGATAATAACTTACGATTAAACGGAGGATTAACCTACACTATCATTACAGGCTTAAGCGCGAGTATAAAATACCAATATCAGGAGTTTGATAGTAAGGCTTCACGTTACAACAGTATCGAAAGCTACCAAACCAGACGGCTTATCAATCAATATTCTATTTTAACTTCAGGTACTGTTAGTGGTTACAATATTCCTTTAGGAGGAATTCTTAATACGGTCAATGGAAAAGCCTCTTCTAATAATTTACGCACCCAGTTAAACTATGAGAAGAGAGGGCAGAAAAGTTCCATTTCAGCCATTATGGGCTATGAAATTTCGGAATCTGTATCAGACCTGAACAGTCAGACTAAATACGGGTACGATCTAAATTCAGGTAAATCAATAGCAGTAGACTCTGAAAGTTATTTTGATTTAAACCCTGTAGGCTCAGGTCAAATTGGAACTAATTATGGCTTTTTTAAAAGAACAGATAGAATGCGTTCCTCATATATTAATGCAGCTTATACTTACGATGGCAGATATACCCTATCAGGAAGTGGAAGGATTGATGGTTCCAATTATTTTGGCATAAAAACCAATCAAAAATACGTTCCATTATGGTCTGCCGGAGCATTATGGAATATTGACAGAGAAGATTTTTATAAGTTAAACTGGTTACCTGTTTTAAAATTCAGGGCATCGTATGGGTATAGTGGTAATCTGGATAAATCAAACACAGGAATTACTACATTTAAGTACAATCCATTAGGCGCTGCATACACCGGCCTACCTTTCGCAAGCATTATCAATATTGGTAATCCTGAACTTAGATGGGAAAAAGTAGCTATTGCCAATGTTGGAGTTGAGTTTGGACTAAGGAATTCTGCAATTAGTGGAAAAGTGGAATATTATATCAAAAATGGCTCTGATATACTGGGCGACAAGGCTTTCCCTTCAAATACCGGGATCAAAGTCTTAAGAGGTAACTACTCGAAACTGAAAACAAAAGGATTAGATATTTCCCTAAACTCACAAAATTTAAAAGGAAAACTAGGCTGGACGACAAGCTTTATACTCTCTGCCGCACATGACCGGGTTACAGATTATCACGCTGTTCAGCCTGCCAGTATCTACTATGTTGGAACCTACAGCAGTATCCCGATATTAAGCAGACCTGTATATGGAATTTACAGTTACAAATGGGCAGGATTAGACCCGTTAAACGGCGACCCCAGAGGCTATGTAAATGGCCAGGTTAGTAAAGATTACAAAACCATCCTTAACAGCACAATAGAAAACCTGGAGTATAATGGCCCGGCAAGGCCTACTGTTTTTGGAGGCTTAAACAATGTTTTTTCTTTTCAAAAGTTAACATTAGCATTCAACATCAGCTATAAGTTTGGCTATTATTTCAGAAAACCAACAGTAAATTATTACAATCTGTATAACTCAAACATTAGTTCTAACATGAATGCTGATTTTGGAAATCGCTGGCAGAAAAGTGGAGATGAAGCCACCACTAATGTCCCATCAATGGGAGGTTTTGGTGAAAATGATTTTCGGGACAAGTTTTATAAAAGCTCATCCGCCACCACAGCACGGGGCGATCACATTCGATTACAGGATGTAACTATTAGTTTTGACTTAGATCACTCCAACTGGAAAAACATACCCGTAAAACATTTACAACTTTACTTTTATGCTAATAATCTGGGAATCCTCTGGAAAGCCAATAATTTCGGATTAGATCCAGATTATATTCCCGATTATGGAAATAATTTTAATACCCCTTTATCCAGAAGTCTGTCCTTTGGACTCAAAATCTATTTTTAAAGTACACGTAGTGATATGAAAACAAATAAAACAACTCTATTTATCACAGTTATCTTAATTGGACTTTTTTCAGGTTGTAAAAAAGGCTGGCTGGAGGCAAACCCCGATCAATCACAGATTGTACCAAAAACCCTGGAAGATTTTCAGGCCTTATTAGACAATTCCACTCTGACTTTTAATATCTCACAAGCCTGTGGTTTGGCTGAAATTGCCTCTGGCGATTTTTACATCCTTTACTCGTCATGGCAATCACTTTTCACCAGTCAGGAAAAATCAGCTTATATCTGGGCTCCCACAGCCAACTTTTATAGTGGAGAATTTAGTGCCGATTGGGAAAATTCTTATAGACGAATCTTAAATTCCAATGTTATCCTAGATGGTATAAAAAAAATAAAAGTACCCACTCCCCGACAAGATGAATGGAATAACATACATGGCAGCGCCTTGTTCTTTCGTGCTTTCGACTTTTTTAACCTTGCCCAGGAATATTGCCCGGCCTATGATCAGGCTACATCAAAATCAGAACTAGGACTACCACTAAGGTTGGAATACAATGTAAATATACAATTACAACGCTCAACTCTTCAGCAGACTTACGATCAGATTATTAAAGATCTAAAATCAGCCATCCCTTTAATGGGCACAACACCATTATTTAAAACAAGGCCATCCAGGCAGGCAGTTTTCGCATTATTAGCCCGAACATATTTGACCATGGAAGATTATGAGTCGGCAGGTTTATATGCCGACTCGGCGCTACAAATCCAGTCAAATCTCGTTGACTATGCAACGCTGAGTCCTGATGCAGCCAACCCTATCAAGAGACTCAATCCTGAGGTGATATTTCAAAGTACTTTTACCTATGGGATTTTCAATGCTACAAGGTTGATTGTTGAACCAACATTAGTTGATATGTATACAGAAGGCGATTATAGACGCAAAATTTTCTTTAAAGATAATCCCAATGGTACCACTACTTATAAAGGCAGTTACAATGGCGACAAAAACTTGTTTGGAGGTTTAGCCACTGATGAGCTTTTCCTGATCCGTGCAGAATCCAACGCTAGAGATGGCAAAGTTGCTTCTGCACTAGCAGACTTAAACCACCTTTTGAAGAACAGATATAATCGTACATACAAGGTTATTAATGTTAACGAGGAGCAGGTATTAAACTATATTGTAAAAGAACGTAGAAAAGAATTAGTCTTTAGAGGTCTTAGATGGCAGGATCTAAGACGCTTAAACAAAGACAATAGATTTTCGACCATCCTAACAAGGGTATTAAATAATCAAACTTATAACCTACTTCCAAATGACAAAAGATATGTCTTTCCTATTGATGAAAAAGAATTAAGTCTAACTGGAATACAGCAAAATGACAGATAACAAATTAGTTAAGCATGGGTAGGCACCCCATAACTTATTTATTATTCAAAATGGCCTATTGCAACAGAACCGGATATGAACGACCTATCTGAACCTGGCAAAGGTGTTCCATCTGCGACAGGGATTCCATTAGTTCCAATCTGCCACAGTGCAGAACAGATTGAGCCATCAGACTCGCATCTATCACCTGAATAATAATAATAACCTCTTGGATCAGTAGGCAGAGGATACGTCATATCCGCTTTATAATAAAGCACTCTATTATTCCTTTTAATTGTTGTGAATGCACTGAAGCCAAATGCAAGACCTGCTATTAACACACCCAGTGCCACTTTTTTAATGTTGTTCATTTTTAAAGTTTTAATTTAATGAGACTGTGTTTATTTTAACAGGCTACAGCAATTACCTGTTTCACAGGCGTAAAGTCTTTATTTCTTATCAATATAAATTCCTGTAAATGCCAGTAACACAAAAGCCAGATTAAACCAGATGTGCTGCTGCCATGTCATTGTACTGATCACTCCACCACAATGGCAGGGCAACTTGCTGCCAGAAAAAACCATGTATAACAGATACAGGGTAAACAAAATCATAAGTACAAATGAGGCATATAATCCCCATTTTCTAATCGGAGCAAAAATTAACAACACACCAATTATCAGTTCAGTTATTGGAATGCCCCATGCAACCAATTTACTATACTCACCAATTAAAGGTGATTTAGTAAGTGTAGATGCAAATGAACTAATAGCAAATAATTTGCTTGCAGCAGTATACATAAACAAGGCAAGAATCAAATAAACAATAACATCTGCAATGATACCTCTGACTTTAGGAGATATGTAGAATTTTGTTTGATTAAAGAATGTTGTTTGCATAGTATAAATCAGGTATTTTTAATGATCCAAAAATGCAACATATTTGTTTTAAAAAAACATGAAATCCTGCCAAAATAATCGAGAAGTACTTTGGCAGGATACAATCATTGATAAAATTATAGAAATCTGCATCCATAGCTAAATCATTGAATGTAATTACAAGGATCTTATGTATCCCCGCAGGTATAGCACCTCCCCTTCCATTTGCAGTGCGGTAGTACAAAAATCAAGGAGTGTATTAAAGGTGAGAATTTCCGATTCTGCAAAAGCAGATTGGAACTTGAGGTTTGAATGCATTGTATACAACTTTGTTAAGCTGTAAAGTTGTAGCAATTATTTATCTACAACAGCCTATTTATATCTAAAGTCCATTCAAAAGCTTGCGATCTAAAGAAAATATGGTAAAGTAAATGGGACAAACAAGAGGAATCCTCGCCTGCCCCATTTTCAAGAGAGCTTAATTGATCTCGAAACTGTAAGTAGCGCCCTTCCAGGTTGCTTTATAATCTTTACCATTATGCTGACCTGGAGTTTTATCCATGTCGCTCACTTCAACTACATATCTTCCTTTCCATAATGGTGTAAACTCTGCTGCGCCACTATCATCGGTAGTCAATTCTCTTGACCAGCCATTAGGAGAAAATACAGATACCGTTTTTCCTTTTGCAGCAGCATCATTAAGGAAAGCCTTCAATTGAAGTGATTTATTGATCTTTGCAGCCGAAGCACCCTCTACATGCAGTTTCAACAAGTTTGGGTTTTGAACTGCAGCTGGCGACGCCTTTCCTACAATAACATCAGCACTAGATAAGAAATGGTATTTTGTGGTTCCCCCAAGTTCCCTTGCTTCGTGACTTACTACAACAGTATAAGCGCCATTCTGATCCGGCGTAAAAGTACCCTCAAAATGGTTTGCCCCAGGAGTTAGGGTCAGCTGAGTTTTCTTTTGATCTGGTCCTACCAGCCAAAGTGAAAATTCCTTTACATCCGAATACCATTTAGCTACACTGTCGCGCTCATTGGCCACATACTCACCGTAGAATACTTTAACCGATTGTTTTTGTCCTACTTTACCAGATGCGGCTGTTTCAATCCACAAGGCATGAGCAAAAATACTGGTGGTTACAAAGCTGAGCAATAAGGTCAGCGCTAAAAAAGTTATTTTCTTCATCGTTTTATTATTAAGGTTTTAAGGAAATGAATTGTGTTTACTGAGTTGATACGGAGTTAGCAGCCAATACCGGCTCCTGCTCCTTAGTTATCACTTTTAATTTAGGTTTTACTACAGGCTTATTAGAAACACTAGCTGCGCCCGCTAGTCCTGAATCAGCCTTTCCCTTCTTCTTCTTGAACTTACGGCCATACCAGATCAGGAAACCGGTGATCGGTAAACTTGCACCAATCAGGGAAGCCAGAAATGCCAATACCTTACCCGGAAAACCAAGGATGCTGCCCACATGAATGTCGTAGTTCATCTTGCGGAGTTTACCACCAAATGAAGAAGAAGCATAAGACGTTGAATACACATCTTCCCGTTCCAGCTCTTTTAGAGTATGCTGATCAAATGTATATCCCTGACTATTATAAAACTGACCGGCAGTAGGATAAATCGTAATACCAATGCTTGATTTGGCTTTTGAAGTATCCGGAAAATTATAATAAAAACCCGTAGACTTAGGATGCTTACTGATCACTTTGTTCCAGGCCAGGTCCATCGCCTGTTTAGGCGTATAATGCTTGCCCACCTGCAGTGAATCCGATTCCAAACGCTTAAATTCTTTTAAAGTGTCTCCACCGGATGTTACCCAGTACAAACCTTCACTGTACCATTTGATGCCATAAACCATCCCCGAAAGGGCAATTGCCAGCAAAAACAGCAGAGAATAAAATCCCAGCACATTGTGCAGGTCCAGGTTCACACGCTTAAAAGACGCTCCCCATTTGATCTTAAAGCTCTTATCTCGCGTAGACTTGTTCCATTTCTTAGGATACCACCAGATCAGCCCTGTTATGAGCAGCACAACGAACACCATTGTACCATAGTTGACGATTGGTCTGCCAATCTCATACGGCATCCACAAAAAACGGTGACCGTTCAAGATAAATCTAAAAAAATCCACTTCATCCTTCTTGTGCACTACCTTGCTGATTACTTCACCTGTATAAGGGTTAATCTTCAGCAACGTACCGCCTCCCCTTCTGCCCTCTTCCTTTGCATTCCTAAGATTCAGATTTATGGCCCGACCCTGTTGATAATTTGCATAGGAAGGTACTTTATCTGGATAAAGCCCAAAAGCAATGCTGCTGAGCTGAGAGGGCGTAAGCACAGGTTTATCCTGCCTTTCAATCTTGGTCTCCGGCTCTAGCAGGCCTTCAATTTCTTCATTAAATACCCATATACATCCTGTAATACAAACAATCAGAACAATGATACCCGAAACCAGGCCAAGCCATAAATGGAGCCATTTGTTGATCCTGTTAAAAAGAGAATCCTTGCTTTTTTTCTTTGCAGGTGTTTGCTTGTTTGTCGTGATCATTGTGCCGATGTATTAATTGTTCAATTAATTATTTAAACCTGTAAGCCAGAGATATCCTTGCATTTCTAGGAACTTCGTAGATGTAGGTATAGTAAGAAACAGAAGTTGCAGTAGCCTTATTACCCAGATCGGTGTAAGAGCCCTGAGTAAGCAATCTGCGGTCTAACAGGTTGTTGACCAGTACAGAAAGTGTCATTCTACCTTTTTCATACGATGCACCTGCATCAAAACGATAGTATTGAGGCAATTCTAAAGGAATAGCAATAGAACCAGAGTTTCTACCTAGCTGAACCTGATAACCACCGGTTAAGCCGAAACCATCCAATAATGAGCCTTGTTTTCTATAGCGATAAGATAGCCAGCCATTGGTGATGTGCTTTACCGACCCTGGAACCGTTTTACCAACAAAAAGCGGATTGGTGTCTTTTGTTACCTTAGTTTCCGTGTATGCATAGTTTAGGATCAAATTCAGCCCCCTTGTAATTTCACCTGTGATATCGAGTTCAAATCCTTTAAACTGTTGTTCGCCTAACTGAACACGGATATTTGTTGGATAATAAGTTGGCGGCGGGCCTGGTGTAAGTTCCAGTCCAGCTCTTGGATCTGCGGCAAGTACATTCTTTTTTGTAATCTGATAAACAGCTGCTGTAGCATTCCATTTACCATCAAACCAGTCTTTTTTCAAACCAAATTCAATATTGTTTCCTCTTACCGGCTTGAAGCTATTTCCTTCATAGTCCTGGCCACCCTGAGGCAGGAAGCTTTGATCATAAAGTCCATAGGCAGAGAAGTCTTTCAAAATAGAATAACTTATACCTACACGCGGACTAAATGCATTATCAGAAATCTGTGATAAATTTGTCTTACCCACAGTAACTGCGTGTGTATAACGTCCTGCAAGTGTCAAACGAAGTTTTTCTTCCAGCATCCTGATCTCATCCTGAAAATAAACCCCAGTGTAAGAAACGTTAGTCAGATAAGAAAGATTTGCAGGCAGTGCCGAACGGATCTGGATGCTTTTTGAGCGGTCAAAAACCGGAATATTAGCAAGAGAGCCATAGGTCGGGTTATAGATGTTAAAGGTAGCGTCACCTACAAGCCGCAGATCAGATTCTTGTACACTCGCAAAATCGCCCCATGTTTTCAGGTTTCCAAAATCCACACCTGTCATTAAGCGGTGTACCACTTCTCCTGTGTGCACATCACCCATCAGGCTCAACTGCGCATTTTTATTGATGGCCAGCTCCTCACTAATGTTCACATTACGTCTCATGTCGCCATTAGCTGCAAGGGTCGTCATCCATGGCGTACCGCCCTCCATACCATATCTCACATAAGCAACCTGTGCATTCAACTTCCAGTTGTCGTCAAGTTTATGGTTAAAGTATAAGGTAACGTTGTGGTCATAAAGCTTAGCGGGATCCAGGGTAGGATCTCCTAAAAAGAAGCTTGGATCAGTATCGCCCAATCCTTTAGGAGAAAAACCATAAGTACCCAATGCCTGTGCTTCCACATGCTGGGTGGTATATTCAGCAGTAATCAAGGTATTGGAGTCAACCTGGTAACTCACTACCGGAGCAATTACATACTTATCGGTATAGTTGTATTTGTTGTAACTTCCTTTAGTTTGCGCAGCCGCGTTGAAACGGAAAAGCAAACGTCCGTCTTTAGACAGTTTGCCATCGAGGTCAACCGCAGCACGTCCCAAACCAAAGCCGCCACCACTCAAAGTAGCTGAACTGCGGTTTTCGCCGGTAGGTTTCTTGGTCACAATATTATAGATACCCCCTGGTTCACCGTTGGCCATCATAAAGCCAGAAGGGCCTTTTACAAACTCAATGCGGTCTATAGTCGCCGCATCTTCAGTTAAAGGACCCCACGGCATTTTCATATTCATACCATTGCGAAATGCAGGAATGGTTGTACCACGAGTAGAGATGTTTGCATACTGTGCATCCCAGTGACCAGTACGGGTTGTACCTGATACGTTACGGGTTACTCCATCTACAATATCAAATGCCATTTGATCAGCAATCAACTGACCAGTAACCACTTTAATATTTTGTGGAACCTCAATCAATGGAGATTGCAAACGTAAAGAAGGAGAAACCTTATCTACTTTATATTTTTTCTTATTTGCATTGATGTTTACCATATCCAGCTCCGACAAGTTCTCATTTAAAGAGAAATCCACAACTACTGTGGCGCGCGTTGTTACGTGGATTTGTTTTTCTTTTGGATAAAGGCCAACGGCAGATACCGCAATGGTATAATCGCCCGCAGGAACTCTGCGTATCTGGTATTGCCCATCCTCATCGGTGATGGCACCAAATGAAGTTCCTTTTAGTACCACTGATACATACGGTGCTACACTGCCATCTGAAGTAGTGACCCTGCCTTTGACATGACCAAACTTCTGCTCATCTTCATTGTAAACAGCTGATTTACTGGCAATTGCGGTGGTGTTTTTTACATTACTGCTAAACCCGTCGGTCCTGGTCTGAGCATTTGTAACAAAAACGTAGGCACATAGAATGCCTAATGGCAAAAATTTCTTAATTTGCATGACTTTTAACTACGATTAAAGGTGACCCGGCTTTGCCGGTTAGCCACACGGGTCCGAACCGTGTGGCATTTTTATGCTGCAAATATATATTTATTTAGATTAAGTCCAAATAGCAACATCAATAATTATAATATAATTATCAATTCGTAATTAAAAATTTTTCTAATCGTTGAGATACTAGAAGTTACTAACATCAATTTGGCCAGCGTAAACACTGTCAGAAATACTTAACCTGTCGTCAGAAATAAATGCAATATAGATTTCTATAACATCATCTTTTTTAGATTGCCCTCTATCGCCCTTTTCCAGATGTACCAGGAGGGTATCAGTTCCAGCATTTCTTCTAGCGCCGCTTAAAACAAACCATGTTGTATTATTTGCAGGCAAATAAGCAAGCATCATTACCTGATCTCTGTTGAATGGATAACTGTATGCAGGGTTACATTATCTAATTTTGGCATTAATTTTACTACTTTATTGTTTAGGCAAAAGACTAGTAAAAGAGAAGTAAAACAATACCAAAAGGATAGCAAAAGAAAATGTATGGACATAAAAACATATCCCATTTGGTATACTTATTTAATTTTTTACTAGATTCGGTTTTGCAATAAAAATAAATGACAACCAGTGATTTACTTTCTGATACAGAACTGATATCTGCTTTAAAAAAGGGAGAACAGTCTGCTTTCAGTGAAATTTATGACAGGTATTGGAAGGGTCTTTACAGAAGTGCAAACAATATTTTGCAGAATCCAGAGGCCGTAGAAGATGTTTTACAAGATGTTTTCCTTAGTCTTTGGCAACGCAGATCTGAAGTGGACATCAATTCTTTGAAAGCTTACTTGCATCAGGCATTGAGATTTAGTGTGCTAAAAGCGATACGCAATCAAAAAACAGATCAGCAGTTTTACGAAAGATTGGCTAACGTTACTACAGAAATCATTGCCGAAAACCCAATGTTATTCAAAGAACAACAGCATTTGATTCAAAATCTGATCGATCGTCTTCCGGAAGATTGCAAAGAAACATTTAGGCTAAGCAGGGAGGAAAACATGACTTATAAACAGATTGCCGGTTATTTAAATATCTCCGAAAAGACGGTAGAAAAACGGATATCAAAATCATTAAAAGCCATCCGAGGTGGCCTTAATTTAGAGATGTGCCTCGCCATATTAATCTGGTACAATCAACTGCACTAGGCGCTCTACACCCCTATTATCTTCTCTTTTAAAAAAAGTAAAAAATATCGTAGGGTAAAGGCCAGGTTTTGGTACTTATTAATATAGCCCATGGATAAAATACATTTTCTAAACCTAATAGATCGCTACTTAGCTAACCAGGCCAGTCCGCAAGAGATCGTTCTTGTAGAAGAATATTTCCAAAGGATGGAAAAAAAGGGCGAATCTTTAGATCCATCAGGTCCGGATGGACTCGCCCTAAAATCGGTTTTAATGAGAACCATATCTCAGCCTGATCAAAAGTATGGTTACAACTTAAAATGGTTAGTTGCAGCAGCATCAATTGTAATAATATCAGCACTTGGATTATTTATGTATTCCAGCAAAACACCTTTTCCACAAAACATTCCTAGTCATAAGATTGCATGCGAAAGCAAGATTAAACCCGGAGGAAACAGGGCCATACTTACGTTGAGTAACGGATCGACTATAAACCTTGATGCTACCAGCAGCGGTGTTATCTTAAAAGAACATGGACTGGAAATAAAAAAAGACAAAGATGGACATCTGATTTACACTGCCTCTGCTCCTGATATAAAATCTATAGAAGACGAAATAACATACAACACAATAGAAACCCCAATGGGCGGGCAGTATCAGGTACACCTGCCCGATGGAACTAATGTATGGCTAAATGCTTCGTCATCTTTAAAATTCCCAACACAATTTAAAGGCAGGCAGCGAGATGTGGAGCTTACTGGAGAAGCTTATTTTGAGGTAGCAAAAGATAAAGAGAAGCCTTTTAAAGTGATCACCAGCAAACAGGTGATTGAGGTATTTGGCACCCACTTTAATGTAAATGCTTATGAAGACGAGGAATTTACAAAAACAACACTGCTTGAAGGCAGCGTTAAGGTAAGCAGGCAAGATCAATCGATCTTACTTAAACCCGGTCAACAATGCGTGATAAAGGATAATTACTTTGAAGTAAGGTCAGTGAACGTGAATACCATTGTAGATTGGAAAAATGGACACTTTATATTCAGGCAAGATGATATTCGCGGAATCATGCGCAAGCTGGCCCGCTGGTACAATATTGATGTTGAATATGCAGGAAAACTGGAGGGGCTTAATTTTACCGGAAAGGTATCGAGAAGTAAAAACCTTGATGAAATTTTGCGGGTATTGACCCTTACGGGAGATGTTAAATTCAAAATCGAAGGAAGGAGGGTTACTGTTATGCCATAATATCTACTATAGCAGCTAACCTGACAAATTCCAGAGGTGTGACAGCACCTCCGGAATAATAGTTTTGGTTATGCTGTCCACCGCCAACAATTGTAATCATTAACCAAGTACGATGTATCTGATATAATACGCTGAACATCAAAGAACCTAACTAACCAAATGTATGAAATTTTACGCGTTTAATTCCTACAGGGAAACCTGTGCGAAATATAAGATTTTGTTAAAAATGAGGCTTATCACCATTTTAATATTCGTTGTTTCCCTTCAGGTAAGTGCTTCCGGGCTCGCACAGAAAAAAATCAACTTATCTGAAAAAAATACTTCACTTGAAACAGTGCTTGAAAAAATCGGAGAGCAAAGCGGCTACGATATAATTTTTAATTCTAACCTGATTAAAAAAGCGAAGCCTGTATCAATCGAAGTTAAAGACGGCCAGTTATTACAAATACTAGCCCAATGCTTCCATAATCAGCCTTTAGGCTATTCAATAGAGGCCTCTACAATAATTGTAAATGATAAAAAGATTGTTGATATAACTATAACCGGAACGGTTAAGGATAAAAGTGGTAAAGAAATTCCTGGGGTATCAATTACTGTTAAGGGAGCTAAAGGACGAGGGACATCAACAGATGCAGCTGGTAAATTTGCACTAAGCGTACCAGAAAATGCCATTCTTGTATTTTCTGCAATAGGCTATAAAACTTTTGAGGCGGCCGTTGATGGGCGTAAAACCTTAGATGTAGTAATTACTGAAGAAAATACCGATTTAAACGAGGTAGTGGTTGTTGGGTATGGAACTATTGACAAAAAAGACCTTACCAGTGCTGTCTCTTCCATTAAACCTAAAGACTTTATTTCTGGTTCAGTAAACCCCTTAATGTCTATCCAGGGCAAGGTACCCGGGCTTACGATATCCTCATCCAATGGTACAGATCCAAATGCCGGCTTGTCTATACAGCTTCGCGGAATAAATTCAATAAATGCAGGGCAAGGTCCTCTGGTTGTAATTGACGGAGTGCCGGGGGGCGACATCAATTCCGTTTCCAGAGAAGATATAGAATCGATAAATGTGTTGCGTGATGCTTCTGCTGCGGCAATTTATGGTACCAGAGCTTCGGGAGGTGTTATTCTAATTACCACCAAAAAAGCTAAAATAGGTGCTGCCAATGTTACTTTTACCAGTGAACTTTTTACTGAAACGATAAGGAAACGTCCTGAATCCCTAAGTGGCGATGAATTTGTAAATAACGGATTAGGAACTGACTTTGGTTACCGTACCGACTGGTACAAAGAGGTAACGAATAAAAATCCTTTCAGCCAGCGGTATGTTTTAAATGCCAATGGAGGTAGTGAAAATGCACAGGTTTATGCTACAGCCACCATGCGCGATGCAAAAGGTATCGCCATTGGTTCAAAAAGAAAAGAAATGGGTGGCAGGATCAATACTATTTTCAAATTCTTTAATGGAAAGGCACAGCTTAGTACCAATTTGAGCTACAATCAGGTTGATGCTGATTTTACAAACAATGATATTTTTAATATGGCACTGGTACTTAATCCCACTGAAACACCGTACAACCCAGCCGATGTAACCGGATACAATGTAATGGTAGGTGGCTACGAGTACTGGAATCCGGTTGCTGAAGTGATGCTGCGTAAAGATCAAAACCAATACAAGTATCTGCTAGCCAGCTCTACTTTAAAAATTGATCTGACAAAAGATCTTTCTACCTCGGGCATGGTTGCTGTAAAAAACAATTCAAATCAACCGATATTTTACCGCTCTATGCAACACCGTATTTCGCGCACAGACGGCGTGGACGGTTATGCAAGTCAAGGCTATAATCGATATACAGATCGCACATTTGAATGGACGCTTAATTACAACAAAATTATAGGTGAACATAGCATAAATGCAGTTGGTGGATATTCTTATCAGGATTTTAACGGACAGGGATTTTCGGCCAATAACTCCAGCTTCTCTGTTGACGGCATTGGAGAAAACGATCTGAATAATGGCTCATTTCTTTCGGATGGAAGAGCCGGAATGGGTTCATTTAAAAATCCTTCGGTTAAGCTGATTGCTTTTTTTGGCCGTGTAAATTATTCCTTTATGAATAAATATATCGTAACAGGAACCGTAAGAAGAGAGGGATCTTCAAAATTTGCGCCAGGCAACCAATGGGGAACTTTCCCTGGTATCTCTGCAGCATGGCGCTTGTCTGAAGAGCCTTTTATGAAAAACCTTGATTTTATCAGTGATCTGAAATTACGTGGAGGTTATGGTGAAACAGGAAATGCCGATTTTGATGCTAATGTAGCATACCGAATGTATTCTGCAGATACCTGGTGGCTGGTTGATGGGAAATGGCTGCGCACTTACGGGGTTAGACATAACCAGAATCCTGACCTGAGATGGGAGGTTAAAAAAGAATATAATATAGGTCTTGATTTTGCTTTTTTTAATCATAAACTTTCTGGACGATTGGATTTTTATAAGCGTAAAGTTGATGACATTATTTATGACATAAGTGTTTCCCAACCTCCTGCTATTTATGAAAAAACTACGGTAAATATTGGAAATATGCAGAATAAGGGATTCGAGTTTGAATTAAACTGGAATGCCATAAATCGCGATGATTTTAAATATACTACAGGCATTGTAATGTCGGGTAATAAAGGGAAATTGACCTCGCTTTCTGGGAGCCAGACCTTTGCCGACCGCAAGTCCTTCCCTGCCCCTGGCTCTCCGGGAAATGCAGTAAGGTTATTTCCCGGAGAAGATCTTGGCAGGTTTTTCTTATGGCGTGCAGCAGGTTTTACACCCGAAGGCAACTGGATGCTGTATGATAAAGACGGACAAGCTTTTGACGTAACAAAACGTTCTAAAACAATTGCTGATAAGGCTTTTGTAGGCAATGCAATTCCAAAGGTAATTCTCTCGTGGAACCATTCAATATCTTACAAAAATTTTGATGCCGGTATTTACCTGAGAAGCTGGCTGGGCTACGATGTATTTAACATGATTAATATGTATTACAGCCTTCCAAACGTTAGAGGCCAAAATGTACTGCGAGATGCATTTGACAAGCATAAAAACATTAAAGGAGAAAAAGAGCTGAGCGATTACTGGTTGGAAAAAGGTGATTTCCTGAAAGTAGATGCCCTAACGCTGGGCTATACTTTTAATCAGAAGCTTATTAAACCACTGAGCAATGTACGTGTGTATTTAACAGGCAGGGATTTGTTTGTTCTAACCAAATACAGCGGGCTTGATCCTGAAGTAAACATCAATGGGCTTGATCCTGGTTTTGAAGAAAGAAATGCTTACCCAAAAACAAGGACTTTCATGTTTGGTTTACAGGCTAGTTTCTAATCAACTATAAATAATAGACAGCATCTAAAAAACTTTATTATACTTCGATGAAAAATATAATCAATATTATAACAGGAGCTCTGGTATTTACGATGGTCATCTCTGGAGGATGCACCAAGCTTGATCAAAAGTTCTATGACAAGGTGACTCCTGAAACCTTTTTCAAAAGTGAAAAAGACATTAAGGCTGCACTTTACAGGCCCTTTACACATGCCCGCTGGTATCTGGGAGAAGATCGTTGGAAACTTCAGGAATATACCGCAGATAATTTTGCCATCACAACCAAAGGAAGGCATTGGTATAATGGCGGAGAAAATGAGCGTTATCACTACCATCGCTGGACACCGGACGACGGCTGGATCTGGGGAACCTGGCGTGGAACACTGATGGGTATTGCGTTAGCTTTGGATGTAAGACAGGATTTGGAAAAGCTTGATTACTCAAAATTTGCGCTTACTCAGGCAGATAAAGATGATCACCTTAACCAGCTAAATACCTTAATTGCTTATTTTTATTTACGGGGCTTAGATTATTTTGGCGGATTACCAATCTTTGACTCACTGGACAAGGAGGGTGTACCACGTAGCACAGATCAGGAAACATTTACTCATGTTGAAACCCTGTTAAAAAATGCGATAGAGAAACTTCCAGCAAAAAAACCGGGAGACAAAGAAGAAGGTGCCATCCGCAAGGCTGGTGCAGCAGCAATGCTTGCCAGCTTGTATTTTAATGCAGAAGCTTACATTGGCAAAAACATGTTTGCCGAATGCCAACAGATCTCTCAGGACATTATAGATAAAAAATATGGAGATTATAGTTTGGATGCAACCTGGAACGGCCCGCATAGTTTTACAAACGACAAATCGCCAGAGATCATCTGGTCTATCCCTTCTGAGTTTAACAAACTTCAGTACGACTGGTTCTATTCTAACTTTTATCATTACAATACAAGGCAATATTTTGGAGTGGATATGGGAGCCGACAATGGTGGGCACCTCACTCCTTCCAGAAAACCTGATGGCAGCTTGTATACAGACTCTAAGCTAGGATCGCCATACGAAAAATTTGACGACACAGACCTTCGTAAAAAAAGCTACAAGTACCTTGGTGGTGGACGCTATGAAGGCATGTTTATTATAGGCCCCCACCTTACTCCTGCAGGTGCAGCCATTAATGGAGGTGAAGAGTATAAAGACAAGCCCCTTATTTTTGTTGATCAGGTAGCACGTTTTACAGAGGTTGGCCCAGGTAAAAGGTACCCTTCTATTGCACAGCTTCCTTCAAAAATGTCGGAAGGAGAAGAAAATACTGGTGTTAGGCTTGTTAAGGTTCCTATACCCGGAGACAATGACAAAAGTTTAAGATGGGGTGCAGATAACCCGGCTATCAGATTAACCGAAATCTACTACATGCTTGCAGAATGTAAAATGCGCGCTGGCGATAAAGCAGGAGCTGCTGAGCTAATCAATACGGTTAGAAAGCGTGATTTTACATCAAACATAGATCCTAATCCGGTTACTGTAGCTAACCTGGACGCAAACCGAATGTTGGATGAATGGAGCATTGAATTTTTGGGCGAAGGCAGAAGACGTACCGACCTGATTAGATGGAAAATGTTTACCACTGGTGTATGGTGGGATCATCAACCTTCTGCGTCTACACATTTAAACCGCTTCCCTGTACCAACTGAGGCCATTTCAGGAAACAATAACCTGACTCAGAACCCTGGATATTAATACGCTCGCAATGCCCCCGGGAGAAATATTTCTCCCGGGTTTATAAAAAAAGCGGGTGATCATAAATTATGATCACCCGCTTTTTTACTGTTTTAACACAATGTTATGTTAAAAACCAGGGTTATTCGGCAAAAGATTAGGATTAACATTAATTTCCTGTTGAGGTACTGGAAATAACAATTGTTTTTCTGCGAACGTAGCTCCAAAAGTAGTTCTGTGGCCAACAAAATTATCCCAGTTTCCTGTTACATCGTTATGTACTTTTCTTGTTCTGATCATGTCAAACCACATTTTGTTTTCAAAACAAAGTTCAAAATTTCGTTGTAACCATACCTCTTGTTCAAATGTTGTTTGAGACAATGCGCCGATAGGTGCAAGTTTTGCCCTGTTTCTAATGGCATTTACATATCCAATAGCTTTAGAATTAGGTCCCCCCTCGGCTCTGTTAGAAGCTTCAGCATACATTAATTGTACATCAGGCAGGCGGTATAGCGTGAAATTAAGATCTGATTTTACTGTGTTTAAAACTGCATCAGTATCGAACCACTTATAAATATAAGCCTGTCTGAAAGTAACTGTTGCTCCAGTTTTTATATTTGGATAACTCCTGTAGAAAAACTGTCTTTCGGCAACTCTTTTATCACCTGCAGCAAAAGATTGAATGAACTGCGGAGTTGGATAAACCGATCCATATTCATCAGAATATTTAGATATCCCCGAAAAATTAGGAATGGTTAATGGTGTAAGCGGATTATTTGAAGGAACAGCTGCAGCATATTGTACCTGAAATATGAACTCACCTGTATTTTTATTTGAAGGTTTAATCATATCTGTATATTCAGGAAACAAGGTATAACCACCTTTCTCAATCACATCTAAAGACCGCTTAGCCGATTCAGCATAAAACTGATTTCCACCATTAATTGCTGCACCTGCATAGGTTAAGTATACGTCGGCCAGTATTGATTTTACTGCTCCCATAGATACCAGTCCGGTTGCATCTTTCCATCCAAGTGTTGATTTTTCTGCTTCCAACAGGTCAGGAATAATAATGCTATCGTATATTTCCTTTGCTCCAGTACGCGGAAAATTCAGGTTAAGGTCCTTTGGAGTTTCGGTTACCTTTGGAACAGCTCCGTACATACGTACCAAGTAAAAATAATATAATGCCCTTAAAGTGCGTACTTCGGCCATCATATTGGTTTTCTCCTCATCTGTTAGGCCTGTAGCATTAATGGCTGGTATTTTTTGAATAGCCAGGTTACATGCACCAATACCAAGGTAAAGTTGTCTCCACCAGGTGTCGAAATAAAATGAGGTTGCATTGTAAGATAGATTAGAAAAATTAACGAAGCCCGTTTGGCCCAGATCGCTATTTGCTTTACCGGTCACAAACTCCATCAGGTTCCAGGTATTACCTCCGTAAGATGAAGGTTGGCCTGCTAATAACCCCTGCAAGTTTTGATAGCCTGCATTTGCAAACCCTCTGGCAACTTTTTCGCTTGACAAATCCGATTCCGGTGTCAGAAAATAGGTGGGTTTTTCTTCCAGAAACTTTTTGCATGAGCACGTAAGCAATATACATGCTACCAATATTATATTTTTTATCGTTTTCATATGAGTAAATTTTAGAATGATGCCTGTAAACCAAGATTCCATACACGCGGACGAGGATTAGAAAAGAAATCCAAATTTTGAGAAAATGCTGAATTAGAACCGTAGCCTGAATTAAACGTATCTACCTCAGGATCATATCCGGTATACTTGGTTATGAGAAACAAGTTCTGAACACTGGCGTATACGCGAAAGCGACTAAGATGTAATTTACTTACAGTAGCTGCCGGCAAACTATAGCCTAACATAAAGTTCTGGCCGCGTATAAATGAACCATCTTCTACCCACCAGGTATCAAAATGAGAATCCTGAGCAAATCTGTAATTACGAACCTGAGAAACAGAGGTGTTTTGATTTGTTGGAGTCCATGCGTTTAACACAGTTGCAAGACTATTCGAAAGTGTTTGTCTGTCTTCAACCGAGTGTTTAAAGTTAGCAGCGGTATTTACACCTTGAACAAAGCGGATATCAAAAGCAAAATCCCAATTCTTATATTTAAAATTACTACTGAAATTTCCGGTCCATTTTGGATAAGCCTGGCCAATGATGCTGTAATAATTACTGCCATCTGGGTTGTAGATGTATTTTCTATCACCAGGTTTTAAATTATGTGCAGCAGCTTCAGCGCTTTCAGAATCGCTATAGGTTCCAAGACGGGTCATTCCATAAAAAGATCCAATAGGTTCACCTACCCTGATCACAAAGTTCTCGCCCAGGAAGTTTGGCCCAGGGAAGATATCGGCGTTACCATCATTCAGTTTCAATACTTTGTTTTTATTGCTTGAAAACAGGAAGGTTGTTGACCACTCAAAATCTTCATTTTTAACATTGACAGTATTTAAGCTTAACTCAATTCCTGAATTTCTAACCGAACCTACGTTTTTGTAAACATTGGCATTTACTTCGCCAGCCGACCATGGGATTGGTGTTTGAAGTAAAAGGTCTTTGGTTACCCTATTGTAATAATCAGCGGTCAGATTAACACGATCTTCAAATAACCCTAACTCTAATCCTCCGTCTGCTTGTATTGATCTTTCCCATTTTAAGTCGGCGTTGCCAATATAACTAGGAAGCAATGTAGACTGAGCCGCACCATTTAAAACAGTTGTACTTGGTTGAATTTGTGCAAGAGAACGCGCCTGCCCTATTTCCTGGTTACCTGATGTACCATAACTTGCCCGTATTTTCAAATTAGAAATTGACTTGTTATCCTTTAAAAAATCTTCTTGTGAAATACGCCATGCAGCACCTACAGAAGGGAAAAATGCATATTTATTGTTCTTTCCAAATCTGGAAGAACCATCGTAACGACCTGTTGCAGTAAACAAATACTTCTCGTCTATATTATAGGTAAGACGTGCGTAGAAGGAAGCAAGGGATGACTGATCGTCCTGAGATTCGTTGGCACTTTTAACCGAGCCGGCCTGTTGATAATGCCATTGGAAAATATCATCAATAAATGATTGCGTTTCTGAACGAACTCTTTCATAACCAGTTCTTTGAAAAGATACCCCAAGTAATGCGGTTAATTTTTGCTTGTCGTTTATCTGCTTGTTCCAGGTTAAGTAGTTTTCTGTTTGCCAGTAATAGTTTAGGTATGAATTAATATTGGCTACCCCTCCCTGATCCTGCGATAAATGCGGTAAATTTAAGGAAGAGTAAAAGTTATTTTTCTGTCCGCTTAGATTATATCCAAAATCGGTTTTAAAATCAAGATCTTTACTAAGATGTAATACCGCATATACATCGCCAAGCATCTGCATATTGTTATTAATGGTATATCTTTCGTTAGCAATATGAACTGGATTTGGAGCACCTTCTAATCCGGCAATATCAAAATTTCCTGCCCATGATCCATCCGGATATTTAACCGGAACAATCGGCACTTCCTCTGTTACTGCCCTGGGAACGTTTAAGCTACCATTTCCGTCAGTTACCATACGCTGGGAGCTTCTGATCAGGTTTACGTTTCCACCTATTTTGAGCCAGTCTTTAACATCATTATCCATTGTCATTTTTACAGAATAGCGTTTAAAACCTGAGGTTGGTGCCAGACCATTCTGGTCCAGGTAACCTAAAGACAAACTGTACACTGATTTTTCGCTACCACCCTGTATATTCAACTGGTGACTTTGCGAAAAAGCAGGTTTATAAGTTTCTTTCTCCCAGTTTGTATCATAAATAGGTTTATCGTTTGTATCAAAAAGCAATGGGAAATTATCATGATTTAGTGCTACAGGAGGTGCCCAAACTGCGCCAGCCGGATCAAATTTTTGGCCATTTGCAAATGACTCATTGTATATTTTCACAAACTGTTCAGAATTTAATGTAGGTAAATGCCTGTACAGCTCACTTATGTTCATATTAGTTTCATAAGAAACTGTGGCATCACCCTTTTTCCCACGTTTTGTGGTAATCATAATTACACCATTTGCACCTCTTGATCCATAAATAGCAGTTGATGAAGCATCTTTTAGTACTTCTACCGAAGCTACATCCAAAGGGTTAACAGAGTTTGGATCTACGCCAACTACCCCATCAATTACATACAATGGATCTATATTGGAGTTAATTGAACCAATACCCCTTATCCTTACCTTTGCCGCAGCGCCCGGAGCAGCACTATTAATACTAACCTCCACACCGGTAACCTTACCCTGCAAAGCCTGTGATATATTAGCAACAGGTTTATCCATCAGTTGCTCGCCTTTAACCGTAACTACGGCACCTGTAAGGTCTGATTTTTTTACAGTACCGTATCCAATTACCACAACCTCATTTAAACCACTTGAGGATTCTGTTAATTGGATATTGATGGTTTTTCTGGCGCCTACTTTAACTTCCTGAGTAGTATAACCAGTGTAAGAGAAAACCAAAATATCGTTTTCTCCTTTTACCTCAATGCCGTAATTCCCGCTGGCATCGGCGGAAGTAGCGAGTGTGGTACCTTTTACCAGGATACTTACACCTGGTAAAGGACTGTTGTCTTTTGCATCGCTAACCTTGCCAATAATCTTAAGCTGAGCCATCGCATGAAAGGACAGCATAGAAAATATGACCGAATAAAATATTCTTTTCATCATAATATTAGTTTTAGAATTTAGTTTTAGTTTTTTGAATGACCAGGATTTCCTGGAATAGTGGGTCAGCTAAAACAATTTAGTCATGGTGGCAAATAATTGATATCCACAAAGATTAACTTAAGCTTTAGATGATGTAAATAATAGTCCAGAACACGCATAGTTTAGGGATTTAAGTAGACACGATTTTAGCACTTGGAGCGTTCCAGAATTTCTAAGGAAATGGTGATGGTAGCATTATGTAAATACATACCATACAAATAGATATTGCTCGTTTCATACTATGAACTTAATATTTAACAGTAAATTTGGTTACGACACCATTTCGATCGATTACTTCGCTATGAATGTATCTACAATATAAATAACAAAAAATTAAGTTCCAAACATTTTGAGGATAAAGAGGGAGATACCTAAATATTGAGTGCTTTTTCCAGGTTATCTTTAAAGTTTCGTCCGATGGGAATTTGATGGCCATCCAGCACAATTCTGTTCCTTTCCAAACGCGTTATTTTCTGAATGGATACGATGAAAGATTTATGTACCCGGATAAAACGGTCGTGCGGAAAAATATCAAGCATTGCTTTGATTGATCCTTTGAGCAGGATCTTTCCGGTATAAGTATAAATTATTGCATAGTCTTTGAGCCCCTGGATATGGATAACATCATTAAAATGAAGTTTTATGCGCTGCACACCACTTTTAACAAAAATAAAATCAGTCTCCTGAAAGGAAGGATTATCATCAATATTTATATTCTGCGCTTTTAAGGTTAGGAATTCCGTGATTTTTTCAATGGCCTGTTTAAAACGATTAAAGGATATTGGTTTTAATAAAAAATCAATTACTCCCATTTCATAACCTTCAAAAGCGTAATCTCGGTATGCCGTTGTAAAAATTGTAAGTGGCGGATCTGTTAGTTCCTTTAGAAATTCAATACCTGTCATTTCAGGCATCTCAATATCTAGAAATAATACGTCGACAGGTTGATTTTGCAAAAAACGCAAGGCTTCGCGCGTGTTTGCAAACAGCGATACGGAATGTACATTGTCGATACGTTTTAAGTAACCGTCCAATATTTCAAGCGCAAGCGGTTCATCATCTACAACAACAATTCTCAGCATTATTTCCAATTTCAATCCATTTAGTTATATTTCAATTGCCAGCCTGGCATGAAAAATATTTTTCTTATCATCAAGTTCAAGGCGGTATTTAGCCGGATAAAGCAGCTCTAAACGTTTTCTTAAATTATCAAGTCCTATCCCACCCTTGCTTTTATTAGAAACTGTTGATGGTTTGGAGTTTTCTATATTAACCGTTAATGTTGCATTATTCAATGCGATATCAACAGTAAGCCAACTATTTTCAGTTTGTTTACTAAGCCCATGTTTAAAAGCGTTTTCTACCAAAGGAAGCAGCAATAAAGGGGCAATTTCATGTCCTTTTAGTTCAGCGTTAATATTCAATAAAATAGCAGAATCTGCACTAAACCTAAGTCGCTCCAGTTCAATATAATTACTTAAGTAAGCGATTTCTTTTTCCAGCAGCACCTTTGCATCAGTACTGTCATACAACATGTACTCCATCATTTCTGATAGCTTAAGTACTACATCCGGCGCCAGTTCTGATTTTTTAAGTGTTAATGCATACAAGTTGTTTAATATGTTAAACAGGAAGTGCGGATTTACCTGGGCACGAAGAAAATTAACTTCGGCATTTAATTTTTCTACGGTAATTTTCTGAATGAGGAGCTGTTGGCCATACCAATCCATACTTAATTTAAGTGCCAGCATTAAACCCAAATACCATAAGGTGCTAAAAAAGTTGTAAGATAGGCTTTCCATTAAATCGCTGTTACGCATAGGGCCTATAACATAACCATACAAATAAAAATCAAAAAGGCTCTGTGCTGTTAAATAACCTATTACAGAAGCAATAACTGCCGCGGAGTAAATAAAGTAGTGTTTCTTCAGCAGGTATTTTGGTAAGAAAAAATGAAGGTTAAGGTAGGCAATGACAATTAGCAGAGCAATCCTTACAGTTACACAAGCAGCAAAATAAGGCATACTGGCTTTGTGTATGAGGTATCTTTTCTCATATATAAAGAATCCCGTAATCAACAACCAATAGGCACTATGAGCCAGGACATACTTTAGGGAAACGGCCCCTTTTGAAAATGGCAGTTTAACCTGCTTGTCAAGAAAGTCCATATTTAAATATCATACATAAAGGAACTTAAAAGTGCTAAACCTGCAAAATTATTTCGACGAACAGCATAAAAAGTAGAGGTTCGTCTACTTTTTTGTTTGCTGGTCTACTATTTTTCTGCATGGTTTCCTTTTCACCTAATATTGTTCAGGTATTTAAATTTAAAAAATTGCATTATGAAAACCACAACATTCAATCAGGCGTTTATTAAGATATTTACACTGATTACATTATGCTTTACTGCATTCAGCTTCACAACAAAATTTGGATTGGACAGTTATGAGATTTACCTAAACAACAAGCTTATTCTTAAACAGTCGGTAAACGAGCCTTTGAGTTTAAGGGTACTGCAACTTGATAAGGCAAATGTTAATGATCAGTTGCGCATCAATTATATACACTGCACTTTAAAGGGGGCAGGCACCAATAGAAATATTGTTCTAAAAGATGAAAAGGGAAAGAAACTGAAAGATTGGTCATTTGCTAATGCGAACGGTTCCGATTTAAATATGGTGATCTCGGTAAAAGAGCTGTTATCGCTGATAAAAAACAATCCCAATCATGAGCTGAGCCTGTATTATACTTCAAAGGAACAAACTAAAAGTCAGATGCTGGCATCTCTTATTGTTAAATAAGACTAAAGGTGCCCAGAAGGCCTGCCTATTAGAGGCAGGCCTTCTTTTTGTCTGTAGAAAAGGAATAGCTTATTCGTGTAAGCTAAAAAATTCGTACCTTGAGGCCATTACGACTAACGCAGCTAGCTGAAAGCACAAGAAAAACACAACATGGCAGAGCAACTCATCCATATCTGGGCAGGAATGTCACAAAATAAAACAGAAGAACAATTCTATAAATACTTTGATCAGAGTAAATTCCTGAAAGACAACAATAGTTTTAATACAGATGAAGCCTATCCCAGAAACGCACCTGATTTTCAACTTCGTTCTCAGTTCAGCAAAGACATTGGCAAGGAATATGATTACGATGCAGACTGGCTGACCATTTATCATGGTCGCAAAAGAATCAGCATCCAGGCTGCCATAGAAGAGCTACCGATTTGGGATGACCAAACAGAAGTAGACATCTATCAGGCCTGTATCAGCAAAGGCATTTCTACGGTAAACTCTATTCTTTGTTATGCAGATGACGAGCTTAGCATAGACAATCCGCTTGAAAACTATAACGATATGATCTATATAGGAAGTTTTAACAACCCACGATAATTCGGACCACTATAAAAGCATACTTTTAAGCTCTTTAAGAAATTCGCATTGCTGCTGATTGATAAATTCCTCAGCTTGCGTTAAAGAAAACCACCGGGCCTGGTCTATTTCTGGAAAATCGACAATTTTACCTGATTTAGGTGGCCATTCTAAAGGGAAGGTATTGCATGTGATGTTGTCGGCATCTAAATCACCACTAACAGCCCAGCAATTAACTATTTTACCACCCTTCTGAACCACTGGTTTCAGTGCTTTAAGATCTCCATGAGGCAGATAACCTGTTTCTTCATTAAATTCCCGCAAAGCCGCTTGTAAAGCATCTTCATCAGGCAATAGTTCGCCTTTAGGAACAGTCCACCAACCTTTGTCCTTATTACGGAAAAAGGGACCACCAGGATGAACCAATAAGACTTCTGGTTCTTTATTATTTAACCTGTACAGCAATATACCAGCACTCTGTTTACTCATTGGTTGTAATTTATAGATTATTGCTTAAATAAAGATGATGATGTCGCAATCACCCCTATTAATTGTCTTTTCTCACCATGCAAGTTTAACTTACTTACCTCTATATTTGTTTTATACCAAAGAATAAACATTTATAAATTAATACAATATGTCATTTCAAGGATACTTAAAAACCATCAAAGAAAAAACCGGGTTAGATCCACAGGATTTTAAGAATAAAGCCGAGGAGAAAAAATTCACCTCAAACGGGCGGCTTCTGCCTAGTGTAAAAGCGGGCAAAATTGTGAATTGGTTAAAAGAGGAATGACCTGGGACATGGGCATTCAATGGCTATTTATGCCATATTAAAGGGTATAAAAAATGAAAACAGCCAGTAATCCCTTAACAGTGGCTTCTAACTTGATCGATACTAATAACCGGAAACAATTGGAGGCCCTATTTCTGGAGCTTACATCAAATAGCCAAGCCCTTTGGGGTAAAATGAAACCGCAACAAATGGTAGAACACCTGATAGATCAGGTGCAATACACCAACGGTAAAAAGGAACCCTTTTGCGAAGTTTCTGAAGAGCAGGCATTGTTAGCAAAACAGATCAACGTCTATACTGCGGTAGAGATCCCTAGAAATGTGATTTTGGGGGAAATCTCGGATCAGCTAATTTATCCGGACCTGCCTACTGCCATTCATAAATTAATGATCGAACTTGAGGTTTTTGATCAACACTTTATTAAGCCGGAAACTTTAGTTATACACGGTGGATTTGGACCAATGAATTATAATGAATGGTGTATATGGCACAGCAAACATTTCTCACATCACTTAAAGCAATTTAACATCAAAGTATCTCCTCTCCTCCGTTGAAATCATTGAATAGATTTAATCTCCTTATATTCTATTCCTTCCATTAGCAACGAAGATGATATCTTTGTTTTTTATTTACAATCATGCCTACAACTATTTTTAAAAAAATTGCACTAATAGGAAGTATCCTTTTTGTCGGTTACTTTGCAAATGCTCAAACAGTATCAGTCCCTGAAAATACACCTCCGGAATGGTCTGCTCCGTATCAACCATTTCGAATAGTAGGTAATCTGTACTATGTTGGCACCTACGATCTGGCGTGTTATCTAATTACCACATCAGAAGGAAATATACTTATTAATACCGGACTTGCTGCGTCGGCAAATATGATTAATAAAAATATAAAAACATTGGGTTTCAAACCTGCTGATACACGGATATTATTAACAACACAGGCACATTTCGACCATATGGCCGCAATGGCAAGTATTCAGCGCCTTACCGGCGCCAAAATGATGGTTAACAGAGGAGACTCATCTGTAGTAGCAGATGGTGGGAAGTCTGATTACGCACTGACCACTACCTTTGAACCTGTTAAAATTAACCGCATTCTGAAGAACAGAGATACGGTAAAATTGGGAACTTTGAGATTGGTGATGCTTAATCATCCTGGCCATACAAAAGGTTCCTGCAGTTTTCTGTTTGATGTTAAAGATAAGCAAAGATCTTATCGTGTTTTAATAGCCAATATGCCAACCATTGTTACTCAGAAAAAGTTTTCGAAAATACCAGCATATAAAGAAATTACGAGTGATTATGCATATACCCTAAGTGAAATGAAGAAATTGTCTTTTGATATATGGCTTGCCTCGCATGCCAGTCAATTCGAGCTTCATAAGAAACATAAACCAGACGACAAGTATAACCCTAAGGCCTTTATGGATAAAAAAGGTTATGATGCAGCATTAAATGACTTACAACTTCAGTTTTCCAATAAAATAAAGGAAAAATAATAAATAGACTATTACTGAGCTCTGCTGTTCTCTGTGCGCCCTGTAGATTTATTAGTGTAAGTAACCTTTTTAAGCCTGCCAAAACTATAAGCAAGGGTAACCCGGTAATATTTGTTGTTATTCTTTCTTGCAAATTCAATATAAGTCTCACCAATTTCATAATAACCCGCAGGTTTATCCTTCCGAAAGATATCGTTGGCTAGTAAATTGAGTTTTAAAGCTTTATTAAAAAAATCCATTTCAACGCCCAAAGCCGCTAAAACTTGGTTATGCCTGTAAAAAATCCCGTCGTACTTATCTCCTGTATACCTGGCTAATACCTGAATTTTAAATAAGTTATTGATGTTAAAACTATTGCTGGAATAAAAATGGAACTGCGGGCGGCTTGTCATCAAACCATAAGGGAAGTCGCCAGTCATATATTTATTATAAGTTAGATCAACTGTGTTCATAGATGTCAACCAGTTTAGGTTAAAGGGAATGGACAAGGAAACAAACCAGGAACTAAGTTTACTAAGGTTTAAAGGTTTTAATACATAGGTATTTTCGGCTTCGCCCTGTATTGCTGCCCCGGTAATAGCATCCCTGGTATCTGAATATCCTGCTGTAAAACTGTACTTTTCAAACGATGCTCCTAACTCAAAAGAGTTTGTTTTTTCAGGCTTTAAGTAAGGATTCCCCTCTATACTGGTGTAAGCATCCTGATAAATACCCGAAGGATTTAAAGCCTGGTACCTTGGCCTGGTTATCCGCGAAATATAAGACATTCTAAACTGAAGCCGATCAGACATTTTAACAGCCATAAAGGCACTCGGAAAAAAATTAAGGTAATTGTCTTTTATCTCTTCTAATCCCTGAACATCAGTTTCCAATTTATAACTGGTCCATTCGGTTCTTACTCCTATCCCATAGCTTACCTTTTGGCTCATTTGACCGTTGAAATTCAGATATGCAGCAGGAATATTTTCCTGATACTTAAAGTCTGCAGATCGGGTTTCATCCAGTATAGAACTTCCATCTTTAGCAGTAAAAAAATCTGAATTGAATTTATTACTGACGTAGCTGTATTTAGCTCCGAATTCAAGTTTGTTATTTAAATTAAATGCCTTAGTATAATCTGTCTGAGCATTTGCCAATCTAATTCTATAACCTGCTTTATTATTTAAAACGTTAAAGGATTCCTGCCCATTAACTAAGTTATGTTCATTTATATCATCGTCTGTTTTCGAAACATACCCCGCATATTGGCCGCCAATAAATAAAGAAGAACCAAGGCTGTCTATATCTCTGTTGTAATTAAAATTAATGGAGTTGTTATTGATTACATTATCATTAGCGATGTCACTTCTAAAAAAACCCTTCATTAAGGTAGCAGTGATGGCATTTTCACTTTTAGTACTTCCCCCTAAGTCATTATAAGATCCACTATATTCGGCCGAGAGGTAACTCTTTTCGTCGAGATCGTATTGCCCTCCAAGACTATAATTAGAAAAATTATCATATTTCCTATTCCAGTCAGTCATGAGTATAGAGCTAAAATGATCCACAGACTTTAATCTTGACCTTGTGGTATTTAATATTTCTCTGGTATTACCCAGCAATAGCCCATAGCTTCCTGTTAAGGATAGTTTATTCTTTTTATAGTTGGCATCTATATTGGTATTTGCACTTGGAGAACTAAAATCTGAAGTGGTAAATAGCTGTTTAAAACTCCCTTTATATCCTTCTTCGGCATTTGTAACTGTTATCACATTAATAACTGATTTACCTTCCGCATCATATTTTGAAGAGGGATTTGCAATAATTTCAATCTTCCTGATCTGTGAAGAGGAAATAGACGACAGCTGTTCGGTAGTTATTCTCCTTCCGTTTAGGTAAATAATGGCTTCGCCCTTCCCCCTAACAGACACTCCTTCTTCAGTAACGTTAACATTTGGGGATTTGGAAAGAATTTCAATTGCAGAAGTGCTTGTTGCTAAAATTGTATTAGCCACATTAACTTCAATTGTCCCGTTTGCTTTATTTCTAAATAAAGGAACTTGCCCAACCACCTCTACCCCTTTCAAGATCCTTTGGTTGATAAGCATAGGCACCTTCTTAAGATCTAAAAACCGCTGAGCAGAACTGATCTGTAAAGGGCCCTGATATTGCTTGTTATATTCCATGGAGGAAACCACCAGTATATAGGTGCCATCTTGTATGTTTGTTAGCTGAAAAAATCCTGACGTATCTGTAAAAACACTTTTAATCATAGATGAATCTTTAGCCGAAAGTAAGGTCGCTATTGCAAATTCGACTCCTTTGCGAGTATTCATGTCGACGGCTGTTCCCTTAATATTGCCCAGCTGAGCATGAGCATTAATTCTGGTTAAAAAGATCAGGATAAATAGGGTTGTAAAAACTCTGGACATAGTGGTGTATTGGATTCTTTTTTTCAAAAGTCCAAAACAATTCCCTGCAAGAGGTGCTGCAATCAGGAATCAGGAGTACGAATTTATAAATCCGTACTGTAAGCAATATTGTCTGTTTGTATTTTTTGCTGATGAATAGCGGGGGTTGTGCCCGTAAGCTTTTTAAAAGTAGCAAAGAATGTGGATTTGGAATTAAATCCAACTTCGTATCCCACTGATTCTAATGTTAAGCGATTACTTGAGGCCATTATTTTACACGCCTCATTGATCCTAAATTCGTTGACATACGTAGTGAAATTTTTGCCCAGATTATCATTAAGGAGTTGCGATAATTGATGGCTGGAAATATTAGCTTCCTTTGATAACTCATTTAATTTAAGGTCCGGGTTTTTATACAACTCTTTCTCAACCATTATCTTTTCGAGCCGTGCAAGTAAGGTATTAGCATCTTCATCATTTACTTTCTTGTTAGGATACTTGCTCTGTCCCAAAATGAATAAGTCGTTTGTTTTTTTTCGGTACAGAAGCATAAAAACCACCATGTATAAGCAAAAAGAGAATGCGAGAGAACCGTTGAGATATAATGAAAATGAAGCTCTCCACAAAGCCAACTGGAAAAAGACAAAGATAAGAGCTGTACTACCAAAAACAGTAAGAAGCCATATTTCTGAGGCTTTCATTTTATAATCTTTTGCAAACAGGTTTTTCAATATATCTTTTAATACCAATCCTGAAGCTACCAAATAAGCAAACCATTCTGCATAGATAATCTGTACAAAATAATTATTCCAAAGCTTTGGATAGGTTTGATAAGGATATATAATTCCCGGGATCAGGATAATGGCAAATAACAAAGCAATACTCCATTTAGAAGATCTTGTTAAAGGCGCACCAGGGTTTATAGTTGATTTTAGAAAATAATAAAGAAAAGGTCCAATAAAAAAGCAGGCAGTAAGGCCGATCTGCAAATATATTTTAGCTAGTGAAGGATAAAAACTTACAAAAATAGATTTACCTATCCTTAAGCTTATAGCCAAGAGCAATGCTCCAAAAAACAGATTTGACAGATGTTTTTTTTTGGTAAAAAAGAAAAAATAAATACTCAAAATGAGCCCGTTAAACACACCCAAAGCACCGAAAAAGAATAAAAGTCCTTTACCAACATCCATATAATCATTATAGCTTTTATCGATGTAAAATAAGCAGAAAAAATCAATTATTAGCAATTGGATACTACTTGCAATGGCAAAGAACCTTCTTTAATACATCATAGTTTTTTCCTCAACTTTTAGATCGCTTTAAAGGGCCTTATAATTGACAAAGGTCGTTAGGAGTCGCTTCAAAGTCGTTTATTTAATATAGCGTAAACAATATTTTTGTGTAATTTTACACCAAATAAGTAATATGTCTTTTACCTCCTTGGGTTTATCGGCTGCTTTATTAGAAGCATTGGTAAATCACAATTTCACAGCACCTACTCCTATTCAACAAACAGCTATACCAGCCATATTAAATAAAAAAGATGTGCTGGGCATAGCTAAAACAGGTTCTGGAAAAACTGCCGGATATGTTTTGCCAATTCTAATGAATTTGCAAGAAACAGCAGGGGTAAAAAATCGCCATGCAAATGTATTGGTTTTAGTACCAACACGTGAGCTGGCTGAACAGGTAAAAGATGTTTTTAAGACTTTTAGTAAGGGCCTTTCTGTGCCTATTAAAACCTTGGCCGTATATGGTGGTGTTTCTATTAACCCGCAAATGATGGCTTTACAAGGTGTGAATGTACTTGTTGCCACACCTGGCAGGCTATTGGAATTGGTAGAATCAAATGCTGTACACCTATCTGCCATTGAAACATTGGTGCTAGACGAAGCAGATAAGATGCTTAATCTGGGGTTTAAAGAAGAAGTAAACAGAATCATTTCTCTTTTACCTAAAAAACGCCAAAATATATTGTTTTCTGCCACATTGAGTGATGATCTGCAACACATTCGCCAAATCTTACTGCATGATCCGGTAGTTATTAAAATCGAGACTGAAGAAGATTCGCTTGACCTTATCAATCAGGTAGCGTATATAGTTACCGATGAGAAAAAGGGCCCGTTTCTACGTCATCTGATCAACCATCATGAAATGAAACAAGTGTTGGTATTTGCTTCTTCTGTTCATCAGGTTGATGCCATTGTGAACAAACTTCGTAAAAATAATATTGACGCAAAAGCTGTTCACAGTAAAAAAAGCCAGGGAGCAAGAACAGAGGCTTTATCTCATTTTAAATCTGGTAAACTTAGGGTTTTAGTGGCAACAGATTTAATCGCGAGAGGAATTGACATTAATTTCCTTCCTTTTGTGATTAATTATGAACTTCCCAGGTCACCTAAAGATTATATTCACCGTATCGGGAGAACTGGCCGCGCTGACACACCCGGGGAAGCAATTTCGCTGGTTAGTCCTAATGAGCTTCCTCATTTTGAAGTAATCCAAAAAAAGATGGGTAAGAAAGTAAAAACTACTTACCCGGTATGATCTTATAAATCGCACCTTTTTCTTCTTCAATAAGATTAACAAGCAGATAGATCTCGCCGTTACGATCCTCACCAAAGCTATAGATCTGCCAATTTCCAGGTTCCCGGGAAATAGAGAGTTTCTCCATTTTCCAGAGTTCCTTGTTAAGGTCGGTTAATGTCCAAATGGTTCCCATTAAATCGCCAAAAACGTATTTACCGAAAAGCTCCGGAAGTTGTTTACCGCGATAAAGAAAGCCACCGGTAACACTGATACCTTCATTACGACCATAATCTGCTATTGGATTGATCCAGTTTTTTGGATCAGGATCATTTGGAGATTTAACATGTGTACCTTCTCTTATCCGCCAGCCATAATTCCCACCCTTGGTAACAATATCAATTTCTTCCCAGTTCTTCTGACCCACATCTCCGGCAAACAATCTTCCGTTAAGTTTGTCGAAGCTAATCCGCCACGGGTTCCTAAAACCATATGCATAAATTTCAGGTTTTTTATTCTCCATTCCTATAAATGGATTGTCTTTTGGAATGACATAAGGAAGCTCATTCACATCTATTCTTAGTATTTTACCAAGTAAAGTATTTAAATTTTGTCCATTGCCATAAGTACCGTGCATATCATTATATGCTCCGCCATCTCCTACTCCTATATATAAGAACCCATCAGGGCCAAACTTTAGGTCTCCTCCGTTGTGGTTAGATTCAGGTTCATTAATAACCAAAACTTCTCTTGATTTGGTTTTATCAGCCAGATCAGGATTTTCTATAGAAACTTTGTATTCACGAATAATACTTTGATGGTCTATGCCCGGAGTTTTAGGAACACGCTTGCTAAAGTAAACATAGAACTTGCCATTCTTTGCGTATTGAGGATGAAAGGTCAGTCCCAACAATCCCATTTCATCACTGCTTTCCATCATCAGTACCTCATCTGTGAAATCTAAAAAGGGCTTCGATAGGAGTTTACCATCCTTGATGATCCTGATTTTACCCTTTTGCTCGCAAATAAATAAACTGCCAGATTTATCATTTGGTGCCGCAAATGCTGTGGGATATGATAATTGATCGGATATGAGTTGAAGATTAACTTTTAATGGTGATAAGTCGGTTTGTGCTTTAGCTCTCGTAATTACACATAATAGTGCGAGTACAATTATTAAGGAGAGTTCTCTTGATTTCATAATGTTAATATAATGCATTTAGTAATTAAAGCATAATTATTAGGCTCGACGGCATCTATAATGAAATATTGAGATCGTATTCACTATGATACTGCAGGATTCTGACCTCGGAGAAATTGTGAAGCAAATTTGCATTACTGAAATACGTTTACAAAGGAAACAAAATGTTGGCAACTTAAATTCCGAATTCTTTTGCGCCTGATTAACTTTGGGCCATGAGACAATATACCCTAACCGCATCCCTAATTATATTGACCATAGCCCTGGTATCCTGGGGCCAGAAAGGTCATAAAGCCATTGCCACTATTGCGGAAAAACACTTAGCTACAAACACAAAAACCATAGTAAACACCTATCTGAAAGGTGAAACCATGAGCGAAGCAAGCACCTGGGCTGATGAGATTAGTGATGATCCTCAATACAAAAAGACTGCATCCTGGCATTACATCAACTTGCCCCTTGGATTAACCAAAGAACAATTCACAGATTATGTTATTAAACAAGATAAAGACAATGTTTACACTGCAATTTTAAAAGCAGAAGCAAACCTTAAAGATAAAACACTTAGTCTGGCACAAAAAAATCAGGCATTAAAATTCCTGATCCACCTGGTTGGTGATGCACACCAACCCATGCATGTTAGCCGCGCCGAAGATAAAGGTGGTAACGATGTGCAGGTAAGATTTAACGGAAATGGAACCAACTTGCATGCCTTATGGGATGGAAAACTCATTGACCATGAAGGATTCAATTATGCTGAAATGGCAAAAAAATACGATTGGGCAAACCCTGAACAAGTTAAGAAATGGCAGGCTGATAGCCCCATGCAATGGTTATGGGAAAGCTACCAGGTAAGCACTCAGATCTATGATGAGGCCCAGCCTGGCGGTAACATTGATGACGCTACCTACAAAAAATCAATTGCAATTATCCACCTGCGTATTGCTCAGGCTGGTATAAGATTGGCCGGAGAGTTAAACAAGCTATTCAATGACCAACAACAACAGATCAGCGTTATAGAAAAAACCATAGCCTCCACTCCTATAGTTCCCACCAAACCTTTGGCTAAAGCAATCCCGGTAAAATTAACTGACTTAAAAAGCTCTGTTGGCAAGAATGTAATAGTAACAGGCAAAGTATTTAGCCTGAAAGACATTAAAAGCATGGTATTGGTTAATGTTGGAGCAGCGCACCCAAATCAACTCCTTACCCTGGCGCTAAAAGGAAAAGCGAAAGTACTGGCAGATAAGATTAACGGAAAAACCATAACTATTCAAGGCACAGTGAGCTTATTTAAAAATAAACCAGAGATGGTAGTGACTGACCCTAGTCTGATCAAGTTTTAAGCACCAATAATGATATGAATGACTACAGTATTTCTAGCTGTAGTTATTCTCTTGATTTGAAATTATAGATTTCGCTACCCTTCCATAGAATAAATCCAAGTTTAGCACATTGCCTGGCAACTTCAGATTCAACGGCAGAAGGAACATCGTTTACAATCTTCCACCGAACAGCATACTTGCTATTATAGCTGATGTAAATAACCAGATCTTCGCAGTTCCGGTTTTCGATAAGTTCTTTTGTTAATGAATACTGCAGCTCAGTAGCAAAGCGAGAGAGTCTTTCATTCATCACCTTTGACAATGGAGGTGCAGGTTTAAGGTCTGGTTCAATTATAGCAAGTACTGTAACGGTAGTCATAAGTAATCCTCAAGTGCCGCTAATATTACCAAAAAGATGCAGAGCCACAAATTATGCAACCGAATTTAACATTATCTAAAGCTTAATACCTGATTAACAATAGAAAAAAATTCTCAGTCCATATTTAAACAGTTTTTAAAAGAACGCGTATCAACCCATTATCCGTTTCTTATTTTAAAGCCTCCTGACGCCTCAAACACACACACACAACAAAGGGGTTGCGACAACATAAGAAAATCAATCAAAAAGCATTAAAAACACCTTAATCGAACACAAAAAACATCTCATCATACCCTTGCTTAAAGATATTAATTTGTTTATTTTTGCATAGTTCCAGATTTTTCCTTTTACCATTATAGAAACCTAATTGACTACGTTGAAAAATAGAGATAGAAATGTTATGCCCCAAGGTAAGCCTTCATTTAAAGAAGCTTTAAAATTTTGGTTTAAACTGGGTTGGATAAGTTTTGGAGGAACAGCAGGGCATATCAATATTATGCATGAGGAATTGGTAGGGCAAAAAAAATGGATAAGCAACAGCAGATTTTTCCATGCATTAAGTCTTTGCATGCTTTTGCCCGGTCCAGAAGCCCAGCAATTAGCTATTTATATTGGTTGGCAGCTGCATGGTAAAAAAGGAGGATTAATAGCTGGTATTTTATTTGTACTTCCCTCCATGTTTATTTTATTATTGCTAAGCGTACTATACGTTTCTTTTGGAAATCAGCCACGGATGTTTGCCATGTTCAATGGGTTTAAGCCTGCGGTTATCTCTATCATAATCGTAGCGCTGTTAGGTATAAGCAAAAAAGCATTCCATACCAGACTTCATATTTTAATGTGCGCTTTAGCCTTTATCTGTATTTACTTCTTTAACATCTCGATGTTCCTGATCATAATAGGAACGATTTTACTCGCTGTGCTGATCCAACGATTATGGCCTGCGCTATCTGCTAATAGAATTTCGGAGAATGACCAAATCTCTTCTGATGAAGAAACTTTCTATTTTAATAAAAACTCTGTGGCACGTGGCACAAACACACCCAATAGCAAGTCTTTGCAGCAAACGGCTATTTTTGCGCTGATCTGGCTAATTCCTTTGCTTTTATTATACTTTCTTTCTGTTGATTTTCCATTTTGGAAAGACCTAAGCCTCTTCTTTACTCAAACTGCATTGTTTACAATAGGAGGATCTTATACTGTTTTACCATATGTTGCACAGTTTAGTGTTTCGAAATTGAACTGGCTAAGTAAGATGCAAATGATTGATGGCTTTGCCTTGGCTGAAACAACTCCCGGCCCATTAATTATTGTGGTTTGTTATGTAGGATTTATGGCAGCCTTTAATCATTTTTCGGGTTCCATCCTTATGGGCACAATTGGGCTTTTAATTACAACTTTCAATACCTTTGTCCCTTCATTCTTATTCATATTTGTTGGCGGACCGATTATTGAAAAAACACATGGAAATAAAACAATTGGCAATGTTCTGGGATTTGTAACAGCTGCAGTTGTGGGAGTGATTTTAAACCTCACCTTATTTCTGGGAAAAGATATTGTTTTCCCCAGTGAAGTATCTTTTAAGCATATTGATTTTTACTCATTGGCCTGGATTATTATTACGCTGGTGTTAATGAAAAAATTTAAAGTTAACGTCCTCTATATTATTGGACTGAGCTTATTTTTTGGTCTCGGGCATTTTTATATTTTCATATAATATTATAATTTAACTGTTTAATATTAAACAACATGAATTTACCAGCGCAATTAGCAAAGCACTTAAAAGATGTTCATTTTGGTGGGAACTGGACATCTTCAAACCTTAAAGATAACTTGACAGATGTAAACTGGCAACAAGCTACAACACAGGTTCATTCTTTTAATACCATCGCTACCTTAGTTTATCACGTGAATTACTACATAAGTGCAGTGCTAAAGGTATTACAAGGAGGACCACTTGAAGCTAGCGACAAATATAGTTTAGACCTTCTTCCAATCGAGTCACAAAGAGACTGGGACAATCTATTAGATAAAACCTTTGCAGATGCCGAAACCTTCACTAAACTTATTGAGCAGTTGCCAGAGCATAAGCTTTGGGAAAACTTTGCAGACGAGAAATACGGAACCTACTACAGAAATATCCAGGGAATTATTGAACACACTCATTACCATTTAGGACAGATTGCGCTGATAAAAAAAATACTGTTGCAAGCAGGTGAAAACCAAAGCAAAGGTTAGTTTTCTGTGATTTTTAAGTTTCTGAAATCTCCTGCAGATTCGCTGCCAGTCCAGAAAGCTATCTTCCCGGAATTTAGATTACCTAAAGGAACCACTTCCAAGCATGGTTTAGGGTTTTCATTTACATAGACACGGATCATTTTTGCTTCCACTTTAATCCGAACCTTAAACCAATCTGCCGGATTAACATCCTCTCCGATCGGTTGCTCATACTTTAATGGAAAACCTTCTCTAAGCTTTGGCCAGTCATTGTTTGGAAGGGAGATGTATTGAACCGCATGTTTTTTACGCAATTCATCCTTTGATCTAAAATTAAACGGTCTAAAATAGATCGCCTCATAAGTAGAGTCGTTTTGTATATGAAAAGCAAACCCCACAAAGCTTTTTTGGAAAACATCTTCACCTTTCACTTCAAACGTTATTTCTCCTGCTTTAAAGTCGCGGTGTTTTATTAGAGCAAAGCCTGCATCATACTTTGAATTTATATGTAAAATAGACTGTTGAGGTGAACCACTCACATTTATGGTTCGATTTACGGTATGTGTAACCTTTGTAATGTCTACCGTTACTGTTTTCTGAGCGGATACTTTTACACTAACTGTGAAAATGAGTATTAAAAGTATAAGTAAGGATTTTGGATTTTTCATATTATTGATTTTTCTTTACGGTTCAAGAGCTATGCCAATGAATTTACCCACCTTAATAAGGCTTTGAACCACCCGTACTGTTCAAAATGGAACATCTACCGTTCGGATAAGAACAGTATCCGCCCTTGAAATGATTAGTAAAAAGAAATAAAACCTTATTTTTACTCATAAAATCATCTATATCCAGTAATTCATTCCCTATGATCAGTTCCAGCATTTCAAATGAAGCTTTAGATATATTTCGTAAAGGATTAGCCCATTTCATCACTTTTGATGAGGCCGAATGGATTAAATTCATATCGTACCTTAACTATAAGGCTATTAAAAAGAGAGATCATTTTTCAATTAAGGATAAAGTTTGTAGTGATATTGGTTTTATTGTAAATGGTTCAGTTCGTTATTACCATGTTAAGGATGGCACTGAAATAACTGGATATTTCAGCTTTGAAAATGAATTTGTAAGTTCTTACAAAAGCTTTCTTACTCAGCAACCCAGCACTGGATACATACAAGCGCTTGAACAAACGGAACTGATACTTATTTCCCGTAAAAACATGAACATGATGCTTAATCATCCATTATTGGGCTACAAGATGGAGCGTTTCGGCAGATTGGTTGCAGAACATTACATCTGCTGTTACGAAGACAGGATCACATCTTTTATTACTGAGACTCCTGAAGAACGTTATCTTAAAATGCTCGAAACAACACCTGAAATTATGCAGCGTGTACCACAACACTATGTTGCCAATTTTTTAGGCGTTACACCTGTGTCTCTTTCGCGGATAAGAAAAAGGACTTTAATATATACCTAATAACAGGCACACATAATTAATTTCTTATCTTTTGTTAACGTTTTGGTTTACAAGCCACAACTACATTTGTATTATACAAATCGAAAAGACATGCATACTATATTAGGGGCCGGTGGGCCAACAGCAAACGCGCTTACAAAAGAATTATTAAGTCATAATCCTAATGAAACTATTCGCCTGGTAAGTCGCAGGCCCATAAAGGTTACAGGTGCCAACGTTACCTGGCAAAAAGCTGATCTGTTAAACTATGCAGAGGTATTGGCAGCTGTAAAAGGCTCTGCTGTAGTTTACATGTGCGCAGGTCTGGTTTATGATAAAGCCATATGGCAGCAGCAATGGCCAATAATTATGCAGAACCTGATTAACGCATCAAAAGAAACGCAGGCGAGGTTAATATTTTTCGACAATGTGTATATGTATGGGCTGGTTAAAGGTCCTATGCTCGAAACTACACCATACAACCCTGTTAGTGTGAAAGGTGAGGTTAGGGCGCGTATAGCTACACAACTGATGGATCAGGTTAAGGCAGGAAACATACAAGCCACAATTGCCCGGGCAGCAGATTTTTATGGTACAGATTCTATGAATAGTTTTCTGGATATGATGGTGTTAGATAAGTATGCAAAAAAAACATCTGCACAATGGATAGGCGACCCAAAAGTGTTACACAATTTCACTTACATACCTGATACTGGCAACGCAATGTATCTTTTAGGGCAAACGCCAGATTCTGGTAATCAAATATGGCATTTGCCTACTGCTGCACCAATAACAGGAAAAGAATTTATAACATTGGCTGCCGAAATCTACGGGGTAAAGCCTGCTCACACTACTATTAATAAGTTTATGCTTCAGTTGGTGGGTTTATTTAAGAAAGTTGTAGCCGGAACTGTAGAGATGTATTATCAATATGACCATGACTACAATTTCAATTCTTCAAAATTTGAAAATATATTCAATGTAAAACCAACAAGTTATAGGGATGGGCTAAAGCATATGTCAGAGACTTTGTACCGGGCAAAATAGAAAATCTGCTATGCACTTTCCAAGTCTGCAATTATCAGTTTTTTCATTTTCATAAGTGCTCCCATTACCCTTTGGCCACGAACAGGATCGCTAACTAATTTACCTAGTGCTTTAGGTATAATTTGCCAGCTTATCCCAAACGGGTCAGTTAACCAGCCACAGGCCACTTCATCACCTCCATTGGCCGTTAGCTGACCCCAATATTTATCAATTTCTTCCTGATTTTCACATTCTACAACCAAAGATATTGCATCAGTAAAACCAAAACCATGATTGGCTGAACTATCCATTGCCATAGCTACAAAATCCTTGATCTTAAATTGGGCATGCTTTACAAATTCTTCATTATCATCATCTTCCTTACTGTATTTTAGCACACCCTGGATATTAGACTGAGGAAACAGTTCTGTGTAAAAATGAACCGCTTTTTCTGCCTTACCTGCTTTATCACCTGTAAACATTAATGTAGGACAAAACTTTTGAGGAGTCTGCGCTTTATCTCCAGTGTACACCTGCCAGGATACGCCATATTTATCTTGTACCCAGCCATATTTAGGGCTCCAGTCGTAGCTATCAAGCGCCATTAAAGCATTGCCTCCATCTATCAATTTGTTCCAGTATCTTTCTGTTTCTTCTTCGCTTTCGCAAATAACCATGAATGAAATGGAGGGGTTAGGAGATGAAGTTGGCCCATCATTAAGCAACATAAATTTTTGTCCACTTAATTCAATTTGTATCACGAATGGTGAGGTTTGACTGATTTTTCCTTCCCCAAAAATCTGAATATAAAAATCTGATGCTTCTGCAATCTTACCTCTGATGGTTAAACAAGGATAAATTAAATTTTTCATAGTCTTAAGGTTTAAACATTTAGTTGTACTAAGATACTTCAATTAAACAGGCTCTATGATGGGCATTACTGACAATAAAGGGGGTGAATTATGACAGCCATTCTTCTAATCTACTAATGGTATCCTCATAAAAAATCTTATAAGTATCCTTTGTTACATAGCCAATATGAGGTGTAGCTAACACATTATTTAGCTTACGGAAGGGATGCTCAACTGGCAATGGTTCAGTATCATAAACATCTAAAGCCGCTCCCGCAATTTTATTATTTTCCAATACATTAATCAAGTCGGCCTCATTTACAAGGGGGCCTCTCGAGGTATTGATAAGATAAGCCGTTGGTTTCATTAAATTAAGTTCAGATGAAGTTACAATGTTTCTGGAACGTGGGCTTAACACTAAATGCAGGGTTACAAAGTCGGCCGTTTTAAATAATTCTTCTTTACTAACCAGTCTTACACCATGTTCATTTGCTTTCTCTAAAGTAAGGTTTTCACTCCAGGCAATCACTTCCATTTCAAAAGCTTTTGCATAACGTGCAATTGTGCTCCCAATATTACCTAACCCAATAATCCCAATGGCTTTCCCTTTCAGATCCACTCCCACTTCTCTTTGCCAGTTACCCTCCCTTAAAGATGTTGATTCCGCCACAACATTTCTGGCCATTGCCAGCAATAGCGCCCAGGTTATTTCCGGTGCTCCACTGGCATGGTATCCGGTAATTGAAATGGCAATCCCAAATTCTTCTGCAGCTTTTGCATCTATGGAGGCATTACGCCTGCCTGTAGAAACAATAAGTTTCAGATTAGGTAAACCAGATAAAATCTCTCTTGATAGTGGCGTTCTTTCGCGCATTACACAGATGGCCTGAAATGGTTGCAAGGTGCGTATAACTTCTTCTTTTGAAGCCATATGATGTTTGAACACAGTAATGCTGGCATTTTTATGAACGTTGGTCCAATCGCCAAATGAAAAAGCTACATTTTGATAATCATCCAATATGGCAATTTGGGGAAGTGTTTTCATTGTTGTTGTTTTTATGAAGTAAAAGTATCTGATTAAAATTAGGAATAAATGAATCGGAACTTATGATTTGAAAGTAATAAAACCAGTCTTTTAACCACTAATAAAACTCGAACTTTTTAAGTAGATTTATGTTGCATCATTAAACAAACATATGAAGTTTAAATTAGCGCTCTTATTGTCAATAATTGTTTTATCAAGTTTCGCCCAAGAAGAATCTAGTATTGCAGAACTAAACATTCCTTCAAAGGAGATCAAAGAACCAGCAGTTTTAAAAAAGCTTAGGTTAGTAGTAGAAGCTAATCCCAATAAATTAAAAGCACATGAGGAGTATCTTGACGAATTTAATCGTTCATTTAATCCATCAAGAACAAATGGTTTCAGTACTTTAAAGAATCAGTACAATCAATGGATAAAGCGCTTTCCAAACTCTTCTACTGTGCCAGCAGTAATTGGTGAATATTTTTACAGAATGGAAAGTCCAGAGGCTAAAAATTATCTACTAAAGGCTGTTGGGATTAACCCTAATTTAGCAAAGACCAAGTCGTTTACCTTGGAATTAATGGAATGCCTGATCAGGATAATTATGTAATTCCTTTTTTGAAAGCAACAGGCTATTCTTTTAAGTCACTTAAAGTTGACATAAATGCCGATCCGGGCAATTTAACAGCATTTGCTTATCCAACAAATTATTTAATAGATCAGAATGGGAATATTATCTATTCGAAGTTTATGATCGGACAATCTAATGAAAGAACACTTGAATTGATGATAAGTGAATTAATTAATAATCCCGTGCCTTAACCAGCTCTCCACTATCACGAAGAAGTTACAAAAATTCAATAGAGTTATTAAGTTCCAAAATACTATAATTTCTTAATTATAGATTCAGCTAAAAAAGGTCATAAACACGTATTACAACTATAAGACAAGAAAAACCGGTTTATAAAGAGATTTTAATTCGTGATTTAAAATTTGATATCAACAGCTATCAATATAGCTAACCCCCTTGATTTTATTACGTGTCTGTTAAATTGTATAGCATAAAAAGTTATATTTAATACTTGTTAGGTACTATATAATATCAGATGATCAGATTCGCAAAAAAGAGAGCCAAGGTTACTCTTACAGTTTTGGCGGGTGTTGTAATTGCGCTCTTTACCCTGCAATTCACACCAACGAGCACTACCCTACTCCAACTAAAGAAAGGGACTCACATTGTCCTTATAGGAAACAATTTGGGATCAAGAATGATGAACTATGGACATTTCGAAACAGAAATGCACTTGCGATATCCAGAACTCAACTTATATATTAGAAACATGTGCGATGGAGGGAATACTCCTGGTTTCCGACCACATGCCAGTAGGGTGTCGCCATGGGCCTTTCCAGGAGCAGAAAAATTCCAAACAGAGCTTGCTAACAATTCAGATAGCGAGGGTCATTTTGAAACCGAAGATCAATGGCTCACCAGACTAAAAGCCGATGTAGTTATTGCATTCTTTGGATACAATGAATCTTTTGAAGGGCCAAAGGGTCTTGAAAATTACAAAGCTGAACTTGATGCCTTTATTAAACACACGTTAAAACAACAGTACAACGGTGTTTCTACTCCTCAGCTAACCATTGTTTCGCCAATTGCATTCGAAGACCTTTCCAAACAGTTTGATCTGCCCAATGGAAAACAGGAAAACATTAATCTTTCCTTATATGCAGAGGCTATGAAAGAGATTGCAGCGAACAATAAGGTACGTTTTATTGATGTTTATTCGCCCACAAAAAAGTGGTTTGAAACAACAGAAAAATACCTGACTATAGATGGATCACAACTTAGTGATACCGCCTATGCACGTTTTGCTCCTTTGTTGGCCGACCAGATTTTTGGTGAAGTGACAGCAAAAGCTGAAGAAAACAGAGCCCTTGTTCATTCAGCCGTACTAGAGAAAAACTGGACATGGCATAACGACTTTAAAATTCCAAATGGCGTACATGCGTATGGCCGAAGATATGATCCTTTTGGGCCAGATAATTATCCTGCAGAGATTAAAAGACTCCGCGAAATGACAGCAATAAGGGATACAGCAATTTGGAAAGCTGTAAAGGGAGAAAAAATGGATCTGGTTGCCGCGGATAAGAATACAACCCCTCCTCCTGTTGTAAAAACAAATTATAATGCTGATAGAAATGGGAGCTTGAAGTACTTATCTGGTGAGGAAGCATTAGCTAAACTAAAAGTGGCTCCAGGTTTTAAAATAGAACTCTTTGCCTCAGAAAAAGAGTTTCCGGATTTGGCTAAACCTTGCCAGATCACTTTTGATAACAAAGGCAGATTATGGGTAGCAACCATGCCTAGTTACCCGCATTATAAACCTGGAGATGCTAAGCCTAATGATAAGTTGATTATTTTAGAAGATACAAATAATGATGGAAAAGCCGATAAGCAGACCGTTTTTGCAGATGGACTACATCTTCCGTTAGGTTTTGAAATCACTGCCGAGGGGGTTTACCTTTCGCAAGGAACAAACTTTGTGCTTTTAAAAGATACTGATGGCGACGGCAAAGCAGACAAAAAAGAAATTCTGTTGAGCGGTTTCGATGATCATGATACGCATCACAATATACACGCCTTTACTACTGATCCTTCGGGAGCTATATATATGGGCGAAGGTGTGTTTTTGCACACAAACGTAGAAACATCTTATGGGCCTGTTAGAGCTACCAATGGCGGTTTCTATCGCTACAGTCCGCAATTACATAAGTTAGAACGTACTGCCCAACCATATGTACCTAATCCCTGGGGTATTGCCTTTGACCAGTGGGGACAGAATTTTTATGCAGAAACATCAAGCCCTGATGTGTGCTGGATGCTGCCGGTTTCAGTTAAACCAAGATATGGAGTGTTTACTGAGAAATCCAGAGATTTATTACAACCTGAACATCGTGTTCGTCCTACCTCTGGTTTGGAGTTTGTGTCTAGTCGTCACTTCCCTGATGAACTACAAGGTGATTTTTTAATAAATAATACGATCGGCTTCTTAGGTACTAAAGAACATACTCTTGTTGATGATGGAACGGGATATAAAAGCAGACACAGACAGGATTTACTAATAGCAGAAGACAAAAATTTTAGGCCGGTTGATATGGAGTTTGCGCCTGATGGTTCTTTATACGTTGCCGATTGGCACAACATCTTAATCGGACACATGCAGCACAATGCCCGAGATCCGTTAAGAGACCACGTACATGGTCGAATTTACAGAATCACCTACCCTTCTCGTCCGTTAATAAAACCAGTAAAAATTGCAGATGCAAGTATTCCGGAGCTTTTAGAAAACCTGAAGTTACCAGAAGACAGAACACGATCACGTACCAGATCTGAGTTGCGCGGACGTAAAATTTCTGACGTACTTACTGAGGTAAAAACCTGGGTGGCTAAATTGGATAAAAATGATCCTAAATATGAGCACAACCTTTTGGAAGCACTTTGGGTAACCTGGGGGTTAAATAAAGTAGACGGTCAATTACTTAGACAGTTGTTAAAAGCAAAGGATTTCCATGCAAGGGCAGCTGTGGTAAGAGTATTAAGATATACAGGACATCAGATAGCTGATCAGCCGGAACTGTTAATGCAGTCTGCTGCCGATGAAAACGGCAGAGTTCGACTTGAAGTGATTGCAGCTGCATCGTGGTTACCTAAAGAAAAAGCATTACCTATAGAGATGGAAGTTGGCAAAAAAACTCTTGATGACTGGATGAGAGCACCCTATGAAACTGCAATAGCTCACTTAAACGGAAGATCTGTAACAGAGAAAAAAGGAGAAAAGGTGACCACAGCTTTGAGTGGCGAAGAGCGTAAGCTCTTTGTAAAAGGACGAGCAATATTCGCTAAAGAAGGTTTTTGCATTACCTGCCATCAGGGAGATGGTAAAGGTTTGCCTTCATCTGGATTTCCTCCAATTACAGGGTCAAAATGGGTTACCGGAAGTCAGGACCGCTTGATTAAGCTGGTACTAAAAGGTCTGCAAGGGCCACTTGAAATTAAAGGAAAGAAATATAGTGGACAAGTACCAATGACTCCTTTTGGAGGTATGCTAAAAGATGAAGAGGTAGCGGCGGTACTTACCTATGTGAGAAACTCATTTGGTAATCAGGCATCCGCTATTTCTCCTGCAAAAGTAAAGCAGGTGCGTAATGCAACCAAGGCTAAGACTGGATTTTATTCTCCAGCTGAGTTGTTAAAGCAACACCCATTGGAGAAATAGGTTTTTAAAGCTGTCGTCGTCATCTCTCCTAACGTCGAGATGACGGTGTGCACTACTTATGTCTTATTAAACGCATTAAAATTGAATATGCTTCTGGCATCAGGTTTTTCGCCTGTAAGTACTGCTACCACATTTTTCACGGTAAGCACACACATTTGCCTGTATGTTGAAGCCGTAAGGCTTCCAGAATGTGGCGTAACAAGTGCACGGGAATGATGCAATATCGGGAAACCCGGAACAGGAGGTTCTTCTGGTAACACATCAGCTGCGAACCCTGAAATCCTTTGCTCATTAAGCGCGTTTAACAGAGCCTCATGATCAATTAATGCACCCCTGGCAGTATTAATCAATAAAGAATTTGGCCTCATTAAAGAAAGCTGCCCCTCTCCTATTATTGTACCTGTTTCCTTAGTAAAGGGCAAATGAAGACTAACTACATCTGATTGTTTTAATACCTCGTTCAATGATAAATAACTATACGGAAGATCCTGAGGAGATCTGCTCCAATACAGAACTTTCATTCCAAAAGCCTGGCCAAGTTTGGCTACACGTTTGCCTATATTCCCCATTCCCAAAACACCAAGTGTTTTCCCATTTAACTCATCACCAGCATATTGATTGCGCCAATTCCAGTTATCTTGTTTAACCTGAGCAACAGATTCGTACATGTTACGCATCAGCATCAACATTAACGATAAAGTATGCTCTGCAATAGTTGCAGCATTTGAACCAGGTGCATTTATCACCATGATATTTCTGGCAGTGGCCTCTTGTACATCAACATTATCTAAACCCACCCCACACCTTGCAGCAACCTGCAAGGCTGGAAGGGCTTCCATTAATGCTCTATTTATTTGCCCCTTACCACGGGTTATTACGGCATGGATCTCTTGCTCATCTAAAACATTCTTTAAAGAAGCATCATCATATCCGGTAAATACATTTACATGATCCTGAAGGATGTTCAGTGCGTCATCAGCAATAGTTTCAAGCAATAAAACGCTCTTTTTCATTAGCTATTTATGATATAAAGTGGCGTCATCAGACCTGAATCCTCTAAAGTCATTTCTATTTGAAACATATAAACCCTCTTCATAAAATGCATCCTTAAATATTAACGGATCTACTTCGCTTCCCGGTGTCGAGGAAATTTCTACCAAATTACCGGCCGGGTCGCGTACAAACATTTGCATAGCGCCATCAGGCAATTGTCTTACCTTACCCCAAGGTTTTACATCGATAACATTAAGTTCTTTCATGCGGAAGAAAATGCTGTTAAAGTCATCAACCTGCACACAGATATGTCCACGGAAGGAAGTGGTATCTTCCCATTCGGAAAGATGTAATTGCTGTTCATCATTAAATTTAAAAAACATTACAGGATAGTCGAACCTAAATGCTGCTAGTGGTTCTAAACCTAGTTCATTTTGATAGAACTCTCCTGCTTTCTCCAGGTTGTCTACAATTAGTGTAACGTGGTTAATTTTTAGTGCACGTGCCATATGTAAAAATTTATAAATACAATTTAATTACCTTTTTAAACTTTCTGTTTGAATTCCTTTACGAAATCCCAATTAGGGGTTAACCCTAATCCAGGAGCTGTTGGAGCGCCAATTACGCCACCCTTAACTTCAATCTGCTCTTTTACTAACTCAAACATCATTGGGTTTCCTCCTAAAGAAAACTCAATTATTGTTGCTGCCTGAGATGCGAAAGCTACATTTAAGCCTGCCATAAAAGAAAAAGCCGATCCCCAGCAATGCGGAGCCAGTTCAAGCTGATTAACGCTTGCCAGATGACCTACACGCATGGTTTCTGAAATACCACCTATGATAGCAGCATCAGGCTGAACAACGTCAAGTGCTCTAACTTCAAGCAGATCACGAATATCAAAACTGGTGTATTCACTTTCTCCTGCTGCTATCGGAATAGCTGTCGAAGCTCTTACCTCTGCAGTTCCATGTCTGTTATCAGGACTAATAGGTTCTTCGAACCAGTACAGGTTACAATCTTCTACTCCTCTGCAAAACTGTTTAGCCTCTGGCACACTAAAGGTTCCATGTGCATCTGCCATTAGTTTAATGTTTGGCCCTAATGCTTTTCTTGCAGCTTTTACCCGCTCAATACTATTCTGAACAGTTTGGTCCATAATACCAACACGCATTTTTACTGCATTAAATCCTTTAGCTACATAACCGTTTAATTGTGCACCAATATTTTCGGCATCTGCCCAGCCACCGCTTGCATAGGCGGGCATCTGATCGCGACAAGCACCACCTAGTAAATCCATTACCGGAATACCAAGCGCCTTACCTTTCAAATCCCACAAAGCAGTATCTATACCACTCATTGCAGACACGGTAAGTCCTCTTCTTCCAAGAATAGGGAATCTGCGACCTCTTGTTAGTGCATAATGATCACGTGTGCCATTATACATTTCTTCCCAGATACGGTTTATATTTTTTGCGTCTTTCCCTATCAAAATAGGTTTAAGTTCATTTTCTATGCAACTTACAATTGAGGCGCATACGCCCGAGGATCCTACTGCTGCTTTAGCTTCTCCAAAACCCTGAAGGCCATCTTCTGTTGTTATCACAACAAGGGTCATATCAAAATTGGTTAGCAAGCCATAATCAGAAAAGTGTTGCTTTTCTTTCGGAATGGGACAGCGTAACCAAAACGCTTCTACATTTGTTATTTTCATTTAGGTTTATTTTGTGGTGTTTATAAGGTTGGATAAGGTATCAAAAGATTTGCGTGTAAGCATGGTATAAAACTCTTCAGAGACTGAAGTACTACCATGGTCTTCCAAAAATTTCTTTTGTTCAGGAGATAGATCTATAGGATTTTCATCAATAGAATTCGGATAAGGGTTGGCGGGAGTACGGTCCAACGGAGCGCAAAATTCTACCGAAAGTACTTCATTGTATCCTACCTCATGAAGCGTGTCAAGTATTTTGCTCCAGTTCAAATTACCCATTCCAGGTGCCATTCTGTTGTTATCAGCAACGTGAAAGCCTATAAGTTTGCCTTTTGCCCTTCTAATGGCTTCGAACATATCGGTCTCTTCTATATTCATATGAAAAGTATCCAGACAAACCCCACAGTTAGGCCCAACAGCCTGAGCCAAGGCCAAAGCCTGGTCTCCTCTGTTGATGAAATATGTTTCGAATCTGTTGATGGGCTCTATTCCGATTAGTATACCTGATTGTTCTGCATATTCGTAAACCTCTTTAAGAGAATCAACAGCCCACTGCCACTCTTCCTCTGGTCTGCCATCAGGAACTATTTTTCCGACAGTACCGGGTACTACAGAAACCATATGTCCATCAAGCTCTTTTACCATTCGGACAACATCTTTTACATATTGTACCGACTTTGCCCGTTGGGCTTTATCTTTAGCAAGCAGATTACGATCCTCAAGCATTAAGGTGACAGATCCCCAGCAGGTTAAACCGTATTCTTTTAATAATTTTCGTACCTGAGTGGTATCATAATGTTCAGGACTTCCTGCAATTTCAAGTTTGGTGTAGCCTAGACCAGATGCTCTGCGAATGGTTGTTTCTATCGTTTCGGATCGCATCCAGTTATGTATCGAAAGTTCCATAAAGTATTAGGTAATGTAATATTTGGTTAAAAAGTAGATTTGAAGATTGTGTTATTATTCTCTGTATGGCACGTTCATATCGATTTTTCCTGTCCATTTTTTCGGAACAGGTGCATCTAATGTCCAATGAACAGCATTTATTACAAGTCTTTGAAAACCTTCTTCATTAAAATCTGCGGGATGGCCAAGTGTGGTCATAAAAGTGTTACCTCCTGCGGCTGTTTTCCAGGTCCAGGCAACAGGGTTGTCCACTGCTGCTTTATCAGGATTTACAGATTTACCCATTAACAACCATGTTGATCCTTTTACCGGATAATGTGGCAAAACATGATATAGCCACGAAGCAGCATGAAAATTATTTGGTACGCCCGTTAAAATAGGGTGTTTTGCCTGTGCAGGAATAACTGAAACATCGGTGGTAGATTTATGCCCATAATGTGTGTGTCCGCCTTTACCCCATCCTGGAGGCGCGCCCAGTGCAAATTCACCAAAAGCATTCCATTTCTCAAGGGGGTGTCCTGCCGGATAATTAAATGCATGTGTAGTTGTTCTGAAGCCCATTACTGGTTTGCCCGATTTTAAGTAATCGTCAATGTGTTTTACCTGATCTTCAGGCAAACGTCTCCAGCGTAAATAGAACACAGCCAGATCAGCGTCTTTTAATGCTTCCAGTCCGGGAATGTTTTCTTCAGATTTATAATCAGGTGAAGATTTAAGAACGATGGTACGCATTCCGTAATTCTTTTCTAATTCTGCCGCTATAAGCGGCATAGTTGCTTCACTACTGTATTCATGATCGCCTGTAACAAATACAACCAGTGGTTTCTTTGATTTCTGTTTTTTGGTTTGACCAAAAGAATGAAGTGAGTTGAATAGCAATATGCTTGTAGCAATTAAACATATAATGCCCCTAAGATTTTTCATTGTGGTTCTACTTTTATTTGGTCAGCTAGATGAATTAAAAAAATAAAGCTCCGGAAAGCAACTTATTTAAGAGTTAATCAAAAATATGATTATTAAAATAAAAACCAAGTTAAAAGGCACGAATAGTCTGTCACAACTTCGTGCCTTAATAAATCATTAGAAAGTTAAATTCTGCTATACAATTACCCTATCTGAACCACCTTACATAGGACGGATATATTGCAAAAATTCCTCTTTTGTTGCTTTATCTAAAAATGCACCTGAATATTCAGCTGTTACGGTACTGCTGTTTACATCCTTTATACCCCTGGATGACACACATAAATGAGCTGCATCAATTACCACCGCAACATTATCAGTTTCCAGAATTGTTTTTAGTTCATTAGCTATTTGGATAGTTAAACGTTCTTGTACCTGTGGCCTTTGGGAATAATATTGAACAATCCGATTTAATTTCGACAACCCAATAACCTTTCCAGAAGAAATATAAGCAATATGTGCTTTACCAATAATGGGTACAAAGTGATGCTCACAATTAGAATAGAGGGTTATATTTTTCTCAACCAGCATTTGGTTATACTGATATTTATTATCAAATAATGTAATCTGAGGCTTATTTGCCGGATTAAGCCCGCTAAATATTTCTTTCACAAACATTTTTGCTACGCGGCCCGGTGTTCCGTTAAGACTGTCGTCTGTAAGATCAAGTCCAAGCGTTTCCATAATTTCACGAAAATGCCCTGCAATAATCTTAATTTTTTCATGATCACCTAATTCAAAAGCGTCTGCTCTTAAGGGGGTATCATAAGAAGTACCAATATGTTGTTCGCCTAATAAATCTTCCAATTCGGTTAAAGAAAGGTTATTATCCGTTGTATTCAAGGCAGTTCCATTCTGTTTCATAAATTATTGCGACTAATTTTATCTGTATCGGTTTTTAGTAATAACAGGGCGTAAAGATAAAAAAGATAATTTTTAAGTTTTATCTTATTAATATCATACTTGTTAGAGATCATCTGACTAAAAAAGGTTACAAAAATAAATGCTACAATAATATTGTTCATTTCATAAGAGTATTACCTGTTCAATACAGAAAATATTAATAATTTTAGAGACTGCAAAATAACACTTCAAAAAAAACGCTTTAATACCCCCCCCATTAATGCAAGAGCTAATTTCACCATTAGGAGAACAGCTGTTAAGCTTAAAAGAAGCCACTTACAAAGAGCTCAGCACACCTGCTCAGTCAACCATGTATACTGTGTTGTTTATTAAAGAAGGAAAAGGTTTATATCATGCCGACTTTGGTGTTTTCCCTTTCGCCGCTCCCGCTTTATTGTTTTCAACGCCATTACAGGTTATCTATCTGGAAAAATCCGAATCTGTAAAATGCGTTGAACTGCAGTTTCATGGCGACTTCTATTGCATTGAATTTCATCGTACTGAAGTGCGTTGCAATGGTCTCTTGTTCAACAACATCTACATAGATCCAATTGTAATACTAACAAAAAAAGAAGCAAAGGTATTTGATAAATTAATTGGTGATTTAAAAGAAGAACTGAATAACGAAACCCTATCTGATATAGTACCACGCGCATATCTGCAACTCTTTTTGGCCAAATCGAGCAGCATTAAAATGAATGCGGTTTCTAATAAAAATAACGAAAGAGATGAACTTATGGAGCAATTTAGCCAGCTATTGGACGAGCACTACCTTAATCTCCGTAAACCAGCTGACTATGCCGAATTACTATCCATGTCTAGAGACAATTTTACCAGGCGCTGCACCCGTTATTTCAGAAAGTCGCCTTCACAATTAATTCAGGAAAAACTAATACTTGAGGCAAAAAAACAACTTCATTTAACCAGGCAAAGCATTAAGGAAATTGCCTATAATTTACAGTTTCAGGACGAGTTTTATTTTAGTCGCGTATTTAAAAAATTCACTAAAGTTTCGCCGCAAGCTTTCAGAGATAAAACCGGTATCTCCATTGTAGCGGATATGTCCAAGGATTAACCCTTTTTGTCCATGTACTGCTTACCGCGGTTGCTATAGATTTGTATAAAAATCAATAGCATGAAAAATTCAATCATAAATACAATAGCCAATCTTGACCAATTAGGTAAAAATGCAATCCGTTTTGGAATCGTTATCGTCTTTCTTTGGATAGGTGGTCTAAAGTTTTTTACGTATGAGGCTGATGGCATAGTTCCTTTTGTGGCCAATAGCCCATTTATGTCTTTCTTTTACAACCACCCTGATGAGTATAAAAGCTATATGAATAAAGAAGGCGATCTGATTCCGACAAATCATGAATGGCATATAGCCAATAATACTTATGGCTTTTCGGCGGGTTTAGGGGTATTCCTAATTACACTTGCTGTTTTGGTTTCTCTACATAAAGTAGCCCCATTAGCTAGTATGATTGGCAGTGGTCTTATATTACTAATGTCAGTTGGCACATTGTCTTTTCTGGTTACTACTCCCGAAAGCTGGGTACCACACCTAACAGATGAACAATGGGGATTTCCCTATTTATCTGGCCGTGGACGGTTAGTTATTAAAGACATTGTGATACTTGGTGGTGCCATTATTACAATGAGTGAATCGGCAAAGCTCTATCTTCTAAATAAAGAGAAAAGCGTTAAGACTGTTTAAGACTAATTTGGCCTCATAAACCTGAACGAAAGTGCAGTTCCAGTACCCAATACAGCACCTGCTGCTACATCTGTTGGGTAATGAACGCCTAAGTATAAACGCGAAAAGCTAACAGAACCAGCCCATAAATACGCTGGCGCAATTACATACCATTTAGGATACGCCTGAGATAAAGCAGTAGCAGTTGTAAACGATGTAGAGGTATGCCCTGACGGGAACGAATATTGGGAAGGTTGATAAACAGCATTAATCTTAATATTAGCAAGAAATGGTCTTGGGCGTTTAACCGCTTTTTTAATTAGCATAGTAACCAGCGCATTAACAGCCGAACTACTCACAACATATAAAGCATTTTGCCTCATCTCTTTGTCTTTGCCAATTACACCAGCCGCAAACAAGCCTACCGGAACGCCTACATTAACCAAATCATTGTTTTTAGATAAAAACATAAAGAAGCCGGTTTTCTCAGGTGTTCTGGTTTTTGAAAGATCAATAAGTATCTGATCATCTAGCCGTTGCAATCCATTTTGAGCAAAACCATGCAATGGCAAAAAAGACATTAAACCAATTTGAATTACCAGTAAGTATTTAAAGTATTGTGTTTTCAATGTTTAGTCCTCCGTTGCTTAATAAATTTGTACGTACCTTATTACGATTCTAAAAACAAGTCAAAATAACAGTTAGTTTCTGAATATACCATCATATATATCACTTAATTAAAAATTACTGCTTGTTTATCATGGTGCTCATTAACCATTTCTTTCAAAAATATTTCCTGAATTTGCATAACCTGTTCCAGATACATTGTTTTCTTTCTTGTACCAAAATACAATGTATTCTCTATTACATTATAGCCTTCCCATATTTGCTTAACGTTGCCAGAATCAAGTTCCTTTTTAGAAAGAAAATCGGGAATAACAGCAATTCCCTCACCACCACTTAAACAACGGATAATTGAACTCATGTTAGGCACAATGTAATTAGGTTTAAAATCAGGTCGTTTACCAAAGTTGATATGCCAAAACCTGCGTAAATGCTCCATATCACCAGTTGTACCATACCAGGTTTGGCACTTTAACCAATCCTGTATACCGTTCAGATCTTTGGTTTTTAGCAACGGATCAAGCTCTTCTGTTGATGTTTTTGCCCCGCCAATTACCACTATTCTTTCTTTAAAAAAAGGAGTATAAATCAACCCCTTGTAATCTCCCTTTTGTGGCGTAATAATCAGATCCAGAATACCATTATCCAGGTCGCTAAGCATTTGAGGATAGTCTCCAAACTTAATAATTACATTAAAATCCAAAGTAGGCAAATAAGATTCGAGTGTGAACTGGAAGGTTTCAAAGCACATACCAATGCTTATGGTCGGCTTTTCCTTTTCCGTACTTTTATGGAAGTGTCGCTCCGCTTCTTCCAGTTTACAAAGCGATTCTTGTATATAATTGTAAAGTATCTTTCCGCGTTCGGTCGACACCATTTTTCGCGATGTCCGATCAAAAAGCTTGTAACCTACATACGATTCCAAAGAGCTTAAATGCAAACTCACACCGGGTTGCGAAACATACAATGACTCGGCCGCACCAGTCAGCGTGCCTGTTTCATAAATTGCCTTAAAGGTTCTGAACCATTCTAAATTAACCATAACAATGTATCATAATTATGATACAAAGGTATGATTTATATTATTTTAATAGTAACATATCTAGCCGTAATTTTGTCATCACAATTAAGAAGTAAAATCAATTCTATTAAAATGGAAACAAAAAAAATATTTGTAATTAATGGAGGACAGGTCTTTGGACATTCTGGAGGCCGTTTTAATAAAACGATTTTTGATACCACACGTCAGTTTTTTAATGACAAAGAAGGATTTGAAATCAGATCTACCGATATCAATGATGATTACGATCCAAAACAGGAAGTTGAGAATTATGTATGGGCTGATATTGTTATTTATCACACTCCTATCTGGTGGTTTCAGGTACCTAATGGATTAAAAAAATATATCGATGTGGTTTTTACAGAAGGTCACCAAACGGGAATTTACCATAGCGATGGGCGTTCATCTCAAAACCCTGCTATCAATTATGGTACAGGTGGTATGCTCCATGGCAAGCAATATATGGTTACTTCATCATGGAATGCTCCAAAAGATGCTTTTACCCTACCGGGAGAGTTCTTTAATGAAACCAGTGTTGATGATGGTGCTTTATTTGGTTTTCATCGCATGAATGCCTTTACTGGAATGAAACCATTGCCTGGCCTACACTTTCACGATGTAGAAAAGAATGCTAATATTGTAGCAGATCTTGAAAGATACACAACACACTTAAACAACATTTTTATAAACAAAGAACATGAGCATTTATCTAACAGCAATCTCCAGAGCCAAGCCACAACACATTGATCAATTTAAAGCAATTCTTTTAGCCCTGGTTGTAGAATCCAGAAAAGAAGAAGCCTGTATTCAATACGATCTTCATCAATCAACAGACGATCCTGCTTTGTTTATTTTTCACGAAGAATGGGCAAGTAAAGAAGCTCTGGAGGTGCATAACCAAACAGCTCATATTAACAAATTCATCAAGGATTCTGTTGACATTATTGACGGTGCTGTCATTATACATAAAACAGAAAAAATTGCCTGATATTAAATAGCTACCTCTGATAGCACAATAAAAAGAATACAAAAAATGGAATACAGAAAATTAGGAAAAACAGATTTAAACTTATCGGCTATAACTTACGGTGCCTTTGCAATAGGCGGCAATATGTGGGGAGGAAATGAGAAACAAGACTCTATCGATGCTGTTCATGCATCTTTAGATCATGGCGTTACAAGTTTAGACACCGCTCCTTTTTATGGCTTTGGCTTAAGTGAAGAACTTATTGGTCAGGCAATTAAAGGTAAAGACAGAAGTAAAATTCAGCTACTAAGCAAATTCGGTTTAGTTTGGGATGGCAGCAATAACGGAAAAGGCGAGTTCTTTTTTGATGCCAACGATAATGGAGAAACCATACCGGTTTATAAATATGCAGCCAAAGCCAACATCATTAAAGAAGTTGAGGAAAGCTTAAAACGTTTAGGTACTGACTACTTAGATTTATTACAATTACACTGGCCAGATGCTACAACGCCAATAAGTGAAACTATGGAAGCATTGGAGCATCTAATCCAACAAGGAAAAATCAGAGCTGCCGGGGTAAGTAATTATAGTCTGGAGCAGTTAAAAGAAGCCGAAAAATCAATCCACCTGGCTTCTATTCAACTTTCTTACAGCATGCTTAACAGGGCAATTGAAAAAGATATAATCCCTTATACCATAGCAAATAACATTGGAATTATTGCCTATAGCCCTTTAGAAAGAGGTTTGCTTACCGGTAAATATTTCAAAGATGCTACCTTAAAATCAGATGATCATAGAAATGGTTACTTTGGCCAATTCGATCCTGAAAAGGTAAAATCATTCCTAAACGCAATAGAGCCTTTAGCAATCAGCAAAAATGCTTCTTTATCGCAATTGGTTTTAAGATGGACAACATTACAACCTGGTTTAACCATAGTACTTGCGGGTGCCCGAAACGCAAATCAGGCAGTTGACAATGCCAAAGCAATTAACATCTCTCTTAGTGAAGATGAATTGACTTTTATTAATAAAGAGCTAGAAAAACTTTAATCCAGATTTTATAGCTAAAAAGAGAAAGGAGTACTTGAACTTATTCAAGTACTCCTTTCTCTTTTTTCATTCTGTGCAATGTTACCGCTGCATCAATGGAATGTGATGTATGGATATCATTATCTGCTTCAGATATATCCGAAAGTTTTTGATAGTATTTATGAAGAACATCCAGCTCTGATTCCGTTAAATCCTCAATATCAACCATCCTGTTGCTGGCATGTCTGCTTGCAGCAATCAGTTCGTTCAACTTAAGCTGTATGGCTTTAGAATCTTTATTTTGAGATTTCTGGATAAGGAAAACCATTAAAAAGGTAATTATTGTGGTACCTGTATTGATAACAAGCTGCCAGGTATCTGAATAATTAAAAATGGGACCTGAAAGTATCCATGCAATCACAATTAGAAATGCTACACCGAAAGCCACCGGACTCCCTGTCCAGTTTGTAATTTTTGTAGACGCCTTTTCAAAGAAATTTCCTGAAGTGTTTTTCATAATGAGTAATGATTTTTAATAGTTAAAACCTTAATTAAATCTAGTCAAATAATGCCCGTTTACTTAAATATCTTCTGCTGAAAATGATTTTTTTTAAATAAATTTGAATCAGAATGTTACATATTGACTTTATAGACATCTAAAGTCAGTATCTTCATACTAATGAAGTAAAATATCCGAAATGAAAAAAGTTATCCTAGACGTTTCTGGAAATAAAGCGCATTCACTTGAAGTTGATTCGGCAATCTCTTTTAAACCATTTATCAGATACCTGAGAGAAAGAGTAAAAGGCGAAAAAACGGTAAAAGGTGCATTGTATAAAACGGCTCTTAAGGAGTTTAAAAAATATGATGTTGAAGAAGCGGACGTCCCACTTGAAAGCATACATAACTATGAAAGCTTGCTCGAGAACATGTACGCCTGCCTTACCTCTGCGTTGGCAACTGAGGATAAGTTGGCCTGGGGACTTTGCTTTCCGTTGCAGCCCATAACATTTTATGGTACAGAACTTATGTACCAATTGCTTGAAAATAAGAAAAATGATCAGGACTCATATGTAGTTTCTAAAACTCCTGCCGACTATCATAAAGAACGCTTACAACTAGTTTATTCGTTTATTTTAAAGGAACTTTACAACTTTCATGTACCTGTAAAAACACATCAATATCATGCAGGTATCAAAACCGATACAGGTCTTTTGGGCTATTTTCATGTAAACCTTAATACAGATTTTATAGAAGTTACGCCAAAAGGTGAGTTACCTCCACTCAATTTCAGGGAACTACAGCAATATATAGGAGAAGGCTCAAGTTATGAAATACTGGAAAAAATATTACCGCTCAATCTTTTTCGTTTTAGAGGTATCTCTGTAATCACTGTATCTGATGTAACCGCTATCCAGGCTGTAGAAAACATAAAAAACATTCGGCTTAACCGTACTCCCGGTGATCAGGCGGCCACATATAGTGGTGTTATCCAATCTTTAAAAACAATAGTACAAAATAATAAAATTGAGTTTGACCTGTTTCCTTTTGTAAGGGTTAACAACAAACCGGTTTATGGCAATGTAAAGGGCGGTACCGGAATATTGTTTTCTGTGTGGGGTGAAGACAATTTAGACCCCGAAACATTTCAGCAATATGCCGAAGGGTACACGGCCAATCCGAACTCATTCTTTTCTCCTGATATTTTGGCCGAAGATCCCGTTGTGTTTCACTGGCTTCATCATTTTGTTAAACTTGGAGTTAAGTCCCTGGCCCTCACTCCCGTTTTTTACGACCACGTAATTGTAGGTGTTTTGGCAGTACACACCTGGGAAGGAGAAACTTTTGACGAGAAAATACTTGCATTGCTGGAGCCTGCAATTGCCCCAATATCGCAGCTATTACAGATCTATATCGATGAGTTTAACCTGGAACTGGAAAACGTTATAAAAGAGAAATTTACCTCTATCCAGCCTTCGGTTCAATGGAAATTTAATGAGGTAGCATGGCATCATATGCACGATAAAAATAAGCATTTGCCAATTAGAAATGAAGACATCAGCTTTAAAGATGTATATCCTTTTTACGGAGCTATCGACATCAGAAATTCTACAATTGAACGAAATACGGCCAGTAAAGCTGATTTGAGTCACCATTTAAGCCTACTTTATGAAGTGCTTGATCAGCTAAAAGACCATCACTATTCCTCTTTAATGGAAGAGATGATTTTCAATTCAAGAAAATGGCAGCAGTTACTTTTACAAGAAACGCTAAACACCCAGGACGAAAACAATCTAAACAGCTTTTTAAAAGAAGAATCGAGCGATTATTTATTCCATTTATCTCAGCAGGAACCTAAACTCAAAAAAATAATTGATGAATATTTGCTGGTAACCGGAGCTGCAGATGGCGATGTGCACAAAAACAGATACTCGCTGGAAGTATCCATGCAAATGATAAATACTGCAATTAACAATTTTTTTGAAGCCGAAAAAGAAAAATTGCAACAATCGTATCCATGTTACTTTGAGAAATTCAGAACCGATGGTGTCGAATACGACATTTACATTGGCCAGTCCATCTCTCCAGATAAAATATTTAATCATTTTCACCTCAAAAATCTTAGGCTGTGGCAGCTTTCATCCATGGCTAATGTAGTTAGAATGACTCATGCTTTATTGCCAGCTATGCCAACTAAGCTGTATACTACTCAGTTGTTATTTGTCCATAACCATACAATCGACATTAGTTTTAGAGCTGATGAGCGCAAATTTGATGTAGAAGGCGCGTACAATATCAGGTATCAGATGATAAAAAAACGGATTGACAAAGTCCACATCAGAGGTAGCAGCGAGCGTTTAACCCAGCCTGATAAAATAGCGTTGATCTATTTTAATAAGCGGGATATTGATGATTACCTTCCTTTTGTTACTTATTTACAGGAAACCGGGGTGCTGGATCAAGGTCTGGAAGAACTTGATTTAGAGGATTTACAAGGATTAAGCGGGCTAAAGGCTTTAAGGATTGGCGTTATACATCCGGAAAGGACAAACGACATTTAGCCATAGATATGTCAAATACTTGCAAAAGTATTTACTTTTGAATATTAGTATATACTTTTGACCAAATTAACTATTTAGTCAAAACTTATGAAAAGTATTTTACCTCTCTTTGGTCTTTTATTGCTGCTAAGCGCCTGCGGTGACACAAAGAAAATGCAGCTTAGGGCACCAGAACCTGAGGTTGCAGTAGCAAAAACAGATAGCACTGCAGTTATAGCTACAGACACTACTAAAACGGATTCTGCCAAAACTCCTTTACCCCATTAATTCTTTCATAAGTTTATCAAAGTCGGCTTTCATTATTGCAAGCTCCTCTTCTACTTTTGCCAACCGCTGTTCCAAATCACTTGCGGGTCTGCTGTAATTATCATCTATCGAATCATCTTGTGTTAAATCAGGGGTTCCGCTCAATAAATGTACATAACGCATTTCCTTTTGTCCTGCGCGCTTAGGCAACTGCAAAACATAAGGCATTTCCGGATCTGATAATCTTTCAAGTACAGACTGCACATCTCCCAACGATTCAAACTCATATAATCTGCCCGAATTCGTATTTAATTCACCTGGTGTTTGTGCACCTCTTAGTACTAGCAAACAAATAATAGCTACTTCCTGAGGCGTTACAGGAAAAACAATAGCAAAATTATGTTTGTACTTAATGCTCCTGCTAGAACCACCTGTTGCAGTTGAAATTAAACTCTTCCTTTTTAAAGTATCGAGAGCCAATATTACCGTCTGTTCATCGTATTGTACAAGCGGCTTACGCGAAGTTTTTTGATTACAAGCTACCGTAATTGCATTGATGGTCATTGGATAATACTCAGGCGTAGTCTTCGATTTCTCCATTAACACTCCTAAAACACGAAGTTCTTCGGCATTTAAAATAGGCAGGGTCTGTGGTGAATCCATTAAGCTTTTCTTAAGAATTAGATAAAATAAGATCGATCTTGTTTAGTTCTTCTTTAGTAAAATTGGTATTCTCCAGGCACTTTAACGAATCAGCAAGCTGCTCCGGTTTGCTTGCGCCTACCAATACAGAAGTAATTCTTTTGTCGCGTAAAATCCACGACAGCGCCATATGAGCCAATTTTTGTCCTCTTTCCTGGGCTATTGCATTCAGTTTATTAAGCTGAGCTAGTTTTTCCTCAGTAATTTGATCACGTTGTAAAAATCCGTGAGACTTTGCTGCTCTTGAATCCTCAGGAATCCCTTTTAAATATTTATCGGTAAGCATTCCTTGTGCCAAGGGCGAAAATGGAATACAGCCAACCCCCTCATTACCTAAAAGATCTAACAAACCATCCTCTATCCAACGCTCATACATAGAGTATTTGGGCTGATGGATAATGCATGGGGTACCCAGTTCTTTTAAAATTTGAATGGCACGCTCGGCCTCTTCCGGTTTATAATTAGATATACCTACGTATAATGCCTTACCCTGACGAACGATCAGATCTAATGCTGCCATAGTTTCTTCAAGCGGAGTTTCAGGATCCGGACGATGATGATAAAAAATATCAACATAATCTAGCTCCATTCTTTTTAAACTCTGATCTAAACTTGATACCAGGTACTTTTTAGAGCCCCAATCGCCATAAGGTCCATCCCACATGGTATAACCGGCCTTACTTGAAATGATCATTTCATCTCTGTAACCGGCAAAATCTCTCTTTAATAGCTTACCAAAATTCTCTTCGGCTGAACCTGGAGGCGGACCGTAGTTATTAGCAAGATCGAAGTGAGTAATACCACTATCAAAAGCGAGTTTTAATATGTTACTGCAATTTTCCAATTGATCTACATGACCAAAATTATGCCATAGGCCTAATGAAATTGCTGGAAGTTTTAACCCACTGTTACCGCAACGGCGGTATTGCATTTGAGTATATCGGCTGGAACTGGGTGTATATGGCATATAATAGATAAAATATTCAGTAGCGGCAAAACCGCTACTGATATTTAAATAAATTAATACTTATTTAGCGTTTTTTTTCTCTGTAACTTCAGCACGAATTTCTTGAGCAAGAACTTTTAAATCTTGCATAGCTTTACGTACTCTTGTTCCAGCTGCATTGTTGCCAGAATTGTAAAATTTCTCAGCATCAGCCTCAACAGAAGCTAACAATTCTTTAACTTTTGAAAATTTTTCCATGTTTTGATTTTTTAATTTATAAGCCAAATATATATTATTTTGGAAATAAACGCGCATAACTTCACTTCTATTGCACTTTTTGTACTCGCACTCTTTTTTTTAAAAACCTTTTATAAGTTCACAGGTTATTTTCTAAAGCGAACTACACAAATGATTATGCCATGGCTAAACTTATACATGTTGTTGAGGATGACGAAGATATCCGTTTTATAGTCGAATACGTATTGGTAGAAGCCGGTTATGAGGTTGTGACTTCCGGGACTGCAAAAGATTTTTATGAAAAAGTAACTATTCAACATCCCGAATTGATACTTTTAGACGTAAAGTTGCCTGATGGCAATGGTATAAACATTTGCAGAGACTTAAAAACAGATAAAAAAACCAGCCATATTGCAATTATAATTATGTCGGCACATGCCGCCGAAAGAGCGGTTTTAGAAGAAGCCTGTGCCAATGGTTTTATCAGCAAACCCTTTGATCTTGACGACATGCTCAACTCCGTAAAAAGAGTATTAAATGGCGATGATGATTATCAACAAAAACAAACGAGAAAAAATTCCAGTAATTAAGGAAAAAATTCCTATATTTGTTTTATATAAGATAAAAGCATTATGGCAAACACTCAAAAACCATACAAAACAAAGTCAAAAGTATCTGTTGTTTCAGAAAGCGCAGTTATTGCGTCTTATCAATCGTTATATGGCAACCCAATAAGTGTTCTTACCAATTCTAAAAATGGGTTATCAGCAAAAGCCGCCATTGATTTTCTTAATCTTTCGGGTTTCACCAAAGAAGAGTTTCAGGATACTTTTAAAACAAATGTAAAAACTATACAAAATTACGTTTCAAATTCATCAAAGCTAGATGCCGCTTTAAGCGAAAAACTTTTAAAGTCTTTTTCTCTTTTTGATAAAGGCATCGAAATTTTTGGGTCTGCAAAGCTTTTTCATCAGTGGCTAAACACTCCTTCATATGGTCTTGGCAACCAAACCCCTTTCGATCTTATGGATACCATTACTGGTATTACCTTAATTGAAGAGGAACTGATAAGAATTGAATACGGTGATTTAGCTTAATTATGCATGTATTTCGTATAGCATTAGCTAAATATGCCACCAAACTGTTTGCGTCGGGCAGAGCCGCACGCTGGAATCCTAACGATGTAGAAGTAATATACAGCGCAGGTTCCCGTTCACTGGCTTGTCTGGAAAATGTTGTCCACAGAAATCAAATAGGATTAAACCAATCGTTTCAGGTAATGACTATAGAAATCCCCGATGACATAAGAATCATCCCTGTGGATATTAAAAAATTACCAACCAACTGGATTGAATACCATAACATACCATTAACTCAAAAAATTGGGGAAGACTGGATCACCGAGGGCAAATCTGCCATTTTAAAAGTCCCCTCTTCTATTATTATAGCAGAATACAATTACCTGATAAACCCCAACCATCCGGATTTTAAATCGATAAAATTATTAAAATCAGAACCTTTTGTTTTTGACAGAAGAATAAAAAGCTAATATTTCGCGTCCTATTCCTTATAACAACAGACAATTAGAGTCCGGTTATAAGGGGGATTTTATGGGGGTATGCCTGGGCGATTTCCGGGCTATATCCGGGTTAGGTCCGAGTGAATAGAAAATTTGATAGCAACTTATCTCATCACTAAGTAAACTCCAGATCATTTTTAATTGTAAAAACCGATTTTCTTTTGAAATGAGGAAAAAGGTGGCGACATTAGCAGTCAATGAATTATCAAAAGAACATACAAAAAGCTATTATTGGTGCCTACAACAGGCATCAGTTACATGCGTATGCGCTTTTCAAAAGGTTTTTTAGAGAAAACTATCCTTTCGGTTTTAGTTTTCAAACCACCAGCAAAGACTTTATTAATTAAGCCCCGTATCATTTCGATTTTCTTTTTTCGATGCGGGGGTTAAAAGCACCTGATAAAAAATCTGCTTTTTCTCATTTCTCAATTTTAACACCTTTTCAGCAGAGGCCTGAACAGTGTGTTTAACTTTTCGAAAAAAATATAACAAATATTAATTCACAACACATTCAAGATCATGGAAACTAAATCATTGTCACTATCAAAAAGCGACTTTAAATTATTAAAGGAACATCTGGAAAAATCAAATATGAGCGCTTACAACAAAGAAAAATTAAGCAACGAATTAAAAGAAGCCACCATATACTCAGAAGAAGAGCTTCCATCTGATGTTGTGTGCCTAAAATCTGAGGCTCGCATAGCAAATACTAAAACCGGCCAGGAATTTACGTTTAAACTTGTAATGCCTGAAGAAGCAAACATTAAAGTTCAAAAGGTATCTGTTTTTGCTCCCATCGGAATTGCACTGTTTGGCTATAGAACAAACGACATTATTATCTGGGAAATGCCCGATGGTTTACAGGAGTTTAAAATACTATCGGTAAACAGGATGTAGCCCACCTATCTCCTGCCTGCCATTGTTATCATCCGATGAGATAGGTCTTTTCCAAGATACCTGTCTATAATCCCATGAACAACATATAATATGGGAGTCATCAGAATGGCTACCACGAACTTATAGGTGTAATTTACCAGGCCTATTGCAGCAACCATTTGCCAGCTCCAGTGGTATTGAGGATTAAGATAAAAGGCAATAAAGATAACTACAAAACTATCAATACATTGCGAAACTAATGTTGAACCGGTGGCACGTAACCACAAGGCCTTGTCGCCGGTAACTTTCTTAATTTTATGAAAAATAAGCACATCAGCAATCTGACCTACAAGGAAAGCAACAATAGACCCAACTATGATCCACATACCTTGGCCGAATATGCCGGCAAAGGCATTGTTCATATTTAAAGATTCGCCATTAATGGTTTGTGTAACCCAAAAATCGGAAGGCTGTAAGTGCATAGCGCCACCTACAACAATAAATGCGTATCCTATTAAAATGGCCGTTAAAATAGATAAATAACGAACTTGTCGCACTCCAAAATACTCATTTATAATATCAGTCATGATAAATATGATGGGCCAGGTTAGAACGCCAGCCGACATATTATAGGAAAGATTGGGTACTCCCAGTAAATTAATATTGAACTTTTCAATACCAAGCGTACCTTCAACTGTAAATATCTTTACACCAATAAACTCCGAGAGTATGGCGTTTGCGACAAAGAAGCTCCCTAAAATAAGCAGTAACCTGCTCTCTTTTGTTTTAAAAGTCATAGCAGGTTGAAATTATTAAATAATTCTGATATAACAGGATAAATATTATTTCTATTTTCGCTTAAACATGATATCTATACTTTCCAAATTACCCACAGTTGGCACCACTATTTTTACGGTGATGTCTAAACTCGCTGAAGAACATAATGCCATAAACCTATCACAAGGATTTCCGGATTATGACTGCGATCCTAAACTGGTAGATTTTGTAGCTGATGCAATGAAGAAGGGCTTTAATCAGTATGCTCCTATGCCCGGATTACAATCGCTTAGGGAACTTATTGCAAAAAAAGCAAATACACTTTATGATGCTGATTATAATCCGGATACTGAAGTTACAGTTACCGCAGGAGGCACACAGGCTATCTTTACGGCATTATCATCGTGCATTACTACTGGCGACGAAGTAATTATTTTTGAACCGGCTTACGACTCCTATGCTCCTGCAATTAAATTATTAGGGGGATTGGTAAAGCCTTACGAAATGGTGCCACCGGATTATGAGATCGATTGGGAAATGGTAAAGAAACTATTTACTGTGAACACCAAAATGATCATTTTAAATAGCCCACACAACCCTACAGGTAGTATTTTAACGGAAAAGGACATCAAAGCGCTTATTAAACTTACTAAGAATACAGATGTCCTTATTCTAAGTGATGAGGTATATGAGCATATCATATTTGATGGTAAAAAACACCATAGCCTGGCTTTATATCCCGAATTAAGAGACAGAAGTTTTATTGCAGCATCATTTGGCAAATTACTGCACACAACAGGATGGAAACTCGGCTACTGCCTTGCTCCTGCCAACTTAATGAAGGAATTTCGTAAAGTACACCAGTTCAACGTTTTTAGTGTAAACACGCCAATGCAAGTGGGTATAGCTAATTACCTTAAAGACCCGGAAACATATAGCGGATTACCCGAATTTTTCCAGGAAAAGCGGGATTTCTTCCGTTCATTACTTGGCGAAACTAAATTTAAATTATTACCTTGTCATGGTTCTTATTTTCAATGTGTTAGCTATGCTCACTTGAATGACGAGAAAGATACGGATATGGCCCAAAAGCTTGTCAGGGAAAGTGGAGTAGCGAGCATACCTGTTTCGGCCTTCTACATTAGAAAAACAGATCATAAGGTATTACGCTTTTGTTTTGCTAAAAAGCACGAAACATTAGAGAAAGCCGTTGAAGGACTAATGAAGTTATAATTTACATCCCTTTAAATTACAATAATGGATCAACAAAATAACCTGAATATTAGCAATCTCAAAATTACAATTTATCAGGCCTATCTGTTTTGGGAAAACATAGATAAAAACTTACAGAACCTTGCCCTCAGATTATCAATGGGGATAAAAGAGAAAACAGATCTGATCATACTTCCAGAGATGTTCAATACAGGTTTTAGCATGAATGCTGTCGCACTTGCCGAAGAAATGAACGGAAAAACTATGCAATGGATGGCCCAAACGGCCGATAAATACGATTGCGTTGTTACCGGAAGTTTAATTATAAAAGAAAACGATAAATATTATAACCGCTTAATATGGATGCTGCCTGATGGTAGTTTTAGCCATTATGATAAACGTCACCTCTTCGGTTTAGGTGATGAAGATAAAACTTACACTCCTGGCCACGACAAGGTAATTGTGGACTTAAAAGGCTGGAAAATACGTTTGGCCATCTGCTACGACCTTCGTTTCCCTGTATGGCTGCGCAATCAGAATACAGAATATGATATACTATTATTAATTGCGAGCTGGCCAGATAAAAGATCGAGCCATTGGAATGCACTTATTCCTGCCCGTGCCATCGAAAACCAAAGTTATGTGATTGCCACAAACAGGGTTGGTCATGATGGAAAAGAAGTTTATCACAGTGGTCATTCTCAATGCATTGATCCAATGGGAAAAACTGTTTACTACAAGCCTGAAGATGAAGATCTATACACCTTTAGCATAGGTTACGATGAATTGGTTAAAACCCGCAATAGTTTTCCTTTTCTAAGAGATGCTGATAATTTTAAAATTATTTAGTTATTTTACTCCTACAATGTTTAATCGTAGAAAATTCATAAAAACAACGGCAATATCTGCCTCCCTTCTTGCTGTTAATAAAAGTAGCATAGCCGGAATTATTCCGGCAAAATCAACCTCTGTTGATGTTAAACCTATCGTAATCTCTACATGGGATTTTGGAATTGCTGCTAATCAGGCAGCATGGAAAGTACTTTCCTCGGGCGGTAGAGCGCTGGATGCTGTTGAACAAGGAGTTCACGTGCCAGAAGCTGACCCAAAAAATCAATCGGTAGGCTATGGTGGCTTACCAGACAGAGATGGACATGTTACACTTGACGCCTGTATTATGGACGAACAGGGTAATTGCGGTTCTGTGGCGGGTCTGGAACACATTATGCACCCAATTTCTGTTGCCAGACTGGTAATGGAAAAAACACCACATGTAATGCTTGTTGGCGATGGTGCCCTTCAGTTTGCTTTAGAAAATGGCTTTAAAAAGGAAAATTTACTTACCAAAGAAAGTGAAAAGGCCTGGAAAGAATGGCTTAAAACCGCAAAATATGCCCCGGTAATGAATATTGAGAATAAGCTTTATCAAAAAGCTGCTCCTACTAAATTACCGGGCAATCAATACAATCACGACACTATAGGCATGCTGGCTATTGATGCTAAAGGAAATATCTCCGGTGCATGTACAACCAGTGGAATGGCCTATAAACTACGTGGCCGTGTAGGCGACAGCCCAATAATTGGCGCTGGCTTATATGTGGATAATGAAGTTGGTGGTGCTACCTCTACCGGAGTTGGCGAAGAAGTGATCCGTAACGTTGGAAGCTTTCTGGTGGTAGAACTAATGCGCCAGGGTTACTCGCCCGAAGGCGCCTGCAAAGAGGCTGTAATGAGAATCATTAAAAAGAAACCTGAAATTGCAAAAGTGATACAGGTAGGCTTCCTTGCCATCAATAAAAAAGGAGAATATGGCGCTTATGCTATTCAGAAAGGCTTTAGTTATGCCGTTTGTACTGAACAGAAAGATGACCTGTTAATTCCCGGAAAAAGTTATTATTAATATTAAGGATCATGGTAAATATGGAGGTTTGCGCCAATTCTGTAAGGTCCGCTCTTGCAGCTCAGGAAGGTGGCGCAATACGGGTTGAGCTATGCGATAATTTACCTGAAGGCGGCACAACTCCAAGTTATGCAACAATCGCTTTGGCAAAAAAAATGCTTTCTATAAAGGTGTACCCTATTATACGACCACGCGGAGGTGATTTTCTATACTCTGATTTGGAGTTTGATTTAATGAAAGAAGATATAAAAACCTGCAAATCGTTAAATTGTGATGGAGTAGTTATAGGCATCTTAAAGGCTGATGGTAGTGTAGACAAAGAAAGGTGTGCTGAGCTTATTGCTGCAGCTAAACCTATGCCTGTAACGTTTCACAGGGCCTTTGACATGAGTAATGACCTGGAAAAGGCTTTAGAGGATATTATTGAACTTGGCTGTGAGCGAATTCTTACTTCGGGAGGAGAATCTTCCGCGCTTAAAGGAGCAGATGTACTTGCAAAACTAATTAAACAGGCCCAGGGAAGGATTATCATTATGCCGGGTGCGGGTGTTTCTGTAAGTAATATTGCCGACATCATTAAATTAACAGGCGCTAAAGAGTTTCATGCCTCTGCAAGGCATGCCATAAAGAGCGAAATGCAGTTCAGAAACCCCAGATTGAACATGGGAAGCATAGCTGATGAATTTAGTTACGATCTTACTGATAGTGAGACTGTAAAAAATTTAATTGGGCTGGCCAACAAACCTGCATAATAATCCGCTCAAAATCTTATCTTTGCGCCACTGATGAAGCATATACGTAATTTTTGCATAATTGCACATATTGACCACGGGAAAAGCACCTTGGCTGACCGTTTATTGGAATATACCGCTACGATTTCTCAACGTGAATCGCAGGCCCAGTTATTGGATAACATGGACCTTGAGCGTGAACGAGGCATAACCATTAAAAGTCATGCCATACAAATGAATTATAAGGTTGGTGAAATTGAATACAATTTTAACCTGATTGATACTCCCGGACACGTAGATTTTTCTTACGAAGTTTCGCGTTCTATCGCAGCTTGCGAAGGCGCATTACTTATTGTTGATGCATCTCAGGGAATTCAGGCACAAACCATTTCAAACTTATATTTGGCTTTAGAGCACGATCTTGAAATTATCCCGATTTTAAATAAAATGGATTTACCCGGGGCAATGCCAGAGGAAGTAAAAGACCAGATTATTGACTTAATAGGCTGTAAGCGTGAGGAGATTATCCCTGCGTCAGGAAAAACGGGCTTAGGTATTCCTGATATTATTCAGGCGATTGTAGATCGTGTTCCTGCTCCCGTTGGTGATCCTGACGGCCCTTTACAGGCACTGATTTTTGACTCTGTTTTTAATCCATTCAGGGGAATTATCGCTTACTACAAAGTAGTAAACGGCCAGATTAAAAAAGGCGATAAAGTTAAATTCATAAACACAGGCAAACAATACCTAGCAGACGAAGTTGGTATCCTGAAATTGGATATGTCGCCACGCAGTGTTGTTAAGACCGGTGATGTAGGTTATATTATTTCGGGGATCAAAGAAGCCCGTGAAGTAAAAGTTGGCGATACGATTACTACTGTTGACAGACCGTCGTTAGAATCAATTCAAGGTTTTGAAGAGGTAAAACCAATGGTTTTTGCAGGTATTTACCCTGTTGATACTGATGAGTTTGAGGAGTTGCGTGAGGCGATGCACAAGTTGCAGCTTAACGATGCCTCTATTGTATTTGAACCTGAAAGTTCTGCGGCTTTAGGTTTTGGTTTCCGTTGCGGTTTCTTAGGAATGTTGCACATGGAAATTATTCAGGAACGGTTAGAGCGTGAATTTGACATGACGGTTATTACAACCGTACCCAACGTATCATATATCGCGCACACCACTAAGGGCGAAGAAGTTACTGTAAACAATCCTTCTGATTTACCAGACCCAAGTAAATTGGATTCTGTAGAAGAACCTTATATCAAAGCAAATATCATTACCAAGGCCGAATTTGTTGGTCCGGTAATGTCACTTTGTATTCAGAAGAGAGGGATTATTGTAAATCAATCTTATCTGACTTCAGATCGTGTAGAGCTTGTTTTTGAGATGCCTATGGGGGAGATCGTTTTTGACTTTTATGATAAGCTAAAAACGATTTCGAAAGGTTATGCCTCGTTTGACTACCACCAGATTGGTTACCGCAAGTCGGATTTAGTGAGATTGGATATGCTGCTGAATGAAGAGCCAGTTGATGCTTTATCTTCATTGATTCACCGTAGCAATGCTTACGATTTTGGAAAGAAAATTTGCGAAAAACTGCGAGAATTAATTCCTCGTCAGCAATTCGAGATTAAAATACAAGCATCTATTGGCGCAAAAGTTATTGCCCGTGAAACACTTAGCGCTTTGCGTAAAGATGTTACCGCTAAATGTTATGGTGGTGATATTTCCCGTAAACGTAAGCTATTGGAAAAACAGAAACAGGGTAAAAAACGCATGCGCCAGGTAGGAAACGTGGAAATTCCACAAACTGCATTTATGGCGGTATTGAAATTAGATTAAATTAGTATTTAGTAGGTAGTATTTAGTACTTAGACATGATGCGGCTCAAATAATCATCTGATCTAAGTACTAAATGCTAAATACTCCTATAAAAACAGAATGAAATTACTTGACGGAAAATTTGTATCAGAGAAAATAAAACAGGAAATAGCAGTTGAGGCTGCAGATTTTTTAGCAGAGAGCGGCAGAAAGCCTCACCTGGTAGCCATACTTGTTGGTAATGATGGCGGAAGTGAGACTTATGTTGCCAGCAAAATGAAAAACTGCGAAAAAGTTGGCTTCCAGTCTTCACTGATCAGATATGATGTTACCGTTACTGAGGAAGAACTGTTGCAAAAAGTTAAAGAAATTAACGAGGATGCTGGTGTTGACGGTTTAATTGTTCAACTTCCACTTCCTAAACATATTGATCCTGAAAAGGTAACTGAGGCTATCGATCACCATAAGGATGTAGATGGTTTTCATCCAATCAATTTAGGACGCATGATGCGCAATTTACCATGCTTTATTCCTGCAACACCTTACGGTATTATGCTGATGTTGCAATCTTATCAAATAGATACGGTTGGTAAACATTGCATAGTTGTGGGCAGAAGTAACATTGTTGGTAGCCCAATGAGTATTCTTATGGCCCGCAATGCAAATCCAGGTAACTGTACAGTAAGCCTTACCCATAGCAGAACTACTAACTTAAAAGAAATGTGTTTGCAGGGTGATATCATTATTGCTGCTATTGGCAAAAAGAACTTCATTACTGCTGATATGGTGAAGCCTGGTGCTATCGTCATTGATGTGGGTATGAACAGAGAAACTTCTACTACTACCAAATCGGGATACAAACTGTATGGAGATGTAGATTTTGAAAATGTTGCACCGATAGCTTCATGGATAACTCCTGTTCCGGGTGGTGTTGGATTAATGACCATTGTTGGTTTGTTAAAGAACACACTTGCATCAGCTAAAAAAGAAATTTACGGATAAGTAAATCTTATAATATCCTATTTCCCAAAAAGCTTTTTAATCCAGCTTTCTTTAAAGCCTATATAAACCCCGTCAGATTTTGTTTCTAGCGGGTAAATATCTATGTAATCGCCCTGCCCCTCTGCTCCTCTTCCGTTTTCAAGATTATATTCCCAACGATGAATAGGACAAATGAGGTGCCCGTTTTTACACCATCCGCCGCTTAAAATACCCCCGGCATGTGGACAGGTATTTTGTACTACAAAAAGTTTTTGTTGATGCTTTACCAGACAGAGCTTTTTACCATCAACATTGATCTGCTTCACAAATTCCTCGTCGGGTATTTCTGTCTCTATTTTATGCCACTTCAAAATTGAACTCTAATTAAATTTCAAACAACTTCTTCACAGATAGGTCATTTATATTCGCTCAATATACATATAATCTCATTTCCCCCGGATATTTATTTAACTTTGCAACCTTATATATGGCACATCAAATACCAGCAGACGGCACACTACTTCCATTGATGGAAGAGTTTTACACTATACAAGGAGAAGGATTTAATACCGGTAAAGCAGCTTATTTTATTCGTTTAGGTGGTTGTGATGTTGGTTGCCATTGGTGTGATGTGAAGGAAAGCTGGGATGCTGAACTACACCCGCTTACTTTATCTGATGATATTGTTGCTAAAGCCGATACTTTTCCGGGTAAAGCTGTTGTAATTACCGGAGGTGAGCCTCTGATCTATAACCTCGATTACCTTACGCAAAAGCTTCGTGAGCGGAAAATATTAACTTTTATTGAAACCTCCGGTGCATATCCACTTTCCGGAGAATGGGATTGGATTTGTTTGTCGCCAAAGAAATTTAAAGCTCCAAGGCCCGATATTACGCCTTTTGCAAATGAACTAAAGGTTATTGTGTTCAACAAAAGTGATTTCGAATGGGCAGAGAAATATGCTGAAACAGTTTCCGAAAACTGTAAGCTGTATTTACAGCCAGAGTGGTCAAAGTCAAAGGAGATTACTCCATTGATCATTGATTATGTAATGGCCAATCCGAAATGGGAAATTTCTTTACAGACACATAAATTTTTAAATATTCCATAGGTTTTCTATCTATTTCGCTATATTTAATATTATCGTTAATACAAGCGTCAATGAAGAAAACGTCGCTCCTGTTCTTCTTACTCTTTGTTTTCGCACAAGTTGGTGCTCAAACGACCAATATTAAGAAGGCGCAGACCAATTTTGATAAAGCTCAGAACTATTTAAAGCAAGATAATTATGACCTTGCAGTTTCTGCTTTATTGGAGACTGTAAAAGAAGATCCGTCTTTTCAGTTTGCTTTAATACAACTTGGCGACATCAATCGCAGAACAAAGAACTTTGAGGCTGCTAAAACGGCGTATCTGAGCGCTTTAAATCTTGGAGCTGATAAAGCTGATCCTCGTTTGTATTATGGTTTAGCTGAATCGGAGTTGAATACAGGCGATTATTCGAATGCTTTAAAACACATTGAACTCTTTATTAAAAACTATAAAGGCAATGACAAAGATTTCATTAACAAAGCCAATAAATACCTCAAAGATTGTGAGTTTGCTGTTTCAGCAATAAAATCCCCCCAGAAATACGAGCCGGTTAACCTGGGAAAAGAGATAAATTCCAGCTATAGAGACTACTTTCCTTCCATTACTGCAGATGGAGAAAAACTAATTTTCAGCAGAGACATAGATGGAAACGAAGATTTCTTTATTTCTGCCAAGGTTAATAAAGAATGGACTACCCCTACTCCACTAAGTGATAAAATTAACACTTCAAAATTTAATGAGGGTGCTCAATCTATCTCCCCTGACGGACTTTATTTATTTTTTACTGGATGCAACAGACCTGATGGACTAGGTAGATGCGACATTTATGTTAGCCATAAAGAAGGTAATAACTGGGGCGAACCTTTTAATCTTGGTGCTCCTTTAAACTCACCTTTTTGGGATTCGCAACCTGCAATTAGTCCTGATGGCGCCACTTTATATTTTGTAAGCAACAGACCAGGAGGTTTAGGTGGCTACGACATATGGAAAAGCACACTAAAAAGTGACGGATATTGGGGCGTCCCTCAAAATCTTGGTCCTGAAATAAACACACCATATGATGAGCATACTCCATTTATCCATCCTGACGGAAAAACGCTTTATTTTTCGTCGGACGGCTGGCCTGGATTAGGAAATAAGGACATTTTTTTAAGTAGATTGGATGAGGCAGGGCATTGGGGTAAACCAGAAAATATGGGTTATCCTATTAATACATTTAATGAAGAAACGGGCTTAATAGTTACTCCTGATGGAACTGAAGGTTTGTTTTCTTCTAACTTAAAAGTAGGATTTGGCGACATGGACATTTACCAGTTTAAAATGCCGGAAAACAAAAAACCACTCCCCATTACTTATGTGAAAGGCATTGTAAAGGATAAAGAGACAGGTGCATTTGTAGAAGCAAAGATTCAGGTAGTGAATCTAAAAAATGGGAAAACTGAATATAACGACTATACGTCTAAAGAAACCGGAGATTTCCTTGCCGTAATGCCAATTGGAGGAAACTATGCTTTTAATGCCAGTTCTGATGGCTATTTGTTTTACTCCGAAAATTATGAACTGAATAGCTCATATACTAATAAACCCTTTCTGCTAGAGATTTTACTGGAAAAACTAAAGGTAGGCACCAATGTAATATTGAAAAATATATTCTTTAATACCAACCAATATAGCTTACTGCCTGCATCGGTTACCGAATTAACTACACTTATAGATCTTCTAAAGAACAATACCAACATAAGTATTGAAATACAAGGACATACCGATAACGTTGGAAATGTAAAGGATAACGAAAAGCTCTCTATGCAGCGTGCCAAAGCGGTTTATGATTATCTTTTAGAACATAAAATAGCGGCTGAACGTTTAACTTACAAAGGGTATGGCGAATCGAAACCTATCGCAGCCAACACTACTGAAGAAAATAGAAAACTGAACAGAAGAACTTCTTTTGTTATCAGTAAGCTTTAACAGAAAAAAGCGGTTAAATAACCGCTTTTCTTACTCTAATTAGTTTAACCAAAAGCTCTTCGAGCAAATCGAGATGCAGCATATTAGCACCATCTGATTTTGCATTTGCCGGATCCGGATGCGTTTCAATAAACAAACCATCAGCTCCCACCGCAATTGCAGCTTTAGCAATTGTTTCTATTAATGTCGGTTTACCCCCTGTTACACCACTGCTTTGATTTGGCTGCTGTAATGAATGTGTACAGTCCATCACTACAGGCACTCCAAAAGATTGCATTTCGGGTAAACCACGATAATCTACAATAAGATCCTGGTACCCGAAAGTATTGCCTCTATCAGTAAGGATCACTTTATTATTTCCCGCTTCAACTACTTTTTCTACGGCAAACTTCATTGATCCGGCAGATAAAAACTGTCCTTTTTTAACGTTTACAACCTTATTTGTTTTGGCAGCTGCAATTAACAAGTCTGTTTGTCGGCATAAAAAAGCTGGAATCTGCAACACATCAACGTAAGCAGCAGCCATAGCCGCTTCAGCGCTTTCATGAATATCTGTTACCGTTGGTACGCCAAAAGTTTTACTTACTTTCTCTAATATTTTAAGCGCTTTTTCATCGCCAATTCCGGTAAAGGAATCACCTTTAGAGCGGTTAGCTTTACGGTATGAACCCTTAAAAATATATGGTATTTGTAGTTTATCTGTTATTGCAACTATCTTTTCGGCTATACGCATGGCGATTTCTTCGCCTTCTATGGCACAAGGCCCAGCCATTAAAAAGAAATTACCTGATTCCTGATTTTTGAAATTATCTAAAGGGAAATTGATCATTGTTGTTTTTATTGTTAGTTACCTAATTCTGACATGAATTTAATACGCATTAGCTGTATTTCTTCACGAGAATAATCTGATTCTCCAAGTTCTCTTAATGCTTCATCAATTGAGTCATTTTCTGCTGATTGGAAATAATCAAATACTTCATCCTGGCGATCCTCATCTATCACTTCATCTACAAAGTAGCTAAGATTTAGTTTGGTACCAGAGTTTACAATTGCTTCTACTTCTTTTAGAATATCATCGTATGTGATACCCTTCGACTTTGCAATATCTTCAAGGCCAATTTTTCTGTCTATATTCTGAATAATAGATACTTTAAGCTGAGATTTATTGGCCTGTGTTTTAATAATCAGATCAATAGGGCGCTCTATATCATTATCCTCTACATATTTTTTGATCAGCTCAAGAAAAGATCCTCCAAATTTAAGCGCTTTTCCATGACCCACTCCAGAGATTTGCTTTAGCTCGTCCATTGAAATTGGATAATGAGTACACATCTCTTCAAGAGATGGATCCTGAAACACCACAAAAGGAGGTACATTCTTTTGTTTGGCTATTTTCTTTCTCAAATCTTTCAGCAACTGTAATAATTGAGTATCTACAGCTCCGCTACCATGCTTCACATCATCTTCATCATCATCAGCTGCACTTTCTATTGGCTCATTTAGAACAAACTTAAGTGCATATGGGTTTTCAATAAAGCTTAATCCGCCATTGGTTAACCCAAGTAAACCGTAGTTATCTATGTCTTTAGACAAGAAATTATTTAATACCGCTTGTCGGATAAGTGATTTCCAATGATTCTCTCCTTCAACAACTCCTAAACCAAACTCAGGAAGCTTACTATGCTCATAAGCAATTGTTTGAGCGGTTTCATTACCTAAAATGAGGCTCAGAATATGCGCATCATCAAACTTTTCTCCTATTTTCTTAATCAGCTTTAACAGAACCATCAAAGATTCTTCAGCTTCAAATAGTTTTTTCGGCTTCTTACAGTTATCGCACATGCAATTACAACCGGTCTCATTAAAGTTCTCTCCAAAATAATGAAGGATCTGCTTTCTTCGGCATACGCCGGATTCAGCATAATCAATAACCTCCTTTAATATCTGGGTGCCTATTTCGCGTTCAGATACCGGTTTATCCTTCATAAACTTGGCTAGCTTATCTACATCCTTTTGAGCATAGAAAGCAATACAAATTCCTTCCCCTCCGTCACGTCCGGCCCTACCAGTTTCCTGGTAATAGCCCTCCATACTTTTAGGGATATCATGGTGAATTACAAAACGAACATCCGGTTTATCTATCCCCATACCAAAAGCAATAGTGGCTACAATAACCTCTACATCCTCCATAAGGAACCTATCCTGAGTATCGGCCCTAATCTTTGGCTCTAAGCCCGCATGGTATGGCAAGGCTTTAATGCCGTTAAGATTTAAGGTTTCGGCAACCTCTTCAACCTTTTTACGACTAAGGCAATAAATAATCCCCGATTTACCGGTATTGTACTTTATGTACCTGATGATCTCTTTGATAACATCCCTCTTGGGCCTGATCTCATAAAATAAGTTGGGCCTGTTAAATGATGACTTAAACAAGGTGGCATCAGACATTTGCAGATTCTTGATGATATCTTGCTGAACCTTAGGTGTTGCAGTTGCAGTCAAGGCTATAATTGGAATATCTTCACCCAGACCTTGTATCACTTGCCTGATTTTCCTGTATTCAGGTCTAAAATCATGGCCCCACTCGGAAATACAGTGGGCTTCATCAACCGCCACAAAAGAAATCTTAATCAATTTTAAGAAATCTATATTGTCTTGCTTAGAAAGTGATTCGGGAGCAACATATAACAATTTTGTTTGTCCGCTTAATAAATCACTTTTAACTTGAGTAATTTCGGTTTTATTTAAAGAAGAATTTAAAAAGTGTGCAATACTATCACTTCCTCCAAATGCCCTTAGCTGATCTACCTGATTTTTCATCAATGCAATTAATGGCGATATCACTATAGCAGTTCCCTCTTCCATCAAAGCTGGCAACTGGTAGCAAATGGACTTCCCCCCACCCGTAGGCATTATAACAAACGTATTTCTTTTTTCAAGAATATTGGTGATGATAGACTCCTGATCACCTTTAAAATTATCAAAACCAAAAAAGGTTTGTAAGTTATCAAACAACGACTTTTTTACATCCATTTCGTGTATAAAATATTCAGTGCTATTTTTACTTCAAAATAACATAATTTTGCACAAATTCAAAGCATCAATATACTAAATAATTCTGTTTGAAAAGTAAAAAATCTATTATCGACGACGCTGTTAGCACTTTACAGTTGGAAGCTCAGGCTATTTTAGGCTTAATTGAAAACATAAATGATGATTTTGTTAAGATTATTGACCTAATTATTGAAAGTGAGGGTCGTATAATTGTAACCGGAATTGGAAAAAGCGCCATTATTGCGCAAAAGATTGTAGCAACTTTTAATTCGACAGGTACTCCGGCCATTTTTATGCATGCAGCAGATGCTGTGCATGGAGACCTTGGAATGATCCAAAAAAACGACATTGTAATCTGCATTTCCAAGAGTGGAAATACTCCTGAAATAAAAGTGTTGACACCCTTACTTAAACAAGCTGGCAACATCATGATTGGTATGGTTGGTCAGTTAAATTCTGATTTAGCTTTGCAGGCAGATTTTATATTAAACACCTTCGTAGCAAAAGAGGCCTGCCCACATAACCTGGCCCCTACTACCAGTACCACTGCACAGTTAGCTATGGGCGATGCTTTGGCTATTGCTTTGTTAAATGCACGTAATTTTAATGAAAACGACTTTGCACGCTTTCACCCGGGTGGAGCACTAGGTAAAAAACTCTATTTAAAAGCTGGAGATATTGCCCTAAAGAACGAGAAACCAAGTATTCATCCTTCGGCATCTGTTAAAGATGTCATAATCGAAATTAGTCAAAACCGTTTGGGTGCTGTTGTTGTTATTGAAAGCAATGTTATTTTGGGGATAATTACTGATGGAGATATTCGTAGAATGCTGGAAAAACATTCTAATTTAGCCGATATTAAAGCGAGCGACTTAATGAACCCTAATCCAAAAAAAGTAGATAGAGCGGTTTTAGCAATCACTGCTTTGGATATGATAAAAGAAAACAACATTACGCAACTATTGGTTACCGACAATGGAACCTATTTTGGCATGATACATTTTCACGACCTTTTACAGGAAGGTATAATTTAAAGAGACTGTAATATCAGATATGAATAATAATAATTACGCCTTAATAATGGCTGGCGGTGTTGGAAGCCGTTTTTGGCCTGTCAGCAGAACAGAATATCCTAAACAGTTTATTGATTTTTTTGGTGTTGGAAAAACACTTATACAGAGCACTTACGATCGTTTTTTAAAGATTTGTCCTCCAGAAAATATATTTGTAGTAACTAACGAAATATATACACATATCGTTAAAGAGCAGCTTCCGAGTTTGAATGAGAATCAAATTCTGGCAGAACCTATTATGAGAAATACAGCTCCCTGCGTTTCTTATGGATCGATGAAAATTGCTCAGATTAATCCAAATGCAACGATTGTAGTGGCGCCTTCTGATCATACCATTACCAATCAGGATGCTTTTATTGCAGCAATTGAACAATCTTTAAAAGCAGCATCTGAAAATGATTGTCTGATTACTTTAGGCATAAAACCTAGCAGACCTGATACCGGCTATGGTTATATACAATACACGGAGAATTCATTAAAAACTGATGAGCAGATCCATAAAGTAAAAATCTTTACTGAAAAACCCAATTTAGATCTGGCCAAATCTTTTGTTCAAAGTGGCGATTTCTTATGGAATGCCGGGATTTTTATATGGTCTGCAAAATCAATTAACAATGCTTTCTCTAAGCATTTGCCTGAGATGTACGAGATATTTCATCAGGGAAATGATTTATATAATACAGCTAGCGAAGTCGAATTTATTGGAAATGCATATTTGCAGTGTACTAATATTTCCATTGACTTCGGGATTATGGAAAAGGCAGATAATGTATATGTATTGCCCGCTGATTTTGGTTGGTCTGACCTTGGAACCTGGGCTTCTATCTATGATATTGCTGAGCACGATTATGTGGGCAACGCAGTAATTCCCTCAGAAAAGGTGATGATGTTTAACTCATCTAACTGCATGGTAAACGTGCCAAAGAATAAATTGGTGATTTTGCAGGATTTACATGATTACATTGTTGTAGAATCGAACAATACACTATTAATTTGCCCAAGATCATCTGAACAAAGCATAAAACAAATTGTTGCTGATGTAAAATCGAAATTCGGCACAAAATATATTTAAACTCATTCAATTATCTTTTAATACATCCGGATCAGGCCAGGCCTTAATCCGGATGTATTATTTTATTTACGTCCAATTTCACTGTTGCAATGTCTAAATTTTTATATGGAATTGATTTCGGCACAACCAATTCGGCTCTATCAATTTTTGATGAAGAGAAAAAGGAAATCATAAAAACAATTATTGTTCCTTCAATACTATATTTCCAAAGCGAGCAAAGCGCTACAGAACCACTAAAATATGTAGTTGGCGACCAGGCCATAGGTCAGTACATAAAGGATGGAATGAAAGGTAGATTCATGAAATCTATAAAACGTATTCTGCCGAGAAGCAGTTTTATAGAAACTAGAATTCATAACAAAAAGTTCAACGCCTCCGATCTTGTTACCCTGATATTAAGAGAGTTAAAGGAAAAAGCCGATGAGGTTATTGGTGATGACTGTAAAAAAGCTATTATCGGTCGCCCTGTCTTTTTCGACGATGAGAATACTGCAAAGGATGCGCTTGCACAAAAAAGACTAAACAAAGCAGCAGAAAACGCCGGTTTTGAAGAAGTAAGATTCCAGTTTGAACCTATAGGTGCCGCCTTTGCATATGAAAAAACAATATCCAAAAAGGAAAAAGTACTGGTAGCGGATTTGGGTGGTGGAACAACCGATTTTACTTTTCTGGAGCTTGACCCGGCGAAGGTTGGCAGCAAAGACAGAAGAAAGGACATAATTGCAACAGGAGGCATTTATATTGGGGGTGACAGCTTTGATTCGGCATTTATGTGGGACAAAGGAACACCTCATTTTGGAAAGCACACGCTATATGAAGCAGCACCAGGAAAAATGCTTACAGTACCAGTTTCCTTATTTGCTAATATATGTTCATGGGAGCAAATGAACTTTTTTAATGGGATAAAGATTAAAAATGATCTTCAAAACTATTATCATTACTCTAAGCAGGATAGAAAATTCAAAAACCTGATTACCCTTACCGATAATAATCTAGGATATTCTCTTTTTCAATCAGTTGAAAAAACAAAAGTGGAATTATCATCACTTCCTGTTTCGCAGTTTCAGTATTCGAAAATGGGTATTGAAATTAACGATGAAGTATCCATAGATCAATATAATGGCATCATTCAAAAGGACATTAAAAAGATAAGTGCCTACCTTGATGATTTTCTTTTAAATCATCAAATCACCGCAAATGAGATTGATAGCCTTTTCCTTACCGGAGGTACATCTATGGTTGCTGCAATCAAAGATCTCTTTAAAACAAAATTCCCGAATACGCCTATGCACTCGGGAGATAATTTTATTAGTGTAGCTAAAGGACTTGCCTATAGTGGATATCTATTTGAGGAATGATAAGTTAAACTTATCACTCCAAATTATGAACGTTGTCTTATCGCTTCGTACAGGATAATACCTGCAGAAACTGATACGTTTAATGAACTGATTTCGCCAAGCATTGGGATCTTAGCCAGGTGGTTGGCCATTCTCATAATTTCGTTCGAAATACCTTCATCCTCAGCTCCCATAACGATGGCTGTTGGGGCAGTGTAATCCGGAGCGTATATTAAATCGTTGGTCTTTTCTGTACAAGCAACAATTTGTAAGCCACATTCCTGTAAAAACAAGGCTGTTTTTTGAAGATTTGGATGTCTGCATACCGGTATACTAAATAAAGCTCCTGCCGAAGTTTTAATGGCATCAGCGTTGATCTGCGCAGAATTTTTAGTCGGCACAATTATAGCATGGACTCCTGCACAGGCAGCAGTTCTGGCTATGGCCCCCATATTTCTTACATCCGTAATTCCATCAAGAATCAACACCAAAGGTGTTTCCCCCTTTTCGTAAACTAATGGAATGATATCTTCAATTTTTTGAAAGGTAATGGATGAAATTACAGCAATTACACCCTGATGATTTTTTTGAGTCATCCGGTTCAACTTCTCTACCGGAACGTTATGTACCGGTGCATCAACCTCTTTTAACAGCTGTTTTAACTCTAATATAATCTCACCAGTTAAACTACGTTGTATGTAAATACTCTCTATATCTTTACCAGCCTTAATAGCCTCTATTACTGCACGTATACCAAATACGAACTCATTATTTTCTTTAGGTCTGGCAGACCTTCTTGAGTTTTCCATGTCCTTTAAATTGAAGCGCAAAAATAGCTCAAAAATTGCGATTAATTTAACCTAATTTTTAAGTGCGAGTGTTTTGCTTATCAACATCTTGCTGTTAGGAAATTGTTCGAATTCACGAAAGTCATGTTAAGACGAATGAATTTAAGTTGTGGGAATGTTCATAAAGATTTTAAGAAGAGACCTAATTTTTGTCTATTTTTGTATTCATGAGCAGCGATAACGGAACACAAGGACAAGACAAGGCAAATTTTACAGCGCGGAAAAATAGATTAAGCAATTCTATGACCACGATGGGAAAGATCCCGCCTCAGGCTATAGACCTTGAAGAAGCTGTTCTCGGTGCATTAATGCTCGAAAAAGATGCTCTATCCACTGTAATTGACATTCTAAAACCCGAAGTATTTTATCATGAAGGGCATAAAAAAATCTTTGAAGCGATTCAGGGACTTTTTCAGAAATCCAAACCAGTAGATATCTTAACCGTTACCTCTGAATTAAGAACGCTGGGACAATTAGAAATGATTGGTGGCGCTTATTATATTACTAACCTTACAAACAGGGTAGCTTCAGCAGCTAACATAGAATTCCATGCCCGTATCATTTCCCAAAAATATATTCAAAGGGAATTGATCAGGATCTCTTCTGAGATTATTCAGAATGCTTACGAAGACACTACGGATATATTTGATTTGCTGGATCACGCAGAAAAGAACTTATTTGATATTGCTCAGAACAACTTAAGAAGAGATACGCAAAAGATGGATGAGATTGTAAAACAATCTTTAGCGACCTTAGAAGCGCTTCGTGGTAAAAGTGATGGCTTAACTGGTGTTCCATCAGGTTTTACCGACCTTGATCGTATTACAGGTGGATGGCAGCCTTCAGATTTAGTAATTATTGCGGCTCGTCCGGCGATGGGTAAAACCGCATTCGTTCTAACTTGTGCACGTAATGCAGCTGTAGAATTTAAAAGACCTGTTGTAGTATTCTCATTAGAGATGTCGTCGGTTCAATTGGTAAATCGTTTGATTTCAGGAGAAACCGAGATTGAGCAGGAAAAAATCAGAAAAGGAAATCTGGCAGAATGGGAATGGCAACAGCTACATAGTAAAATAGGAACCTTAACAGAGGCTCCACTATTAATAGATGATACCCCCGCCCTTAACATCTTCGAATTCAGAGCAAAATGCAGGAGGCTTAAATCTCAATATGACTTGCAGCTAATCATCATCGATTATTTGCAGTTGATGCACGGTAAGGGAGAAGGACAAAGCGGCGGTGGTAACAGAGAGCAGGAAATTGGTAGTATATCAAGAGCACTTAAATCTGTTGCTAAAGAACTAAACGTACCTGTACTTGCGCTATCACAGTTAAGTCGTGCGGTAGAGAGCAGACCTGGTGTGAACGGAAAACGACCAATGCTATCAGATTTACGTGAATCTGGATCTATTGAGCAGGATGCGGATATGGTACTATTCTTATACAGACCAGAATATTATGGTATTACCGAAGATGAGCAAGGACGTTCGCAAGCTGGTATTGGTGAGGTAATTATTGCAAAACACCGTAACGGTGAAACCGGAATTGTACCGCTACGCTTTATTGGTAAGTACGTGAAGTTTGCGGATTTGGAAGAGAGCTTCTCTGCACCTACCTCATTCTCTATGGAAAGTCCTGGTGCAGGTATGCATCCTTCACAAGATTTTGACAGACCTGCCGGAAATGTAATCATTAAACCATCGCGCATGGATGACATGCATGATGAAGATGCTCCGTTCTAATCAGGCAATTCTTTTAGGGTTATAAAAAGTAACCTAACAATATACCTCCCAGAACAATAAAAGGCGGGCTTATTTTAGTGAAATTCAGAATAAGAAATGTCATTATCAAGACCGTTATGGCTGTAAAATCCATACCTATTGGCTTTACAAGTAGAATAAATGCAGCAATAATAAAACCCACACTCACGGCATTTATCCCTGATAATGAATATTTAATACGTGCTATCTTTTTAAGATCTTCCCAAAAGGGAACAATAAATAATACCAAAATCAATCCAGGCAGATTGATTCCTAAAACGGCTACTATTCCTCCAGTTATCTGACCAGTTACTCCATATCCAAAGTTCCTCATACTTAGTGCACCAACATAGCTGGTAAATGAGAACGTTGGCCCCGGTAAAGCTTGCTGCAATGCAAAACCAGACAGAAAGCCCGACGAATGCAGGTAATGCTTCATTTGCACAAATTCAGTAAACATAAGCGGAACAAGTACTTGCCCTCCGCCAAAAATAAAAATACCATTACGGTAAAAATTCTCGAACAACCTGATAGGCAAACTAAAAGGCGAAGTACGGTTAATAATGGCTCCCAATAAGGCCAGAAACAATAGCACACCTACAAAATAGATCAGTTTTTTAGGATTTATATTTGAGAATAACTTTACCCGGATCTCACTTTCCTCTTTTGGAGCATCTAAAGCAGAAGAAATCATACCTCCTATTAAAATGGCAATAGGAAATACGTAGGCATTTCTCAATACGAGAGTAGAAATTATAGCTGAAATGGCAAGAAATACAGACAATTGTGAAACGAGCACCCTTCTTGAAAGGTTGTAAGCCCCAAAAGCAACAATACCCAAGGCTATCGGTTGTATATATTCCAATATCTCTACAAACTTTTCTTTGTGGTCAACCTTTGCATAGCTGATAGCGGCAAAAGTCATGATAGCAGCAGAGGGAAAAATCCAGATTATAAAAGTGATTAAAGAAAGCTTTAACCCTCCTACTTTATAAGCAATACCAACCAGTGTTTGAGTAGATGCCGGGCCAGGCAATACCTGTGCTAACGCATTCAGTTCCAACAATTCTTCTTCTGTGATGTATTTGGCATCCTTTACAAAATACTTAAGCAATAAGGCCAAATGCGCTTGCGCACCCCCAAAAGCAGTAAACGTGAACAGTATCACATTTCTGATAAATAAAAGTTGCTTCTTACTGCTCAATCTTTTAGTGATTAATCATCTTCATAATCTAAACCCGCTGCAGAATTATACGCGCCTTGTAACTCAGAAAAAGCATGCATATCTCTTTTATTTTTGGCAGCAAGCATCCCTTTTTGGAATATTTTTATCCCCTCTTCAGTTTTCCCTGTTTTTTCATACAACTTTCCGAGATGATAATAAGTTCCAACATAATCAGGGTGCTCAGCTACAAGCTTCAAATAGTATTCAAATGCTTTTTCAGGGTCATTTGCTGAATTATATTCTGTTGCAAGGGCATACAAAACGAAAGGATCATTAGGTTCGCTCTCTAAAAAGTTTAATAGTTTGGTTAATCGGGTACTTTGCATTTTTAATCCCTGCTTTTTTAATTAGATTTGCAAAAAGACAATTTTAGCTAAAACAGCTTCATTACCTTTAAAACAAATTTATACATATGAAAATATTAGTTTGTATCAGTAATGTGCCCGACACAACAACAAAAATAACTTTTACTAACGATAATACACAATTCAATACCTCAGGTGTACAATTTATTGTTAACCCTTATGATGAGATTGCCTTATCAAGAGCTATTGAGCTTTGTGAGGGTGGTAAAGGAACGGTAACCGTAATAAATGTTGGAGAAAGCCAGACAGAACCAACCATAAGAAAAGCACTTGCTATTGGTGCTGACGACGCCGTTAGAATTAATGCGATTCCAAGAGACGCGTATTTTACAGCTTATCAGATAGCAGAATACGCTAAAACTACTGAATTTGACATGATCCTTTGCGGTCGCGAATCTATAGACTATAATGGGTCTCAGGTTGCTGCAATGATTGGCGAATTCCTTGACATCCCGTCTATTTCTATCATTAAAAAATTAGATTATGATGGAACAACTGCAACAATTGATCGCGAAATTGAAGGTGGTAAAGAAGTTGTTTCTGTAACTGGCAAGTTTATTGCAAGTTGTGCAGAGGGGACTGCTGAGCCTAAAATACCTAACATGAGAGGCATTATGTCGGCAAGAACTAAACCTCTTGTAGTGGTTGAAGCTAAGGAAATTGAACAGGTTGCTAAAGTTCAGCAATTTGAAACTCCTCCTCCACGTGGTGCAGTTAAGCTGGTTCCTGCAGAAGAGACCGCTAAATTAATTGACTTATTACATCAGGAGGCTAAAGTTATCTAACTGAAGTTCTATTTCAGAGTTTAAAAATTATTTAATAAAGATCGTATGTCAGTTTTAGTATATGTAGAACAAGTAGATGGCAAATTTAAGAAATCTGTTTTCGAGGCAGTATCTTATGCAAAAGCCATTGCAGATAAACAAGGTGGTGGTTTAACCGCTATATCTATTGGTAATGTTGATGAAAGTGAACTTAAAGCATTAGGTAAATACGGAGCTTCTAAAGTTTTAAATGTTTCTAATGATCAGCTTAAGAATTTCGTAAATCAGGCATATGCCTCAATTATTGCTGAAGCAGCAAAAAAAGAAAGTGCAGACGTAGTTGTCTTATCAAACTCTTTTTCAGGAAAAGGCTTAGCTCCTCGTGTGGCTGTTAAACTTAAAGCCGGATTGGTAGATGGGGCTGTAGAATTGCCTCAATTGGATGGCGGCAAGTTTCTTGTAAAAAAAACTGCCTTCTCGGGTAAAGCTTTTGCAATTACAGAATTAACGTCAACAGTTAAAATTTTAGCTTTAAATCCAAATGCGTTTGGTGTTAAAGAATCAGCAGTTGATGCAACTGTTGAGGCATTTAGTCCGGAAATTAAAGCAACTGATCTTACTGCTATCGTTAAAGAAATAGTAAGAGCAACCAATAAGGTTTCCTTACCTGATGCAGAACTTGTTGTATCAGCAGGAAGAGGATTAAAAGGTCCTGAAAACTGGGGAATGATTGAAGAACTGGCTGACCTTCTTGGTGCAGCAACTGCTTGTTCTAAACCAGTTTCTGATGCTGACTGGAGACCACACTCGGAACACGTTGGTCAGACAGGTATCGCCATAAGTCCAAACTTATATATTGCAATAGGTATTTCAGGTGCAATACAGCATTTAGCTGGTGTTAGTTCATCTAAAGTTATTGTTGTAATCAACAAAGATCCCGAGGCGCCCTTCTTTAAAGTTGCCGATTATGGAATTGTTGGTGACGCATTTGAAGTTGTTCCAAAATTAATAGAAGCATTAAAAGCACATAAAGGTTAACTAAATATCCGGCAAATGCAGATTGTCTTTGCCGGATATTATTTAATATGAAAAAAGTAAAACTCGATATTGTTGGTTTATCCTATAGCCAAACTCAATCAGGAGCTTATGCTCTGGTTCTTGGCGAAGTAAACGGAAGAAGACGTTTGCCTATAATTATTGGTGCATTTGAAGCACAGGCTATTGCAATCGAAATTGAAAAAATGACGCCAAGCAGGCCACTAACTCATGATCTGTTCAAAACATTTGCCCAGACTTATAACATTGAAATACAGGAAGTTTTGATTTATAACTTGGTAGAAGGTGTCTTTTTTGCAAAACTGATCTGTACCGATGGTGAAACCACTCATGAAATAGATGCCCGCACATCAGACGCTATAGCTTTGGCTGTTCGTTTTAATGCCGCTATCTATACCTATGAATTCATTTTATCTTCAGCAGGAATTGTAATTGAGGGAAATGATTTCCTATTTCTTGAAAACATAGACAGCATTCCTAAAGAACAGGGTTCAGAAGACATCAGCACTTCAATTCCAGGCAGTAATTACAAAGCCTTAAGCTTGGAAGAACTGCAGCAAAAACTTCAAGATGCGATTACTGAAGAAGCCTATGAGAAGGCTGCAAGAATTCGTGATGAAATAAATAAAAGAAATTCAGCTTAACAATTTTAAAATAGTTATATATTCAGCCATTACTTTAAAAAACCAACTAAACTATTATTTATGAATGTTAAGTTTCGCTTAACTCTAATGAATTTTTTACAATTCTTTATATGGGGTTCCTGGCTCATTACTATTGGAGTTTATTGGTTTCAAAATAAAAGATGGTCCGGTTCAGAGTTTGGAGCAATCTTCTCGACCATGGGTATTTCTGCTATTTTTATGCCCGCTCTTATGGGTATTATTTCCGATCGTTTTATTAACGCAGAGAAACTATATGGAATTTTACACATCCTTGGAGCAGTTAGTCTTTTCTCTTTGCCTCTTGTAGATAATCCTACCACCTTTTTCTGGGTTATACTCGTAAACATGTTCTTTTACATGCCAACGCTATCTCTTTCTATTACAGTTGCTTATTCAGCATTAAAAAGTGCTCAGAAAGATGTTGTAAGAGATTATCCGCCAATCAGGATTTGGGGGACTATCGGATTTATTGCAGCTTTATGGGTAGTAAGTCTTTCAGGAAACGAGGCATCCTCTAATCAATTTTATATTGCTTCTGCTGTTTCACTGGCTTTAGGTATTTACGCCTTTACACTACCTAAGTGCCCCCCTCTTGCCAACAGAATTGATTCGAAATCATTTGTTGATGCACTCGGCTTAAGGGCATTTACTTTATTTAAGCAAAAGAAATTTGCTGTATTTTTCTTTTTCTCTATGTTTTTAGGGGCCGCCCTACAACTTACCAATGCTTACGGCGATACCTATTTGCACGACTTTAAAAATATCCCGGAATACGAAAACCTACTTGCGGTAAAGTACCCGGCAATCATAATGTCTATTTCTCAGATATCTGAGACCCTTTTTATTCTTGCAATACCTTTTTTCTTAAGGAAATTTGGAATTAAGTATGTGATGCTGTTAAGTATGCTAGCCTGGGTGTTAAGATTTGGTCTTTTCGCTTTTGCTGATCCGGCAGGAGGTTTATGGATGATCATCCTATCTTGTATTGTTTACGGTATGGCTTTCGACTTTTTCAATATCTCTGGATCTTTATTTATGGAAACTCAAATTGACGCCACAATAAGAGGTAGTGCACAAGGCTTATTCATGATGATGGTAAACGGTTTTGGAGCACTTTTTGGAAGTTTTACAAGCGGGTTAATTATTGATAAGTTTTTTACTTATGCCGACCATAGCAAGGATTGGCAAGGAATCTGGATTACTTTTGCATCCTATGCACTAGTGCTTGCAGTTATTTTTCCGTTTATTTTCAAGTATAAACATAACCGTGCAGAGGAATCGGCTATAAAAGCAATGAGCCATTAAACTAATTATTTTAGGATTTTTTAGTAACCGTTTTTAATAGATTTATGTCAACTGGGAAATATAGAAAAGAACATAATTGCCTGAATTGCGGGCAAAATGTAGAAAAACATTATTGCAGTAATTGCGGACAGGCTAATCTGGAGCTTAAAGAAAATTTCTGGCAGTTCATAAGTCACAGTATTGCCCATTATTTCCACTTCGACAATAAGTTTTTTCAAACATTATCGCCCTTACTTACAAAACCGGGAGAAGTTACACTGGATTATTTAGCTGGTAAAAGAGCCAGATACATCAATCCAATTAGCATGTATATCTTTGTTTCTATTGTTTATTTCATTGTAGTTCCAAATAAATTGGAGCACAAAACCGAAGCAGTAGAATTTCATTCTTCTGCAAGTAAGGATTCAGCAAAATCAAAAACAGAAGCGCTAAAAGAAACTTTAAAGGACGAAGATATTGACGATGATTCTTTTATTGGAAAATCGGCAAGCTACTTGCAAAGAAAACTTGACTTAGTCGAATTCAAATCACTTAGTTTCGCAGATCAACAAAAGAAAATTAAAGAACTTAAATATACAATAGATAGTTTAAAGACCAATGAATACGATGATGTGTTAAGGTCCTATGAGAAATCACATATTATTAAACAAGACAGTACTTATAGTTCATACTTGCTGAGGCAGCAAAAACTAAATGAAGCAGATCGTGATTCCTGGATTGATAGAATTTTTAAGAAACGTGAAATTGCTATAAACCAAAAATCAGCATCTGGAAACTGGTCCGTAAAAGAAGAACTTGAACATTATAGGCCAAAACAATACTTCTTATTAATGCCTTTACTGGCTTTATTTATCATGTGGAATTTCAGAAGAAACCACATCTATTATTTAGATCACCTTATATTTACTATACACGGAACAACAGCTTTTTTTATTACTCAAATAGTTACAGTTCCTTTGAGGAGAGATTTATTTGGTATGGAATCCTCCATAAGTGATCTCATTAAGTGGGCAGTAATTATTGGGATTATCTGGTATCTCTATAAAGCGCTAGCTGTATTCTACCAGCGCTCCAGAAAAGTGACCATTAAGAAAATGATAACACTCTGCTTCTTGTATATGATGGCAGCTTTCATTTCTGAATGGATAATTGAGCGATTCATATATTACTTTGTATAATAAATAAAAAAACCTTAGCTAAGCAGCTAAGGTTTTTTTATTTAAGATATATGTTAAATCTATTTTCTCTTTTCTATACCAATAAATTCTCTATTTGTATGACCTACATATATTTGACGTGGACGACCTATAGGCTCTTTGTTTTCGTGCATTTCTTTCCATTGAGCAATCCACCCTGGTAAACGACCCAAAGCAAAAAGAACTGTAAACATATCTGTTGGGAAACCAAGTGCTCTGTAAATTATACCCGAATAGAAATCGACATTAGGATAAAGCTTACGCTCAACAAAGTATGGATCACTTAATGCTGCCTCTTCCAGTTTCTTAGCAATTTCTAAAACAGGATCATCAATACCCAATTTCTCTAAAATATCATCACATGCCTTTTTAATGATTTTAGCTCTTGGATCAAAGTTTTTGTAAACTCTATGACCAAAGCCCATCATACGGAAGGAATCATTCTTATCTTTTGCTTTGTTGATCCATTTTTCGGTATCTCCACCATCCTCTTTAATAAGCTCTAACATCTCAATTACAGCTTGGTTAGCTCCACCATGTAATGGTCCCCATAGGGCATCAATACCTGCAGACACCGAAGCGTATAAGTTACAATCAGAAGACCCCACCATTCTTACAGTGGATGCAGAGCAGTTTTGCTCATGATCAGCATGGAGAATAAGCAATGTGTTCATTGCGCTAACTACTACCGGATCTATTTCTATTTCTTCGGTACGTTGCCCAAAGATCATATTTAGGAAATTACTAACGTAATCGAACTTATTTTTAGGATAAATAAGTGGGTGACCTAATGATTTTTTATAAATGAAAGATACAATTGTAGGGAATTTAGCCAACAACTTGATCATTGTTAAATCCATCGTTTCTGCTGATGAATTTGCATTTAATGATTCAGGATAAAACGTTGACAATGAACAAACCAATGAAGACAATTGCGCCATTGGATGAGATTTTGAAGGATATCCATCAAGGAACTTCTTCATGTCCTCATGAATTAGCGTATGTCTGCTAATTTGAGCTTGAAAATCGTTCAGTTCAGTTTGTTTAGGTAAATCTCCATATATAAGTAAATATGCTACCTCAAGAAATGTTGATTTTTCCGCTAATTCTTCAATTGGATAACCACGATATTTTAGAACTCCCTTTTCACCGTCAAGAAAAGTAATGGCACTTTTTGTTGACCCAGTGTTTTTATAGCCAAAATCTAAAGTAATGTGACCTGTTAAGTCTCTAAGTTTGGAAATATCTATGGCCTTCTCTCCTTCGGAACCTGTTATAACCGGGAATTCGTATACCTTCCCATCAATCTTAATTTCTGCAATATCTGACATATATATCTTAAATTTATAATAAACAAAACTAACTAATCCTTTTCTATTAGCATTAAATCAACTATAACAAAGCTGTTAAATAATTATTAAATGTGGGTCAAAATCAAGTAAGATTAATAACTACTTACTAGGTTTGATCTCTTCCAAAACTGCGCCGCAATCCATCATTTCATCTCCATAATAAGGATTCTGAATCTGTTTTTCGGAAGCCAGCCAATCTCCTCCTTCTCCCTTATTGGCCATAGGGCAATGTTGAACATAAATAGAGCCTTTTTTCAAATCAGCGTGTTTAAACATCGCAATTACATCTGAACTCAAATAAGTAAATTCTTTTCTTTGTAAGGCTATATCTTTGGCCGAAGCTATTTTTTCTGCAATTATAGCCGTATTCTCACAACCTGGAAAATTAGTAAGGCTGGTTTTTAACTGGGCTGCTGCTTTTTGGGCATCTTCAAACTTTGATTCTACTAAAGCATCTTTTAAATAGATATAACCGTCATAAATATTTTGAACTTTACTATCGGTTAATTCAACAACAGTAGCTGCTACCTTACTTTCAGATATACTATCTGTTGAAGCCTGCGTATTTTTTTTATCTGTGTTTGTACAAGACAGAGCCATTAAAAGCACTCCGGCCGCAAGATATTTTTTCATACTTTATCTATATTTTTATAAATCTATGAATCTATATGTAGATCTAAAACAGCAAATCATGCTGATATAGATCTAAAACAGCTCCATTACATTGTTTTTTTGGTTAAAATACCTATTTTATATTTAAATAACTAAAAAAGCCCCTGAAAAAATCAGGGGCTTTAAATAAAATATTCAATTTCAACATTATAACTTGAATCCGTAGGCTACACGTAACGCTACTTGTCCTATATTTCCTCCTCCTTTTGAAAGGCCTTCATATTTCACTCCTAAGTCCAAACCATTACTCCATGAATAACCTAGTGCAGGTGAATAAAGAAATGAGGTTCCTGAGCCATTAGTAACGCCAAAAGCAGCTCCCAGCTCACCTAAACCATAAAGACCTGATCCGGTTTCATCAAAGAATATTTTTACACCAGCTTTTAGTGGAATATAGCCAAAATCAGGTCCGTCAACTCCTGCCACCTCTTTTCCAAGAAAATGAGTATAACCGGTAGTTACCGGAATAGATATTTGTTTCGACACATCAAATTGAAGTCTGGCATCTGCACCAATTGCAAAACTAAAACCATCGTTTGTTGGAACCCCCAGGTTCACTCCAATACCAAGTTTTTGGGCACTGGCATTAGTGGTAAAAAATAACGCCACTGCAGCTACTGCAGTCGCAAAGAATTTTGTAGAATTTTTCATTTGATCGTTTATTTAAATTTAATGCATAGTTTTTTGCTATACACCTTATCATTTACAAATTGCATGCCATACGTTGAAAAGAAATATATTATTAAAGGAATAACAACTTTTAAATTACACTAACAATTATATCACATAACTTAACTGTGATCGTTGTATTTTAATTTAAAAGTACTTAGAACGCTATCAAATAACTCATCAGGATTTAGCTCCGTTTTAAACCAGTTTATTTTAATCCCATCCTTCTCCATCTTCCTAAAAAAAGTCATCTGTCGTTTTGCAAATTGGCAAATCGCTATAGCAAGTCTTTCTTTTAATTCAGAATAACTTAGCTCATCGAAAAGGTAAGCTGCGATAAATTTATACTCCAAGCCATAAAAAACAAGGTCTTCTTTAGTAACTCCTTCAGCAATTAACTTCCTCACCTCATCGATCATTCCTTCATTAAACCTAAGCTCAAGACGATCGATTACTTTCTGTCTCCGAAGCTCAACATCCGAAATTAGCCCAATCACCAGTGGATCAATTCCAGGTCTTTCAATTGATAGCAAATCGTGATGCATCAGGTATTCGGCAATCTCAATTGCCCTGATCATTCTTTTGTGGGATGATTGATCTGCCTGTTTTGTAAATTCGGATGGATAAGCAGACAATTTGTTCCGTAATAACTCATTATCCAGGTCTTTTAAAGTGTCCCTCAGTTCACTATTTACTGGTATAGCAGTGTATTCATGATTTTGAAGAATACTGTGAAGATACATCCCTGTACCACCACAAAGTATAGGAAGTACACTTTGATGAGTTAATTTCTGAAAAACAGCAAAAAAGTCCTCTTTAAATTCGTTTACGTTATATCTTTCTCCTGCTTCTTTAATATCGATCAAATGATATGGAATAACTTTTCCATTCACCACATACTCACTAAGATCTTTACCTGTACCAATATCCATACCCCTAAAGATTTGCCTGCTATCTGCGCTGATTATCTCTCCTTTTAGCGCTTCGGCCAATTTCACAGCGAGCTTGGTTTTGCCAGATGCAGTTGGCCCCAAAATGATCAACAAAGGATTTTGATGCATTATAAGTATAAAATATATTTTAAATTACCGGTATTATAAATCTCTATATACTCATCATCGATAAGCTCAGCAGGCAATCTATGAGCGAAATATCTAACTAAAGTATCTTGCTTTAGCCATATCTGCGAAGGAGGTGTTACCTGAGTGAGTTTAAACCCCGATTGCTCATAAGCTTTCCCTAACGACCAATCCCTATCAGCATAACTCATTATATCATCTGGCTTATAACTCTTAATAAAATGTTGCAATAACTTGGTGAAACCTCCGATAACGGTATAACCAGATAAACTGGCAAACCTGATTAGCTCAGCAGATCTATAGCCTGGACTAAGTCCTTTCATATACCTGAGGTTACTAAAACAACCGACTGCAATGATCTGATCATCCAAACTTAGTCCGAATTTGTAATTGGATTTGGCCGATGCCTGCAAATGATTCTTATTCAAGAAGTCATCAGCCTGCTTTTGAGTAATTTGAATAATCTTCGTTTTACGAGCATGAATACGTTTGTTCAGGCCAAGGATGGACGAGATTCGCCCTATTACCTGTGCTTTTCTAGTCTCCCATATATCTTCCCATAAATGTACTACAGAAATATTTTTCAATTGATATTGCTCCTGTAACAATATCAGATCTTCAGGACGATAAGTATTTTTAAGTGAAATAAGATTAACTACAACCTCCCCTGCCCCAATAGATAGCAGTTTGTATCCCAGCGATTTAATATCATGTGTGGTAATACCAATATTCCCAAAACTGGTAATTACATCTTGTTGCCAAACTGGTTTTATACCCAACCTTTTTCTTTATAAAGTTTAAACCCAGCCGCCAGAGCTTCCTCTATTTGCAACATCAATGCATCATCCAGTTTTTTGATATGAAAACATGATTTACCATTTAACAATTTAAGCAGATCAGGACCAAAAATCTTTTTCATATCAGGCTCTGTGTATACAGGCATATAATAAAACCCAACATGTCCTTTTAGAATAATTATACTTGCAAAGAAAACTTCATTTCTTTGCTTTCCTTCAATCACCACATTCTTATCACTCCAAAGGTCAAAGGAAGTTTCACTGTTTACTCTATTACTAAAACCCACAGTAGCATAAGGCTGCAGCGATGCCCTGATGGTTTGAAAAATTTCTACAAAATCAGTTTTCATTGTTTCAAGTTATAGATGACTATCAAATAAACAACATCTATTTTTCAATATTGTTTAAGCTTACTTTCTCATCAGGCTTCTGTTCTTTTGCAAACTTCTCTGCAAGGCCCATTCCCGATTGTAACAATTCATTCGTAATAGTCCTGGTATAGTCAGTAATTTCGGCTTTAAAATCAGCTACCGATGCTCCGGAGCGGATTTCTTCCAATCTCTTTTCCCACTGCCCCGTTAATTCTGCCTGCGCAATTTTCTGATCTTTTACCACATCATAAACCGCTAAACCTTTGGTTGTAGGCACCAGATTTCTTTTTTCCCTGATAATATATTCGCGGTTAATCAGCGTTTCAATAATAGCAGCCCTGGTAGCAGGAGTTCCCAATCCGCTGTCTTTCATTGCATACCTCAATTCTTCATCCTCTATATCTTTTCCTGAGGTTTCAAGGGCTTTTAATAAGGATGCTTCATTGTACAGCGGCTTAGGCTTTGTTTGCTTCTCAAGTAAAGCTTTATTTACAATTGGAAGCTCCTCGCCTGCCTTTACCTTCGGTAATGATGGATTTTCTTCATCCTTCTTTTCGTCATCCGATTCATTAAATACCGATCTCCAGCCAGCAGAACGAATTACTGTTCCATTTGCCATAAAAACTGAGCCGGCTTCAATTGTTATCTTTGTAATTTCTTTTACGCATTCCTGGTGGAACGCTTCAAGCATCCGGCCAACTACCATATCAAAAATGGCCTGTTTATCGCCACTCAATTGATAAGGAGATTCACCTGTAGGCAAAATAGCATGGTGATCCGTTACCTTCTTTGCATTTACACTTCTCTTATTTAAAGGTACCGTTTGTAGAAAATCAGCCTGTTTCCCAAAATCCTTATGCACCTTCAGCTTATCTATAAGATTCGGAACACCAGCAAAAACATCATCACCAATATATCTGCTCCCTGTACGGGGATAAGTAACCAATTTACTTTCATATAAGCCCTGTAACAAGTTCAGCGTCTGATCTGCTGTAAATCCTTTGCGTTTATTGGCTTCTTGCTGTAAGCTACTTAAATCATGTAATAAGGGAGGTGGCTCTTTTCTTGGTTTTGCTTCTACAGTTAAGATCTTACCTCCATTTGGAAAACCAGAGGCAAAGTCCTCAATTTTTGCGAATAGTTCTTCTGCTTCCTCCTTCTTATCAAAGTTATTTACAGAGATTGCTTTAAACAGCTGGCCATCCTTGTCTAACTGTATTGCAAGCTGATAATATAGTTGAGGCACAAAATTCTTAATTTCCAGAAAGCGGGAGCAAATCATTGCCAAAGTAGGTGTTTGAACCCTTCCCAATGAAAGCACCGACCGCGCTCCTGCAGATATACTAAGTGCCTGGGTTGCATTCATTCCTACCAGCCAATCTGATTCAGACCTGCAATGTGCCGAATTAAAAAGTGTATCGTAATCCGTTCCTGGTTTTAGATTTCTGAAACCTTCCTTAATAGCTTCATCAGTTTGCGAAGAGATCCATAGCCTCTTGAAAGGCTTTTTACATTTCAAAAAATAGTAGATATAGCGGAAAATAAGCTCACCTTCCCGCCCGGCATCAGTTGCCACAATAATCTCGGTAGCTTCATCAAACAATTTCTTAATGATATCCAGTTGCTTTCTAACACCCGGATCTTCCACCAACCCATCCTTAGTTTTAATTTTTCTAATACCAAGCTTAAATTTTTTAGGCAGCATTGGTAAATGTTGCCTCCGCCATCCAATAAAACCATACTCTTGAGGGGGAGCCAATTGAAGCAAATGCCCAAATGCCCAGGTAAAAGAATATCCCTTACCCTCTATATAGCCGTCTTTTTTTGTAGTAGCGCCGAAGACTTTAGCCAACTCACGAGCCACTGAAGGCTTTTCTGCAATAACAATCTTCATAATTATTCAAAAATATCTAAACCAACTTTAAATGTGTTGCAATGTGCATCCACAATATCTTTTATATCCGGCGAATACCCTCCGCCCATACTCACCTGAACTGGTAAATTGTTGTTTTTACAAAACTGCAATACCATCCTGTCTCGTTCCATACAAGCCGCTTTTGATAAAGCCAGCTTACCTAACTTATCGCTTTTAAGTACATCTACTCCTGATAAGTAAAATACAAAATCAGGTTTATGTTTTAGCAGCTGAGGCAAATGCGATTTTAATTTACTTAAATACAATTCGTCTTCAATTCCATCCTCCAAAGCTATATCCAAATCAGATTGCTCTTTTCTAAAAGGGAAATTTTTGTCGCCATGCATAGAGAAAGTGAACACACGCGGTTCATTATAAAAGATCTCCGCTGTACCATTTCCCTGGTGAACATCTAAATCTACAATTAAGATATGACTAGCTAAACCATTATCCAGCAAATAATTGGCTGCTATAGCCTGGTCGTTTAATAAGCAAAATCCCTCACCCCAATTGCTCCCGGCATGATGCGTGCCACCTGCAACATTAAAAGCTATACCAAACTGCATTGCATACAGGGCACCATCTATCGTTCCCTGGGCAATCCTCACCTCGCGCTCTACCAACTGTGCTGTTAAAGGAAACCCAATCCTTCGCTGTTCCTTTGCAGGAAGCGTTAAATCCTTTAGCTCCTTCCAATACTCATTCTTATGCGTCAGTAAGATCACCTCTTCACTTACTTTATCAGGAGCAAATAGGTTCTTACTAGTTATAAATCCCTGGTGCAATAACTGTTCAGGGATTAACTCATACTTAACCATCGGAAAACGATGCCCCTCTGGTAAAGGGTGTGCAAATAAAGGATGCCAGGCAATTTTAACCATCTTATCGCAATATTTGCTCTACATGCTTTTCAATGTTATTACAAATCTCGTCGACAGGCAAATCATTTGCATCAGATCCAAAAGGGTTTTCAATCTCTTCTGCAATAAGCTCCAAACTGGCCAGCACATACAGTATAAACGGCACAATAGGAACCACAAAGTAACCTAAGCTAAATACCCAGCCAAATGGCAAAGTAATTACATATATGAAAATGAATTTTTTAATGAAAGCACTATAAGAATACGGAATAGGTGTATTCTTAATGCGCTCACAGCCACCACATATATCAGTAAACTGCTGAACATCTGCATTAAGTATAATTAACTGTTCCTGACTGATAGTTCCTGCTGCCTGCAATTCAAAAACTTTAGACGAAATACTGGCTGCTACCTGATTAGGAATGTGCTTCCCACCATCAACCTCAATAAGGAAACTGTTTTTGCCGAAATACTGCTTCTCCCTCAAATGCTCTTTTAAAGCAAAGGCATACTTTGGAATTCCGTATTCAAAAAATTCTACATGCTCTTCTTTTAGCTTTAACGACTTAATCTTTATCGCAAAATTACGACTCACATTGGTTAGTGCCCCCAAAAGCCTCCGGCCTTCCCACCACCTGTCGTAAGAAGTATTGGTTCTAAATACCAACAACATGGAGATTACAAAGCCAAGCAAGTTGTGCATCATTCCAATATTTTTAACATACGTGGTTTCTGCCAATTTCAGATAATTGAGTTCCAAAAAAGCAATTAATGCCGAAAAAATAGCAACGCTAATCATTAGTGGCCACAATTTTCTAATTGTATCAGCTTTATGAACATGAAAGATAAAAGTGAACCAGTCTTTCGGATTATAGTTTATCATATTAAAATCTCTTAAATAGTATTAATAACACCTTTAGTAATCTCTACTAAAAGTTCGCCTGTACGAAATACATCTTCAAATGAATTATACAAAGGAACCGGACTCAGTCTGATTACATTAGGTTCCCTCCAATCGCCAAGAACATTATTTGCTATCAGTTTCTCGAAAATCTCTTTTCCTTTCTGCTTTGCAATAATAGATACCTGAGCGCCACGCTCATTTTCATTGTCAGGAGTTATAATCTCAAACTGCTCATAAAGCAAATCTTTATTGACCTGATTTATAACATAAAACAAATAAGAGGTTAAAGCTTTACTTTTACTTCTTATTGGTTCCAAAAACCCGGCTTTTTCGAAAATCTGCAAGGAAGCAAAGTATAATGCCATGGGCATTACCTGAGTGCAGCTCACTTGCCATCCATCTGCACCCGCTTCAGGAAAAAAGCCCTTCTCCATTTTAAATCGTTGCGCTTCCTGGTATCCCCACCACCCTGCGAAGCGATTCAGGCTGGTATCTGTAAAATGCTTTTCATGAACAAAAATGCCACTTATTCCACCTGGTCCTGAGTTTTGATATTTATAAGAACACCAACAAGCAAAGTCGATACCCCAATCGTGTAATTTTAATGGAACATTGCCTGCAGCATGTGCCAGATCAAAGCCTACAATAGCTCCTGCAGCATGCCCAGCCTTGGTTATGGCCTCCATATCAAACCATTGCCCGGTAAAGTAATTTACCCCACCAAATAACACTAATGCTACCCCATCCCTATGTTCGGCAATCTGTGCTAAAATATCTACTGTTCTTAATGTATGTTCACCTGTTCTTGGGGCCACCTCAACAATCGCTTCTTCAGGATCATATCCATGAAAACGAATCTGACTTTCAACTGCATACTGGTCTGATGGAAAGGCGCCTGCTTCCATGATGATCTTGAACCTGCCTTTAACGGGCTTATAAAAACTGACCATCAGCAAGTGCAAATTAACCGTTAAAGTATTCATCGGACAAACCTCATTAGCGCTTGCCCCAACCAACGGACCCATCAGTTTTTTTAACTCTTTATGATAAAACATCCACGGATTATCGCCTTCAAACCAGCCCTCTACAGCCAGGTTATGCCAGTTGTTTAACTGCTCATCAACAACCTTACGTATAGCTTTAGGTTGCAATCCCAAAGAATTACCACACAGATAAATAAATGGCTTTCCATTTTGTTGTGGGAATAAGAAATCATGCCTAAAACCACTAAGCGGATCTGCCTGATCCAGGCGTTGAGCAAAGGCTAAATTGTTCTCAAAATTCATCGATTCAAATATCAATAAAAAAGGCAGATAATTAAATCACCTGCCTCATTTGTTATCAACAATAGTGGTTTTACCTACTATAAAAATCAGTTTTATTTGTTTGGCTTGCTCACAAATTTATTCCCCCTGATGTAATATCTCCAGGGAAGCAAAGCATGATCTTCTGCATAATCAACACCAATTCTTGCTGATGAAACAATCTGATCGCCAGGAAAAACAATCCCGTTATCTTCAATCCATATCTCATCTCCCAATAGATCTTTTGCATTTAAGCCTTTATCTATTCCCATAGCTTTTGAAAGCGATCCGGGACCTGCAGTAATATTAGGCTTTAATATTGCCATATTCCTTCTCCTAAGCATTATATCTATTCCCTGCACTGGCTCAATACCTCTAATTAAAACCGCATGCGGAGTCCCCTTTGGGGCAGTAACTACATTAAAAAGATGATGAATGCCATAGCAGAGATAAACATAAGACAAGCCACCCTCCTCATATATAACCTGAGTACGGTTTGTAAAGCGTCCTCCATACGCATGAGATGCCTTATCTTCTATTCCTTTATATGCTTCTGTTTCAACTATAACTCCAGCGGTCAGTTCGCCATCAATTCTGGTAAACAACAACTTGCCAAGCAACTGTGCAGCAAGATCATTGACATCGGTATTTTGATAAAAAGAATAGGCTAATTTAGGCATCTATTAAACTAACTATTTCCTTTAGATACTTAGCGTCAATATTATCAAAATGAGAAAGATATTCACTATCTACATCTAATACGCCTACAATTTCATTGTTACTAAAAACAGGCAAAACAATTTCTGACCTTGAAGCAGAAGCACAAGCAATATGACCAGGGAATGCATCCACATCGGGCACTACCAAAGTCTCCGCCTGTTCCCATGAAGTACCACAAACACCTTTACCTTTTTTGATTCTGGTACAAGCTACAGGGCCCTGAAAAGGCCCAAGCACCAACTCATCGCCTTTTACCAGGTAAAAACCAACCCAGAACCATTTAAACTGTTCTTTTAAAGCTGCTGCAATATTAGCCAGATTAGCAATCTGATCGTTCTCTCCACTTATCAAAGCTTTGATTTGCGGAATCAAAGAGCGGTATTGCTCTTCCTTACTAATATCGGTTATTATACGTAAATCCTCTGCCATTTTAATCTATGTAAATGAATTGCAAAAATACAAAACCAGGTAGTCAATACTGCCATCTATGGGTAAAAGCATAATTAAAATCCCTAAATTTGCAGTTTTAACTACCATATTAACCATAAAGATGAATAAGAAAACCTTAATTATCACTTCACTCCTTACGCTCGGAATTATCCAATCGGGTTACAAGCCATGGGAAGAAGGAATGTTCCCATTAAGCGAAATCCATAAACTTGACTTAAAAAAGGCGGGTTTAAAAATCGACCAAAACAACATATATAACCCAAAAGGTACCAGCCTGGTTGATGCACTTGTAAATGTTGGTGGCTGTACCGGATCTTTCGTTTCAAATGAAGGCTTAATCATCACCAACCACCACTGCGCCTTCAGCGCGGTACAACTTGCCAGCACTGCAGAACATGATTACCTGACAAACGGATTTGTCGCCAAAACACGTGAACAGGAAATTGAAGCAAAAGGACTAACATGCCGCATTACTGACAGTTATGAAGATGTATCTGATCGCGTTTTAAGCGCTGTGGCACAAATAGAGGATCCTGCCTCACGATTAAAAATGATCAATGATGTAATGAAAAACATCGTTATCGAAGCAGAAAAGAAAGATCCGAGTATTAAAGCAGAGGTATCGGAAATGTTTATCGGAAAAACCTATGTATTATTCCGTTACAAAACTATTCAGGATGTTAGACTTGTATATGTACCTAACAGACAAATCGGCGAATTTGGAGGCGAAACAGACAATTGGGTATGGCCTCGTCATACCGGAGATTTCTCTTTTATGCGTGCTTACGTGGCACCTGACGGCTCTCCTGCTAAATTCTCTAAAGACAACATACCCTACACTCCTAAAAAATTCTTAAAAGTAAACCCCAAAGGCACTAACGAGGAGGATTTCGTTTTCATCTTAGGATATCCTGGAAAAACATTCCGCCATCGTCCGGCTGCATTTATAGAGTATCAGGAAAAGTTCCTGCTGCCTTACGTATCTAACCTATATGATTTCCAGAATTCAACAATGGAAACTATTGGTAAAAAAGACAAGCCTACTGAAATTAAACTGGCGACCCGCATAAAAAGAAACGCTAATGTTTTAAAGAACTACAGAGGCAAACTACAGGGACTAAAAGGGATAGATCTAATTTCAAAAAAGAAAAAGGAAGAAGAGGCCCTTATTCAGTTCATCAATAATAATGTTAACGCTAAAGCAAAATACGGAAACCTGATGACCGAAATAGACAACCTGTATAAGCTCATCAATACCGATGCCCAGCGCGACCTTTGGCTTACACAGATTTATAGCTCAACGAACCTTTTAACAGTTGCTAAAAATATAAACGCGTTCAAGACCGCCCTTAAAGCACAGCCAGCAGATGAAAAACAAGACTTTTTTGATCAGAACATCCAAAAACTTAAACAAACCTTATCAAGCACCTATGAATCATATGACATAGACGCAGATAGAAAGATATTCAAAAGAATGCTTGAAGACGCTTCTCAGTTCAGCCCAATCCAAAAAGTAACTGCCGTTAACAAAATCACCAGTAAAGGAGCCAATAGCAATGACGTAATCGATCAATATGTCGAAAGTGTTTTTGAAGTAACAAAGCTAAAAGAAGCCAATTACGTTTTAAATGTATTGCTTCAATCGCCAAAATCTATTTCTACATATAATGATGGACTACTTCTCTTTGAGGATGATATCGCAAAACAAATCAATGAGTTAAAACCCGAAAAAGACCGCAGAGATGGGCTGTTAAACAAGCTTATGGGCGACTACGTAAACATTAAGGAGAAGTTCGTAAACAAAGACTTCATTCCTGATGCGAACAGCACGCTTAGGTTAACCTACGGCTATGTTAAAGGTTACTGGCCGGCCGATGCCTCGTATATGAGGCCATACACCACTATTAAAGGAATACTTGAAAAGGGCGCGACAGGGAATCCAGAATTTGCTTACCCAGAGCAAATCAAAGCACTTTGGAACGCTAAAGATTTTGGCCCGTACGCAAAGAAAGACCTTAACGACGTCCCCGTTTCTTTCCTTTACAACATGGACACAACCGGCGGAAACTCAGGTTCCCCTATCATGAATGCCTATGGCGAACTAGTAGGCGTAAATTTTGACCGTGCATTTGGAGCAACAATAAATGACTATGCATGGAATGACAGCTACAGCAGATCAATTGGCGTAGACATTCGTTATGTACTATGGGTTGCTTCAAAAATTGACAAAGCTGATTTTCTTGTAAAAGAAATGGGCGTTAAACTTTAATCTACAGATTCATAAAATAACCATCAAAAAAAGTCGCCCGACGAAATGAAAGGCGACTTTTTTTTCAAGACAAAATCAAATTTCTTACTTAATAAACTACAGAAAGCATGAGAGTAATAGCAGAACTTCCACATCCAGAATGCAAGATCACCTTGTTTAATATGAACCAAAAATACATCATCAAATTTGAGCAGGGAACCCTCGAGCAAAGCTATAAATTATCAGAACTTGACCTCAGTGGAGGAGGAGCAAACGAGATCTTTCAAATCCTTGATGAAGCTTTCATTGCCACCGTAGTTGAACGATTTAAGAGCATGAGAAATGATTTTTCGGCCGCATACAACAGACAGCAGTACTAGTGCACCAAAACAAACATAACTAACTGTATTACAGATCAATAAATCAACAAACAGAATATTGTTCTGCATTTTAACCCCCTCAAACCCCTCAAACACCTGTTTAAATAATTAAAAACTTTAAAAAAACATATGTAAATACTTTGTATTACAGCAACTTAAATAAACACACAATACAATATTCTGTGGCCTACAACTACCAAATATATGGGAAGTTTAGCAAAAAAATAGCTTTTTAGACTCGCCGCTCTCCAAACATTTAATTGGTGGTATGGAGAATAATGTGAACCTTTGTGAAGATGAAAAATCAAATTAAAGTAATTTATATGAGAACTAAAATTAATACTTTGCTGGCATCCGCTCTAATAATTGCAACGGTACTTTTATCTTGCAATAACATTAAAGAGTCCATCGAACGTGATCTTTTCATTACTCCTGCCGATGGCATATCTTTTACAATACCAAAGATTGCGAGTACCGAGTCGGGAACATTGATTGGAGACCTCAACGTAAAAAACTTAAATCTCGATTCTTTGATTAATAAGGAATCATCAAGTTTTGGATTGAGTAATGTAAAAAACATACGCATCAAAGAATTCAACTTAGAACTTTTAGATGCAGATAGTTTAAACAACATTCAAAATATAGAAAACATAATTGTCAAATTACAGGCATCCGGACAAACAGAACAATCAATTGCTACAGTAAATCCTCCAAATACTCGCGCCACTAAAATTACCATTCCAATAACATCCGGAAGTTCGGATGTAAGAAGCTTCCTTACCTCCCCTTCATTCACCTATAATCTTTCAGCCAAATTAAGAACAGCTACCACTAAAGAATTAAAGGCCCGCGTTAAAGTAACCTACGCCATTAGGGTTGGCTTATAAAAAATATAGTTACCGTTTAACTTCCCGTTAAGCATCTAGTTGTTTCAAATATTGATTCTTAACCAGAAATTTAGTATATTTGCACAAACGGGATATCATTATACTATTCTCTTAATATTTACTTGCCAATCAAACCTTTTGATTGGGTTTCAATTCCTCCTGGCTGCTGATCCGTTGTCGCCCGAGAATTAATTATTAAGCCATATTTACAGTAAACAATATAAGTTTACATGCTGGCAGACAGGTAAAACCAGAGGAGAGTTATTTTTTAACTAATACATTGAATTTATGGCTAAATCTCAGGCTACCTTCATGAAGAAGCAACTAGAAAAAAACAGACAAAAGAAAAAAGAAGATAAAGAGCAACGTAAACTTGAACGTCAACAGAATTCCTCTGGCGGTGATCTTGAAAGCATGATGGCCTATGTTAACGAGTGGGGAGAAATTGTATCCACTCCGCCAGAGAAAAAATAATTTAGCCTTTAAAAGCTAAAATCTCCAAAAGGATTCTTATTGTTTCAATAAGGGTCTTTTTTTTGCAATACTATTTCATCGTCATCTCGCCTTCTTCTCCTATAATCTCCACATTAAAAGGAACAATGAACCCAAATCAAATGAAAATTTAATAAAAAGGAATAACTTTTGCAAGTCAGCATATGTCAGGTTAATTTATTCAATCCCTCTCAAATGTTTACAGACCAAATATCAATTACCCAAAACAAGTTAACGGTTCACCAGTTATTTAATATTGCAGCTCAGGATTTTCCAGAAATTACTGCTATAGTTTTTAGCGAAAAGTCTATTACCTACCGTGAATTAAATAATAGAGCTGAAAATTTAGCAACCGCTATTTTAAACCAAGCTTTTGATCAGCAAATCATTGGAATAAGTGCAACCCGTTCAATAGAAATGATTGTTGGATTATTGGCAATTCTAAAAGCAGGAAAAACTTATTTACCATTAGACTCCAGCTATCCTGAAAACAGACTATTGCAGATTAAAGAAGACTCTGGAGTAAGCACATGTATCGCGTTGCTAAACGAATCTGACATCTTTACGAGTCTGGGGCATCATGTTATAATTTCAGACAAATCATACCCTGAAACGGCTAAAAACGATAATTTCCTGCAATCTGAAAATGGATGCATTCTTTATACATCAGGCTCCACAGGAAAACCAAAAGGAGTATGTATTAGTCATAAAAGCCTGATTAATTTTTTACAATGGCAAAATGATCATGCGCTTAATGGCAAAGGCATCAATGCGCTGCAGTTTTGCCATCTCAGTTTTGATGCATCATTTCAAGAGATTTTCGTTCCATTAACAACAGGCGCTACACTTTACCTTATTAACGATGATTATAGACTTGATGGCACAAAACTTTTAGATTTTATTATCTCGAATAACATAAACAAAGCCTTTTTGCCCTATGTTACGCTTCAATATTTTACAGAAGCTGCTACAAAAGAACAGAGGTTTCCCGCTAACTTAAAAGAGCTAATAACCGGGGGAGAACTACTTAAAATCACACCCAATATAAGAGAATTCTTTTCTTCTATTTCCAATTCAAGTTTGGTAAATGTATACGGACCAACCGAAACAACCATATGGGTAACGGAACTAAAGCTCAAAGGCAACCCCAATAGTTGGGCATCAATACCCACAATTGGGGAAACAATAGCACAGTCATCTATTTATTTTATTGATGAAAAATTAACTTTTCTTGAAAATGGACAAATTGGTGAAATATGTATTTCAGGCCCCTGCCTGTCAAATGGATATTTTAATCAGCCAGAACTAACAAATGAGAAATTCATTGAACTTACCCACCCAACCCTAGGACAAATTAAGTTTTATAGAACCGGGGATCTCGGTAGGCTTTTAGACAATGGAGAAATAGAGTTTAAAGGCCGGAAAGACGGGCAAATTAAAATCAGAGGCAACAGGGTTGAACTAGGCGAAATTGAGATTGCCCTGATGAAAGAAGAAAGCGTTAACCAGGCAATAGTGATATTAAGAGAAGACTACCCAGGCAAAAAAGCATTGGTAGCCTACCTAACAGGAAATAAGGCCGCAGGAGACAGTAATAAGGTTAGATACCACATAAGCAACCTTCTACCTGATTACATGGTTCCATCGGGCTTTGTTTGGCTTAAAGAGCTCCCTAAAACAACAAGTGGAAAAGTAGACAGGAAAGCGCTACCAAAACCAGATCTTAAAAGGCCTGATCTAAATGTGCTGTATAAAAGCCCGAAGACAAAGCTCGAAAAGGATGTTATAGGCTTATTCACAGATATATTCCAATATGACGAAATTGGAATTGAAGACAATTTTTTTGAGCTTGGGGGCAATTCTCTTCTTGCTCAAAAAACAGTAGCAGAGCTAAAATATCAATTCAATTATCATTTACCTATCACCAAATTATACCAATATCCTACTGCTGCTGGGATAGCCGAATTTCTTGAAAACAAGGCTCCTGAGCATGCCACCTTAGTTAAAGAAAGTCATCATACGAGTGATTCGCAGCATATAGCTATAATAGGGATGGCTGGTAGATTCCCAGGGGCAGAAACTATTGACGACTTATGGAATTTACTTATCGAAGGTAAAGAAACAACCAAATTTTTCAGCAATGAAGAATTAGACATCAGCATTCCAGATCACATAAAAAATGATAAAGCATACGTTAAAGCCAGAGGGATAATTAAGGATGCCGAAAAATTTGATCCTGCTTTTTTTGGAATCAATCCAAAACTGGCAGATTTGATGGATCCGCAGCAAAGAATATTCTTAGAGATAGCTTGGGAAGTATTGGAAAAAACGGGGCATTTATTCCCAGTTTATTCTAAGAAAGTCGCCATTTATGCAGGTAGCGGAAGCAATACTTATTATGTAAACAATTTATTACAATATCCCGATTTAATAGAAAACGTAGGTGGCTTGCAAGTACTTACAGTAAACGAAAAAGATTACATTGCTTCAAGAACAGCATATCATTTAAACCTAAAAGGGCAAGCTGTAAGTGTGAATTCGGCCTGTTCAACCTCATTACTTGCAGTAGCAGAAGCGGTAAATAGTCTGCGTTCCGGAAAATGTGATGCAGCTATCGCTGGGGCCTCCAGCATCACCTCTCCTATTAACAGCGGACACATTTATCAGGAAGGCAGTATGTTGAGTGCTGATGGCCATTGCCGTCCGTTTGATAATGATGCTACAGGAACTGTATTTAGTGATGGTGCCGGTGTCGTTCTACTCAAAAGATTAACAGACGCTAAACGTGATGGTGATCTCGTTTACGGTGTAATTAAAGGTGTTGGATTAAACAACGATGGGGCAGAAAAAGGAAGTTTTACCGCCCCGAACACTGAAGGACAGGCAAATGCGATTAAAGAGGCGATAATAGATGCAGATATTGATGCCTCAGAAATCAGCTATATTGAAACACATGGCACCGGAACCCCAATTGGCGACCCAATTGAATTTGATGGATTGGTTAAGGCTTTTGGTCATCAGCATAAAACTCAATTTTGCGCTATAGGATCAATTAAAAGCAATTTCGGACACCTAACACAGGCCGCAGGAGTAACAGGCTTAATTAAAGCCTGTCTGTCTCTACATCACAAGAAACTACCTGCTTCTTTGGGATATAAGCAAGGGAATAAGAACATTGACTTTCTAAATAGCCCATTTTATGTTAACGATAGTCTGAGTGATTGGACATGTGACACTAAAAGAATTGCAGGTGTAAGTTCATTTGGTGTGGGAGGAACAAATGTACATGTGATTATTGAAGAATATGAAAATCTGGAATCAGGATCATCAACCGGAAGACCTTACGACTTAATTACCTGGTCGGCCAAATCAGAAAACAGTAGAGAACAATACGCTGTATCAATATCTAATTATGTAAAAAAGAATAAGGATATTAATATTGCAGACATTGCTTATACTCTTCAAAAAACAAGGAACGACTTCTCCTATAGAAGATTTGCAGTTGTAAACAACATGGAATCTATTGTAAGTCAATTCAATTTGGAACTACCTAAAACAGGCACAACAAATAATCTTCGCGAAGTACCTGACGAAGTTGTATTTACATTCCCAGGTCAAGGTGCGCAATACTTAAACATGGCTGCTGATCTATATAAAGACGAGCCAATATTTAGAGAAGCCGTAGATCGTTGTGCGGAAATACTTAAGCAATATATAGATCTAGACATTAGAGAGATCATATTTGCCAACCCAGCTAATGAAGAAGCAGAACAACTATTAAAACAAACCAGATACACACAACCTGCATTATTTGTAATTGAATATTCACTTGCCAGTCTGTGGTTGAATTGGGGTATTACTCCTACTCTACTTTGCGGTCATAGCATTGGAGAGTATGTTGCAGCACACCTTTCGGGAGTTTTTTCGTTAGAGGATGGGTTAAAACTAATTGCAGTTAGGGGGGCAATGGTTAATGCACTTCCTGCAGGATCTATGTTATCTGTGAGAAGCGAATCGGATCAAATAACCAATTTCTTAAGCGAAGAATTATCAATTGCAACAGTAAACAGTCCGAAACTTTGCGTTATAGCAGGTCCAGAAAACCAAATCCTGGAACTCAGCAAACTACTCGATACGAAAGAGATTCCTAACAAACTACTCTTTACAAGCCATGCTTTCCATTCCTCTATGATGGATCCAATAGTTGATGATTTTCAAAAAGTAGTTTCTGGAATATCACTTTCTGCTCCTCAAATACCAATTATATCAACAGTTACCGGTATACTTTTAACCGATGAAGAGGCAACAAATCCTCAATATTGGGCTAGTCATCTAAGAAATACAGTACAATTTTCTAAAGCTATAGATACCGTACTTACTTACAATTCTCCAATTTTCCTGGAGGTTGGACCAGGCTCAGTAACAACTACTCTGGTAAGACAGATCGCCGCGTTAAAGTCGACTTCTGTAAGGGCAATGCAGAGCCTTGCAAATAATGAGAACGATTATTGCATTATACTAAACACATTAGGCCAGCTTTGGAATTATGGCTTACAACCAAATTGGGATAATTTTTATAACCATCAGAAGCGATCCTTCTTAGATCTTCCTACCTATCAGTTTGATAGAAAGAAGCACTGGGTGGATGCAATTGTAATAAACAAAATAATATCCGAGGATAATAACAATAAACCAAACACCAATAACACTCTTGCAATGAAAAAGAATAATCTAGCAATAAAGATCAGACAAGTACTAGAAGATGCATCCGGAATAGAAATGCAAAATGTTGCCGCCAATCAAAACTTCGTTGAAATAGGATTGGACTCTTTATTACTTACTCAGATAGCAATCTCCTTGAAAAGAGAATTTAATTTGCCTATTACCTTCAGGAAATTAAATGAAGAGTATCCAACTATTGAATCCTTAACAGATTATATAGATAAAAATACCGTTCAGGAAAACCATACCCCAATACAAAACAATAGTCCAGTTCTTAATGGAAATAATCATCAGATTATTGCTCCTGTTTCATTTGGAAACGCTAGCGACTACAACAATTCGGCACTGGGACTTATCGCTCAACAGTTAGAAATCTTATCTAAACAGGTTTCGTTAATGAATGGGAATACTCCTGTGGCTACCCCTATTGTAGTAGAATCACCAAAACCTAAACAACAGGAGGAACCAGAACTTAGCATTCAAGAAAAATCTGAAATTCAGAAACCATTTGGGGCAACACCTAAAATAGATCGTCAATCAACCGAACTCAGCAAAGACCAATTAAGCTTTCTCGAAAAATTAATTGAGCGCTATAACCACAAGACAATTAAAAGTAAAAAGTATGCAGCCGCAAGCCGGAACTACATGGCTGACCCAAGAGTTGTTTCAGGTTTTAAACCCTTAACAAAAGAACTAATCTACCCCATTGTAATAAACAAATCGAGTGGCAGTAAAATGTGGGACCTTGATGGCAATGAATATATAGATGTATTAAACGGATTTGGCTCTAACTTGCTTGGTTACCAACCAGAGGTTATTAAAAAAGCAATGCATGACCAAATTGAAAATGGATATGAAGTAGGCCCACAGCACGAGCTTGCTGCAGAAGTAAGTAAATTAGTATGTGAATTTACCGGGTTCGACAGGTCGGCCCTTTGCAGTACAGGTTCTGAAGCAGTGCTTGGCTGTATTAGAATTGCAAGAACGGTTACCGGAAGGTCTTTAATTGTTGCCTTTACCGGTTCATACCATGGCATTATTGACGAAGTACTGGTTAGAGGCACAAAGAAATTAAAATCATTTCCGGCAGCAGCGGGCATAATGCCTGATGCCGTTAAAAACATACTTGTCCTCGATTATGGAACTGACGAAGCTTTAGCTATAATCAAAGAGAGAGCGGATGAGATCGCTGCAGTCCTTATTGAACCGATACAAAGCAGACGTCCTGAATTTGTACCAATAGATTTTGTTAAAGAAGTAAGAAAAATCACCACTACCAGCGGATCAGCTTTAATATTTGATGAGGTAATCACTGGTTTCAGGATGCATCCTGGTGGTGCACAGACTTTATTTAATGTACGTGCAGATCTTGCTTCTTATGGTAAGGTGGTCGGCGCTGGAATTCCTATTGGCGTTATTGCCGGAAAAAAAGAATTTATGGATGCCCTTGATGGAGGAACCTGGAATTATGGAGATAGCTCATACCCCGAAGTTGGTGTAACTTATTTTGCAGGAACATTTGTACGTCACCCTTTAGCTTTGGCTTCCGCAAAAGCATCATTAATATACATGAAAGAAAAAGGCCCGAAATTACAATTGGAGCTAAATGAAAAAGGAGACCACATTGCCAGAACACTTAATAAGGAAATAGAAAAAAGACAACTCCCATTCTTTGTTGCCAATTACGGATCATTATGGAAGGTTAAGTTCAATGAGGAGATTCCCTACAGTGAATTGATGTTTACCCTAATGAGAGAAAAAGGCATCCATATACTTGACGGGTTCCCATGCTTTGTGACAGAAGCAACATCGTACAGCGATATTGAGCAATTAATCGATTGCTTTATAGAGAGTATGGATGAAATGATTAATGCAGGTTTCTTTTTGCGTGGGCCTGTTACAGAGTCCAATTCAAAAACATATTCAAAATTCGGCACAGATAAAATCGTGATCAATGCTGATAACCCTCCTGTTAGAGGTGCCAGACTAGGAAAGGATGTTGAAGGAAATCCGGCATGGTTCATTAAAGATGAACAGAATAAAGATCAGTATTTACAGATACGTTTCTAACGCCATTACTAATGAATAAAGATTTTGAATATGTTGCTGTAGATTTTAATCCCTTTGGTGAAAATGAGATTGAAAAAGTAACAATTACCAATGAACCGCAAAGAGAATTATGGCTATCCTGTATTTTAGGTGGCGATGAAGCAAGTCTGGCTTATAATGAATCTGTTTCACTTGAGTTAAGAGGGGTCTTCTATCAGGATGCATTTAAAAAAGCCATCAATAGCTTAATTGCCAGGCACGAAGCGCTAAGATCTACTGTCAGTAAAAATGGAGAAAACTTAATAATATATAAAGAACTCTCGTCCTCAATCATTACTGATGATTTGACTGGTATTGATTCAGACAAAAGGTTGAACGATTTTCATGAGTTTATTCACAAGGAAATGGCTACTCCTTTTGATCTTTATGAAGGTCCATTATTTAGAATATACCTGCACAAGATTGAAGAAAATGCTCATTATTTCACACTAATAATACACCACATTATTGGCGATGGCTGGTCAATTGGAATTATTCTGGAAGACCTAAGTAAAATGTATAACTCCTACGTACATGGCACTTTACCTCAATTGGAACCAGCAGAACAAATCAGTGATTATACCTTACAACAGATTAACTTTACAAATAGCAGTGAATATATTGAAACCCAGAATTTCTGGATCAATAAGTATAAGAATAACGTTCCTGCACTTAACTTACCCATAGATTACACACGGCCTTCGGTTCGGACTTATACTGGTAAACGAAATGATTATATTCTGAAAAATGATTTATTGAATCCAATAAAATTGTTATCAGCAAAGGCAGGTAGCAGTGTAGTTATTACGCTTCTAAGCGTATTCGAAATCTTATTACATCACCGAACAGGGCAACAAGATATTGTCATCGGGCTTCCATCGTCTGGCCAGGCTGCAACAGGAAACTTTGGTCTGGTTGGCCATTGCGTAAATTTACTACCGCTTGACAGCAAAGTTGATCCGAAATCTTCTTTCTTAGATTACCTAAAAAGAAGAAAGGGAGAAGTGTATGACGCTTACGATTTCCAAAGATTAACTTTTAGTGAATTGCTCAAAAAGTTACCCATTAAGAGAGATAAAGCTCACATACCCCTGGTTCCTATTGTTTTTAACATAGACATGGGCATGGATGAAAAAGTATCATTTGATGGTTTAACTCATAGACTTTTTTCCAATGCTAGAGTGGCTCAAACCTTCGAAATTTCTTTAAATGTTACCGGCTCTAAAAACGCAATGACATTTGAATGGGCATATAACACGAATCTATTCAGATCCGATACCATCGACAGTATGATGTCGGAATTTGAGTCTTTATTAAAAACCGTAACGGATAATCCTGAAGTACTTATCAAAGACTCATTAGTAAACAAGAATCCGTTCCCCACCACAATAAATCGGACTCTAATTGACGACACAACGATTTTAGATTTGTTTAACCAAAGAGTTCTTGACAGCCCCGATAGTAATGCTGTAGTATATGAGGGTAAAAAATTAACTTACACTCAGTTAAACGAAAAGTCTAATCAACTAGCAAACCATTTAATTAGCAAAGGAGTCAAAACAGAAACACTTGTTGCAATATGCATAAAACCATCTTTAGAGACAATAATTGGAATAATCGGAACTATAAAGGCTGGGGCAGCCTATATTCCAATTGATCCTGAATTCCCGGAACAAAGGATTAGCTATATGATTTCTGAATCGACAGCAAGCATGTTAATATGCGACACTGAAACGATAAAACGAATTAAGGAAGTAGGCAATCGAGAATTGATTTGCCTGGACGACAGTGAAAGCCAGATATGGCATGCTTCCACAGCCAACCCTGCCATCAAAATATTACCTGAAAATCTGATCTATATCATTTACACCTCTGGCTCAACCGGAAACCCGAAAGGAGTTATGATTGAGCATGGATCAATAATGGATTATTTTGAAGGATTAAATTCAAAATTAAGTACACTAAAAGACTGTAAAAGTTTTGCACTTGGGTCTACAATAGCAACAGATTTAGGGAATACTGTTCTTTTCAGTGCTTTAATATCCGGTGGAGAGCTACATCTATTTGCTAAAGATAGATTCAACAATCCTGAGTATATACATCAGTATTTTAATAATTATAACATCGATTGTTTAAAGATCGTTCCTTCGCACTGGAGGTTTTTAAGGCATCAGAGCAATTTCCTTTTACCTTCAAAACTATTAATGTTTGGCGGAGAATCATTGCCTGGCGAGTATATTAAAGAAATTCGAAAGGCCAATAGTGAATGTGTAGTTGTAAATCACTACGGACCTACCGAAACTACAATAGGTAAGCTAATACATTTAGTAGATAAAGATGTGGATTATCCAACATCAGCTCCCATTGGTAAACCTTTTGGAAATACCATCCCTCATGTTCTCAATAAAGATGCAAATTATTGTGCAATTGGCGTTCCTGGAGAATTGTATATTGGTGGTCTTGGGGTGGCACGGGGTTATTTAAATAACCCTGAATTGACCAGTAAAATGTTTATAGATCGCTATGTTGAAGAAATAGAAACCCGGTTTTACAAAACCGGCGATTTGGTACGATGGCTAGCTAATGGAGATATAGAGTTTTTAGGTCGTATAGATGATCAGGTTAAGATTAGAGGCAATAGAATAGAACTCGGCGAGATACAAAATGCATTGCTTAAGTGTAAAGATATACGGCAATGTGCAATAATTGTGGATGAAGATACTAATGATGAAAAAAGGCTGGTAGCATATGTTGTGGTTGATTCTATTTTTAATAAGGATGCAATATTAAAACATTTAAAATTGACGCTTCCAGAGTTTATGGTACCAAGGATTTTAATTCAGATAGATAAAATCCCACTAACTGCGAATGGAAAATTAGATAGAAAATCACTCCCAAAAGTGGCAATGAACCAGATCACAGAAAATGATTATGTTGCCCCTCGAACCTCTGAGCAAAATCTACTTATAGAAATATGGGCTTCCAATCTTGATGTTAGTAAAATAGGAATTACAGACGACTTCTTTGAATTAGGAGGACACTCCTTAATTGCTGTTAAGGTAATGGGCGCGATAGAAAAGAAAACAGGTCTCCGTTTGCCCCTATCCAGCCTATTTGAAAACCCGACAATTGAAACACTCGCTAAGCTACTAACCCCACAGGATAAATTAAATTGGGATTCTCTGGTCCCATTAAAAACAAGTGGAAATAAACCTCCAATATATCTGGTTCATGGTGGAGGCTTAAATGTTTTCGTATTCAAATCTATCTCTAGATTTATGGATGAAGATCAGCCGGTTTATGCACTTCAAGGCCTGGGGTTAAATGGGGACAGCGACGTGCCTGACACAATTGAAGAAATTGCTACTAAATATAATGCTGAGATTCTGGAAGCAAATCCGGATGGACCATATTTAATTGCCGGGTACTCTATGGGAGGTAAAATAGCATATGAGATGGCCAAACAATTACTTGAAAAGGGCAAAGAGATAAAAATGCTCGGAATATTCGACACTTATGCCGGATCATCTGCAACTGGCATAGAAAAGGTTAAAGAGAAAATAGTTCGTCAGTTAAAAAAGGGTCCTTTTATAGCTAAATTATTTTTGGATAATCCTATGCAAACGCTGTCTTACCAATTGCGAATATCCAAAAGAAAATTAAAACCTATTTTCTTAAAAAACAAGGAGATAGACAAAGAGGTTTTTACATATAAAAGAGAGGTTTATGAAAGCTATGAAATGGCTTACAAAAAATATCAACTAAAACCTGTAGATCTTACAATTGATCTCTTTAGAGTAGAAAAAAGGATCTATTTTCTAGACGATCGTGTTTACTTAGGTTGGCGGAAGTATGGCAAAAAAGGTATAGATATTCACTCTGTTCCAGGCGATCACAAAACATTTTTAGCTTCACCTAATGATCAAAAGCTAGCAAAAGTTCTGCAGAGAGTAATTAATACTAAGGTTTAGAATTATTAAGTTATGGAGCTATTAAATGTTAATGACAATGTAAAGTGGATTGCCACAACAATGAACGTTGCATACGATAAGAGCACAATTAATATATTTCGAATAAATGTAAATGAATATTTCAATCAAATCTGCAATGTGTATGAGTCTAATCTCTCATACACAGAAATTGAAAAGGCCTTTCGTTTCTTCAGAGAAAATGACAGAAAAAGATACATTGTTTCTAAATATGCCTTAAGAAATATTTTATCAGAATTTCTTTTAATATCACCAGCAAAAATATGCATCTATAAATCAAAGAACAAGAAGCCAGCAGTTAGTGGTATTGAATTTAATGTTACCCATAGTAAAAACTACATCCTCATTGGAACCAGCCCATTTAAAATAGGAATTGATATTGAATATATAGACCATCATTTCAATTATCACGACATAACCTCTTCTAGTTTTAGCCCAGAGGAATTAAAATTAATAAGCAATGAAAATACAAGCTCAAGCTTCTATTCCATATGGACAAGAAAAGAGGCTGTGCTCAAAGCTTCGGGCGAAGGTCTAATTGACAATATGAATGAGCTTAACAGCTTGAACACTTCAATTACCAGAAAACAAGTTAAATACATTCTCAAAAGCTTTATGCCTGATAAAGAATATGCTGGTTGCATTGCTTTTGAAGAACAAGAAGCGAGTTTGAATTACTGGGATTATAAATAAATAAGTTACAAAGCTATTTTCTTTTTGATTTCTCCCAGGCAGCGCTTTGGCTCTTTTTAAAATACCTGATTATTCCGGCGATTACGGCATAATTCATCAAGCAAAAGTAATAAGGAACAAAAAAGGCTTTTACACGAATATTTTTACGTTCAAAAATGAGCCCGAGCGCACTTAAGATGTAAAATAATACCTGTAAAATAAATACAGTATTATAGAATAAGGAATCGTAGTAATATACTATAAGTCCATTCACAACGAACAAAGCGATTAATAAGAATGGTGTTATGGTCCATCTTAAAACACGATGACTAATGTATTGAAATGTAAAAACCGGATTATTAAAAGGATTTGCAGCTTTTTTTAAACGAAAAATAGATTGTATCCCTCCGGCGGCAATCCTTATTTTCCGCTTTAATTCTTCAGCGGTATTAGCAGAAGCAGTCTCCATTGCATAGGCTTTTGGCTCATAAGCTATAATGTAACTTTTCTCAGCTATCCTCATTGCAATCATATGATCGTCAATGATAGTGTCTGATTCAACATTCTCATAAAGCTTAGTTCTTATACTGAATAATTCTCCTGCAGCTCCAACATTTGAATATAATTCGTAATCCCATTTTTTTAGTAACGACTCATACTTCCAGTAAAACCCTTCACCGGCAGAGCTCGCGTCAGCAGTCTGATCCACAAAAATTCGTTTTTCTCCGGCTACTGCCCCAACTTTATCATTCCTATAATGCTTAACCAATTCCTTAATCGCTTCATTATTTAAAAAGGTATTGGCATCCGTAAAAATTAATATCTCACCCTCAACAAATGGCATTGCCCTTTTAATAGCCGCCATCTTTCCAGCTCTTGAATCTTCATGTAATACCAAGACATCATTAAATCTATTAAGCTTATCAGTAGTACTATCCGTTGAGCCATCAGTTACAAAAATAATTTGCTTTTTTTCCTGCGGATAATCCAATCTTAAAGTATTCTCCACTTTAGCCTCAACAATGTCTTCTTCATTATAAGCAGCTACAAGTATGGTTACGCTAGGAAACTCCAGATTAGCATCAAATGAAGCTGGGGTATAGAATAGTCTCTTTATTTTAACAAGTAAAAATAAAACAAATCCATACCCAATAAATGTGTAAAGAATAATAAACAGGGAAACCCAAAAAGCTATTATCATTTCTCCCTAAATTTTAAATCCTAATTTATTGCTGCTTTTTGAATTTGTAAGATTCCAAAACACGCCCTTAAACACCCACTTTACTAAATCCAATCTTTTTTTGAAGATATAAGATATAATCTGCTTTGGGCATGCAAAACAAATGTAATAGATGCTAAAGATAATTGTATTTAATAAAGATGTATTTCTTCTAATATATAGCATTCTATTTCTAGTCATAAAGTATGTCTTAATTCTACTTTCCTTACCTACACTCATCGATTCCTTATGGTAAATTTTCGATTTGCCGGTAAACCATACTTTTTTACCTATTTTCTTAAACTTATCACACCAATCCAATTCTTCATAATAAAGAAAAAAGTCTTCAGACATTAAACCCGCAAGTTCAAGATCTTTTTTCCTGCACATCATTGCTGCCCCATGGCAATAACCGGTTTCTCTGCTGTCCAAATTGTATTGTCCGTGATCAACCTCCTTATTCCCTATGCCCCTGTTTCTACCTGTTAAATAATTCATTTCCGTAAAACCCGCATATTGAATAATTTTCGGGTCTTCATAATACAAGATTAATGGCGAAATCAACCCAATATCTGGACGCAGCTCCATTTCATTTAAAAGAGCCGGAATCATATTTTCAGTTATTTCCGTGTCGTTATTTAGCAGTAAAATATATTCACCTTTAGCAGCTCGTATTCCCAGGTTGTTGCCTCCGGCAAATCCCAGGTTTTTATCCGATCTTATATATACTACCTCAGGATATATCTTTTTAAAATAAGCTTCATTGTCATCACTACTCCCATTATCAACCAAAATAAGCTCAATGTCTTCGTTCGGGGCATTGCGCAATACAGATCTTAAAAAATCTTCAGTTACCCTAATTTGATTAAAATTTACAGTAATTATGGTAATTTGACTCATTTTGCCTCTATAAAAATTGGGGTCTCTGTTACTTCAACTTCCAACAGCCCATTTTTAGTCGCTACTTCCTTGGTTATCATCTGATCAGAACCAGGATTCAGCTGATGTATTACTGCCTTTTTTGCCTGATTTAAGTCTAACAAATATTTCTCTTTTCTATCTGTTTCATCAGGAACAACTAAAACATACATTCTTTTTTTCCCATTCTGGTAAATATCAACTACCGGATCTTCATTAATAGAATTGAAATAATAATAGTCGCCCATTAGGTTAGTAACTTGATGGATATAATCTGCAGCGGGTCTCCTTTTCTTATTTTTTTCTACAAGACCTGAATATCCAAATGAAGTTCCAGGATCAGTCCCCGGATCATTATTATCATATAATTGGTAATAAAAAACCTTATCAATTCCTAATCTGGCATACAATAACCCTAAACGAAGTAACCAATCTGCTTGTGTAATCAGATTAGACTTTGATCCTATCGGAATGGCTCTTTGAACACTTTTTTCACTTATATCATATCCGGTTTCAGTAGACCATACCGGCATATTTCCTAGTTTTGAAGACAAGTCAGCGAAACTTTTCGCAATTTCAGTCATTTCATTAGTTTCAGGAGCAACTCCTCTCTTTTTACTTTTGAATTTGGCAAACCATCCTGTATAATCATTAGAATACATATGATAATTTATAACATCAAAACATAAATCAACTTCACCATTCTTTTTGTATCCCCTATTCTTCTTACACCACTCAACCATCCGCTCTACAAACTCTACATTTGGTTTTGCCAGCCCTCCCATAACCACATTCATAGTAGAATCGGCCGTTTTAACCCCCACACCTCTTCCTAATTTGCCTTTGTGACCATCGTAAAATGCGGAAAGCTGAGCTGCATATTCTTCAGGACTTTGTTCACAATCTTTACCCTTCCACCACTTATCTGGCTCATTACTACTTTCTATGTATTTTATATAACCTAGACCTATAATTGGTTCATGAGATTCCTTAGGAACTTTTATTAGATTTTTATCAATTTTCTTATTTTGACCATATCTGGCTGCAAATTGAAATCCTGCCTTTCCAATTTCTATGTATGATAATGGAGCATCTCTTTTATCGCCGAATTTTATCGGCATCAAATCTCTCTGACGCCTGGGTTCAGGGTACGTATTTATTAGCCAGCTGGGTGTAACCTGTAAATCTACTACAACCAACATGCTATCTTTAAAACACTTTTGATAAATCTCATCATAACTCCATCCGCCCTCAGGCTTATGGTTAAATCTAAAGACATCCTTTTCAGGTTCGATCCTTTCCCAATCCAAAAAATGTCTAAAGCCATCAAAATTGGTTATCAGATTATATTTTGTGGTATCAAAATTATATTGCAGATCATAAAAATCCCATTCAAAGCCATTAATACCAAACATATCCTTAATCTTGACCTGCTTATCCCTAAGGGGTTCAACTTCTACATACTCCTTTCTATCAGGTGTACAGCAAGTAAAAAAAACGATAAATGTTATTAAAATGCTATTAATAATTCGATTTGTTTTTTTCATCTTTTTATTATAAAAATTTAACTTTTATCTTCTAATTAGCTTTTTAATTACTTTTCTTAATAGAAATTTCGATTTCCCCATACTATTAGGGAAAACCATTTTTCTTTCATCAGTGCAATAAACAGGCTTCCCTGAAAGGTCAGCTATTTGTTTTGCTTGCCATATAGAGCTTTCAATAAACAGATAGCAATCATATTTCACGTATACAGACGCTTTAAAACCGCCATGATTATTAGCCTTTAATCTTGCTGCCTTATCAGGAAGATCTAACATAATCAGATGATTATATTTTACATTGTGCTTCGCTAGCCAAGCCTCGGTTAGCGCTCTATACCTCTCTAACCTATTGGTAACCAAATAGCCAATGGTTTTACTTGGTCTAAAAAATGGCTCTACATTTTCTAAAAAATGTTCATACTTAGATCCGTCATCATTTTCCTCTTCCGTTGGATCTATGCACAATACACCGTCGATGTCAAAACAACAATTCTCAAGTAAATCATGGTGCATCATATTCCATTCAAAAATTCTTGGTCCCGGACATATTTCAAAGTAAAAGTCAATATTATCTTTAGTCTCTTCTACAGCATACACAGCGGTGTATAGTACTTTCTTTTCCGGATAAAGTCCTTTAAGCTTATTTTTAACATTAATTATGGAGCTGCCAGACCAAATGCTATCCTCAACAATAAGTACATTTTTATATTCACTAAAAGGCTTGATATAAGATTTTAATCGCTCTCCTGACTGAAGGATTCTTCCATTAACGTATCCTTCTACGTCAGTAAAGGGAAGATTTAAATGTAAGGCCAGCAAATTCGCTGCAAGCAATCCACTTCTGGGAACCCCCACAATTAAATCTATCTCCAAAGGTACTTTAGAAAGATTGGTAGTAATTGTGTGATTTAAATCTTCAATTGATCTGTAGTTCATTTTTTAGATTATTTAAGCTTTTAATTTATTCTTATTAATTAGGAACTGACCAATCTCAAGAATCCTATTCATTTTTTTTCTGGTAAACTTTGTCAGAAACCATAATCCTATATAGATAATAGCCCCCACAAAAAAACCTATAATGCAAGTCAGAAATGAATTGCTGCCACCCAAATTTGCTCTTACAAAAAACATACCCGCACCACTAATTAGCGCAAACACTGCAGGCAAGAAAATTTCCTCTAGAAATTGTAAAATAGAAAGATGCGAATCTTTCAAACTATAGAGCAATAATGGTATAAACAATACATAAGTCACAATTGCATACGATATGGCAATACCAGTGGTACCCCAATTTATTCCAATGCAGAATCCGGCTACAACTAAAGTAGAGTTGATAATACCTAGGTAAAAGTATTTTTTTGCTTTCCCGGTAGTTATCAGTAGCAGTCCCTGAGTACTTGCAACAGGCTGGATAAAAGCAGATACAGCTAGCAATTTAAATATAGCAGATGCAGCAATCCATTTTTGTCCTAAAACAATAAAGATAATTTCGTGCGAAAAAATTGCAAAATAAATCACAATGGGCATAGAGAAAAAGGCCAGTGTAAAAAGGTATCTGCAAAAAAAATGATTGTATTTCCATTTATCATTTTGAAGATTACTTAGAGCCGGCAGCGCAACCGCATTTAATGGATCCCGGAGTTGAGTAATTGGCAAAAGCAACAACTGATAGGCTTTTGAGTACATCCCCAATGCACTTGATCCTGAGAACTTTCCGATTAAAACATTATCCATGTTTCGGGAAAAATAATTTACCAGATCAAATCCGGTTAAACCAGCGCCAAAAGACACTAATGTTTTTATTCCCTTTGAATTAAAACCAAGTCGAGGCCGCCAATCGCATAAAAACCAGAGTGATATAGTCGAATATATTGGACTGGAGACGGAAATAGCTACAATTGACCAATAACCAAATCCTTTCCATGCCAGAAACATACCTGTAAGTAAACTACCTATAGTGCTTAAAATCTGAATTCTCGACAAAGTTTTAAACTTCATCTGCCGCTTCATTAACGCATTATGCTGAAGGGAAAATCCCGTAATAAAAATACTTGCGGCAAACACAAGCGTCATATTCAGCAGTCGCTCTTCCTTATAAAAGGCAACTAAAAGCGGTGCTAAAAGTGAAACAATTAGTGCTATAACAAAACTAACCCCGATGCTTATCCAAAAGATAGAGTTCACCTGCTCGTCCTTGAGCTCCTTTGTTTGAATAACTGCCGATGATAAACCTAAGTCTTTAAAAACCGTGATAAACCCGGTTATTGTGGTTACCATAGCTACCAAACCATAATCTCCGGGCACCAATAATCTGGCTAGTATAATGGTAGACAGAATATTTATCCCAAAAGACAATACCTGACCGGCAACAGTATTAAAACCACCTGAAATAGAATGCGATTTTAAGTCTTGCGTCAGATGGGACGTTTCTAGCCATTTATTATACTGTTTGTCTCGGTTCATCTATGAGCGTAGTAGTTTGGATTGCCAATAAAAATTATAGTAAATCAATATTTATGCTAACATTTAGATCAGCGTTTGATTATTGTTGGTACAAGACCTTATTGATTCATTTAACAACGAAACAACCTTATCCCAGCTAAAGCCCTTTGCAAAAGAAATCCGTTCCGAGTGTAAGGCAGAATTATCTTCAGATAAGGCCTTTGTTATTAAATTTGCGAACTCTAGCGCATCATCAGCAAGATAAGTGTATTCTGAAAATACTTCTTTCATTGTATTTGTAGACTTTGCAACTACAGGTTTCCCCATCGCAAGGTATTCTACTATTTTTAAAGGAAAATTACCAATAGTAATTTCATTAAGTAACTGTGGATTTATACAAACGGAAAAATATTGCACATAAGAAGGAATATTTTTCTTATCTATTTTACCAAAAAAATGAACATTTTTCATCTCATGTAAAATACTCTTACTAAATTCCTTATCCTCTTCACCAATTAAAACAAAATTATATTCTGGTTTTGCAATTGCTATCCTGACGATTAAATCCAGATCAAGTCTTAAAGAACTTAGCGCCCCAACATAACCTATTATTGGTTTATCCAGATTTTTTAGCCGCTCCGGGATATCATGTAATATATCGTTATTAAAAAGTTTAAGATCTACGCCGTTTCCAATGTAAAAACTATTTGGGTTATATTTTTTGGCGCTTCTAACAAAGTCATTAGAGTTACAAATTACAAGATCCGACTTTTTTATCAATTTAGGTTCCAGCGCCTCACCATGTCTTTTCCAATAATCAACACCAAGCGTATAATCCCTATCAAGATATATATATAGGTCAGGTTTTAATAATTCTTTTAGGTAAAAGCTCCTGAATATATCTTTATCATTGATAAGGATAAAGGAGTCAAAGTTTAGGGCCAATAATGCGTGCTTAATGTCCCTGGCAAAACGCCTGTTATTTACATAATTGAAAAGCGAAAATACTTTTGTTGAGGGAATCCAATTAATTGACTCTAACAAGCTATTCGTATTTAATACGTATAGATTATCAGTTAAACTCCTTGTTCCTGTACCGCCATTTTTTATAAGCTCAATATGCTCTTTTACATAACGGTCGTTGTGTTTTGACAGTAGTGTTTTTCTATCAATAGGAGGATTTACGAATAATACTCTGTGCTTTTTTGCCAATTCTTTAGCTAAGCTTGTGGAAGTTGACTCCCGATCTGTATTTATTCGTTGCAAACTGACAAAAACAAAATTCATTAAAATACGCTTTTATATCTATTTAATAACTGGTAGATCGATAAGATACAATTAAACTCAAAACAATAAGCTATCCAAAACAGGTCTGTTTACTGCGATTGTTTTCAATATCCTTTAAAGATAACCTAAACTAAGTAATACCACAACTTTTTACAGGTGATAAAGCTTTCACAATTAACAACTTAAATTAGAAACAGAAACAATTCATTACCGCATTTGATTAATGATATAAGTTCAATGAAAGTCCAATTTAGATGAAATAAACATTAAAAATTGGGGAAAATTTTCCACACAAAACACATATTATTGTCGATTAATTTAGCAAATGAAGCTTTAAGCACTTTAAAGCTTAAAAAAAAATAAAAAAACATTCTTTCTCAAGAAAAAAAACTATTTTTAGTGAGAAAAACATTCCCCATTACAAATATTACGCCACTTAATTATTAGATAGGGATTCATAATTAAACAGTGTCGTAATGGTAAATGTTATTTGTTTCGAACGAAAATCAATAGTAATTAAAAATTATTTTACATCTAAATTATGACAGTAAAAACAAGGAGTTATCTATTCTTATTTACAATTATCATTTTATTAGCCTGTAAAAAAAATACAATTCCTGTAGAGGAAGTCCCACTCCCTGAAACTGAAAAACCGGCCCCTCCTCCAAAAGATACAGTGGCTGCTCCAGCAGATGCAGCTATCTTAAATTTAGGAACCGGTTCAGGTAATTTATCTATCGATGGAAAAACACTGGGAATAACATCAAATACTATAATCAAAATAAAAGGCGGGTCCTATAATGGTATACAAATAAGTAATATTAATGGTGCTAACAAACCGGTAATAGTTCAAAACGACGGACTTGTTCAACTGATTGGAAACAAGCAAATAAAACTCTCCAATTTAAACAATGTTACTATTAGTGGAAATGGAACCCCGGGAATCTCAAGAGGATTTCTTTTTAAAGATAGAACTGTAGATGGAGCCCCAGTTCAATTAACAGACAACATCAACAACTTCACGCTGCAAAATGTATCATTTCAAAATCTTGTAACGTATGGTTGTATTCAATATATCCCACAAAACATCTACAATGGCTCAGAAACTTCTTATAGTAAAAATTTAAAATTTCTGAACATTGATTGTGACAACACAGGTACATTAATCAGATTCAGGGGATCTGCTCAGGACAACGTTATAAAAGGACTGATAAAGGATATTGAAATTGCTTATGTTACATTTCAAAACTCCGGAAAAGTAGGAAGTGCAGTGGTATTAGAGAGCGTAGATTCCTATAATATCCATCATAATTCTATAAAAGATATCAATCAAGAGAGCAGCAATCACAACGGAATCTTCTATCTGATTGGTAATGGTAAATTTTATAATAATTACGTAAAAGATCATCAGGGAAATGCTATAAGAGCCTGGTGTTTTAGCTTAGGTGATAGTCCCAAAGAAGTTTTAATATTCAATAATATTGTTGCCAATTCAAGAGAATATAGTGCCTTTGAACTCCAAACGTTCAAAAGAAACATTATGCCAGGGAAAACAACATATGTAAATGCGAAAGTATTTAATAATACATGTGGAAATTTACTACCAAAATCAGGTACCTTCCCTGCTCAGATTTTAGACTTATATACACAGGAAGGTGGAAAGTGCGAGGTTTTTAATAACCTGGGGTACCAATTCCCTTTGGTTGGTCAGTATAATACAAACCCTATCTGGAATCAGTTGGGTAGTACCAAACCCACCTCATATTCCAACAAATATTTCAAAACCTATACGGATGCCGGAATAACGGACAATGTAAAGTTTGGTTTAGCTTCCAATTCGGCAGCCAAAAGTTCAGGAGGAGCAATTTCGCTTCAAAATTTCGATGCTTCTTTAATCAAACTAATAAGTGTAGACTATTACGGTAGAACGAGATCAACAAGCAATCCTTCAATTGGGGCAGTAGAATAAAAGATATTCTTATTTAAGTTGATATTTCTTACCAAAAAACTTTGAGTAATATCTTTTTAACAATAAAATTATTTCTCTATACCCGTTTATGAACATATCAAAGAAAGTAAATTTTTGATAATAATAATTTAAGGCAAAATATCCCACTATAAGTCCTGTAAGCGTAGAAAAAACAGAAGCTGTAGCTACTACATAAACGTTTCCTGTAATCACTATTGCAAGCCAGTCGGTTAATACCGTTACGAACAGCATAAGCATAATCTTCAGCAAATTAACCTTAGGCATATGAATTACATCTAATGTAACAGCAAAAAAGCGTTCAGCTGGGTAAAGGAATGCAATAACCATAAATATCCTCAATATATTTGGTGCTTCAGTTGCAACATATTTGGGTCCGCTAAAAATTAATATAGCTAAATCTGCAAAAATGATGACTAACACACTAACCGACATCAGTGCTACCGTTATCATTCCAATGTACTTTTTCATAACAAGAATAACCTTCGTCTTTTCATTTGAATTAAAGCAGGCTGATAAGGTTGGCATAGCTGTATAAACAAAACTTCTTAAAGGAATCTCGATAATCTGCACCAATTTAGTTCCTGCATTGTATACCGCCAGAACCGAGGGGCCAAGAAAAAGTTTGATGATAAACGAGTCAACAGAACCTAACAGATTTGCACTCAAATTTGTTCCCACGCTGTATTTTCCAAAATTATAGATTTCGGATATAGCGGACCTGGTTTTATATTTCAGCATGCTAATATCGGTCCATCTAAAAAACAAAGCTATTGAACTCGACACAAAATTTGCAGACAAATAGCAATACAAAACCGTGTGTATGGTAATTCCTTTTAAATTCAGAAGAATCAACAACAAGAAACAACCTTGATTAGCAAAGTTTAAGAATAATAAACGATCATACCTTTGTTTTCCCTGCAAAATGCAATTTGAAACAAAAAATGGAAGTGATAAGATGTAATTAACACTAAAGAATTGGAGAAAAAGCTTAAAACTAGGGTCGGCAATATAACCTGAAGCAAAATAAGCAGGAACATTCAATACCGCAAAAAACAGCGTTATCATAATCGCGATAAACCATGTTGAACCTATTATTTCCTTTTTTCTGTTCTCAGTTGATCCCGAAAAGAACTTTACAAAGGCGGTAGACAAAAATCCGGATCTAAAGGTATCCACCAATAACAAAATCGTTAAAAAGAAACCCCAATTACCCATATCCTCCCTTGTTAAATGTCTAAAAAGAATAGACAGCGTTACAACTCCAATTACGGCGTTTATGCCGTTACTGGTTAGAGATAAGATATGTTTACTTTTAGCTAAACTTAACAAGAAGGCAATCTTCGATTTCATTGTATTGATCTACTTTAAGCTAAAATTTAAATATTTCCCTTTTTCATTTCACTAACAGCATAATCACATGCACGGGCAGTTAACGCCATATAGGTTAATGAAGGATTTTGACATGCAGATGAAGTCATACAACTTCCATCTGTAACAAACACATTTCTTACAGCATGTATTTGGTTATGTTTATTTAATACAGATGTTTTAGGATCATTGCCCATTCTCGCAGTTCCCATTTCATGCACTGTTGCTCCACCTGGTGTGTTATAAGAGAAAGTATTAACATCTTTAAATCCAGCCTTTTCAAGCATAATCGCTCCTGTATTCTGAATATCTTTCATCATTAAATGTTCATTTTCTCTAAATGAGAAATCTATCTCAATCAAAGGCAATCCCCATTTATCTTTCTCATTCTCCGAAAGCGCTACTTTGTTGTCAAAATACGGAAGGCATTCGCCCCATCCCCCCATCCATACAGACCAAGATCCGGGTTTAGTTAATTGATCTTTAAAGGTAGATCCAAATCCCTTTAAATTATTTTTTTTCTCTTGCCAGCCTTCTCTTTCGCCTCTTCCCTGAAAATTGTATCCCCTTAAAAAGTCGACGTTGTCTCCCTTTTCTATGTTTCTAAATCTTGGGATAAGAAAACCACAGGGTCTCCTCCCCTTATAATATTCATCTTTAAAACCCTCATGCACCCCAGAAGCTCCTGAAGAAGAGTGATGATCCATCAGGTTATGCCCCAATTGCTCACTATCATTACCAAGTCCATTTGGAAATCTCGACGATTTAGAATTTAATAGAATCGAAGTGGTATCAATTGTCGAAGCATTAACAAAAATAATCCCCGCATTAAATTCAAACTCCTCAAGCGTGTTCAAATCTATTATCCTTACCCCTGTGGCTTTTTGAAGTTTTTCATCATAAATAATTTCCTTAACAACTGAAAAAGGCCTGATTGTCAAATTTCCTGTTGCAGCTGCTGCCGGTATTGTAGCGCTATTACTGCTAAAATATCCGCCGTAAGGGCATCCCCTGGTGCATAAATTTCTATTCTGGCAAGGTCCTCTATCGGTCAGTCCCCTTGTTAAATTTGCAACACGGGCAATAGTTAGCAACCTATGCTCATCATTCTTTTTTATAGATGAGGCAAGATGTTTTTCTATACAGTTAAGCTCCATCGGAGGCTGATAGCAGCCATCAGGTAAATACGGAAGGTTTTCATGCTTACCACTAACACCAATAAACCTTTCAACATAGTCATACCACCCAGAAACATCTTTATATCTTATTGGCCAATCGATAGAAACACCATCTTTAATATTTGCTTCAAAGTCAAGATCGCTTAACCGATAACATTGTCTTCCCCAAATTAAAGATTTACCACCAACCTGATAACCTCTTATCCAATTAAAGGGTTTATGCTGAATATAAGGATGCTCCTTATCACTCACATAAAACATACGATCACTTTCGTCAGATGTTCCGCTTCGTATCGGATTCTCTGTTGACTCCTTATTTGTATTATTTAATCTATATTCAAAATCCCATGGATTTAAGTTAGCCGTTGGATAATCTTTAATATGACGGATATCTCTTCCTCGCTCCAGCATAAGTGTTTTAAGGCCTTTCTCACACAACTCCTTAGCGGCCCAACCACCGGTAATTCCTGATCCGATCACAATCGCATCATAAGAAACAGACTTTTCAAAAGCGTTTATCATTTACAAATTATTTTGTTGCCCAAGATTTTTGTTTATCCCCAATTGTAAGACATGCCTCAAAAGTTGAGGGTAAATAGTCATATGATAATCCTTTGGTAGCGCCCGGCTCAGAGGTACAATAGCCGGTCACCGTGTAAGACTTAAACATATAAAAGAAATTGTCCCCTAGTATTTTCTGTTTCAGTTTACGAATCAGGTAATGCGATTCTTCTAAATTCTCAAAATGAGTTAGTACAGCTTCCCGTTCTTTCACATTACATAAAATATATGGCTTACTGTAATTCTGCTCGGTGTACGCTTCCAAATCACCTAGTCCTTTTATAAAATTATTTTGAGATTTTGTTGCTGTACAATCTCTAACCATCTTAATAATAAAGTCCTCAACCTTTGCCATTTTAGCCCCTGGGGTATCTGTAGCAGGTATAATGGTCTCAGCTATTTCGGCTATAAGCGATTTTTTACTCATCAGATATAAAAGATCAGGTTTCTTATAAATGGCCCGGTATTTCCAAAATCCAGCTCCACTTACAGCTATTGCTGAAATTCCTAATATTCTATATATAACCTGTCTCCGATTCATAGCATTCTTTTATTACTAGCTAAAGGATAAATGAATTATATATGGAGAGCAATTGCTCCGCTGCAGATTTCCAGGTAAAATTCGCAGCTCTTTTTAATCCCAATTCCCTCATTTCCGACCGCAAAGCACTATCGGCAAAAAAACGAATCATTGCGTCTTTAATCTCAATATGATCAAATGGGTTAACAAACAATGCTGCATTCGAAGCCACCTCTGGCATAGACGAAGTATTTGAAGTAATAACAGGTACTCCACAAGCCATAGCTTCTAAAATAGGCAACCCAAAGCTTTCACGCAAAGACGGATACAAAAATAGGCTTGAGCAATTATAAAGCAAAGGCATCTCATCAGAAGGAATATATCCCGGAAAAATAAAGTTTTCAATAAATTGTTCTTTACCTAATTCCTTCAGTGTATCTTCAACTAATTTCCTGTCATAATCTAAAATAACCAGAGGCAATCCCTCACTAATAACGGAACGATATTCAGTATATGCCTTAATTACATTTAAAGTATTCTTTTTAGGCGCAGTATTTCCTAAAAAAAGGATAAATTCTTGCGGTAATCTATGAGTATTCCTAAAAGCAAGAAGCTTTTCATTAGAATATTCAGCGTTAAATTTAGGATTCACCGCATTATAGATCACCTTAACCTTATCCTCCGGCAATTTCAGTTTGTTCAGGATCACCTCCTTCTCAAAATTCGAAACGGTGATGATCAACTTACTCTCATCCACAATTTTAGGCACTATAAACCTTCTGTATAGATTGCCAAAATTCTGGTATGAAGTTCCTTTAAAGTCCGTTTTCTCAAGGTAAATAATATCATGTAAAGTAAGTATTAAAGGAACCGACAGATTAAGCGCCGAAGTATTGCATGTTGAATGAAGAAAATCTAAGTTGTCTTTCTTTACCGCATTTGGTAAAGCAAATTGCTCCCATGTTGGATACGAACTTGAAGAAAACGTCCTGATTTTAAAATTATCCTGTTCTTTAACGCAAGTATTATCTACGTCATTTCTTGCATATAGAATATATTCGTTGTACTTATCTAACTTCTGGATTTCATTTATCAGTTCTAATGCAACAACCTCCATCCCATGCTTTTTCGCTCTGAAAATACGCTGAACTTCTATCCCAATACGCAACTTCTTTTTCATCTATCGATTCTTTACTTTATAGTCTATTTCTTTATCTCTTCTTTATAATAGTGTTCTGTGGCTACCGAAATTTTATTGGCTTTTCGAACTTTTAAAAGTGCTAAAACCTGGTAATACATAAATTTGTGTGCGTTTTTTAAAGAGCTGTAGATTCTTTTATCCGCATTAAAATATTTCAGTGCCGAAAGCACAGAAACAATAAATACGATCGCTCCAAGTAGCCAATAAATTGTGAATAGTGGAATAAAAAACAAGTCCAATACAAAAAAAGTAGCTGAGAGAATTAGCAATATAAATAGTGGCGGTCTAAGCAACATAAGGCTAAACAATCCCTGATTCAGATTGAAATTCACAATAGATTTGCCAAATAGATTCAGGCCAAGAAAAAAATACTTAAACCAGGTATTCAGCCATCTTGATCGCTGGTTTACCAACTGACCGGTTTTACTTGTTTTTTCGTCATACACAATTGCATTCTCAGCAAATGCTATCTTGTAACCCCTATTTAAAATTTCATATTGTAATATTTTATCAAAACCAGCACCCGTAATTGGTGTATGCTCCAGACAATCCCTATAAACCGTTGTCGTAAAAGCCATCCCAGATCCTGAAAGCGCTGCAGATGATCCAGCTTCAAATAAAAGTTTTCGATCAATCAGCCTGTAAAATATATCTCCCGCCTCATCAAGGCACGCATATGGGGTATTTAAATTTTTAGCTGCCCTTACCCCTTGAACTGCGGTATAACCCGCTGAAAGGAATTTGTTCAATTCAATAAAATATTCGGGATGAACTAAGTTATCACTATCAATTATTGTTATTATTTCATGATCTCTTTGAAATCTGTCTATTGCATAAAAATGCGATTTGGTATTACTGGCCAATACTTCTTCCGGTTTCAAAACAACAACCTTGTTGTCTGTAAAATTCAAATCACTAACATCGCAGTTATCTGCCACAACATAAATAATGTAATTGGTATAATTCGCCTTCAAAATAGAATCTACCACCATTGGAATTAAAGTGGTCTGCTGATATGCAGTAACAATAACAGCATAATCAAAATCGGTTCCGGCTGAGTTATTAGTTATGCTTTGCTTATTAAAAAACTTAAAAAGAAACAAGATTAAGGGGGTAAATAAATGTACCCCAATTAGAACTTGAATAACAATAAAGAGAGTATAAATTATATCCATTAAGATTCTTTTGTTTTTAAAGATTTAAAAATAGCTTTATAGATTTCATTGGCACAATTTTCCCAACTATGGCTTGAGGCAAAAGCTCTTCTCGCCACCTGCAACTCTTCAGTATTTTCGTCAATAGCTCTTTGTATAAGCAGCGCAAAACTTTCTTTATTCTCTGCTAAATATACATACGAAGAGAAAATTTCCATTGCTCTTGTTTGTGTTGCAACTATTGGCTTACCCATTGCTAAATATTCATCCACCTTTCTCGGATAATTACCAACTGTTACCATATTCACTAATTGAGGATTAATACATACATCAAAAAAGCCCATATACAAGGGAAGCTCTTCCGGTCTCTTTATCCCTGTAAAAATCACGTTTTCCAGATCATGTAAATTACTAAATGCAAAATCATCATCTTCTGGACCTACCAAAACAAAAGTTAAATCCTTCCTTTTATTTGCAATATGGTATAATAGCGATATATCCAATCGTATGCTATTTAAAGCGCCAACATAACCAACAACCGGGGTATTAATATTTGCGAACTCCTTAGGTTTATCACTTACATGGGCATTTTTGAACATCTCAATATCACAGCCCTGGCCAACATAATAAGAGTTCTCATTATAGCTTTTGCAATAGTCAGTTAGGTATAGAGAATTTGCCAAACACAAATCATTTTGAGCAATAATTAAAGGTTCAAGTCTTTTCCCATGTTTTTTCCAGTAATCAACAGCCAGAATATAATCGCGAGAATAATAAATACTTAGTGAAGGATGTAATAGATCCTTTAAATAAAAGCCTTTTAATAATTCATTGTCATTAAACAGCAGAAAATCTTTAAAACCCAATTCCTCTAAAGCCTTTTTTATCGAATTAGAGAACTTTTTATTGTTTCTCTTATTCAAATAATTAAATATAGATGGATTTGCAATCCAGTTTATAGATTCAACCATGCAATCCGGATACAGATTCCAAAGGTTATCCTTAATTTTTATTAATCCTTTCTCTTTTCCCTCAATTACCCGCAAACGTTTTTTAATTTTTAAATTGTCATGATCTTTATATCGGGTAATTCTATCAAGCGGGGAGTTCACATATAATACTTTATTATTTTTTGAAAGTTCGAGCGCAATATTTTTGCAGTTACTGCCAATTTCAGTATCCCAGGGTTGCTGTCCAATAATAATTACATCTCTATTGATCATGTCTAGTTAATTACTTGCTGCCATTTAGAAAAACTAAACAGACATCCAGGATTTAGTATCTTCAGAATACTTCTTTATTATTCTTGCCGGGTTGCCTACTGCTACACAGTAATCCGGGATATCCTTGGTTACTATACTTCCTGCCCCAATAACAACATGTTTACCTATCGTTACACCAGCAGTAATCACACTGTTTGCACCAATCCAAACATCATCACCAATGGTAATTTTTTTCCGAATCTCCTTCTGTTTACTTGGCGGAACGTGAATATCCTCGTAACCATGGTTCAGTCCCGAAACAACTATATTCTGTGCCAACATTACAGTATTCCCTATCTCAACCGGACCAATTACCACACTGCCAATTCCAATAATCGTATTATTGCCTATTAACACATTACCCACTCCATTATTGATAGTTACAAAATCCTCAATTATAGATTTCTCACCTAAACTGAATTCATTAAATGGAAAAACATCCATTCTATTTCGGCGTCGGATAATGCTCCCTGATCCTTTTTTATGTATAAAAGGATTCACAAAAAGTCTAACCCAAAGTCGTGGCTTATGATCATTTTCAGGTATCAACATCTTATGCAGCAGCTTTTTTAGCCTGGGATTTGATTTTATTTTATTGACTATCGACATAAATATTAAATTCTATTGCACTAGGACATGATAATTAGCCCTTGATCATTACTTCTTTCAGTATCGTTACTTGGCTCACTATTATTATTTGATGGCAAAGGCTCCCTTTTATCAAAATTCACACTCTGAAAAATAAGTGCGAAAGATAAAGCTGCTACAATGGCCGATGGCATTGAATTAATCACCTCATTACCATAGCTGCATAAAAAAATACCCGCTGTTGCCGAAAGCATTGCAATACATTTATACCTGAGCCCCACATTCCTGATCTTCCAGATTATCCCACTACACTTACCCAGAATATACATCATCATAGAAAACCAAATTGTTAGTCCAACAACACCGTACATAGCCCAAACTTTAACCCAGTAGCTATCAGGTTCAATTGTCGAAAGAAACTTATCCTTATTATAAAGTTTACCCCAGGTACCAATTACGCCTAGTCCCCCACCAAAAGGTTTGTCATGCAAACGCGCGCTAAGAACCTTTTGGTTGTTAAACCTAACATTTAATGAGGCTTCTTTAAAGTTCAATGCGCTTCGTAATCTGTACAAACCGTAATTACCATTACCAATGGTGGTGAACTTTAAAAACCCAAAAAACAACACAGCTACAACTACCCCAAGAATGATTACTTTCAAATTTTTGGTCAGAAAGAAAACACACAATGCACCTACCACCAAAGCAAAAAACGCACCCCTTGTTCCCGAAATCAACATTCCGTAAAAAGATAGTCCGGCAGCAACCAGGGCAAGCACTCTTTTCCACGATTTGAACGGAGCTATTGCAAGCACAATAGCAATCATTACAAAGGAAGCCTGGGAAACACCAAACTGTCCCGAATCACCATAAAAAGAAAACGCCCTTAACTTTCCCCATAACAAGTGGGTAACTGCTCCAACTTCATCTAAAAATTTTTGCTCGCCAGACGAAACACCTATATGCTGCTGTTTAATACCATTTAAAGTCGCCAGCAGCGATAATGCCATCAAAAGTATTAACACCCAGTTCAATTTCTTTTCAGAATCAATCAATAGAAATACCAAAGGGATGATCAGCATCGGAAACAGTGCTGTACTTCTTATCTCCTGTAACCAGCCCATCACACTGGCACCTTCAGGATTTATAATTTCTACTACACTAATGATAAACCACATCAGCATTAATTTGGTCAGCGGGTTATTTAAACGTGTCCAGTCATATCGCTTGTGCTGAATGATTACTATCACCCAGATCAGCAATAAAAGGGCCTCTATTCCTATACCATAAGCTATACCACCAACTTCGCGCGACAAGATCCCAAATAGAAAACAATAAGCTGTTAGCGCATAAAGACCTATCCATGGTTCTCTAAAAAGACAGATCAAAAAAACAACAAATAACGGCGCTAAAATCAAAAGTACCGCTCCCATTGGGTTCAGATAGGTTAGAAAACTAACCCCAAATGCAACCAATATCCCTAAAACCGACAAAATTATTGTGCGCCGTGTTTGTGATAATGAGGATAAATATTGGTACATAGATTATTTATGATTTCACTTTGTTAAGAACCCAACCAATAAATCCAGGTTGCCCCTTAATATATGTCAACAGCTCTTTTTGAGGATCTGATATAGATCTTCCGGATTCAAAAACAGCTAAGTTCAGCTCTGTAAAAAGCAACCACTCTTTCGCTTTGTTAATGTCTTTAAGCCCGTTTACATCTATGATAATTACATCAAACTCGTTTTTTAAAACCTCAAAGCCCTTTCTTAAACTTGTTGTACTCTGGCTCTCCAATAAAGATGAATTCGCATCATTCTTATTCAAAATTGTAATCAGATCTTCTGTCTGAATTTCGCGCCTCACTAAAAAGGTCTCAAAATCCTGGTTTATAGCCAGTTCTTTTGAATCCGACATCACCTTTTTTGTTTCTCCTCCAATTAACAGCACTTTTTCTCCCATCATTGCAAAACCATAGGCCAAACTGCCCGACAGAAAGGATTTGCCCTCATTGCTATCAAGACTTGTAACCCCCAATATCTTGGCATTTTTCTTTTTCAAAGCATCCGAAATCTCAAAACGCAACGAGCGTAAAAGGTTTTTAAAAGACAGAAACTCG